>CANCQK010000006.1 GCA_947380295.1 Bdellovibrionales bacterium | reverse complement strand
GCGGAGGCGCTTCTTGTACGGGGATCAGTCTTTTCGATTCTGGAGATCGGATGACCTGCACCATTCCAAATGGGCTTGTGAATCAAGATGTGACTATTACGGTCCCCGGGTACGCAGGTAAGGTGTTCAGTAATGTTCTCTGAAAAAATTTCAAAATCAGGAAATGAGTGGACGAAGTAAAACCACCGTTACTTTAGATCTCATGAATTTAAGCAGTCTATCCGATGATAAGATTCAAGGGGACCTAGAATGTGGCGAACGCGTTTTTATAATCGGTCAGTGGTGCGCTGGGTCATGGGAAGTTCCCTGGCCTTAGGCGTAGGCCCTGTCGCTTGTTCTACGACCGATCTCACGCCGAAACAGCCTCCTGATCCACCTGCTTTCACTCGAGTCGTTCATCCTAGAGGAACGGATTTGAGCGATATTTCTGCACTCTTCACGGAGAAATCAGCGCCCAAGGAAGTCAATTTTTCAAAGGAATGCGACCGGGATCTAATTAAGCTCAAGGCTCTTGTTAAAGATCGGAATGAGTGGACACAGGGTGTGCTTGAATTGGTGAAAAAAGATCCGGTCTTTTACCATTGGTGTTTTTACGGAAAAATTCTTAAATTGGAGACTGATCTCAAGTCGGACGATTTTTTGGATGTCCAACATAAGACGGTTTTAGATGCCTTTTCTATTCTGACTCCCCTGGCTCAAAGTTTTGCGGCTGAATTTCATGATTCGCGCTATTTGCGGTGGGCGGTGATGCGTTACCAAAAGATCTCTCCGCGAGTCTTTTTTCGTAAGTTAGATTTAACTCCCGAGGGAACCTCGTTGCTTGTGCAGCCGACGAATCCGTTTGGTCTTTGGAGAAAAGCAGAGGGGTTTGCAGGTATCCTTGAGAAGTATCACTTCGAGGCTGAGACTCCGGCTCAATTTTTGGCTCAGTCTTCTATCCTAGGCGATGAATGGAATCGTTCGGATGTGCCAAATTCTGAGCCGAGTGCGATACCAAGTTCAACTCCTGAAGTAAAGGGTTCACCCAGTCCCCTGCCAAGTGGCTCGCCAGGAGCAAGTGGCGCAGCGCCGGCATTAGACGAAAGTTCTAGCCCTGATTCGTTGTTGTCTTCCCTGCCCGTCGATCCAACCTCTCCTGAGGCAAATGGCCCAGCCTTAGGGCCGCCGACGGTAGCCGTGCCGTCAGATCTGGTAGCGGTCCCCCGCTGAGGACAGCTTCATTGGGCTGTTTGTGATTTTAACTCGGCTTGAGTGGGCGGAAGCACTGCGGGTGAGCGGTTTCCTCGAAATGGCTGATTTTGAGATTTTTTAGAGCGAGAGGTCTTAATTCCGCTTGAGTCTGTAGAGGTCTTTTGTGCCCGTTCAGGCTTTTTTTCGGCATGGGCCTCAGTGCTGAAAGTCAGTACTGCGATTAAACTGATTAATTTAAAAAGCATCAGAAACCCCTCAATGTGAGTTGATATGAGGCAGCAAACCCACTTGATCAGTTTAAGGGATCTCTCTCAGTTTTGAAATGAGTTTGTGCGATGAAGGCTAAGCTGCCTTTTTCTCTGCCTCAGGCGGCTGCCGTTTTAAGGCCTTTTGTGTCAGGTAGTTACTCAGTAGGAAAAGCCGACGCTCGGTGTCTGGAAAGCCCATGAGTGGGAGATTTTCGACATGCTCTGGGTGCGTTTGCTTGATGGACTCGTAGTCCAGCTTTCGTAAGGCCATCGAGAAGGCTTCATAGTCTAGATTGAGATGATCGAGCGCAAAGACATCTCCTTCGAATTCTTGCGTTTGCCTTTGGATCGCAATCCATCGAACTGAGAAAACAAAGAAAAAGAATCCAAGGGTGGTTCCTATAAATTCGCTTCCTTCATAATTGGGAAAAATTTTGCTGATCGTCAGTGAAGCCAGGATCGAAAAAATGAGGCTATTTGAAATGAGTGCTGCTGCCAAAGTCAGTCGATTCCTTAAATGATTGAGTTTGAGATGGCTGATTTCAATGAGAAGGATCGATCGGATCTCGGACTCCGACAGGGTACTCAGAGTGAATTGAGAAATAAATAAAGAATACTCAAAGGGGCCTTGCCCCGTTTTTAGACCTGTGATGATGATGTCGAATACACGAAATTTTTGAAGTTCAATGAGCCAGAGTTTAGGGGTTTTGAACTGGTGCTCTTGGAAGGTCGTGTGAATGAGTTTCTCAATGGTTGTGGTCTTTAAGGGTGATGACGGCAGGATTTTGAGAATGTAGTAGGGGGTGAGGGCGAAGTTCAGGAAAAGCCCGAGACCCATTCCCGTAATTCCACCGGAAATGAGGAGTGCGATCCCTAAGGACTCTCTAAGATTCATTTGATATGCCACCCATCGACCCAGAATGACGCCGAGGATCGAAAGCACTCCGCAGATCAGGGCTGCTACAAACCAGGAGCGTGCTGCTTTGAGGATGATCTGCAAGGCATTTTCAGCACTATTTTTGTCCGTCTGAATCAGCTTCTCAGCTCGAAGCTGGAGGGTGAGTTGCCCTCCTACGCTAACGACGAGGATTAAGTCGCACAGGAGTGGATAGGCTGTTCTGACATCATCCGATCCTAGAAAAAGCATGAATTGAAAGATGAGGACCATCAGGCTGAAAAGTCGAATTCTTTCCAGTTCGGGGCCTTTTTCGAAGTCTGGAGTTTTAATCATTAAATCTTTGATGTCTTTTTCAAAGGAGTCGAGCCAAATTGCGAAGATGACCATTGGGATCAAACTCAGAATGGCTAGAGACATGACGCTTCTGATCAAGGTATCGATATCAGATTCCATGTTGAAACATCGGAATTTTCTTGGGAAAGAATGAATTTGAAAGGAAAAATAATGAAATTAGTCCAAGACATGCTCCAAGGACATCGCCTCTCCTTAGCTCGATTGATTACTAAGGTCGAGAATCGGGATTCAGATCTTGCTGAAATTATGACCGAAATTTATTCCAAGACGGGGAGAGCTCAGATTTGGGGTATTACAGGGCCTCCGGGGGCCGGTAAATCGACTTTGGTTGATCGACTCATCGAGTTACTCCGATCTCAGAATAAAAAAGTAGCTGTTGTGGCTGTGGATCCTTCTAGTCCATTCACTGGTGGGGCGATTCTGGGCGATCGCATTCGGATGCAGAAACATTCGGGAGATCCTCATGTTTATATTCGATCATTAGGAACGCGAGGGCAGCACGGAGGACTTTCTCACGCTACAAAGGAGGTCGTTTTGCTCCTCGATGCTGCAGATTTTGACGTAATTTTGGTTGAAACGGCAGGGGTAGGTCAGACCGAATTAGAGATCTTGAGTCTAGCTCAGACGATTGTAGTCGTTCTCGTGCCTGAGAGTGGCGACTCGATCCAGGTGATGAAGGCTGGCCTGATGGAAATTGCTGATGTTTTTGCCCTGAATAAGTCGGACCGCCCAGAGGCGGATCAACTTTTAAGGGAGTTAGTTACTATGGTGGGAATGACGGACCATGATGAGAAAAGCTGGCTCATGCCTGTCAAGAAGACCGAGGCAGTTAAAAATGTGGGTGTCTCAGAACTCCTCCACGCCATTCAAGATCATCAGACTTATTTAACTCAAAGCGGTAAGCGTCAGAGTAAAACGTGGGAATTTATTAAGAGTGAGGTCAAAGATATTTTGAGTGAACGACTCAATCAGTCTGTTGATTCAACGTTTTTAACCTCATCTGGACAAGAGGTCATGCAGCAATTGATGTCACGAACATTAGATCCTTATCGAGCCGCAGATCTTATTTCTGGAGTTTCTTCGGTGAGTTAGAGTGATGACTTTTTTAAAATTTAATTCCTGACAAAAAAAGTCTAAAGCGAATCAAATACCCGACCGAACTAGTAATTGTAAGCAGGAAGTACTGAAGAGAAAGTTCAAATCAGGGCTTCTACGCTAGACAGGGGTACAGCAAATTCCTGTCAAAATTAAATATAATGATCTGATCATGGGGTTTTTTGGCCTCGGATGGATCTTTGTCCTAAAGGAGTTGGTATGGGTTTAAGAATCGCGACCAATGTGCAGTCGTTAAATGCACAGCGTCAGCTTGGAACTAATAATGCTGCACAACGAGATTCGTTGGAGCGTTTGTCCTCTGGTACCCGAATCAATAAAGCTGCAGACGATGCAGCTGGTTTGGCGATCAGTGAAAAAATGAGAGCCGATATTCGATCTGTCCGTCAGGATGTGAGAAATGCAAATGACGGCGTGTCGATGATCCAAACGGCTGAAGGCGGAATGAACGAAATCGGAAATATTCTGGTTCGTTTCCGAGAGCTCTCAATTCAAGCTTCGTCCGATACGTTGGGCGATGTTGAGCGCGGGTTCATTGATAAAGAAGTTCAGCAGCTCAAATCAGAAGTCACTCGAATTGCAGCTACGACCGAGTTCAATGGCAAAAAATTGCTGAGTGGTTCTGGTGATTCCCTAGACATTCAGGTGGGGATCCATAACCGAGCCGACGAAGATCGTTTCAGCTACGATACCAAGAAGACCAATGTGAGCTTGGACGGCCTGGGACTTTCAAGTATTTCGACCCAGTCTAAAGAGTCGGCTCGCGCCAATCTTGATGTCGTGGATACTGCAATGAAGGGCTTGGTCGAAAACCGCGCTGAACTCGGAGCTTTGCAAAACCGATTGAGTGCGGCTGTGAATAACCTCAATGTTTACGATGAGAACTTGTCTCAAGCTCGAAGTCGTATCCGTGACACAGATATGGCTTCCGAGACGGCTGAGTTGACTAAAAACAACATCTTGTCTCAAGCTGGCGTATCGGTCCTCAGTCAAGCTAACCAAAACAACATGATGGCTCTCAAACTCTTGGGATAATTTCCCCCTCAACACCAGATGGGGAGGTAGGTTAAAATCTACCTCCCCATTTTAAATTAAAAAATCATTTAAAATTAAATAGTTAGTAGGCAGACTCGGTGAAATTGTTAATACCTGTTAAAATAACTCAAGTATTATGTGATCACACCGATCAGAATAGTGTCAGCTGAGGGATGGGCCTTCAGAGGACAAAACTGATGAACGTCTGCCGACTGTACATTGCTGTTGCACAAGGCGGTAACTCGTAGTTGCAAGCCTGGTTTGTTGTCCAGGTTAAGTAGATTTGAATCGAGCTAAGCGGGCTGGTCTCGTCTTAATCGCGCGAATCTACCTCCAGTGGTTTTGCTTCAACACTCAGACGTTTTCCAATTGAACTCGGCCAGTGCTGTCACATTTCGGTGGCACTGAACCCAACGCGTTTTTTCTTAAAGGGAGAAAATACGCCTTTCAAATAGGAGAATTGTTATGGGCTTGAGAATTGCGACCAATATTTCTTCAATGACTGCTAATCGGATTTTGTCTCATTCTTCTGAAGATCAAAATAAGGCATATCAGCGTTTAGCTTCGGGACAACGAATCACCCAAGCAGGAGATGATGCTGCTGGGTTATCGATCTCTGAAAATTTACGCGCTCAAATTCGCTCGATGAGTCAGGCAGAGCGAAATGCCAACGATGGAATTTCTTTTGCTCAAGTCGCTGAGGGCGGCCTGACTGAAATTAATAACATCGCAATCCGGTTGCGTGAGCTCGCCATCCAGGCCGGTTCCGACACAATCGGAGACCGTGAACGGGGCTTCATTCATCAAGAGGTGAAGAGTCTCGTTCAAGAAGTCGATCGTATCGCCAATGTGACTAACTTTAACGGTACCAGCCTCCTTAATGGTAAGGCTCCCAAGGGGCAGCTTGAGTTCCAAGTCGGGATTCGAAATGACAGCTCCGATCGAATCGTGTTCGATGCCAATTCGATCGACGTACGAGCAGATCGCTTGGGGATTGACGGCCTCGATTACACGAGCGTGGATGGTGCCCGAAACGCACTGGAAAAAGTGGATAGTGCTGCTTCTCAAATTCTCTCGAGTCGAGCTTCCCTCGGTGCGATTCAAAACAAGTTGCAATCGACCGTGAGGAACCTCGGTGTTTCCAAAGAGAATTTGACCATCGCACGGTCACGAATTGCAGATACGGACATTGCGGCAGATACGTCCGAGTTAGTTCGTGGAAATATCCTCCAAAGTGCAGGGATTTCGGTCTTGGCTCAGGCGAATTCTTCGCCCACCCAAGCACTTAAACTTCTGTAACTTTAAGCTTAATTTGCGCCCACACCTCTCAGGCATAGGGTCTGAGAGTTCTTAAGCCTCCCCTAGGGGTGCCGAGCCCCTGGGGGGTTTTTTGTTTGAGTGATTTAAGTTTGCCCCCGGTTTCACCGAAGTATTGATGAGGGACGAGAAGGACCTGGGAGGTTAAAATGAAGATCCAATCTTTAACTGGTAATTGGGGATATTACGGAGTCGTCAGGGAAAAGCAGGACGGCGGCTCAGGGAATCAACAAAGATCACCGGACGGCCAAGGCCGCCAATCTAAAGATCATAAAGACGAGTATTCTAATTCAAACTTCGAGGAGCAGGCACCCAGCCAAGAAAAAATGGACGAAGCGATTAAGGCGTTTGGTCGGGATACTCAGGCCCAAGAAAGTGGAATCAGCGCCTCGCTCGAAGGAAGTGGTCCAGGACTCAAGGTGGTCCTTAAGGATGGAGCAGGTAAGGTCGTCAGACAACTCACAGGGTATGAGTTTATCCAACTCCGCAGTTCGACCCCTACAGAAGGACATTCCTGCGGGAAAATCCTTGATCGCAAGCTCTAGAATCGTTAATTCTTAGAGGCCATGAGTGTTTATATTGTCTCAGACCTCCACATTTGGGGACCCGATGATCCCCTCTATCTGTCTTTGCTGGACCTGATCTGCGGGCGAGCCCAGTCGGGTGATACCTTAGTTCTGGCCGGCGACGTGTTTGATCTATTCGTTGGCAACAAAGCCGTCTTCGTAGATCGCTATCAGAAGTTCTTTAATGCCCTGAGGCAGGCGGGCCAACGAGGGGTTCAAGTCCACTATATTGAAGGAAATCACGACTTCTTGTTGAAGCGAACCTTGGGTCGAATGAAGGGGGTAGCACTCCATTCCGAGGAGGTTTCGTTTGAAATTCAAGGCAAACGATTCTTGGTTGCCCATGGAGATCTGGCTGATCAGCGAGATTACAGCTATCGATTTTTAAGGGCTTTTTTCAGAAGCCTGCCAGTTCGATTTTTGTTTTGGCTTGCCCCTGGTCCATGGTTGGAGAGGTTTGGTCAATGGAGTGGAAAAAAGAGTCGTAAGAGAAATAATTTGTTAGTTTCGCAGCTCCCTCTCGAACGACGCGAGAACTTACGGAAAATCTACCGCAGCTACGCCGCTGAGCGTTTAGCTCAGGGCTATGATTTTATGGTGATGGGTCATTGCCACGATCTGGATGAGATGAGTTTTAAGATTGATGGTCGCCTCGGTCAATATGTGAACGTCGGGTTTCCTCGTGTTCATGGGTCTTATCTTTCTTGGCAGCCGGGTGAGGATCGAATTCATCGAGAGGCCCTGCCGAGTCGTCTTTTAGATTAAGGTCAGCGCAGAAAATCAAAGCAAAGTTGGATGGGGTGGTCAGGTGTGACGAGTCCTGAGACCGAAATCCCGATAAGTCGAATGGGGCGTGTCCCCACATCCGTGTCTCTGAAAAGTAGTTCTGCTGCCGTTTGAGCTATCGTAAAACTATCGTCAGAGGGTTGCGTGAGGCTTTGACTGCGGCTGATTTGTTTGAAGTCTGAATATTTAATTTTGAGACAGATCGTGGTCGCATGTCTTTGAATTTTTTTCAAATCAGTAGAAAGTTCATTTGCCTGAGACTCAATGTAATTTAGCAGGGTTTGAGCGTTGAGGATGTCCTTGTCAAAGGTGGTTTCGCTCCCTCGGCTCTTGGGTTCTGAATGAGCTTCAACGGAACGAGGATCACGTCCAAAGGCAAGTTCGTAAAGAAATGAACCAAAAGATCCCATTTCTTTTTCAAGTTGGGTGCTTTCGAGTTTTCGAATGTCGGAGGCGCTTTGAATTCCGAGGGCATGGAGCTTTTTTGCGGTAGCAGGGCCAACCCCCCAGAATTTCTCAACAGGGAGGTGTTCGATCCAACCCATCACTTTTTCAGGTGGGATCACCACTAAGCCGTCTGGTTTTTTATGGTCGCTTGCAAGTTTAGCGATGAACTTATTGGGACCAACACCAGCAGATGCGGTAATTCGCAGCTCCCGCTGGATCTGCTCTTTGATCCAGCGGGCAAGTTTGCTTGCAATGGGTTCATTAAAAAAATTTTCAGTCACATCCAGATACGCCTCATCCAGCGCGAGGGGTTCGACGGTGGCGGTGACTTGTTTGAAAATTGCATGAATTTGACGGCTTGCTGTGATGTACTTGTCAAAATTGGGCGAAATAAAAATCGCCTGAGGACAGAGTCGGTAAGCCTGTGAGCAGGGCATGGCAGAGCGAATCCCGAAGCGGCGTGCTTCGTAAGAGGCTGAGCAAACTACGGACCGACTTTTTGGATCACCTCCCACTACTACTGGTCGTGATTTTAACTCTGGAGAGTCCCGCTGCTCGACGGATGCATAGAACGCATCCATATCGATATGAATGATCTTTCTCAAATTTTAGGTCCCCGCTAACTCAAGAAGCTCCGAGGCGTTGGCCAGGCTTTTACGGGTGAGGACTGGTCCTCCGAGCATGCGGGCTATTTCTTCCTGTCGCTCTTTCAGTGAAAGCTCAAGGATCTGAGTTGTGGTTCGGTCTTTTTGAGAGCCTTTCCGCACTACGAGATGGTGATCAGCAAAGGAGGCGACCTGAGGAAGGTGAGTGATACAGATCACTTGGTTATATTCGGCAACGGATTTTAGTTTTTTACCGACTTGAAATGCAGTTTGCCCACCGATGCCTGCATCAATCTCATCAAATAAATAGACGCCGATCCCACCGCGGTCAGCGATCACGCGACGAATGGAAAGCATCAGGCGAGAGAGTTCACCGCCGGAAGCAATTTTGCCAATCGGTCTCGAGGGTTCTCCTCGGTTCGTCTGAACAAGAAATTGAATGTGGTCTCCACCGGTGGCATTCCAGTCATCGGTGTCTTGCTTGGTGGCAACATCGACGACAAATTGGGCATCGCCCATTTTTAGGTCCTTAAGTTCTCGAGTGACTGAGGTAGAAAGTCGATTTGAAATCTTTTTACGAGCCGCAGAGAGTTTTCGTCCCGACTGGATCATGATCTCTTGTGATTCTCTGAGCTGTTGAGCCACCGCTTGGAGTTGGTCTCCGACTTGATCGAGATTTTGATATTCTTCCTGAAACTGCTGGAGCTTTTCTAGGATTTCCTTGATCTGGGGGCCATACTTTCGTTTGAGGTCAGCAATCAAGGAGAGTCGATCTTGGATCGTTTGCAGACGCTCAGAGTCGAGTTCAATCGAGTTGAGATAACGACCTAAGTAGAGACTTGCTTCCTCGACTTCGGCTAAAGCCCTTAAGAGAGTCTCGGAGAGTGTCTGGCTGGAGGGATCGAGGTGAGTGAGGGTTTTAGCTTTTTGCAGGGCTGCTCGGAGGCTATTTTGCGTGCCTTGGTCTTCGGACTCTAAAATTTGAACGATGCTCTCTCCTGTTTGCGCCCGAACCTCCGCCGATTGGAGGAGTTGTTTTTCACGGTGCAGGGCCTCGTCCTCATCCATGCTAAGGCTAGCCTGAGTGATCTCATCGATTTGATATCGCAAAAATGCGGCTCGACTCGTACGCTCTTCGCTCGCTCGCTCGAGTTGGAACTTTTCTTGATTGAGGGACCGGACCTGGTTGAACTGAGAAGCGAACTTCTTAGTTTGTTCTGTCAGCGCTCCGTACTGATCGAGGAGGCTGAGTTGGGTCTGGTTCTTGAGGAGAGATTGATGCTCATTTTGTCCACAGAGGTCGATGAGTCCTTCGCAAAGATTCTGGAGCGTACTCAGCGTGGCTAATTCGCCGTTGATGGAAATCCGGTGTCTGCCGGCTCGGTGCACTGTCCTTTTGACTAATAATTCGCTGCCTTGCGATTCAAAACCTGCTTGGCTCAAGCGAGAACTCATCCAGGGAATATCGGAGATTCGAAAGAAACCTTCGACGACGGCCTCGTTCGCTCCCGCACGGATCAATTCAATACTGGCACGACTGCCAAGAAGGAGAGAGATGGCCTCGATAATAATAGATTTCCCAGCTCCGGTTTCACCGGAAAGAATATTGAGACCAGGTGTGAACTGGATCTCTGCAGAGTCAATAATAGCAATATTCTTGATTTTGAGAATCTCAAGCATTTAGTCCCGAACTCCAAACTTAAGCTTCTCCCTGAGTAAGCCAAAGAAGTCGCGGTCGGGCGATGCAATGAGCTTGAGGGAGTGTTTTTTAAATTTGCGTAAGGTTACGACGTCATCTTCCTTCATGTCAACCACATCTTGGCCATCGAGTGTCAGGAGGACGTGGCCAGGGCGGTCACTGAGGCGAATACGGATCTCGGACTGGTCTGAGATGACTAGAGGGCGGAGAGTGAGGCTGTGCGGGCAAATTGGAGCAATCACGAGAGCCGGAACAGACGGCTCAACTAGGGGGCCACCCGCTGCGAGAGCATAGGCGGTCGATCCGGTCGTGGTGCTCACGATCATTCCATCAGCTCGGACGTGATTGACCCAGTGGGAGTCTATCCACATTTCCATTCCGATAATTCGTGCAATGGCACCCTTGGAGATGACTGCGTCGTTGACTACCAGTCCTTGATAAAGGGTTCGATTTTTCCGATTCAGGGTCACTTCGAGCAGGTCTCGTTCGTGAATGATCGGTGGAACGCCATTGAGGACTGCCTTGAGGGCGCCTAGCGCCTCGGTACGTCTGAACTCGGTGAGAAACCCGAGTTGTCCCATGTTAATTCCCATCACCGGGATACTTCGCTTTTTCATGAGTCGTGCGATGCTGAGGTAGGTCCCATCACCCCCGAGTACGACAATCAGATCGCACTCGGTGATGAGTTCAGGCTTGGTCACGATTTTGATGAGCCTTTTTTTGTTCCCTAAATTTTTAATGATGTCTTTAGCAAGTTGAGTGCTCTCGTCGGCAAAAAATGTTTGGATATTTTGTTCCAAAAGTGATGCCGTAATTTCAGCCGCGAGGAGCGAAGCCTCGGGTTGGTGGTGTTTAATCACGAGTCCGAGCTTCTTAATTTTCAACGCTTCGCCTTTTTTCATTTGAGGATCCCCCGAGGCCACTTTAACGAACTTCGGATGAAAAGAAAGAGGGATTTATGAGTCGCGTGAACGGATCAACGAGGGAAGGCCTGTGTTTCGCCAGTTTCTTAAATTTTCTTGCAGGTCCTCGCTGATGAGTTGCGCTAGCGCGAGGGTATTGCGCTGCTCATGAGCCTGTAAGACCTCACGGAGGATCGAGAGGAGATTCGACTCGAGGAGTTGGATGCTGTTAAAAAGTCCAAGTTTGAGAACCCTTTTCACCCCCGAGACTGCTTCGGTGAATGTGGTGATCCCTTCGAGAAGACGGTTAAAGTGGACCATGAAGTCAGTCTTTGAAACATTTTGAGCTGCCATAGCTGCTAAGTTTTCTAGGACTTTCGAAAATTCAATCAGGTCATACAGAGTCTCATCTGCGACCTCTTTCGGGTGAGTCGTAAAAATTTCAATCAACTCAAAGTGAGATACCGGCGTTGTACCCAAAGCCTGATCTTCTGTGTTTGGAATGTCGTTACCATCAATTCGAACTGAAGAGATTAATGCCGAGTTAGGATCGATCTGTCGCTTCAGATAGGTCAGCATTTCATGAAACTGACTTTCAGGTGATAAGGGAAAATTTACGGGATTTCCGTTCAATAAGAGCTGGTTCATGGATTCAGGTCCTTTTCGGCTGAGATATTTGGAGTTTCAACCAAGTTGAGGTGAGAAGATCGAAGGGCGACAGGACGGACTAGCGCCAGTGTATGCTTGACCCAAGCCGAGTAAATAGAGACTCCGTCACGCAAAACTTTGTAACAGACGGCCGTCTCCTTGCCCATTTCGCCGAGGTGAGTGCCTTTGAGGTGATGCATTTGCACTGCTAACATTTTTGAGAAGGCTCCTAGGGCCGGGTGAGTCTGAGCAAGTCGATCCACGAGTCCCTGAAGTTCTAGAAGTTTTTTTCCTAGATCTTGAAGTTCTTCTCTCTCTTGGATGCTCATCAGATGGGGAGTTTTTAGAGTTGCTCCTCGATGCCCGAGCGTATTTCCGATCAGAATTGCCTGAGAGCAGACTTTTGACAGCACTTCCGTCGACTCTTCGAGTTCTCGGAGGTGCTTGACCAATGGAGGGCTGATCATTTCTCGCGAGACTTCTTGGCCTATGGACGGCACCCAACCACAATACCAAGATCTTGCAACGTGGCCCATCACCATGGCGCTCCAGTCGGTGACGCGAATGGATTTCTGCAGGATCGACTCGTAGACGACTCCTCCACCCTCTTGCACGGGACGAATTTTCGATCGATACACCAAAACGGAATTCAGCTGGTCTTGCAATCCTAGTTGTAAAAAGTGAGATTCGAGTGAGGTCTGGCGGCGATGTGACCATTCATGAGCGGCGTATGCCCAAACAGCGTAGGCAACCTCAGGTGTCAGGTCAGACTGACAGCTATGATTTTCGATCGTTCCATTGCTCAGGCATCCTTCACAATTTGCGCCCGAAGAGACAATGTAGTGGCCGTTTCCGTAGGGACCAGTTTCTGTAAAGCGCACGGGGCCGACGGAGAGGTTGAGCACTCGAGTGCCGAGAAGGCTGGCGAGATGGATGGCTGCAGTGTCTCCGGCGATCAGCCATTGACTTCGACTCACCAGTGAGGCCCAGAGATCAAAGCTGGTTTCTCCAACAAAAGAGATGATGCCATTCTTGATTCGATTTGGATTTGAAGAAACTTCTGAGTCTGATTCAACGAGAAGGTTGAGTGCCTCTCTAAATTTTTGCTCCCGCTCAAGATCTTCTTTTCCTCCCAATAGGAAAACACCACAGTCCTGGTTTCCTTTGAGAAGTGACAGCGCAAAACGAGCCCAATTTTTGGGATCCCAGGTCTTGTCTGGTCTGCCTGCCCCGAGTTGAATTGCAACCCACTTTCTTTTGGAGTCTCCGGCGAGTTGTGCGACTTCTCTCTCCGTAAGAGTGAGGGAAAAAAAAGTTTTGGACGTAACAGGGGCATTTCCTTCGGGCATCGGATCGCCTACGTGAATCTGAAGTGCAGTGAGGAGCTGAGTGGTCAGTACATCAGTGAGATGAATATTTTGAGGGATATTCCCCTGGATGATTGCTTGCACGTACTGGCTCCATCCGTCTGCGCCAGCAAATGAACCATCAGGACGCCGGGTGTAGCCGAGCTTAATTCGAGCAGGGAGGAGTCCTGTCAGAAAGCTGCTTGCGTCTGAGAAGGACCAATTAATGATGAGATCCCAGGGCTGATCAGCGATGGGGCGAAGCCACTGAGCGAGTTCAACAAGAGATTGGGCTTCCGTCTTAGTTCCTGAAAAAACAGGTCCAAGAAGTGCATCCGTCGGAAGGGTGATGACGTTTTCTATCCAAGGAACGCGGTTCGCCGCAGATGCAAAGTTTTCTCGGGCAAGAAAGTGAATCTCCAAGTTGGGGTATAATTGTTTAGCGGCTCGAAGAGCCATTAAACTTTGAAGCGTATCACCCAATCGAGCCATCTGAATGACTAGGCATCGGATTGATTTTTTAGAATCAGGCTGGGTTTCGATGGACTGCTGTGATGCTTTCATACACGCTCCAAAAGGGCTTCTTGAGAGGTTTGTACGATTTGCTCGGCTATGAGCGCTTTAAGCAGACCCACGAGGAGTTGCTCAACATCTTTTTCTTGCCCTTGAGGGTCTTCAATTACTTCGCCCATGAGTAGGTTAGTGTCTGTGCTCATCCGTCCTCCATGACAGAAATCAGTTACGCGCGGTTCAGGTGCATTTAGACCGAAGTCACTCGGTATTTTTCAATCATTCCAATTAATTCTTTTGCTCCGGCATGGCTGGGTTGTAGTTCTAGTGTTTTCGCAGCAGTGGCCCTTGATTCGTCGATTCGTCCGAGGTGAAACTGGAGTCCTGCCAAGCTGTAGAGTAAGTGAGGACTCACTGGTGCGGTTTGGATATAATCGCCTAAGAACTGGGCCGCGGTTGCGTAACTCTTGAGTTCATAGGCGCATTTGACTAAGTGGTAGAGGGCATTAGGATTGCTCAGCTCAATTTTTAACGATTCAACAAAGTAATCGTGGGCGCCCTTTCTATTTCCATCGCGAAGTGCGCATTCGCCTAAACCGGCGAGGGCCTGATGATTTTTAGGATTCGAAGCGATAGCATCTTGAAAGTGGCGTCTAGCTTCTTGGAGTCTCCCAGACTGAAGAAAAAGAACTCCCAGGTTGGACCGAACTTCGTCAGCATGGGGTCTGACTTCTAAAGCACGCTTGAAACTTCTCTCCGCCTCTTGCGGACGATTAGATCGCGTCCAGCAGTTACCACAAGCCCGGCACACCTCAAATTTTTGAGTAGCGGTCAGGTCTTTTAAGTGAGAGGCACGTTCTAGAATCTCGGCAGCTTGAAGATCCTGGCCGCGCCGAATTTGAAGGGATGCCAACTTCTGATGGTATTCAAAAGTAGGCTTGAAGGTAATGGCTTCTTCGTACTGTCCTTTTGCTGCCTCAAGGTTCCCCTCCGCCTCTAGGCAGAGTCCTACTTGGAAATAGATCTCTGAACTGCGCTCACCAGAGTTCAATAGGGCTTGATAAATATTTTTTGCTAGTGCATGTTCGCCTGCCTCAAAAAGAACATGAGCATTGTGCATGAGAAAACCAGTATTAAGTTTTCCGTCGGAGTAATAGATTGGGTCCTCTGAAATCGTTTCTGGTGGCGATGCAGTTATGACGGCTGGAGAGGGCGTTGAGCTTGTCGTCCTTTTAACTTGGAGAATAAAACCTTGCGATCCTTGGATATCGTTTTGATCAAATTCCTGCAGGATTCCTTCTAGAGTTTGTATCCTCACTAGGCGATCCGAGTGGTTGGAGAGGGGTACGAGTCCGACGACCTCGAGGCTGACTTGTTGAAGTTGTTTTTTTAGAATGTCACTGATTGTTCCAATGATTTCGCTCATAGAGAACCGTCCAATTTCTCGCCGGATGGGCGAACCCACGTGCTTTTAAATTTCCGGACGAGCTTTTCGCTCCGGTTAAAATCAAATAAGAGAGCCCTGAGTTGGTCTTTTTCTTGGCCTAATTTGTCGAAAATTTTTGTATCCAGTTGCTGAATTTCAGTTAGATGAACATCGCAGAGTTGCTTAAGTTCAGCGATGCTCATCTTGAACTCGGATGTTTTCATTTTTTCAGAAATGCATTTAGCAATTTCAGAAATTTGATTTTCATTGATTAAAATAGCCTCGATGCATTGAGCTCTTTTCCTCTCAAACTGCTGCAATCCGCTGAGATCTCCTCCTTGAATCTCCAAAAGAAAATCAGCCGAATACTGCTGGAATTCTCGGAGGAGGTTGATTTTAATTTGGATAGTCGAGAGTATTGGGTTCATAGAGATCTAGACTTTTGCCGATCCTTTATTCACTTGTTCAACGGCCTGTTTCCATCCACTGAGTAGTGTTTCCAAAAGTTTTTGAACTTGGACCAGGGGGTCCTTTGAGCTTTCGAGATTCGCTTTGACTAATTGCTCCGTCATAAAATGATAAAGTCGATCGAGATCAATAGCAACCTGTCCACCTACCTCAAAATCGAGAGTATTCATCAGTTCATTAATAATATCATGTGCCTTGCCAATGGATACGCCTTTTCCAGCAATATCTTTTTTATCAACTGCAAGGATGGCTCTTTTGACGTGCTGAATCGCACCTTCATAGAGCATGAGTAGGACCTGCCCTCGATTAGCGGTTTTAACTGCCATTTGCCTATATTGACTTGCACCTGATTTATTCATTTATTTACCCTCCCAAGAGTTGTGAAACACTGCCCCCGCCCCCACCTAAGCTTGCACTGAGTTGTTGCTGTTGTCTCTGAAGGTTACCCAACGAGGACTCCAGTTTTGAAAATTGATCCACGATCTGTTGTTTTTTCTGCTCGACTAATCGAGTTTTGTCTTCGATTTGGTTGTCGATCTGCTTAATTCGCTCGCGAATACCCTGTTCCTTAATCGAGAGCATTCCATTACCGAGGCGGGTGTACCCATCCAAAATGCTTCTCAGCCTGAACGCGAAACCGTTAGGGCCGGAGATCCCCATTGCAATCGCATCGAAGCTTTTTTCAAGTATTTTATTGAACTTATCTTCTTTAAAGGTGAGTAAACCTGTTTTTTCAAACTCGACCCCAAGGTCGGTTAGGTGAATGATCGGGACGTTGGCTTGACCTGGTTCTCCACCTAAAAACCCTTCCTGAATTGCGTTCCGGAGTTGATACTCCATGGATTGCAAGCTGGTATCGCCTGCAAATGTGGTGGTCGTATCGCTTTTTTCGTCGACGCTGTTTTGTTTGACGATGAATTGGAGTACTTGGTTGAGTTGGTCGACTATATTTTTTACCTTGCCTGAAACTTTTTGATAATCCTCGGTGATGCTCATCACAAAGGGATGATCAGGACTGGCCTGTTTAAGATGCAGATTTACGCCCTGGAGAAATTCAGTAATGTCGTTGCTTTCCGTCTCAATGGGGAAGCCGTCGAGTGAAACAGTCGCGTTCTGAGCGTCATGTTGATCTTCGATACTGATTTCAGTCCCACCTTCGAGGTTAAAGTCTGGAGTCTGGATTTGGTTGCCTGACCCTTCTTTTTTCGCGGATAGGACTAATTTCCAAGGAGCCTCCGGTTGTGAGGAGTCCTTGATGACCGAAGCTCGAAGGGGGGCGTTGAGGTCGCGATTGAGTGCAGATGCGATTCCCCGAAGGCTTGATTCTTTATCGTTGATAGATACCTGGGTAGTTTCTCCTCCTTCGGTTTCAAGCCTAATATATCCTGGGCCGAAGGTGGCTTCGTTCGGGTCTTCAAATCCGTTTGAAATGAGTGAGGTTTTTCCAGCGAGTTGTCCGATCTCGAGCTGGTATTTTCCGACTTCTGCTTTTTCCTTGTCGAGAGTGACGCTCACAAGGTTAGCTCCATCGCCCAGGTCTACTTTGAGTTCCCGAAACTTTCTAAAACTGTTCATCTCGCTGAGGGCTTTATCTAGGCCGGAGAATTTGCTTTTGAACTCTTGAAAGAGCTTCATTCGCGTTTCCTCCTTCGCCTTACGGCCTTGCATCGCTTTGATTGGTTGATTTTCAATCTCAATCAATTGCTGCACTGCCTGCTTGAATTGACCGCCCCCGATGGGGTCGAATCTTAAACCCAGAAAGTCCTCCTGACTTGTTCTCTGGGTCTCCACCCAGATGGCCCCGTAAAAAATGGGGCCGAGCCTTTGTTTGATTATGACAGATTCTAGAAGGTTGAAAATCGGCAGAAATTGCCGAGAAAATCTCTGGACAGAAGGGCGAGTGATGAACCATAGTGGCGTCGCTATGAACCCTTTTTCACCCTTCGGAAATCCTGGTTTTGACCCAAGTAAAATGGACCCCAAGGTCTTGATGGAGTTGAGTCAGCTCGTCCAGCAACTCCCGCCCGAGCAGCTAGGCCGAATGCAAACGATGATGCATAACGCCATGGCTGGCTTTGATGTGAAGCGCGAGATGGAGGAGTTTGAAAAAAGCCTCCCACCCGGATTTCGAGAGAAAATTGTGGCACTGCTTGGAGGACAGGGTGCGTCGACGTTTGGTAGTGGCGCAGCAAGTGCCCCTCTCTCTAAAGCTGAACAGACTCCGATCGAAGTGGCTAGCCCTCCGAGTGATGTGCGCGAAGCTCGAATGACTGTGCTCCGAGCTGTTGCCCATGGGCAGATGAGCCCTGAGGACGCTGAGCAGATTCTTTTTGGCTAAATCTGAGTCTGTTAAAAGCTTTTGGCTGAATGCCTAATTAATTTAAGGTCTATTTCATGATTCCCGGGAACGGGTAGCTCCGATCGGTCGAAATCAAAAACTCTAGATAGCTCGCCGTCTCCCCATCGGTGAAGTCAGAGGTTTGTTTCTCATAATTGTATAGATACTCTTGAGTTCTTTCGCAGAGTGAAGAATCAAAGTTTCCATTTCCCAGGTTGCTAAAAGTCCGGGACCCTGAAGTAATATAAAATTTACCGCTCCAAAAGTCACAATAAAGGGCCTGATCGGCAGCTAAGTTTAGAGCGCCACTAAAAATGGTTCCCTTGGGGCGATATAAAGAATCAACCATGAGGCAGGCTGTGTTTGGATCGATCCGTTTTGCGTCTGCTAGATGCCATGCCCAAGGCTGCTCAGATTGACTAGCTGAGTTAGGGCATCCTTTGTCACTTGTAACGTAAAGTAAATTGGCAGGGAGACAATACTTCTCAGCGCAGCCAGTGTTGTCAGGAAAGATGATAGCCGGAGGAGCTGGTTTTACCGATGGAGCAAGGGGCTCGACCTGATCAAGGGCGCGCGTTGCCGCAGGTGATATTTTGAGTAGTGGAGAAAGCGAAACTCCTGGCTGATCAGTAAAAATGGAGGCTGCTTGCGGGGTGGGCTGAGCAAGGTTCTGTGCTAAGCTGCGAGCAGGCTCGAGGCCCGTTGAGGCTGTGTCAGTGGCAAAAGCGCAGGCATTGGGCGGTAGATAAGGAGTTTTGCCTGGGCAGGTGGCATTCAGGTTACGAAATTGTAGTGAAAAAGATCCTACATCTGGACGAAGGCACTCACCGTAAATCCGAGCATCGCTGTCAGAGATGAAGTTTGGGAACTGTGTTTGCCAAGTCCTGGCATTTTGGCGGAAACCACCACCGAGGATGCTGCACTCCTCTGAGGTGAATAAACGGATGCCGGTTTGCGCATCGCCTGCCTGTAAGCCGATACAAGTAGGCGAAATATAGTCTTGGCGGAATGTGCCAGACCAGTTTGCGGCGGGTACAGGACTATCATCAAAGAAGAACCCAATAGAAATAGTTGAGTCTCCAAAGATATTCAGTTTTTGTCCTCGATTTAAGCTAGGAGATTGAGGTGTGACGGGACCACAGACTGAATAGCGGACTACTCCTGGACTATCCGCGTCAAAAAGGAACAATTGCATTTCATTACCATGCTGAAAGGTTCCTGTAGCTGATTGAGGACCATCGTTTGTCGATGCGCTTGTCGCCGGGACAAGACCATTGAATCCGAGCGAAAAGGGCAACCAGCGATAGCTTCGTTGCCACGTATACCCGTTAATGCCATCTGCAATCGCGGCACCACTTGAGTCAAATTTTGCAGCCTTAATCGTGGTGATGCCGCTTGAGCTTGTCGGAATCGGGATGGGCGTAGTTGCGACATTTGAAGTTGAGTTGGGATTCGTTCCGTCGGTGGTGTAGCGGATGGTTGAGCCAGAGACCGGGCTTTGATCGCCTAAATTCAAACTTGGATGATTACTTTTTTGAAATCCAAATGGGGGATTCATAGTTAAAAATGGCCCTGGGGTGGATTGTGAAATAAGCCAGTGTAAAACGCCAGAATTGACTCCTGATTCAGTGATCGAGAACCCAGCTAAAAGCGTGTCCAGTTTGGCATCCAAGGCAGCCAGAGCTGAGCTAAATCCTTCATAACTCCGGTGATTTGCCCCATAACCGTAAGTTCGTTCTTGCCGCGGCGGGATCTTGTACCGAAGATAGGGCACGGCTTGACTGCCAGGCAGTTCCCAGAGAACCATCTCAGACCCAAGATTGTTTGGGCCGAGTGGTGTCAAGTCATCAAAAGGACTCCAATTAAAATTTGAATAGACAGAAGTATAAGTGCTCGGAGTCCAGGTCACTTGGATTACAGACTTTCCAGCCTGTAAGAGATTAGCCACATCTCCATGCAAATCTGGTCCGTAAAAACCAATGTGCCAATTCATTGTGATGATGCCAGGAATGCCAGTGTCCTCCCAAGCGATGACCCTCTTGTTGCAAGTTCTAGTTATGTAATCGCTTAAGCGCTGCATATGAAAGCGATAAATGTCGTTAACGTCGTCGTTCAGAGCGTGAGCTTGTAGGTAACCTGAATAGGTGGGCGAACGTCGCAGCTGATTTAAATCAGCCTCATCGCCTCCGACGTGAAAATAAGGTGATGTAGAAAATACGGTGCACATCTCTTCGATGAGTGGAAACAGGCCCCGAGTATACATTTCATCGTTGGCAAGGTTCAGGATGCTTCCTGTCCCTCCAAAAATCTCGGGGTAGGATGTGATCATGGTGCCAGCATGAAAAACGGTTTCTAGTTCCGGCACGATCGTGACCCCACGGCTTTCGGCATACTGTATCAGGGTGTTGAGTTGAGTCCTTGAAAGCCGGATGGGGCCGGGGCCACTGCCCGCGCTTTCTGAGCCAAGATTGGGAAGAACTGTGGACTGGAAAGTAAAGCCTTCGTTGTCATTTAAGTGGAGATGCAGATAGCGCACTTTGTAAAGGCGGCAGAGTTCTACTACTTGGAGTAATTCAGGTAGCGTCGTCGCTTTTCTTGCTACGTCCAACATTACACCTGGATATTGCGCCAGAGAGAAGTCTATTAAAGAAGAGATCGGCAAGTAAAAGCCATCGGTGCTTGATTTTATAAGTTGAAGGAGCGAGACCGTGGCCTGGGCAACAGCTGCATAATCGGCACCAGAGGCTACTACGCCAGTACTGGTAATGTCCAATCTCTGAGGAAAGTAAGGTGTTCCTACTGTATTGCTGAATCCATTAGCTAAATTAGGGTCAATTACTAGGCGAATACCGTTTGTAGTTCCACTGTCGGATCGAACGCCACTCAAACGGTATCCAGTTATTCGATTTACTTCGTCGCTCAGTACCGCTGCCAGTGGACTCAGGGATGGCTCTTGATAAATAATCTGAGTTAAATTGCTGAGGTTCAGTCTCCCTGAGCCTAATACAAAGTTCTTAGGCTCAGGGATGAGGGTTACTACCTCAGCAGCTTGACTTGGAATTGTTATCGTCATGGTTGGGGTACTGACCCTGCTGTTTGTACCGCTGCTCGTGGCGATCAGAACATAGTAGTAGGTGCTGCCAGCTTGACTGGATGAGTCGATGCAAGTCCCTAGTGAACTTGAGACGCTCTGGCATGAGCTCACCGGAGTAAACTGATAGATTGGACCTGCTGTATTTGAGCGATAAAGGGTGTAAGTATTTCCAGACATCGGAGACCAAGCAAAGTTCACGGCACCCGCTAATGACGCATTCAGAGTTAAATTAAGGGGAACATCCGTTATCGTAGAGTTCGCTTGACTGGAAGAATTTTGGTAATCAGAGCCCTGCTGACCATACGCCCTTACCCTGAAAAAATAGGTGCGACTGGGTTCCAATCCATTAATTACAATTCGATTTTGTCTAATGCCAGTGGCGTAGGTATTTGGGTAATTGCCTGATTGCGTTCCGTAGTAGATTGAGTAGGTGTCTGCGCCAGATGCAGGGGTCCAAGATAATGCGACTTGCCCATTTCGGCTTGCAATTGAAGCAGTGCTAAAGTCGCTCTCTAAGTTTACAGTAAAACTACCGATAGAATGGCGGGGAGCGAGGAAAACGCTGTTTTTGAGCGGGGTGGTATTGACGGGGCCTTGCCAAAACCCCAAGCCTGATGGCCCGAGGTCCCCCTCTCGACCTACTGCAACGCGTCGACCCCCTTGTGTTTCAAAAACCATGAAGAAGCGATTGAGTTGATAACTTGCGTCCCTGATCATAACCCCATAGGCTGTCGTTGGCCCATAGGGCGGTGCATTGGGTAACGAAAATGGAAAAGCATCAGGATGGTAGAGGCCAAGTCCATGTCCTGCTTCATGAGCCCATCCACCGAGGGTCGAAGTAAGAGAGCCCCACCGATTGCCTCGAGCATCGCTGTCTTCTACAGTATAGCCTGGCTCAAAAGGCGTATCATCAGCAAAAGCCGAAGCGATTTGCTCAAAAGAGCGGGGATGAAAAATCAAATTTCCTGAGTGGATCATCGAAGTGCCGCCCCCGATGCTACCCATTCCATACCCAAATGGTTCCGAACCTCCTCCTCCGTTTGCTAGGCCAGCGCGGTAGTTTCCTGTTGCAGGATCTAAATGGGAAATTCCTGTGTAACCTAAAAAAAGTGAGTTGGGATGGTCATAAGATGAGTTGGACGAGAAAATTGTACGTGCATCGATCAGATCCTGTGGGCCATTATTGCGAGTCCAGAGGGCTAATTGACTTTGTGAACCCCGGACGACGTGGACTATGGGATCATTATTCTGATTCAACTCCAGTGCAAATGTAGATTTTGGCAAGTTGCTTAATCCTTCTTGCTTTTCTACTGAGGACTTTAATGTTTCAGCATAAAAAGACTGAAGCATGAGGCCATCGACTTGAATCCTTTTAATAGCCTCTGCCATGGAGTTGTCCATGCCTGGTGGGGCATCGATAGCTCCTGTCCCATCTGATCCGAGATAGAAGAAAAGTTTTACTGTTTTGGCAGGATTGGATGGGGGTTGATAGTTGAGAGTTAAATTTTGAACCGCACCGTTGAAATTGAGTTGGATTTGATTAGGCCCTGGCCCAAGTTTGACAAAAGCTTTATAATCATCATTGAAAATGGGCCATCGGGCAGATTGTTGGGTGCTGAGATTAGTGACTGTCACAGTGCCTTCGCCCCCAGATGGAAAATTTCCATACAATCTGACTAATGGGTATCCAAAGGTTTCCCCATCGCGAAAATTATAAAAGATTGGGTTTGATGACTTACTGGGACTTTGACATTGGGCTTTGCCAGGACAGGAAGCATTGAGAGGTGCTCCCAGGCTAGCAGAAAAACTACCAGGCTCGCCTCCAGATTTAAGGCACTCGCCGTAACTTCGTGAATCTACTTCGGACAATAAATCAGGGTTTCTACTTCTCCAACCTGCTCCGTTACTAAAGTATCGCCCACCTAAAGTACCGCATTCTTGTGCAGTAAAAAAGCGGAGTGATCCTACCTGGAGTCCAATGCAATCCCCGGCAACATAAGGCTTAGTGAGGGAAATCGAGCGGATAATACGAGGGGTGGTCTCACTACCATCAAAAAATCCAAACGTAAGGTCGGTTGATTGCCGGAATGTCAGTTGGTCCCCTGCTCTTAAGCTAGGGGACGTCGCAGTGGGTGGGCCACAGACTGAGTATCTCAAGACTGTACCAGCTATTGGCTTTTCCCAGGAGATCGTTGCTTGAGTGGAAAAAGTATGGTTTTCTGGAACACCAGGTGCGGGTGCACCGTCGCCATCAATTCCTGAAAATTTAAGGTCAATCGATTGGGCGTAAATTTCAGCATTCGATCGAGTAAGGAAAATGACCCGATTGGTACGGGGCTGAATCACATAGGTACTCCCATTTTGTCCGAGAGCAATTCCTTGGGTGGCCGAATTGATTGTGCCGGTTGTCCAAACGGGAGTGGAAAAGGAATCTGGATCATCTGGGGTCATGGTTCTGACGCCTCCTCGTACCTCTCCCGAGACGTAGAGTCTCCCAAGTGAGTCGATTGCGATCCCTTCAGGGCGACCAATGGTGCTATCACGAGCGATAGTGGTCACTGCTCCTGTATTGTCAATTTTTCGAATTGCGAAGTTACCTTCGTCGGTGACATAGATGTTTCCCAATGAATCGACTGCGATCCCTCGGGGCCACCAAAACCGTGCATCAGCTCCCCTTGCATCAACATTACCGCGGAATTCCTCTGTAACATTTAATGAACCTGCTAGGGTGGAAACGATGCCAACAGGTGAGATCAAGCGAATCTTATGGTTATCGGTGTCTGCTACAAAGACATTCCCTGCGCCATCGGCCACAATTCCTTGAGGATTGCTGAAGGTGGCTTGATCACCAGGACCATCCTGTCCATACCCAAATTTTAAAGTACCGGCAACCGTGGTGACGACGCCAGATTGTGTGATTTTGCGAATCATATTATTACGCGAATCAGCCACATAAATAGTTCCGGCTGGATCAACCGTAAGGGCGGCAGGAAAGTTAAATTGCGCATCAACCCCTCGCGAGTCTCTGTATCCTGGGGTGCCAGAGCCTGCAAGCACCCGGATTACCTGGGTCGGACTTCCAGGGTTTTCAATTCTTAAGATTCGGTGATTGTCTGTATCCGCGATATATAAATTTCCCGTGATGTCTGTGGCGAGTCCACGGGGATTTTTGAAGTCACCAGTGACAAACCCTTCCCCTCTACATTCTAATGAAGGGTAATTTGAACCCATGTCACAACTCTTTTGCCGAAAGTTTGTGAGGTAGATTACGACCTCGATTGGGAGTTCGCGGCCAGCGTCTAGATAGTTTAAAAATTCAAGTGACTTGTCGCAAAGTATGTAGGGTTTTCCACCAACTATCGAAGTCAGTGGTCCGCTTGAGGGGGGCGTGGATAACCCTCGAAAGGGGCTGACTAATTGCGCCGAATCTAGGGCATGTGGATCAGCAATTAACATATTCTCATTTGGGCATGCGGTCCCCTGAGCTGCAAACTGAAGAGCGATGGGTAAGCAGGTGCCGAGCCCATTTCTGCTGTTATAACAGTCCGCCTGAGCGCTTGGTGTTTGGAAAAAGATTAAAGCAACCAGAACCCATTGCGTGATTTTTATTAGTGAATGTGCCGGTTTGAACCTCATAAAAAGTTCCCCTCGCATTATCTAGCATGTGTTTCGGGCTGATCACTCACAGGCCTGAATTGAAGCTTCTTGAGTTCGATTTCAAGTCGGTTAATTTTTGTTTCGAGTTCCTTAATTTTTCTCAGTTCTTCATTTTTTGAGTCGCTGAGGTGCTGGATCCGTAGAGTCAGCTCCTTAACTGCTTCGGTGATCCAGGGAATAAAGCCCGTGTAGCTGACGGAAAGAAATCCATCCTCTCCTTGGCTAACGAACTCTGGAGCAATCTTTTGAACCTGTTGAGCTAAATACCCCGTATGACGGGCCCCAGACGGCTCTTTTTTTAGCGCGTACGTGACAGCCTGGAGACTCTGAAGCTTTCCGAGTACCTCGTCGCCTCCAACGGTGCGGATGTCACGTTTGAGTCGTTCATCCGAGGAGCAACTCCAAGTGGCTGCTCCTGCGGACGGGGTTAGATCGCAACGACCTGAGGTATTCTCAAACCTCGCAACGCTTCCGCTGCTAAAATAATCTCTTACGTGCAACAGCTTTTGAGGATCGTATTCGCCAATCCCTACTTTTGGTCCATTATGGACTGGATCAGCAGGTCCGATAATGCTGAAGTATTCGGATCCTGTGTCATTCAAAGCTGAAATGTAGAATTTACCTCCCCCTTCGAGTCCGCTGCTTGCGTTTGAACCAAACTGGAGCCATGCAGCAGGTTGGTTTCCGAAAGCAGCTGTTTTTTGGAGTGCAACGAGTCTCAGTGCCCCGTTGCTAGACGGGGCGTCAGGGCCAGTAGGTTTGTTAGTTAAATTCAAAATGGCGCCAAAGGGGAAGGTCGGATCTTCCGTAGTAATTACATTCACTGGATTATTAGAGGATGTGATGCCCTGGGCGTTGACTGCGCCAGAGGAAGTGATGCTCCCGGCAGTGACTGCGCCAGAGGAAGTGATGCTCCCAGAGCTGACACTCAGATTTCCGGATGAAATTGTAACACCGTTGGTGAGGGTCGAAGGTCCTGAAATTTGGAAGTTAAAAATGGCTGGGGTCCCACTAGCTTGAGCCGTTGAAATTAACAAAGAATACATTTGGGTCGCTACAATTTCAGCCGAAGAAATTAAAACTGCAGTGAGTCTTGTCGCTGTTTTAGATGTGATCGTAAATGGGTTAGCAATCGTTGTCCGACTAAAATTTGGACCGCTTAGGGTGAGATTATTGATTTGGTCTAAATTGTTTCCTGTGAGCTGAATGCTGTTGCTGGTAACTGAGGCTGCGGTGATCAAAGGCTCGCTATTTTTGGAGATGAGCTCTCCGCCAAGAGTGCAACTCTGGCCCGCCAGTGTGATCAAGAGTAAGTTGAGGCAAGTAAAGTAATGACTAGTTTTAAAGACTTTTAGGGTTCGCGTCATAGGAACTTGTCTCTCTTTTTTTAACCTTCGACATTTAGTGTCATTACCTTAAATTATATGATTAAAAATAAGTTTAAAAATGTGTAGATTAAGACACACTGCGTTTTCGAGTGTTAACCGAATTGACTTATTTAAAGTCGTAACTAAAGTAATTTTATTATTTTAAATAGTAACTAAAACAGCTTGATTTCCAGCCTGGAAAATCACACGAATACTGAATAGAGAATAGAAGTTAGAACGAGTATCCCAGGCTGAATTCGTTTGATTGAAGAGCCATTCCGGCAGTGGCGAGGGTGCCGTATGCAAGTTTCGAGGAAGTATAAAGGACTGTAATCTTTTGATTCACAGTCGTTCGAAACCAAAGGCCTACGCTCCAGACTAGCTCTAGGCTGGTCATCTGGTTATTGAAGTCGGGAAAGTACCGGGCTTGAGCTAAGAGTGCGAATTTTTTCCCCAAGTTCAGGGTAGCTGATGGATAAACTCCAGATAGAATAAAAGGTTTGTATCCAAAACCGTCATTATTGACACTCAGGGAGTCCAAACACAGGCCTGCTAGAATGTCTATTCTGAATGGACCCATGTCAAAACCAAGGCCCCCCTTACCATTGATTCTTAAATAGCGAGCTGTAATGCCCGGCAGGCTCGAGGAGAGAGCGTTAAGGGTGTAGTTTCCATCGGCGGCAATTTCCAGGGGTGATTCCGGGAATTGGTACCTGAGATTGAGCTGACCTGTCACTGCAGTCATGCTGTACGTGGTGTTCAATCCTGTCTGTAGCAGTTGTGATGTCGAGTAGCCGATCATGGGTTCAATTGACCAGTTTTTTGGCTTTTCATCTTTTTTTGTATCTTGATTGCGGGTGAGGTCCTCAGTTGAGGTGTTTTGGGGTTTTCGCTGGAACGCTCCGGCCGCATTTTTAAGTCGAATGTCCTGCTCTGAAATCCAAATGTATTGGGTCCCTTTCCAAGCTTCTTTTAAATAGATTGAATAAAATCCATTCTTTGGAGGGGCGTAAACCTTCATGCGCGTAGCTTTGGGGTAGACTCCGAGTTGCTCACTCTGGTCATTAGCTTCGCGATAGATTTTACCCCCGTTGGGGTTTGCGAGAGTGGCTTCTACCCAGCCGCCTGCCTGTAGGTTGAACGTGAACATGGGTGCGAGCGCCAGTGAAAAAGCTAGAACTCTCCTCAGTTCATTCCAGCCTAATCGATTGAAGTAGGGAGCACCCTTCATTATTTAATTAAAGCATAAGAATGGCAGTTATGCAGTAGAATTGCTTAGATCTTCGTGTCCTTGATCAGTCCACCCTTCACGGTCAGGACTTTGAGTTCTCGCGTGAATTGGCCATTTTTGTAGGTGATTCTACCGGTGGCCCCAGGAAATTCACGAATTTGAGTGAGTCGGTCTTTGATTTCAGTCCGTGTGAGTCCGTTCGAAGAGGTGTCGAGAAGGGATGTTAGGATTTTTGCAGCGTCATAGGCGAGTGCCTCTAGTGAGCTGGGTTCCTGATTAAATGTTGCGCGATAATCCTCTAGAAATTTCTTAGCCTGACCGGAGGCGGTGTCTTGGAAGAATGCGTCCACAAAGTAGGCGCTTTCTCCGTAGGTCTGAGCGCGACTCACAAAGTCAGCCGAGTTCCACTCAGAGGTTCCCAGAAATTTTATCCCCTCGACGTCTCTATAGGAGAATGTGGGCATGATCTGTCCTAGGCGCTTAGCGTCATCTGGGATGAAAACGGCTTGGTAATCCACGATGGGCTTAAGTGCAAAAAATTGCTCTGTTTTGCGGGTGCGCTTGGTCACATTATTGGTGGCGCGTTCTTTGGCAAGGCGGTCGAGTTCGTCTTGCCGTGCCTCGGTGTAAAAAAGGCCAGAGAGCTTATCGACGGGGAGTCTGAAATCGTTTTCACTGGTTGCATAGGATTCAAAACCGACAATTTCACCGCCTAGAGACTCAACTGCATCCCAGAAGGCTTGGCTCGACTCGCTGCCCAGCTTGTCGTTGGGTGAGAGGATCGCAAACTTCTTGAGTCCAAGGTTGACTATGGCGTGGCGGGCAATTTCGTAAGATTGGAGTTGTTGCGTCAATCCGGACTGAAATACAAAGTCCAGAGGGGTGCTGTTTGCTCTGCGGGAGAGGGAGAGGAGGGGTACTCCCAGTTCCTGGGCTCGTTTTGTCACGAGTTCAACGCCCTTACTCATCATGGGGCCGATGACGGCAACGACATGATGCTTCAGGGCCAGGCGGTTGAGGGCTTGGACAGCGGTTTCGGGTTCCTCTCCAGCGTCCTCTAGGATGAGCTTGAGCGGAGTCTGGGGTTCACCTTTGGAGTCAAATACCCCGA
This sequence comes from Bdellovibrionales bacterium, assembly GCA_947380295.1. Classification (GTDB taxonomy): domain Bacteria; phylum Bdellovibrionota; class UBA1018; order UBA1018; family UBA1018; genus CAINWE01. Next base: position 120,711 of record CANCQK010000006.1, on the reverse strand, counting down.
GAGCAAGTTCGATGCCTTGGAGGCTTTTGGTACCAAATTTGGCTAGCCTACCTTTGAGGGGAAGCAGTACGCCAATTGCGGTTCGATCGACCGTGGAGGACTCTTGGATTTGGCTGATCCATTCCCGAGCCTGAGTCAGGTGAGGGCTTTTGGGGTAGGTATCGATCAATTTTTTAAGATGGAGTGTTGCAGCAGTGGGTGTGCCTGAGGTCATCTCCAGCGCCGAAAGTCGGAGAAGGATGGCATCCGCGAGAACTTGGTGGTCGGGGTCTTGGAGGAGTTTTTCCAAAGTGGCAAGGTCTGAGATATTTTGCATGGCCTGGTAAAAAAGCTTGGCGATGAGCTGGCCTTGCTCTTTATTTTCTGTGTCAGGCTTTTGTCGAGCAATGCCGGAGAGGTAGTTTGCTGCCTCGATGGGTTGCTTTTTTCGTTCGTAAACGGAGGCTTGTAACGTGATTAACTTGAGTTGGTTGGCGGCGTCGAGAAGTTCTGGATGGATTTGACGCAGCGTTTCTTCGGCTTCTTCTGCTGCCCGTCCCTCGAGTTGTGCTGAAGCCAGGTTGTATAGAATATATTGTTGAAAAGCGGCAGTGGGAGCATAGTCGAGGGCCTTGGTAAAGGCTTGGATCGCCTGTGCTGTTCGTCTTTGTTTGAGAAAGATCAGTCCACGAATATTCTCGACGGAGCCCAGGAGAGGGCTTTTTGGGTAGGAGCGGATGAAAACGGTGGTCTGCTTTTCGGCAGTTTCTAGGTCGTTAGATCCAAAGGCGGCTTCAATGGTCTTGAGATCCCGCTGTTCCACAGGACGAAATTCTTCAGCCCAAGAAAGAGTCCCTGCGCTGAGGGTTAGCCCAGCGAGAATCATTCCAGTCCGAAGATTTTTACCTAGCAGCCGCCCCGTCCGGTCCAAACCAATTGATAAGCTCATATCCTTAGTTTTAGCCGAGGTCTGAGTTTAGCCAAATAGGTTTTTTACTTTTTCAAAAAAGCTATGGTGCATGGGATGCGCTGCGTCTGCGCCGCTTTCTGAGAACTTCTTGAGTAAATCGCGTTGTTCAGCAGTGAGCTTTGTGGGGACTTCTACAATGATGCGTACGAGTTGGTCTCCGCGACCGTAGGAACCGAGTCTTGCCAAACCCTTATTTTTGAGGCGGAAGATTTTATGCGATTGGGTTCCGGACGGAATCTTGATTTTGACTTTACCCTCTAGGGTAGGGACTTCAATCTCAGCTCCGAGGGCAGCGTGGACGAATGTCACTGGGACTTCGCAGATCACATCAAACTCATCACGAGTGAAAAAGTCGTGGGGTAGAATACTGACTGAAACGTAAAGATCACCAGGAGGTCCGCCGCGCTCGCCTGCTTCGCCTTCTCCAGTGAGTTTGAGTCGCTGACCGGTGTCAACCCCGGCAGGGATCTTGACCGCAATTTGTGAGCGTTTTTTAGTTTGTCCCGATCCACCGCATCCTACGCATGGGCTAGGGATCGTCTGTCCAGCGCCGTTACAGCGCGGGCAAGGACGAGTGATGGCGAAAAATCCCTGTTGAAAGCTGACCTCACCGCGGCCACCACATTGAGCGCAAGTCTCAGGCTGGGTGCCGGGTTTTGCTCCGGTTCCGGTGCAGGTTTCGCATCGGACCGATTTAAGGATAGTAATGACCTTTTCGGCGCCGAAGGCAGCTTCTTCGAAAGTAATATCGACTGAAGTTCTGAGGTCGTCACCAGGACGGCCTCCTGCGCGTCTACGGCCTCCTCGAGCGCGACCCCCCGCCTGGGCTCCAAAGATGTCTCCGAAGATATCACCAAAGATATCATTGATCGAAGCTCCTCCACCTCCAAAGCCCTGGAAGTCGAATCCACCAGGTCCTCCTGGGCCCGCACCAGCGGCAGCGTGACCAAATTGATCATACGCTTGTCGCTTTTGCGGATCCGAGAGGATTTCATAAGCCTGGGAGAGTTCTTTGAAGTTCTCTTCTGCTTTCTTATCGCCCGGATTTTTATCCGGGTGGAATTGGATCGCCAGCTTCCGGTAAGCTTTTTTAAGATCTTCGCTGGAAGCTGTTCGTCCAACACCTAGAACTTCATAGTAGTCGCGCTGAGTAGCCATAATTTCCGATCAGACCGATAAGAGGTTAAACTTCCTTGTAGTCTGCATCAATCACATCTTCTCCGCCATGCTTTTTTGCATCCTGAGAAGCGTGTTGATCGCCAGCACCCTCGGTGTGAGCGTGAGCGCCTTCAGCTGAAGCTGCTCCCGCTTGAGGTCCTGCAGTTTTGTACATCTCTTCAGCCATTTTATTAGAAGCAGAGGTGAGGGCTTCAGTGGCCTTGGTGATTTCTTCTGCGTCCTTGCTGTCCAGGTGCTTACGTGCCTCGACCAATGCTTCTTCCACAGACTTCTTGGTGTCGGCAGCGATTTTCTCGCCGTTTTCTTTCACGGTTTTTTCGATCGTGTAGATCAGGCCATCGAGAGAGTTTCGTGCGTTGACGAGTTCTTTTCTCTTCTCGTCTTCAGCGCGGTGGGTCTCAGCTTCTTTCTGCATTCTCTTGATTTCTTCTTCGCTCAACCCGCCTGAAGCAGTGATCCGGATAGACTGCTCTTTGCCGGTACCCAGGTCCTTAGCTCCGACGTGGACGAGTCCGTTCGCATCGATGTCGAAAGTGACTTCGATTTGTGGGACGCCGCGAGGAGCAGGAGGGAGACCAACCAAATCAAATCGTCCGAGTGACTTGTTGTGTTCTGCGAATTCTCGCTCTCCTTGGAGAACGTGAATGGTCACTGCGTTCTGGTTGTCAGCTGCGGTCGAAAAGGTTTGAGACTTCTTCGAAGGGATGGTGGTGTTCTTCTCGATCAGCTTGGTGAATACTCCGCCAAGAGTTTCAATCCCCAAGGACAATGGAGTGACATCGAGAAGGAGAACATCCTTCACGTCGCCTTTCAGCACGCCGCCTTGGATTGCGGCACCGACTGCGACCACTTCGTCTGGGTTAACGCCTTTGTGAGGTTCTTTGCCGAAGATTTCTTTCACCTTCTGCTGAACGCGGGGCATACGGGTCATGCCGCCGACCAGGATGACTTCGTCAATTTTGGTCTTGGCAAGACCAGAGTCACGGATGCAAGTTTCGCAAGGAGCAGTGAGCTTCTCGATGAGGTCAGCAACGAGGGCTTCCAACTTGGCTCGAGAGAGCTTGATGTTCAAGTGTTTTGGGCCCGAAGCATCTGCGGTCACGAAAGGCAGGTTGATATCAGTTTCAGTGGTGCTGGAGAGTTCGTGTTTGGCTTTTTCAGCAGCTTCTTTCAAACGTTGAAGAGCCATCTTGTCTTTGCGAAGGTCAATTCCGCTTTCTTTTTTGAACTCATCTGCAAGCCAGTCAATGATGCGTTGGTCAAAGTTACCACCGCCCAAGAAAGTGTCACCATTGGTTGCTTTCACTTCAAAAACGCCATCGCCGAGTTCGAGGATGGAGATATCAAAAGTACCGCCACCCAGGTCGAATACAGCTACGGTGTGTTCTTTGCCTTGCTTGTCCAAACCGTAAGCTAGAGCAGCTGAGGTGGGCTCGTTGATGATACGCTTGACTTCGAGACCTGCGATCCGGCCAGCATCTTTGGTGGCTTGACGTTGAGCATCGTTGAAGTAAGCAGGGACAGTAACGACTGCTTCAGTGACGGGTTCGCCCAAGTAGTCTTCGGCAGTCTTCTTCATTTTTTGAAGAACGAGAGCGGAGATTTCTTGAGGGGAGTACTCACGGTCGTCAATTTTTACCCAAGCATCGCCATTTTTGGCTTCCACGATTTTGAACGGAGCCACTTTGATGAATTCCTGAACTTCGCGAGAAGTGAATTTACGACCGATGAGTCGCTTAGCTTCGAAAATGGTTTTTTCTGGATTGGTAATGGCTTGGCGTTTAGCTGCCTGACCGACGATCTTTTCGCCAGAGGTAGTGAATGCTGCCACCGATGGGGTGGTGTTTGCGCCTTCGGCGTTTGGGATGACCTTAGGTTCGCCACCTTCCAAAACCGATACACATGAGTTAGTTGTTCCTAAGTCGATTCCGATAATTTTTCCCATAAAATCCTCGTCTTTCTTTTTATTTAAAGTCTCTTAATTACAAAATGGGCCTAAAAATGGCGCCGTCAAATAGTTATTTTGTGCTTCCGCTACTCAGTACGACACGAGCAGGGCGGAGGAGCCGTCCATACAGGGTGTAGCCTCGAGTATGTTCTTGAGCGACGGATCCTTCAGGAAGTTCAGAAGGCATTTGTCCTACCGCTTCATGGAAGTTCGGGTCAAAGGGTTTTGCTGAGGTCTCGATGACTTCTACGCCTTGCTTTTGAAGGGAGGATCTGAACTCATTCAGGATCATCGTGAGCCCGTTCATGAAGTTTTTATCGGTTCCAGCTGGTACGTGAGCGATGGCTCGGTCTAGATTGTCGGCAGTTTGAAGAAGGTCGCGAGCGACAGATTCCCAACCAAACTTGATCAGGTCTGAGCGTTCTTTGATGGAGCGCTTTTTGAAGTTCTCAAACTCGGCGTAGAGGTAGAGGTACTTACCCTCTTTCTCCTTCGCCTGGGCTTCTAGGTCTTGGATTTGCTTTTGTAACTTTTGTATCTCTGAGCTGCCCTCTGCACCCTCATGGGTTCCTGGGGTCGGGTTTTCAGAGTTTTGTAGATGGATGTCATTCTGCTCGTTCACTTCTCTATCCTCCAATGCTGCTAGGTAGTATGGGTATGGAATCTCTGAAGTCAAATGCCAGAGTCAAGCCAATGCGCGAATGATTTGGTCAGAGAGCGCAAACCCACGTGCTGTCAGGCGTTTTCGGGTTGGGTCGGTCGGATGTTTTTCGATTAAACCCTCATTTTCGAAAATTTCAACGCGCTTTTGCTGAAGTTGAGTTTCAAGCCAATCGGTTGGAAAGCCTGTGTCGAGTCGTAGGGCTAGCATCCACTTTTCTAATTGTTTTTCTGCGTCTCCCAGGACTTCTTCGTTCTCCATGACGCTTTCATTTTTCTCGAGGAGCGCCGAATACCGATGGAGCGAGGAGATGTTTTTCCAGCGGAGGGAATTTTGAGCGTCGTAAGAGTGAGCAGAAGGGCCAAGTCCTAGGTAGGAGCGTCCTTGCCAGTAGTTGAGATTATGGCGGGCTTTTTTCCCTGGCTTGGCAAAATTGGAAATCTCGTAATGGTCAAACCCGTGGGAAGTCATCCATTCGTGCACCCAGAGGAGGTGCTGGAGCTGAGTTTCTTCGTCAGGCAAAAGCTTGCTCATTGGGTTTTGCTTGGGCAGGGTGAGTAGGTAGCAGCTGAGGTGAGTGATGGGAAACTGGGTCAGAATCTCTAGTGCCTCTTTTAGATCGTTCTCGGTTTGTTCTGGTACTCCGCACAGCAGATCGACAGAAACATTTTCAAACCCTGCTTGAAAAACGGCTTCTAGAGCCTTTGGAACGGCTTCTCGCGAGTGAACCCGACCAAGAGCCTTTAAGAAGTCCGACCGCATGGCTTGAACTCCCATGCTGATTCGATTCACCCCCAGAGAGCGATATTCACGCATCGCTTCTAACTCAATGGACGAGGGGTTAGCTTCCATGGTCCATTCGGTATTTGGAGTGATCCGTTGAGAGAGTTCAAGAGGCTCTAGTGCCCGGCGCATCGAGTCAGGAGGAGTCATGCTTGGAGTTCCACCCCCAAAAAAAATCGTATCGAGCTGATTGGAGAGCAGATGGGCTTTTTGGCCAGCCTCTTTTTTGAGGGCCAGTTCAAACCGCTGTGGGTCAGTTTCTCGAGTTTTTTCTCTGCCCAGCGAGTAAAAGTCGCAGTAGTGACATTTTGACTCGCAAAACGGGAAGTGGACGTACAACGATTGCATGAATTGAGTATCGATTCTGAGGGAAAGGTCATTCAGTCCGATCCGCGAAAGTCGCCGATCGGACTGGTGAGTTAATCAAAAGGTGGGTTATAAAGAAAATTAAGGCCTTAGTAGCGTCCGCCGCGACCTGAGCCGCCACCGAAGCCACCACGTCCTCCACCACCACTGCTGCCACCGAAGCCACCGCGTCCGCCACGACCTGAACCACCGCCGAAGCCGCTACGTCCCCCGCTACCTTCGTGACTTCGGGGCTCTGTTTCCTTGGCTTCGCTCACGGTGAGCGGTCTGCCCATGAAATCATGGCCATGGAGAGCCTGAATGGCTTTCTCGGCATCGCCTGGAGTTGCCATCTCGACAAAGCCAAATCCTCTGGATCGGCCTGTAATTTTGTCATTGAGGAGGCGAACGGATACGACTTGTCGACCGTCGTTTGAGAAAAGAGCCTGCAATTGGGCTTCTTCTGCGGAAAAGGGGAGGTTACCTACGTAAAGCTTCTTGTTCATAAATCGGATTCGACTCCTTTCAGTCGTGGGCGCATTTTAGCGAAGGAGTTTTGTAATGTCTATAGCGCTTAAGACAATCGCCTCGAACGGTCTCGAGCCCAACCCAGGGACCGCCTAAAAAGAAGTGGATTTAGCCGGACACTGAGCATAGGTTACTCTTCAGTATGATTAAAACTTACCAGCCCGAGCAGATTGAACTTTCCAACGGAATTCCAGTGATTTTGCAGCATACAGACAGCCCTGTTGCAGCAAGCTATTGGTGGGTGAAAACCGGGAGTGCAGATGAAGCGCCTAAAGAGGCAGGGTTCGCCCACTTCTTGGAGCACATGCTCTTCAAAGATGCGTCTGCTAAGGAAACGGGTCGGGCATCCACGGGCAAGATGGCTCGGACCATTGAGTCATTGGGGGGGGATATCAATGCCTATACCTCATTTGATCAGACTGTTTATCACGTCACCTGCGCCGCCCAGCATTGGGAGAAGGTGCTCGATGCGTTTGGCGGGATCGCCAAACCTCAGAAATTTTTGGCAGAAGACTTTTCTAGAGAGCGAGAAGTCATTTTAGAAGAGCTGAGAAAAAATGAAGACTCCCCAGGTAGGCAGCTCTTTCAAAATCTTTTTAGTCTGACCTTTTCCAAGCACCCTTACGGCAAGCCGGTGATCGGATTTGTTGAAACTTTGAAGGCTGCAAAAACGGCTCAGCTTGAAGCTTTTTATCGTAGAAATTATATCTCAGGAAAAATGGGAATCGTGTTGGTTGGCCCCATCCAGGATGTGAAAGGGGCACGAAAAAAGGAGTTGATCCGATATTTGGAGAAACACTTTGGAAATCGCGTGCTCAAGCGCAAGACCGCTGCTCCTCAGTCACGAGTGGTTGAGGCCGAGTTACAAAGTAAGTCGCGTTGGAAGGTTCAGCCATTTGATGTGAAGACGCCGACTTTGAGTCTGTCCTTTCGGGTGCCTGGTCTTGAGCACGAAGACATTCCAGCCCTGGATTTGCTGGGAAGTATTTTGGGTGCGGGTGAGTTATCGAGACTCTACCAGCGGCTATTTTATAAGGATTCGCTGGTGACCGATGCATCGGGTGGAATGTATGTGCCTAAAGATCCCGGTATGCTTTATTTCCAAGCCGAGACGGATTCACTCGATAAAATCAAACCCGTAGCTAAGGCGATTTTTGAAGAGATCAAACGCATCAGCGAAGAGGGGCCGACCGCTGAAGAGATTTCTCGGGTTTTGGTGAATGCCGAAAGTGAACGCCTTTATGCGACTCAGACTGCAGATGGGATGGCAGGGCGTTTAGGGTTTCTCAAGTTCATCATGGGCGATCTGGAGTTTGATCGTGAATACCTCGAGCAGCTCCGTCAGGTGGATTCGCTCAAGATTAAAGAAGTTGCAAAAAAGTACTTCGATGAGCGACGTTTGAGCGGCGTTATTTTGGTGCCCAAAACCGATGCACAGTTTGAAGCTTGGGAAATGGAAAAGTGGGCCAAGGAGATGCTCTCGACCCATGTCGAAGCGGTCGAGACCCAGTTGCCTCCTATTCTTTCTCGGGAGTTGAAAGGCTCCAAGGGAGTGAAGAGTGGTGAGTTACCTGTTGAATTTGCTCAGCTCTCGTCGGGTGTCAAAATCTGCTACTTGCCTCGGCCTAGCTCACAGGTGTTCAGTGTGTATGCCTCAGTCTTAGGTGGAGTGAGGCTTGAGCTGGCGCATCCTGTTGACAGCGCTGAAAAGGATTGGGGCTCGAGCGCAATGATGGCGCTTGCCTGGACCAAAGGTACGTCCGTCCGGGATGCTCGATCCATTTCCGCCCTTACGGAGGGTAAAGCCTCAAGCTTGGATGGATTTTCGGGTCGAAACAGCGTGGGGCTCCAAGCTACCGGTTTGGCTCGAGATTGGAATAGTCTCTCTGAGTTATTTACGGAAGTTTTAGTGGATCCAACTTTTCCGAATGATGAAGTGGATCACGCCCGCCGAATTGCCGAAGATTCCGTCAGGTCGATCGAGGATCACACTTCCCAGCTGTGTTCGAAGCTCTTCTTAGAGACTCTTTTTGAAAAGCACCCTTATGGTAAAATGAGCCATGGCTCGCTGGACAGCTTAAAAACGATCGACTCGGCGAAGTTGCGTGCGTTTCATCGCGGCTGGGTTCAGCCTGAACGACTGGTACTCTCCGTGAGTGGTAACGTGAAAAGAAATGCCTTAGAGGCTTGGGTTCATGAACTCGATCAGAGATTGAAATCTTTTAAGCAAACTGCTTCAGGCCTTGTTTTGCCGGAAAAGCTGGAAGATGAAGCGCCTCTTCAGGCACCTCGTTGGGTAGAGCGAACCTTGGGGCGAGAACAAGCTCATATCATGGTGGGCGGCTTGGGTACCCGAATTACAGCTGATGATCGTCATGCTATGCGGATTCTGCAGACTCTCTTGGGCGGACAAAGCGGCAGGCTGTTTATCGAGTTGAGAGAGAAAAAGAGCCTAGCCTATACGGTCTCACCCGTGAGTTTTGAAGGGATTGAGCGCGGCTATTGCGGAACCTATATTGCTTGTGCCCCGCAGAAAAAGCAGGAAGCCATTGATGGGATGCGTAAAGTCCTCGAAGATCTGCTTCGCAAACCTCCGACGGCCCAGGAGATGAACCGAGCTAAGGAATTTTATCTCGGACGTCGTGCGATGGATCTTCAAAGTGACTCGTCACTGTCGACTCATTTTGGATTGGAGTCATTGTATCAGATTCCTTATTTGAGTGAGCTTCAATTGACCAAGAAGATTAGAGCAATCACTGCCAAAGATCTGCAGAAAGTATGCAGAAAATACTGGGTTGAGCCGTTCCAGGTGACCTGTCAGGTTGGCTGATCTTGCTGGTAAAAAAATGAATATTCAGACACACTAGAAATAAGTTTTATGCTTTATCAATTTGGGACTACTTTTGTAGCAATTTTTGTTGCCTTAGACGTGATCGGAACCTTGCCTTTGTTTGTTTCGATGACCCACCGACTCTCAGCTTCTAAGCGAAATGAGATCGTGGATACGTCCATGCTGGTGGCGCTTAGCGTCGCCGTGGCGTTTGTTTTCGTCGGTGAGGCCGTCTTTCGATATTTGGGGATCGCAATCTTTGATTTCAAAATTGCGGGGGGGCTTGTGCTTCTCCTGGTTTCACTCGTTGATCTTGTAGGGAGCCCCGAGCCTACGAATCGTGCAACGGGTTCTACCGGTATAGTGCCGCTGGCAGTTCCTCTGATTACTGGGCCTGCGATGATTGCGACCTTGGTGTATCAGGTCAATAACGTGGGCTATGTCCTTACTGTAGGGGCTTTGCTAGGAAACTATCTCATTGCTTGGGTAGTGCTCAAGAACTCTCAAAAAGTCACTGATGCGATCGGCAAAGACGGTACCGTGGTGATCTCGAAAGTGGTCGCCCTGCTTCTTGCTGCGATTGCAGTGGCTATGATCCGGAGTGGAGTTTTTGGTGCCATCAAGGAGTATGGCTTGCTGGAGCATGCGCTCTCAATTGGTCAATAAAGAGGACAAAGAGAATCCAAAGGCTCATACCAAAAAGCAAGTGGACGATCTGGAGCGTAACCGGCGCAAGTTGGATTAAGTTGAGCACTCCAAGTGCGATATTGGTTGCCAGTCCACCTAAGAGAAGATTGCCATAACTGCGAAGTTTTCCCTGGTCTGTACGAGAAATCGAGAATACCCAAGTACTCAAAAATGCAGCAAAAGATACTGCTAAAATCGGATGAATGATCCTGAGTTTGACCAAGAAGTGGCTCGCAGCGCTCAAGTCTTGATGAATCCCTTGAAGTAAGCTCTCTGCTGGAAATAGCGTATCTCCTAAAGCAGTGATTGCTCCGGCCATTCCGACGCAGAAAAAGAACACACAAAAAAGGAGTGATTGTGTGCGAATGCGCGAAGGAGTTGAAATCCATCCTTTGCCGCCGCGCCCAGCACTCGCTGCGATGAGTACTAGCGAGCCGACGAGGACTAGGGTGTTGGAGAAGTGCAAAGAGACGGAAAGAGTTCGCTTCATGGACTGATCTTTGTAGACCAGTTCAAATAAGACCAAGCCTGCGCCGATCAGTGCCTCAAGGAGAATGGAAATGCATGCGATGGCCGCGGCCTTGCGGGTAAAAGAATTTTTTGGAAAAGTTTTAAAACTCAAAAATCCAACTCCCAGCACGAGCACAAGGCTGAGGCCCGAGGTCAAGCGATGAAAAAATTCAATCTGAGTCTTTACTGTTGCCTCGGTGGGCAGAACCTGGCCATTACAGAGCGGCCAATGGCTCCCGCAGCCGGCTCCTGAGCCGGTCGCTCGAACGTAAGCCCCCCAGAGGATTACGAGAACAGTATAGAAAAGTACGAAATAGACCCACGATTGAAGTTTTTTGGGATTCATGTGAGGCTCCCTTCTACTCCTCTGAAAACCCGAGTTCAACGCTTTTGTGAGTTTGGGCTCTCAGGTTCACTTTCTTCGAAAGAGCAATGGTATTGGATCTGAAGTTTTTTGATTGCACGATGAAATTCGGACTCAGGGTCAGGCTCAATGGCATCGGTATAAAGTTCAAATAGCTGCTCCGCAACTTCAGGCCGTACGGTGTTCTCTTCTCCCGGTCCCCTTTTAGGTTTGAGGATGGATTCAAATTTCTTGATCTCGGGCCCTTGGATAGTTCCTCTGCCGAGCTTGAGGAGGGCGTCGATTTTCGATTGTCCTTGAAGGGCTTGGATAAATCTCAACTGTCTTTGAAGGCGTGATGTCAGTCGCTCCCGGTAGCGATCGAGAAGATTTGGGAGCTTTTTTGCATTTTGAATCTTGAGGAGTGCTCTGGAGACTTGGTCTCGGGTGCCTGGCTGGTTGAGGTTTGTGAAGTTCGGATAAATTTGGGCCGGACCGACCGAGTGTACGAGTTCCAAGGTTGTATTGTCAAAAGGACCTGCGAGTAAACAAGGCTGTCCTAGGAGGATTACGTGAATTTCGGAAGCATGGGCGATTTGCCCTGAGCTAGTCAGGAGAATGAGATGAAGTGAAAAGTAATTGGCTAGTAAAATCAGAAGCCTAGGGTGTCTCATGATGCGCCTCTTTGAGTTGGATCTCTGCAAGAGGCAGTCTACCCAAAGTTTGCCTGTGTCGTCTATGACATCCCTTCATTTGACAGGAAAAAAGATCAGTTTAAACTAGTAAATAGGGGGGAGTCTTTGTTCGATCCTTCTCTGGAGTGAAACACCATTGTGGGCAAAGATTTTGAACCCCTTCTGAAGGACCTATGGAGGGTTTTGTCTGATGAAAGAGAACTCAAGTCTTACACTAGTTGCACAGCCCCAGGATTTTTTTCGCGAATTGGTGACCGAGGCCTTAGGCAAGCAAAAGGTTACTACCCAGCCTGAAACCGAATTTTATCTGGTCAATTTGCTCAACCGCTTTATGGCCACTGAATCACTTTACGCACCTGATGCCGAGGGAGGCGTCAAAGATGAGCCTTTGGCTCTTTTGCTTAAAGAAGCCCTCGAGCAGCCCAAGGCTAGGCAGGGAACTTATTTTAAACATTTGGGTGACGTTTCTCTTTATACAGCGGGCTTTTTTCAAGCAAGTCTAAATCGCAAACTGGTCGACGTTGATTATTACATCGGCATGGGAGGAACCGCTTATCAGCATGCTGCGGCTCAGTCGAATGAAGGCACGCTGCGATCTCTATTTGGGGAACTAGCTCATAAATTTGCAGCCCTGGTCGAAGTGCTAGCCGAAATCAGTGACAAAACATCACCTCGTGCAGAAAAAGACATCCTTCGTATTTATGAACTTTGGATCAAAACTCGGAGCGGCCGAGCAGCTAAGGCGTTGCAGGAAGCTGGGATTGTGCCTAACAAGACACTTAAAAAAGATTGGCAGTAACAACGCCACGAGCGTGTCTCTTACTGAATGGTGACTGATGTCATCTTGTCGCCAATTTTGATGGCCTTGACGACATCCATGCCCTCAACTACCTGCCCAAATACGGTGTAGTTGCGGTCGAGGTGTGGGATGGTACCGAGGCAGATGTAAAACTGGGAGTCTGCTGAGTTAGGGTCTTGGGCGCGGGCCATAGCGACGGTGCCCTCGACATGATGGCGACTATTGAACTCAGCGTCTAGTTTTTGGCCACTTCCTCCGGTTCCGTTTCCTTGCGGGTCTCCACCCTGGATTACAAATCCTGGGACAACTCGATGGAACGAAAGGTTGTTGTAAAATCCTTGCTGGATCAGTTCGATGAAGCGATGCACAGTTTTCGGTGCGTCTTGAGGATAAAACTTAAATTTGATCACGCCCTGAGTGGTGGTCATGGTGACGGTTGCCTTCGAAAGTCCGTTGGCGTCGGTCGTGAGGTCAGGGTTTGAAGAGACTCCCGCGGGGCCCTTTTGGCCTTGGGCGGCCGGCGAACCTGAAAGTTCAGGTTGAGGAGAAGCTGTCGCGGTTGGACTTGGACTCACAAGAGTGGTATGGCTATCGGTTCCCGATGGCGTAAGGGATTTACTATAAATGAGCGCTGTAACGATGAGCCCTGAGAGAATGAGTCCAAAAGCTACTAATGTCCAAGAACGCATAAGTTGACATCTCCTTTTGAGTCATTGGATACTACCCGGTTAAAAAGATGTCACAAGTAAATTCTGATCGATCCATGAGTTTTTACCAGCACTTTGATGAACTTCGAGTTCGTTTCATGAGGTGTTTGGGTCTATTTTTTGTAGGCTTCATCGTCTGCTACTTCGTGTCGGAGCCGGTATTAGAGTGGCTGAGGCGCCCGCTCTTTGATGCTCTACCCGTCGACCAAAAAAAGCTTTATTTTACGAGTCTTTTTGAGAACTTTTTGACTCATCTTAAAATTGCGGGGTATTCATCAGTTTTTCTTTTTTCCCCCTTTTATTTTTACCAAGTCTGGGGATTTATTGCTCCAGGTCTTTACCCGAAAGAGCGCAAGCTTGTTCTCCCGTTTGTCTTTGCTGCGACTTTGTTTTTCGTAGGTGGTGCATGCTTTGCTTACTATGTTCTTTTTCCAGTAGGATTTAAATATTTCATCAGCTATGGCGCTCCGTCAGATGTGCCCATGATTACGATCGACTCTTACTACTCGACCTGTTTGAAGTTGCTCCTTCTTTTTGGAATCGCTTTTGAGTTGCCTGTTTTGGTGGTTTTACTTGGGGCTCTGGGCGTCGTGGATTCTAAGTTTTTGAGAGAACAGAGACGTTCGGCGATTCTAATTATCACCGTTCTGTCTGCATTGTTTGCTCCACCTGATGCCGTATCCATGTTGATTTTGGGTATCCCCTTGGTCTTTTTGTATGAAATGGCAATTTGGGTAGTTCATTCATTTGGGCCGCGTAAGGGGGCCTCGCCCGGGTCTACTCCTGGAGCTAACAGCGAGGAGTCCCAGCCTGCCGTCCATCCCTGGACCGGTCGCTCGACCTGAGTTAGGTGCATGCCGTTGCACCTCAGACCTAACTGTGCTAGAAGGGCCGGATCCCTTGCTTGAGGCTTAACGAGTTTTTCTTGAGTTTCAGGCTTATGGACAAAGTCCATCATCCACAAGGAGGAATTATGGCAAATCCAACGATCGATAAATTAGCAGGATATGAAACCACATGGATCACCCGATCCGAGCTTTCCGATGAGGGCTTGAAAACCCTTCAAGATCGAGTCCACCAAGTGGTGAGCTCGTTCCAAGGTGAAGTTGTTTTGACTGAAGATTGGGGCAAGCGTAAACTCGCATACCCAATTCAGAAGGAATCCCGCGGTCAGTATACTTATTTAGTTTACAGCGGCAAGCCAGGCGTTGTTCATGAAATCGAGCGAAACCTTCGCTTGCATGACCACGTTCTTCGCTTTTTGACTGTGAATCTCGAAGAAGAATTCGACGCTGACGAGTTCAAAAAACGCCGCGCTGAAATCCACGCCGCAGCGAAGAGAAGAGAAGAAGAGCGCGAAGCTCGCCGTGAAGAAAGAAATGCTGAGCGTCGCGGCTACGAAGATCGCAGCGACTATCGCAGAGCTGAAATGGACGATCCAGAAGATTTGTCCGGCGCTTCATCTGACGAAGAGTAAGATTAATATCTAAATTTACACGGAGAATTCCATGGCAACTACTAATTTAAGAGCTGATATGCGTGAGAAATCGGATCGTTCCAGCCGAGACGATCGGGGAATGGATAAAGACGGTGATGACCGAGGTCGTAAGGGAGGCTTTCATCGCAAGAAAGTCTGCCGTTTTTGTTCTGACCAAGATTTCATCCTGGACTACAAAGATATTCGAATGATGCAGTCCTTTGTGACTGAGCACGGAAAAATCGTTCCACGCCGCATCTCTGGCAGCTGTGCATTGCATCAGCGCCAGTTGACGACCGCAGTAAAGCGAGCTCGAAATCTCGCTTTAGTCGGCTACGTCTCGATGGGCGTCTAACCGGAAGGGTTTGAACGCGTTGAGCGAAGATCAGTCTACCGAAAGTTTAAGTGGGCCAAAAGTGACTGCACGGCAAAACAGCTGGGGCTTTGTGTCTCCGTTGTTTTTGAGCGCAGCATTTTATTTGACTACCTTGTTTGCGCTTTTGGCGCCACTTCCTCTCTTACTTAGCTATTTTAAAAGAGGTAGGACTTGGGCTCTTTTGGCTTCGTTAGTGAATGCAGTCTTGGTTGCATGGCTGGCGGGTCCAACGAGTTTACTAATCTATTCGGTCACAGTTCTTGGGATCTCGTGGGTTTTGGGCGAGTCGCTTAATAAAAAGTTTTCTTTAGAGAAGGCTGCCTTTTTGGCTCTACTGTCAACAGTTCTCCTCGGTTTTCTCGTGGGAGCTGTATTGATCCGAGTTTATCAGATTGATCTGCTTCAGCAGTTTCACACTCAGATTATGGCGGTGTCCAAGGAGTGGATAGAAAAGTCCGGACAGCCTCTGGTCTCTGATTCGAAGCTTTTTAGTGTCACGGACTTCAACGAGTGGAAGCAAAGCCTTTGGGTTGAGTTCTTCCCCTCTGTTGGTGTGATGCTAGTCTTGATGATTTGGGTTAACCTGGTTTTGGTTGTTAAGGCCAATCCGGGGAAAATCCGTGAGCGTCTTGAACTTGCCCCTGCGTTCCTCAGTCATTGGAAAGCCCCTGAATTACTCGTTTGGCCAACCATTGTATCAGGATTTTTTCTGATCTGGGATTGCGGCTTGGCGACTGACGTGAGTCGGGTGGTTTTTAATGCGTTGATGGCAATCTATGCCATTCAAGGGCTGAGTATTTTGAGTGCGGTTTTTGATCTTTGGGGTATCCGAGGTTGGCTTAGGGTGATCGGATATTCTATTTCTTTGGGCCTGATGATCCCTTTAGTTCTGATCCTAGGTTTTTTTGACCTGTGGTTTGACTTTAGAGGCAAGTTTAGGCAATCGTAACTGTCCCTAGTTTGAATTGAAGGAGTGAACCATGTTGGTCATTTTGCGTGAAAATGTTGAGAATTTAGGAATTACCGGAGACCTAGTAAAAGTTTCCGACGGCTATGCGAGGAACTTTCTCTTGCCTCGTAAGCTGGTCTTGGTTGCAGACGAGAAAAACGTCGCTACAATCGAGCATAACAAGCGTCTCTTAGAAAAGAAGCGCGTTGCCCAAATGGCTGATTCACAAGCCTTGGCAAAGCAGCTTGAGCAGTTCTCTTGCACCATTTCCAGAAAAGTGGGCGATCAGGACCGTCTTTTCGGATCTGTCAGCGCAACTGATATTGCAGCTGCATTGAAAACTGGCGGATACGTAGTCGACAAGCGTATGATCTCTTTGGATGCCCCTATCAAAGCCTTAGGCGTTCATACCGTAACCCTCAAACTGCAACCTGAAGTGTCTGCAGCCTTGAAGGTCTGGGTAGTAAAAGAAGAGTAAAAGTTAGTTTGAATTTGATTGGTTCTTGCAAAGAAGTTCTGAGATACCTTAGAGCTTCTTTGCTTTTTTAAGAACTTGCGCCGAGACCAATATGAGTCTTGAAGGAGTTTTGCGTGAGTGATCGGACCGTTACTTTGCCGGGAACCCGCGTTCCTCCGCATCACAATGAAGCAGAGCGGTCCATTCTGGGCGCAATTCTCATCAATAATGAATCGGTCCATCGCGTTCTAGAGGTGGGCCTTGAAGCGCGCGATTTTTACCGTGAATCTCACCAGAAAATTTTTGAAGCCGTTCTTTCCTTATCAGAGCGTGGGGAGCCTGCTGACTTAGTCACGGTTCAGACATTGCTAAGAGATCGGGGTACCCTCGAGCAGGTGGGTGGCATTACGACGTTGACGGGTCTTTTCGAGGACACTTTTGGAGTCGCGAACGTAGCCTACTACGCTCGGATTGTTCGGGACAAAGCGATCTTGCGGCGAATGATCCAGATTACGGGCGATATCGCCTCAGAAGCCTTCGAAGGAGTTGAAAACGTCGAAGGCTTTTTGGACGAGGCTCAGCGCCAAGTCTTCCAGGTTTCTGACTCTAAGACAAATAAACAGTTCTCGAGTATGCAAGAAATCCTCGTCAGTAATATGCATAGCATTGAGGAACTTGCTGCTAAAAAGGCCGAGGTCATTGGGCTTGGTACCGGTTTCATTGGCTATGATCGTCTGACCGGTGGTTTACGTCCGGGACAATTGATTATTATTGCTGCCCGACCCGCCATGGGTAAAACCAGTCTTTTTCTTTCCATGGCGCAGAATATCGCCACCACTGGCAAGGGTGTAGTCGCTATCTTCTCACTCGAAATGTCGAAGGATGAATTGGGATTTCGCTTTTTGTCTGGGATGACCAAAATTGAAGCCAAGCGTCTTAAGATTGGAAAGTTGGCCGATCGTGATTGGCCAAGGCTTGCACAAGCAGCCGATCAACTTTCTAAGTCTAAAATTTTTATCGATGACTCCGGTGATTTGACAGTCATGGATATCCGTTCACGGTGTCGCCGACTCCTGAGTACGGAGAAGCGTCTTGATCTCATCGTTGTTGACTACCTTCAGTTAATGAAGGGTTCACGAGCCTCCCAAAAGGGAGAGTCGTCACGAGAGCGGGAGATTTCAGAAATTAGTCGTGGTCTCAAGAGCTTGTCCAAGGAGCTTAAGGTTCCAATTATTGCTCTTTCTCAGCTCAACCGAGGTGTCGAGAGTCGTCCTAATAAGCGCCCTATGCTTTCAGATTTGAGAGAGTCAGGAGCCATCGAGCAGGATGCCGATATGGTTTGCTTCATTTATCGAGATGAAGTTTATAATAAAGAAACTGAAGATAAAGGCATTGCTGAATTAATTGTAGCCAAGCATCGAGCAGGTGAGACAGACACGATTCGATTGGCTTGGTTAGCTGAGTACACGCTTTTTGCTAATCTGAGTAATGACGCTCCCGGTACACCTATCAATCCAGCACGACCTGATAAGGGTGATTTCTCTCCAGGTTTTTAGTTTAAGGTGTAGTGTTCGGCTTCTCGCTTAATGATGATCGCTCTGCCGCTTGGAAGCGTTTCTCGGGGTGTTTTCGCTTTAACTAGTGCGAATTGATTCAGGCTTTCTTTGAGTTCGGAATCCCGTGGCAAGTCAAAGGCTGCTTGAGCTTCCAGTCGAAGTTTTAAGATTTCCTTAATTTCGGCCGTCTTCGCGGAGTTATAAATTCGGATATGAACCTCGTCGCTGGGACGAATAGTTGGCAGGAAGTCTAGATTCAAGAACTGACTGTTTTCTAGATTCCTATAGGTCAAGAGGGGGTAGTGTCCGACTTTTGTTGTTCCTTCAGTATTTTCTGAAAGTCTTTGAATACTAACAAAGGCGATGACTCGATGTCCGCATTGATTAGCTAGGATAAAGGCTTGAGCATTCTCAAAGGACCCAAAAAGAAAACCCCACAAAAAACCAGTCACGATTCCAAACTGTCTTTTATTCATTCGTGTCACTTCCCGTTCGGGAGGAATTTCTATGCGCCTTATTCGAGTGGGTCAAGTAAAAAAAATAGGGCTGCATTTTTGAGACGGACTTAGACTCTAGAGTGAGATCGGCGCTTGCTAGAGGCGGCCTCGAGTTTTTCAAGTTTTGATCGGAGTTCATCCACCTCGCTTTGAGGGGCGACACCAATTCCCTGAAGACTTGCGAGGATGCGCTCATTAGTGAGGCGCTTTCTTTCCTCTGCATTTGGGATTTTTGTCCAGGCTCTTAGTTTTTTTAGATTTTTCTGATCAAAAAGTTCGATCAACTTGGAGGCTCTCATAGAAAAATGATGAGGTGACGGTCTTTTTATTGCCTTAAATACTCGCTTTACTGACTCTGAGAGCACAAGGGTTGCGTTATTCTTGGTTGAGTTTTTTGATTTTTTATTCATTTTAGGAATGCCTTCTGTTTAATTAAAAAATTCTATTTGTGATTTTATAAAATGATCATGACCTAAAGTTTTAGATAAATCAAAGCACAAAAGATCTAAATAGTCTGATCATTACTGTAATCGACAAAAAGAAAAGAATAACTGCATACGTCGATATGAGTCCGTATGTAACGGAAAGAAATAAGTACCAATAAAAAACACCGACGTGAAAAACCGTATTGAGCACGATTGCAATCGCAAGAAAAGTGACTGCTCCTCCCAGGATCAGAAGTGTATTGACGGCTCGCCCCTCGTGATCCTTTCTGCAATCAATGGCCATCCAAAAGTAGGCTGGTGGTAACAGGAGGAGGGTTCCTAGGTAGCTATTTTTTAAGAAGGCAAGGGCGATGATCAGTGCGAGTAGTGCTGTAAGCACGGTGTGTCGGATCTTAGGGTGATGGGCTTGATCCAACGGGTGTGCGACCCAAGCCCTCAAAATCGTGAAAACAGTCCCGATTGTGCCGAAAACCGAAAGCATGACTAGAAAATTAGGCGAATAGAGAATTAAGGATTTTTGTGTTGCAGGAAATGTCTCGTACTGTGTGAGGAGGTGGAGTACTGGGAGGATCAGCATGAAACCATAGCCTGAGAGCATCGAGGTAAACAGAATAGCAGTTTGAGTTAGTTCATTTTTTACGATGGATAAAATCCGCTCTTTTCTTGATGCCTTTGCAGAAAGTGCAAACTTAACCAAGCTAAATGCGACGAAGGGTACAAAAATCAAAATATGAAGTAGAGTCACGGTCCAGCCTGGGAGGTAGTAGCTCTCTGAGAGTTTCCAGTACGATGCATCGCGCCAATTCTCTGGGAGTCTCGGGAGTTGATCGATGCTTCTCAAGACTCGTTCGGCTGCCTGACCCACGACTCGAAACGATCGAGGCTCAAGAGCCTCTGCTACGTCGGCCTGAGTGTGGTGGTAATGAGCCATGACATAGCTAAAATTTTCGGGCTGACCTACCCAATTGAGGGCTGGGATGCCTGCTTGAAGAAATGCGCCATGATCCGCTGGTGGGATGAGCATAGCTCGCTCGACGAATTCCTCAATTCCATCCAGGTCTTTGGCCTCAACTTCATTTAAGGAACGAATGGAGTTCAATGCGATTTCGCGAAACCAAAGAGGTGTGTACCCGGTTTTTAGTCCGTCGCAGAGAGTGAGTATTTTAGTGATTTTCCCAGGTGAAATAAAATCAAAATTGAGAGCAGCTACAATTTTGTCAGCCCGTTCAAACGATTTTGCAAATGCCCGAGCGCCCCAGAACGCACCAAATTCCTCACTATCAGTGAGTAGAAAAACTAGAGTCCGATTCGGCTGCGTTTTTGCAAAGAGGCGAGCCAGTTCAAGCACCGTGCCGACTCCCGAGGCATCGTCCATAGCGCCTTCGGTGGTTGTATCAGTAATGTCGTAGTGCGCCATGGCCACAATGATTTCATCCGGGTGTTGAGAGCCCTTCTTTTCAACATAAATATTCTCAAGCTGATTATACTGTTTTCCAGCAATGACCTCTGAGAACTGAAGAGATCGAGGTGTGTATCCAAGTTCTCTGAACTCCTCTTTTAGCCAGTTTGCAGCTTTTTTTCGATTTTCGCCCCATGTCACGCGGCTTGGAAATTTTTTAGACAGACTGAACATCTTTTCATGTGCGCGGTTTGCATCAAATTGAAGGGGGCTTAGATCGAGAGGAAGAGGCTCAACTCGATTTAAATTCATGGAGAGCAGGATTGCGGCTAAGAGACCGCAAATCAGGGACGAGCGAATCAAGATCGTCCAGGGTGAAAATGAAGGAAATTTCATCTTTTTTCGCACAGATAGTTACCATTTTTGATTGTTACAGGCTTTTTCATCAAGAGATATTATATTGACGCATAAAGACTATTAATATCAGGTAGTTATATAAATTAAACAAGGTTGACTCGTTCGGTGAATTTTGGTACCCCAGAGGAGCTGTTTTAACTTCTTGTATTTAAATAGGAGCGTCTGGTGATTCAATTGAAAAAGCGCCTAGAAAATTTCGGAGCCGTTTGGATCTTTTTCCTGATGGTCATGAATTCCAGTTGTTCTTTATCTAGTTTTTTTGAAAATGGAAAAGACCGAGCGGTTCTAAACCAAAGGCAATATCGTCAGATTAATCGCAATTGTGGTGGGATGGATTTGAAGAGCTCTGAGTTAAATGCTCAAACTGTGAGAGGTCTGATTTCCTGCTTTAATTCCTCAGGCGCATTGGAAAAGACGCAGGCCCTGTTTGATCGAGTTGAAAACTCGGAGCTTGATCCACTGATACGATTTCTTAATCAGGCGATATTGAATGATCCAAAGCGTCTTTATGAATTTGAAATGACTTATCAGTCCTTAGCTCAGACTGGATTGCATGATGATGTCTTTGCATTGACTGCGGATCTCTTAAAGCAGCCTGAGCTGATCGTGAGTGTTCTTAAGGTTCTGAGGTCTGGGTATTATATTAAAGATAAAAATGCGAATTCTGCCTTAGTCGCGGATCAGAATATCCTAAAGGCAATTCAACTGGTCGTTCAAGCCTTGGATGACACAAAATTAAGGCAGGCTCTTGATTTGGGTATATTAGCCGTCAGGGCTCCTTCCTTTGGGTCTTTGCGGGCGCATCTTCTTGAAGCACGATTTCCAGGTGAGACAAAAGAGAAGCGAGACGAGGCAAATCAGCGGTTAGTCGGTGAACTCCTGAGTTACCTTCGAGAAGATCATACGTTTCAATGCGGCTCGCGTCGAGAGACTCTGGGGAGAGAGCTCGGATGGTTGGCTCGTCATAATCTTATTTTTCCTGTTCTTGTTGAGCTTTTGGGCTCCAACACGAGTGAAATCGAAACGAAGCTCCCCAAGGTTAACCATTTGTTTCAGGGATTGTTATCTCAACCCAATCAGAGTCCTCTTCTATTGGATCAGCTCGCTTCTTCATTCTATGCTCTGAGTCCGGATCATTCGCCGCCTATTGCCTGTATGAAGGGGGTAAAGTCGATTCCTGATGCTACGCGGTATCTGATTCGTGAGATGCTTCGGCCTCAATTGAAGGTGGAAGAATACATTAGTCACGAGGCTCCTCTTACGCTGATGGCATTGAGACCGTTTTGCAACTTTCCTGATCAGCTGACAGATCACTACCAGGCGCTCCATGCATTGGTGGATAGTGGTGTCACTGTTCCTATGATTGAGCTCTTGCGAACTTTGAATGACAAGCAGTTTGCTGTCGATTCAGATGTGGCAAAGGATGCTTTGTGCCCTCTGCAGACTGCTTATGCTGGTGAGTCTTTTAGACCATGGATCGACTTTGTGATGCATTCCTTCGCGGATGGTGGACCAAGTGGGCAGGGTGGAATTCATCATTTGTCTCCTGTGCTTCAGGATGCCCTTTCGCGGGGGCTGCTTACGGATGCTCTGCTTTTGGCTACAATTTATGGTGATCAGCAGAGGAGTGATCTGAGCTCTGTCTTGACCTTTGCTACTGAGTTGAGGCCTGAGCTGGGGAATCAAAGTTTGACTGAGGTTTTCTCAGGTGCAGCGGCACGAGCTAGTTTGCAGGATGTTTTTAATGTCTTTAAGGGGATTGGTGGACTTCTTGCCGAGCGAGACGGTAAATTAGTCCAGTCTCTGATGGAGACAGGCCGCAAGATTCATTACGTCAACGACGTCACACCTTTTCTGAGTCTGATGAGGAGATTGGGGTCCCAAGCTTCTGAATCCGAGAATAGAAAACTTTTTGAAGCGTTGTTTTCTATCGTAGATCGTCAGTCACCTGATGCGGGCGGTCGCGGTAGGCCCATGTCTGAATTGTTAGTAGATGCTTTGAGTGAGTGGTCTGTGCTTTCGAGCAATGGCGAGATGAAGGCGATTACTGAGTCTATGTTTCAGCTCTTTCATAAGTACGCCATCAAGGCGCAAGAAGGGCCCGATAAAATTACGATTCGTGAGACTGATGAGCCTACTTTCAATCTGGTATCGAGCCATTCATTAAAAGTAGTCCCTGCACCATCACCCGCTGCTTCATTTAATTCTAGTAAGTATTTAGCGTGTCGACAAATGGATTTGAATTTCTCCCTCGCAGATACTCAGAATGAGAAGAGATTCTCTGCTCAGCTAGACTATTTCCTAGCCTGCAAGCAGAAAAGTGATTCCCCGTTGGATCGAAAGATTTGGGATCTATTTGATCGATCGAATTTTGATAACAGTGAAAGTCATGGTTTTTTGTCATATCAAGTCAATGCTCTCAATGGGGCCTTCGGTGGGTTGGAGTCTCCTAGTTTGAAATATCTGATTCAAGGCTGGATGGATGATTTTAAGTTTACTGGAATCGATCGAGATGCAGAGGCGAATGCACTGTCTCAAAATTCATGGTTCAGGTCACTTCAGGCGATTCCATTTTTTACAAAAAAAGGATCCGAGAGCGAAATGGAGACTGATCCTCTGTTGAAGTCCCTGCTCCTTGCGATGGAGCCAGTAGTCCGGGAAGGTTCTTCGCTGAAACGGGCAGAGGATCTTGAGGATTGGATTGCTGATGTTTTAAAAGGGCCAGAGTTTCCAAAGCTTCTCTCTGACGCTGAGGTTTTGTTGAAGCGGGCACAGTCAGTTCATTCCCAACAAGCGACTGAGGAACCTCAACAGCAAGAACAATCTCATAAAAAAATGGCTTTGGACCGAGTGTATACCCCCGAAATTCGCGAAGTGTTAGCTCACTGGGTACAATCGGTCGAGTGCTGGCGTGGTCCTCACTTGGACGTTGCAAAGCGCGTTGAGGAGATTATTCAGGAATCTAAAGAACGAGTGACGACTCACAGTTTGGTTGGGTCTCCTCAGTCTCCTCAGGTTCATCGCTCTTGGGATTTCGAATCGATGAGAAGTGAAATTGAACCCGTTTTGGTGCGAATGCGCGACCAGAAGCTGAGTGATCCAAAACACCCGCTATTGGATTCGACTCTCAGCTTTGTAAAAAGTGCGTTAGGCCCGGTGGGAGCTCCTGGGCGAAGGTATACTCCTGAGAAGCTCTTAAAACTTTTTCATAAACGCGCCCTCCGAGTGAGGCCCAGAATTCAGTATTACAGGGGGCATGATCAGCCCTATGTGGTTTTAGATAGTGACTTAGATTTGTTGGAAAAGACGCTTTATAACGTTAACCTTGCGCTTGATGTGCCTCCGGGTAAGAATCTTGCCCTTCAGTTTTCCCAAGAGATCGCTGATGCCTGGGGCGATTTGCCCGCCGATCAGTGGCCAGAAATCATCATTAAGAAATATCAAGTTGCCTATGATTTGGCTCTGAAGAATGATTTCAAAAATGTCTCAGACTGGAGTGAAGAGGTTGCTCGCCACAGTTATGAACAGAATCGGCCTAGGACCCTTCATGAAGCTGTAGAGGGCATTTTGCATCGTCCGGCTCAACACGACCAGAAGTTTAATCCGTGGACGATTGGTGCACAGATTGCGGGCTGGAAGTTAGGCGTTTATCGACCTCAGTTTGATTATTCACGCTATCACGGGTTAGAGGATATTCGGCTTTTGACTGAGAATGCGGCGGGACTTCCTCCCTTGCCTCAGTGCATTCAGGATAATATTGCGAGACGTCCGAAGGAGCGCAGGTCGTTTCATTCCGAGGAGTTCGGGACCGAGGTATTTCGCATAGTCGAGTTGCCTCCCTCGTTAGATAGTCCTCAGTACCAACAGCCTCCAGCTCCTGCGATGAGCGAGGGGCATCCCTTAATTAAGGAGGGATTAATTCGATTCAAAGGGGGCCTGAATACGGCGAGAGGCCAGAGAGAATTAAAAGATATGCAGGGGATGCTTTTCAATCTCTGGCAGTCGGTTGATTCTCTACGGGAAAATGTTCCTGGCAGTTCTGGAAATGATGATGGCGGATTGTTGCCTGTCATGAGGGATTTTTTCTTCGAGGTTTACTATTCAAACCCTGAGTCAGTTCGATCTAAACCATTTCCTGCCACCCTTCAAAGCGAGAATCAGCTGAGTCTCATGGGGCATGTGGTTCGACTTGGAGCGATGCATCGAGTGGGGCAATTGCTCCAGCACTTTGAGTTAGGGGATTCAAGACTTGAGGCTGCATTTCGGACTTTGATTCGAGGTGGTAGTGCGCCCGAAATGCTTAAGTTGACCAAGACTCTCCTTGAGGAAGATTCTCACAACGATCTGATCTGGCACGGTTTAGAGGGGCTACTCAATGCAAAACCTGCTCAAATCGATGAATTAAATCGGGCTTCGTTTTATCTTTTGAGTGCTGTCGATCGAGTCGATCCCTGGGGTGCTCAGTTGGGTCAGGAGCTACCTCCTCCTGGAGTGGTTAATCTGGCGCTCGATCGCGCTGAAGAGGTATTGGCTCATTTCTACTTTTGGTTGAGCGGACATACCAAGAATCGGGATGGGGACATTTCCGTTCTCGCTAAAAAAATTCTCGATTCGGGTTGGGCATCCTCTTTTGCTCAGGCCCTTGATCAAGTGACTGGGGAAACACAGAATGATCCGGGTTGTCCTGATCGGTGGAACAGGCGATTGAAAGAGGCGCTCTCTTCTTTGTCTGCCATCGATCTGAGAAAAACTCAGAGTGAGCCCAGAGAGAGTCGTCTTTGCGAGGGACTGTACTTGACTCACGAAGTCTGGAAAGATTCGAGCGCTTGGCATTCCTTGGAGAATTTGGCCCGAGGAGTTCAGCGCCTTCAGGAAGACCCAAGTTTTAAAGCCTTGAAGCTTGAGGATGTACTTCGGCCTTTGTTAGATTTTCTTGAGGAGAAATCTCCACAAACAGGTGTTGAAGTGGATCTAAAACAGAGAGTGGCCGCAGCTCAGGCATTAAGGGAGAGTCTTGCTCATTTTTTGACCTTTAAGCAAGACGGTAGATCTTCTGAGTTGAACGAACTAGTCAAGTTTTCTTTAAAGGAAAGACGAGCTCACGTGGGAAGTTCGACTTCTCATTTAACAAACGCGGACTTATTACTCGACATTCTGAATCAATTAATCGAGGACGGTCAGATGGTAGAATTTTTAAGACTCATTCGTAGGAGTCTTCCTGAAAACTGAGTTTAGGGTTATACTGATCGTACTATGTCCTCAATTGATGTAAATGCAATAACGGAAGAAATTAGAGCAAAAAGTCAATTCGTCGATTCGATCATGAATGAGATTTCTCAAGTCGTGGTGGGTCAACAGACTCTTTTGGAGCGTCTCTTACTCGCACTTCTTTGTGAGGGACACGTTCTACTTGAGGGATTGCCGGGGTTGGCTAAGACCTTAACCATCAAAACGATGGCTGAGGTCATTCATGCTGATTTTCAACGGATACAATTCACGCCCGATTTGCTCCCTGCTGACTTAGTTGGGACCATGATTTTTAATCAAAAAACCGGGGATTTTTCTCCTAAAAAGGGCCCCATCTTTACGAACCTCGTGTTGGCAGATGAAATCAATCGTGCCCCTGCAAAAGTGCAGAGTGCTTTGCTTGAGGCGATGGGTGAGCACCAAGTCACGATTGGTGAAACCACCTACCCGATGCAGGAACTTTTCATCGTATTGGCGACTCAAAACCCAATCGAGCAGGAAGGGACCTATCCTTTACCAGAGGCCCAACTCGATCGATTTTTATTTAAGATCCGAGTCACCTATCCGACCTTGACTGAAGAAAAAGCTATTTTGAATCGAATGTCTGGTGCGCTTCCCCCGAAGCCAAACCGTATTTGTCATCCCGCAACGATTCTTGAAGCACGGAAAATTTGTTCAAAGATTTACATGGACGAAAAGCTCAAAGATTATATTTTGTCCGTGGTTTTTGCGACTCGCTTCCCTGAAAAATATGGGTTGAAGGATCTTAAGAATCAAATCCAAGTGGGGGCTTCTCCTCGAGCCACATTGGCTTTGGCTAAGGCAAGTCGGGCTCACGCTTTTATTCAGCATCGAGGTTACGTCACTCCTGAGGATGTTAAAGCGATTGCCTATGATGTGCTCAGACATCGTGTCATGGTTTCCTACGAGGCTGAAGCCGAGGGAGTCGACAGCGAGCAAATAGTTAAAATGATTCTGGAACGTGTTGAAGTTCCTTAAAGGATCGCCCCAACTCTATGTTACCCGATGAATTACTTAAAAAGGTAAAGTGGATTGAAATCACAACTCGCAAAGTGGTGGATGACGTCCTTTCGGGGCAGTATCGAAGCCATTTTAAGGGTCAAGGGGTGCAGTTTTCTGAGCATCGTCCTTATGTTCCTGGCGATGACGTCCGGCATATTGACTGGAAAGTGAGTGCTCGAACTCGAGATCCTCTGATTAAAAAATTTGAAGAAGAGCGTCAGCTCACTGTCTTTTTAGTCATTGATAGTTCTGGGTCTGCAGGATTTGGATCTTCTGCTCGGTTGAAGTCTGAAATTATTGCAGAACTCGGCGCAATGATCGCCTCTGCTGTCAGCCACACGGGCGACCGAATTGGAGCATTGATCTTTGCGGATGAAGTGGAGAAGATCATTCCGCCGAAAAAAGGCAAACAGCACGTCATGCGGATCATTCGAGATCTTCTTAGTTTTCAGCCTAAAACTCAGGGTACAGCCCTGGGACGTGCTCTCGATGCGACTGGTCGTGTGATGAAGCACAGTGGGGTAGTTTTCGTCATGAGTGACTTTCTAGCTACCGGCTACGAAAGAGCGCTCAAACGACTGGCTCGACGACATGATGTGGTAGTGATTCGGATCGGTGATGAGCGAGAGCAGAATATTCCGGAATTGGGACAAATTCTCCTCTTAGATCCGGAGACAGGTGCGGAGCGATTGGTGAATACTTCCTCCTACAGTTTTCAGAAGTGGTTCAAGGAATATCAAAAGAAACTAGAACAAGATCAGCACTCGGCCTTCAGTGGTGGCCGAATTGAGGTTTTGAATATTCTTACGAAGGATGATTATGGCGAGGCTGTGGTCCGATTTTTCCGCGCCCGTTCGCGGCGAAGGTAATAAGCTCGGTTTGACCGTTGTTCTGTGGTTGAGCATGTCAGGCTTAGGCATCTTGAGTTTCGCTCAGGCGGCCTCCCAGCCAGTAGCAGAGGTCAGCGCCGTACCAACACAATCCTATACGATCGAGCGACTCGATCATTTGCAGCCTCATGAAGCTCCGCGAGTGGGCGATCAACTTCAGATGAGGATCCAAGGAATCAAGCTGGGAGATTCCAAGGTTCGGGTGCAAGATCTCAAGGTGGAGTGGCTTGAACCTCAGACCAATTTAGGTGAGATTGGTTTTGATTGGTTAGACAAAATGCCTGGCGCTTCGGCCTCAGATG
The DNA here is from genome assembly GCA_947380295.1 of Bdellovibrionales bacterium. Classification (GTDB taxonomy): domain Bacteria; phylum Bdellovibrionota; class UBA1018; order UBA1018; family UBA1018; genus CAINWE01. The sequence goes on along the minus strand of CANCQK010000006.1, from coordinate 92,711 downwards.
AGTTTCGATTCTGGGTAGCGGCGATTAAGCCAGGCACGCTGGTTTTGCCAGCGTTTGCACTCAAAGACCCGGCAGGAAAAGAAGTGGCTCGTTCAGTGCCGCTTCAGATTGAAGTCCGCTCTGCAATTTCTCCGCAAGACCCCGAGCCCGACCAGCCCTATGACCTGGAGCCTCCGGTCGGTTTGAAGTTTCCGATCTTTTGGGTCATCGGTCTAGGTTTGGTTGCAGCCTGTGCAGTTGCGGGGCTCATTTATTTTGTGTGGCGGCGCTGGCGCCTGCGACATCCTCAGCTTGAGGTGAAAAAGGAACCTATTTTGCCAGAGCATCAGATTGCTCTTCGAAGCCTGTTAGAGTTGGAGCAGATGAACTATCCCCTTCGAGGTGAGTTTAAAAAGTATTACTTCGGTATTTCTGAAATTCTGAAGGTCTATGTGGGAATCCGTTTTCGAATCGATGCCCCCGAGGCAACGACCCGGGAAATGCTCACGGCCTTGAGTGACTTAATCCAGTTGGGGCCGCCATTTTCAAACGAACTGAGCGATTCACAAGTTGGAGAGCTCAGGAAATTGTTTGGTTCGCTGGATCGAGTAAAATTCACTGATTACCAACCAGAGGCAAGTGAGGCGCTCGAGGTTTTAAAGGCCGCACGCGAGTGGGTAGAGCTGACTCGAAGAAAATCTGAGGTGATCGAATCAAAAACACCGTCAATCTCAGGAGAATGGGCAGGCCATGCGATTCGCTAGTTGGGGTTTTCTCATCTTATTTGCTCTCCTTCCTGTTTTGCATAGGTGGTGGCTGCATCGAAACCGTCCTGCAAGGGTCAGGTTTTCAATGCCCATTCCAGATGAAGTCACATCAAAAAGTCCATTTAGAATCTGGATGAGTCTCAAGTATCTGGCTTTGATTCTTTTTATCTTGGCCTTAGCAAGGCCTCAGACGAGTTATCGTCAGATGGAGAGAAACACCAACGGCATTGATATCATGATGATTTTAGATTTTTCTGCCAGCATGAATATCGTAGATCTTGGTGAGCGCTCTCGAATCGAAGTTGCCAAAGATACGATGGAAAGCTTTATTAAGGGGCGCCAGAACGACCGAATCGGATTTGTGATGTTTAGTGGCGAACCACTCACCCTTTCTCCTCCGACCTTGGACTATGGACTTCTGCTCAAGGCACTGCGTCAGGCGAGTATCGGTGTATTGAAGGATGGGACGGCAATTGGTGATGGTTTAGCTCTTGCGATCGGGCATCTCAAAAGCTCGAAAGCCAAAAGCAAGGTGATCATTTTACTGACGGACGGGGATAATAATCTGGGCCAAATTGATCCAGCAACGGCTGGTGAGCTGGCCCAAGGCTTTGGGATTCGCGTGTATACGATCGCCGTCGGTCGTGAGGGACGCGTGAATATCCCGATTAAGCGGCGAAGTCTGTTGGGGGGCGAAGTCGTAACCTATCAGCAGGTGGAAAATGCCCTCAACCCTGAACTTCTCAAACTCATTGCGAAGGAAACTCAGGGTAAGTTTTATCGAGTGACAGACGAGAGTACACTTGAAAAAGTTTTCCGAGAAATCAACCAACTTGAAAAAAGTGTGGTCAAAGCGAAAGAAAAAGTTCGTTATGATGAGAACTTTCAATTTCCTTTGAGGGTGGGTCTGGTCTTGCTGGTTTTAGTTCAGCTTCTGGAGCGTTTGGCCTGGAGGTTTTTACCATGAAGTTCCTAGAACCCCAGTGGCTGTGGGGACTCCTGATTCTTCCTTTTTGGTTAGGCTGGATCTATTTTGATGAGGGCCGGAGGAGGAAACAGTTTGCCCGATTTGCGCAACCCAAGCTTTGGCAATTTCTCTCACCTGAGTTGAATTTCAAACTTCGATTCAGAAAATCGCTGATTGGACTTTTGGCTTTAGCTTTCGGTTTCTTAGCGCTTGCTCGTCCGCAATGGGGAAGCCATGAGGAGTCGATTAAAGTCTCTGGTTTGGACGTCGTTTTGGTGCTCGATATTTCCAATAGCATGTGGGCTGAGGACGTCGTGCCTAGCCGTCTTCAGGCCATGAAACATTGGGTGAAAACTCTGCTTTCGACCTTAAATGGGGATCGAGTCGGGGTGGTTGCATTTGCCGCCAGCACCGCTGTAGTGAGTCCTCTGACCAGTGATTTAGATCATGTTTGGGACACGGTTCAAATTCTTGATCCCAAGTTCATGCAGAATCAGGGAACTGATATCGGCCTAGCCTTACAAACTGCGACTCAAGCGATTGAGCGAGGGGCCGAAGAGGTCTTGAGTGGTAGTCAGGCTCCGGTAGCCTCTCGCGTAGTGATCTTGGTGTCAGATGGGGAGGATCACGAAAATCAGGCCTTAGTTGAGGCTGACCTCATTAAGAAAAAAGGGATTCAGTTTTATGCCTTCGGCGTGGGTACTGAAAAAGGGGGGCCTATTCCCGTTCGAGACGATGCAGGACATGTTCTGGGATTTAAGAGGGATCGGAAGGGAAATCCGATCGTGAGTGCCTTTCATTCGGATTATCTCACGAGTTTAGCTTCTCGAGCGGGTGGGAAATACTGGTCTTTGTCTCAGCAGGAATCAGAAATTTCGGAGCTCAAAAAGCAAATGAGTGGCTTAGTGCGAGGAGATTACTCGGAGCGACGTTTCTTAGTCTATGAAGATCGATTTCAATTCCCTCTCGCCATTGCTGTGATTTTGCTCATTCTTGAGATATCACTTCCAGTCAGAAATTTGATCCTAGCTGTTTTCTTGATCTCAACTTTCTTCGTCTCTGTTCCTGTGCGGGCAGATGCGGTTTTGAGCGCGCCTGCTCCGATCGAAGGTTACTTAGAGACTCAACGTGGCTTGAGGGCCTATCAGCGAGGCGATTTTGACGAGGCTAAGCGACGATTTAACTCAGCTCAAGCTCTCGATCCCTACAGTCCAGAGCTTGAGTTTAACCAGGGTGTAATTCAACTTCGACAAGGGGATGTCGATCGAGCGGTTCAATCATTTGATCGAGCAGCTAAGCTGGCTGAGAAGTCTAAACAATCCGAGCTCAGAGATCAGGCTCTTTTCAATTTGGCCAATGCGCTTGAGAAGAAGGGCGAAGCCAAAGAGGCGATTCGATCCTATCTCGATGCGATCAAGTCGGCGATGGCATCTAAAGATCCAAAACTAGAAGAAAAAGCGCGAAAGAATCTCCAGCTCGTTCTCAATGAAATGAAAAAGCGCGACCAAAAAAAGAAGGAGCAGGAGAAGCAAGCGCAGCAGAACCAGGATCAAAAGAATCAGTCCGCGGAAAATCAAAAACAAAAATCAGGTGAGGAACAGAAACAAAAGGAAAATTCTTCACAGGAGTCTCAAAAGCAAGCTTCGACTCATCAGCAATCAGATGAAGAGAAGCGGTATCAAGAGACCCAACCTGGGAAGAAGAAGGATGATTTTAAATCCCAAAAAATGACATCTGAAGACGCGAATCGGGTTTTGAGTGAACTCAAAGCTCGTGAGCGGGAACTTCAGGAGAAATTACAGAAAAAAAATGGAAACCAACAAGCTCAAGCCAAGGATTGGTAAAAAACTGGAGTGGATGCTCCTGTTCTGGGGCCTTATTCTGTCTGATGTTTGGGCGCAATCCCCGTCGATCCAGTTTTCAGCAACGACAGATTCCCGATCGATATCGATCAATGATTCTCTCGTTTTGACACTTTCTGTGAAGTCCGAAGGTGATACGGGAGCCGGTGAGCCGAGTTTTGATGCTCCTGATTTTGAAATAGGTCAGCAATCGAACTCGATGTCCATGAGCGCTCACTATGATTACAACACCAGTCAGATGGTCTCGGTTACCGAGCGGGCAGTTCAGGTTCTTTTGCGCCCCAAAAAACAGGGCCAGGTTAAGATTAGTCACATCCAGATGAAATCTGGGAATCAGATTTTTAAGGCTCCTGATGTTTTCGTAACGGTGGGTGCGTCTGGCCAGTCCTCCAAGTCGGCTCAGGGCTACCCGCAAGGCCAATTGACGTTTCGGGGGCGAGGACTTCGACCGCGAGATCCCCGGGCACGTGATACCCGATCGAGTGCAGGCTCAAAGATTTTCGTTCGTGCTGAAGTGGATCGGACTACAGCCTACAAAGGCCAAAAAGTTTTAGTGAGCTATTATATTTATCATCAGCCTAGGATTTCTAGCGTCCAGATAGAACAGTTTCCGACGCTGACCGGCTTTTTGCGTGAGGATCTTTCTCCCATGGCGTTGGGGCAAGCACTCGAGAGCCAAGAGGTGAAGTTCAACGGAGAGGTTTTCGAACGTTCGCTTTTGGCTCGCTATGCAGCTTATCCGGTGACAGAGGGTCAGCTTACTGTTGAGCCGGTTGCCGTGAAATACGTCTACCTCGAAGGGAGACGTCGTAACCCACTCGGATGGGGAGAGGACGAAGATCCATTTTTTGGATTTTTTAGTCAGCCGATTGAAAAAATGGGTAAAGGCAAGAGTGAACCCCTCACTGTGACCGTTGTTCCACTCCCTCAGGAGGGGCGTCCTACAGATTTCTCAGGGGGAGTCGGGCAGTTTAATCTCATTTCAATGGTGGATAAATATGAAGTGAGAGCAAATGAGGCGATGACTTTGACTCTGAAAGTTGAGGGCAACGGAAATCTTTCCTCCTTGCAGGCTCCTCAGGGAAAATGGCCATCACAAGTTGAGCTTTATGATACTCATGGACGATCACTGCCTAGTCAGGGCGATTCTGGAGCTAAGGTTTTCGAGTTTTTGTTGATTCCTCGAAGCCCTGGACAGTTGGTGTTACCTTCGTTACAGCTCGCTTTTTTTGACCCTGAAAAAAAATCTTTTTATACTAAAACAACCGAGCCCATTGAAATCCGTGTCCTGGATCCGTTGCCGGGCTCTACATCTTTGCCTCCGAAGGCTTCTGAAGCTAAACCGTCTGCCGTTAACGCCTCTGAACAGGCCGATCAGACCAGCGCAGTGGAAAATTTGGGTGGCAAAAAAGAGCAGCTTCGCGGTTGGCTTCCGCCTGAAAGACACTCTGCTGATTCGGTTCCTCTCCCCTTTTGGAGGTATTTGTATTGGGCGAGCCTCATTGCTCTCGTGTATTTCGCCGGTTGGGTAGTTTGGGATCTGGTGCAGCGCAAGTCGAGTGCCTCGTCTTTGGTTCTTAAAGAGTGGAGTAAGTTGCAGAACCTGGGATCGGATGAAATCGCGAAAGCCAAGTATTCAGAGCTGGTTCGATATTATGAAATTCTCAACGACGCCCTGCTGCAGACGATTGATGAAGTCTACGCAACCAGTGCTCGGGCGACTTCACGCTCAGATCTGCAAGGAATTTTACTCGCAATGCCGGGGTTTTCACAGGAGCTTTGGGTCCGCTTAAATCGAGTTCTGGACTTTGCAGATCTCGTCCGTTTTGCCGGCCAATCAGGGGCTGTAAACGACCTTAAAGTTCAGCAAGACCTAATAGAGCTAGTTTCTGAAACGCAGGTATTGATGAAGGAAATGCGTGCGAACCCGAAGAGGAAAGGTTCACTTCGGGTCTTGAACGAAGCCTAGGCACTTTCGAGCGGTCTTAATATCCAGTTGAATCTGAGTTTTGAGTGACTCGAGATCTTTAAACTTTTGCTCAGCCCGAATGTGCTCCTCAAAAAGGATCTCTAAACGGTAGCCATAAAGATCCAAGGTTTGATCCAAAAAGTGGGTTTCAACGAGGGGGGATGCGACTAGTGCAGGCCTTCCTTGCTGAAACGTGGGTCGAACGCCAATATTAGTGACACTTGGATAAAGCTGATCACCAAATACTGCGTAGGTGGCATAGACGCCGTAGGGTAAAACGAGCTTATTTTCCATCTTCAAATTTGCTGTGGGAAATCCGATCTTTTTGCCTCTTCCGTCGCCATGAGAGACAATCCCTTGATAAGAAAATCGACGCCCCAAAAGCTGGTTGGCTTCTTGGATTTGTCCGTGCATCAGGTAGTTTCGAATTCGCGAGCTGGAAATAATCTCACCCTCTAGACGCATTGGAGGTACGACAATGAGCTCAACCTGAGCGTTCTGGCACAGATCTTTTAAAACATCGAGGTGACCGCCCCGATTTTTGCCAAAACCAAAGTCGTAGCCGACTACGATGCACTCTGCGCCGAGACGCTTGAGCAGGAACTCATTGAAAAATTCGATGGGCTCGATCTCTGAAAATTCCCGGCTAAATGGCTCTTCAATTGCGAAATCGATCCCTAACCCCTTGAAGATTTGAATCTTTTCCTCGTACGTGGTGAGGAGCTGCATCTCTTTTTGGGGGTTAAGTGCTGCTTGTGGGTGAGGTTTGAAGGTCAAAGCAATGCTGTGACCTCCGCGCGACTTTGCCAGATCCATGGCTAGGGATATAATTTTCTGGTGCCCGACGTGGACACCGTCAAAATTACCAATAGTGACTACCGGGTGAGTGAGTTCTTGATCGAGAGTTTTAACTCCGTGAAGTAGAACCATGCTGAGTTATTGCGAAGAAGTCTTTGAGGTTGACTCCTTGAACGTGAACCCGCACTGGTCGATTTCAGAGTCGGTCTCGTCAAAGGGGTAGTTTTTACAGTTCGCGGGTCTTAAATCGCCGTAAATTCGGCAGTAAGGCAAGTTTTGATGATCTTTACCTAGAAAAGGGCATTTATAAATCAACTCACAGCAGAGGCCGCATCGGTGGCAGTCGCCCTTTCGTGTCTCCTCAATCGATTTTTGAATCACCTCTGGTTTAAAAGTGCCCAAATAAGAACGGCGTAGTTTTCTTAAGAGTTGGCCCAAAAAGGTTCGTTCGGTGATCTTGGACTGATACCAGGTATTGACGACTGCGTTAAAACTCATTCCTCCATGATAAGCCACAGCCGCAGCCCATTCGTCAAGTATAGATCCTAGAGTTTGAAGCGGCTGACCCTCTTCTTTTAGCCGAACATTGATTTTTTGGGGCAGAAAGAGCAATCTAGAAAGATTCCATGAGGGGGAGTTCTATGGTTTTTAAAAAACGAGATCATCAAAAAGTAGAGCAGCCTAAAGAGGCAGCCACTCGTGGTGCGATCATCATAACGGTGGCCAACCAAAAAGGGGGCGTGGGAAAGACAACCACAGTCATGAATTTGGGTGTGGCCCTAGTCAAAAAAGGTAAAAAAGTACTTCTCGTCGATGGCGATCCCCAATCGAATTTGACCAGTTATCTTGGGGTTACGCCTGGCGAGCCCCCCTACGAGTCGCTTCATACCTTGGATGAGATCTATCTTTCAAAGCGACCCATCGATGCTCGTACTCGCCACCTGTACATTACTCCGACTCAATCTGGGGTTGACTTGATTGCTTCAGACAAGGCGCTTTCAGGGGTTGAGTACTATCTTTTTACCCACGCGGATCGAGAGGTCATTCTCTCTCGGTTTTTTACCACCGTGCACCAGGATTACGACTTTATTATCATTGATACCCCGCCTAGTTTGAATCTCCTGACCATGAACTCTTTGTGTGCCAGTCGATACGTGCTGATTCCTGTTCAAACAGAATTTTTTAGTTTAGAGGGGATTGTTAAAATTCGCGAAGCAATTGAAGACGTCAGGGGACGGTGGAACTCCGATATTTCAATCCTCGGCGTGCTGCCTACCCAGTTTTCCAGTCGAAGGAGACTCACTCATGAGGTCGTTGAGGCCCTTAAGAGTGAGTTAGGAGAAACGCTTTTTGAAGCTGTGATTCACGATAATGCAGCAATCGCAGAAAGCTCAGGGCACGCTCAGTCTGTTTTGGAATACGATCGCTCTTCGAGAGGGGCGCAAGACTACCTGTTGGCAGCCGACGAACTACTCAGTCGGTGCAAGGGAGGAATGAATGTCTAAGCATTTAGGACGAAATCCGTTCGAAAAAAGAAAGCCCAAGGTTCAAGCGAAGCGGGTCAAAACGACTCGACCCGCAGAGGAGCCCCAATCCAGGAAGAGCTGGTCCGGCTTCTCCGATTGGGCGCTGGTTCAGCTTCCAGCTCAGTCCGTGGTTTTTGCTTTGAAAACAGTTCTGCGAGTAAAAAGTCTGATCGAGCGAGAGTAAAAAAGGGCGAGAACAGTTTCCCGCCCTTTAATTTTTCCTTAAAGCAAGAACAGCATTTCTCGGTACTTAGGTAGCGGCCAATAACTATCACCCACAACCGCTTCCAGGTCGTCACAGACCTTGCGGACTTCCATCATCGAAGGTGCAACCTGTTCTGCTAATATTTGAGCTTTTTGTTCTTCCGAAGATGCCTTTTCAGTGATGAGGAGGGCACCGTCGAGTTGCGCTCGCTTGTTCTGGAGTGCTTCGACCAGACCACCGAGATGCTCGAGAGTCTTTGCCTGGGGCGCCTTACTCCCTAGTTCACGGCTCGCAGCCGCTCCTTGTGCCAGTTGTCCTTGGTATGCAAAGACACTTGGTAAAATTTGGGTGTCTACCATGGACTTGAGGGTATCTACTTCAATCCAGAGATTCTTGATGTACCTCTCGAGCCGAACATGAAATCGAGATTGAATTTCAGCTTTTGAAAAGATTTCAAGCTTGGAGAACAACTCCTGGGTGAGGGGCGAGATGAGTTGCGCAAGGGCTTCTGGTGTTTTCTTGAAGTGGGGAAGGTTGCGTTTTTCAGCTTCCTCCACCCAATCCGCTGAATAGCCATTCCCTTCAAAGCGGATGGTCTTGGACGCGATGAGTGCTTCCTGAATTGCTTCGAGCACCGCGGCTTGAATAGTCTGAGTCGTTTTGCTCCTCTTCTTGATCGCTTCAATCAGCTCTGAAAATCCATCAGCCACGGCGGCATTGAGGGCTGTCACCGGGAAAGCAGTCGAAGCGGAAGATCCCACGGCTCTAAATTCAAATTTATTCCCAGTAAATGCAAATGGTGACGTTCGATTTCGATCCGTATTGTCCTTCATCACGGTAGGGAGCTTACTGATTCCTAACTGAATCATGACTGCCTCGGCGCTGAGTCCAGACTCTCGACCTTTTTCAATTTCATTGAGGATCTGGTTGAGCAAATCCCCCATGAATACTGAGATAATTGCAGGGGGTGCTTCATTGGCCCCAAGACGGTGATCGTTTCCTGACGATGCAATACTTGCTCTCAGTAGACCTGCATGTTTATATACTCCCTTTAAGATACCAGCCAAAATCAGAAGAAATCGGAGATTTTGATGTGGAGTTTGCCCTGGTTCGAGAAGATTTTCACCATCAGTATCTAGGTGGTTAGATACTGCGCTCAGCGACCAATTATTGTGTTTCCCACTTCCATTGATCCCTGCAAATGGCTTTTCGTGGAGCAAGACGGCAAGGTGGTGGCGCGTTGCCACTTTTCTCAAAATCTCCATCGTCAGCTGGTTGTGATCTGAGGCGATATTGGCCTCCTCGAAAATGGGGGCACTCTCAAATTGGTTTGGAGCTACTTCATTGTGTCGAGTTTTTACTGGTACGCCGAGTTTGTAGAGTTCGTACTCAACTTCACTCATGAATGCTTGAATTCTAGAAGGAATACTTCCAAAGTAATGGTCTTCAAGCTGCTGTCCCTTCGGTGGAGATCCCCCCACCAGGGATCGCCCTGCCATAATAAGGTCAGGTCGGAGGCTATAAAAATCTCGATCAATCAGAAAGTACTCTTGTTCGACTCCAAGAGTCGGGATGACTCGTTTGACATCCGAGTAGCCGAGGATCTGTAATAGCTCGGTTGCCTTTTGGGAAAGGACTTCCATGCTTCTGAGGAGCCCTGTTTTTTCATCCAGGCTGTCGCCATGATAGCTGATAAAGACGGAGGGGATGCAGAGAGTCTTGCCATTGGTGTGCTCCATAATGAACACTGGGCTTGTGGGGTCCCATGCTGTGTAGCCGCGGGCTTCAAACGTTGTTCGCATACCTCCCGACGGAAAGCTTGACGCATCAGGCTCGCTTTGGATGAGTTGACTCCCTGAGAACTTCTCTAGAGTGCGGTGATTGCCGTCAAAGCTAATAAAAGCGTCATGTTTTTCAGCAGTTAATCCAGTTTGAGGCTGAAACCAGTGACAAAAGTGGGTTGCGCCAAGGGCGAGAGACCATTCTTTAATGGCGTGAGCGACCGAATCTGCAATTTCGCGATCGAGAGGCTTACCTGCCTCGATCGTTGAGGTGAGCTTGATGTAAAGTTCTTTAGGGAGCTTTTCTTTCATTTTTGGCAAGTCAAACGTGTTCATTCCGAAGTATTCGGAGACTCGGAGTTGCTTTCCCTGTTCATTACGAGGAGGGTCAAATTTTCTGGGTTGTCTCGTTACGAGGTCTCTAATTGCTTGAAAACGAGCAAAAGCGCCTATTTCATAATTCATAAGAGAAAGATCTCCTTTTTGATTGTGACTGACCCGGCTGTTCGGATTTTTATCAGAGTAGTACACACACTTCGGATTGGAGTTATAGCTAAGATTCGCCTCAAATGAAACTCCTACTCCGTCAAGATTTCCACAGTTTACAAAATAAGTTGGAGGAGCCACCATAATTCTAATGCCTGGTCTCTTGGAGCTAAAAAGTTATGCCTGAGTTTATTTATCAGGGAATAGATCGCTTCGGAAAGCGACTCAACGGGAGGGTTGAAGCGCAAACCGAGGGTGAGGCTCGTGTGGCTCTTCGTAGTCAGGGAGTTAGGCCTACTCAAATCTCTCAGCAAGGATTTCTGAGTCTGGGAATACTTAAATTTTTCAACAAGCCTGTGATTCAAATAACTTCGGCTCAGTTACTGCTCATGACACAAAAGCTTCAAGTTTTATCGAATTCTGGCATTCCCATGACTCAGTGTCTTGATCTGGTGGCTGAACAATCCCCAAAAGGGCTTGGTGTGATTCTTCAAGATGTGAAAGATCGAGTTTCTCAAGGCGCATCACTTTGGGAGTCATTTGCAATTTATCCGAGTGTGTTTCCGAAATTTTATGTTGCTGTAATTCGTGCTGGCGAGCTGACTGGTGACCTAGGCGGAGTGCTGCTACGATTATGTGCCTATTTGAGTGAATCGGATCGTCTGCGCAGGACTGTGAGGCGTGGGGTGATCGACCCGCTGATTGGGTTAGTCATCGGTTTTACGGTTGCTGTTAGTGGATTTTTTCAGTTTTATTCTCAACGTGCATTGCCAGTTTTTTTAACGTGTTTGGTTTTGATCTATTTGACTCACCGATATTTCAAGTCGATAGAGGGTAGAAGTATTGTCGCCGATACGCTTTTTAATCTTCCGGTTTTGCGCGAACTTTCAAAAAAGGTGGCTGTAGCGACTTTTTTTAGAACCTTTCGGGTTTTATCTGCGTCAGGAGTGCCCGCCTTGGAGTCGATCGATATTTGTAGGCAGACGCTTGGCAATACTGTCCTTCAGTCAGCAATGACCAAAATTCGCAGAGAAATAGACGCCGGATACACTTTAGGCGCGGCTATTTCTCGACTTGCCATTTTTCCAAAAATGGCAAGTCGGATGGTTTCAGTAGGAGAGTCAACGGGTGGTCTGGATCAAATGCTGGATAGCGTTGCTTCTCTCTATGAGTCTGAAGTTGAAAGGCTCATGACAGTTTCTCGAAGGGTGACCGATCCGGTGTTGATGATTGCCGTGAGTGCTTGCATTGGCGGGTTCGTGGCTGTCGTGATTCTATCTCTTTTCCGAATCGCCTGATTGCGCTTTATGAATTCGAGTAGTTTCGGTTATTCTTTTCAAAGGTGGGTCGGATTGCTCGCTTGATTCAAAGGAGATTTGGGTGATTGAATATTTGCCACAGTGGGGGACTCATCTGATTAGTCTCATCCTTGGACTGATCGTAGGCAGCTTTCTGAATGTGGTTGTGGTTCGACTACCTCTCGGGAAGTCAATTGTAGCGCCGAGGAGTTCGTGTCCCTCTTGTCATCAGGTCATTCGGTGGTACGACAATATCCCGGTGTTGAGTTACCTACTTCTCAGAGGTCAGTGCCGACAGTGTCGGGCAGCCATTTCCTCAAGGTATCCCATGATCGAATGCCTGACGGCTCTTTTGTTTGTTGCTGTCGAGCTTAAGGTGGGGGTTTCTAGTGCTCTCGTTCTGAGGCATTGGCCATTGGTTTCTATCCTTCTTGCCGTTACATTTATTGACTTAGAACATCGAATTATTCCGGACTCATTAAGTTTGGGTGGGACGGTTTTGGGTTTTTTGACCAGCTTTCTTAGTCTCGAAATAGGGTGGAGGAGTTCGCTCGTCGGCTTTTTGGTAGGCTTTGGCTTTTTTTACCTGATGGCGTTAGTCTATCTTCAGCTTCGAGGTCGATCTGGGATGGGAGGCGGTGACATTAAGCTTCTGGGAATGATTGGGACGTTTATCGGTTGGCAAGGTGTGTTTGTAACGATCTTGCTCAGTTCAGTTTTAGGAAGTGTGGTAGGATTGCTATGGGCGAGGTGGACTTCGCAAAAAGACCTCATGAAGTTTGCTATTCCATATGGTCCGTTTTTGGTGCTAGGAGCATTGTGTTATTATCTTTTTTTGAGTGATCAACTATGGTTCCAATTCATGATACCGACGTAGCATCTGAGCGCTGGGCCCAGGAAGAGTGGGAAAATTACGAACTTTGGGAAAAGGTTGAAGTTCGTTTAAAACGTCAGAGGCGAATGTGGATCTTTGCCACTGCAGTGGTGTTCGTCTTTCTTTCTGCGCTGCCAATCGTGATGGATCGTTGGCCGAAATGGTCCTCACGGGTCGTTTTGAGGCATTTGGCTCATGAATTGAGTCGAATCAAGCGAGAAGCGGGAGCGAACCGGGCTGCACTTCGTTTTCGAGTCCTTGATCCCAATCGTCTGACCTATCAGATAGAAAAAATACCAAACTGTAAAAGTCGGGAAGCCGGCGAAATTTTAAGATCGGGAACCTTGGAGACATCCGCTCAGGTTGGCAATTTTCGTCTTTTGAGTTCTCAGGTGGGAAGCGAACTTGGAATTCCAGGACTCCAAGAGAGTTTTTGCTATGATCACCTCGAGGGTTTTTCGGCAGCCTCTGACGGTAAAGAGGTGGTGGGGTTTGGGGTGATTTCATCTCGCGATTTTGACCAAAAGCGCTTAGACCGCATGTCAATTCTTTTGCTCTCCGGTCCCTCAGCTGAAGTTTCAATGGATTAGTGCATCGCAGGGGGTTGAATCTTTAATTTAAATCTGTAATATTTAAATATGGGTACCCATGATGGGTTCTCGCTGAGAAGTGAGTCGGATAGGATGACCGTCCATGATTGAAAGATTTTTAGATAAAATCTCATCAAGCCTTGCGTTTGGCGAGCAATCCTCGATCGGACTGAGTATTGGGTCTTCTTCGATCAAGTTGGTAGAGCTATCGAAAAAGGGAAAACTTTGGAATCTTCGTCATTTTGGAGTGGTTCAGCTTCCAGAAGAGATCATCGTCAATCGAGAAATCATCAACCCAGTGGGGTTGGTTGAGGGCATTAAAACCCTAGTGAATCAAATGCAGCTGAAAAATCGAAAGGTTTGCAGTTCGATTTCAGGTGCGGCATTGATCGTCAAAAAGATGACTTTAGATGGGGTAGATCTGAAGGACCTGCAAGAGCAGGTCTTCTGGGAGGCAGAGCAATATCTCCCGTTTGATGTTTCTGAAGTCGTCATGGATTACCACCTCATTTCTCATGTAAAGGGTGGCAGAACCGAAGTGATCGTTGTTGCGGTAAAAAAGACTGTGCTTGAATCCTATCTGGATTGCATTACTAAGGCAGGTCTGGTCCCTGCCGTGATGGATGTCGATTTCTTCGCGCTCCAAAATCTTTATGAAGTCAATTATCCCGTCAAACCTTCCGAAGCCGTCGCCCTGATTGATATTGGAGCAGCCTCCCTAAAGTTAGTGATTGTAGCGAATGGGGTTCCCATTTTTACCAAGGATAGTTCGATTGGCGGAGACCTGCTCACCTCGGAAATTCAAAGAGTTCTCAGTTTGTCCTTTGCAGACGCAGAGTCGCTCAAAACGTCTGAGGGCTTAGAGGGAATGCCGCAGGAAGTGATCGAGTTGATGAGTTCGGTGTCCGAGACTATTGCGATAGAAATCAAGAAAGGACTCGATTTCTACCAAGCTTCTTCGAGTGGACCCCCACTTTCTTCGATTCTCATTGCTGGAGGGTCTGCAAAAATTCCTCGGTTGTCTAAAGTGATTGAAGACTTAATTGGATTTCCGACGCAAGTGTTGAATCCCTTTAATGCGATTACATATTCGCCAGAAGTTTTCACCTCTGAGTATTTAAGTCGAATTGGTGCAGTCGCAGCTGTTCCGATCGGATTGGCGATCCGTTCTGGAGGTGCTCGGTCGTGATTAAAGTGAATTTGGCAGTAAAGAAAAAATCAAAGCTACTTCGAGAGTCTCCCGAAGTAGGGAATGGTTCAGTGAGTAGTTTCTCGGATGGTCATGATCAGAATTTGCCGTTGAAAAAAATCCTAGTTTCGTTTTTGATCTGTTTGCTAGCATCGCAGGGAGTCGATTATTTTCAAGAGTTACAAGTCAAAAAGATTGATCTCGCGATACAAACGACTAAACGGGATCTTGAGAAAATCCAGCAAGAGTCTAAGAGGTTTGCTTCTTCAGAATTGGGGCAACCCCAGGCAGACTCGAGTCTGAGTGAGATGGCTGCAAAGTTGAAGTCTGTACAGACTTTACTGAATAGTAGAAATGAGCCAGCTAAGATCATGACAGCACTTTCGTCTGCGATACCCAAAGAGGTTTGGTTGACCAAAGTTCAAGTGGAGCAAGATCGTGTGATGCTGAGTGGGTCTTCGCTTGGGTTTTCTCAAATCTCTGAATTTATAAAAAATCTACACAACTATGAAGTGTTCAAGACTGTAGAGCTTACGAAAAGTATTCAAAATCAAGGCTTTAAGGGCATCGATGTTACACGGTTTGAGCTTAAAGCAATGAGGAAAGTAGATTAAGTGAGTACGGGAATTTCAGCTTTAGTTGAGCGGTTGCCCCTGGGATTGATGGTGGTTCTATTTTTGGGGTATTTAGGTTTGGGCTATTATGATTTCACGGTGGGCGAAAGTTCGCAGTTTATTTTAAAAAAGAAGGAACTTTCCAGCGTAAGAGAGAGTAAACAGTTGGCGGCGACCAAATTGAAATCGCTCTCAGCGATGGCGAGTGAGCTCAAGAGCCTTCAAGACGTAATCCCACCCAGTATGGATTCTCCAATGATGATGAGCATGCTCGTAACTGAGGCAAAAAAGGTAGGATTAGCTGTAGCCGGAATTAGTGCTCTTCCTGAGGTGCCAAAGGGTCTCTATCTGGAGCAGCCCTTTTCTCTTAAGTTGAAGGGAGCATATCCTCAGATTTGGTATTTCCTAGAAAGACTTGCAGCCGTGAATCAGGCAGTTCGTGTAGAGCAGCTTGACGTGTCATCAGGGACCGATACTGGCGCTGGACGAGTTGAACTTTCGGCAGTATTAGAAATCAAAGGTTATAAATACCTAGGGCTTCAACCTGAGCCTATCGGTAAATCGACTGATCAGACTTCCGATTCAGCCTTGAAATCTACTCCGAATTTAGAGGGCTCAAAATGATTGACCTATTTTTATTAGGTTTTTTTATCGTTTCAGCTCATGCCGAAGTTCCATCTTTAACGCCTCCTGTTAGTCATCCTGATGAGAGTACTTCAACTCTTCGGATGGAGACGCTTTCAATTGCTCGAGATCCTTTTAGATCGCCAGAGTTTAAGGGCGGGGTAGCTTCAGAATCTGCTGAAGACCTGGAGCAATACTCGTTAGATGTTTTGAAAGTGATTGGCATCTTAACTGGGGCTGATCACTTGCGCGCTCTCATTGCAACTCCTGATGGTCGAACGTTTTCAGTAGGGCGTGGGAGTCGAATTGGAGCTGTTGGCGGAGTAGTTAAGCAAATCTATGATGACCGCGTAGTGATTCAGGAAAAAGCCAAGAATCTAGCAGGAAAAGTCGAATCGAGACTGACCGACCTCCCATTAATTCCGGAGGATGCAAATCCTGAGCAAGAAAACGGCAAAACAAACGCGCGAGGGGGGGGTTGATGGGAGTCTCTAAAGGTAGATACCTCTGGCGGGGTTTGTCGAGTGGACTTATTTTTGCTACAATTCACAGTTCTGCATGGGCAACTTCGATCATTAACATGATTGATTTTAACGGGATTTCGGATCCGCCAGAAATTAAAATTGATGCGGATAGTGCGCTTGATGCAGAAACTCAAAAGGGGAGTAGTAATCAGGAGTTTTTCATCGTCATCAAGGGCGGTCGTTTTTCTGAAGGAGCGTCATCGCCGGTGGATGCGTCGACATTTGGAACAATCGTCAAATCAATTCGTCCCGTGGTTGCGGGTCAAGATTCTGAGGTAGCTCGGATTTTAGTTGAAACTTCAGAGCCCGTGACGCCAGAGTTGATTCCTAGTGGAAATTCGTTGCTCGTGAAGGTGAAAAAAGACGAGCCAAACCTGGCCAAGGCTGATTCATCAGACCTTCCAAGCCCAGCTGCTGTGACCCCTCAAAAGCAGGGAGGTACTCCAAAGCCTGATCGGCTAGATGAATTATTAACCAGTCGGGAGACTAAAAAATTTAAGGGAAAACCCGTCACTCTGAAGCTACGAGATACGAATCTTTCTGATGTCTTTAAACTCATCGGCGACGCGAGTGGATTTAATGTGATATTGGGAAAAGATGTAAGTGGGAAGATTACTCTTTCTTTGGAGGAAGTTCCCTGGGATCAAGCATTAGATATTGTTTTGCGAATGGCCGGACTCGGTGCTGAGAGATCTGAAAATATCTTACGAATTATGTCTCTCAAGACCTTGACTGACGAAAAACAACAGGAATTGGCAGCGAGTCGTGCAATCACCGCAATTACGCCCAAAATCACTCGTTCATTTCCAATTAATTATGCGAATTTAAATGAGCTAAGCGCTTCGTTGCAAAAGTTTACTTCAACATCAAGTGGGAGTGGCAGCTCTCTCGGTCAAGATGATCCGGTTGTAATTCAGCCCGATTCAAGGACCAACAGTATCATTATTCATGACATTCCAAAGAGCATTGATCAGTTAAGAAAGTTAATCGAAGTGCTGGATGCTCCGACTCCTCAGATCATGATTGAGGCTAAGGTAGTCGAAGTCACTGAGAGCTTCGGTAAAACTCTCTCTGGAAGTCTGGGTGTGGGGGGAACGTCGGGCACCGCTTTTGCGAGTTTTGCAGGTGCGAACCCAATTGATGCTTTGGTTGGGAGTCCAGGTGTTTTCTCGGGAGGTAGCGCGATCAGTCAAGCCTCGGGTGCAGCGAGGGCTGCAAATGGGACTTTTGGATTTTCTCCGAGTATTACTTTTCTTAATTCAACTCTCCGGCTGAATGCAATCCTGGGAATTGGAGAAAGTGAAAGTCAGGTTAAGGTGATGTCTGCTCCAAAAACTGTAGTCCTCAATCGCCAGAAAGCATCGATCTTATCTTCGACACCCATGTTGACTCCCGCTTTGATTTCCACCCAAATGGGGCCTCAGGCTTCTCTCCAGGTTTCTCAGGCAAATCTAAGTCTTGTCGTCACCCCGACTGTGACCAATGATGCCAGCGTATTAATGGACCTGAATGTCTCTAAAGACCTCCCGTATCCCGTAACGAGTGGGAGTCTGAGTGGAAATGCCGTAGCTCAACGAAATTTACAAACTCAGGTACTAGTAGACAGTGGTACGACCCTGGTGATTGGTGGGATCTATTCACTGAGTTCTCAGCACGATGCCACAGGCTTTCCAGTTTTAAGAAATATTCCCGTAATTGGGTGGCTTTTCGGGAGTGAGGCTACAAGCGAGACTCGTTCTGAATTACTGATTTTCGTGACCCCCCGAATCCTGAACTCCAAGGAGATTATTTCGGGAGGCTCCAGTTGAGAGGGCAGACGATGCCGGAGTTTCAGCCGGTGATTTACCAGTATCTGAAAAAATTTCAGGACGATCCGTCGTCTAGAGTTTTTGCGCCATTGACTGAAGCCTATCGCAAAGCCGGATTGGTGGACGAGGCGATTCGAATTGCTCGCGAAGGCCTTCAGTTTCACCCTCAGTTTATGGGTGGGAGGGTTGCCTTAGCGCGCGCCTTGTTTGATAAAAAATCTT
This sequence comes from Bdellovibrionales bacterium, assembly GCA_947380295.1. Lineage (GTDB taxonomy): Bacteria > Bdellovibrionota > UBA1018 > UBA1018 > UBA1018 > CAINWE01. Next base: position 74,628 of record CANCQK010000006.1, on the reverse strand, counting down.
ATCAAGAGGTCATTAGCGAACTCGCACCGATGGTGAAAGATTTTCCAGATAATCTCATTGCGCAGCGTCTGTTAGCTGAATCCTATCTGTTTCTAGGTCATCTTGGCGAAGCTCTAGATTCCTTTAAATTGCTTTTGTTCTTCGCGCCTGGGGATGCTGATGTAGCAAAGATGGTTCAGGAGCTCGAGGTTCAGGCTTACGAAACAGGATCTGTCGTCTTAAGATCCGATCGAAAGAAGAAAAGGCTCAGCCGAATCGATAAGATCGAGACCCTTCAGGGACTCCTCCAGAAAGTCGAACGATATCGGGTTCTAAACGAGTTAGCAGGTTGACAGCGGTTACCGGCTCGGGTACCTATGAGGAATGTACGCAACCAATCAATTTCGAAAAGGACTTAAAGTCGAAATCGAAGGCATTCCCTACGAGATCGTGGATTTTCAACATGTGAGCCCAGGTAAAGGGCGGGCATTTACTCGAACTAAACTTAAGAACATGTTGAACCAAAACGTAATCGAGCGAACCATTACCTCTGGGGACAAGCTGGATCGCGCCAATACTGAAGAAAAAGAAATGCAATTCCTGTACAAAGATGCTGCAGGTTATCATTTCATGAATCAAGCCAATTATGATCAGGTGGCTCTCACTGATGAGCAGCTTGGTCAAGGCAAAGACTTTTTGCAAGAAAACCTCACAATCAAGGTCATGTATTTTAATGAACGACCGATCGGGGTTGAATTACCTACTTTTGTAGTGCTGAAGATCGTCGAAACCGAACCCTCTTTCCGCGGTGATACAGTGACAGGCGGTTCGAAGCCGGCGAAACTAGAAACGGGCGCGACTGTGGCAGTACCCTTCCACCTAAAAGAAGGGGATTTGATCAAAGTCGATACGCGTGATCACTCTTACGTGGAGAAGGCGAACAAATAACGTGGCAAAAATGAGATCATCGAATTCTAAGCAAAAGAATTCAAGGCGGGGGCCAGAAGGTTATTCAAAAGACCTTCAGAGCTTGGAGAGAATCTTCGAGCTGATGGAAAAACACGAGATTACTGAATTTGAATGGGAGCGCGAAGGTGAGCGTTTCAAGTTCAAGACCAGACAGTCTCAGCCTGAGATGTCATTAGCAAATTTTGTATCGCCCTCTATGGTTCATGCCTCTCATGCAACTGCCCCTAGGGCAGAGCTTCACGAGTCTACTCGGGGAGGTGCTCATTCATCTTCTGCAGGATCACATGCCGCAACGGTGGGCGAGCAAGCTAAAGCGCCAGAGTTGGCGGGAAATCGAAAGCAAGTCTTATCACCCTTTGTGGGCACCTTTTATCGAGCAGCGTCTCCCGAGGCTGATCCCTATGTTCGAGAAGGACAGGGAATCAAGCGGGGTGACGTGCTTTGTATCGTTGAAGCGATGAAACTCATGAATGAAATCGAAGCAGAGTTTCCTGGAAAAGTAGTATCTGTGCTCGTCGAAAATGGACAGCCGGTGGAATTTGGCGAACCCCTCTTTATCGTCGAGCCTTGAGAGCGAGACAAAATACATGGGCATTCAGGGTCGTGTGGTGAATCAGGGCGAGCAGCCGCTCTTTCGTAAGGTACTGATTGCGAATCGAGGTGAAATTGCTCTTCGAGTAATTCGAGCATGCCGGGAGTTGGGAATCGCAACCGTCGCTGTCTATTCTACAGCGGACGAGCACTCTCTCCATGTCAAGTTAGCTGACGAAGCGGTTTGTATTGGTCCGCCTCATTCAAAGCTCAGCTATCTCAATATCGCTAATATCCTTTCTGCGGCAGATATTACCGGTGCGGATGCAGTTCATCCAGGCTACGGTTTTCTTTCTGAAAATGCTGAATTTGCTCGTCTCTGTGGAGAGTGCAATGTTCACTTTATCGGTCCAACGACTGCAAATATTGCGGCTATGGGTGAAAAGACCATGGCTCGGAAAATTGCTAAAGAAGCTGGGGTGCCCCTTTTGCCAGGCACAGTTTCAGCGGTTCCTAATATTGCAGCAGCCTTGAGGGAAGCTGATCAAATTGGATACCCCGTGATTCTAAAAGCGGCTGCTGGTGGCGGTGGCCGAGGGATTCATATTGTCTATAGTGCTGAGCAGTTGAAGGGTTCGTTCGATCGAGTGAGTTCAGAAGCTGGTGCGGCATTCGGGAACGCAGCGATGTACTTAGAGAAGTACTGTGAAAGCCCAAGGCACGTCGAGATCCAAGTGCTTTGTGATCGCCACGGTAATAGAATTTCATTGGGTGAGCGTGATTGTACGATTCAACGACGACATCAAAAATTACTTGAAGAAAGCCCGTCTCCGATTTTGGATCCGAATCTTCGTCAGCAGATGGGTGATGCAGCACTAAAGCTCTGCGCCGCAGTGAGTTACGAGAACGTAGGTACTGTAGAATTTCTGGTCGATAACCGGGATAAGAAGTTCTATTTTATGGAAATGAATACTCGGATTCAGGTGGAGCATCCGGTGACCGAGATGGTGACCGGTATTGACTTGATTAAGGAGCAAATCCGGTCTGCCGCTGGAATTCCATTAAAACTAAAGCAGTCAGACATTGAAATTGACTCTCATTCCATTGAATGTCGAATTAATGCTGAAGATTCAGAAAAGTTTACTCCTTCTCCGGGGAAGATCACTGGCTTGCACCTACCGGGCGGATTTGGAGTTCGGGTTGATTCGTTCGTTTACGACCAATACAAAGTCGTCCCGTTTTATGACTCTATGATTGGAAAGCTCATTGTTCATGCCGGAAATCGTCATGACGCAATTGCTAAGATGAGACAGGCTTTGGATGAGTTTCAGATCGAGGGGATCAAAACCAATATCCCATTCCACAAGAAAATCCTGGCCAGTAAAAAGTTCCGCGATGCCGACTATGATACTCACTTTTTGGAGGAGTTTCTTTCCAAATCCGAGTAACATTAATAAGTTGAATGGATGATTCAAGCAAGCCTTCGTCTCAAGGATCGAGAGGGGTTCGTGTAGATCTCGGAGATGATTTGCTCCGGGATACTTCCTTTATTTCAACTTCGCAAAGCCTTGAGCAGGCATTAGATCCACAGGATTCAGTTAAAGGGGATATCCAGGCCTCGAAAAGTTTAGATCCAGCGGAGTGGCTCCGTAGCGCAGAGATTCTCCTGAACGAAGGATTTTCAAAAGACGCAAAGAGACTACTTCATCAGGTCTTAATTCGGCAGCCGGATAACATTCAGGCTGAAGTTTTTCTGAATAAAATCCGAGCCTCTGAAGAGCAAGCCCTTCTTGATGAGCGCCACTCGCCACGAGTCATGCTGAGCGCACGACCCATTTTTCAAGTTGATGAAAACCCAGATGATGTCATAAGAAATCTAAATCAGACTTTTGATCTTGGACTCTTTGATGAGCAGCTTTCTGCAGATTCTCAGGGTAAAATCGGCGGAGGCAATCCGGGTGCCCCCGCTGACGACGCTTGGGTGAATGACCTCATTCAGCGAAATCCTGATGCGACTGCTCAAGACTGGATTGATCTTGGGATTGGATTTTTCGAAATGGAAATTAATCCGATAGCATCTAAATTTTTTCTTCATGCATCTCGATGTATTGATGCCGAAGCCCCCGATGCAGGTTTAATGGCTCGTTCGGTATGCTGTCTACTAGCTTTGTCCTTAATTCAGCAGGGTAAGCCCTTTGACGCTTTCATTCACTTAGAGCCTATGATTCGAAGTTTTGAAATCCGCACCGAGGATAAGGTAGAGTTGTTTTATCTGATGGGGCGTGCCTATGATTTAATGAATAAGCCTGATTTGGCACATGAGTTTTATCTTCAAGTTTGGAATTTGATTCCAAATTACAGAGACATCGAGACTCGCCTAAAGGAGCAACTAAAAAAGCCATGAAGATGAGAAGGTCTTTTATTTTTTTTAATCTCATCGTGGCAGCTCTCGTCTTGGGGATTTTGGTATTTATTCAAAGTTCCCAGTTTGCTACCGCTCTTAAAACGGTCGCTGCTCGCTACCTTCCCTCAGATCTGGGCATTTCAGGCGACTTTTCAGAAATTTCTGTCCGGTTCTATCCGCCTGGATTTTCACTCAAAAATCCGAAGCTCTGGGTGAGTGATCACAATCTCTTAGGGCTGTCTGGTGGCTCTCTAGTTCAAGCGAGTCGGATTGATTTTATTTTTCGTCCGCTACAGATTTTTTCTGGAAACATTCGTGTCCAACAAGTGACGATTGCTGATGGAGAAATACGGCTGACGAATGATCCTAGTCGATCAGCTTTGCAGGTGAGCGAGACGGTAAAAAAAACGCCTAAATCTATGAAGCGATTTCATTGGGAGGATCTAGTCCATATCCGTGCAGACGGAGTTGCTTTAGAGAATGTTCAAATCCACCTGGGACCCACTGCTCAGGCTCCGCTTTTTCATGGTCTTGTGAGATCCGCACGATTAGTTCGATCAGAATCAAAAGAGATCTCCTATGATCTTGAAGTGGATCTCGGACTAATTCAGGGACAGTGGCTGAATCAGCTCATGATTCCTGGTACGCCTGAACTCCTTCGTGTGAGTGCGACCATAAATTCTGCCGGCGTGGAGCTTAAAAGAATTTTGTTGGATTACTTAGGACTTCAGTTGGAGGCTACAGGACAATTGAGGGGTGATGTTTTAAATTTAAAGAAGAGCCTCGATGCAGACCTTAAAATCAAGGGGCGAGGTGATCTTAGCCTAGTTGCTGTTGAGCTGGAAAAACGTAAAAAAATGGTGATCCCCCGAGGTCAGGTCACGTTAAGCGGACAACTTCAAGGCGATTTGTTGAGTCCGATGACGTCTCTGCGAACAAGCGGATCTCTTCAGTTGGATGATCTGAAGTACCAGGCATGGAAGGTTAAAACATTTCAGACCCAATTCAGTTGGATTGCTTCTCCGTCTGGAGGGGATTTGTCGGTCGAAAAGGGGTTTTTTAGCTCAGATATTTCTCCCCGGTCGGGAGGGGATCATCCTGGTGAGGGAGGTCGTGTTGAGTTTGGACCGACACGCATCGATCTAAGTCTTCGGCATCCCGTAGATGTTCCCGTCCGGTTTGAGAGCGCCCATATTCACTGGTTGGGAGCTCCTGGAGTTGAGTCCATCTATCCTCTTAATTTTCGGCTGAGTGGCGAAAGCCAGATTTCCTACAGGCCTTCCAGTAGAAATAGATCGTGGGAGATTCAAGCTAACTTAAAAAATACAATTGAGAATTTTCAATTGGACAACCAACAATTTCGAAAAAATAAGCCTCTCAGCGTCATTTTTCAGTTTCCAAAAATCAATCTGGCTGGGCTTGTGCTTGTAGATTCTACAGGAATCAGGCCTAACCATCTTGATATTAGCCTGCCGAACACTGTTTTGCATGCGAACGGTAAGATTGATTTTAAAAAAGGCTATGACCTCAGCGCTAATGGAATCGTTGATTTAGATGATTTTGGAAAAATTTCAGGTAATGAAATTCACGGCAAGGGAGACGTTGCTGTATCTGTTCATGGACCTTCATCTGATGTGATCGTCGATACCGATTTGCACGTGAAGGATGGGTCTTACCTCAAGTTGGATCTTGGGTCCATTCAGGGTCGTATCACTTGGGAGGATCGTATCAATCGACTTATATTTTCAAAGGCTCACCTCCATCGTGGTGAGACAAATTATAACGTCGAAGGATCGATTGATACTAGACCGGGTGGCGCAATTAATTTGGATGTTCACGTACCACAGGGAAATATCCAAGATTTTATCAAGATTTTTGGAGTCTTGACCCAAAATCTAAATTGGTTCCCGCGGACATTGAATGGTCCCTTCAGTGGAAACCTCAAGGTTCGAGGTGGTGTGAGCTTTCCCGAATTGCAGATCTCGAGTCAAATTGAAGGGCAGGATTGGGAAATTTTTGGAGAAAGATTCAAGTCTGCTCAGCTGATTGGCGGGTATGATCGAGGGAATTATTACCTGGAGAATTTTAGTCTAGTCAAGCAAATGGGTCAGATTAAGGGGAGTGTATCCTATGAGGAGAGTGGAAAAATTCAATGGGCACTTGATACAAAAAACTTGTCGGTTTTGGATTTTAATCACCTAGCGCAGTCTGACATTCCCCTGCGCGGGGACATTCAACTGCATAGTGAGGGGATTGGCAACTTGAATCGAGTTGAGTCCACTACGGAGTGTAGTCTGACTCGGCTTTCGATTCGAGGTTTGCCCATGGCCGCCAGTCAGGCCTCATTGACTACTCACTTGGGTGTTGCCAGTTTGAAGGGTTCATTTTTTGGTAGAGAAGCGGAGTTCAACGCTAACTACGATTCTAATCCAAAAAACGTGAGTCGAGTACAAATGGCTTTGAATCAGTTAGATTTCTCACCCCTACTTTTATTGCTCAATAAAAAGAATCTACAGGATCCACGGCTTGCCGCCTCATTTTCTGGAGGGTTGGATCTCGCCTTTAGAGCAGGGGATTTTGACAAGGCAAATGGATTTGTTGAACTTAATGATTTCTTGTTAGCTCGGTCTGACGTTCGGTTTCAGCTGGATCACCCTGTGAGTGTTGAAGTTGCAGAAGGTGATTTTGACGTGAATCAACTCTCCTTGGTCGGAAAGTCGAAAAAAGCAACCCTTGATCTCACGAGCAAGAGTAATTCTCTGAGTGGACGAGTCACCGGCGAGTTGGATGATTCGCTTCTTTACTTTTTTATTCCGTCTATTGCACAGGTTCGTGGAGCCTCTTCACTCAGTTTTAACATTACCGGGACAAAAAAGGATCCGGCCATTGCCGGTGAGTTCAGTTTGAATGGCGGCGAGCTTAGGGTGGAAGCCCTAGAGTCCCCTTTTGAGAATTTGACTGGAAGCGTTCGACTCAATCAAAACGAAGTCACCTTAAAAGGAGTCAGAGCAGATCTGGGAGGGGGGCGTGTACTTCTTACTGGGCGAGTTCTTTTGAATGCGCAGCGAACTCCTGATGTTTCTGTCAAAATTGCAATTCAAGAAACGAAGGTGAAGGTCTATCCGTTTCAATCGGTCAAGTTGGCAGGTCAACTCGGAGTGAGTGGGGCATCCGCTCCCTATTTAATTGATGGAAGTCTGTCGGTGGACTCTGCACTTTTTCGTGAGAAAATCCTGAATCAAAAGCGTTCCAGCGAGGGATTGAAGGCCGCCCAGTATTTGCCTCAGTCAAATGCAGCGGGAGATACCCAAGCTTCACTTTTTAATTTAAATGTTGATCTCGACGCGCCTAAGGGGGTTTTGATTCAGAATGATCTATTCAGGGATGTTGTTGCTAAGGGTAAAATGACTTTAGTCAATACGCTGGATACACCCCGAGTTCTCGGTAAATTGGAAATTGAGCAGGGAAAACTCATTTTCAAGGACCATGTATTTCAGATTCAAAGTGCAACCGCACTTTTTGATAGTCCAACCGTCTTGAATCCATCTTTCGACTTGGTTGCTAACACTGAGGCGAGTGGAATTAAGATTCAAATGTTTGCATCAGGTCGAAAAACCGACATGAAAATCGAAATGACTTCGAGTCCAGCGATGCAAGAGGCTGAGATTTTTTCACTTCTAGCCTTGGGTATGACCCCCAGTGAGACCAAGCGACTCAGTGCTTCCGATCTGGGATTGATTCAACAGGGGGAAGCAGCCTCCTTAGTTTTGAACTCGCTTGATTTTAATCGTGAGCTAGAAGATAAGACGGGCCTTCAGCTCAAGGTGGATGAGTCGGTAAACCGGCAGCAAGGAGCGAGCGCATTTAGAGCCCAAAATCAGAACGAAGCTGCCCCTCAAATTACAGTTAAGCGCAGGTTTGGTGATCGTTTTAGTGTTTCTGCAGGAAGTACAATTGGCATGGGATCTACTAAATCCAATCAAATTAATCTCGACTTTAATGTAAATCCAAATTTCTCGATCAACGGAATCTACAATAATTATGGCGCAAACACATCGGGAGGCAGTGGAGCATATGGTGCAACCGATGCTCAGGCTGCTCAAATTCAGAATTCATGGGGATTAGACTTAAAATTTTTAAAGAGGTTTAAGTAAATTTTGATGAAGTGGACGCGAATTCTATTAGGACTAATCGCAGCGCTCTGGATAGAGTCGGTGGGTTTAACTGCGACACCTAATCTCAAGATTGATCGTGTTTTGATTTCAGGGGTAAAGGTGTTTCCGTTGGCTACTATTGAGTCAACTGTCGAGGTCTTGCCGGGCCAAATTTTTGATCGACATCTCCTTCTTACTTCTGAAGAAAGTATGCAGTCGTTTTACCGACTTCACGGTTACAACGAAATGACTGTGAAAGCTCGATTGACACAAAAGTTGAAGGAGGAAGGAGAGGGTCAGAAAAAGGTTGAAAACGTTTTAGAGTTTGAAGTTGCTGAGGGGCGACCCATTCGGATTGCTGATGTCGAGGTGGTGTCTCTCGATCAGGACCCCGAATTCTTGAAGGAGACTTGGAAGTTTTACGAGGGGCAGATTAAAAATAGTCTTAAGATTGCGGCCGGTGAGGTTTTGGATCAGGGCAAGATTTCAGAGTCTCGGCGGGCGATCCAAGAGTCTTTGCTTTCAAAGAACTTTATCAGTGCGGGGGTCAGTCAGGTGGACTTTGAGTCTGTGACCAGTCGCGCTGAGACAGATTCGTCGCGATGGGTGAAAGTTCGCTTTCAGATCGATCTGGGTGATCGAGTTTATTTTAGTTTTCGTGGGAACTCATTTTTTACATGGAGTGATCTCCAGTCCTGGGTAGAGGATCTGAGGAGTTCTGGTCTTGGAAAGGATTACCTCCAAGCCATTCGAAAAAAAGTTGAGGATGAGTACCGCGCAGCAGGTTTCGCAAGGGTAGTGGTGACTTCGTATACAGTTGAGGAGCCAAAAAGACGCGGCAGAAAAGTGATCTATGCAATTGAAGAGGGTCCTCGAGTAAAAATTGATTCAGTCGATTTCGATGGAAACCTAGGTTTTACGACTGAAAAATTGAGGTCAAAGTTTTTTTCAAAGGCTTCGGGATTGGTCCAAAATGGGGTTTACGTTGAAAAGGATGTGCAAAAGGCGGCCGAACTTCTGACTGAATGGATGAAGGAAAGAGGATTTCTGTCTGCGAAAGTCGTGACCATTAACACCGTTTATCCGACGATTCCTAGAACAACCCCTGGGGTGAGTACCGTTAGATTAACGGTCTTTCTCTATGAAGGAAATCAAACGATTCTGAGGAAAGTGGGATTTGCTGGACGTAATTTTGTCAGCGAAGCGGAGATCAAGGGTATCCTTGGCGTAAAAGAAGGAGAGCCTCTCAATATTTTTGCTTTTGGGGAGGGAGTAGAGGCCCTGAAGAAAACCTACCGCGACGCGGGGTTTTTAGATTTTCAAATTCAGAATGAAGGCAAAGAGGGGCTCGTTCGATATTTTCAAGAAAACCGACAGGTCGATATTTCTTTGGAGCTTCTTGAAGGGCCTCAGTATCGCGTGAGTCAGATCCAATTAGAAGGTCTTCAGCATACGCAGCCTTCGATCGTACTGCGTGAGTTAGCGTTTCGAGAGGGCGATCTCCTCGGTGAGGCAGCGATGATGTCCAGCGAACGTCAGCTCAGAAAATTGGGGATCTTTTCTTTGGTTACAGTCAAAACGATTGATGAGCCCTCAGGAGACGGGAAAAAGGCAGTTGTGGTGAGGGTCGTTGAAAGCGATCGTGGAACCTTTGTCGGAGGTCCTGGCTATCGCTACGACCTTGGGCTGCGATTGTTTGGTCAGCTTACTTATGCAGATCTTTGGGGCAAAAATCACACGATTTCAACCAGTTTGAGCGTAAACCGGCGATTTTTTCTTTATAATTTTTTAGAGGGACAAGGACAGGTCAATTATACCTGGCCTTGGTTTGGGATTTCGGGTCTCACATTTCGTCCCAATCTGAGCGCGGGGCGAACTCAGTACTTAGATTTCACCACCAATTCTGCAACAACCTCATTTGCAGCAGATAATGCGAGTACTTCACTGAGCTGGGATAAAATGCTTGCGAGCCAACGCAATCTGTTGGGGAGTTTTACTTACTCGTTTGAGTACATTCGTCAATTTATGGCGGTCAGTAGTAGCAGCGATAATGGGACTCTGACGATTGGCACGGTCACTCCTCGGTTGACTGTCGACTTGAGGGATAATTCGCTTATGCCTACATCTGGATTTTATTCGACAGCCTGGTTTGATTTTTCACCTCAATTCTTAGGATCGGGCTCAGAGCGAGGCCCAGGCAGTAACATTGGGTTTTATCGGGCTCAGTTTAGAGCTGACTATCATGTCCCCTTACCTAAGCGGTTCGGGCTTTATTTTAGCTTCCGCACGGGGTTTGAGCAGAGCCTGGTCTCGAATTCCGATCCCACATTTAATTCGATTCCTCTAATTAAGCAGTTTTCGTTAGGTGGGGTGGGGAGCTTGAGAGGCTATAATGAGCTGGAGCTGAATACGCTCACCAGTCAGAATCTCCAGGGTCTGAGCTCCAACGTCATTCAAAATAGCCTGTCTTATCTCAATTATCGAGCTCAGTTGGATATTCCCCTTACAGGTTCGCTGAAATTCGACGTGTTTCTGGATTCAGCTAATCTCCTTATAAACGACTACGGGTTTAAGTACATGCTTTATGGGACAGGTCTTGGGATTCGGTTTCTTACGCCCGTTGGCTCGGTCAACTTTGATTACGGTTATAAACTGAATCCACCGCCTGGAACGAAAGACAAGATGGTGGCCCACTTTTCGGTGGGGGTCATTTAGAGGAGACTCGGCTTTGCTTCCGATTTCGCCATCAGACTGAGCATCTCAAATACCAGGGCTGCGCCTAAAAGCGATGTGATGTCGGCATGGTCATACGCAGGGGAAATTTCGACCACGTCGGCCCCGACAAAATGGAGCCCTTGAAGTCCTCGCACGGTTTGGAGAGCTTCAAAGCTGGTCATACCACCGACTACCGGGGTTCCAGTGCCAGGAGCATAGGCCGGATCAACGCCGTCCACGTCAAAACTCAGATAGCAGGGGCCATCCCCAGCTACGTTCCGAATCTTGGACAAAAACTCAGAGCGCTTAGAGAGGTCGTAGAAGCTTTCAATATCGAGCACCTGAATCCCTTGCTCTTTTACGTAGTCTTCCTGCGTAGGTGAGGTGAGGGGACCTCGGATCCCAATTTGGAAAATCTTAGGACCTACGAGTAGTCCTTCTTCAATCGCCCTTCTGATGGGTGTTCCGTGGTGGTACTTTTCGCCCCAAGCGCTATCTGCCGTATCGGTGTGCGCATCAAATTGGATCAGCGTGATCTCTCCAAATTTTTTCTGGATGGCTCGCAGGTCTGGGAGTAAAATTGAGTGATCCCCACCAATGGAAATGCAGCGAGCTCCCGCCTCATGAACTCGAGTGATGTGCTCCTCAATATTTTTGAAAGTCTTTTGAATCTGAAGGGGATTTACGCCAACGTCTCCGCCATCGACTACGCTGAGTCGTTCGAAAACATGGACGCCTAGGTGAGGGTTAAAATTACGGTTGAGCGCAGAGGCTTCACGAACTGCTCGTGGCGCAAAACGGGCACCTGGACGATAAGTAGTGCCGCCATCGAATGGAATCCCCAGTAGAACAACATCTACATCCTCGTCATCGAAATCAGGAACATAGGGTAGGCGGTTAAACGTGGCTATGTCTCCAAACCGGGGACTTTTTAAAGGGTTCTTCGGCTGGTAGCGTGCTGAATGGGGTTCTTGCGGGGGTGTCGTAGTTTTTGGGCACATTTCTAAAGAATGTACTCTAGAAATAGGTTGACTTCAACTCTAGGCTCCTGTAATTCCACTGTCCTATGTTTCAGCAAAAGTCCTATCAGGCAAAGCAGTATGGTCCCCACTTTTTCGAGCCCAAAGGGCAGAATGCGCCAAAGTGGTATGTCGTTGATGCAAAAGACCAAGTGGTGGGTCGTCTCGCTACGGTTTTAGCTCGTGTTCTTATTGGTAAGCACAAGCCTACCTTCACGAAGCACGCCGATACCGGTGATTTCGTGGTCGTGATCAATGCAGATCAAGTTGTTTTCACTCGTAATAAGTGGAACGACAAACTGTATCGCGATCATTCCGGATACGTCGGTGGTCTTAAGACGAAAACCGCTAAGCAAATGTTGGCTCAGCATCCAGAAGAAATTTTGAGACGTGCTGTTTGGGGTATGACCAACAAGTCGAACCTTGCTCGGCATCAGATGAAAAAATTGAAAATTTTCGCTGGCAACGAGCATCCTCATCAAGCTCAAGGCCCGCAACAGCTCCCTGCCGGGGCAGCCCGTAACACGGTTGTTTCCCGTCCTAAAGCCAAAGTTTCTTAAAGGAGATATTTGAAATGGAAAAACAGTTACACCGCGTGGGAAAGCGAAAAAACGCGATTGCTCGTGTTTATCTTCGCCCCCGAACCGGAGATGAAGGTGTAATCCGCGTGAACGATCGGACTTTCGAGGAATATTTTCCTCGCCCGACTTCTCGCATGGTGATCATGCAACCTTTAGAGTTGACCTCAACTGCAGGTCGCTTTGATATTTCGATCAATGTTCATGGTGGTGGACTTTCTGGACAAGCTGGCGCTGTGAAGCACGGCATTGCCCGAGCCCTCCTTGAAGTTGACCCTGCGTTTCGCCCAGTGCTGAAAAAAGCTGGACACCTCACTCGCGACTCCCGCGAAGTTGAGCGTAAAAAGTACGGCTTGGCTGGTGCACGCCGACGCTACCAATACTCCAAGCGTTAATCTTAACGTTACAGTATGCAATTTTAGAAAATGGCCCCAGAAATGGGGCCATTTTTTTTTTGTTTGGTCGGCGGTTTATGCGGGCTCCATAAATTTGGCTTACGTCTAAAATGACACAGTATTTAGAATTGGTGTCGTATTGGGTTCCCAATCTTCTCGTGTGTCTATTTTGATTTAAATTGACTAAATTAATCAAGAATAGCTAAACTGAAGCATCTATGCACTCGAGCCCGAGGTTTCCACTCGTTAATCGGTCTCTCTTCTTGCTTTCTACTTCTCTCCTTCTTTTAAGTTGTTCTGTGGAAATTACGGGATCTGTGGGTCCTGATTCGGGCGCTTCCTCGTCGGTAAGCTGTTCTGAGTCTACGTCTACTTTATATCGATTTAGCCTTGGAGCAGGTACGTTAAGTGATCCTTATCAGGTCTGGTCGAGTGTCGATCTTGCTCATGTCGGGGATGCCCAGTATCGATCGAGTGCCTTCAAACTGATGAGTGATCTCGATTTGACTGGGGATACTCACTTGGTTCAGCCGATCGGATATCTGGGCACTTCTAGCTCGGGCTGTTCTTACTTAGATTTCACAGGAGTCTTTGATGGATCAGGTTATACGATCATGGGTTGGGCTTACACCGGCAGCAGGTCTGTGGCTGGAGTAGCGCTCCCACTAGGGTTTTTTGCTAGTTTGGGATCAGGTGCCGTGGTGAAAAATCTGACTCTAAATCAATTCACTCTTTCCTGGAGCGGGGGGAGTTCGGGGATTCAATCGGGTGCTGGGATTCTTGCAGGCTTGGCCACTGGGGCTTCAATCATAAATGTCAGAGTTAGCTTTCCCATACTCTCGTTGCCCACTTGGTCTGATGTAGGTGGGATCGTTGGGAGCATGGCTGACTCTGGTTTACTGAACTCTTTTGCTCAATTGTGGCCGCCTATTGAAGGTCAATCCAGAGTGGGAGGTTTAGTAGGTCATCTCATCAATTCCTCGACCTATTCTCAGGCAGGGAAAGGGATTGCAGGCTCTAGAGTGATCGGGTCCGTAATCGGCACCCAGCAAAATGTGGGGGGAATGGTTGGGCTTCTCGAGGGCTCTTCTTTGACGGATGGGATTCTGATGAGCCCGATTTCTGTGAAGGGCTTTGAGAATGTGGGTGGGATTGCCGGGCGTGTGACCGGGACTTCGTTTTTGCAGGGAGTTAGCGGCGGGCCTGGTTCTATTACTCTTGGGCAGAATGATGCCCAAAGCACCGGGGATTATGCAGGAAAACTAGTGGGCATGAACTCGGGGGTATTGGTGATCAATGCTTGCCCGGTAGATAACTTTAGCCTGAACGTTCCAGGTCCGGACCAGGTTCCGAGTCATGTCGGGGCGTTGATGTCAGGTTCGATTGGGGGCTCCTCGGGTGCGGGGGTGAGTATTGGAGGTAATGCCAATCTACCAATCCCTTTCGGTGGAATCAACAATGCTGGACAAGGGGGTATTCCGACTCTCAGTTATGCGGGTGCCTCGGGGACAAGCACCTTTGTGAACTTAGCCGTGTCCATTGCGCCTTCTACCTTTAGTTTTGATGGTATCTGTGCGTTTCAAGGAAGTCATACCGGCTTTTCTATTGATCCTTACAGTTGCATGATTACTGGCGCATCGACCACCTTCGGGACTAGATCATTGGATGTGGTTGCGACAAATTCGGCGGGAACCTCTTCGGTTGCGCCCGTTACAGTTTCCGTCGATCCTTGTGATGTGCTCGGAAATCCATTTGGGCGAGGTGAGGGCACTGCTGGAAGTCCTTATGAGATTTGCAGTGTGGCTCAATTGGCGCGTGTTGGTCAGAACCTCGATCGGTCCTTTATTCTAAAGAGAGATTTTGATTTGAGCGGGGGGATGGAGCCGATTGGCTATTCGGTCACGTCCGGGTCGGTCACGGGAAGTTATGCTGCTTTCACGGGAGTCTTTGATGGCAATCATCATACTCTGTCGGGTTGGAATCATTCGGGGGCGTTTGTTAATGCGAGTGACAGTTCTTTTCTCCCGATTGGGCTTTTTGCAAAATTAGGCACCAACTCCTGGATTAAGGATTTATCAATCACTGGTTTTTCGATCTCGAATGGGTCCACAGGGGATGAGCAAATCGATGCTGCTCATAATAAGACTTATGCGGGCATTCTGGCTGGACTTACGGATGGTGCTACGATCACGAATGTTTCGATTGAAAGTAGCACTTTAGATTTCGGCAGCTGGTCCCAGGTGGGCGGGATCGTGGGACTTTTGAAGAGGTCGGCTTTAGAGGACGCCCATTTTGGGTCTGTCACCGGTTACGGATTGGCGTTTGAATTGGGGGTGGTCACGGGCTTGAGTCAGGTGGGCGGCCTGGTGGGTGTGCTCGATACTTCAACCATCCAACGCTCTTATTTTTCAGCCCAGGTTCAGCTGAGTTCAGGTGCGGGTGCAGGCTGGCTTGGAGGATTGGTTGGCAAAGTAAACCTCGAATCGGTGGCCACTAGTAATACGATATACGATTCGTTTGTTTCTTCTAACGCTCTGATCGATGCCTCGCAGACGAGTGGTGATAACATCGGTGGTCTTGTGGGCGGTTTAGCTACCTCTGCAAGTCTGGGTATTAGCACCTCTTACGCGGCTGCACCCGTGATTTTGGCGAGTTCTCCGCCAATTCGCGTGGGAGGTTTAGTTGGGTTTGTGGAAAGCGGCTCTACAGTTTTTGGGAACTATAGATTTTGGGACATTGAGTCTACGATGCAGTCGGTCAGTGCAGCAGGCGATGGTAAAACGACGTCTGAAATGCATCAGGCGACGACTTTTTCTACTTACAATTCAACTTATTGGAATATCGTGGACGGTTCCTATCCCGTTCTACAGTGATTTTGGTTGGTTGGCTGCTGCGAGCGGACGATTGCTTCGATTCCATTTTCAAGCTGCCTGCGGGTGTGACTTTTGTTCGGCTTCATGCGCGAGAGTCATGCATTCCAAAGTTCTTCCGTATTCATGAGCGGCTTGGATTCGTTCGGCACGGAGGAGTTCGTGCTTTTCTTCAGGGTTTTCGAGCTTTTTGAGTAACTCATGTGCGCGGTCTAGGTAGTGTTTCATTTCTTTTTGAGCTGGGTCGGGTTGAGTTGAAATGCGAGCGGCGACAGAGTTGAGTAAGTCTGAAGTGGTGTCGGATCGTTCGAAAAGTCCGTATTCTTGATCGTGGGCACCCTCAAGGTAGGGGAGGATTTTGGGATCTTGCTCGAGGAAGGCGATTTTCGCCTCATGGCGAAAAGCTTGGGCGAGGTGCTTCGCAGTTCGCGCCCAGCGCTCAGCCGCAAGACGGTTTCCTTGGGAGTAGAGTTGGTAGGATCGGGTATAAGCATCCCTCATTGCAGTCGGGTTAACCCCAGGAATGAGTCTTGAAGTCCATAGGTAAAATGCACTCGTCTCGATCACTCCATGATAAGCTTTTCGAATTTCGTGCTCAGCATTATCCGGACCAAGGGCGCAAAAAAGCTCAGACTTCTTCTGACTCATTGGGAAGTCCCCCTTTATTTATTTTAAATCACCTCTTTTTAGATTAGCAACTTCTGGGCCTTTGGTGTGATCAGGGTCAGCAATTTCTGGAGCGCGATTAAGCGTAGTCGCGTGCGTTGATCCTGTACTTTTCGAGCTTCCTGAGGAGTGTCTTTTTCGGAATATTGGCCTGAAGAGCGGTCTGGTTAATCTTTCCTTTGAATTTTTGCAGCGCTGTGATGAGAAATTGTTTCTCGAAGACTTCTTTTTGGGCTTGGAAGTCGAGCGCTTGGAGATCACTTTTTAGGCTGTCTTCATTCACGGTGAGTCCCGGGCGTTCGTTGATCGAGGGCTTCGCTCCGATCTTAAACGAACTCACCCGAGTGCGTTGGACGTTTGCCGGCAGACTCTTGGGTGTGATTTCTAGGTTATTTTCAATGACAAAGGCGTGCTCGATGACATTCTCTAGTTCTCGGATATTTCCTGGCCAGAGGTAGTTTTTTAAGAGCTGCAGGGCAGGTTGTGAAATGCCGCTCATGTTTTTTTTGTGGTGCTGGTTAAACTTTTCAATAAAGTAGGTGGTGAGCGCATCAATATCATTCCTGCGGTCTCGCAGTGGAGGGAGTTGAATGGGGATGACGTTGAGTCGATAAAAGAGATCCTCGCGGAATTGTCCCTTTTGGATGAGATCTTCTAGGTTTCTATGGGTTGCTGCAACGATTCGCAAGTTGACTTCGATCTCTCGATTCGAGCCCACGGGGAAAAATGTTTTTTCTTGGAGCACTCTGAGGAGCTTGACTTGCATTGACGGAGAGATGTCTCCAATCTCGTCGAGGAAAAGTGTGCCGCCATCTGCATACTGAAATTTTCCAATTTTTCTGGAGTCGGCTCCCGTGAATGAGCCTTTCTCGTGTCCAAAGAGTTCGCTTTCAATGAGATTCTCTGGGATTGCCGAGCAGTTCACACAGACAAACCGATGAGCCTTTCTCGGGCCGTTGTAGTGGAGTGCTTGTGCGACAAGTTCCTTGCCTGTGCCACTCTCGCCTCGAATCAAAACAGCCGTATCGACTCGTGACAATTTGTCGATGATTGCGAATACTTTTTTCATTTCCTGGCTTTGTCCAATAAATTCGCTTCCGTTCGAAAGTCGAAAAACAGGTGCGGCTAAAGTCATGTTTTGAATCATTTTCTTTGCCCGAATTGCCTGCTCGACCAAATCGACTAGGTGTTCTGCTCGAATTGGCTTTTCAACATAATTGTAAGCCCCCTCACGGGTGGCCTCGATCGCGTCACGAATATTGGAGTAGGCCGTGAGTACGATGACAATCACCGTGGGGTCATGGGCCTTGATTTCTCTGAGTGCTTGAAGTCCGGAGACCTTTGGCATGTTCACATCGAGGAGAACTAGATCATAGTGACCTCCTAGAGCGCGATGGATGCATTCCTCTCCGTTTCTAGCTTGATCCACAACATAGTTTCGGTCTGAAAATGCTGCAACAACAGCATTTCTCAGGTCGCTGTCATCATCCGCAACGAGGACATTAAACATGGAGATTCTCCTTCGGTGGGTCAGCAGTAAATAGAGGTTGAACTGTTCTTTTTGTATGGTGTTTCGTCGTGATGGGGAGGTGAATGCTAAATTTGCTTCCCTGTTGCAGTTCGCTTGCTGCTTCAATTCGTCCACCTTGAGCCTCTACAAAGTATTTTGAGAGGTAGAGACCGAGTCCAGTGCCTGGATAGGTTGCAGTCACTTCATTTTTGCCACGAAAGAATCGACTAAAGAGTCTGCTGAGTTCCTCTTGAGTCATTCCAATGCCTTGATCTGCGATCGTGATGTGAATCCAATCAGATTCTTCTTTAGACTGGATCAGGATTGTAGATTGAGGAGGAGCGTATTTTAGTGCGTTATCGAGAATGTTACTGAGAACCTTATAAGTGAGTTCAGAGTCTAATTTGATTGGAAAAAGGGGCTCGAGTTGAAGATCAATGGAGATGTTTTTATCTGAAATCTGCTGATCAAAGCGTGTGATCACCTTTTCGATGAGAACATTGATGTCCTTGCTTTCCATTTTGAGTTGGATCTGATTCGATTCGATTCGAGTCAGCTCTAAAATTTGAGTGATAAAGTGATCGAGCTCTTCTGTTGCGTGAAGGAGGTGATCTATTGCGATGAGTTCGGACTGATCTTGATGCTTTTGTGCGAGCCGCAGTGTCACTTCGGCTAAGCCTTGGATCTTGGCTACGGGGGTTTTTAGATCATGAGTAACCAGCGAGATAAAGTGGTTCTTCATTTCTTCGACCTGTCCGTGGACCTCATTAAATCTTTGGAGTTCCCATCGCGCTTTGTATTCCCGAATTAACCGCAGGGGTACAGCTAGATAGTAGCCGATAAAAATCCCAACAAGAGGGAGGACGTCTCGAATCCAGATTCCTCTAAATTGAAGTGCAACGTGGCTAATTCCTATGAGAGTGATTGCAAGAGCTAGTGTGGAGATTCCACCGTAAATGGGTGACGAATAGGTGATCCAGTAGAGCACTGAGGCTGTAGAAATGAATGTCAGTAATCCATTCACCCAAAAAGGTGAGCGTGTGATGCCGGGGGGGATCAGGCCGTGAATGGTGTGAAGTCCGTAGAGTTTATTTTCTAGATATTGAAATTCGAATTGAAGAAGAAGGCCAGATAATACGAGAGCGACAGCTAGGGTTGGTGCCCACATCTGAATTGGACTCAATCGCGTAAGTCCACTCTTAAACACGTGATTCCCCCTAAAACTAAGGCTTCAGTCAAATTAGACTTTTAGAGTAAGCCCCCTGCTATCTCTCTATTCAGCCTTATATCAATCTAAGTTGAATTGCACCAAATTCTTCATTTTCTCGCATCTGGCGCCTGTGTTACTTTGATTTTGAGGCTAAGTCTTATGGATAAAATCATTTGTGTTGGGAAAAATTACCTCGAGCATGCCAAGGAGCTGGGCGACGCAGTTCCAGATTTTCCAGTGCTTTTTATTAAGCCCCCGAGTGCTAGCATTCAAGCCGCCGAGGCGACGCTGAAGGGACAGATTTTGGACGTTCAGCTTCCGCAAGGCCGAGGTTCTGTTCATCATGAATGCGAAATCGTATTGAGGCTTAATTTGAATGGAATTCCTGATGCGGTCACTCTAGGGTTAGACTTGACTCTACGAGATTTGCAGTCCGAACTGAAAAAGAAGGGTCACCCTTGGGAGGTGGCGAAGGTTTTTCGGTACTCGGCAGTGCTGGGGCCCTGGATCGAGCTGAGTCAGTTCCCTCAGTACTTAGAGCAAAAATTTGAGTTTTTGTTGAACGGGGTCGTTAAGCAGGTGGGGTATGGGAAAGACATGAGGTACTCACCTGACGCTTGTCTCGAATATGCTCGGAAGTGCTTTCCTCTTTGCGAAGGGGATTTACTTTTTACTGGAACTCCAGCTGGTGTTGGGCCAGTTGAGAGAGGTCAAACGAGTTCATTGCGTTGGGGAGATCACCTCGACATGAGCGTCCTATTTAGCTGAAAATGCGCTCCTTGATTTCCTGTGAAATCATTTCTATCAGAATATCAGATTCAAGTTGAGCAGAAGCCAGCGTGTGAAGTCGAGAAGCTTGAGACAAAAGTTTTCTCGCTGTCACCCGATTCTTGTCGCCGCCGGTCAGTACAGGGGCGATGAAGGTATGAAAAATATCCCCGTAGCCGGCTGAAATCCAATGCGAGAGGGTCTTGCTCCCTCCTTCGATCATAATGCTCTGGACGTCGCGTCCAAGGGCCTTCGTGACTTCGGGACCCTGGATGATTTGCATGAGTTCCTCGATGAGTTTTTGGCCAGGTTGCCCGAGGAGGATCACATTTTCTAAGTCGTGTACCCACGATTTGGAATTTGCCTTGAGGTTGGTCTGAGTCGTTACGATGACGTGTTTACGATGGGGTAAAAGCGTTCGATTTTTGAGCAGAGTTTGGATCTCTCGTGAGGCCTTTAAAAGCAATCCTTTAGGATCAAAGAGGATTGGCAGGGGCTCGCCTTGATGGGGAAGATTGCAATCTCTTACGTCAAGCCTTGGGAAATCGTTTAAAACAGTTTGAGCGCCGACCAGAATGAGGTCGTAGTTTTGTCTGAGCCAGTGGGTATAAGCTCTCGAGATGGGTCCAGAGATCCAGTGAGATTTCATGGTGTCGTCAGCGAGCTGTCCATCAAGGGTTTGTGCCCACTTCAGGGCGATGAGGGGCCGTTTCAGTGTGTGTTGCACGAAAAATCCAAGATTCCAGGCTGAAATTTCGTGAGAAAGAGCGCCCAGGACGACTTGTTTTCCGCTTGCGCGAAGTTTTTCAATTCCTTGACCTTGGACGAGAGAATTCGGATCAGTTCGTGCAATTACGATTCGTTGGATAGGGCTTTTGGCTAATAAGTCGGCACAGGGTGGGTTTCTGCCAATATGCGAGCAGGGTTCAAGAGTAACATAAGCCGTTGCGCCAATCAGAGAGGTCGGGTCTATGACGCGATCCATGGCGACCTTTTCGGCGTGCAAGCCTGGAAAGGGCTGAGTGAGGCCCCGGCTGATTTCCTTTCCTGCTGCGTTCACCAGAACACAGCCGACGGCAGGATTCGGGCGAGTGAGGCCATGGTTTTTCATGGACTCCAGCCAGGCTTCAGTCATCCAAAACGCATCGCTTCCCTCGGTCGGTGCAGTGCGCTCCAAATGAGTTGGTAGGAGTGGTTTGGGTAGGATTTGATCCCAAGGTCCAGTCGCAGAAAAGTGAGATGAGAAGTGGGGCGAGTGACTCGGCATTTTTTCGATGATCCTTTAGCCTAGCTTACCCGATTTTTTGCTTGGAGCGGTGTGGAAATTGTGATTTTAATCAGGCCCAAAGTGGCCACGGTCCCAAATTGATAAGGAGCAGCACATGGTCTACGAGTCAAAGAAACCCGAAAACAAAGAAGTCATGGAGTGTTTGGAGCAGATTTTTCAGGCTGAGATGGCTGGGATTATCCGCTATTTACACTATTCGTTCATGGTCATGGGATATAATCGGATTCCGATTCAGAAATGGTTTCGTGACCAAGCTCAAGAGAGTATGGACCATGCAACGGTGATTGGAGAGAAAATTACCTCTCTCGGCGGCCATCCTTCAGTTGTTTCAGCTCGCGTCGAGGAGAGTCATGTTCATTCGGTAGATCAGATTCTCCAAGAGAGTTTGAAATTCGAAGGCGAAACACTTAAACTTTATGAGAAGCTCGTCCGCTTGTCTGCAGACAATATTGCCCTCGAAGAATTGGCTCGCGGTTTTGTGAGAGTCGAGACTGAGCATCTCGATGAAGTCATTAAAATGTTGAAAAAATCGAACTAAGCTCCGAGGTCTGCAGTCTGCTTTTCTTTTTTTTTATTCTGTCTTTTGCTCTTGCAACCGTTTCGTCAGCTGAGGAGATTGAGCTCCCCCCTCTTGTGAAGGAGGGGTTAGCGGGCGAAGTGCTTCAGCACGACCTAGTTTTACCTGTTCAGGCCGGAAATTTAGAGGGGAGCACGGGTGCAGGGTCCGTGATTAGTGGGCTTCAGGACCAACTTCCAGTTCCGATCTCAAACTCTGGGAGACCTGGGAATCTGAGCCAAGTCCGAGGATTTGGTGTTTCATCTGAAGATGTCGATACTCAATCCTTTGGGATTTCTCTCAATCCCTCTCAAGGAGGTGGATTTGATCTCTCTGCTTTTCCGGCTTTTCTCTGGTCCGGTTTTACGTTCCAGTCGGGGCCCAGTGCAAACGGACTTAATCCATCTGCGCCATCAGGGACTCTCTCTCTTAAGCCATGGACGGTTCAGGCTCTGGATTCCCCCACGTCGATCTATCGTGTCGGAGGTTTCTCTTCTACTGCTGGCGCTCATCAGGTTTTTGCAGGGGGGAGTGCTCAGCAGGCAGTGGCCTGGGTTCTTGGCTATAGTTTCTTGAATGCTGCAGGTCCGAGTGCAGGTTTGAGTTCCCGTTGGTTTGGATCCACGAACGAGATGGGGTATTCAGGGGGCTTTCACTTCTTGGTAACGGATGTGGATGCTCAAGCTCAGGGTCCGGTGACGGCCCTTTCTCCTCTAGCTCGAATGCGGACCACTCGGCTGATTCCGGTTCTTGAAAGCGCCTATCGCTGGAGTAATGCTCGGGTCGTAAAATCTACCTTTTTTACAGACTTCTCGATTTTAAAGTACCAAGACCCAAGCAGTGGTGCGATTTCCCGTGATCGGGTGGATCAATGGGGAGTTGAGAATTCGCTGGAGCTCGGCTCCTGGCGACTGGGGCTGAGTTTGAGGCAAGCGAGTTATTTTGGAATCGGATTCGAGGCTCCCCGGCAGACGGTTGGAGGCTTTCAAGTTTCTCAGGTGATGGGTTCGGGTTCTTGGCTGGTTGAGCCTCGTTTTCAGACTACTTGGGTGAATGGTTTCGGCTTTCTTCCTCAGGGGTCCTTGGGTTTTAGAAATGAGTGGGGCGAGAACCAGCCAGCAGCTTTTTTTCGGCTGGGATTTTCTCAGAGGGTGCCTTCTCTTTTGGATCGTTACTTTTCTTACAGGGAGTTTGTCGGAAACCCGAATTTAAAAACTGAGGAGAGCTGGAATTTTACTGTAGGCACCGAATGGAAGGTTGGCTCATGGGATTCTCAACTCCAGGCTTTTGGGCAACTGAGAAACCATGTTCGAGTTCCGCTGAATGATACAGTCACTAACTTGGGTGGAGCCGAGGTGTTGGCTGTTCAAAACTCAGTACGATACGAGCTGAGTTCGTCCTGGATTCTTTCACACGCTCTAGTTTGGAGTCCGTCTCGGGTAGAGGCTACTGGGCGTCCCTTTCCTTATCTGCCGCTTTGGACCGAGATCATAGGAGCTACTTTTCGTTGGGGGCCTTCGGCTCAAAAGGCTGAGTGGAGTGCAACTCTCCGAGCGTCAAGTTCCATCGGAGTTCGAGTTAATTCGGGTGAAACTTTGCCTGCCTTTGGAGTGCTTGATACTGCCCTAAATTGGCCTCTGTCGCGGAATTTAAGCTTCTCCACCAGAGTTGAAAACCTGTTCAATCAGCCAGTTCAATGGATTGCCGGATATCCGGTGGGCCGGATCGTTTCATTCCTTCTTTCTGGCCAGATTTGAGTTGCAGAGGGCGCCTGTTTTGCGGTAAAGACCTTACCACATTACGCACACCCCCGATATACGTGGTTCCGACAAGGTCGGTCAACGAGGGTGGAGGATGACCAGGCAAGTCGCCTAGGTTTAAACCGCGGTAAGCCCTTCGGCGCGTTCAGCGCAGTTTCGACTTCCGCATTTATTTTAAGGAGCAATTCAATGCCAGCAGTTACCATGCGGGAACTTTTAGAGTCAGGTGTTCATTTCGGTCATCAAACGCGCCGTTGGAACCCAAAAATGAAGCCTTACGTTTTCGGCGCTCGAAACGGGATCTACATCATCGACTTGCAAAAAACAGTCGATCAGACCCGCGCAGCTTGCACTTTTGCAGCTCAGATCGCTGCTGAAGGTAAAAAAGTACTTTTCGTCGGCACCAAGAAACAAGCTAAAGATGTGATCGAAGAAGAAGCAAAGCGCGCAGGAATGTACTTCGTCACGAATCGCTGGTTGGGCGGCATGCTCACGAACTACCAAACCGTCAAGGCATCGATTGACCGTTTGAAGAAATTAGAAGCTTTGAAAATCTCCCCTGAATGGGACGAAACTCCTAAGAAGGAGCAGTCTCGTTTGGATCGCGAGCTGGACAATTTGAGAAAGTCCCTCGGCGGCATTCAAGACATGAAGAAATTGCCAGGCGCAATCTTCGTGATCGATACCGAAAAAGAACACATTGCAGTCAAGGAAGCTAAAAAATTGGGCATTCCTACGATCGCTGTGGTCGACACGAACTGCGATCCTTCGGACATCACTCACGTGATTCCTGGTAACGACGATGCGATTCGCAGCATTCGTCTTTTTGCTCGCTTGATCTCTGATAGCTGCCTAGAAGGCGCTAGAACCTTCCAGGAAAAACTCCGCGCTCAGGAAATTGCTGAAGGCGGCGGCAAAGACGAGTCTGAAACCGAAAAGAAGGTCTCCCGCTTTGAAGGCGATATCGACCTTCAAGGTGTCGACGAAGCTGATTTGGAAGCTCAAGAAGTTGAAGCTGAATTGACCGCTACTCCAGAGTCTGAAGCTGCTGCAAAGGCTGCTGCACCTGCTGTTGCGCCTGTAGCTGAGAAGGCTGCTGAAAAGCCAGTCAAGAAAACCCGAAAAGTCGCTAAAGGAGAGTAAGACTGTGGAAATTTCTGCAAGCTTAGTAAAAGAACTGCGCGAAAAAACCGGTGCCGGCATGATGGATTGCAAAAAGGCACTGACCGAAACCTCAGGTGACTTTGAGAAGGCAGTTGAGTACCTCAGAAAAAAAGGCATCGCTTCGGCTTCTAAAAAAGCCGGACGGATGACTAAAGAAGGTGCTGTGACTTCCTACATTCACGGTGAAGGCAAAGTTGGTGTCCTTTTGGAAGTGAATTGTGAAACCGATTTCGTCGCAAGAACTGAACAATTCAGACAACTTGTGAAGGATCTCGCCATGCACATCGCTGCGGCTAACCCACAGTGGGTTCGTCCAGAGGAAGTGCCTGCCTCTATTCTTGAAAAAGAAAAAGAGATCGCTATTGCTCAGATGCAGGCTTCTGGCAAGCCAGCTGCTGTTTTGGAAAAAATTGCAGAAGGTAAGTTGAAGAAGTTCTTCGAAGATCATTGCTTACTTCAGCAGTGTTTTGTGAAGGACTCCAGCAAGACGATCGAGCAACTCTTGAAAGAGACGATCGCAGGGCTCGGAGAGAATATCTCCGTGCGCCGCTTTGCTCGGTTTGTTTTGGGCGAAGGCATTCAAGAGACTTCGACCGAAACGGCCTAGAGCTAGGCTGGTTCTTAGCTGCTCGCAACTCAAAAGGAAACGATCATGTCAAAAGCAGTTTTGGATGGAATGACCGAACACATGGACAAGGGGATCCAGTCACTCAAGGGTGATTTGGCCAAGGTACGTACAGGGCGGGCATCGACCGCTCTCGTCGAGCCAGTTCATGTGAATTATTATGGCTCGAGCGTTCCGATCAATCAGGTCGCTAACGTGACCACTCCAGACGCCCGTACGATCCAGGTCTCTCCCTGGGAAGGCGGAATGCTGGGTGCGATTGAAAAGGCAATTCTTGCAGCCAATATCGGGCTAACCCCTCAAAGTGATGGCAAAGTGATTCGAATTCCACTTCCAGCTATGACTGAAGAGAGACGCAAGGAAATGGTCAGGCTCGTCAAGAAGATGGGCGAAGATGCCAAGATTGCGATCCGAAATCATCGCCGTGATGCAAATGAGGAACTCAAAAAGCAAGAAAAGGCAAAATTGCTTTCTGAAGATGATGTGAAAAAGGCCATGGAGTTGGTGCAGAAGAAAACTGACGAGAAAACCGTTGAAGTTGATAAAGTGATTGCAGGTAAAGAAAAAGAGATCCTGACAATCTAGCTTTTGTCAATTGAGACCAAGGTGAGCTTAAAGATTCCCAATCATATCGCCATCGTAATGGATGGAAATGGCAGATGGGCTCAAAAGCGAGGATATCCTCGAATTTTTGGTCATATCCGAGGTTCCGCTCGTGTAAGATTGATCGTGAGAGCGGCCAGCGAATTGGGAGTTAAAGCGCTGACTTTGTACGCGTTTTCGACTGAGAATTGGAGTCGCCCGGAAGGCGAGCGTAGCGTTCTGTGGCGACTCCTTAAGAAACATTTGTTGCGTGAAGCGGATGAGCTTCAAAGACAAAATGTGCGCCTTAGAGTCATTGGCGAGGTTGAAAGACTGGATCCCGACCTTCAGAAAGTCGTGTCCGCTGTTGTCGATAAACTCAAGAACAATACCGGACTCCAATTGACGTTTGCAGTCTCCTATGGCTCGCGGAGCGAGTTGGTTCGAGCTGCTCAACTTTTTTCTCAAGACTGCCTTCAGGGGATTAGAACCCCTTCTGAACTTACAGAGTCTGTTTTTGAGCGCTACCTGTGGACCAGTGTTTTGGGTGACTTGGCTGCGGTAGATCTTTTTGTGCGGACCAGTGGTGAGCGCCGAATGAGTAATTTCCTGCTCTGGCAGTCTGCCTATGCCGAATGCGTTTTTATCGATACGTGTTGGCCAGATTTTGGGCCTCATCATCTGAGGGGTGCTATTGAAGAATACTCTAAGCGAGAAAGACGCTTTGGTGGGGTATCTGCCCAAGGTCCTGAGTTTACTTCACCTCGTTCTGAGGATATCCTACTTAAGTAAAAGACTTTAAGCTTAAATTCCTGGAGGATCGATCTCATGAAGAGTGAATTGCAAAGGCGAGTCGTAACCGGAGGTGTCGGCGCAACGCTGGTCTTGACTCTTCTGATTTTTGGCAATTGGTTTGTGGTTCTCCTCTTAATTACTGGGCTTTCGTTGGGCTTGGTTGACGAGTTCTCCAATATGACTCTGGCTTTGAGGGATCAAAGGGAAAAGAAGTACGGTCTTTTGGCAGTTACTTGGTTGGCTGCCTTATTTGATGTCCTCGTTCCACAGAGTGAATACGTGATCGTAGTTTTCTGCTTTCTGACGTTTTTCGCTTACTTTTTAGTTACAGCAAAGCGGCATCAAGGGGCTGACTTAACTCAGCATTTTCAAGAGTTAGCACTCTCGCAGTTTGCGCTCATCTACCTGATTCTGATTCCTTTTTATTTTCGTAAGATTTACGATCTCCAGCACGGCGTAGAGTGGATCTTGGTCTTCCTACTGATCAACTGGGTGGGGGACACGGGAGCTTACTTTTCCGGGCTGCGATTTGGTAAAAAGAAGCTCTATCCAGAAATTAGTCCCAAAAAGACCCGGGAAGGCGCTTGGGGTGGATTGCTGTCGGGTGCCGTGGTAGTTTTGCTCTTTAAGTTCGCATTATTCCAAAGTTTGTCCGTCGGTGTTGCTTTGGTGCTTTCAGTTGTGGTCGGAGCTGCTGCACAAATGGGTGATCTTTGTGAGAGTTTTTTGAAGCGCTCCTATCACTTGAAAGATTCTGGCAGTCTCCTTCCAGGACATGGTGGCCTGCTGGATCGCTTTGATGGGGTAGTATTCAGTCTCCCTGTCATGTATGCTGGCATACGGATTTTTACCTGAACGGAGGTTCCCTCTCATGTTAGCATTCCTCACGACGCTGGCTTCCCTTGGTAGACCTATTATCGCTTTTATTATTATTCTGGTGCCTCTCGTTGTTTTTCATGAGTTTGGGCATTTTATTTTTGCCCGGCTCTTCGGAGTCAAGGCTGAGACTTTTTCAGTAGGTTTCGGTCCTAAGCTTTGGTCTCGTAAATGGGGTGAGACTGAGTTTCGGATTTCAGCAATTCCGATGGGAGGGTTCGTTAAGCTTCTGGGTGAGGATCGTGAAGCTGAGGTAGCTCCTGAGGATGTTGGACGATCTTTGCATGAGCAGAAGCCTTGGAAGCGGTTTTTCATTTTCTTTGGCGGACCTCTTTTTAATTTCATTCTGGCCATCCTGATTTTCATGGTGATTTTAGTGTTGGGAGAACCCCAGTTAGCCAGTGTTGTGGGACGTGTGGTACATGGCTCTGCAGCTGAGCGAGCAGGCTTCCGGAGTGGCGATCAGATCGTTGAAGTCAGTCAGCATCCTGTTAAAAAGTTCGAAGAAGTGGCTCAAATTCTTACAGAAAATCCGGATCGAAAAATTGAGTTTAAAGTTCTTCACACCGGTGAAAGTCAGCCGGTCGTCATTGAAGCTCAAACCACGGGTGAGTCTGGATTAGGGACCTATGGTGAGACCGCCCATGTGGGTCAAATCGATGGATTGATGCCTTTCGCTCGAGAGGCTCAGGTTGGGATTTCAGATCCTCGATCTAAAGCTGCTCAATCGGGTGCGATGACAGGTGATTTGATTACTCGTTTTGAGGGTAAGCCGGTAAAAACCTGGGAAGAAGTTGAGACTCTTTATTCCATCGCTCAACCGGGAAAGCCGATTTCAATTCAGTTCGAAAGAGCAAAGAGTTCTACAGCGGTCAAAAAACAATTCGAGGGGACTTTTGAAAGGCCTCAGAATTCGCAAGGCTTAGCAATAGATCTGGGACTTCATTCTACGGAGCTTTTTGTAGAGAAAGTTGTTTCGAAATCGCCTGCCGAAAAAATGGGACTCAAGTCCGGCGATCGCCTCATCAGCATCGGTGGCTTTGAGGTGCAGAGTTTTTTTCAGCTTCGCGAAAACGTACAGAAGTCAGGTGAAAAAGACGGGCACGTGGCAGTCAAGTGGGAGCGAGCAGGCCAGGTGATTGAGGCCGTGGTTGAGCCCACCGCGACGGCTGTTCGGGATGTCTCTTTGAACAAGAAGACTCAATACACTGTAGGAATTGTTCCAAGCCTTGTTCTCGCCGAGCCAGTCACTGTGATCGAACGAGTCTTAAATCCGTTCCAACTTGTGATCCGCGCCACTGAGAAAATGGTCGACCTGACGTGGCGAAATCTGGTGTCACTCAGAAAAATGGCGATGGGAGAGGTCTCCGTCGGTCAACTGGGCGGACCTCTTACTATGGGTAAAATAGCGGGTGAGTCACTGGCGCGCGGCTTGATCGTGTTTTTAACGAATATGGCTATTTTTTCGATCGGACTGGGTGTGTTGAACATTTTGCCTGTGCCAGTTTTGGATGGCGGACATCTGCTCTTACTTGGAGTTGAAATGGTGAGAGGTAAGCCATTAAGCCTGAAGCAAATGGAAATTGCGCAAGGACTGGGTTTGCTCTTTATTCTCGCCCTGATGGGGATTGCTTTTCATAACGATATTGCTCGTCTCATTTATTCATGAAGTTTTTAAGTTGGGATACATCATCTAAAGCTGGGGTTGTGGTTGCGGTCGAGTGTAGCGATACGGACCCTAGGGACGTTAAACTTGTTTCTGAGTTTGCCTTGCATGTCGATGCCACTCACTCGGAGCGCCTTCTTTGGGCAATTCATCAGGTTCTTGCCTCGGCCCGGTGGACATTGGATGAGATCGACGTGCTTGCAGTCGGAACGGGCCCTGGGAGCTTTACAGGGCTTCGAATTGGGGTAACTACGGCCCGGACATTGGCTCATACACTTGGCAAACCGTTGATTGCACTCTCAAGTTTGGCTGCTCTAGCTAGACCAGTATCCCAACATTTTGAATCTCTGGGTCATGAGATCCTAGTCATCGCAGCGACCGATGCGTGTAAGGGAGAGCTTTTCACGCTTTGGGGCTCGGCAAAAGAGGTTCAAAAATGTTGGATGCAAGGGAGTGAAATTGAGTCACTCTTATGGTCGCCAGCAGTTCAAGAAGTGGTGGTTTCGCCGGATCAACTTCTACAGTCGGTGCTTCCTGTTTTAAATCAAGAAAACCCAAAACTTCGTTGGACTGCTGTGGGTGAAGGTGTGCGTCGTTACCCGGAGATGTGGAGTCAGCTCCCTCAAGCGCAGAAGATCATTTTTCCGCTCCCATTTGGCCATCAGGTCGATGGGAGGGCTTTGGGAATGATGACTTGTGAGGCTTGGCACATTCAAAAGGAATGGTCTGCATTGAGTGTTTTTCCTCGTTATTTGCGTGCATCTGATGCCGAAATTAAGCTGAAGTCGGGTTTACTCCCCCGTTCCCGGACTCAGTAAGTCAGTCAAATTGGTTCGGCGTTTGAGGATTTTTGAGGTATACTTTCAGCTATGAAGAAAATTTACCTGGTGCCCAATCTTGTTACGACTGCCAATATGTTTTCCGGGTTTTATTCTATCATTTCCTCCTCTCATCATGAATTTTCTACGGCAGCTTGGGCAATTGTCGCTGCTGGAGTGTTTGATATGCTCGACGGGCGTATTGCACGGTTGGCAAAGGCCACCAGTCAATTTGGGGTAGAGTATGATAGTTTATCTGACTTACTTTCCTTTGGCGTCGCACCTGCTTTTTTGCTCTATCAATGGGCTTTGGAGCCCTATGATCGCTTGGGCTGGATTGTTGCATTCCTATACCTCGTTTGCGGGGCTTTGAGATTGGCTCGATTTAACGTAACTACCGCGGCTCAGCCTAAGGGATTTTTTCAAGGTTTGCCAATTCCGATGGCGGCTGGGGTTGTGGCAACATTTGTACTTTTTAGTGACAAAATCCAATGGCAAGATGCTGCAAAGAGTCCTGTTGTTGTGCCCATGACAGTGGGTTTGGCGGGGCTTATGGTGAGTACACTCCCATTTCCCTCATTCAAGGAGCTGAATTGGAGATCGAGAGCAACCTTTGGATACATGATGTTGGGCTTGCTCCTGATGGTCTTAGTCGTCATTAATCCAGAGATGACTTTATTCATCAGTTTGAGCGCCTTTATCTGTTTAAGCTTGCTACGCTATGTTTTTGGACTGATTTTCCGACGTGACTTGGTGGGTACGGCACCTGCCGATTCAGGAGTAAATGAAGGGAGCTCTGCCACTGCTTATGAAAAACGGACTTAAGATCGCGATTGTTGGTGCTACAGGCGCTGTTGGTCAGCAACTTTTAAAAATCTTGGACGAGCGAAACTTTCCTGTTCAGACTTTAAAGCTTTTCGCTTCTTTTCGGTCGGTTGGAAAAACCCTGACCTGGAAATCCCAGACCTACTCCTGTCACGCTTTGGAAAAGAATTGTTTTGCGGGAACTGACCTTGTTTTCTTTGATGCTTCCGATGCGGTGTCTAAAGAATGGGTTCCTCAAGCTGCTGAAGCAGGGGCCTGGGTTGTCGACAATTCTGCAACGTTTCGGATGGAGCAGAATGTCCTTTTGGTCGTGCCTGAAGTCAACGGAGAAGCCTTGGAAAAGCGAATTCGATCCAAAGCTCCCTCTGAGTTTCTACCCCAGGAGCGAATCATTGCAGGACCTAACTGCTCTACGGTTCAGATGGTCGTCGCGCTCAAGCCAATCCTAGAGCGTTGGGGGCTCAAACGCGTGGTGGTTTCTACTTATCAAAGCACGAGTGGAGCCGGCGCCGCAGCAATGGACGAACTCACTGCAAACACTAAGAAGTTTTTAGCGGGCGAAAAGGTAGGGTGTCAGATCTTTGCTCACTCCATCGCGTTTAATTGTATTCCCCAGATTGGCGGCTTCAAAGACGATGGATATACCAGCGAAGAACATAAAATGATGGCTGAGGCGCGAAAGATCCTAGACTTGCCAGGGCTCAAAATTTCAGCCACTGCGATTCGAGTTCCTACCTATTCCTCTCATTCAGAGTCGATTAATGTGGAGTGCGAGCGATCATTTGAAATCGAAGATGTGAGACACGCTTTGACCGCTCAACCGGGCGTGATTCTCCAAGATGATCCTAATACTCAAGTTTATCCGATGGGATTGACTGGCGAGGGAGATCGAGTCGAGAGTGCCTCCGGACGCGATGCCGTTTACGTCGGAAGAGTGCGTCGAGATCCTTCCGTAGACCATGGCCTGAACCTTTGGTGTGTGTCTGATAATTTAAGAAAAGGAGCAGCACTGAACGCCGTCCAAATCGGTGAAGTTCTGCTAAAAACTCTTCGTTAGGCAAGGGAGTAAGCGAGTGAGGAAATCAGCCTGGTTCGGTTTTAAATTCATACTGGGGTGGGTCATGTTCATGGGCCCAGAAGCAATGGCGACCCTGACCATTACCCCTCAAAACTGGACCCTGCCTGATCCGTCCCCGACCCCTTATGTGCTCGGAGATAAGACATTCTATTATTTAATTCGAGGAGCGACACTCGCGAATGGGGCGTTTCTCGATCCGACCATCAGCAGTGATGGCAACGGAATTGATCTCTCGAAAAATGCTGGCTATTCTCAGTTAAGCAGCTCAGGTAGCTCGACTGTTTTCAACGTCCCATCGGTCGATACAGCAAACTTTAAGAATGCCATTGGAGTGAGGATTTCAACGACCTCCACCATTCAGACAGGCTCGAATCCAGTCATTATGCTTCAAATCCCCGGGGTAAGTTCTCCTACGGGGTCAGGATCTCGTTATATTCCGATCGTAGGAAGTGATCAGGGGGTGTGTAATGATCAACTGTGTTTAGCTAAAGATATTTACAGCCGGGTGCTGACAACAACGAGTTCGACTGACAAAAGCGCACCTTATTACGCAGCGAGGATTTCAGGACAGAACTTCACGGTTTATTTTTATCCGAATGACGTCTGTGCCGATGTTTCAGATCTGTCTACTCCCCTCGACTTTTGTAGTGCTGGAGTACCGGCTGACCCGGGAACAGGCGCTAAAAGTTTGAGTTTGAATTTTTTGATCCAAACGGTCCCCAATGCCCAGCCTACTGCTTTGCCTACGGGTTCACCGGTAGAAACTAGCAGACCAGTGAAGTTTAGTTTTCAAAGTTCGGCCTCAACCTTTACCTGCCCCGATCTCTCCGCCGTGACTCTGAAGCCAGATGATGGCCGCGTGTACATTGATGCTTCGCAGTTCAGTTTAACGAGTAATACGGGAATGGCTGAGGGCTTAAATTTCATTACCGTTTTTAAAAAGGCGAGTTTGAATACCGCTCCTGATCTCAGTTCTAGTTTCTTAACGGCCAACACAGGCATTTCTACAAGCTACGGTAATTACAAAAATGCCATGTACTTCGCCACTGGTTTTGAGAATTCTACTGCTTCAAATGCGATCAACTATTACCTGGGTTTTTTGATTCAAGATGCCGCCGGGATTTACACTCCGCCCATTGCCAGAGTTGGGACAACTCCTACATTTCCTCCAACATCATTAGTTCAGCAGGGATGCACTGGGTTTGGACCGATTGCTACCGCGAATGTGTACGGATTTTTGCCGTCAGATACGAAATGCTTTGTTGCGACGGCGGCGTTTCAGTCGACCGAGGCGCCTCCGGTGCAGATGCTTAGAGAGTTTAGAGATCGAGTACTTTTGACCTCGACTCCAGGTCAAGCCTTTGTGGGCTGGTATTACAGTTGGTCCCCTGGTGCTGCGGGTTGGCTCGATGATCATCCATGGGCTCGAGTACCCGTGCTTTTGGGGCTTTCTAAATTAGAGATGATTGCTTGGCTTTGTCTTCACCCTGGGCTTTTAGTTCTATTGGGTTTTTCAGGATTTGGGTTGATTGGGCTTTGGTTTGTTTTCAATCGACGGGGGAATTTGCATGTTACCTAGAGGGTCGAATGACAGGATATGCTTCGCAGCCGCAGTTGTCCTGCTTTTCAGCACGCCCCAGTTGAGTTCTGGGGCGACGTCTGACGAGTCCTCTAATCAGCCTTATATTGATCAACTTTTGAAAGAAGGAAGTGTTCAGAGCGGAAGTGAAAGTTCTGGAGATTCCTATATCAGGGGCATTCAAAAACAGTTCTCGAATAAACCCTCTTCGGAAGGTGCGGCCACTGGGCATATTGAGCAACTCCGCCGAGAAGATCCGTCTCTAGTGCCAGATGTCAGTGGAGAATATTACACTGATCAGGAGAGAAAAAAACTTGAACCAAAAACTGAAGGGGGCGCTATTCAAGCGGTAAGGGAGGGAAAATCAGAGCTGAAAATGAAAATGCCTGGTGGGATCTCTCGTTCCTTTGGTTTGAGGTACGGTATTAAGTCAGTCAGTCAAAACTATTCGCTGAGTTCGGGATCGGGTTCTGTCGATTTCAAAACCCTCTATGGACAAAATTCCTCTACGGATCTTTCCGGATTTTACGAGTTTCAACCGATTTATAGCGAGCTTTTTGGGAGTTTGGGGATTATTGGGATTTTCGGGGTGAGCGTGTTCTCGGGTACGGGGCAATTGGCTACCACGATTACTGACCCCAGGACTGGTCAGTTGTTTCCACAGAGTTCCCAAACTCAGTTTCAGTTTTTTGCATTTCCGGCCTCGTTGGCCTTAAACTACCGGTTTAACCTATTCCAGATTTTACGGCCCTCAATCATGGTAGGTCCAACAGCTTTGGGGTACTGGGAAAATCGAAGTGATTCAAAGCCTAACATTTTAGGATTAAGTTGGGCAGTTTACACGTCGATTGGTATTTCCGTGCTCTTGGATTGGATGTCTAAAGAAATGCACTGGGACCTCTATGCGAATCATAAGATTCAGCATAGTTTTTTCACTGTCGATTATATTCAATATTTTCCGCTGAGCGGTCAGCTTAAGGCTCAGAATTCAGGAGTTTTTGTTGGTTTTGCCTTTGAATACTGAGAGTGCTCCCCTCGTTTGGAAGTATGCCTTTTTGACCAGCTATGTGGGCAAAGCCTACAGCGGTTGGCAGCGTCAGCCGAAATTTGCCAGTATTCAGGAAACTCTTGAGCGGACGTTGGAAAAAATTACAGGAGAGTGCATCTCGGTAGTTGGAAGCGGGAGAACCGACTCTGGAGTTCATGCGATCGGCCAAGTAGGGCACTTCGTGCTCAGGGTTAAGGAGTGGGATAGCCAAGTCCTATTTCGAGCGATGAACGGGCTTTTGCCCTCGGACATTCAAGTTTTGTCGCTTCAACCTGTTGCACTAGACTTTCATGCTCAAAGAAGTGCAGTTCAAAAGCAGTACTCTTACTACTTCCAACAGGGTTCAGCGGCGATCCCCGGTCTTGAGCCCTATAGCTGGTGGATTCGAAAAACTCTAGATCTCGAGGCGATGAACCGGGGTTTGAGTTGCCTACTGGGAGAGCATGACTTTAAGCCTTTTCAAGCCTCTGGGTCGAAGCCCGGCCCAACCGTTCGAAAGATCATCGAGGCTGAGGTGGTGCTTGAGGCGCCAGGGGTATTCCTTCAGGCGCATGGAACTGGCCTGGTGAGAGTTCGAGTGGTGGGTACTGGATTTCTTAAGCAAATGGTCCGCGGAATCGCTGGGACTCTGCTTCAGGTCGGCGAGGGGAGGCGGTCACCCGAGTGCTTCAAGCAGATCCTTGAGACTCAAGATCGAAACGCTGTCGGGCCTACGGCTCCAGCCCGAGCCCTCTGGTTGGAACGGGTCTGGTACCCGGACTCATTTCAGCTCAATTGGCAAGGGAAACCTTGACATTTTAGGTCGGTCTAGTCTAGAAAAACCCCATGAAATTTAACGTAGAAGTTGAAAAAACCTCCAGTATTGTTCGTAAACTTAAAGTTCGCGTTCCCGCCGAAGAAGTGAAATCTCACTTAGATCGCGGTTTCATGAGTGTTCAAAAGAGCGCAACCCTCAAGGGCTTTCGCCCAGGCCAAGCGCCAATCTCCATGATTAAGCAATTCTATGGCGACGATGTGCGTCATCGCGTGTTGCACTCACTCATCGATGAGTCTTTCGATGCAGCGGTTCGCCAGGAGTCTTTGAGCCCGGTTGGACAGCCAAAAATTGATACCTCCGCCCATAAAACTGGCGAAGGCGCGCATGATCATTCAATTCAAGAAGATCAGGACTTAGTTTACACTGCTATTGTTGAGATTTTTCCTGAAGTTCAGGCTAAAAACTACACCGGTTTGAAATTGAACCGCGAAGTGGTT
This sequence comes from Bdellovibrionales bacterium, assembly GCA_947380295.1. GTDB lineage: Bacteria > Bdellovibrionota > UBA1018 > UBA1018 > UBA1018 > CAINWE01. The sequence continues at coordinate 38,946 of CANCQK010000006.1, read as the reverse complement.
TCTGTCACGGACGAAATGGTCGAAAAAGTGGTGAAAAACCTGCTCGACTCTCAGGCCCAGCTGGTTCCGGTTGGCGGCGGCCTGGCAAAGGCTGACGGAACTTCGTCATCTCGTCCTGCAGAAAAAGGCGACTTCGTAGATGCTTCTTTCTCAGGCGGCATTGTGACCGATTCTGGCATCGAGCACAGAGAAGATATGAAAGGCAGCCGCCTCATTGAGATCGGCTCCAACTCCATGATTCCTGGATTTGAAGATCAATTGATTGGAATGAGAGCCGGGGAGTCTAAAACTTTCCGTATCCGCTTTCCTGAGAATTATGGCGCAGGCACTGAAATTAGCGAAGCTCAAGCGATTGCTAACAAAGAAGCTGAGTTCAACGTGACTGCTCAGGAAGTAAAAGAAAAGAAGCTCCCAGAGTTGGACGATGAGTTCGTAAAGCAAATGGGCTATGAGTCCATTGCTGACCTGAAAGCAAAAGCTAAGGATTACCTCGTTCGTGAGCGAACTCAGGAATCCGAAAGCAAACTGCAAAGCGCCATTGTTTCTCAGTTGATTGAGAGAAACCCATTCGACGTGCCATCGGCTTTGGTAGACTCCCAAACTCAGCTTCTTGCAAAAGAGTGGAGTGAAGAACTCAAGCGCCAGGGCTATCCTGAAAAGGTTATCCAGGACAGCATTCGCGGAGATCTCAAAACTTTGAGGTCTCGTGCAGAGAACCAGGTTCGAGCCAGCTTGATTTTGGAAAGCATCTCTGGACAGGAGAAGATCACTGTTTCTGACAGCGAAGTGCAATCTGAGATCGCTAATCAATCCAAGTCCTCTCAAATCGAGATCAGCCAGCTTGAAGATTTCTACGCCAAGAATCCAGGACGCAAAGGTGACCTCGAGTTTCGAATGAGACAAGAGCGCGCCATTAAGTTCCTGGTCGATAAGGCTGAGATTTCCTCAGTTGAAGCCAGCGAAAAGTAATTCGGAAACGTGAACTCAATTCCATAAAGAGTTCCATAAGAGTCCGAGACAGATTTTAGGCCAGGTACGGAGTGAATTAAACGTGTTGCGCGAACTACGCGACCGATAATGACCACCCCGACCTGGCTTGATTCTTCTTGCGCCAGCAGCCTTAGCCATCTTCGGCTTTCGACGGCGTGGTGGGTCTTGAACAAGCACCCGCTACGCGAAATGTTGAGTAGATCGCCTGATTTACCCCCTTCTGATTTTGCAAAGTAATCCCAAGAAACTTGTCCTACGAATTCAAAGCGATGATTTTTTCTCTTTTCCACACAGACCCTCAGTTAGCGGGCGGGGCCTGCACAAAACGTGCCTGAGTTTTTTATCTCAGGTTCTGATCATCAGGTCACTTGGGCCATTTCATTTTGAGCGAGTTGGACGCGGTGGCTTGCAAGTTGAAATCCTTGTTGGTCAAGTTCACGCAGGACCTCACCGTAGACTCGATCGCTAATTCTAAAGTGAAGTCCATAATCGTCGATATTAAAAACCAATTTAAAGCCAACCCAGGATTCGGTGGTCTCCGTAATGAGAACCCTAGGTTTAGGGTGGCTCCTGACTTCAGGCACTTTCTCAGCAGCTGCAATTAAGATGGACTTGATTCTTTCAGCTGGAACCCCAAAAGGAAGTCGGAAAAGAAGTGATCGCACGATACTCCTGAATTTGGTCGAAAAGTTAGAAATCTCACCTTGTGACATCAGGCGATTCGGGATGGTAATCGACTCTTCAGTCATTGCGATGAGAACTGTCGCTCGCCAAGAGATTTCATGAACACGACCTACCCATTTTTGAGAGTTGCTGGAAATTTCGATCCAGTCTCCGATTTCATACGGTTTATCGAACTGGAGAGCTACGCCAGCAAAGAGATTTCCCAACGTATCCTGGAGCGCGAGACCGAGAACCAAGGAGAAAATTGCTGATGTTGCTAAAATGGGTGTGACCCGCAGGTTAAAGACTTCTGCCCCTAACCAAGTCCCCAGAATCAGAGAGAGTAAGAGCGTAAATAGGTTGACCAGTAAAACTGGGAACGCCACTCGCATATGACTGAGGAAAAGATACTGGAAAACTAAAATTCGACAAACCTTAACAAAAACGATTGCTCCGGACAGAATCGTAGCGAATCCAATGTAAGTGGAGAGTCGCTCTACTGCGACCGTTTCCAGATGGACGCGAGTTAATCCTGAATAAAGAGTAAAAAGGGTGACCCCAAAGGCCAGATGATAGGAAAGATTACTGAAGAGTTCCCTCATCGTTCTTCGGCGATCTGCCGAGAGTTGGCTAACGAAGAGGCGCGACGCCACCCACGAGCCCACAACGAGTAAGAAAATCACCAAAGCCGGTTCTAGTTGAATCAAGCTTTCAATTCGTTCAGAGGGTAGCCAAGGTTGTGTCTGTTTTAAGTTCATTGGAAATTTATAGAAGGAATTTTTTTCAGGGTCAAGAAATGGGGGTTAATCAAAATGAGAGATTTGCCGACATTTGGAGAAGGGGGACTCATGATAAAGAAAATGACTGCTAAAAAGAAGACGACCAAAACCGCAAAGAAACCGTCTAAGGTCACTCGAAGTAAGAAAAAAAGCTCACCAGCGGTTGTGGCACGTCGACCTAGCAGAACTAAACCCACCGTTCCCTCGTCGGGTCGCAGTAAACAGTTTCAGGCGCTTCATGGGGCCTACTACGCTGTAGGGGCAGTAGCTTTGGCATTTTCTTTTTTACTCTTGTTTTATGGACTGATGGATCGGAGTCATTCCCTGAGACAAGATGTTCGTGGCATCGCTCAAGTGCCCTTAATCTCGTCGGAATCTTCTCCTGTTAAACAAACTTGGCTTGAAAGCGAGTTTCAGCGACTTCATTCTAAGTCAACTCCTGAGCGAGTTGACTTTTGGAGCGCAGCCCTAGAGAACGGGCCCCTGCTTCGTAGTGAGATTCGAGATCTTCTTGGTAAAAAAATGGTAAGTGACTCTGCTCCTCTCTTTCCAGAAAAACTGGATTGCACCACTTTTGTAGAAACGGTCATTGCTCTGAGTCGCAGCGATTCATCGGCAGACCTTTTTCAACGACTGATTGAGGTGAGGTACCGAGATGCTCAGCCGAGTTTTTCTAATCGAAATCACTTTGTTGAGGCTGACTGGATTCCGAATAATGAGAAGTCTCAAGTTCTTAAAGATATTACCGCAGACCTAGCGACATCTTCTCAGATCCAGGTTCAGGCCGAGGATCGAACTCTTCACCGCAGCCAGTGGATCAGTGATCAAGTGCATCGTCAGGGTTTAGATCGAGAAATTGCATCAGTTCCAGTCGAGATCAAGAAAGTCCGGGTTGCCTACCTTCCTTTAGAGAGTATCAAGAAAGTATTTAGTCAAATTCCGAGCGGAGCCATCATTAACTTTGTCCGAGAGAAAAGCCCAAAACACGCTGTTTTAGTGAGTCATCAGGGTATTGCAGTGCGCAATTCCCAGGGGCAACTCATGTTGCGCCACGCGTCAATTGGTGGACACATTCGTACAGAATCCTTGGTCTCTTATCTCGAGGGAATGAATCACCATAACCGAAAACGAGTTCGATGGGGATGGGTTGGGCTTAACGTCAATCAGATTAAGTCTTCAAGTCCATCCAAAATTTTGCGCAAAGATGCCATGTAATTTCTCAGAGCCTCTTTGTCGTCGGTTCGCTTCCACTTAAAGCTGGGAATATTGACTACCCTTTGATCCAGTCGATATTCAAACGGTTTAGGTGGAAGTTTCTTTTTGACGGGAGGGATGGGCAATGCTGAGTTGGTGTCGGACTCGTCCTGCACAGCAGGTTGGGCTACGCCCAAGACTTCTTCTTTTCCTGCCGCATCTTTAATGAGTTTTGAGTGTTGATTTGAAGGCAAGGTCAGGAGCAATCGTAAGAGCGATCTGTTCTTCACTCCTGTCCTGAGGAGTTCTTCTTTGGTGACGTCCGGGAGTCTTGTAAAGCCGATACACTCCGTAATGCGAGACTTTGGCTTGCCAAAGGCCTTTGAAATCGCCTCGTGACTGGCATAGGCTTGTGCTTCGAGCAGAGAGACGTATCCTTCGCCTTCTTCAAGTGGATGCAGGTCAACACGGTCCAGATTTTCGCGCAGTGCGATTTCATGGGTAGCCTTATCGGCCGTTGAAAGTACGCGGGCAGGAATGCGATCTAATCCAGCAAGCTTTGCTGCTCTTAGTCGACGTTCCCCGGCGATGACCTTGTATCGATCTCCATCTTGGACTACTAGAATGGGCTGAAGGACGCCGTGTTCCTTGATCGAGTGGGCCAGAGCTGAGATTTCAGAATCGTCGAAGTGAACTCGAACTTGAAGTTCTGAGGCATCTACCTTTTCAACTGGAACAAAGTTCACCAAGAAGGTGGTGAGATTTTTTAAGTGAGAATGAGTCGTGCCTGCTGTGGTCCGAGCCGTCGAGTAAAGTTGCTTGAGATAGCCGCTTCCCTGGCGAGTTTTAATTTTTGAATTGCCCGAATCGTCCTTTTTATTGTCTTCCATGAGAGATCTCCTCTTCTGTCTTTAAGTGAAAAGTAATTCTTCAGTGAGGGCCTTGATATCTTGTGCGGCCACTCCCTTGGCATTGACTCCCCAAACGGTATTTCTCCGTTTGGTGGCCTCGTTTAGGTCAGCGCTCCGGTTCACGACTGATTTTGTGCAATGGTCCGGAAACTGAGAGCGTAACTCGCCTAAAACCTCTTGGCTGATAATTTCACGGTTGTCGTACAGATTGGGGACGATCTTAACCTCTAAGGATCTTTTGAATTCTCGCTCCATCTCTTCGATGGTCGCCATGACTAAAGACATTCCATGGAACGAGAGGGGGTTGGTAGCACAGACGACATTGACCAGATCTGCGGCGACCAGCATCGATCCGTTGAGAATGGACGCTGCAGGATTGGTATCTGCCACGATCAGATCATACTGGTCGCTGACCTTGTCGAGTGCTTCGGAGAGGCGATACTCGCGTCTTGTTTTGTTGTTGAGAGGGATTTCAATATTACAGAGCCCTAAGTTTGCGGGCACAAGATCGAGGCCTGGTGCTACGGGAAGAATCGCATCGGCCAGGGGGAGGTCATTGATCAGTACGTCGTAAATAGTAGGCCTTTCGTGGCCATCGAGAATGTCTAAGTTCACGGTCAGATGACCTTGCCCGTCGAGGTCAATGGCTAAGACTTTTAATCCAAGGATGGCAGCCTTCATTACGTATTGAGCGGTGAGAGTGGATTTTCCTGTTCCGCCCTTGACGTTGTAGAACATTTGGACTTTATGCTTGGGGAGTTTTCCAATTTCTCCTTGGTCGCCGTGGCGACCGCTCCGGTTTTCTCTGAAAAAGCGTTGAGCCTCTTCTAAAGTCACCATTTTCCGGTCTGAATTCCCCAAACGGCGGCGGACAGTCTGGATCTGGCCGCTGGACTCAAGCGCGCCAAATTCAGATTTATCGAGTCTCGCAATAGTGGAAAATTCAGCGGGTGTGAAGCAAATATCTTTAAATGAAGCCATGTCTACCTCCGAGGATGTTGGGATATTATGACGAAGGTAATTTTCTGCAAGTTAAATATTGAACGGGCTAGAACCTATTTTTTAATTCTTAGATTAAAAAACCATGCGGTCGCCGTGGCGACCACACATTTTTTCACCCATGCACTAGAGAAATTCTAGCTACTAGCACTCTGATAGCGTCGCAATCCCCAACTCCAGAGGATCGAATTGACCACGGTAAATGCAAGAAGTACGAAAGCGGCGCCTAAGTATTCACGAGAGTCGAGTCCATGGAGTAATGCCCGCGCCGGTACACTTCCGATGAATGCGAAGGGGAGGGCAGTTAGAATTAAGTATCGAATGGCCTTGGGGTAAATCGTGTCAGGTTTGGTCGCAAAAGCAAAAAATTGATAATACAAACGCGACAGAGCCCAGCTTCGATCTGTCCAGAAGATCCAAATCGAGGAGAAGAACCTCATTTGGAGGGCTGCATAGAGACCAAAAATGAGCCAGGCTGCCCATTCTAGCCAGTGCCAGCCTCCAGCAAATCCAGCTACTCCTGCGTATCGATACGAAATCACAAAGCCTAGAACTACATTAAAAACAGCGGTCAGGTTCATCGACCGGGTGAGTGCAAGAAAGAGGGGGTGGATTGGCTTCGTGAGTAGAATGTCTAGCTCGCCTTTATTCACTAAGTCTGAAAAACTCCAGAAATTGCGCTGAAACAGGATCGTAAAAAGAGCATCTGAGGCAAAGAAAATTCCCAAAAAGAAATAAACCTGCTCCCTGGTCCATCCTGCAAGAGTCTGGGTGTTAGCATAAAGCACAGAAAAGAGTGAAATCTCGATCCCCATCCAGATCAAATCGACGGTGACGGCCGTAAGAAAATTAGTTCGATAGACTGCTTCGCGGACGAAGTTGTTTTTGAGTTGGATTCTATAAACATCAAAGTAACGGATGAGTCCCAAGCTTAACCCCCTAGGCTAACGTAACGTTTCATTCCTGCGCCCCAAGTGAGTCGAATGATTGCCCATCCGAACAGGATCCAGAGAAAAGAGATTCCGATTTGGATTAAAAACTCAGTATGACTCCATCGACCCAGGGCATACTGAGTCGGCCCGAAAACATACAAATAAAATGGGGTCGATTTCCAAATCCATTGGAGCGAGGACGGGAATAGGTTGAGAGGGATCAGTTCGCCGGATAATAGATTGACGACCATATTTTTGACCATGAGAAGGCTGTAAGACTCCTCCCAAAGAAACGCGGTTGTGGCCAGGGTTGCTCCGATTTGGTAATGAATGATATTTCCCATCAAAGCTAGAAACATTGCGCCGATCATTCGAGTGCCTGAAAAGCCAAAGAACTGCGCCAAGATCACACCAATGGTCAGACAAAGCCCCGCGATAAAAAGCCGTGGGGCAACTCCTCGGATATAGACGAATTCAACCACACCGACAGGTCTTAAAAGGTAGTTACTCAGTTGGCCCGAGCGGATCATTTCGGCTAGTTCAAAATCATGGTCACCCCCGCGGACTTGGGTAAACAGTAGGCTGACTAATGTGTAATGGACAAAGTCCATGTAAGTCATACCAGCCACCTGCGTTGCGCCACCTAAATCAAAGAGCGCATACCAAAGTACGCATTGAATTGCTGCGGGAACCAGAGCTGAGCCGAGAATTTCAAAAAGAAATTCGAGCCGGTAAGCAGTCGCGTCTTGAAATCCATTCTTCAGAGCTGCAAGTCGCCACTGGAGTTTCACACCGAACCTGCCTTTTCTTCGGAGTAAATTCGTTGAATGACCTTTTCGAGGCTCTGTTCTTCGATCCCCATATCGAGGATCTGAAAACGAGAAATGACAGCCTGCAGCACGGAAACGATTTGGTCCTGCTTGATATTAAAGAGAACGGGCCGAGATTCTTCTGGTTGATCAGGTTCTAGTTCTCCGAGCTGAATGAGCTGCTGAGAAAGCCCTGTGATCTTTTGGAGTTCGTCGAGTGAGGGCGGTGTTATGAAACGAACTCTGAGGATTCGCTCCCCCTCTTGAGTGAGGCCCTGCGGATGGCCGTCATAGATCATTTCGCCTGATCTGAGAATGAGCACCCTTGAGCAAAGACGTTCAATGTCATCCATATTATGGCTGGTCAAGATGATGGTGGCCTTTTCTTTTTGATTAAAAACACGGAGGAACTCGCGCAATTTGTGGGCTGCTAAAACATCGAGTCCGATCGTGGGTTCATCCAAAAAGATGACACTAGGCCAATGCAGAATGGCTCCAATGAGTTCCATTTTCATGCGTTCGCCGAGGGAGAGTCGACGGATCTGGGTCCCTAAAAGGCGTTGAACGTCGAGTAACTCAGTGAGTGTGTGGAGTCGTTCCCGATACAATCGATCGGGGATTTCATAAATTGCACGGAGTAAATCAAACGCATCTCGAGCTGGAAGGTCCCACCAAAGCTGTGCTTTTTGACCCATGACGAGTGCAATTTTTTTCCGAAAGTCTAAGTTTCGTTGAAATGGGTCATATCCAAGTACCCGCGCCGAACCCGAAGAGGGGGGGATCAAGCCAGAGAGAATCTTAAGAAGAGTGGTTTTCCCCGCGCCATTCGCACCAATCAGGCCATTAAACGAACCGGGCTCAATTGAGAAGCTGACTCCTTTGAGGGCTTCATGGACTTGGTATTTAGGACGGAATAGTAGACCGAGGGCTCCCTTCCAGCCTTCCTCTTTTTGGGTCGAGCGAAACGAACGGCGAATATCTTTCACTTCAATGATCACTGGGGGGTCCTCTCCGCTTTTCAGTTACAAGTGAGTTGAGTAGGAGAGGAAGCTAGCATGACCTGGTAGTTGGATCAAATATTCCGCTGACTAAGTTTGAGGTTTGGCTCGCTCGTATTGCTTAGGCCAGTTGAGGTTGAAGTTGAGCTCTTGAGCTGCTTGGATTGGCCAATAGGGATTTCTCAAAAACTCCCTCCCAATAAAAACGGCATCTGCCTGATCTCGTCTTAAAATTTCCTCAGCCTGTTGCGGCTCGGTGATGTCTCCTACTGCTCCCGTCGCAATTTCTGACTCCCTTCGGATTGTATCTGCGAAAGGAACTTGGAAACCCGGTCCCATAGGGATCTTAGCATTGGGGATAATTCCTCCGCTCGAGCAGTCGACCAAGTCGATTCCAATCTTTTTAAGCTCTTTGCTGAATTCGATACTCTGTGGAAGATCCCATCCTCGTTCCACCCAATCTGTTGCAGAAATTCTTAAAAAGACGGGGAGCTCTTGAGGCCAAAGATCCCTAGCCGAGCGAGCAATTTTTAAGGGCAATCGAGTCCTTCCTGAAAAGTCTCCCCCAAATTGATCGGTTCTCCTGTTGGTCACTGGGGAGAGAAACTCATTTAAAAGGTAGCCATGCGCCATGTGGAGTTCAATGACTTGGAACCCTGCCGCAAGGCTCCGTTGAATGGCCTTTTGGAAATCGTCTTCAACCTTCGCGATCTGTGTCAGTGTCATTTCAGTCGGTGCTGCATACTTCTTGTCAAAAGCAATCGAACTGGGTGCAAAGGTTTCCCAGCCCCCCTCAGAGCGACTTAAAAAGTCCTGTTTCTCCCAGGGGGCTGCCGTTGAACCTTTGCGCCCTGCGTGAGCGAGTTGAATGCCGGGCGCAGCACCTTGGTCCTTAATAAACTGCGCGATTTGAGAAAGCTTTGTGACATGGTCGTCTGACCAAATTCCTAGATCGCCGGGTGAGATTCTCCCTTCGGGTGAAACGGCTGTCGCCTCGACCATGACTAAAGCAGCTCCGCCTACAGCGCGACTGCCGAGATGGACTAGGTGCCAATCTGTAGCAAAACCATCCTGACTGGAGTACTGACACATCGGCGATACGAAAATTCGATTCCTAAAAGTGAGGTCTCGGAGGCGAAAGGGGGAGAATAATTTACCCATAATTGAAGTAGGCTTCTCTTGCAAAATACGAGACGCGTCAAGGAGTGCATAGTCGCTAGGGTTAATTTTGGAGAGTCTGAGATGTCGAGTTAGATTATTGACTTGAATACTGCGACGTTTGAATTTTTTTAGATGGTGGCCTGGGACGGAATCGAACCGCCGACACACGCCTTTTCAGGGCGCTGCTCTACCGACTGAGCTACCAGGCCTCTCGGGATGAGGGCTATGAGTTATGCGATTTAGATCAAAAACGCAACTGATTAACGCGGGGGGTCGATAAAAATTAAAATTAATCGATTTAGTCAGGAAATGAAGACGAGAGTGGATGTGGAGTTTCTTCGAAAAAAACCTAAAAAATCCATTGCTGTATTTGACAAATTGTAATTAGTGTCCACCTAGTTCTGTGAAGCGATGAGCTTTTTAGGCGGCAATCCAGAGCACTGTGTCAGTAGTCAAGTGACAACAGTCTACGAGATAGAGTTCCGAATTTCCGCTCTCTCATCCCCTAAGGAATGAATGGGGTCCCTTAAGCAGTACTGAGGTCCCATTCGAGAAAACTTAAATTGGAGGTTGAATTCTATGCAAGTAAGACCATTGCACGATCGTGTGTTAGTGAAGCGCTTTAACGAAGAAGAACGCTCAAAAGGCGGAATCATCATCCCTGATACTGCCAAAGAAAAGCCAATCCAAGGCGAAATCATTTCTGTCGGTCAGGGCCGTGTTGCTGAAGATGGCAAGATTCGTCCTCTCGATGTGAAGAAGGGTGATCGAGTTCTTTTCGGTAAGTACGCTGGCACCGAAATCAAGATTGATGGCGAAGAATTCCTGATGATGCGCGAGGAAGATATCCTCGGCGTTCTGAACTAATTAGGTTAAAACTAAGGAGATTAAAGATGTCTGCTAAAGAACTCCGTTTTTCTGAACATGCACGTTCTGCCATTTTAAATGGCGTAAATACACTTGCTGACGCTGTGAAAGTGACCTTGGGACCTAAGGGTCGCAACGTTGTGATTGAAAAGTCCTTCGGCGCGCCTAACGTCACCAAGGACGGCGTAACCGTTGCTAAGGAAATCGAACTTTCTGATAAGTTTGAAAACATGGGCGCTCAGATGGTCCGTGAAGTGGCTTCCAAGACCAACGACGACGCTGGTGATGGAACCACCACCGCAACCGTTTTGGCTCAAGCAATCTTTCGCGAAGGCGCTAAGATTGTTGCTGCTGGTCACAACCCTATGGAATTGAAGCGTGGGATTGATAAGGCTGTTGAAGCCGTTATTGGCGAGTTGAAGAAAATCTCCAAGCCAATCAAAGACCAAAAAGAAGTTGCTCAAGTCGGCACCATCTCTGCCAATAACGATCCTACCATCGGCAAGATTATTGCTGAAGCGATGGAAAAAGTCGGCAAAGAAGGCGTCATCACCGTTGAAGAATCCAAAACTGCTGAAACTACTTTGGATGTCGTCGAAGGGATGCAATTTGATCGCGGCTATCTTTCTCCTTACTTCGTGACCAATGCGGAGAAGATGGAAGTGGCCCTCGATAACCCATTCATCTTGATCTACGACAAAAAAATCAGCTCCATGAAGGACCTTCTCCCATTGTTGGAGAAAGTCGTTCAGCGCTCTAAGCCACTCGTAATCGTGGCTGAAGAAGTCGAAGGCGAAGCTTTGGCAACCCTCGTAGTCAACAAGCTCCGCGGCACCCTTCAGGTGGCAGCTGTGAAGGCTCCTGGCTTCGGCGATCGTCGTAAAGAAATGCTCCAAGATCTCGCAGTGTTGACTGGCGGTCGTGTTATTTCTGAAGAAATGGGTCACAAACTTGAAACCGCTCGTGTCGAAGACCTCGGTCAAGCTAAGAAAGTCACCATCGATAAGGATAATACCACGATCGTTGATGGCGCTGGCAAGAAGGCTGACGTTGAAGCACGCGTGAAAACAATCCGCGCTCAAATCGAAGAAACCACCTCTGATTACGATCGTGAAAAGTTGCAAGAACGTCTTGCTAAACTCCACGGCGGCGTCGCTGTTGTGAACGTCGGTGCAGCAACCGAAGTTGAAATGAAGGAAAAGAAAGCTCGTGTGGAAGATGCTCTCAACGCAACTCGCGCTGCTGTTGAAGAAGGTATCGTTCCTGGCGGCGGGACTGCTCTCCTTCGCGCTGCAAAAGTACTCGAAGGCTTGAAAGGTCTCTCTCCTGAGCAGCAAGCTGGTGTGAACATCATTCGCAGAGCTTTGGAAGAACCTCTTCGCCAGATCGCTGGAAATGCGGGACATGAAGGCTCTATTGTTGTCGATAAGGTTTGGAACAACACCACTCCTTCATGGGGCTTCAATGCATTGACTGAGAAGTACGAAGACCTGATTGCAGCTGGCGTCATTGACCCAGCTAAGGTGTCTCGTTGCGCTCTTCAGAACGCAGCCAGCGTCGCTAGCTTGATGCTCACCACCGAGACCCTCATTGCTGAAAAGCCTAAAAAAGAAGGCTCTTCACCTATGGGTGGCGCTCCAGGCGGCATGGGTGGCATGGGCGGCTACGGTGATATGATGTAATTTCAATTCTACTTCAATTGAAGTCGATTTGATAAGAGCCCCAGAAGAAATTCTGGGGCTTTTTTTTTATGGATGGGCAGTGGTTGGCGGAGCGACAAACCGTTGCTCTGCTTGTTCGTAGGTCGATCCTTCGAGGGATCTGAGTTGGTGGTCAGCAAACGTAGCCAGAAACCCAACATTATAGGGCTCAGATGGGCTCTGCGAACCAGGAAAGAGTGCGCTTGGTAAATCAATCCCTCCCGATGCGAGTAATAGTCCCAGGTTGGTCAAATGGGCAATTGCAATTGTCGTGGGTATCCCTGCTTTGATTTCAGTGAGGGATTGGTATGCCAGATATGAAAAATCGGCAGCTGCCTGAAAAAGCATGCGGACACACTCGGCCTTTGTTTCGGAGGTTTGAAGAACGTAGGTAGCCCACTCGGCGGGTGCCCAGAATAATACGTAGAACGTGGCTAACTCCGCCTTCTGTCTCTGAGCAAGTTTCTGGATCGAATAGCCCACGAGGAAAGCTCCGACGGAGCTTCTCAGTCCAACCCAGCGATTATCCAAGAGGAGGTCATTGGCCCATCTTAGGGATTGGGCCATTTTTCGAGTGATTTGGGCTGGGTGTGTTCTTGATTTGGGAATCACGCCATCGACTGAGTTTGCGTAGAAAATGCCGGATTCGACTCCAAAGAGCTTCTGAATTGCCCGGACTCGATTTTCTACTTCAGCTGGGCTTCCTTGTAAAACTCTGCAGGATCGGAACACAATTCGAGAATCTTGCGTGAAACGACCTTGAATGTTGGCAAATACCGTCTGAGCCACTGAGTTGGGGTATGCGGGTCGCAGCTCGTTAGCTAGGATGAGAACTTGGGGTTGTTCCGTAGAGTTGCCGAAAAAAATAGAGTTTTCATTCCCATGAGCGTCAACGAAGAAGTGGGAAATTTTTCTTTGCTGGTCCAGGTCCGTAAACTGGCGAGAAAGTTCCTGAAGAGACTTCGCTCGGATCAGTTTAAATTCGTTTTCTGGGAAAGACTCCTCGAGTTCCTGTCGAATTCGCTCTCGCTCAAATTCAACCCCGGGTAGATCACCCTCGATTCCGCCATCCACCCAAACGATCAAAGGCGAAGGGGGCTGAGGAGTATATTCGGGTGCAATCAGTCCCCCGCGTAGATTCTTAGATTCTACCGGAAAAGCTGCAAAAAGAATGAGAATAAGTGCTTTCATCGAGTTTTATACCCCACAGCCTGATGAATCCTGCTTCTTGTTTTTCCTAAGTCAGCCTGAGGTCATATCAAACTGAAAACTGATTCTCTAGAGAATTTGCAAATCTCCTGGAACCGGGTGACAATCCCAGCCGCAGCGCCTCGCGGCAGAATTAAATTCCCGTCCTACTCAATGCTCATTGTGACAGTTGTGATTGCTTGTGTTAAGGCATGGAAATGTCAATGGAAGCGTCGTCTGATCGGTGGATGAAGTGTATTTCAACGCAAGGGAATATTAGGGGAGTTGCTATTCAGGCAACAGAACTCATTCAGGGAATGGCAGAAAGGCACCAGCTTGAGGGGCAAGCCGTTCAAGGCTTAGGGGAGGCTGTAATTGGTGCTCTGTTGGTGGCCTCCTATTGTAAAACAGGCCAAAGAATTAATCTCAACGTTCAAGGTTCTGGTATTCATAAGCAGGCGCTAGTTGACGCTCAGCCTGACGGAACCGTACGAGGCTACATCATTGAGCGAGAAAAGGGTGAGTCTACATCCATTTCTAAAACGGAAGACGGAGGCGATTTCGGACCCTGGGGTGAGGGATATCTCTCCGTTCTGCGAACTAAGGATAGTGACGAAGTGTCTAAGCCTTATATTGGCACTGTCCCACTTTTGACCGGATACTTGGCGAAAGATTTGAGCTTTTATTGGGTTCAAAGCGAACAGATTCCTTCGGCTGTTGGGCTCGCGGTGAGTATGGATGGTGATCGGGTCATTTCAGCAGGTGGATTTTTGGTCCAAGCCCTTCCAGGTGCAAGTGCCGCTGAAGTCCGAATGATCGAACACCATATTAGCGAAATTCAGTCTCTTGCTGAGAGTCTTAGCGATCATTCTTCACCCATTCAACTGCTTTCGCAGATTTTTCAGAGTACTGCCTTTGTTGTGGTTGAGGAAAAACCACTCAAGTTTCAATGTAACTGTTCCTGGGAGCGAGTGCAGCGTGCTCTAGTTCTAGTGGGTGTGACCGAACTCGAGGCAATTCTTGAAGAAGATCGGTCTGCCGTCGTTAAGTGTGACTTCTGCTCCACCGAATATCGAATGAGCGAAGAGGAGCTTCGCGCTCTGATTGCGCAACTTCGAGGGGCTTCGATCGCTTAACTCTTTTAAAAGGTTCCGCCAACGTGAAGCAAGAAGCTGAGGTATGCTCCTCCTAGGTTGAGGGGTGTACCATTCGACTGTTGCTGAGTGGTTCCGAACATTTGGTGAAAAGTGAGAGAAGATCCAAAAAATACATTTTTACTCACAGAGAGATCGACCCCGGCACCAAAGTGGAGTCCAAAGAGTAAAGCACTGATTGAGGGTAGTCCTGAGAGATTGCTCGTGCCCGACGAAGAGGTTGAGCTTGAGGTGGTTGTGCGCGTCGGTGTGGCCGTAAGGTCCACGTAAGAAGGTAGGTAAAATCCGAGTCCTACGACGCCAAAGGGAATAATTCTGTCATACCAGCTCAGGTTCATTCGAAGGCCACTCAATAGAGAAAGTATGGAAAATCCTCCTGAAGCAGGACCGAGTGAGTGCTGAGAATATCCTAAGCTCGAATCAAAGCTGAATAAATCACTTACTCCGTAATCATAGTGAATTTGAAAGCCAAGGGAATTTTGAAAGCGAGTTAAATCTCCCACTAGAAAAATCTGACCTAAGTCTATCCCGATATTATTTGATCCCGGACTGAATGGGGAAGTCTCATTACTTGAACCCTGAGCTGAGTAAGAACTTCGTGATGACCGAGAGTCATCATTTGACCAGCTCGTCGAGGCTAATAAAGTCTCTGTACCCGCCGAAGCAGAGACCTCTCCTGTTCCGAGAACAAGGCAAAGTACCGCGGCTCCAAGCGGGAACAGGGATTGTTGCTTCATTGATCGATTGACCCATTTCAACAGGAATTGATAGCTCATCATTAATGATGATATCAGACTTTCCAAATGTTGCATCTGGTCCGATCAAAACATTAAGAAAATTTACTACTGATTTAGCGCGGGGACTCGTGCCGCAATCGCAACTTGAGCATCCTGGAGTGAAGCTTGACTAAAATCGTTTGCATCTGCTCCTGGTACCTTAGTCTGAATATATCCAGAGAAAGAGCCATCTCCGTGTCGGATGATTTCTTTTAAAAGCTCAACTGATGGTTGAGTCTTTGCTCTTCTTTCGCTCTCATATAAGAGTTGAGTGAGTGTCGCAGCTGTAATGTCATTTTTGGTTTTATTGTCGATGACGCGTAGATCTTCCCCACTTTTGATCATCTTTGCGATCTCATCAAGAGTCACGTAGCTTGACTCATGAGTGTCGTAGAGTTTGCGATTCTGGTAGCGCTTGATGATTTTTGTCTCTTTCATGATTCCCCCTATTGAATCATTCATTGAATTTGAGAATAAGGTTTGGAACATAGTATTCCATTCCTTTCTCAACTTATTATCCCACTTTTTGATGTTCGGCGCAGCGCGTAAGCTACGTCGTGTCATCAACATCCCATATGCCAAATAACAACTCACCGCGGTAAAGTCAAGTCTTCGCTAAGAGTCCAATTCAAACTATTCCGAGTATTATATCAGGCATCTTTCTAAGTCCCTCTTAAAGCAAGGGGCTCAGCTTCACACTGGAATGTAGCGTATGCACGTAGCATTCCAAATCAGCATTCAGGTTGAAGTTGGGTTTTGCATTTATAGTTTTTTAGGTTTCCTAACTAAATGACGATAGGGATATTGGAGGCTGTTGCAATCTATGACCTTTAACATGGAAAAAAGTTTAAAGATCACTGTTTTTGGGCTCATTCTAGGTGGTTTATATGCTCAGAGTTTGACCTCTATTTATGCTGCTGGTGAAGAAAAACAAAAAAAGAACCTAGTCGATGAGAAAATTAAAAGTAATCAACAGCAGGCCGAATATCACTTCAGTCTTGCCCAGGGCTATGCAAATGAAGGAGATGTAGATAAAGCCATCGAAGAGTACAAGCTTGCTCTCATTTTCGATTCTGAATCTGCTTTGATTCATGCTCGTTTAGCATCCGAGCTCGTTAAAAAAGGAATGCTTTCTGCCGCTCTAGGGAGTGCAAAAGAGGCGGTGCGCCTAGACCCGAAATTCATAGATGCACGCTTGATACTGGCTGGTCTTTATTCCGCAGCTCATGAGAATCAAACTGCTCTTGAAGAATACGACCAAATTTTGAAATTTGATCCCAAGAACGAAGAAGCTCTGATCTATAAGTGTCAGGTACTCCTTGAGGATGGTAAGGTGAGTCAGGCAGCTGTTATGCTGCGTCAATATACTCAAAAGAATCCGGACTCAGCTTTGGGTTTCTACTACTTAGCTAGGGCAGAGCAAATTGCTGGGCACTTTAAATCCGCGGTTTCGGCCTATCAAAAATCGATTTCACTCAGGCCAAATTTTACCCAATCCTCTTTGGGATTGGGTTACCTCTATGAGGAACACCAACTCACCGATCAAGCCATTGCAGTTTACAAGACGATTTTCTCTCAGTCTAGAGACGAGGCTGCGGCGAATCGTTTGGCTACTATATTACTCAAAAAAGAAAAGTATGCAGAGGCGATTCCTTATCTTAAGTCCATTGAAGCCAACGATCCAGAAGATCTTAACGCTCAGGTTAAATTGGGTTTGATTTATATGGAGCTTAAACAGCATGACGATGCAATAGTCACGTTTAAGAAGATTCTGCAGAAAACCCCCGATTCAGATCGGATTCATTACTATCTTGGAATGGTCTATCAACAGAAGAAAATGGTCGATCTGGCGCTTGAAGAGCTCAAGCGAATACAAGCCGAGTCAAGGCTCTATCCGGATTCCGTCCTGCAGGCTTGCTACTTGATGAAGCAGAATCAACGGAACTCTGATGCGCGCAAGCTGATTCAAGAGGCGATTCAAAGGGCCCCCAAGGTCGCCAATTTCTACATTTTCCAAGCTAGCCTTGAAGAAGAAGACAAGCATTCTCAAGCGGCACTAAGGATTCTAGAGAGCGCTGCAGCCCAGTTTCCTGAGGACGAGAAAATTCACTACTACCTAGGCAGCTTATATGATCGCCTCGGTGACGTAGATCGAGGCTTGGAGCAGATGGAGGCGATTCTCAAAATTAATCCAGATAGCGTCGATGCAATGAATTACATCGGATACACCTGGACGCAGCGTGGTATTCGTCTGAATGATGCAGAGAAGCTTCTCAAGAAGGCTCTCGTGCTTCGCCCACAAAATGGTTACATTCAGGATAGTTGGGGTTGGTATCTTCTTGTTCGTGGCCGCTTATCGGAGGCAGTGATTGAGCTCGAGAAGGCGGTTAAGTTGAAACCCAATGAGTCTACCATTTTGGAGCATTTAGGAGACGCTTACTTGCGGTCCAATTTACGAGCGAAAGCAGTAGATCAGTACCTAGTTGCCGAAAAATATGCAGAAAATGAGGCGACTAAGAAAAAAATTGAGGCTAAGCTGGAAAGTGTGCGTAAGGAGCTTGGTCCGAACCTTGGTGGTCAGACCACGAGTGTCGACTCTAAGGTTCCTGCCGATTTAGAGTCCAAAACAAGTAAATAGAATCTACGAGTTCAAACAAAATGATAATGAGACCCCCTGCGCGAATTTTCCACTTCGGTTTTTTTTCGTTAGTTATTCTTCAGTCGTTTTCCTGTGCAACCTTGGCAACCTTAAAAAAAAGCCAACACACAGCTGCTGAACTTTTTGAATATGCCTGTTCCCCAGGTCAGGGAGTCCGTACAGCAAGTGGGCGTATTGCAGCAAAGGTCAGTTCAAGTGAGTTTTCGGGTCAGTTTTTGGCGCATGTTTTGGCCGACTCTGACGGTCACCTTAAGTTGGATGTAGCTAATCCTCTGGGCGGAACCCAGGTATTGATTCAGGTGAACCAGGGAAATTATGAAATTTTAAATTACGCCGACCGGGATCAAGTACCTCAAATTGGAAGAGACTACTGGGGTGGGATCCCCTTAAAGTGGGCGAGTAGTTTATTTCTCGGAAGGATTCCTTGCCCGCCCTCAGATGCTAGCCTGCGTTTGGATCTTGGGACTGAGGGTGAACTGATAGCGACATGGTTCGATTCTAACGAAAATGACCGACAAAGATTTATTTACCGATTTAAACAGTTGAAACAGATTCCTTGGCCTTCGTCTTTAAGATGGACTCGCGACGCGAAAAATAGTTCACAGATTGACTTTGAATTCGAAAGTCCAGAGGAGACCACTAGAAGTCCAGAAAAGTGGGAGGCGCGGTCGCCTCAAGGGCAAGTTAAGGTCAAATGGCGCACCCGAGAAATTACTCGAGATTGACACCGGCCTCGTAATTAGGTAGCACCGGCAATGGGGAGTGTGTTCTCATGAAGCTATCGCCGGGGGCTTTTCAGTTCAATAATAGTTGGAATTCATTCTTTTGGAACTTTTTTATATTCGGGTGCTTCACTCTGGCTTTAGCTGCTTGTAGTCGTAACCAGTCTAAAGAGCCTGCCAATACGCTTCATCTTGTTGTTGAGGCTAAACTTAAGGGATTAGATCCTATTTTGGCCGAGGATCGGTATTCCGGAACTCAGTCTGCGCAGGCCTACGAGACTTTGCTCCAGTTTCACTATTTAAAGCGTCCTTATGTTGTATCCCCTCTTTTGGTAGAGAAACTACCTGATGTGAGTGCGGATGGTAAGGTGTATACTTTCACTCTGAAAAAGGGAGTTCTTTTTCAGGATGATCCTTGCTTCAAATCTACAGGAGGTAAAGGGCGTGAGCTCGTTGCAGAGGATGTTGTCTATTCCTGGAAGCGACTGGCTGATCCTAAGCTGACCTCCAGTGGATGGTGGATCTTGGATGGTCGGGTAGTGGGCCTAAATGCGTGGCGAGATCGAGCTTCTAAAAATGGAGAAAAGCACTACACGGAGGAGGTCGATGGCCTTCGTGCTCTAGATCGATACACACTCCAAGTGAAACTTACTCAGCGCTCAGCTCAATTTCTCTATTTGATTACGATGCCTTTTGCTGCCGTAGTTCCTCACGAAGCAGTAGATTTTTATGGCAAAGAGTTCTTGAATCATGCAGTAGGTACGGGTCCCTTTCGCCTCGCCGAGTATCATCCTACGTCGAAGGTGGTGTGGGTGAAAAACCCCACTTTTCGTAAGGAAGTTTACCCCGAGGAGGGCGCCCCTGGAGACCATGAAGCAGGGTTACTTGCTGATGCTGGACGAACCATTCCTTTTGCAGACCAGGTCGATGTTCAAGTCTTCGTCGAGCAGCAGCCGATGTGGTTGAGTTTTCTCGCAGGGCAGTTGGACATTTCTGGCATCCCTAAAGATAATTTCTCTTCCTCGATCGGTCCAGGTCAGGAGCTGGCACCCGATCTTTTGGCTAAGGGGATTCGTCTGATCAAGCAGCCTGTTGCCGATGTGACTCATTTAAGTTTTAATCTAGAAGACCCTCTTCTAGGTAAGAATAAGCTGCTTCGACAAGCGATGAGCCTGGCCTTTGATCAAAATACATTTAATGAGATCTTCTATAATGGTAGGGCAATGGCTGCTCAGGGGCCCATCCCGCCTGGAACTGACGGATATGATGTAAACTTTAAAAACCCCTATCGGCAGTTCAATATCAACAAGGCTCGCGAACTTCTTGCTAAGGCGGGTTATCCAGGCGGAAAAGGACTACCACCGCTTGAGTATGCCACACTCGCTGGAAGTTCAGGTCGACAGCAAAGTGAATTCACCACTAAGATGTTCGCGGCGATTGGCGTAAAGCTCAATACGAACACGTATTCTTGGCCGCAATTTCTAGAGACGATTAAAAACAAAAAGGCCCAAATTTGGGAGTTTGCCTGGGGAGGAGATTATCCAGACGGAGAAAACTTCCTCCAGCTTTTCTATAGTAAAAATGCATCGCCTGGTCAAAATGACTCGAATTATCGAAATCCAGAATTTGATCGGCTCTATGAACTTGCTCTTACCCTTCCGGAGGGCAAGCAACGGACTGAGACCTATCAGAAAATGGTGAGAATATTAGTAGAAGATTGTCCATGGATTTTTGGCTCTCATCGACTCAGCTATATTTTGGCACAAAAGTGGTTAAAAAATTATAAACCGAACGATTTTAGTCACTCGAACTATAAGTACTATCGCGTTGATCCGAGATTAAAAAAATAGGGTGGGGGCATCCAATGTTTGCTTATATCGTTAGAAAGTTGCTCAGCACCATTCCCACTCTTTTGGGCGTGGCATTGATTGTCTTTGCATTGTTTAACCTTGTCGGCGGAGATCCAACTTATCAAATGTTGGGACGCCATGCCAATGCCCAGCAGATCGAGGAAGTTCGGCATGAGTACGGTTTTGATCAGTCGCGGCCAGTACAATTCTTAAACTATCTCAAGCAAATCGTCACTTTTGATTATGGTCGCAGCTATTCGACCCGTCAGTCGATTAGCCAAATGATCGGAGATGGGATTGTTCCATCGCTTTCCCTCATGATTCCGGCATTTTTACTGACAACTCTATTGTCGATTGCAATCGGGCTTGGAGCGGCCTACTTCAGGGGGAAAGCGATTGACCGTGTGACTGTAATTCTTTGTATCTTTGGCATGAGCCTTCCCATGCTGGGTTACATTCTTTTTGGTCAGTACTTTTTTGCATTCAAGTTAGGGTGGTTCCCGATTTCTGGATACGAAACGGCTTGGCCTGATCGAGTTCAATATATTATCATGCCGATGGTTATTTTTGTTTTGGTCAGCTTAGGTTACGACGTTCGATTCTATCGTACGGCAATACTTGAAGAGACTTCGCAAGACTACGTAAGAACTGCTCGCGCAAAGGGACTTTCTGAGCCGGTCATTTTTTTCAGACATGTACTCAAAAACAGCATGGTTCCAATTTTAACTAATATAGTCATTGAGATTCCACTTTTGATTTTAGGCGCATTTTTATTAGAAAGTTTCTTCGGAATTCCGGGTTTAGGGAGTATTACCATTGACGCCGTAAATAATAGCGATTTCCCTGTGATCAAAGCGATGACTACTTTGGTTGCATTTCTCTATATTTTGGGCAACCTAGCAACCGACGTGCTCTACACTCTGGTTGACCCGAGGGTGAGGCTAAAATGACAACAGAAGTAGCTATTGCACCAACGATTCAATCCTTACCTGAAAATGAGAAATTTCCACCGAGTCGAAGTCTGTGGGGTGATGCCTTATTACGGATTAAACGCGATCGGATTGCCTTGATTTGCATTGGGATTTTGTCCCTTTATTCAATAATTGCATTAACTTGCCAGTTCGGTTGGATTGCAACTCCTTGGGACAAAGTAGTTGGTGCGGCTTATCAGCCTCCGAGTTTCTCTTCGATTGAGTTGATTTTTGGAACTGACCTTTTCGGACGGAGTGTGTTTTTCAAAGTGCTCCACGGGACCCGAATTGCAATGAGTGTTGGTCTGATGTCTTCGCTCTTGAGTATCCCGGTTGGAGTGACTTTGGGCGCACTCGCTGGCTATTTTGGCGGATGGGTGGATGATTTGATTGTTTGGTTTTACACGACGGTCTCGTCGATTCCAAATATCATGCTTCTGATCTCTGTGACTTTTGTCTTGGGTAAGGGACTTTCAGCAATGTATGTAGCCCTCGGAGTGACGGCATGGGTTGGGCTGGCTCGTGTGATGCGTGGAGAGTTTATCAAGCATAAATCACGAGAATATGTTCTCGCAGCCGAAAGTATTGGTGCGGGTCATTTATCACGAATTTTTAAGCATATTCTACCTAATGTCTCCCATTTTATTATCATTAATCTTTCGATTCAGTTTGTTTCTGCGATCAAATCTGAGGTGATTTTGTCCTTCTTGGGGTTGGGCGTCCAAGGCCAGCCAAGTTGGGGCGTTATGATTGATGACGCCAAGTTAGAATTATCGCGGGGAGTTTGGTGGCAGCTCGCCGGGGCGACATTTGCCATGTTTTTTGTGGTTTTGGCGTTCAATCTTTTGGGTGACTCGTTAAGAGACGCGCTCGATCCAAAACTGAAACATTAGGAGAGCACTCAAAATGCAGCAGGATCAACCCATGGGAGAGAAAGTTCTAGAGGTCAAAAATCTCTGCACCTCATTTTTCACCGAAGGTGGAGAGGTTAGGGCGGTTGACGATGTCAGTTTCACGGCTTACGCCGGAAAAACGCTAGGGATTGTGGGTGAGTCTGGATGTGGCAAAAGTGTCACGAGTCTATCCATTATGCGACTCATTCCCAATCCACCCGGTCAGATCCGGGCAGGTCAGATCCTTTACCGAGGCCAAGATCTCCTCGGGCTCTCTGCGGCGCAGATGCGTTCGATTCGAGGCAATGAGATTTCGATGATTTTTCAGGAGCCAATGACCTCCCTGAATCCTGTTTTCACCGTGGGAGAGCAAGTAAGCGAGGCAATTCGGGTCCATCAGGGTCTTTCTAGAAGAGACTCGTATCAGCGAGCTGTTGAGATGTTTGAATTAGTTGGGATTCCTTCGGCCAATAAGAGAGTTCATGAGTATCCTCATCAACTCTCAGGTGGAATGCGACAGCGTGTGATGATTGCCATGGCCCTCTCGTGCAATCCTAAGGTCCTGATAGCAGATGAGCCGACGACAGCTTTGGACGTGACTATTCAGGCCCAGATTTTAGATTTGTTGAGAGACCTTCAGCAAAAAGTAGGGATGGCACTCATTCTGATTACGCACGACCTAGGGGTGGTCGCCGAGGTCGCTGACGAGGTTGTTGTGATGTATGCAGGGCGTGTCGTTGAGCAGGGGAGTGTGATGGAGATCTTTAAAAATCCAAAAATGCCGTATACTCGAGGGCTCCTGCGAAGCACGCCTAATTTGTCAACTGATCCTGCAGGATCATCCAGGCGAAATCGCCTGGAGACGATTCCAGGGATTGTTCCTAATCTTCTTCGTCTGCCTTCGGGGTGTCGGTTTCAAGAACGGTGCTCACATGTGGCTGAGGTCTGCCGGGGGCAAGAGCCTGAGTTAAGGACTATCGATGAAGGGCGAGAGTGGGCCCATCTGATTCGCTGTGCGAGGGATATTTGATATGGAAACCAAGCCAGACTCCTCAGTGATTCTCTCTGTTCGTAATCTGGTGAAAAGTTACCCGATTCAGGGGGGCTTATTTTCCCGGGAAGTGGGGAGCGTCAAAGCGGTTGCAGACGTTTCATTCGACATTAAAAAGGGAGAAACCTTTGGTCTAGTCGGTGAGTCTGGCTGCGGCAAGTCTACGCTCGGCCGCACGATCTTAAGGCTCACTGAGCCGACCTCAGGGCAAATTTTCTTTAAAGGTCAGGATATTACGACTCTCGCAGGATCCGAACTGCGCAAGCTCAGAAGGCAAATGCAGATCATCTTTCAAGATCCTTACGCCTCACTTAATCCTCGCATGACGGTTGAAAGCATCGTCGGCGAGCCGCTTGAAATCCACGGCATCGGGCGGGACAAACAAGAGCGTCGAGAAAGAGTCCTCAATCTCCTCGATCGCTGTGGTTTGCGTCGAGAAGCCATTTCTCGGTATCCTCATGAGTTCTCAGGCGGGCAAAGACAAAGAATCTGTATTGCCCGAGCCCTGGCAGTAGAGCCCGAGTTTATTGTTTGTGATGAGCCTGTTTCAGCCCTCGATGTATCGATTCAAGCACAGATCGTAAATTTGATGCAGGATTTGCAGAGAGATCTGGGACTGACCTATTTATTTATTGCTCACGATCTTAAAGTGGTTCAACACATTTCCAGTCGGGTAGGGGTCATGTACTTGGGTAAAATGGTAGAGCTTTCGACTTCAGATGAGCTTTATCAAAGGGCTAAGCATCCTTACACTCAGGCGTTATTATCAGCAATTCCGATTCCCGATCCAACTCGCAAACGCGATCGCATCATCCTGAAGGGGGATGTGCCTTCACCTCTGAATCCGCCCTCGGGGTGCTACTTTCATCCTCGCTGTTCAAAAGCTCAAGAGAACTGCAAGGTGATGCCTCCCGCTTTAGTCGATCAGCCTCAGGCTGAGGCTCAAGGCTCTCCTCATTCTGTGTCATGCCACTATGCGTAAAGGGAGCATGGGTCGAAATTTCTACTGAATTGAGGTCAAACTTTCTCTCCTTAAAAAGAGGAGGTTTATTTTGACCAATTGTGTTCCAGGCCAGTACTCACCGCGAAGAGATCAGATCACTCTATTGAACCCGTCCTTTGTTTGAGCTATTCTGTCCGGCAAGGAATTGAATATGAAAAGATCAATATTTTCTGAAACTTATCATGCGCTTCCAGACTCGATTAAAAACCTCGTTCAGCGAATGATTCACGACCTCAGTCCTGATGAGATCATCCTTTTTGGCTCACGAGCGCGTGGTGATCACAGAGCCAATTCTGACTTTGACATCGCCGTCAAATCCAGCAAAATCACAACCGACGCATGGGCTCGACTCCAAATTGACCTTCAGGAAGAGCCAATTACACTTTATCAGGTCGATCTTGTTGACTTCAGTCAGATGGATAACGATTACAAAAACCAAATCTCACGGGAAGGCAAGGTTCTTTATGTCCGTTAAGCCCACTTTTTTTGAAAATTTTGAGGCTGCTTTAGCCAAGCTCATCGAATTTGAGTCACTTTATGACGGATCTGAAATCCATCAAGCCGGTGTCATTCAAGCCTTCGAATTTACTTTTGAGCAATGCTGGAAGGCAATCCAAAAGAAAGCAGGTGCCGAAGGACTCGTCCTTGCGAGCCCGAGAAAAGCTTTAGAATGGGCAATGACCAATGGTTGGATTCTGGCCACGAGCGAAGGTAACTGGCTTCAAATGCTCAACGATCGTAATCTCACCAGTCACACCTACCGCGCTCGGACAGCTCAGAGCGTGACTACCCACATTTTGGCGATTTACATCACAGAATTTAAAGCAACACTGAAACTCATGAAAAATTCTTGAAAATCTCAGAAGCTCACATGTAAATGGTGCTCATGTAAAGTCTCAAACTGCCGATCATTCAATAGAGGCAGTTTATGGAGTTTAGAGAGAAAAAAATTCCCTATAGTAGGCGTCAGTCGTTTAAAAAGGTGACTCTTAAGACAGTGCAGCCTCATGTCATCCTTTTTGCGCCTGCTTACGTCCTGATGAAAAAAGATCAGTCCTACGTGGGAGTTAAGGGTCCATTGGATTTCTTTACGCCAGAGGATCTGAATCGTCTTTCAGGGTATGAGTTTTTACACTTTTCTAGATTCATATTTTCTATCGAGTTAGTGCGAGATGCCGCCGGTGCGGTGCAGAATCTTCTTAAAAGAGGTGATATTGTCACTCATCTGGCACATGCGCCTGTATTTCGTGATGCTGCTCTCGGAGCATCTGATGCCGAACTTTCTTCACAAGTCTTGAGAGTTCTCACTCAGCTTTGGTTTAATCATCCGGAAGAAGGGGTTCAGACTGAAGGCTTTTTTGTGTCCGCCTTTGTTGACGAACTATTAGGCGGGCTCTCGCCCACCATTCTCACCATGATTCACGCTTTTGGTGCTGATTTTTTAGAAAGAGTTCTCGTGCTGTCTAGTCTTGCTGTTTTTATGATGATCCATTTAGGATACCTGAATTTAGCGTATCTGAATCGATTGAGAATCGCAGCTATTTTTGCATTATTGGATGAAGCTCAGAATCGGACAAGACCTCTCTTGCGCGAGAAGTCGGGCTCTATGGTGGGTTTTGGAGTCGAAGCTGAGCAGGTCTTTCAATTTATTTGTACTCGATTTGAGGGTCTAGCCGGAGAGAGGATTAGAGCACGAGCAATTGCAACTGATACAGATAGTGTGACTAAAAAATTTTCAAGTCGATTGCCCGAGATTCTGAATGGGTTGAAGGACCGTAAATCTGGCAATCTTAGTATTTTTGGAGAAGACGGCTTTGCTTAAAAAGGGAAAAAGCGAATGGAAAATTTTGGAATTGAGCCTTTAAAATCCCTAGATACATTCGGAGTTGCTGGGGTACTCGGCCGGCGTGGAGAGATTCTTTATTTTCCTATTTTTGAGAATCGCTCCGTGGGGCGTGTGAGTGATCTTCTGATTGCTCAACTCAAGCCTACGGATCTCGATCAATTTCTACTTAGAGATTTATTTAATCAATCCTTACAGTTGGCTTTTTCAACGCAGTCTAACTCGGGGCCCTTAGAAGAGCCAATTGCATTTGAGTGTGGGGTTGATCTTGAGAAGGTCGTTTTCAGCTTCAGCTTTCGATTGGGTTCTGAACTCTCCGTTCAGTGGGATGGTCTTGCCGATCGAGTTTTTAAGGGGTTGATTCAGACTTCTTTTGAGCGTTCTTTGAGTCGAATTCATTCCGCCTCTCATAGAATGGTTTTTAAGTACGCTCCTGAGTTTCAATTAGCAGAACTCATGGTTTTTATTGGACTACCGGGACGAATCTCATCGGAAGTTCTTCACAAGCGGATGCCATTTGACTTGATTTTTCTAGAGGCAGTAACTGGAAAAAAATACACGGCGGAAGAAAAATATACTCAGCTTGGGGATTTTAATCATTCTAAGATACTAGAAAAAACTAAGAGAAATAATACATCACCTCCTAAAAGGCCCCAGCTTAAAGTGGCAAATATCAATTCCTGGAAATGGGTTCAATGGCTTAAAAATCAAATTAGAGGAGTTCATGAGCCTGAAGGCTCCAGCTTAGGAAAAATGAGTGATGTCGAGATCAGTTCAGATCGTCAGGAACTTTTGAAACAGATCGAAAGCAAATCAAATAAAATATTAGAATTGGAAGCAGAGACGGTCTTTCTGAAGTCAGAGCGAATCAAATCACCTGGCTCAATAGATCGTGAGTCCTCATCAGCAGATTTTGCCGTCCTCAAGGTTCAACAGCAAAAACTTGTGAAAATGCTGGAGGAACTCAAGACAAGAAACTCAGAATTGCAAGCTGAGCTTTTAAGTCGAACTAAGCGTGGCCATTAGAAATCTGAAATTATGGTGGGTCCTTTAGGCTACTCGACTTTTTTGAACATTGAGCGCGTTCATTGCAAATACGACGCTAAGATATCGAAGTTGATCCTTAAAGTGTTTTGGATCTGCGGTCGTTAGAACTTCGCTGGCGGAGTTTGCTTTCAGAGCAGTGATGAGATCGACCTGCACGAGTTCACCGAGTTCATCGATTTTAAATCCCTTCGAACCAGGTTCGGAAGTCATTGCGCGTTGGTTCGCATCGATCAAGTTGATTGTCACTCTTCCGGTTGCTGGATCAATTTGATGAAGGGAGAGTTCTGGTTCAATCATTTTCATAATCGCGTAGGCTCTCTCCGAGACTTGGTGGCGCTTTGACGGTTCTAAGCGGTTTTCCTCGATGAGGTAACGAACCATGTCATCTAAAAATTGTAGGTTTTGAAACTTAGCCTTCAAGACTTTGTTTTCTGTAAATGTTTTGGCTAGTTTCATTGTCTCAAGAATCTCGATCACACAATCGACTTTTGAGGTCGGTACGCCAAAAATCGTGTGAGCATAGATGTTGATGTTTTGAACATAAACTTCATGTCCTTCATCTGAGGATTTTCCAGCTCGAAGCGATTCCAGCTGAATCGCGCTACAAACCTTCATGAACTCATGCCAGGAGAGATATTGGTAGAAAACTCGTCGACTTCCGCTACCGGGTTTAGCCGAGTATTCAATACCCTGGTTGGCTGCTTCGAGTTGTCGCAGGCGAGAATTAGTAGTTCTTAGTCTTCCGACTACGGTTTTGAGGAGAATTTTGAGCCATTCTGGAGCTTTGGCTAAGGTTTCAAGAAATGTATCTCCTGAGATTTCAATTAATTCGCAAGGCCCCAATGCTTCACCCGAAAGTGATCGAGGGTTTCCGTCTAAAAATGCGAGTTCGCCAAGAATTTGGCCTTCTCGGACTGTATCTACTTCGACGTTCGAGTTGCCTTTTTTCATAAAGAGGCGAATTGCACCTTTTTTAATCAGGTACATTGACCTAGATTTTTCGCCCTCCGAAAAGAGCAGCTCACCTCGTTGCAAAAGTCTGACTTTATTACCTGAACTGCTTGGGTCGGGCATATTAATCTTTTTCGTCCTTAGGCTTTGGTGCTGGTTCTGGCTTTTCTTTCAGGGTAGTGGCCCCTCCCTCATGACCACGGGTTGACTTAGGGAGGCTAACCTGTCTGCTGACCTTCAGTCTGATCCCAGTTTTGACTACTTCATCGTGAAGGTCTTTTTGAAGAGACTCATTCAGAGATTCTTCAATCTTTTGGTTCTGCTCAGTGAGCTCAACCTGGCTGGGAACTGCTTCAGCAGATTCTTCGACTGGCTTGAATGGCTCCTTGCTTGGGATCTTCTCAGGGTTGTGGAGCTGTTTTGTATAGTGTACGCCCAGAGTAAATGTAAAAGCTAGTCCGCTTGCGAATAGCAGGAGTAGAGCGCCGATCTCTCGAGAGTCAAAAATGAAAAGCTTTTGTCTATATTTGCGTGACATAGGTTTAATTATTAAATATTAAATATATTTATTTAATTAAGCAAGTGGGAGTTCAAACGAATTCTTAACGTCAAAGACTTGACTGAAGGGCGCCCATTGTAAAGTCCGAAATCCACACTGTAGCTCCTAAATTCAATATTTACTTTGGATCTTCATGGCGGGGCAGTCTGGCACAGATCCTTCATTCGTTCTAGTGCATCATCACGGTCTACATCTCAGGCGAAACTTTGAACTCAGTCTAAAAGTAAATAGGAGAGGAAACAGATGAAACTACGTTTAAGAAGGATTTTTCGAGACCAAGATGGACAAGGGTTGACCGAGTACGCAATTTTGATGGTCCTTGTGGCGATCGGTTCGATTGTCGCAGTGAGAGGGGTGGGGACTGCCTTGCGAGGTAAACTCAATGATGCGAGAGAGAGAATTGATCGAATGTAAGCTGAGGGTGCTCTAAGATTGAGTGATATTTTGGAGTCAAAGTTGAAGCATCGAAATGAGAAATCGGGTCAGGCACTCGTTGAGTTCTCCCTATCGATTCTGTTGGTTGTAGTTCTGATCATTTGTTGTGGGCTTGTGCTGAAATCCGAGTTTGAAAGACTCCGGTGTGCTCATGAGGTCTTTGAGCAAACTCATCAACGTTTGATTCAAGGAAGAGATGAGTCAGGACGTGGGAGTCTTCACTCAAACCAAATCAGGGCCAAACCAGTACGGTCCGGGTTTTTCAGCGTGACCATTACGGTGGATGACCAGGGGGTGCATGGACGGATGACCTGTGGTCGTACCTTTGAGCGCGTCGATCTGCCTTGGTTAGAGTTCGCCCAATGGTAACTGATAGACGTGGGGTGATGCACCTTCCGATGGCGATAGTTTTGTTAATCATCATGATTGGCGGTTTGGGTCTCTGGTTCTTGATGGGAACTTGGCGGCGGAATATGGAGACCCAATTACGACTGAATCGGTGTGTTGCTGAGCATGCTATGGCTTTGAAGAATCATCTTAACCTGATTGAGGGGACCAATACGGCAATTCAGGGGTTTCGAGTGATGATTCGAGCCGCAGAGGTTGCTTTACAGTTCGAGGCGATTCCTCCGTTGATTCAGGCTTCAGAGGCAGTTGTGCTGATTCAAAGCGGTAGCATGGCTACTTGGGAGCTTAAAAGAGCTGCATGGATCAATAAGGGTTGTGGGAAGTGGGGGGACATCCCCGTGCCTCTGCCTAGTCCTCCAGTTCGGCGCGGAGAGCCAGACACTGCAGGTCCGCAACTCCTGGAGTGGAGAGGGAGAAAAAGTGATGGGCTTAAAATTCAGATTTCTCACTGGCCCCGCTCCGCTGCAGCAAAGATTGGGCCTAAATCCCAATCTGAATTTTTGCCCGATCGCTGGGGCGCAGAGTGGACAAGTTTTTTTTGAGGTGGTTTTGTGGAGCTTACTGATATTAGGAGCTATTTTAGGTCTGAGTCGTGGATTTCGACACGAATATCGAGTGTATCGGGATCACTTGGAAAAAAGATCAGGCTACCGCAGAACGGGGCTATCAACGGAATTCTGTACTTCTTGCTCTCGGGGTTATTGGGATTTACCGCGTTTCAATGGGCTCAAGACGACATCCTGTCTCAGTGGAGAAAAAGTCACTTTCCCAGTTTTGCGCTCCTAAAGGGTTCTCTAGCTGGGCTGGGCTGGAGTGAGATGAAAGATCCTGCAATGGTCCAGAGAGCTATGAGGTCTTTGCCGGTGAGTACAGACCAATCAGTCCGACTTTGGTACACCAGTGATTTAGAGTGGCTTGCCGTCTTTGCTAGGTCGGGCCAGGAAGAGGAGTCTAGTTTGAGGACTTTTTGTCGTAGCTGTTTGTCTACCGCTCAAGAGTGGGTCCCTGCATCATTGGGATGGGAAGGCTTTGAGGAAGTTCTCAAGGCCATCGAAAAGAAAAAGTCAAAAGATCAACTGATCCCTCAAGCCGCTGGGCATAAAAAGCTTGAGGCACGTGACTCTAGAGAAATCATCTATTAATCAATCTTAGGTGCTCGGTCTGACCTTGACACGTTCAGCGGGTCGCGATTTACTTCGAACCTATGAAAACCCAGACGATCTTGACGGTAGGTTCCTTGGCTTTTGATTCTATACAGACTCCCGCTGGAAAGGCAGATTCTGTGCTTGGTGGATCCGGAAATTACTTCTCGATTGCTGCCTCCCATTACTCGCCTGTTGAGGTCGTCGGGGTGGTCGGTGAAGATTTTCCGAAAGAACATCTTGAATGGCTCTCGACCCGTAATATCGGTGTGTCAGGGATTAAGGTGGCTGCAGGCAAAACATTTCACTGGGTAGGTTCCTATGATAGGAACTTAAATGAAGCCCAGACCCTTTCAACTGCTTTGAATGTGTTTGAACACTTTGATCCAAAGCTAGCCAAACATCATCAGGAAATTCCTTACGTGTTCTTGGCCAATATTGATCCAGTTCTCCAGCAAAGTGTGTTGGATCAAATTCGGTCTCCTCGATTAGTGGCCTGCGACAGTATGAATTTCTGGATTTCTGGCAAGCCTGCTGAGCTTCGCAAGACTCTTGCACGCGTGGACCTTCTTTCGATTAATGAAGGCGAGGCCTTTCTTTTGTCGGGGCAGAAGAATGTTTTGAAAGCTGCACTTGAGATCCAGAAAATGGGGCCATCCACGGTGATTATCAAGCGGGGTGAGTACGGATCTAATCTCCTGACCCCTCAAGGATTTTTTATTGCGCCTGCCTATCCCACTTCTCAAGTGGTTGATCCAACAGGAGCGGGAGATAGCTTTGCGGGTGCTGTCATGGGCTATCTGGCTGAGCAGGGTGCTCATCGTGACATGGTGCATTCAGACCCGAAGCAATGGGAAAGGCTGTTGCGGCGGGCTGTCTTGGCTGGAAGCGTTATGGCTAGCTTCACTGTGGAGGACTTCAGCTTTAAGCGACTCTTAAATCTTAAAGTCTCTGATCTTGTGGAGCGGCAGAACGCGCTCATCAAGATGATGAGTATTGATTGAACGAAAAGAGTATAACAGAGTTGGCTCCAACGAGCCTTTGTGATTTACTTCAACGAAGGGAGTAAACGTAAATTATGGCTCTACCTCAGGGAAATAAAAAAAATGTAATCTTGGGGTTTTCGGCAGCTTCGATGCTGGGACTGGGTTATTTTTTCTACCAAAACTTTTTTTACGTCACGACCGATAATGCTCAAATCCAAGGCAAAACTGTAATGATTTCTGCTCGAGTTCCTGGCTATTTGGTTAGGGTCGATGTGATCGAGAATCAAAAAGTGAGGGCAGGCGAAGTTTTGGCTGAAATCGATGGCCGAGATTACGAGAACACTGCAGTTCAGATGGAGAATGAGAAATCTTCCATCGAGGCAAGAGCGAGAAATGCTGAAGTAAATGAGCACCGACTTTCTGAGCTTTTTAAAAAAGGTGCGATTTCTCGCCAGCAATATGACGCCGCTGAAGCGACTGCTAACGAGCTCAAGCGGAAACTGAACGCTCTTCAAAGTCAAGTGTCTCAAGCCAAACTTAGCTTGGAATATGCCAAGATCAAGGCACCCTCGGATGGCGTGATTGCTCGAAAGTCGGCTGAGGTTGGAATGCTTGCCGCAGTGGGAACCCCTCTTTTTGGTTTTGTCAGCTCGGATGAGCGCTGGGTAGTAGCTAACTTTAAAGAAACTGAAATGAGCCACATCAAAGCGGGAGAAAAAGTCGAAGTAATGGTCGACGCTATTCCAGGGAAAATCTTCAAAGGTTCAGTTCAGAGTAAGAGCGCTGCCACTGGTGCGACATTCACATTGCTTCCGCCAGATAATGCGACTGGAAACTTTACAAAAGTCGTCCAACGCGTACCAGTTCGGATTGCTTTCGATGGCTTGACCTCGAGCGAAGTGGACGAACTCCAGACCGGTCTATCCGCTTTTGTTAAAGTCCGAATTCGCTAAATCTTTTTTAGCCTAAGGAGTCGAGTGTGTCTGAATTCAAGCTTTCCACTCAATCCAAGTTCATCATCCTGACGGCCGTCTTGGCGTCCCTTCTGGAAATCGTTGATACTTCGATCGTCAATGTTGCGATTCCGACCATGATGGGGAACCTAGGGGCCACTCTTGAAGATATTAGTTGGGTCGTCACCGGTTACATTATTGCGAATGCCATCGTGCTCCCCTTGTCTGGCTGGCTTGCCACTCGAATTGGGCGGCGAAAATACTACGTCGGATGCATCACAATTTTTACCCTGGCTTCTGTCCTTTGCGGGATTGCTCCCAATCTCATGGCGCTCACCTTTTTTAGAATCATTCAAGGATTGGCGGGCGGAGCCCTTTTGCCTACCTCTCAGACCCTCATTCAAGAGCAGTTTCCTCGTGAGAGAGCCGGAATGGGCAGCGCAATTTATGGAATGAGCATTATGATTGGTCCCACGTTGGGTCCGACCCTTGGAGGGTACCTTACGGATCATTTCGGGTGGCGATCTATTTTCAATATCAACTTGCCCCTGGGATTGTTCGCGATTTTCATGGCGCTCATTTATGTTGATGAACCTGCTCATGCTAAGGAAAAGAAAAAAGGTGCGATTGACGGAGTCGGGTTGGGGCTTCTCGCCGTTGGAATTGGTTGCCTTCAATACGTGCTCGAACGGGGTCAGGCAGATGACTGGTTTGACTCCTTAGGGATTAAGGTGTGCAGCGCGATTGCAGCCTTTGCTATCCCTTATTTTGTATACTGGGAACTGACTGTCGAAGAGCCGATTGTAAACTTAAGGCTTTTTAAGGATTCCGTCGTCAGGAATGGAACTCTTTTGATGATGCTCTTGGGAACCATGCTTTTTGGCATGGTTTTTATTTTGCCGATCTTCGTTGGAACTTCCCTTCATTACGATGCGACTAAAACTGGGATGCTTTTTATTCCAGGGGCACTCACTACTGCTGCGTGTATGCCTTTTATCGGCGCAATGCTTCGCAAAATCGACCCTCGATATTTAATTCTGTTTGGAATTTGCGTTGTCGAAACTTGTCTCTACATGATGACGCAGTTTAGTTCCCAGTCGGGCGAACGCGATTTGTTTTGGGCACTCTTAGTTCGAGGCCTTGGAATGGGATTTCTGTTTGTGCCTATCAACACGGCAGTTCTGGGGCAGTTCAGAGGAGAGAGTCTGGGACAGGTGGCCGGCTTGCTCAATCTGTTCCGACAGCTGGGAGGCAGTATTGGCATTGCTTTGATTGGGACCTTGCTCGATCGAAAAAATCAGCAAAACTACATTGATATTGTGAGTCATGTGAGTCTGCTGAGTCCTGCCGCAGATCTGACTTTACGACAATCTCAAATAGGGATGGCTACGAAGTTTGGTGGAGAGGTTGGGTTTACCTCATCGTCGACTGCTGCGCTGAGATCACTGGCCTATCGAGTTCAAAGTCAGGTGTTCATGTTGAGTTTCTCTCAAATGATGTGGACTCTCCTGATTATTTTTAGTTTTTCTTTGATTCCGCTCTATTTCTTGAAAGTGAATAAGAAAATCGAAGGCCCGGTCGACGCACACTGACTATGCGGTCATGTCCGGGAAATCGTCAGGATTTTTTCCTGCCGCGTTCCAGGTTTCGCGGATGGCTAAGGCAAGTTGTGATTTGAATCGATCTCTTGAAAACCAAGCAGCGCGGGTGCGGCAAGCGGCCTCTGAGATTTTGACTTGGCCCGATTCAAGCTTTTGGACTGCCTCGATTAAAGAAGATTCAATTTCATCGGCCTGAGGGTTTTTGTTCAGTGAATCAAAAAAGATTCCTGTTTCCTCAGTAACCGTTTCTAAAGCGCCTCCGCGCTTGAGCGCGATGACGGGAGCTCCTGCTGCCATCGCTTCAAGCGGGGTGATTCCAAAGTCCTCAACCCCCGGAAAGATGAAAGCCTTACATTCGGAGTAAAGCTGGGCAACCTTTTCGTTTGAGAGCGCGCCCAAAAATTCAATCGTAGGTCCTGCAATCTCGCGTAGCGATTTCTCATTCTGACCTGACCCTACAATTTTTAGGGGTAACTTCATGCGGTTAAAAGCTCGAATCGCGATATCTAAGCGCTTATATGGGGCAAAGGCACTGACTATTAAGTAAGCCTTTCCTGGGTTTCGGGGGCCGCTGAACCGCTCAGAGCTTGAAAATGGGTGAATCACCTGAGCATCACGGTGATAAGCGTTTTTAATCTGCTCAGCAATGAAATGGCTATTGGCGATCAGGGTATTGACTCGTGCTGGAGAACTGACCCTCAGGTCCCAGGCTTGGAGCGAAGGACGGACGAGCCGAGCAGCAAGTCTCACTGCGGTGGACGCCTGCCCTGGACCAAAATACTCATCATAGCGGTCCCAAATGTATCGCATTGGGGCGTGTACGTAGCTCAGGTGAACGGCGTTGGGTGCCTTCTTAATCCCTTTAGCGACACAATGAGAGGAGGACACAATCAAGTCAAACCCACTCAGGTCAAACCCTTCAATAAGGGAGGGCATGAGAGGAAGAAAGTGTCGGTATTTCGCTTCAGCCTTTGGGATTTTTTGAAGCCAGCTGGTGTGCGTGGGGAGCGACCTAAGTTGGGGTGAAATTTTTTCTGGAGTTGCAATCAGTGTAAAAAGCTCGGCCTTTGGGAAAAGTTCAACGATTGCCTCAAGAACTGCCTCGCCACCCCGCATTCCTGTCAACCAGTCGTGAATTAATGCAACTTGGGTCATTTCAAAACTCCTT
The DNA here is from genome assembly GCA_947380295.1 of Bdellovibrionales bacterium. Classification (GTDB taxonomy): domain Bacteria; phylum Bdellovibrionota; class UBA1018; order UBA1018; family UBA1018; genus CAINWE01. The sequence continues at coordinate 3,583 of CANCQK010000006.1, read as the reverse complement.
CTAGCCGAGGATCTTGGAGCATTCCTAGGCGGCTGAGAGCAAAATCATAACGAACTGGATCGAGTGGATCAATTGCTCTAAATGACTCTGTCACATCGAGGGCGGCTTTCCAGTTGAGGCTTTTACGTCGAGTGAGTCCAAGTGACTGACTGATTCGCCCAGTGTGAGTATCGAGTGGCATGATGAGTTGGCTTGCACTCAGAGTGCGGCCCATGGGAAAAGTGGCTTGAAGTGGGCTATCAAGAGTCCAAAGTCCTGGGTCCACTTCGTCCCTGCGTCCCATCCATCGCAGGAGCATGCACCAGCGTTTGCAGCAGCTGCCGTCTTGGGGAGCAGTCAGCAAATAATGAAAAGACTCAGGCACCTTAAAATCTGAAGGCACACTCTTCCAGTCTTGAATCAGTCGATTCAGTGCGATCTCAATCGTGGCGTGATGGGGTTCGAGGTGGGTTAAAAAATGGCCTCCGAGTGAACCGTACTTTTTCCAGCTTAGGTTGAGAAGTTGAAAGAGTCGGATCACATCTGGACCGGTATTGAAACGGTGGACCCAAGAGTCAAACAGCTGAAGTGTTTTTTTCAGGTAATCTGGTTCATGCAGTCGAGAAACAAATCTTCGAGGTGATTCTTCCATTTGAGAGATTCGGCCGAGAGCATCCTCGATGGATTTACGAATTTGCCTGACCTGGCCATAAGCCAGCACGGCTGACAGGAGGGCGACGGCTTCCTGGTTCCAGGGATCTGAGTAGTGGTGGACGAACTCGACAGGATCCGATGAAAGAAGTTGTGCTCTTTGGTAGTCTTTTTCAATCTGTTGGAGGAAGGTCTGAATCCCTTTCATAAGGTTTTAGCAGACTAGCTTGAAACTCAATTTTTTTCTAGGCGGAGCTAGTGTTAAGATTGCTTTATGAGAGACAAAACCGTGTCCTGGCTCATTATTTTATCGCTCCTGGGCCCGCAGCTCGCGCGGGCGGAAGGTCCTTCCAATGTTAAGCCCTTGGACTACCCTTCCGTCAAGGACCTTTCACAGATCCCCTCTCAGCCAAGTCAGCCACCCGATTTGATTCAACGGGATGTTCAGAACTTTGCCCATTGTGAACGATTTTTTCTTTTCTCGGGGAAGAAATACGAGTGTGACTCGAACCTTGGAAGAGACGCCGAACGATTGCGTCCTTTGATGCAGGATGTTCCACAGGCAATCCAGGAGCTTGATCTCTATCAAAAAAATCTCCGAGATGTTCGTGTTTCAGGGTATTTGATCACCTCGGGGGTCTTACTCGTGGCGCTTGGAATGATCTTAAGCGGCGGGCAGCCTTTTAATCCTGCAAGCGGCGGGATTAGTCTGGGAGGCGGGATTGCAATGGCTGGCTTTACTCTTGGAGTCGGTTCAGTGGTTCACGGGTTTACTTTGGTGAACTCGAATGAACGGCATATCCAGAAAGCTGTGGATCACTATAATGGCGTCCATCCAGATCAACCCATTCAACTTCAATTTAGCACCGCAATTGGATCGAAACTGATTCAGTAGGAGAAAACAAAATGAACTCATCCAATCAGAACTCTGCGGCAGGACAGTGTTGGAACTGTGGAAACAGTCTTTCCTATTTAGATTACGGTCGTGGAGATACCTGCTCCAAGTGTGGTCGCGATACTCGAACCTGTAAAGGCTGCATCCATTATGAAAAGTCCTCGAACAATGAATGTCGAGAACCTCAGGCGGATCGCGTGGTCGAAAAAGAACGTTCGAATTTCTGTGATTACTTTAAGCCAATTTCGCTGAACTCTGCACCCTCTCAAACGTCGAGAGAGAGTTTAAAGTCAGCAGCTGAATCATTATTTAAGAAAATTAAAAGTGATGAGTAGACGTTTACATCATAATCGTTCCCAGAAGTTTCTCGTAGCAATGGGAGTTGAAAAAAACTCCTGGGCCGATAGAATATTTACACCCATTCGAGTCGTTTGCTTTTGTTTTAGTTCAGTATGGAGCTGAATCGCGAAAGGAACGTTGAGTCGATCCCTGAAATAGATCAGTGAGGGGTCTGGGCTTTGAAAACTGGTTTTCACTTCGATGAGTGCTACTGGTTTACGCTTGGAAGCGATTAGAAAGTCAACCTCTCGTCCTTCCTTATCTCGAATATAGTGGAGTGTCAGAGGATCGCCGTGTGCATCTTCAAGAAAGTGAACTCGCTTGAGCAGATTGAGCATCACCAAATTTTCAACTCGCACTCCGATGTCTTGGGATTGCAGATCCGCAGAGTCCATAAAGTAGATCTTTGGTGTTTTCGACAGGGCTCGCTTCATTGATCCGACATAAGGGGGTAGAATATAAATCAAATAGAGTTTTTCTAAAGCCTGAACCCACTTCTTTGCCGTCTTGGGAGAGATTTCCACGTCCTCGGCTAAATTTGAGTATGAAATGAGGCCCGCAGCGTAGTTTTTCAGGATCTCTGCCAAGAGTTCGAGCGCTTGGAGGTCTCTGATTAGATCTAGATCTCGGACGTCCTCCCTTAATAAGAGAGACCAACGCTGACGTCGCCAGCGGTTAATTTCATCCTCGTCATTGGAGAGGTAGGGAAATGGGAAATTGCCTTGAATCAGAAGTCGATTCCATCGCTCTTGAAGTCCTAACTCAAGTGGGTCTTCAGCCATGCAGAATGGGTGCATTCTCCAGGGCTGATATCGCCCAAACATGGAATCACCCGACTTTTGAAAAAACTCTAGACGAGCGCTCCCAGTCACTAGCATTCGCATCGATGCAGGTTTAGTGTCGAAGATACCCTTAAGAAACGTTTTCCAGTTTTTCTTTTTGTGAATTTCATCGAAAACAATGAGTTGTGAATCCTCATTCCACTCCTGTTTCTGTATTTTCTTGCGATCTTTAATCTGATCCCAGTTGAGATATTCTCCTCTTAGCTTTTCTCTGAGTACCCACTTGGAAAATGTCGTTTTCCCGCATTGTCTGGGACCAGATAGAACGACCATTTGTCGTTCGAGATCTTTGAGGAGCCTTTCGTCTAAATAGCGCATAATCGTCCTTCTTGTCAGGCGACTTAATTGATGAAAGCATGTTCTGACCTGACTATTCTGCCATAATCTCCAAAAAAGTCATGACTGAAATGGAGGTTAAACCATTAAAGTCATGCCGAGCAGGCGCTACACCATCAGCCCAGGCAAAACGCGCGTCGTTTTGATGGTGCCAGCAGGCAGCAAAAACCTGGGTGAAAACCTGGGGACGGAGCACCTAAACCTCATTGATGGTGCCAGCAGGCAGCAAAAACCTGGGTGAAAACCTGGGGACGGAGCACCTAAACCTCATCAAGTGAAGAGTCACGAAGATCTGAAAGCTTTACGAACCCATGGTTTAGGGTGTTGCGGAGTCGGCGGTGCTGGAGACGCATGCAAGGATAAGTTTCCGCTCGATGAAGTCAGAGCACTCCTGGCGCCTGCAGAGCAGGTAGCACTGCAAGCCCGATTCGATCGAGCTGCGAGCCCGGTGGAAGAGAGTAAGGCTAAGGAAGAAGTGAATCGTCTCAGGCTTGGAATCACTGAGTCGTTTAATGTCTGCTGCCCCGCGGATGGTTGCGGA
>CANCQK010000005.1 GCA_947380295.1 Bdellovibrionales bacterium | reverse complement strand
GGATTCGAACCTTCGAAGGCGTGAGCCGCCAGATTTACAGTCTGGTCCCTTTGGCCACTTGGGTATCTCTCCACATGATCAGTCTTCTAACCTAGGATCGTCGGGTCGCTAAATCGAACTTGCTTCTGTTCGCTTCAGGAACAAGCCCTCTCTTCGCCACCACTCAGATTCCGCTTTCCGTGCATCAGTTACCCTTTCTTGGGCTTCCAATCAACGAAATAAAACGACTTCTTTAGAAAATGGAGCTGGAGAAGGGATTCGAACCCACGACCTGCGGTTTACAAAACCGCTGCTCTACCAACTGAGCTACTCCAGCACTTCAATTGCCTAGAATTTTAGTCCCAGGCAGACTGCCGACAATTAGCAGTCGAACCTGGCACCATTCAATCAGATTGTCAATGATTAATGCTGGATCCGTTTCATTTTGAGAGGCGAGAAATCATGATTCCAGCCGCTACAGACACGTTTAACGAGCCGACCTCGCCCAAGCTTGGGATTTTGCACAGCAAATCGCAACTCTCTGAGGTGAGTCGACGAAGCCCTTTCTCTTCGTTTCCTAAAACCAGCAACCATGGGCGATCTCTCGGGATCGACTCCAGATCATCCTGAGCATGCTCCGAGGAACCTAGTACCCAAAGGCCTGCTTTTTTAGCGACCTCAAAGGCTCTCTGAAGGTTAACCTGGACGCAAAAAGGTACGTATTCCATACCACCAGAGGCCACGTCGTAAACCGTAGCAGTCAAAGGGGCCGAACGCTCCTGAGTTAGAATGATTCCTTTCACACCAAAAAAGGCTGCGGCTCGAAAAATTGCGCCAACATTGTGAGGATCTTGCAAGGAATCAAGGGCCAGCCAGAGACCTTTCTGCCCAACGCTTCCAAAGAGCTCCTCAACCGAAAGAGGACGCCTCTCTTCAGCAAATGCTTCGGCCACTCCCATTCGAGTACTTTCTGCGGCTGCTGGACCTCTTGGCGCCTTGTTCGACCGCTGAGTCGCAGTTGTAACATTCACTCCTTGCGAGCGAGCGAGGCGTACTACGGCCTCCCAAGCGTCGTTCGATGCCTGGGGCGGCACATTGAGCCGAGTTAGATCCTTGGGGCGAGTTTTTAATAGAGCTAGAACACTGTGAGGGTTTCTTAAAATCAGAGACATAGAAATGTCATTCGCACAGTTCTTCACGGCGAGCAAACTAAACCTGAGCTGCTGAAAATCCCAAACCCCCCAGGAACCCGCTCACATCGGCCCGCGAACAGGCCGCCGCAATGAACGATGCAGGCAGCAAAACAGCATCAGCACCAAAGTGTCTCGCCTGAGATAGAGCAAAAGTCTGAAGCTCGTCCTGTATTGCCGGATGTCCAGAAACGCAGGAGTTAACCAGCGTATAGAGATTAGGGTACAGGGTACGAACGCGCTCCAGCTGAGCCAATGAACAGGTCATTCCATCCAGCCCCCAAGTAAAAGCGCAGTCTAGAAGCATTTCGAATGAGTCTGCGATTTTAAGGGCGTGACCTGTAAATGCCCTAGTTACCTCGGCCCACCTGACGTCATCAAAAAAACTCAGGACCCCAACACCTAGGAGTCTTGGCCGGAGCAGTGGAATATCCTCAAGTCCTTGTTTAACCGCTCGAATCATCGAGCTACCACCGCCTAGATGGAGACTCAAAACTTCAACATGACAAAGTGCGGCCAGTTGCACAGCCTTAGCAGCGACCTCGGGCGAATCCATGAACTTAAGATCCAAAAAGACCCGCTTCTTACGATGAGCTAGCTCACGAAGAAGATCAGACCCTCCGTGCATAAAGAGCTCAAGACCTACCTGATAGAGGACGTCATAGCCATTAAGGCTATCTACGCACTCCATTGCACGATCAATCGTCTGATAGTCTAATCCAACAACTAAATCAGTGGTTTTATGATGAGTCGACATCATTCGAGCTCTCCTTTAACTAGAGCCGAACTCAAAAAGACTCAGCTCTAGCTAATAGCTTCTAGCAAAAATCGCACGCACGAGTGACTTTTGCTCGCCACAACCCAAGCAATGTCCAGAGGCCTCAATAGGCTGATAGTCAGGACCCATCGGCAAACAACGAATGGTCGCTTTAGTTTCTTCTTTCACTTTGGCCTCGCAAATTTTGCTCTGACACCAAGAAGCAGCAAAAAATCCGCCTGGCTGTTCGATTTTCTTTTGAAACTCAGCGTAATCGCTAATTTCAAAGGTGTTTTGATCACGGAAAGCTCGCGCCTTTTCAAGAAGAACCTTTTGCATAGCATCAAGTTCTTGGACCACTTTCTGAGGAACTGCCGTGAGGGACACCATTTCCTTGATCCCGATATCTCGACGGGTCATGACGACTTGACCTTTTTCAAGATCACGAGGACCAATTTCAATTCTAATTGGAATTCCAATGAGTTCGTACTCGTGAAATTTCCATCCAGGCTGCTTGGTTTCGTCCTGATCCACAGAGACACCGAGGGTATACGGCAACTTTTGCCCTTCAGCCGCCTCCCGGATCGAGCGAGCCAAGGCTTCAGCTGCAGCCAAAACTTCGGCTTTTTTACTCGCGTTTGAGAGGATCGGTACAATAACAACATGGGTCGACGCCAACCGTGGAGGTAGCACTAACCCCTTATCATCAGAGTGGGTCATAATCATCCCACCGATCAAGCGGGTGGAGACCCCCCAACTGGTTTGATGGACTGTTTTTTGTTTCCCGTCTTTGTCCAAGAACACAGTATCGAACGCCTGAGCAAAGTTGGTCGAAAGGTTATGCGAGGTTCCCGCCTGGAGGGCTTTTTTATCCTGCATCATCGCTTCGATGCAGTAGGTCCTCAAAGCTCCAGCAAATTTTTCGCTCTCACTTTTCATCCCGCGAAGCACCGGCATGGCCAAAATCTCTTCAGCAAAGTCCGCGTAGACGTTAAGCATTTTGCGAGCTTCTTCTTCTGCTTCATCCGCCGTAGCGTGGCAAGTATGGCCTTCTTGCCAAAGAAACTCGGTAGTCCGCAAAAACAAACGCGTCCGCATTTCCCAACGAACGACGTTTGCCCACTGATTAATCATCATTGGCAAATCGCGATAGGACTGAATCCATTTAGCAAACATACTATTAATGATGGTCTCGGAGGTCGGACGCACCACGAGCTTTTCTTCAAGATCTTTAGCCCCTGCGTAGGTAACGACTGCACACTGAGGAGCAAATCCTTCAACGTGCTCGGCCTCTTTTTTAAGAAAACTCTCAGGAATCAAGAGAGGAAAATAAGCATTTCGAGCACCCGTCGCTTTAATTCTTCGATCCAGGTCCTGCTGAATCTGCTCCCAAATCGAATAACCATTCGGACGAATGACCATACAGCCCTTCACCGGGCTGTAGTCGGCCAAGCGCGCCTGCAGGACAACATCTTGATACCATTGGGAAAAATCTTGGTCGCGGGGTGTAATTTTCTCAGCCATAGTAGGCAGACCATATGACGCCTTGCCGCGCGGGGCAAGCAAGAATCAGCACGACTGAGTTGACAGGAGTAAACTCAGCCGTCGATGCCGTAAGATTTGATTTTACGATGGAGATGACTCCGCTCAATTCCCAGAACCTGAGCGGCTTTGGAGATGTTCCAATCCTGCTCTTTTAAGGTCTTGAGTATTAGCTCTTTTTCAAATACTTGCCGAGCATCCCTCAGATTTTTCACATCAGTGATGACTGCTTCGCGAGAAGAGATATTGCCCCCGAAAATACCCGCTTCTTCCATCTTCAAGCTAAAGGAATCATCATGCAAATTAGTCAAAAGATGGGCTGCAGAAACCGGGAGCCCCTCCTCGGAATCTAAAGTCAGGATCACTAGCCTCTCCACTAAGTTTCTCAACTCACGCACATTCCCGGGCCAGGGGTATGCCTCTAAAACTCTAAGCGCCTCCGAAGTGAGCTCCCGGATGGTACGACCATGAGCAGCAGAAAACTCTCTCATGAAGTATTTAGCGAGAACCGAGATGTCCTCTCGACGATCCCTCAATGGCGGCACACTAAATGGAATCACGTTCAACCGATAAAAAAGGTCCTCACGAAACTGTCCTTGCTGGATTGCCGTCTTAAGATCTTTATTTGTGGCGGCTACTACACGTACATCCACAGAAATTGTTTGGGTACCGCCGACTCGTTCAAACTTTTGCTCTTGAAGGATTCTAAGAATCTTTGCCTGAGTTTTTAGCGACATATCCCCAATTTCGTCGAGAAAAAGTGTGCCTCCGTGGGCTAAATCAAACTTACCTCTACGAAGGGTTGTCGCCCCAGTGAAAGCGCCCCGCTCATGACCAAAAAGCTCGCTTTCAATGAGCTCTTCAGGGATAGCGGCGCAGTTCACCTCCACAAAGGGGCGATTAAAACGGGGAGAAAACGCATGAATACTTTGGGCGACCAATTCTTTACCGGTTCCGTTTTCACCCGTAATCAGAACTGATCCTGTGGTTTTTGCCACTCGACGGATCACCTCTTGGATCTGCTTCATGACTAGGCTATCACCCACGAGCAGCCTATTTTTTTGGACCTGCTTTCTGAGGGCTTGATTTTCCCGTGCAAGGTCCTGAACTCCGGACAAATTCTGGAGAATAACCAGGAGGCGCTCAAGCGAAAGGGGCTTCTCGATAAAATCAAAAGCACCTAATTTGGTCGCTCTCACTGCGGTTTCAATATTGCCGTGGCCGGACATCATGACAACAGCTTGATCGGGCCACTCGTTTTTCATGAGTCTGAGGACTTCAATTCCGTCCATCTCAGGCATCCAAATATCCAAAAGAACAACGTCGGGCCTCTCACTCCGAACTAGCTCTAAGCCCTCTTTTCCGGATCCCGCTTCAAGAACTTTAAATCCCTCGTCACTTAATGCCCCCTTGAGGGACTGCCGAATCGACTCTTCATCATCAATGACGAGCACTGCGCGAGATATCATAAAAAAACTCCTTCAATTCATCAACTCTTCACCGGAGGAACTGCTTCAGTTCGCCGCTTTTCAGGCAACTGCCGGACTGCCGTGGGCAACTCAATTAGAAACTGAGTCCCCTCTCCAGGAGCAGATCGAACACGAATAAAACCGTCGTGATCATTCACAATTCTTTTGGCAATGGCAAGCCCCAAACCCGTGCCACCTGTTTTTGTTGAAAAATACGGCTCGAAAAGGCGCGCCTTGACCTCTTCAGTCATACCCGAACCCGTATCGGAGACCTCGACAACGGCCATCTGAAGAGAGTCGTGGTAATGAGTCACAACATCAATTCGCTTCGCTTGCGGCAGATTAGAATCAACCAAAGCAGCAACTGCATTATCCAATAGGTTAATCATCACCCGCTTGATTTGGTCACGATCGAACTCAAAAATGGGTAAACGACTCTCTGAACGGACTGAAATTTGTATCCCAGGATGGGCCTGCTGGTAGAGAGTCACCACCTCACGAAGAGCCGCATTGAGATCATTGGGCGTAGGATTAGACTCAGGAAAACGGGCAAAATTTGAGAATTCGTTTACCATCTCTTTCAGCTCATCCGTATGCTTAATAATGGTGTCCGTACATTCCTTAAGGATCTCTCCATCTCTGCCCCGATAAGCTGAAAAGCGCCGCTGAAGTCGCTGGGCTGATAGTTTAATGGGAGTCAAAGGGTTCTTAATTTCGTGGGCAATTCTTCGAGCCACCTCTCGCCATGCCATCTCCCTTTGCCCTTTAATGAGATGAGTCATGTCATCGATGACAACGACGACTCCCCAATTTTGATCTCCTCGCTTCAAGGGCGTGGCTACTGCCGCCAACAATCGTAAGCGATCCCCTTCCCTGAAATTCCACTGAGTAATTTCAGGCTGAACCGTGGTGCCCTGCCTCGACGCTGCAATGACTCGTTGGATGAGCTGAACGAGCATCTCGGCTGGAGGCTCAAGCACTTCTTGAAAAGGATGATGAAGTGCATTCTCTGGTGGAATGGCTAAAAGGTTGGAGACTGACTGGTTAAAAGTAGTGATTTCGCCCAGGTTGTCGATTGCAATGACACCTGTACTGATGTTTGCAAGAACTGCCTCGAGCTGAAGTCTCCGCTTCTCAAGATCAGCACTCGCCTGAACTAGACTAGCTCGATTTTCGCGTAAATCCTGGGTCATTTTATTAAAGGAATCCACGAGCACGGCAATCTCATCATGACCTGAAGAGAGAATAGTGACGTCTAGATTACCCGAACCTACAGCATGAGCTCCCTCAACCAATCGAGCAACCGGTACCGTAAGTTCACGAGCCATATATAAGCCCACCCAAATTACCACGAACAAAAGCACCAGAGTAATCATGATGAGAATGAGGAAATAGGTAGTCTTCATTGGGTATTTTAGTGGATTAGCTTCCTTATAATCATCAAAGACGCTAGCAATCTCATCCACCTTATTTACCAAACTCACCGGAACGTAAAAATTCACTACGACAACCCCCACGATAGGTTGAGAAGTTGACGCACCCAAATGAACTGGCACTAAACAGCGAATGAGTTCGCCTGATCCGACGTGGTGGATCACTGGGAGACGATCCCCTGCGAACGCCCGATCCAGTAAATCTAAGGCAAGCCTAGGGTAGTTTAATTTGGCCTCGAATCGGGTTGGCTTTTGCGACAAAATTCTCTCATCAGTCGCATCCCAATAGAACTCGACTGCATCAAGAGCTAGCAATTCCCGCTGTCCATCCAGGTAATCTAGGACCCAAGAAGCCAACTTGAACTGAGACGGTGAGCGCTCTAGCCTCTTGCCAATTCCGTTCGCTAGGTGCTCCGCAAAATGCATCGCCGTGTGTTCGGTATTGCGGTAGTAGGTGTTCGTAATCTCAAGGGAAGCTTGAAGAGTATTTTGAATTTTGAGAGAAAACCACTTATCAAAACTTGAATTGATATAAAGAGCTGAAATAATGAACAAAACCATCGTCGGAATGATCGAAAAAGCTAAAAACGCGATCACTAACTTGGTTTTAAGCTTTGCGCCTAAAACTTTCCTTCGCCGCTCGATGAATAGCTTACCGATGTTTCTAAACACCAGCCAAACGAGCGCGATCAGTATGATCAAATTCACATTGAGCAGGCCAAAAAAGAAAATAGACGTCACAAATGGCAGGGAACTCGAGACTTGAGTCAACCGAAACTCGGCCAACATGAGTGTCAAGAAGAGGAGCGTCAAAAATACAATAGCAAGCCCCTCTCGCTTTCGCTTCTTTTTCTCCTTGAGATCGAGAGGTGGAACTTCAGATCTTTCAGTTTTCTGAATCAATTCTTGATTTTCCATAGGAACAGATGAAATTAGGACCTATCACTATTCAGTGTCCTGGGTAAAGGAATACACCTCGATCCGATTTTGGCCGTTCGATTTAGCAGATTTAAGCGCTTGCATGGTGATGTGCAACAGGTCACTCATTCTAGGAATCGTCTGCTCAGCAGAAAGCCCTGCCACTCCAATCGTAGCCGTCAAATTGAAAACGGCACTTTGACACCGAAATGGCTCGGATTGGACTACATCCCGCACTCGTTCAGCCACAAACTCAGCCCCAGCCAAATCTGTCTCATGAAGGAGAACAAAAAACTCATCAGCCCCAACTCGGGCTACAATGTCGACCGTTCGTAAACACTTCTTTAAACGTAGGGCAACTTCCTGAAGTGCATAACTTCCAACGCCAAAACCGTAATTTTGATTCACGTCCGAAAAATTATCCAAATTCAAAAGAAAAGCTGAGATCCCAGTTTTCAACCTCCTCGCCCGAGCGACCTCTTCTTCTGCTTTCTTATAAGCAGACCTCATACTGGCTAATCCGGTCAATTCGTCAGTAGACACCACATCATCAATTCGATGATGGGCTCGCTTAAGGGCATCCTGACTTTCTTTTAGCTTGAGTAGTGATTTGATCCGAACCAACGCTCCTAAGTTAGAAATGGGTTTCTGAAGCCAATCATCGACCCCAACCTCTGAGCCAAGATCCACTTCGCCGGCAGTCAAATTTCCAGATAAAACGCCTATCGGAACAAATTCTTCCTGAGAAAGCAGTCTCAGCTTCGGAACAAGTTCGAAAACCCCCTCCTTCAAGGAATCTGCGTCAACTAGTATTAAATGAGGCTTCCAGGCTTTAAGCTGATGTAAAGCCGACTCAAAATCATTTGAGCTGTGCACAGAAAGTCCGAGCTCAGACATGAGTTGAGCAATGACCTCGAAACTTTCTCGATTTCCATCAACAATAAGGACACGCTTCATCGTTCTCCCCCAATTTCACTCTTAACTGTCAGTTCCCATCAATCTTACCATACCCCCTTTCAGAACTTAAAGATGGATTCATGGCACGAGCTCAGTGTTCTGAGGGAGCCCTTCTTCATGGATTTAGATATAATTCCGATTTAAAAACCTATTTAATTCTATTTTTCATCAGAATAGCCCGTTCAAAAAATTTAAAAAATTTGACCCGATGAAAAAAATCAAATGCATTTAGTTCTTTTCTTGATATAAGAAGTATTCTAGGTAACATCAAACTGAGCATTAGTTTTTTGAATGCATAAAATGATGTCTTAACGGAGGAAATAGAAATGGCTACCAAAAAGAAAACAACGAAGAAGAAAGCTACTGTTAAAAAGAAGACTGCAAAGAAGAAGACTACTAAGAAAAAGTAAGTCCTGCTTTTTTAGCTAGACTAATCAAGGCCCTGGGCTTTCAGCCCGGGGCCTTTGACTTTAAGGGGGGCATTTAGCCAGAATTTCGCGTAAAACTCTGCATAAAGAACCCATCACAAGGACCTGGTCCGAAAAAACCACCCTCTTGAGCAGTAAACTCAGGGTGCTTCACTAAGAAATCTCGAACAATATCTCTCGTTTCAGCCAATCGAAACGTACAAACCCCAAAAACCAATCGTCCACCTGGCGCTACCAAGCGCGAATAAACAGAGAGAAGCCTAGCTTGCACTTGAGGCATCCTTTCCAACACTTCTTTGGATTGCCTCCACTTGATGTCTGGATTTCTCCTGAGAACTCCCCATCCACTGCATGGAGCGTCCACCAGAACAATATCGGCGGTGTCCTTAAACTTTTCGACATGCGCTTCTTCGGCTCCCTCAGTAACTGGAGCAACATGGATGTTTCTTAACTGAGTTTTTGACGCTCTTCTTTTCAACGCCTGCAGCTTTTTAACTGAGATATCGTACGCAAAAACCTTACCTTTGCCCCCGAGTGCATCAGCTATCGCAAGACTTTTACCCCCAGCACCGGCGCATGCATCTACTACGGTAAGAGATGACTTAAAGCGGGGTAAGGAATCAAACCGCAGCTGAGAAACACCCACGGACATGGGCTTCTCACTTAAAACGCTTCCGAATCGCTCGGGCCAAAGCGCAAAAAGAGCCATCCACTGAGACCCCTCGTCTTGAATTTCAAAAGCCCCTTTTTGATATAACTCCGACTTGAGCACTGGAGCATACCCAGATAGCCTAACTCCTAATGGAGCAAAGCTGGATGGCTCGATTCGAACTGCAATCTGCGCATCACTCTTTAGGCCCTGAATCAAAGCTTCTACGCCAAACTCACGATTAGCTCTCAAACTCAAAGGAGCAGGCCGCCCTAACGTGTCAACGAGATGACGAACGCAGTCGATCCCCCACGAACTCTCCCACTCTTTCAACATCTCTTCGGGAAAATCTCCTCGCACGGGATCAACCGAGGGATTTCCCTGCGTCATCAGTTCATACATCCGCTCCATCATTAAAGGAGCAGGCCGCCACTGACCTAAATTCTGAGGATTCAGACTCCAGGGCTCGCCTGATGGAACACCCACCCCGAGTGCCTCAGCCTGCGATACGGGTCGCATCAAGATCGATGGCAGCAACTGTGCCAAAATACTTTTCGTCTGAGGAGGTAGCTTTGAAAGAGCAGAATCCAAATGAACCGAAGAGGTCCAAAGACTCTCCCAGAGCTTAGAGAAGCCCTGCACGATGGCTTCCCTTTTTGCTTTTGAATTGGGCTTAAACTGAGGAACGGCCTCCTCTTCGTATTGATCTCTAGTACCAAACTCCTTCCTGGAATATCGTTCTGTACTTTTGCCTCTGATTTTTGACGCTTTCTGCGATCGCATATTTAGACCCTTTCTTTGACCCAAGAACTTTACAATATCATGCTAATCATAATAAAATGAACTCATGATGAACTTTGCCCTGTCGGAAGAGCAGACCCAACTTCAAGAACTAGCCAGAAAATTCGCCAAGGAAGAAATCATTCCAAAAGCCGCACATCACGATGAGACTGGCGAGTACCCGCGCGAAATTGCAAAAAAAGCGTGGGAAGTTGGCCTGATGAACACCCATATTCCGCAAGAGTATGGGGGATTAGGCCTTGGAGTCCTAGAGGGCTGCATCATTACCGAAGAGCTGGCGTACGGTTGTACCGGAATTGCGACTGCTATGGAAGCCAATACTTTAGCGGCTGCACCCGTGATCGTCGCCGGTAACGATGAGCAAAAGAAAGAATTCTTGGGCAGACTTTCCTCAGAGGCTCGATTTGCAGCTTACTGCGTAACTGAGCCCGGCGCCGGATCAGACGTCAGCGGCATCCGAACTCAGGCTAAGAAGCTAGGTTCTGATTACGTGATCACCGGCTCAAAAATGTGGATCACGAATGGCAGCGTTGCTGATTGGTACTTCGTCCTCGCTTACACCGATCCTTCACAGAAGCATAAAGGCATGAGCGGATTTATCGTTCCAGCGGATACCCCGGGCATCACAGTAGGTAAAAAAGAGTGGAACATGGGGCAACGATCCAGCGACACTCGGGGCATCAGCTTTGACGAGGTTAAAATCCCTGAAAAATACCGACTTGGCAGAGAAGGAGAGGGGTTCAAAATTGCAATGAGCGCCTTTGACCACACTCGACCCGCGGTCGCAGCAGGAGCAGTTGGACTCTCTCGTCGAGCCATGGATGAAGCGATTCAATACGCAAAAACCCGAAAAACCTTTGGTCAGCCCATCGCAAACTATCAAGCCATAAGCTTTATGATCGCCGACATGGCACGAGATATCGAAGCGGCTCGGCTTTTAGTTCACAAGGCAGCATGGACGATCGACCAAGGGCAAAGAAATACTAAATTGGCTGCCATGGCTAAAGTTTTTGCTGCTGATACAGCCATGAGAATCACCACAGATGCTGTACAAGTCTTCGGGGGCTACGGCTATTCAAAGGAATATCCAGTTGAAAAACTGATGCGCGACGCAAAAATCTACCAGATTTACGAAGGCACCAGCCAAATCCAACGATTGATCATCTCAAGAGAACTTTTTGATTAGAACTCTCCGGCCTTTAGAGAGTTAAAAATCCTCAAGTAACTTGAGTACCTGAAAAGCCCTGTAGCGTTACATTGAAGTTCTGACGAGTGCATGCATCCCGTCAAGCGACAGTGCAGGTCGCGAAACTCAGGAAAATGATCCGCCAAGTCCTCCGGCTGGAGTTGAAGAAGACCAAATTCTCGGACGCCAGGAGTGTCAATCCACCTCGAGTCCTGTGGTCCATCTAATAGGACTGCACCCGTTGTCGTGTGGCGACCCTTTCCCGTGAGGGAATTCACTTGAGCAACCCGTCCAACCTCTTGGTTTAAAAGCACTCTCAAAAGCGAGGTTTTACCCACTCCCGAATGACCACAAAAAGCTACCGTCTTGCCCTCGACTTTACGAAGGAGTTCATCCACACCTGACTTGGCCTTAGAACTTGCCCCCACAACTTCGTAACCAAATTGAGAATACTGCTCCCAAACTCGCTCTTTTGTTTCGTCTTTCCAAAGGTCAACCTTTGAGGTGCAGATCAATATGGGAATTCGCTGCAGCTCGGCGGCAATTAAAAATCGATCGACTAATCCGGGGGAAAATTCGGGCTCCTGCACAGATGCAACAATCACCAGTAGATCTAAATTGGCAGCTAAGGCGTGATAGTGCTTTTGCCCGTCCCTCCCTGGAGCCGGGCGAACGAGGGAATTTTTCCGGGAGCAAATCCCAGTCAAAACACCAAATTGCTCGTCTGATCTCTCCACCAAAACTCGATCGCCCACACATACGGGCGTTCTCTCCCTGACCTGAGTTTTAGATTTGTTGATCACCTCAGCCCAGCGATAGCTGCAAAGTAGACTCGCATGATCCTCGTCCCAACGCACACGGCACTGATTAGGAAACACTTCCTCTACTGTTGCATTTGCCTGACTCCAGGGTAGATCGAGTCCTCGTGCTTGAACCACTTTTTTAGGTCGCTTTCGACCTTTTCCGCCGAGTTGCTCATTATCCAGCCAGTCGTCTGAATCTCCTTTAAATTTGGGTGCCACTGTTGATTTTCCTTATTCAAATCTTCAAACTATCTTCAAAATAAACTCAACCTAATCTGGAGTTGAGGTATATTTTTCTCATGAATACTCAATCCTCGATCGCTCCGCTGACTTCTTTCCCAAAAAGCCAAATTAAGGTGCTGCTTCTGGAAAATATTCACCCCCTCGCCAAAGAGGCTTTCCTCAGTGAAGGATTCGACGTCGAGGCTTTGAGTGTAGCACTCAAACCCGAAGAACTGAAGGCGAAGATCAAGGATGTCCACGTCCTCGGGATTCGGAGTAAGACTCAAATACCCGCAGAGGTTCTAGCCGAAGCCAATCGTCTTTTGACGCTAGGCTGTTTTTGCATAGGGACCAACCAAGTTGATTTAGAATTCGCCAAGGAAAGAGGGATTCCCGTTTTCAATGCCCCCTTCGGCAACACCCGCAGCGTTGCAGAAATGGTCATTTCGGAGATCATTGCGCTATCCAGACAGCTTTTTCAAAGAAGCTCCGAAGTGCACTCAAAAGTCTGGAAAAAAGTTTCCAATGGCTGCTTTGAGGTTCGCGGCAAGACCTTAGGGATTATTGGTTATGGCCACATTGGTTCACAAGTATCCACTTTAGCTGAGAGTTTGGGAATGCGAGTTCTCTATTACGACATCATTTCCAAGCTGCCACTTGGAAATGCCAGAGGCTGTAACACTCTCCGAGAACTCTTGAAAGAGAGTGATTTCGTCACTCTCCACGTTCCCGCAACTCCTCAAACTCATAAAATGATTGGCTCGACTGAACTTCAAGTGATGAAAAAAGGAGCTTATTTAATCAATGCAAGCCGAGGCACCGTAGTTCAGATCCCTGCTTTGGCGGAAACACTTAAATCAGGACACCTTGCCGGTGCGGCAGTTGATGTTTTTCCTGAAGAACCGGAAGGGAACAACTCTGATTTTTTTACAGAACTGCAGGGAATTTCCAATGTGATTCTCACTCCACATATCGGAGGCGCAACTGAAGAAGCTCAGGCCAATATTGGCACTGAGGTTCCAGCAGCACTGATTCGTTTTGTCAATTCAGGGTCTACATCTGGCGCTGTCAACTTCCCTCAAGTCGATCTGGTTCCTACTCAGGAAGGTCACCGAATCCTCAATGTTCATCAAAACATCCCTGGAGTTCTGAGCGAGATCAATGGGATCGTTTCTCGACTCGGAGCCAATATACAGGCCCAAACCCTCGCGACCGATCCAAAAATTGGATACCTCGTTTTGGATACCGATCGAGCACTTTCTCAGGAAGTAAAAACCGCAATTGAGAACCTAGGCACCTCAATCAAGACACGGATGCTGTACTAGTCGAAAATCTTACCTGGATTGAGTAAACCCTGAGGGTCAAAAACCTTCTTGATTGACCGCATGAGCTGCACTTCCTGATCAGTGCGGCTGAAGTGAAGGAAGTCCTTTTTAACGAGACCGACACCGTGCTCAGCGGAAACACTTCCGTGATACTTCTGAACGAGGGTGAACAAATCAAGATCCGCCTGTTTGCAGATCTGCGCAAAGTGCTCCCTTTCCCAGCCAGAAGGCATCATCGTATTGACATGTAAATTACCGTCACCGATGTGACCAAAAACATAGGTCTTGAGTTCGGGGTGTCGAACTGCAAAGATTTTATCAAAGTCCTCCAGGAACTCCTTCAGGCTCGCAACTGGCAACGAAATATCGTTTTTATGAACGAAACCTAGAGTGCCTAAACTCTCACTCACGCCCTCACGAAAAGTCCACAGATCCCTGGCCTCGCGAGGAGATTGAGCCCAAGTACCATCCTGAACTAGACCCTTTTCAAAAAGCTCTGTCAGAAATGGCTCCAGGGTTTCTCTTGGGGTCGAGTGAGACCGTTCAAGCTCAAGAAGGACATAAGCAGTGTGATTACCCTGGAACGGAGGAGAAATCTTTCTCACCTCCTTTACAGCCTGCAGACAAGCATCAGTTAAGCACTCGAACGCACCAATCTGAAAAGGAGATCTCCTCACTTTTTGAAAAAGCTGAAGAACTGCCGAAAAATCCTCCACACCAAAGAAAAACACGTCCAGATTCTCTGGAACAGGATGCAGCTTGAGGGTCGCTTCGGTGATCACGCCAAGCACGCCTTCGCTCCCTATAAAAAGCTGCCTTAAATCCAACCCTGTATTGTTTTTTTCTAAAGCCCCGTTCAATTCGAGAACATCACCGTTCATAAGAACGACCTGAAGCCCCAGGACCCAATTCCGAGTGTGTCCATAACGAATGACTTTCACTCCTCCGGCGTTGGTTGCAATGTTACCGCCGATTTGACTTGAACCTTTCGATGCAAAATCTACTGGCCAAGTCAGTCGAAATGGAGCGCATTTTTCATGTACCGCTTGAGTTACGGCACCCGCCTGAACTTTGATCGTGAGCGCGAGAGGATCAACCTCTCCAATCTCTCTCATCCGAGTCAAATTCAAAACCACTTCGCCCTGAGTGGCAACAGCTCCTCCGGCCAGTCCAGTTCTTCCGCCCGACGGAACGACCCGCACTCGGCATTCAGAACAAAGCTTCAGAAAGCGCGAAACCTCCTGTGTCGACCTTGGAAAAACCACCGCTGAGGGTTTTGGCTCGTAAAACTTAGTCCAGTCCCTTCCAAAAGTTTTCAAATCATCGGGATTAGTCGTCAAAAAATCGACAGGAAAATCCGATTTGACTTTCTTTTCAAATTCCTTGGAAAATAGTACTGATCCATTCGTATTCATAGGTTTTGATTCTACCTCAGTTTGATTATAAGGTGCAGCCACTATGATGAAATCACAAATTTTAGGCAAATTCTCAATCGTTTCGACTCTTTCTTTCGTAGTTTGGCTTGGAATTTCGACTAGTCAAGCCACCCCCCCACAAACTCAAATGACTTGGGCCGGACACGCTGCTTTCGAAATCAAAACGCCTAAAGGCAAGATCATCTGGATCGATCCTTGGGTCACCAACCCAATGAATCCTTGGTCCGCAAAGCAAAAAAATCCTATGAACGAGATCAAAAAAGCTGACTACATTCTTCTCACTCACGGACACTCAGATCATGTTGGTGATAGCCTTGCAATTGCCAAAAAAACTGGAGCGCAACTCATCACCAACTTTGAACTGGGAAATAATTTAGTCACGGTTTTAGGTTTTCCAAAAAATCAGGCTGGAATTCAAAACTTGATCAACCCAGGCGGTCAAATTGAAATCGCCGACGGCGAAGTGCAAGTCAACATGGTGCCAGCCGTGCACTCCAGCGGTCTGGAAAATCCTAAATCCCACGAGCTCATTTACGGGGGTGTAGCAGCCGGTTTTGTTTTGAAAATTAAGGACGGTCCGAGCATCTACCATTCAGGAGATACCGCTTACTTCAAAGATATGGAACTCATTGGTGAGACCCAGGCACCCGATGTTGCGCTCCTAAATATCGGTGGACACTTTGGCATGAGTCCTGAGATGGCAGCGAGAGCAGCAAGTGCCGTCCACGCAAAATTGGCTATTCCTCACCATTTTAAGACGTTTCCCATCCTGACTCAGTCTGCGGATAGTTTTGTGCAGGCACTCCGTCTCACTGGAATCCAAAGTCGGGTCATGACCCCCGGAATGACCCTCACTTTTGAGAACAATCGGCTTCAGGGAGAAGCCCAAGAATGACCTCAAAAAAATCGTTTTTTAGGAGCCCTCTCTTTTGGGGGCTTCACTTTACCCTTTTCCTTGCCGGAATTTTTTTCTCGATTCACTACTACCCCAAGGCTTTTCCCGTAATCGACCTCCAAATTAAGATGGACCGAACCCAAGCGCTTGAATCCGCCAAAACGCTGGCCCTCAAAAATCACTGGGCTCCTGAAAACTTTCAGCAGGCAGCAAGCTTCGATTCAGATCAGGCCACTCAAACTTTTATTGAACTCGAAGCTGGAGGTAGAAAGCGACTTTCGGAGGTCATTCGCAACAAGCTCTATGCCCCTTACACTTGGACAGTCCGTCACTTCAAGGAAGGCTCCATCGAAGAGGCTCTCGTTACGTTTACCCCAGATGGAGAATTCTATGGATTTCGCCTCTCAATCCCAGAAACCCAGCCTGGATCGGCAATTTCTCCCGAAGCAGCCTTAAAAATTGCAGAAAGGGCGGCAGCCCAAGAGTGGAACGTGCCGCTCTCCAATTATTCTCTGATCGAAAAATCCAGCACGACCCAGCCAAGTAAGCGAGTGGACCACCTTTTTGTCTACGAATTAAAAAACCAAAGTTTGGGAGACGGAAAATTTCGACTCTCACTGTCAGTGGCGGGCGATCGCCTCCGCGGGATTCGTCACTCAGTCGACGTCCCAGAAGCATTCACTCGCAAATATGGCGAGATGCGATCAGCCAACAACACCATTGCAGCGATTTCTACAGCAGCAATGGTACTCCTTTATCTACTCGGAGGCTGTGTCTTTGGCGTTTTTTACTTAGCCCGCAAGCGATGGCTGGTTTGGAAGGCGCCTCTCATAGCTGCAGCAATCGTTGCTCTTGGGCAAGGACTTGAAAGAATCAATCAGCTCCCTTTGAGTTGGATGCACTATGATACTGCCATCCCGAAAGCAGCATTCCTCATCAAGACCGTGTTGATGGCAAAACTTGTTTTTCTCGGTGATTTTTTCGTCCTCGCTTTATCATTCATGGCAGCAGAGAGCCTCGGTAGACTCGCATTTCCAAAGCATCCTCAGCTTTGGAAAATTTGGAGTCCTCGTCAGTCTAGCTCGATTGAAGTCTTAGGTAGAACGCTGGGAGGCTATCTCGCAGTAGGCCTTTTCTTTGCCTATGTTGTAGCCATCTACCTCATTGGTTCTCAGGTGTTTGGATGGTGGAGCCCTTCGGATGTTCTTTTTCAACCGGACGCCTTAGCCAGCTATTTTCCCTGGTTCACTTCAATTTCCCAGTCACTTCATGCCGGCTTCTGGGAGGAGTCTTTGTTTCGAGCAGTTCCCATCGCAGGTGCGGCGCTACTCGGTCAACGATTCGGCAAGCGTAGGCTTTGGATTGCGCTTGGCTTCATCATTCAAGCTCTGATCTTCGCTTCAGCCCATGCTAATTATCCCGCGCAACCTTCCTATGCTCGGGTAGTCGAGCTCATCATTCCATCCATCTGCTTTGGCTTAATCTACTTAAACTTTGGTCTTCTCCCTGGAATTATCCTTCATTTCACTTTTGATGTCATTTCGTTTGCGATTCCGCTCTTCGCTGCCCACACTCCTAGAATATGGGCAGATCAAGCCATGGTCATCGGACTCACTGCTGTTCCATTCTTGATCGTTCTTTTTGGTAGATGGCGATCAGGTCGTTGGCGGCACATCGATGAATCAGCACTGAATCAGTCATGGACACCCCATGCCCGAAGGCCCAAAGCTCAACCAAAAGTAAAAGCAGCGCAGGCATTTCATCAAATCAGTCCGTCAGTCTATTGGATCACTGCCGGATTGGGACTTGTTTTACTTAGTATTTGGACTCTCAAATTTCAGCCCAAGAGCGACACCTGGAGCTTGAACGTAACACGATCGCAGGCCATTCAAGTTGCACGAGAGTTTTGGAAAAACCAACTCACCTCCGACTGGGAACCTCAAGCACAACTCGTGAGTTCAGTAACTCAACAGGATGAATTCGTTTGGCAAACCAACGGCCCCGAGACCTACCACCGACTGACTGGCACCTACCTCGCTCCCCCCTATTGGTCTGTTCGATTTGTTCGATTTAACGCAAATGTCGAAGAACGTGCAGAAATCTACCAAGTCCTCATCGGAGAAAACCAAAAAATTCTAGGGTCCAGTCATGTTCTACCCGAGAACCGAGAACTCAAAAGCCTGAAGGAAGATGAGGCTCGCATCCTTGCGCTCTCCAAACTCAACCAGGAATACCAGCTCAAGCCACCCCGCATTCAAGAAATATCGAGCACTGTCATCAAACAACCTCGACGGCTGGACTGGTATTTCACTTTTCGCGACCGCGACACTCCGCTGAAAGAAGGTGAGTCCCGCATCTCTGTCTACGTCACAGGCGATCAAGTTTCAGCATCCAGTCGACATGTTTTTATCCCCGAAGAGTGGATCCGCCATGAGCGGAGCGACAAAACCTCTGTTCGCCTACTCAACACCGCCTATTCGGTTGTCTTAGCGATTTTGGCTTTGAGCATTTTGGGCTACTGCTTAATTCAATGGACGAAGCTAAATTTTGACGTGCCTTTTTTTCGAAAAGCCTATTTGGGATTTCTCGTCCTAGCAACGCTCTCTTTTCTCAACTCTTTACCCGCCAGCCTTGCCAACTTTTCCACGGTCGAGCCCAGATTTAATCAACTGGTAACACTGGTGATCTTTGGATTGATCAAGGTCGTCTTCACAGCGGCATTCCCCGCAATTTTGGCTGGCTACCTGAGTCAGACCCGGCGCAGAACCCCAAGATCAGGAGCAGTCACCGGGATCGCAGTCATTGCCGCTTTTGGCTTGGGAATTATTATCACCGTGGGTCTCGCCTTCACTCAATCGCTTTTACCGAAAGACTCACCTGTCATCCCTAGCTTCCAAGCACTGTCTGATTACTCCATGGTTCTCACGAGTTTGGATGTGTTTGCGCGATATTGCCATCTCTCGCTCCTACTCATCTTTATCCTTCACGTCTTAGACCGAGTCACTCAATCCTGGACACATCGGACATGGCTAGGATTCCTCGCCATCATTTTCCTTTGTTTCTGCACAAGCGGGGCACAGGCAAAGAGCCTTCCAGAGTGGCTTGTCTTCGGCTCTGCCAGCTCGATTTTATTTTCATTGGCCATTTATTTCCCACTCAGAGATCACCCAGAGCTCATGATCTTGACGCTCGGCGCCTACGGCGTGATTTCTCAAGTTCGCCAGATCTTTCTTCATCCGTACCCGCAGGTCGGCGTCATGGCTGGCCTTTCCATTTTGCTAGTGGGCTTCCTACCCGTCCTCTGGTATCTACTTAAATTATGGAGGCCCAGAAGGACCTAGCCATCGTTATTAAATCCATTCAGTTTGCAGAGCGTCACCGAATCGTCACTGCGATCACGCAGAACCACGGCATCATCACTGCCATGGCTAAAAATGCGGTCCAATCCAAGCGATTTGGCGGAGCGTTAGATCTATTCATCGCAAGCGATTGGATTCTCCAGTTTAAGCCTAATAACGAACTCGCATTTCTATCCGAAGCTCAGGTCAGGCAATCATTTGATCAATTAAGAAAAAACTTTGAAAAGTTTTCACTCGCAAGTGTTTTTACTGAGTTCTTGCTCCGAGTCGGCCCCCAAAACCAACCCTGTCCAGAGTTTTTTCAACTCCATGCCAATGCTCTTTACGCACTCAACGAAAATACAGCCTGCCAAGGATTCGAAGTTTTCTTTTTAAATAGCTATCTGATGAAACTGCTTCAGCTCAGCGGCAACCAGCCTCAACTCGGGAGTTGCCTGCACTGTCAAATTGCTCTTGAAACCCTTGATCCTCAATCTGAGATCAACTGCCTGATTGCTGATGCAGGATGGATTTGTCCCAGCTGCCGAAGCCAATCAAAAATATTAATACAAGAGAGCCGCGCTCAAGGCTTTACGCAGTCTTTTTTCAAAGTAAGCCAGCAAGCCCTCCTTGAAATTGGCCTAGGTCTCGTGACCCCTATCCGTAGAATTATTCTGAGCCCACCTCCTGCACTCAACAGTGCAGAGGCTAGAGATCGACAGACTGGATTTTTTCGATGGATTGAAGGCCTATTTATCTATCATATCCCAGGGTTTGACCAAAAGCCCATGAACAGCCTACGGTTTCTCGGCCTGGACTCGGGTTTAACCAAAGCGACAGACTGTCTTTAAGCTCCCGTGATCCAGCGAGCAACAGCCGTGAGGGATTCCCCAACATAAAGGGGGACCAAAGTGCCAGTCCCCTTTTTTTCGGTATTTCGACCTTCACCCGTGCGAACCAAGAGGCTGCCCTTACAGCCCGCATTTTTTCCAGCTTCGATATCCGAAATCTTATCGCCCACCATATAAGACTGAGAGAGAGCGATATCGAAATGTCGGGCAGCATCTAAGATGAGCTTAGGCTTTGGTTTTCGACAATCACACTCTTGCTCAGGCCGATGAAAGCAAAGTTCAAAATGATCAATTCGAGTGCCAAATGGAGCCAAGAGATCCTGAAGTCTCTGATGAATTTTAGGAAGTGCGCCTTCGGGAATCAGACCCCGACCCACGCCGGACTGGTTGGAAACTACAACAAGAAAGTACCCAGCATCTTTCAACAATCGCAGTCCTTCACCCACTCCAGGAAGTAGGACCATTTGCTCAGGTCGGCTCAAATAGCCGGGATCATCGTTCAGGGTCCCATCTCGATCGAGGAAAACCGCTTTTTTGGTCATAGTCCACTGTCTTACCGGAAGTTCCAAGTAGGCTCCAAAGGATTTCTTGTCGACGAAGACGAGTTTGTGTCATAATTTCAACTCATTTAGCCATGAAATCCTTGAAAAGACTTTTACCATACGTCCGTCCTCACCTGAGCCTCATCTTAGCGAGCGCTTTACTCGCTATCCCGCTTTCAGCGATTCGGCTCGGGCCCGCTCCTGTAGTCAGATACCTCCTTGACCACATTTTAGTGCAGAAAGACATGACCAAGCTCATCCTGTTTCCCTTTGCACTCATCGGGCTTTATTTGGTCAATTTTGTGGTCCGATTTGCTCATTATTTCTTACTCAGGATCGTAATTATCCGAGTGAATCAGAAACTGAAAAATCAAATTTTTCACCATCTCATGGGACTTTCTGCAGATTACTTTTCCTCTCACAGTACAGGCACATTGATCTCGCGAACGAGCAGCGATCCCCAGTACATCGACTCAGGACTTTCCTGTATCAATGTGATCATCCGGGAGCCAATCACTCTCCTCTTCCTGTTGGGATACGCTCTCTACCTGAACTGGAGATTGACTGTAATTACTTTTCTAATTATCCCGGCCCTTGCATGGGTATTTTCCATTACATCAAAACGTTTAAAAAGCTATTTATCAAAGATCACGCTAGTCAACGCTCGAATCATTTCTGCACTTCAAGAGAGTTACTCAGGTGTAAGAATCATTAAAACCTTCCGCCTCGAAAAATACGTCTACAAACGGTTTAGGACGGAAACAGAACATTTTAGTGAGCTCCTCATCAAGACCTCACTCATTGAAGAGGCTGCTCACCCATTGGTTGAACTTCTAAGTGCCGTGGCACTCGCACCCGTAATTTACTTCGGGGGTCTGCAAGTGATGAGCGGAAAAATGACGCCTGGGGATCTTTTTGCATTTTTTACGGTTTTTGCAATGATGATGAATCCAGTGAGAATGCTCAACGACGTGAATATCAAACTCAGTCAGGCCGCTGCTGCATGCGATCGAATCTTTGAGCTTTTTGACTGGAAATCGAATTTACATCAACCTTCAAATCCATTAAGAGCCAACCAAGTCAAGAGCGGCCTCAGCGTTGAAAATATTTCGTTCTACTACCCCGACGCGCCTCAACGATCTGTAATTAAAAATGTGAGCTTCGAAATCCCTCGAGGCCATGCAGTCGCTCTGGTCGGCCCAAGTGGCGCAGGAAAGAGCTCTCTAGTCAGCTTATTACCGCGGATTTTCGACGTCACATCAGGCGCCATTAAGATCGATAACCAAGACATTCGCAACCTCAATCTCGATGATCTTCGCAGAATGATTGCGGTAGTAAGTCAGGATATTTTCTTATTCAACGACACGATTGAAGAAAACATCCGGTGCGGACGACTCTCGGCCTCCCATAATGAGATTTTAGATGCTGCAAGAAAAGCCCACGCATTGGAATTTATCCAAGCCTTGCCAGACGGGTTCAAGACCAATATTGGTGATCGAGGACAAAAACTCTCAGGAGGAGAAAGGCAGCGGCTTTCCATTGCTCGAGCATTCCTGCGACAAGCTCCAATTCTCATTCTTGACGAAGCAACTTCGAGCCTTGACTCGCAATCTGAACGAGCCGTCCAAAGTGCACTAGACGAGTTAATGCGTGACCGAACGACCTTAATGATCGCTCACCGTTTGAGCACCATCCGAAACGCTGACCTGATTTTAGTCCTTCGCGACGGAGAGGTGGTTGAGCGAGGCACCCACGCTGATCTGATCGCTCTCAACGGAGTTTATGCAAAGTTTCATGAGTTACCTATTTCAGTCACCTGACCGAAGGTCTCTTACCACCCTAAATCACTCCAGCAAGGCTCAAATTTAGCTGCATTTATTGATCGGCTCTGGTAAGCCAAACCCATGAAAAGCTCATCCGAAACCAATGAAGTTCAATCCCCTACAACCGCTCCTGCTCAGGTTCAAAACCTCAAGGATATGGCAGACTTAGTCTCCCTCTGCAAACGACGGGGTTTTGTATTCCCTTCTAGTGAAATCTATGGCGGCATTAACGCCTGTTGGGACTACGGCCCTCTCGGGATTGAGCTCAAAAGGAACGTTAAGGAGCTCTGGTGGAAAGCGATGACCGACCGAGAAGACGTCGAGGGTCTGGACGCAGCTATTTTGATGCACCCAAAAGTCTGGGAAGCATCGGGGCACGTTGCTGGATTCGTCGACCCATTGGTCGACTGCAAAAAGTGTAAGTCCCGGTTCCGCGCCGATAAGCTAGAGCCCGAAGTGCTAGCCCAAAAGAAGTGCCCTGAGTGTGGCGGCGAACTCACCGAACCTCGCCAGTTCAATCTCATGTTCAAAACCCACATGGGTCCGCTCGAAGACTCAGCATCAGTCGTCTACCTGAGACCTGAGACCGCCCAAGGGATCTATGTCAATTTCCATAATGTTGCCCAATCCAGCCGCCAAAAGGTTCCTTTCGGCATTGCTCAAATCGGGAAGGCATTTAGAAATGAAATCACCCCTGGCAATTTCATTTTCAGAACCCGTGAATTTGAACAGATGGAAATGCAGTTTTTCGTCAGACCCGGCACTGACATGGAATGGTTCGACAAATGGAAAGAAGCCCGAATTCAATGGCATCTCAATAATGGAATCCGAAAAGAAAAGCTCAGATTCCATGAGCATGGTCCTGGCGAATTAGCGCACTACGCCAAAGCCGCCTTCGACATCGAATATGAATTCCCATTCGGGTGGCAAGAGCTCGAAGGAGTTCACAATCGAAGTGATTTTGACTTGGGGCGTCACCAAAAATTCAGTGGCAAGAAACTCGAATATTACGATGAAGAATCAAAGGAAAGATACCTTCCGTACATCGTTGAAACTTCAGCGGGTTGCGATCGAACCTTGCTGGTAGCGCTTGCTGACGCATACCGCTTTGACGGCGACCGAACTTGGTTATCTCTCCACCCCAACCTTGCCCCGTACAAGGCTGCAGTATTTCCCTTGATGAAAAAACCGGAACTGGTTCAATATTCCGATCAGGTTTACAATGACCTGAGAAAGAGATTCCGAGCCACTACCGATGACACGGGATCCATAGGCAAGCGATATCGTCGCCAAGATGAAATCGGTACACCTTTTGGAGTTACGATTGATTATGACACTCTTACCCAACACACCGTCACCATCCGGCACAGAGACACCATGGCCCAAGAAAAGATCCCTGCAGAAAGGCTCGTCGAGTACATTAGCGAAAAATTCGGGAACTGGAATCAAGCCTAAGTTTAGCCTCGCGTCCGGATTTTCCGGACGCGAGCAATTCGTCTACTCCTTCGGAGGAGGCAAAGCGGAAGGCAATGAAAAACAAAAAGATCTTCTCGGAGGAAAGGGCGCTAACCTTCACGGCATGACCCAACTGGGACTCCCAGTCCCTCCGGGGTTCACACTCTCCACCGAAGTCTGTACTTTCTTCTACCAAAACCAACGCGCCTACCCAAAACAACTCGAGACCCAAGTCAAAAAAGCTCTCACCCGCATGGAAAAGCTCATGGGTCGACGTTTTGGACACAAGAAGAGCCCCTTGCTCGTTTCGGTTCGATCAGGAGCCCGGGCCTCAATGCCTGGAATGATGGACACGGTACTCAATCTAGGATTAAACGATGAGACCGTTGAGGGACTTTGCCAGGAATCCGGCGATGTCCGATTCAGTTATGACAGTTACCGCCGGTTTATCTCAATGTACTCGGACGTGGTTCTGGACGTTCACTCTCATCACTTCGAGGCAGCACTCGAGGAACTCAAAAGTGAGCGAGGAATCGATCTCGATACTGACCTGACTGGCGAAGACCTCAAACTTCTCGTGAAGCGATTCAAGCACATCGTTCGAGCTGAGGGCAAACAATTTCCGGAAGACCCATGGGAGCAACTCTGGGGAGCGATCGGGGCTGTGTTTGGATCTTGGATGAACACTCGGGCAGTCACCTACAGAAAACTGAATGACATTCCAGACCACTGGGGAACTGCAGTCAACATTCAGTCCATGGTCTTTGGCAACATGGGCAATGACTGCGCCACTGGCGTGGCTTTTACTCGCGATCCATCTACGGGTGAGCGAAAATTCTTCGGTGAATTCTTAATGAATGCTCAGGGAGAAGACGTGGTAGCGGGCACCCGCACCCCTCAGCCAATTAATAGTTCCTCTCGGCATGCATCGACCGAAAAGCTTCAAACCCTAGAAGAAGCCATGCCTAGGGCTTACCGCGATTTAGTCAAAGTCTACCAAAAGCTCGAAAAACACTACCGAGACATGCAAGATATTGAGTTCACAATCGAACGCGGCAAGCTTTATATGTTGCAGACCCGAAGCGGAAAGCGGACTGCTGCTGCATCGCTTCGCATCGCGGTCGACATGGTCAAAGAAAGACTCATTTCCAAAGAGGAAGCAATTTTAAGAATTCGCCCCGAGCAACTAGACCAACTCCTCCACCCTGGACTTGATCCTGAAGCCAAAAAAAATGTCATCGCCAAGGGCCTCCCAGCTTCGCCTGGTGCAGCCTCCGGTTTTGCCGTTTTTGACCCCAACACTGCTGAACAATGGGCAGCGATGGGGAAAAAAGTCATCCTCGTCCGGCTTGAAACCTCTCCGGAGGATATTCACGGCATGTCTGTAGCACAGGGCATTCTCACTGCGCGCGGAGGAATGACTTCGCACGCTGCCGTAGTCGCTCGTGGAATGGGCAAATCCTGCGTCTCCGGATGCAGCTCGATCAAAGTCAGCGAAGAACGGCGTGAGTTCACCGCTGGGCCTCACTCGATCCAAGAGGGAGATCTCATTACTCTCGACGGAAGCAGTGGAGAGGTCATCTTAGGCCAAGTACCCACGGTTTCGCCCGCACTCAATCAGAACTTTGTCGAACTCATGAAATGGGTAGACGAAGTACGGCAACTCCGAGTCCGCACCAACGCGGACACCCCGCAAGACACCCGCGTAGCCCGAGGATTCGGTGCGGAAGGAATCGGACTCTGCCGAACCGAACATATGTTTTTCGATCCGTCCCGAATTGATGCGGTCAGAATGATGATTCTGGCCGATACCTCTGAGGGCCGGAGGCAGGCACTCGACCAAATTCTTCCTATGCAAAAAGGGGATTTCAAAGAGATTTTCCGAGAAATGAAGGGAATGCCAGTTACCATCCGACTATTAGACCCGCCCCTTCACGAGTTCATTCCCCACCAAGATGCCGAACTTCAGATTCTAGCCCAGAAAATCGGTGTCACCTTGGATCGACTCAAGCGCAAGGCCGAGTCTCTGCACGAATTTAACCCCATGCTTGGCCATCGCGGCTGTCGCCTGGGCGTGAGCTATCCAGAAATCTATAGGACTCAAGTCCGAGCAATTCTGGAAGCTGCCTGCGAACTCGTCAGGGACGAAGGCTTCAGTATTGTGCCTGAAATCATGATCCCTCTAGTTGGGGACTGGAGAGAACTCAAATTCATTCGCGAGTATTGCATCGAGGAAATTGAAGAGATCCTGGACAGCTTCAGAGAGGACTTCAAAAAACAGGGTATTAAAAAGCTTCAATACCTGATTGGAACCATGATTGAAATACCTCGGGCGGCACTGACCTCGGCTGAGATTGCAAAACATGCGAGCTTTTTCAGCTTTGGCACAAACGATCTCACTCAAACGACTTTTGGCCTATCTCGCGACGACTCAGCGTCATTCCTAGGAGATTATATTAATGCCAAAATCTATGAGAAAGACCCATTTGCCACACTGGACCCACTCGGAGTCGGACGCCTGATGAAGCTCTCGATTAACGAAGGGAGAACCTCTCGTCCCGACCTAAAAGTTGGCATCTGTGGAGAACATGGTGGAGAACCTCAGTCTGTCATCTTCTGCCACTCCATTGGACTCGATTATGTCAGCTGCTCACCCTACCGGGTGCCGATTGCAAAACTCGCGGCTGCACAAGCGGCCATTCAAAACCCACGGGCAAAGAAAACTCAAAAGAAAGGCATAAAGCCGCCTGCAAGAAAGCGAACTCAAGCCAAGCGAAAGAATTAGCGGTTTCGAGGCGCCGAATTAGAATTATAGAGATTCATTAAAAATTAACCTATGAGGTCATGCAATACGCTTCAGTGAACGAGGATAGAAATCACCAAAACGACGCATACTTTCGACAACTCTGGGGTTCATCACCTTGAACCAGACCGGAGGAACCATCGCAAGTAAGATCATAGCTGGGTAACCTGCAGGCATCTGAGGACTTTCCTCCAGGTGCCTAAGCACAGGGTATTTCCGGGTGACGTGAGCATGATGATCCGAATGTCGAGAGAGTTCAAATAGAAATATTCTAGATAATGGATGGCTTGAGTTCCAAGAGTGATGGGGCATAATCGGTTCGTAGGAGTTAGGACCAATTTTTTTGCGAGTCAGACCATAATGTTCGATGTAGTTGACCGACTGAAGAAGCAAAACTCCAAACAATGCACTAGAAATGAAGCCTAAGAGAGCTGAGGAGCCAAAAACAAAATAAATTGTTCCCGCCAATGCGGTCTCGATTCCCAGGCCCAGGATCATCTCTTTTGGATCTCTTCTGAATGCGGAAGTCAAGTTGTCTCGAATTGCTCGTATCCAAAACGCATAAACAGTTTCATTGAGCATTGAAGTTTCTGTATCCCCGGGTGTTCCGACATCCCGGTGATGACCTCGGTTGTGTTCAATATAAAACTGCCAATTCAGTGAGGAAGCCAGCAACGCTCTTGCCAAAAATCGCTCGAAGCTGGATTTCCGATGCCCAAGCTCATGCGCTACATTAATGCCGATCACCCCACATGAAATCCCAAAAGCCGATACTAGGCCAATTTTTCCGAGTGGATTCACCTCCTCAGAGGTGAATCTCGAACAAAAATAAAAAAGTAAACCATACTGAACCGGCACCATTGCCCAGAGGAGCCAATCAAAATAACGATCATGATTGAGTTTTCCCTCTAGCTCAGGTGAAAGATTCTGCGCTGCAACCGGAAGGAACACTTCAACTAGAGGGAGAAATACAAATCCATAAGCCATAGCTAGAAAAGTACTCCCATCGTTCCTCCCTATGGAGAGGGCCACCGAGAGGGGAATCGTGAATGCCATCAAATACTTTAAGCGTTTCATTCTTAAATTTTCGCCCGATTCGCTCCTCAGCACTAGGTGTGTCAAAATTCACCCGCCCCATGTTTTTATAAAAAATGGCTAATCCCCTACCGGTTCGGATCGATTTTTTTCTAATTTTTTTATTTTTTCGAATTTTTTCGTGTCCTTTCTCAAATTAATTCAGGGCTTTAAATAAAACCGTTCAGACTCGTCACTGCAGACACAATTGTGGATAAAACTTCTTTGAAATAATCTCAAATCATCAGGAGGAACTTGAATGCTACTAAAAAAACGAATGATCAACAGATTGGCGCCGAAGGACTGTGCGCCAAACCAGTGGAGTTCCATGGAGCAAGCGCACGAGACGGGCCCCCCACGTTCTATCTAGCATGGGCTAAACCGACCAGGAATTGAAGACGTCTACGGTGCCCATGGACTGCCGGATCGGACCTTGGCCAGGTCGGACCGCGACAGAAAGAATAAAAAAATTAAATATTGAAAATAAATCAGCTCAAGCGGATCGGTCTACCGGGAGGTAGAGCCAAGGCTCAAAAGTGAGTACTCCGCAAACTCGGCTGATCATGTTGATAAACATATTCCGGCCTCGAGAAGGCCGGGTAAAGATTAGGGCCCGCTAGATTAACTTTCTAGCGGGCTTTTTTTTATCTGTTCTGTATTGAACTCCAATCTGTTTCTAATTAAAAAACAGGTAGGTATTTTTTGACACATTTTATAGGTAAAAAATTCCTGCTACCTTAAAGACAGAGGTTAGGTAGAACGTATGTGGAAAACCCTAATTGTCACCGGGATAAATCGCCTAAAAAGGCGAGTTTCTCTCAGGAAGGCAACATGCAAGCTCTCCGGAACATCGAATTCCCCACAATTTGGAGGGGGACTATCTTTTGAGATTCGTGACAGTACGCTTAGAGCTTTTGCATTTTTTGGCTTCGGACTCACCCTGAGTGGCTGCAATGGTCAAATTGAGCTCCGCACCCCAACCGAATATATTAACCAGCTCGCAGCCGCGACCTCCAACCCCTCCGGTAGTAGTATTGAGACTCCAAGCGTAGCAGGTGCTACGGGCGCTACTGGTCCTGCTGGTCCTACGGGTGCTCAAGGCATTCAAGGTCTCACTGGTGCTACCGGTCCTGCGGGTGCTACTGGCGCCGCTGGACCTCAAGGTCTCACTGGTGCTACCGGCGCTACGGGTGCTACCGGCGCTACGGGTGCTACCGGCGCTACGGGTGCTACGGGCGACACTGGTGCTCAAGGATCTTTATATCCCACAACAAGCACTACATCATTGACCATCGACACGGGATCCAAGGAACTCACTGTAGGAACTGGATTGGCCTATACCGTAGCTCAACAGGTTTTGATTGCTTATGATGCATCAAATACGATGGTGGGTGCGATCACATCCTATAACTCGGCCACTGGAGCCATGGTTGCCAATGTGGCTTCTGTCACAGGGGCTGGGACCTATGCAATCTGGAGCGTAAATCTAAACGGCGCTCCCGGCCCTGCTGGCGCTACCGGCGCTACGGGTGCTACCGGCGCTACGGGTGCTACTGGCGTCGCTGGACCTCAAGGTCTCACTGGTGCTACTGGCGCCGCTGGACCTCAAGGTCTCACTGGTGCTACGGGTGCTACAGGTGCTACTGGCGCTACGGGTGCTACAGGCGCTACGGGTGCTACAGGCGCTGCTGGCACCACCCCTCGCCAGGAGCTCGCTAACGTAACGGCAACAGGAAATTTCAGTTCAGCTTACCCAGTTCAGACATCGACTAGCCCAGCAAACCCTGCCTCCCAAATTGAGCTTGGAGATTTCAATGGCGATGGCCAGCTTGACGTCGCTGTCTTAAATTTGAACTCACCCACTATAGACGTCTACCTCATGCCCTGGCTAACCTCGGTCGCTCCTAGTTCTCCGCCCGCAACCACCAAGGTCAGCACTTCGGTAGTTACCTTTTCCCCCTACTCATTTGTAGCAGGCGACTTCGATGGAGACGGAAAACTTGATCTTGCAGTTTCCGGTTATGGCGGCGTTTATGTCCTCAGCGGAAATGGCAACGGAACTTTCACATACTCCAACAACTATACTACAGGCGGCCTATTTCCTCGTGGAATAATCACTGCCGACTTCAACTTGGACGGCATGCTCGACCTCGCAGTGGCAAATACGAGTGACAACACGGTGACCGTCCTCCTGAATGACGGGAGCGGCGCCTTTACCAACCAAGCCACATTTCCGACTCTTGGAAGCACCCCCGAGAATCTGATTGCAGCTGACTTCGATGGCGACTCATATCCTGACATCATTGCGGTCAACCAGACGAGTCGCGACAACAGTGGCAAGGTTTACCTCTCCCTCCTCACGAATAAAACACCCTATCAAACAGATTTTAGTATGCCTTCCTTTGACTCAACCAGCGGGATCAGCATCACAGGTTCGCAGATTGTAGACTCACAGGGTAGCAATATCCAAAATATCCCAGCAATCTCTGCAGATTTTAACGGAGACGGAAGCACGGATATCGCGATAGTTGCACCGAACTCCGGTCGGGACGGACTTGCTGATGTTTTCCTCCTATTGGGCAACGGAGCGGGCAACTTTACTCAGACTTCTTTGAGAGAAAATTATTCCTGGGACACATTGAGCGGGGGTGACCTGCCCGATGGAATTACCGATATCAAGCCGATTAAACTCAAAAATGACGGACTTTATGATTTAATGATTCTTTCAAGCAGCAATCTCATCACTTTGATGCATAACGGAACGGGGAGCACAACATTTCAACCGATACTTTACTATCCTAAGGAAAAAAATGTCACTGGGTCAAAACTTCTCGTGGGAGACCTCAACGGTGACGGGATCTCGGACCTTGTAAAAATCGACACACCCAGTACCAATGCCTCATTTTCGCTTCTCTACGGAAAATACAGAAGCAACAGCAGTCTGCCCACAATCACTCAGGCAGCCATTACACCGAAGAATTTAACTTTAACTTGTAACAACAGTGAGTGCACAGCAAGCTGGAATCTTTCTTGGAGTCCGTCTCTAAACAAAGACACCGTCGCTTCAAGTTTCATTGACGCAGGTAACCCTGTGCTCTTCCTACTTAATCTTTATACTTTGATGTATAATGGTACGGTTACTCAAGTATTGAGTTATGCAACCCCATCCAACTCTTGCGTCATTACTCAAGACAATTACTGGCAGGTGTCGATTACCTCGATCGTAAATGGCGTAACCAGCACAACTCCTCCACCCTTTAACATTACTCCCAGCGCAAGCACCACTCACCCACCGGAAGCACCATTCACCCCAACTGGCACCCCAGTGAGCTCCAGCGAAATGAGCACTGGTATATTTGCTGCGACCCATACTGTATCCACTCTTGGCGCCCCAAGCGATATTGCCGTCGGTGACTTCAACGGGGATGGTGCCAATGATATCATTGCCGCTTATCCTGACTTGAGTGGAGCAGGCTACCCTCAAGTTGCTGTATCCTTACAATCGAGTGGATCTTTTTCGAGTTCGCCAGTGACGACAAAAACTGGCAGTTTTGGAAGCGCTGCTCCGATCAGTATCGCTGTTGGAGACTTTGACCACAACGGCGCCCTGGACATTGCAGTAGCCGATGGCAGCCAAACCCAGGTCACGATCCAATGGGGTAACGGCGACGGAACTTTCTCATCTTCAGGGGATCGAAATTTGGTACTCGGATTATGGGATGGCCCAGGAAAAATCATTGCTTCAGACCTCAATAATGATGGATATCTCGACTTAGTCGTCGTTTCGGGAGACTCCCGAGTCTTTGTGTTCATAAATGACGGCTTGGGCAACTTTATCCAAGGATCCATACTCGACGTTGGAATCAATAGCGCAGCAGGACCATCAGGAATCGCAGTGGGCGACGTTGATGGAGATGGCGACCCAGAAATTGTCACTGGAAATGCGAACGAGGGATCGATTACAATTTTCTACCACGACGGCAAGAAGTGGCCTAATTTCTCATTCAGCAAGCAAACGATCGTGCTAGGTGATTACTCGAGCATCATCGGCCACACCCCTACCACCGCAGGAGGCCCTTACCCGATCGCCATCGGAGATTTCAATGGAGATGGAATCAACGTCGTTGCTGTGGGAACAGGCAATGATATCTATATTCTATCGAACCTCCAAAACGGGCCATCCGGGTTCAACCCAAGTGTGTCCAATGTTAGCCTGAAGTCACCCAATATCACCCTGCCTCCTGCGATCGTAGACCTCAAAATCAC
This sequence comes from Bdellovibrionales bacterium, assembly GCA_947380295.1. GTDB lineage: Bacteria > Bdellovibrionota > UBA1018 > UBA1018 > UBA1018 > CAINWE01. The sequence continues at coordinate 131,151 of CANCQK010000005.1, read as the reverse complement.
AGATATCAATCAGGACGGCAAAGCAGACCTCGTTTTACTCTCTGGACCATCAGGCAGCAATACCGGAAGAATTGTAAACTTGCTGAGCGTCGGAAACTTTGTGTTCGTTCAGCAGTTTGACTCCCCAACCAGCTTAACCTCAGAAAATGTCCATCTCCAAGTGGGTGACCTCAATAACGATGGCTTACTAGACCTACTCAGCTCTGATGCGTCCAGCCTCTCTGTTTGGACGCAAACCTCTTTCGGCGCCTTACCTGAGTCGATTGACGCGGGCAGCATCAAGCCCCAAAGGACGACCCGGTCTTGCAGTGGTGGCACTTGTTCACTCTCTTGGACTCCGGTCGAACCACCTTACGAAGGAGCCATTGTAGTGTATCATGTCAGCTTATTCCAAAATGCTCAGTACGGAGCGATGATAAACACTGGCAAGGATCTCGCTCCTACCAATTCCTACAGTTTCAAACCTTCTGATTTCGGCGACCCATCCAGCGGCGGTGGCTCCATTTCTGGCTACGTTACGACCGAAATCATAGGACCCGTTTCCAGAGGCAGTTACCCGACCTGGCTCTAAGTTGTGAGTCCAGTTCGTCTGACACACAAATCCATCACGGCCTAAGAGCACCGTTGACTTAGGCAATCGGTGATTGCTAAGGTCAAAGCCTCATGCGAGTCAAAAGACTGGAAATTCAGGGGTTTAAGTCGTTCAAGGACCGAACTGTGGTACACTTTGACCACAGTATCACGGGCATCGTAGGACCGAACGGGTGTGGCAAGTCTAACATCGTCGATGCGTTCTTCTGGGTAATGGGAGAGCAGTCCTATAAGCACATGCGAGGAAGTAGCAGCGACGACCTGATTTTCAACGGCAGCTCGAAGTACTCACCTCTGGGTATGGCTGAGGCGACCCTAGTTTTGGAAACTGACGTAGTCGACACCATGTCAGACGCCCCCTCAGGCGCTACAACTCAGGATGTCCCCATCCATCTTAAGACCAAAGAAGTCTCTGTCACCCGCCGTCTCTATCGATCCGGCGAAGGCGAGTACCTGATCAACGGCACTACAGCCAGGCTCAAAGACATCCAAGAACTTTTTATGGACACCGGAGTCGGCGCTAAAGGTTACTCTGTCATCGAGCAGGGTCAAATCGGCAAGATCGTGAACTCCAAGCCTGAGGAGAGACGCCTTTTAATTGAAGAGGCGGCCGGGATTGCCAAGTACAAAGCCCGCAAAAAAGAATCTCTTCGAAAAATGGAAGCGACCCAAGCCAATCTGGCTCGGCTCACCGACATTATCCAAGAAATTGAAAAAACTCTCGCCTCGCTCGAGCGCCAGGCCCAAAAGGCTCGCCAGTACAAGAAATACAAAGACGAGTTGATCGATAAAGAAATGACCTGGGGACGACGCAAAAATGCGATTCTCCAAGAGCGACTCAACGTTTTAAAGGCACAACGAGACACCTTGGAACAGGATCTCGTAGGGATGAGAGCTCAGCTTCAAACTGCAGAAAACTCCACCGAAGTGAGCCGCATCCAGCTCCTCACAGAAACCAAGGAAGCCGAGTCCCTCCAGGCCCGCATCCAAGATCTTGCAGCAGATCTCTCCCATGAGAAAAGTGCGCTCGAGCTTTCACGTCGACGACAAGGTGACCTCACCTCTCAACTGGAAGCCCTCGAAGAGGAAAAAGAGGACCTCCAAGCCTCGATCGAGACCGACACTGAAAAGCTCGCGGAACAAGAAACACAAGCCCAAGAAGTAGAACAACTTTTTCAAGCTGCAGCTCACGAATCTCGTGAAGCCAGCCAAGCGCTCCAAGGACTCCGGCGAGAAGTCGACGAAGCTCGCTCCCAACTCGATCGCTCTCAGCGACAACTCATGAGCGGTATCCAGCAAACCTCGGAACTGAATTCTAAATCTGCTTCACTCTTGGGTAAAATTGACTCCGCTCGCTCTCAGTCCGAGCGATTGCAGTCTCAACTCACTGAACAAGAAGAAAAACACCAAGAAATCCAAGAAGAATTAGAAAAAGCCAAAGGCGCCTATTCTGAACTTCAAGAAAAGCGTCAGTTCCTCCAGGCCCGCAAGCAAGAGCAAGCCGCTCAAGTTCAAGAACAAGAGCAAGAAATCCGTCAACTCGAAAAAGCAAAAGAACAAGCTTTGCGCAGCCTCACTCAGATCAAATCCAAACTCCAGAGTTTAGAAGAACTCGACGAGTCTCACGAGGGCCTTGCTGACGGACCTAAAGCAGCATTGGACTGGGCAAAATCGAACGGCCAAGTTGACCAAATCCTGGCCATCACTGACGTCTTACAAGTGGCGCCCGGCTACGAAACGATCTTAGAAAGCTGGCTAGAAAATCAACTCGAAAGCTTAGTCACCAAAGACTCTAAGTTGGTTTTACCCCTTTTGGAGCAAATCCAAAAAAATCAACAAGGCCGCGTTACATTTCAACTTACCCACTCAATCCAAGGTCAACCTAAGACAGGGAGCAAGAAGCAACCCTCCGGCGCTGAAAGCCTGAGTGAGCTCGGCTTCGTCAGTCACGGCAAACTTTCTGATTTTGTAAAATGGGAGCCCGCCTACTCTTCTCGTTTTGATGCACTTTTCGAAAATGTCTTTTCAGTGGAGTCCCTGGCTCCACTTCCGGGTGTCCTCGAAAGTGAAAATGCCCTTCGCCTCCAAGGCATTACCCTCATTGCAAAAGATGGAACGGTATTCGACTCCCGCGGAACCCTTCGCGGAGGGAGCCTCAAATCCAGTGGCGCCGTAGGCATCCTCCGCCGCAAGCGCACCATTGAGGAACTCAAAGAACAAGTTCAAGGTGCCGAAGCTCAAAGTCAAACAGCCGAAGAAGCGGTTCTCTCAGCCAAGGAGAATATAGAGATCATCCGTGCCCAGCTTCAAAGCATCCAAACTGAAGCTCAAGAACTCGAGGTCCAAGCAGCCGCAACTCAACGTGACGTTCACCAGACCGAGCGAGCTTTGACCGAGTCTCAAAAACTCTTGCAAAACATCAAGCGCGACACAAGCTCCATGCATTTAGACAGCGAGCGCGCTGAAGAAGAGCGAGAAAAATTAGAGTCCCAACTCGAAACTCTCCTCTCTGCTCGAGTCGAACTTGAAGACACCATTGCCAGTCTTGAATCGAATCTTTCGAGCAAAGAATCCGTTTACCAAGAAAAAGATCAAGAGCTCCAGGCCGTCCGACTTCGCGAGGCTTCACTCCGAGAGCGCTCGGTCAGTCTCAAACGAGAACTCGAAGCGACTCGATCCATCAAATCCGACCGCGAGCGCCGCTTCAGCGAGGTGAACCGCACCTTGGACCGAGCTACCCGCGAGCAAGAAGAGTTCTCAGGAGGAGAAGAAGACCTCACTCAGAAAATCGAAGAACTCACCTTCGCCCTAGCCGCTGCCCGCGAGACTCTATCCCAGGTAAAAGACCGAATGGAGCAAGCAAACGCTCAACTCAATACCACCTTGGAGCAGATCAAGGTTCTCCATAAATCGAGCGACCTAAAATCGTCGGAAGCAAATCACCTCGCCGTAGAAATTGAAAAAATCTCTAGCGAACTCTCCCATCTCGTCGCAAACCTCGAAGAGAAATACGGACCAGGCTGCCTAGTCCTCCCTGTTTTGGCCGAGACTGCAAACGCCGAAGGCAATGAGGACTCCCCAGGAAACCCTCCATCTCTCGCAGAGCTGACACCAGAAGAAGAAATTGCTTTAGGCGAAGAAGTCGAGCGCCTGCGCGAGCGAATTCGAAGACTGGGAGAAGTGAATGTCATGGCTATCGAGGAGTTTGAACACCTCAAGAAGCGCTTTGATCACTTACTCACCGAAAAAGCCGATCTCGAGCACTCTTTGGAAAACCTACAAAATGCCATTGAGCATATTAACCAGACCTCCGAACAGAGATTCAAAAAAGCATTCGAGGCGATTGCGAGCCGATTCGAGCGCCTCTTCCCGATTATTTTCGGTGGAGGCCAAGCTAAACTCTCGTTAGTTTATCCCGAAGGATCCCAGGAGATTCTAGACGCCGGTGTCGACATTCTGGCTCAACCCCCAGGGAAAAAAGTGGCTAACATCACCCTGCTCTCCGGGGGTGAAAAAGCGCTCACTGCGGTATCTTTGATTTTTGCCATCTTTATGGTCAAGCCATCTCCGTTCTGCGTCCTCGACGAAGTGGATGCGCCTCTTGACGATGCAAATATTGGTAAATTTAATGCCCTCTTACGAGAAATGTCGGTCAAGAGTCAGTTCATTTTAATTACCCACAACAAAAAAACGATGGAACTCAATGACACGCTCTACGGCGTCACCATGGAAGAGCCAGGCGTCTCCAAGATGGTCTCCATCGAGATGCACTAATGCCGCAGGAGTGAAGATGAAGACCCGTTTCGGATATTTAGGGCTGAGCATTGGAATGACGCTTGGATGGAGTTCCCTCGTTGTAGCGAGCAAAACACCTACCCGAATTGAGCCCAGCCCAGCACCGGCTCATTCGCCCATTGTATTGAAGCCCAGTCCGGCAGAGCCCCCGAAAGTCCCTCAATTCAAATCTTCGTCCAATCTTCCTCAAGCTCTGCTCGAGATTGAAAAAAAATACGCCGCAAACGCCACGATCTCGGCCCACTTTACCCAAACTGATGACAACCAAACCTTGGGCAAAAAAAAAATCAGCACTGGCAAAATTCTTGTCAAGCGACCAGGAAAAATCCGATGGGAAACTGAAACCCCTGACCCCAACCTCCTGGTGAGCAACGGTAGAACATTTTGGTTCTACACTCCCCCGTTTGATGAAGGTGAACCCGGACAACTCATCGAGCGCAAGTCCTCCGAAGTCCAGTCTCAGCTTGCTACAGCGCTCCTTTCGGGTGACTTCTCGAAAATCAAAGGACTGAAAGTCCGTCAAAAATCCGATTCAACTTTTTTAATTATACCTAAATCTGGCACTGCAAGTACCGTCCAGCAAGCCACACTCACCCTTGATCTCAAAGAAAGTCTGATCCAAAAAGTGTCCCTCTACCACCGAGGAGGAAACCAATCTGAAATTTCCCTCACTCAGATTGAGCTGGGCAATGCTCTATCCGACGACCTCTTTGTCTTTAAAGCCCCGCCGAACACGGACCGGGTGAAATGACCACGACCTGGTTTTGCTTTTGATTTAAGAGTTTAAAAACCGAGCCACTGACCAAGACGTGAAAAGTGACATTTCGAAGTATCCCCTTGCCTTTAGCTGACTAATTCTGTATACATTCGGGCTGCAAAAGGAGTGACCGCGATGCCCTCATTTGACGTATCTTCAGAAATGAATTGGCAAGAACTCGACAATGCCATCAACCAAGCTACCAAAGAACTCACCCAACGCTTTGATTTCAAAGGGGTTAAATCCGAGATCAAGCTTGACCAGAAGGCCAAAACAGTCACCCTTTGGTGCAGCGAAGAGGGCAAACTCGACGCACTCAATGACATTTTTCAAACCAAGCTCATTAAGCGCGGGATTTCCTTACTTTCCCTCAACTACAAAGACATCGACTCAGCCTTTGGTGGAAGCGTCCGGCAAGTCATTGAAATTCAAGCTGGAATCTCAAAAGAAAAAGGTAAAGAAGTCATTGCTGTGATCAAAGACAGCAAACTCAAGGTTCAGGCTCAAATCCAAGATGAGCAAGTCCGAGTCACTGGTAAGAACCGCGACGATCTTCAAGAAGCCATCGCACTCCTAAAAGCCAACCAAGAAAAAGTAAAAGTCCCTCTGCAATTCGGTAACTTTAGAGATTAACCCTAAGAAGCAAGTAGTACCTATGAATTTAGAATCCAATTCTCCTCAAAATTCCAAATCGCCTGTTTATTTCGTCAGCCTCGGCTGTCCCAAGAATCTGGTGGACTCCCAGGTCATGCTCGGCATGCTCGAGAAAGACCAGTACACAGTCACTCAGACCCTCGAAGACGCCGAAGTCATCATCGTCAATACCTGCTCCTTCATTCAAGCCTCCAAGGAAGAGTCAATTGAAACGATTTTGGAAATGGCTCAACAAAAACAAGATGGTAAATGCAAGGTCCTCGTGGCATCAGGCTGCCTGCCTCAGCGTTACTCAAAAGAGCTTGAGAAGGAAATGCCTGAAGTCGACCTTTTCATCGGCACTGGCCAATACCATCGAATTACCGAGCTCCTGCACAAGCACGGCAAAGCCCTGAATGAAGGCGCCGAGCTGCCTCAGCGCTCCTACATTGATCAGCCAGCGTTTATTCACACTGAAACAGACCCACGAGTTCACACGGGCGCCACGTTCTCTGCATTCTTAAAGCTCTCTGAGGGCTGTAATCGTCGCTGCGCATTTTGCATTATTCCTAAACTCCGCGGCAACGTCCGGTCCCGAACCGTCGAGTCTCTGGTCACCGAAGCCCAGCAGATGGCTGCTCGCGGCGTGCGCGAGCTCAACCTCGTAGCCCAAGACCTGACCGAGTATGGGATGGAGTGGAAGTACAAGCAAAACCTTGAGATGCTCCTTCCCGAGCTTTGCAAGGTCGACGGGATTGATTGGATCCGCCTCCACTACGTTTACCCGGACCAGTTCTCTGATGAACTCGTCTCCATCGTCGCTCGCGAGCCTAAGATTGTTAAATACTTAGACATGCCGATCCAACACACCAATGATCGAGTTTTGAAGTCCATGAATCGTCGCCTCACCAAGGTCAAGCTTTTTGACTTGGTCAATAAGCTGCGAGCCCAAATTCCTGGGATTGTTTTCCGCACTTCGATCATCGTCGGATTTCCAGGCGAAACCGAAGAAGAATTCAACGAGCTCTGCCAAGATCTTGAAACTCTGCAGCTCGACCACGTTGGCGTGTTCCGATATTCGAAAGAAGAAGGCACCCCTGCTGCAACGATGGATGGCCAAATTCATCCGAACACCAAGCGCCGCCGCTCTAAGACGCTGATTGCCCTCTTGCAAAAGCAGTCTCATGAAAAAAATCAGCGTCTCGTAGGAACTCGCGTCCCTGTGATGATCGAAGGCCCAAGCCAAGAGACCGAACTTCTCATTCAAGGCCGAATGCCCACGCAAGCCCAGGAAATCGACGGACACGTCTTGATCAACGAACTCAGTGATGAGATCTCCGGACTTGAACTCAAGCCCGGTCAAATGGTCGAAGTTGAGATCACCGAAGCACTGCCTCATGACCTCCTCGGTAAGGCGTTGAGAATCCTTTCTTAAGATTGGATCAACCCTCGTCCACGATGGAACTCCTCCCGCTCTTAGCACAAGAAGCCAAGGCGGCAGGATTTCCGGTTGCGGGAGCAATCGACCTGGACCTGGCTCTCCAGGACCCTGAGGCCCGATTTGCGCTTCACCTAGACCGCTACGACCAATGGATTGATGCTGGATATGCCGGCAAGATGGAGTACCTCGTTCGTGGACGCGACCGACGCGCTGACCCACGCCTCGTATTTCCTCAGACCCAAAGTCTATTCTGCGTCGCTTTACCCTACCCCGCTCAGATGGCTGGAGCCCCCTCGCCAGACCAGGGAGCGCGCTACGCTCGCTACCTCCAAGGCCCCGACTATCATGAGCAAATCGCACAACGCCTCGAAGCCGTCATGCAATCAGTGCAAGCCCAATGGATCAAGCCTGATTCTGCTCCTGACCTTCACTGGAAAGTCTGTGTCGACACGAGCGCTATCTTGGAGCGCACCTGGGCCTCTCTAGCGGGACTCGGGTGGATCGGGAAAAATACACTCCTCATTCACCCCCAACTCGGCAGCTATTTATTTTTAGCAGAAGTTCTCATCAACCAGCGAACCGGCCAAGGCCCACAGCCGCTGCCCAGCTTCTGCGGCAATTGCACTCGCTGCTTAGGGGCCTGTCCTACGCAAGCCCTCATCGAACCTGGAACCCTCGACTCCAATCACTGCATCGCCTATTGGACTCTCGAAAAGCGGGGTGCCCTGGAAATTCCGGAGGACAAAAAATCAAAAATAAAAAATTGGATTGCCGGATGTGACTTATGCCAGGAGGCATGTCCTTTCAACTTCAAGGCCGTCCGCGCAGCAGAACAAACCCCTCAACTTGAAACTACCGCCGGAGACAATGCGACGCTCCTTCATCACTGGCTAGGCCTCCTCAGAGAGACCCAAAATGACTATCGCACACGAATTAAAACCTCTGCTCTCAATCGGGTCAAGCCTGCACAGTTTAGTAGAAATCTTGCAATCGCTTTGACGAACGCTCTGCCCAGCCTCTACTCAGCCTACGAGATTCAATCTGAACCTGAGTACCAAGAAATCGTCACCCTCATTCAACAGCGGTTTGAACAGGAAACCGACGAAATAGCTCGATTGGAATGGAAAAATTGCGCGGAATCTGCTCAAAAACTTAAAAGCTAAAAACTCTACGACCGAGCTTTCATCTTTTCGCCAAAACGAAGCCCATAAATCTCAATCGGACACTTTTTAACATTCTCAAAACGAAGCGAGACGCTCCGCTCATTCGCAGGCAATCCAGTCAACAATGAATAAAATTTAGCGTCTTTCACCTGAACAACGAGATCTGAACTCTCTGAGACTCTTAAGCTGCCGCCTCGAACCGCGTCGTAAGGAGGCAGGCCCATCAACTCCACTAAAAAATGAGGCACTATTTCTAAGTCCTCTTTTGGTCGAGCCAAAATCGACACCTCACTCGCGGGACTGATAAAACTCAGTTGAGCAGCCGGGTCATCGGTCCAAACTTTTTCTTGGTCATGATGCCAATTTCCCAAAAGCTTAAAACCAGGGATAGCCAGGCTGCTTGAATTAAAATTAACCGAAGAAGTGTCATAAATCACCCCATCCACCATGGAGATCACTGGTGCGAGAGGTAAACCAGGTTCCGTCATCCGCAAGGCTTTTTGAATTTGTTCGTCCGCCTCAGCAACCCACCCTTTGCTCGATGTTTCGAAAAGGCGGACCCCTTCTTTAAAAAGCAAAACTTTGGGTAACTCCACTGCGCGAAATCCAGCAGCCAGGTGACAGTTCACATCAAAACACTGAACACTCGTCGTCTTTTTCTCGGGCACCCACTTACGAGCTGCATTGGGGCTTTTCTGAAACTGATACTTTACAGAATAAATAATCAAGATATTTAGTGCGAGAACTCGATAGCGACTCTCCAACTCTTGAACTATATCGAAGACTGAGTCACCCCAAAACGACGCAGGGTCGACGACTATAATTAACCAAAGCTGCTTGGAAAAATCACGTTCTAAAGGAAAAACCTGAACTTGACCCCCTTGATCGAGGCCAATCAAAAGAGGTTCGGAGCCAAACCAAAAAGGAGAAAGCTCCTGTTGAGCCAGCGCGATGGCTTCTTGAGCAGTGAGTTCTTTTTCTCCTCTAACCGCACTCATGATGACTTAACCTTTCCGAGCGAAGCCGCAAATGCAGCCCCAGCAATCAATCCGGCAATAAACAGGGTCACCCTAAATGACGAAAGGTAATCCCCAGTCTCATGATAAAACCAAGAGAACAATGCTGTTGAGAATCCTGTCCCAGTCACCAAACCCAGATTACGAACAGTCGCCAACAGAGCAGAAGCCACACCCAATTTGCCCATCGGAACACAGCCCATAATTGCACTGTTATTGGGTGATTGAAACAAACCGATCGATAATCCAATCAACCCCAGCGTCGATATAATCAGCCACTGAGAAGACAAAACGTCTATCCCAGTTCCCATCATCCCCGCGAGTAACCAAAGCCCCATCACCCCTACGCCGCTCCCCGTTGAGCTCAACCAGCGGCTCCCAAATCGATCAGACAGACGCCCGCTGAGAGGAGCTACTACAAAAATAATCACTGGAATCGCGGTCATAAAAAACCCAGCCCGTTGAGGCGAGAAATGAAGCTCCTCTTGAAGAAAAAAGGGCATCAATACGGTCACCGCTGAAAATGCTACGAAAGTCAAAAAACTTGCCAAAATCGACGTCCAAAAAGTTTGGTGTCGAAATAAAGACAAATCGAATAACGGATTTTTAGCCACTGCTTCGACCCGAATAAACAAGACCGAAAGACCAAACAAAAGCGCTAATGCAATCCAACGAAAACCAGCGAAAACAGGAGCAGTAGCGGTGCGAGCGGGCAAGCCAAAAATTCCAATAAACAGGAGCAAAATCAGAGTTTGCAAAATTGCCCCAGTCCAGTCAAACGCCCCCTGACTCCGAGTGGGCGCTGTTTTTTTGATAAAAATTTCGACTAGAACGATCCCCAAGAGGCCGACCGGAACATTAATCCAAAAAATACTCCGCCAGCCCATCTTGCCAATCAGTACCCCACCCAAACTTGGGCCCATCATCAAACCGGCGCTCACCACCATCGCCAAAGTTCCCAGAGCGGTGCCCCGTTCTTTTTTAGAAAAGGTACTCGTAATAATTGCAGGGCCATTCGCCATCAACATGGAGGCGCCCATGGCCTGAATCATCCTAAAAGTCACCAGAAGGGGTAAGTTAAAAGCTAGCCCGCAGAGGGCCGAACCCATCACGAAAACGAGAAAGCCAACCTGAAAAACAGGCTTTCTTCCCCTTTGATCGGACAAAAGACCGAAAGGAAGCAGTAGACACGTGATCACCACTAAGTAGGAAATCACCACCCACTTAACGTGATCGAGATCCACCCCGAATTCTTTTGTCAAAGTCGGTAGGGCAATATTGACAATACTCGAGTCCAGAGTCGCCATGAATGTCCCGCATGCAACTGCGGAAAGCACCCACCATTTTCGAATCATTCCTCTAGCCTAACAATTCCCTTTCAGAGGTTCAATGACCGTATCCGTCGCCTCTAATTTATGGTATCGTGCTAGCCCTATGCAAAGCCAGGAATTAGCAAAATTAGCTCAAGAGTTTCGGATCACAATCATCAAAATGCTGACCCAGGCCAAGTCAGGACACCCCGGCGGCAGCCTCTCGGCAATTGACTTAATTACTGCACTATTCTTCAGCGAAATGAAGGGTGCCGAACCTAGCCACATGAACGACCCCCATCGGGATCGATTCATCCTTTCTAAAGGGCACGCAGTTCCAGCTCTTTACGCAATTTTAGCTAAAAAAGGGTTCATCTCACCTGATGAACTCAAGACCCTTCGGCAGACCGGAAGCCGACTCCAGGGCCACCCCGACCGCGTGAGATTACCCATTGTGGAAGCCTCCACTGGCTCCCTTGGGCAAGGACTCTCTGTCGCTCAAGGCATGGCAATGGGACTCCAGGGCACCCCAGCCCGCGTGTTTTGCATGTTGGGCGATGGCGAAATTCAAGAAGGCCAGATCTGGGAAGCCGCGCTCTCTGCCTCAAAATACCAACTCTCCAATCTTTGCGCGATTCTGGACGCCAACAATGGCCAGATCGATGGTCCCGTCGACCAAGTCATGCCTCTGGAACCTCTTGCTGACAAATGGAAAGCGTTTGGCTGGCATGTCATTGAGATCGACGGTCACAACTGGGATCAGATTTTAAAAGCTTATCAGGAGGCCCGCACTCTCCAGACGCAGGGCAGCAAAAAACCCGTTTTCATTATTGCCCGCACCGTCAAAGGCAAGGGCGTGTCCTTTATGGAAAACAATATCGCTTGGCACGGCGCGGTCCCCACCCCCGAACAAGCTGAACAAGCAATTGCAGAACTTTCACGAGGTATGAACCATGGCTAAGGCAACCCGTCAAGCATTCGGAGAATCCCTGGCAAAACTCGGCGAGACTCACCCTGAAATCGTAGTGCTCGATGCCGACCTTTCGAAGTCCACTAAGAGCGAATTCTTCGCGAAGAAATTCCCAGCTCGTTTTTACGAAATGGGGATCTCAGAAGCGAACATGATTGGGGTAGCCTCCGGTCTTGCATTCACAGGCAAGCTCCCCTTCTTGTGCAGCTTTGGGTGTTTCATCACAGGTCGATATGACACCATTCGCCTAAGCGCAGCTTATTCTCAAGCGAATATCCGACTCATCGGTACCCACGCCGGCGTAGGCATTGGCGACGATGGCCACAGCCAAATGGGCCTCGAAGACATTACCTTGATGCGGGCACTCCCTACGATGGGCGTGTTTCAGCCTATGGACGCGCGCGAGACCGAGCTCATCATGGACTATCTCGTGAAGGAGTGGAAAGGTCCAGCCTACTTGAGGCTCACCCGACAAAACCTGCCGGATCTTTACCCTCAGGATCGCCCGTTCGAACCCTGCAAACTCATGCAGGTAAGACCCCAACCCGGAGCAGCCCCTCAGAAATCTGACGTCGTCTTGATCGCTTCGGGAGCTACCGTAGGTGAATCAGTAGCCGCCGCTGAAAAGCTGAAAAGCCAAGGCATCCAGGCTGCCGTTTGGAACGCCCACAGCCTCAAGCCCTTTGACTCGGAAACCACTCTCAAACTAGCGCAAACCACGCGACTTATGGTCACCGTGGAAGACCATTCGGTCATCGGCGGACTAGGAAGCTGCGTTGCTGAAACCCTAGCTACCGTATCTCAACACCCGCGCCTCATTATGTTGGGAATCCAAGACCAGTTTGGTGAGAGCGGCGAGCCTGCCGACCTTTACGAGAAGCACGGGATCTCAGCCCACGCGATTGAAAAACGAATCGCCGCTGAGCTCAAGGCACAGTAACCCTCAGCACAGGCCCCGAACCACTCATGTTTATCCTGGGTCACCTAGGGTTTGGCACTCGACTCGCTCAAGGACAGATCAAGCACCTTCCCAGAAAAGCGTTCTGGCTGGGCTGCCTGCTCCCCGACCTGATCGACAAGGCCTCCTACTATACCCTCTCTTGGTCCACTGGACTTCAGGGTGCCGCGCTCCCCCTCATACACGGAACGCGAAGCCTTGGGCATACCCTGGTTTTCCTCACACTCTGTTGGGGCTTAAGCAGGTACAAACACCCACTTTTCTTCAAAGCCCTCACCTGGGGAGTCGCCACCCACTTCGCCCTCGACCTCATCACTGATCAATGCACTGGACTGCCGCACTTCACAGGCATCTCCCACATTCCGCTCCTCTGGCCCCTCTCCGGCGCATTTCCAACCTCCCCGCACCCCTCACTCTCTCACCACTTACTCAGCATCGGGCATCCATTTTTTATCGTGACGGAGATCCTGGGCGCGATCGCGCTCTTGAAAGGGGACGGAGCCAAATTTTCATCTAAATTCGGGACTTAGGCTAATTAGACCACTTGCGGGTATTTAGTTTGAATCTCTCGGGCGCGATTGATGCGTCATGGAACAAAATACCAGCCCTGCGCTCCGATTTTGGAGTCTCCAAACGCTTGATTGTGACTCTGCCGTAAAAATGCCCTAGAAATCAGGCGATCCTAGGGATTTTTAGATACACTTCGCCCTTCCCCAGGGCGGAACTGAGAAAATCGAAGTTCATTTGAACGATGACTTAAGCCTGTTATGCCGGGGAAGCACGAGCAATGGCTGATGCTCTGGCGCACAATTGCTCTTTCAGAGCGGTCTCCATTTTTCTTACCCAAAGTGCATCGCCGATGAAGTGACTTAAAAACTGAGTCCAGCTTGCAGTAGTTTGTTCAAGGTACTTGCGAAATAGCACCCGATAAGCTCTCTGACGCCCCTCAGGGGTCTTATCAAGTTCGATGTACCATTGAGGAGGGGTAATGTGCTTGGTCCATTCATCAACCTCTCCATGAGCGTAGAAACGATACGAGCTCCAGAAGTAATACCTCAGCTGATCTGGCTTGACCATGCCTGCGCGGATCGGATTTGCCTCAATGTAAAAATGAACCCTCATTTCGGCCTCTGTGCCACCCACTAATGGAGTTTTTGGGCGCTCGTTCGCCACCTTTCCGGAGCGGCTGAAGGCCCGATTGAAGCGCATTCCAAAAGTCCCGTGAGCCACTCTCATCACGTGAGAGAGCTTGGTTGCTCCGTCTGAGTAACTCATCTGCTGGTGAATATGATTACTCATTAGGCAGAAGGCGTGGAGTTTCACTGAATCGTCCGATCCTCGGTGCTTTAGACCGGAAACCAAACTCTGAAAGAACAATTTTTTTGCCCCTGTGCGGTCGAATAAGTACTCACTGTTGTGGCATTTCCAGAACAAATGAACAATTCCAGTAGGTTGGGACAAGACTTGATAACGGGATACACGCATAGGGAATTCTACAGATGAAAGAACTGGGCCAAGTTCAGCTCCGTCCCCTTTCCCCCCCTTAAATTTCAGAAAAAATATCGTACCAAGGTAGGCAAATGACCCTTCCGATTTCTTGGCGACTCACATCTTGAGACAAGTAGTAAATTCGAGGCTGACCTGGCAAATCCGTGGCCAAAGCTTCTAATTTACGAACCTCCACTGGGTCGATTCTAGGACTCGACTTAATTTCAATGGCTAGCACTTCTTTCCCACGACTCAGAATCAAATCAATTTCGAGCTCATTGCGGGTTTGGAGATAGGAAAACTGATAATCGAGCTCGTGATAGGAGCAATGGCGGACCAGTTCGTTGATCACCCAGGCTTCAAAGGCCTCTCCATAGGCAGAGGTTTGAGGAACGAGAGGACTTCGAATACTCCCTGCTAAATAACGCTGCACGCCTCCGTCAAACCAATAAAATTTAGGCGCCTGCTTTTGACTTTTTCTGATCGACGCATGGTAGGGATAAAGTCTTTGGCCTAGAAATGTTTCCTCCAAAATGGAGATGTAAGATTGAACCGTTTTATTGTCTACTCCGATATCGCGTCCAATGGATTCATAATTAAGAAGTTTTCCATTCATTTGCGCAGATACCTCTAGGAAGCCCTTGAAGGGAGGTAACTTCCTCACCAGTTGCTCAACTAGAATCTCCTCCTTCAAATAAATCTGACAATAGCTCTTCAGTCGACGGATCCTTTCTAGAGATTGATCGGCGTTCTGAATTCGGGGCAGCGAACCCCAATTTAACACGGAATCTAAATCAAAATCCTCGCCCAGTTCTTTACCTGTGAGCGGGTATAGGGCAAAGAGCGCTGCTCGGCCCCCTAATAAATTGGCATGTCCACGCTTTAGTTTTCTCGCCGATGATCCGGTCAGCACGAAGCGGATTCTCTTACTTTCTATTAAGCGATGAACGCTATCAAGGAGTCGAGGAACCTTTTGAATCTCATCAATAATCACCCAAGAAATCTTGTGATTCTTCTTCAGCAGAAGAGCGATTTCATTTTCAAGCGACTTGGGATTTTTCATGTATCGATCTTCGACTTCAGAATCCAGAAGATCTAACCAAATACACTCATTGCGGTCAAAATTCTGCTCTAACCAGGTCGATTTACCTGTGCCGCGTGCACCAAACAAGAAGAAGCTTTCATCACTTTTTACTTTTAATTCTCTCTGGAACATACTCCATATTTTGACGCAATTTATGGAGTATAGTCAAGGAGAAGGAATGGGGACGTAGCCAAATTGAGCTCCGTCCCTATCGCGAGCAGGAACTGTTTCTAACCCTGGATAATGGCCTACTGCTTGAGCGCTGTGGACATTTGAGCAAAAGAGATTCAAAAGAGGTTTTGGAAGCCTTCAAGCAAGTTTTTGCATTAGCTTCGCGGTGAGCGGCCTTTCAGCTTACAACCTTTTTGCGCCGGATGGAGCTCCGTCCCCTTTTTCTCCTCTAACGGAAGGAGAAAAAAATAGATCAACCCCAAGGATTGAGCAGCTCGACTCCCGTCGCTTTAAAGTCCGCCACATTCCGAGTCACCAAGACGAGCTGGTGACTCAGCGCTGTAGCAGCCAAAAGCCCATCAATGACTGGAATTTGAACCCCCTGTAATTCCGCCTGCCCACTCAATTTACCCCAAGCTAGTGCGACATCTTGATCAATCGGAATCAGCCGGCCCTCAAATCGAATACAAAGATCCGAATGAAGCCAGCCCTCTAACGCAGTCTTTTTCTTGCTTTGAGATAATTTTGAAATCCCCTTTCGCAGCTCGCCCAAGGTAAGGACGCTCAGCACGCAAAAATGCTCAGGAACACTATTGAGCCAATCCATCACCTTTCGATTCGGCTGAGGCTTTACGAGCTCGGAAATCAAGCAAGTATCCAATAAGTACTTCATAGCTTGGTGTCACGACCTAAATCACGACTTCTTTCCAAATCCAACTCAACCCCCTTAAGAGGTGACTGAGTAAAGAACTCAGCGAGCGAGCCCTGAGATTGGGTCAACTTTTTGTAATCTTCAAAAGATAGAATCACCGCCGTTTCTTGGCCTCGTTTGGTTACAATTTGCGCTCCCTCGTTTACAGCCTTATCAACTACTTCGCTGAAGTGATTCTTGGCGTCCTGCAGTTGCCAATACTTTTTCATTCGACACCTCCTGTCTAGACAGTCTAGATAGTACCGAAGTTTGGTGAAATGAGCAAGTCGAGGGAGAGTCTTCAGCGGCTGGTGGATTTTAGATGAGCCTGAGCTCCACTTACAGAGTGATATCTTGGTCCCTGACCTCGCCGGATGGAGCTCCATCCCCTTTTCTTCCCTTTTCTTCCAATGGAGTATAGCCAAAGAGAAGGGCTCAGAAAAGTTGATCGTTCCAGAGTCGGGAGATCCAATCTTGATAGGGGATACAAAGCACACCTTGTGTTTCACGAAGGATAGGGTCTTGCGAGACCAGGAGGTAATTCTTAAAGATGCCCTCCTCCTGCAAGGCGAGAAGCCCCTTTAAGTGGCTTGAATTCACTTTTTTTGTCGCTTTAACCTCAATTGCAGTGTGGTTACCAATGATGAAGTCCACTTCATGTTGAGTTTGTGTACGCCAGAAACACAAAGAATCTCTTTTCCTCCGATACGATAGGTAGGCACGAAGCTCCATTGCCACCCACTGCTCAAAGCGTTGTCCGTAAACATCTGAAGCCCTCTCTAAAGTCGTCATTTGCGACAAAAACTGGGTGACTCCTGGATCAAAAAGGTAAACCTTGGATGTAGCAACACTCTTCCTTTTTTTACTTTCTCGGAAAGGCTGGAGTTCAAACGCTAAGAGAGTATCTTTCAAGATTTGGTAATATTCTCGGATCGTGGGAGCAGTCACGCCGATATCACTAGCGATAGCCTGGTAGTTGAGCTGTTGTCCGCTCGATAGGCCGGCCATTTTCAGGAAGCTTGAGAATTTGGGCAAATTTCTTACGACGCTCTCTTGGAGGATTTCTTCCTTCAAGTAGAGATCCGTATAGGCTTCCAGCTCGTCGTTGGGGTAGTCAGATTGCACAACCCGAGGTAATCCACCCCATTGGAGATAGCGGTCCAATTCAAAGTCAGCACCCAACTCAAAAGCAGTAAGTGGAAAAAGCTCCGCACGCCAAGCTCTCCCAGCGAGTAAATTACTCCCCTCTTTTTTTAACTTCCGCGCGCTACTTCCACAAAGCAAGAAAGTCCAGTGATAAGCCTCAATGAGGCGATGCACCTCATCCAGTAGCGAAGGAACCTTCTGAACTTCGTCCAGAACAATCACTTTGATTTGCGGATTCTTCCTCATTTCCGCCAGGACCATCTCCTCAAGGACAGAAGGCTCAGCGGCAAGGCGTTGATAATAACTCGCTCTTAAAAGGTCAATGACCATGGCCGACCCTGAGAGTTGCGCCTTAATTAAATGGGTTTTGCCGGTTGCCCTAGGACCAAACAGGAAAAATGAATTTTTATTGAGTAATTCCAGCAAGTTACAAGTTCGAGGGTAATTTTTTCCGAAAGTCATACTTTCGATTTTATACAAAAATCAAAAGTATGACTATGGATTTAATTCTTTTTACCGAGGCAAAATCGAGCTCCGTCCCTATCGCGAGCACCCATAGCGAGAGGCTAGGCGTGTACAATGCTCATAAATTTCATTTTCAGAAAGGACTCGATTGTAGACAGCAACCCTGGACATCGAGCCTTTAAATTTGAGATCCGGATCTACGTTCCAACCAATCTTCGCACCTGAGGGATCACCAGAAAGGGGCGAAGTGCGGTATGTGGAGCCTATATCTTCGTCGTCAGTAGTCATTTTTTTGCCGTCTAAATAAATCTGAAACTGACTTTTAGCTACTCGAGTGCCGCTCGAAGCCTGCCAAGTGCCAACCACATGATGCCATTGAGCACGAAGAGATGGTACTGGGGTCTTGACGCCAATCCGAACACCAGGATAGTCCACTGCAAACATAAGTTTATTCCCGTACAAATAAAAAGTCAAACTAGTATAATTAGTATCACTGCTAGTACGATTTGAAAAAATGACCCTAGGATTGTCGGAGTCCCCCGCCGTGCTGTAGATCCAAGCCTCTACCGTATAGGCGGTCACAGCATTTTGGTAGAAACCCGTCGTTGTCACGTAGTCAGAAGTCCCGTTGAATGCAAGCTCACCGCCATTCTCTCGCCACCCGTTAATATCGCATGAGCTAAACCCTGTCAGATTAAACTGCCGGCCAGGAGGTTCACTGACTAAGTCCAACCAAGTTCGCTGAACGGTGCTGCAACCCCCTGCAGGAAGAGGATAAAACTGATTCCTATCCATCGTTTTACTTCTCGCATAGCGCGAATCCACCAAAAAACCAGGATCAGCGCCTACGCCTAAACTCGAAATCCCAGGGCCAGAGAATGGAAGGGTGACCGTTCTAGAAGGGGCTGGTAAAGACCTTGTTAGAGTCACCTCTCCATAATACTGATCCGAATCACTTATAGCCCCAGCACCAGCACCAGTGGGCAATGTGCAGGTCCAATATTCAGAATTGCTGCCAACCCGACTTGGAGGAGAGGTACACGTTTGGTTAGTACCACCAAGTTTGGCTACACTCACCCCTGTCACGGTGTAGGTGCTTGACGGCAGATTGGACGCCAGATTGAACCCCACCAAATGGAGCTCCGTCCCCTGCACCCAGGTTTTAAAAATAGAAGACCCCCAGTACGCGATGGCATACCCATCTCCCGACTGCCGAATGGGTGAAGAACTGGGCGAAGGACTTGCCGCAGTGAACAAACCAATGCCCGCGAGCTTGTCCTGGTCTTCTGGAGCAAAATGAGCGGGTGCGTTGGCCTCAGTCATGCGCATGGACCCAGGCCCTCCGGGGTAATTATAAGGATCCCCCCCGCTCGCACCTCCGCCCGCAGCAACAGTGAGTGCAGCATTCGAGACTTTAGTCTCTCCCCCTCCTTGAAGGACACTACTGGCATTAACATATCCAAATTGTCCCACTTGGACTTGATAATTAGTCGTTGGATCGAGGTTCAATGTACTTTGTATATACCCACCAGGCAAACCCACGCTGCCATACCCTCCAGGGCCGCCCCCCGCGCCCCAAAGGCGGACTTGGACTTGTGGACACATCGAAGGCGACGGTGAAGGATGCGTAAAAGAAAGATCACCAAAAGGCGCCCAGGAATAAGTCCTCGGATCCTCGAAAACCCGACTCCCCCCCACATAGGGTCCACCGGCTGCGCACCGGTCTACAACCGTAACGGAGATCAGCTGCGAAATCCTATCGCCGTCCGAGAGGGTTAAAGTTTGTGCACCGGGAGAGGAAAAGCTCATCATCCTGCTGAAAGTGCACACCCCGCCAGCTGCGATACAAGGCTCTGAAAGAATGGCACCGGGGTCTGACGAGCTTAAAGAGACCGTGCCAGCGTAAGTGGTCACAGGATTATCGTAACTATCCTGCGCCGCAATCAAAACCTGAAAACTACTCCCGATGGTGGGAGATGGACTAGGGACACCTGTGACTCTAAATTGGCTAGCATCGGAAGATCTCACATTGAATGAGAACGTAGCAGGAGTAAGCCCAGTAACAGTAGATGACGCAGTCAATGTATAACTAGGAAGCGGAGAAGGGTTCGCCTTTCGCACGGACAGGCCGGTAAATCCAGCAACTCCACCACTTGCGTTCATAGAGGTCGGACCAAGAAGGGGCGTTCCAGTGACTCCACCACTCAGAACTAAACTAATGTTCGCAGTAGATGCGGGGCCTGACGTAACTAAATTTCCAAAATCATCTTGAACTTGGACCACGGCGTTGAAAAATTGCCCTGCGGTCACACTCGGCGAAGGCTGTGGAGAAAACCTGAGTCGAGTTGCGAGCCCCGGTGCTACCGTAATGAGAGGTGAGCACTGGGTCAGTGTGGTGATAACCGGCGGTGTACCTACCTGAGTGGTGCAAGTCGCCTTGAGGTAGATCGACTCTGCTTTGTTGTAGGTCACTGAGATGGGATACACCCCGCTTGAATCAGTCGGCGAGAGGGTCGTCGACGTCGACGGCGACGCTGACGCATTCACTGAACATCCCGCATCTGAATAAGCCTGGGCAGCCACCGAAAAGTTCTCACACGGACGCGTCGTAAATGCTTCATTATATTGATCGATCGCACCGACACCAAAACTCAGTGTAGCCCCGGCGGCAGCAGTAGACGGGAAGGGCACAGGCGAACTAAACACCAAGCTTCGTGGCGTGGGTGCAGCCCGCACCTCCACAGGACCGTAGCAGGAGCTGCTCATGGTCCCGCTGGTCGCTTTGAAATAGAAAGACCCAGCAGAGGCAATTTGGACTCCAGAAAACTGAAAGCGACCATTCCCATCCGTACCCGTTACCGGACTCAGCGAATATGAGGGCCCGCTACTAGCATTACAGGAAGAGAGATTGGAATAGGCGGCGAGTGACGGCGTAATGGCGGGGGACGGAAAACTCCGCCCGTATTGATCCAAAACTTGGACCTTGGGCTGATTTAAAAAAGGAACCATTGCCTTGGCAGTACCACCCGATGGGGCACCACCAATCGGGCCAACCCACCCCAGAGAGCTTGCTGCACGAGCTGAACCCACCGTGATCGGGCCCGAGCAGGGAGTCGTGCCAACGCCAACAGCTGAAGTTGAAGCCCTCAAATAGAGAGAATCTGTCATTATTGAATAACTTAAGCCCGAAAAAGTGACCCTCCCATCACTCAGGTTTGACGAAATTGTACCAAAAAGGCTCACACCCACGGAACAGTCAGAAACCGAGAAAGCACTCAGCGTTACCGACTCCGAACCAGAACCTGTTGGATTTTCAAACTGATCCACCACTTGCACAATATGAGGAACAGACCAAACTTCTCCCGCTGGCCCACCCTGAGTTTGCTGCACGACGGAGAGATGATCTGCGGCGGCAGCAGTGACAGTAATCGTCGCCTCCCCAAAAGTTAGTGGTGGGCTAGTGCCCCGAATCCGGTACGTCCCTGCCCGAGTGGTGCTCAGCACATTACTACCCACATTGGTGGTACACTGCCCGGGACTGCAAACTAACGACACCTGTGCTGACCGCACCGCACTCCCCCCGGTCTCAGGACTGAGAGACACGGAGACCCTATAAGATCCATGAGCTGCTGGCCTACCGTCGTTATCTTTTACCCCGACAGTAATCGTGGGAAACGGACTACCCGCCGTAACTGGGTTCGGGGTACCAACAACCACACTCACACTTGCTGGCGCACTGGCAGGTGGCACAAAAGCAACCTGCAACCGGTTCTGAGAGGAATCCCGCGCAGGGTTCGTCTGACGTGACCCGCTCAAGTCCTTATAAGAAAGCTGACTCGACACAACCCCTGAGCTCGCAGCAACGGTTGCCGTTACCGACCCCGAAGCAATGGAAAATGTAACGACACCATTCGCGTCAGAAACTGAGCTACTGGGCCAAATTACGTCAGTTGCCCGATCCGAAACCAAAGCGATCACCCTACCCGGGAGAGGCCCTCCGGCAGCGTCTCTTAATGTGAGATTAACTGTTGCAGCATCTCCAGCGCCTAGAGCAACGAAGGCAGGACTCACCCGACCCACAGTCAAACTATCGTCTAATACACCCGTCAATCCGCTTGGGCTTGGGGCAGCAGGCTCCGTAGACTGAAAGGACTCACAACCAGCGAGCCCCAGCAAGGCAACAAAAGCAAATAAAAGCAGATCAGCCTTAAGCATCCCATCATTTCCTATATTTAATTATTATTTATTAAATATAGGACAAAAACTACTGTGTTAATGGGGACCTAGGCAAAAAAAGAAACGCTGCTCAATCCCAATCGAATCGCTTACAAAATATCCAGAACGGCCCAATGAGGAGGTGCGTCAAGTTTCTAAAAAAGGCAGGAGACCGTTTTTCGTAATAAAAATGCCCGATCCCTTGCAAAACCCAGCCAAAAACGAAAAGCCCCCAAAGCCAGGGTGGCGGAAGCGCGCGACCTAAGAAGTAAATCCCCATCAAAACCAACCCGAACGGCAAAGCCCTTCTCCAGTCAAGCCAGAGGTAAAAAAGCCCAGCCCCCCCCAAAAGAGCCACACCACCATCGAACCGAAACGGGGTGCCCGCGATACCCCACCCCAGATCAATCTCAGATAACAGCCCCAGGAGACTTAAGACGATCAGCGGAATCCCGATGGCGTGCGTCACCCGGTTTCCACGAGTCTTGTGGCAGGCCCGGTAATCGTCAAAGTAGCTTTTTAACCGTTTGGAGATCATTTTATGAGAATGTCAAAATCTAGGCAAAACACAAGCCCCTGGCCCACACCCCTCTTTTTACCCTCAAACCGCTTGTTTATCAGATCGAATCAGGGTACTAATCTTCTCCACAATTCAGGTTGGAGAGGTGGGAGAGTGGTTGAATCCGCACGCCTCGAAAGCGTGTTTACCTTAACGGGTAACGAGGGTTCGAATCCCTCCCTCTCCGCCATGATTCATCACCCCCCTAGTAAATCCTTAAGAATTTCAGCCCGACGCCGATGAACCTACTGGAGACCAACGATTGACTCTCCCAATTCGAGGTAGCAGGGAATGGCGACGACGGAACGAGATCAAGAAGTTAAAGCACTTACGCTGAAAAGCGGGCTTATGCTCGCCACTCTTTTGACGCTTCTTTGCTCTTGTTCGACGACCTCAGTCAATATTCAAAGCTCTCCTTCTGGCGCAGACGTTTATATTCAACCCATTGGAAAAGGAGAGGCCAAGCTCTTGGGGCAAACTCCCTACCTCGCATCGGGCTCACGACTCGAAAAAGAAAACGGTGGGGCAGGCCCAGTCTTAATTGAGCTCAAAAAAGAGGGCTATCAATCTCTCCGCACGCTCATCACAGAAACTCAAAGCGTGGATCTCTCGCTCAATCTGGAGTTGAGTTCGATCAGCGGTTTTGAAGATCATGAGAGACTGAATGCACTCCTCGATCGACTTTTTGAAAGCCAACGTCTTGCGCGACGTGGCAGCTATGATGAAGCGATGACTCGACTTAAGGCAGTCCAGAAGGAAGCTCCCCAACTCGCAGCTACCTATGAAATCGAGGGCGGAATTCTGTACTTGCAGAAAAAGTACAAAGAATCCCTCACTGCCTATAGTCAGGCTGTTAAGTACAACTCAAAAAATATTGAATCTCTCAAGATGCGATCGCTGCTCGAAGTAGCGCTCAAGATCAAACCCAGCACCCCAATAGCCCCGCCTGAAGTGTCTGCAAATCCGGTTACTCCTGATGGAAAGGGCACCACTTCAAATACCAAGGACGGAGCTCAAACGAAACAGGGAGGAAAAACCTAAATGAATCCGTTGCGTCGCACCGTCATTCTCCTCTCTTGGATCACCGTGATGCTGAGTTTGCCTGCCGGATCTCTCGCATGGGCAGCAGATGCAGCCTCCTCCAATACGCCTGGAATTCGAGTAGGATCCTTGGAGTGGCAAAGAATTGATCTGGAGACAAAACTCCAGGACCGAGTTCATCAAGCCATCCTCAAAGTCATTCCCGAGAAACTCTTCAACGCCAGCGTGAGCATTACTCTTAAAAAGATCGAACCCCAGGCTGTAACAGAGAATAAAAAAGATAAAAAAAATACAGAGTCCGAAGACAGTCGAATTAACTTGGGAAAATTAGATTTTGACGTCCCATTGATGGCGGACTCCGAAGAAGACAGTTATCTGGACTCATCAGGCGAACGTCGAAAACTCCGGGTCATTAATCTGTTTGACCAACTCGAAAAGGTGACTGTGTCCGTTCTCATCGACACCAGCATTCCCGACACCAAAAAAGATTTGATCACAAAGCTCACCCAAGGTGTAACCGCGGCGCTGGGCCAAAATCTCGTGACGACCACCATCGATAAGGCAGACCTCTACACTCCTAAACAGTTCTCTGAACCCTGGGATACTCCCCGGTGGATCAGTGAACTCAAGATCCCAGTAGCCATAGTAGGAGCTACGCTGATCATTGTCTTGTTTATGTCACTCGTGTTGCTCTCCGCTTTCAATGGCTACTTCAGAATTGAAAGTCGAAAAACTGCGATTTTAGAATCCCAGAATGCCAGAGAGGCTGCGGCAGAAGAAGCCCGCATGACGACGCTCAATCCGACTCCCGGCCAAGCCACATCCTCGAGCGAGACGGGATCAGCTCCCCCGTTGGAAACAAACGAGAAAGGCTTTGATCGGTTCAAAGCTCTCCTGGCTCAGGACCCTGAGAAAATGGCAAATTTGGTACGCCAATGGGTGCGGTCGCCTGGCAGAGGAGCTACAGAGGCTCTCGTGATTCTCCCTCAAGTTTTATCCACGGCAGAATGTCTTCAGCTTTTCAAATACCTCAAAGAAGACGATCGCAAGGAATGGAAAAAGGCTCTCTCGACCCCAGTAGACGAGAGAAGCTCACAAATCGCAGAAAACTTTATTTCGTTTCAGATCGTGGACTCGCTTCTGATTCCGCCATCCACCACCGATGAAGAACTTCAAAAACTCCTCTCGGGTCTTGGTCTGGCCGAATGCATTGAAATAGCAAACCAGGACGTGAACCTCGGAGCGCTCCTTTTGGATCTTTTACCCACAGCTCAAGCGGGACGACTCTACTCGATTATGAGTCGAGATCTGGCTGACTCACTCGCCTCAGCCGTACTTCAACTCTCTGATGAACAAATTCAAGCTCAGTCTGCCAATCTAAAACAGGCCATTCAAACTCAACTAAATAAGAAAAAGGCAGTGCCTTTCCTAGACAGAGCTGCAGAACTGGTGAGCGCGCTGGGACCGGATCGCGAAGAAATGATTCTCAAGGCGTTGGCTGAAGCCGGGGAGTTTCAACTTCTCGAGGCAACTGCTAAGCAATTTTTCCCTGCAGAACTCATCCTCAGACTCCCGAGCGCGGCTCTCAAGACCTGCTTGGATCGGTATCCGACTCCACGAAGGGCAGAACTGATCCTGTCGCGAGATACCGCGGAGAGAACCACTTTGCTCGATTCAGTGGGTAGGCCTGCTTCTAAGGCCCGTGAACTCTTGGATATTGAAATTCAAAACATCCAGGTCGACGAGGTCAGAACCAAACGCATCGAAAAATCACGAGCACTCATTTGGAAGGACTTTATCACGACAGTTAGAACATTGGTCCAAACGAACGAGACGGTGGGGGAGCTATCCAAAGATACCCTATCCGACTGGCTCTCTGAAAAGACTGCGGGACAGTATCGAGGAAGTAATGGCGAAGCTGCGGCTTAGTATCACTTTACTCAGACTCAGTTTAGTGATCGTCGGAATGGTAATTCCAACGATCGCCCGTTGCGATGCCCCGAGCGGGGAATTTCACTTTTTAGGTGGTCTCGTGTCAGGCAAGTTCTCAGGACTAGGAGACAACGCGAACGGAACCTTCAGCGTTCCAAACTCAATCAGCCTTGAATATGAACTCATTACCTCGCGTCATCTCTCATTTTTGGCCCGAGCTACTTTGGCCTATCAGGTCAGCACTGGCGTTTTACCTTATGCCTATACTGGGATTGGCGCTCGCGTCTACTTGTGGAGTAATTCACGAGGCTATGATCAAATTCAAAATGGCTTTGAGATTCGAAAGCGGCCCAACCTTAGGCTTTATATTGGGCCAGATTTAGGATTCTCCCAAGCTGTCATCAAGCAATATACCGCAGTCATCCAGACGACGAGTGCTTTTTTAGAAGTTGGAGCAAACGCCGGACTGATTTATCAACTGAGTTCAACCATTGGGCTAGAGGCACAGGTGAGTTATTCATTCGGATTTGGAATTTCAACTGTTGCTGTGGGCGCATCTATTTTCAGAGGCTTAGCAGGTTTGAGTTTTTATTATTGAGGAGATTTTGTGAACTTTTTATCTGTAATTTCATTTATCCTAGCAGGTGGCGTCCTTGCCTTTGGGGTACTGACCGCTGGAAATTCAGACTTATTTTTCAGCCAACATGCAGCACTCATCGTCATGGGCGGAACGGTCGCTGCAGGTGCAATTTCGTTTCAAATTGACCGAATCCTACTTCTTTTTCGCGTATTTTTTAAGCGGGTCATTCAAGGTCGAAAGCAGGATTACGTCAAACTCATTGAGACGTTAATTTCGATTTCAGAAGCAAACCGACTCAAAACGGGGAAAATTGAAGACCACCTCAGAGAAGGGAACGATCACTTTTTAACCGAGGCAGTCAACTTGATGCTTGAAGAGATCCTGGATGAGGCGACTCTGATCCGGATTCTCCGCACCCGTGCACAAACCATCTATCAACGACAGACCGAGGACGTTTTCAAATTCAAAACGATCGGCAGGTTTCCGCCGGCGTTTGGACTCATGGGCACGACTCTCAGTATGATCACGCTCCTGTCTAAACTGGGCCAATCAGGAGGTCAGAAGATGATCGGTCCTGCCATGGCCATTGGTCTCGTCGCTACATTTTACGGGATTGCCTTGGCCAATCTGGTATTTATTCCTATCGCTGAAAATTTGGCGGATAGCTCGAAAGAAAACCGCCTAAAAAATCTCATCATTGTTGAAGGAATTCGTCTGATCTTAAAAAAGACAAACCCGGTCGTACTCGCCGAAGAACTCAACTCGTTTCTGCTCACGTCGGAACGTATCGATTGGAAGAAAATTTCTCGACCTGAGACCGGAAAAGCAGCATGACCGAAAATAGGAGCGATCAAGAAAATTCAATCTTGATGACCCAGGAGTGGGGCGATCCAGTCTCTGATGAAGAGGGCTCTTCTGAGGAACCGTGGTTGGTTTCCTACGCAGACCTCATGACCCTCCTCTTTGGTTTTTTTGCGATGCTCTTCACTTTCAGTACATTTGAGGGTGAGCGTGCAACTGTCGAAATCAGTTCAGGTGTCGCAAAACACATGGAAGTCTCGCTAAAATCCATGGAAAAAGTAGCAACCGACCTCACTCAGCAAGTCCAAAAAATGAATGTGGGTAAAGATATCCAACTCACTTTAGTTGAGGAGGGCAAGGGACTTGAAATTGCATTCGACAATTCCATTTTATTTACATTAGGTAACGCCGATCTTTTGCCCGATGCCACCAAGTCTCTCTTTGAACTGATGGAAGTCCTCAAGAGTTCAGGAAAAGATTTCATCATCCGCATCGAAGGCCATACAGATGACAATCCAATCAAGAACAATACCCATTTCCCGAGCAACTGGGAGTTAAGTGGTGCCAGAGCCGCAACGATTGTTCGACTCTTTGAGAGTCGCGGATTTGCGCCCGACACGCTAACTGCCGTTGGATACGGGTCCGCTCGCCCGTTTCTCCCCAATCGTGATTCTCAAGGCAAAGTTCTGCCCGAAAACCAGGCAAAGAACCGCCGAGTTCTCGTCAAGGTCGCACTCAATCTTGAAAAGATGCTCAAGCAAAAGAAGGAAAAAGAGAATCAAATCGAAGTGAATCTAAAAGAGAACTCTCTTCTCGAGACCCACTAGGCATCTCAGAATCACATAAATCCTATTTCTCAAGTTTGCTTTTAAAACCCGATTTTTTGAGCCGCTCATTGAGCGACTTAAGAACTTCTCGCTCCATCTGAGAGCTCTCGGTCGGAACGTCGACCTGAACTTTCTCTTTGCCACTCAATTTCTCTGCTTCTTTTAAAAAGAGCCGAATATCAGCTTTTTGGGTTTTAAGCTCCTTGGCTTTCGTAAGTACCTCCCCCTGAGAGCTCTCCCGAGGCTGAGGACTCGATTTTTTTGGCTCGGTCTTAGGAGTCAAGGTTTCGACTACGGGTGGAGCATTCACCCCCTGAGAGAGATCCTTGGTCTGCATTTCTACCTGAGCTGAACTCGCCACTTCAGTGGATTGCCCACTCCCACGTGAGATCAGTTCCATTTCGATAGTCCCACCGGAATCACCCTGCTTTGAGGTAAAATCATAATCTTTTCCAGCCATTCGAACTCGGGGGCCTTTGCCTGCGGCATTGAGAAATATCTTAACTTTTCCTTTTTTTGCCTCGATGTAGGGGCTCTTCTTCTCAGCACCCGAAGCACCACTTTTTGTTCCCGCATGAAGGACCACTAAACTATTTGGATAAATTTGAGCAGGCTCAAAATCACGGTATCGCACCGTCACAAAGCTTCCGCTGGCGGTGAAAATCGCGTCTCCTGCAATAAAATCCTCAGGGGCACTCCTCAGGTCATGCCACACTGCTGAATCTCGATATCGCATTCGAGCATCACCGATCATCTTCAGGACATCTCCCTGCGCTTCAGTCTCGCCTAACTGTTGCTGTTCTCGCGCCCCACCAAAGCCTGAAAATTGCGTAATAAAAAGACCAATCACCCCCAATACGATGGTCGATCTACCAAAAACGATGTCCATGTGGTCACTCGAATCCGACCAGATTTTTTTGAGCTGAATTTTATCAAGTAACTTTACCATTTCAGTTAGTTTTCGGAAGTTTTCTCAAGATTCTTGAGTCTTTGCCGAAAAGTATTGAGGAATGTCTAAGTTCAACTTTTCTATTCGATTGCGAGTACTTGCCCTGATCTCTGGCTCCCTCTTTTTAAGTTTAGGGAGCTACCTCTACATCGGCTCTCGCATGGTCATTGAAGACAAGACGTCCTACATTTACGACTATAGCTTTTCTCAGGTTAGGCTGGCTTCATTGGCAATTCAAAGCGAAGTAGAAAAAATCAATGACTTCAAAAGCAGAATTCAACTCAAAGACGCTGCAGGCATCGAAGCAGCGTTTAGGTCTGAAGAAAGCTTTTTACAAGCCAATACCCTTTTGATTTATCACACCTCAGTGGGGGCTGATCAAAAGCCTAGATTCGATCTCGAGCGCTCGGTTGGCGTCAACCCAGGCTTGCAAAAACTGCCCTGGGCCGAGGGACAACTCGCCTCTGGAAAAATTCAGCTCCAAATCGATCCCACGAGTCAAACCCTGACTGCAGGGATGAGCATCGGTTCAGGCCAGTTTGCCGTTCTGCAGCTCAGATTAAATCACCCACTTTTTGATGGAACTGCCAAAGACTTTGAGATCCTTGTACTCGATGAGACTGGTCAAATCATTACCAGCAAAAACCCTGCATTTGCAGCATCACTCCAGCCTATCCCAAAAGAGCTGCTCGAGTCTCTGACAAAAACCGAATTTGATTCGGGGGTGAGACAGGTAGAGATCGGGGAAAAATCTTACCTGATGGGATATGACCAAGTAGTATCGAATCATATCTTCGTTGTAAGCTTAGTTCCCGCTGAAATGGCAATGGGTGCCGCTAAAGCATTAGCCAAAAGATCTCTTGGATTGGGAGTCAGCATTTTTCTACTGGCAATCGGATCAACTCTATTACTGATTCGATCGTTTTTACTCCGCGTGAAAGACCTAGTTCTTGCAACGAACCGAGTTTCGACGGGTGATTTCTCTACCAAGATCAGGGAATCTACCGGACTACGCGACGAGCTCAGCGCTCTCGCCGAATCGTTCAATCGAATGGGCGACGAAATCCAAACGCTCCTCAAAAGGACCGCAGCCAATGCTCGAATGGAGCAAGAGCTCGAGACGGCTCAGCTGGTTCAAAGTCGATTTTTTCCTCCAAATGTCCTGATCACACCGAACCTCCTTCTCCATGGATCGTCTCTACCTGCATCAGAGGTCGGAGGAGATTGGTGGCATTACGCACAAGTTCAAAACTATTTGGTAGTGATCATGGGTGACGCGACCGGGCACGGAGCCTCGGCAGCGCTCATCACTGCATCTGTTCACAGCGCATTTTCCCTCATGATCGCAGAACTTCAACGCGTTAAAAAAATACTGAGGCCCGACACAGAGATTCTCAGCATTTTGAGCAATTCGCTCAATCAGGCTCTTTTGCTCACAGCGGGCGAGCAGTCGACGTTTCCGGCCCTCTTAGCCGTGATTGATTTAGAGAGTCTAAAGATGTGGACTTTCAATGCTGGCCATCCCAAGCCCTATCTTTTTCGAGCCGGGACAAAACAGTATGAAGCCATTGCCGCCGAGTCGAGCATTCCTCTAGGACAAAAGGCATTTAAGTTCGAGCCGAAACTGTCCATGACAGAACTTAAGCCCGGAGACCAGGTGCTTTGGTACACCGACGGGCTTTTTGACGCTCGAGTCTCAGATGGAAAGAAAATGAAAAAGAAGGTTTTGCTCGATGAGATCAAAGGCAAAATCGATCTCATCTCAAAAAACATCAGCAAGCCGGGGAGCAGCTCGCTTGCAGATTTTGTGCTCGCTCAAACCCAACAGTTTTTCGGCAGTAGCAATAGCAACCAATCCGATGACATTACAGTCTTGTCCATCATCGTTCCAATCTCCGCAAATTCTACTCCAGCACCGAGCAATCAGGCGGCCTAGATACTGACTCCAGATGAATTATTGAATAATTCATTTAAATAATCTTTTCTAAACTGTGGGTAATCAGTCAAATCGAGTGGATGCTGATTCATGATACTGAGTTTGATTCGTTGACCCGGAAGCCGAATTTCCTGGTTCGCATGCGCTTTTTTAAGCACGCAGTGCCCAAGTTCGTGATAAATGACCAGCTGTCTTTGAGTCTCATCTAAATTACCCCAGAGACTTTGATTGACTGTGATCAATGGAGTTCCCATTCCAAGGCTGCAAAGAGCCAAGGTCCCCTCCTTGAGCTCACCAAACTTGATTTCAATATAATTGACGGTGAGTCCCCGATTCAAAGTAGCCGCATCTTTCTCGAAGGCCTCAACATAAGCCTCAAAGGACCCTGTGTTACGTACTGCTTGGCCGCAGCTCACAACATTGAGTAAAAAGAAGACAAATACCACCCGCGTGAAACATCTCTGTAAATACAACCACTTCATAAGCACAGCAACTCCGCTGTACAGAGTTAGCAAGGTAGGTGCCAAATGACACACCAAGTTATGGTGTTGATATTATTAATAAATATATAAATTTATTTTTTTTAAAATAATAAATCCGTCTAAAAGATTTGCCACCGTGTAAAAGTTTGACACTTTATTGCTACGCATCTCTTCTGGAGCTAAAGTGACACCAGACAACTAGTGCCAAAACTGCGCATTTGACGCGGAGCCTACGCACAGTAGCTCTGCTTAAGTGATTACTTAAAATCAATTTACTGATTAAAATCAGGATATTACATATAAAATAAATGCTTTCCCTGCCCCGCTAAGAACTTGGCAAAGACCTTGCTTTGTCTACCGTGACCTCAGTGTTTTACTCAATTGAGGGATGCGCTCTCAAATTGCAAATCGGGGGAATTTGAGGAGCTAAAAATTGGAATGTTCTAAGGGGGGATCATGAAAATTCAATTTGCCGTCTTTGCTCTGATCTTAGCATCACTCATCGGCGTCTTTTCTTTTCCGCATGCCAGCGCAGAAAGCACACCACAGAACCTAACCGCGACAGCAAACCAAAAATCAACTTTGGAAAAGCTGTCGGAGTATGGCACGCTCAACTACTTTGGCATCTACCGAGGATCTTCCCTCAGTGCGCTAGGATCTCCTCTTCAACCCCGGATCGATGGGGTTCTCGACGCAACCAGCCCAACCATGCTTGAGAATCTCCTGACGGCCGGCTATAAAATCAGAAAGGACTTGATCGTCGGGGCAGTGGCCCACTTCAACCTTTTCCCGTGGTCTGATCCAAATGGCGGGACTCAGAGGGCCCAGTTCCTTGATCCAACCCTATTTGTTTCAAAGGTTGGTCTCGTAGACTCTAATGGATTTAAAGTCGATACTCGTCTCTCGCTCAATCTGCCTCTGAGCAAATACGACACACTGCTTAATAAAAATCTGGCAACAGCGGTATCAGCAGTTTTTAATGCCAGGTATGACCTGCCCTCCTCAAAACTAACCGTAGGTACCTTTAGCTACCTCCGAGGATATATCCCGACAGCAGAGGTCGTAGCCAATGCGCCCTCGTATGCGATTGTCGCAGCACCCTACGCTAACTATCAACTCACAGATCATTTGGCCGCCACCTTGTGGGTAGACCTCATTCAATGCACTCGAAATTTTGGTACTGGATTCTTCTCGGGCCTCAAAAATGCCCCTGTTGATATTGAGCCCGGAATTAGCTGGGATATTACAAAAAATATCACATTTAACCCCGTGCTAAACATCTACCCCGGACACCCAACGTTAGCATCCACGTCATTTCAGGCTTTCATCATTGCTAAGGCGTTTTGATTTTTCCTCAATCCACCTGGAGAAGTACCTCGTACTTCTCCAGGCGTGATAGCCCAGCATCGAACCAATCCAGTTCTTAGCTCGATTCAATTCACAGTTCGTCCGAATTCTCTCTAAAAACTGAATCAGCTCGGCTCGATTGGTTTCGCGATGATAAAGACTTTGAATCACGGCATAGCCCTGAGATTGCCGCTGCCTCCACTCGTCTGAGTTTTGAGAAGCACGCACGGCTGCATGAGCGAATTCTTCGGCAGTATCACTTATCCATCCCCCGAAGGATAAAGAGTCTGTCATCCCTTCGGCTCCAATGGACGTCGACACGGTTGGAGTCCCGCTCCACCAGGCGTCTGAAATTTTACCTTTAATCCCCGCTCCGAACCGAAGTGGAGCCAAATTGACTCGATGCCTTTTTAAGGCATCAAACTGGTCTTGAACTGGCCCTCGCACGCAAACCCCGTGTTTCTCAGAGGTCAGGGCCATCATTTCACGCGATGGATAAGCGCCATAAATATCCAGTTGAGCCTCCGGCATCAGCCGCCGAATCAGTGGCCAAATTTCCCGAACTAACCATTTCACGCCATCTTGATTGGGGGGATGTCTAAAATTTCCGATCATCATCATGCCCGCTCGTTCGTCGAAGCTGGGCGCTGGGGTAGGTGACGGATAGTGAAATCGACTGAGAGACAACTGCTGCTCAGGATAGTAAAATTGTCGAACTAAAAGTTCGTACTCAAAGCTTGAAAGGACGAATACTCCGTCGCAACGATAAAGAGAGGCAATCTCCCGAAAAGTATCTTCGCTCGAAAAATCGAGCCCACTCAGTTGAACCTCCGCAATGGGCTTTCCCTCATCAATTGCGCGAGATCGGGTCCGCCTGAGAAAGTGAAGGTCTTGTGTGTCCAGAACTCGCACCGCATTGGGGCACTGCTCCTGCACCCTCCATCCAAATTGCTCTTCAGTCACAAATCGATCGAAGATCACATAATCGGGTGACTCAGAACAAATCCACTCATCAAATGAAGAATCGTTCATTTGAATTTCTGCGGTGCGCAAACCCATCTGAGTCAGCTTTTCTGAGTGTGGACCCAGCTGTGAGGGAGATGCCACAACCAAATCCCATCCAGCCCAAAGAAAAGACTCAATTAAATTCATGTCTCTTAGACCGGCTGCAGAAGACTGGGGCTCCGGCCAGACATACACGATTAAAACAACTTTAGGATTTTGAACCTCGATCATAGAATAAAACCATCCCGAGGACTACCACAGCACCAGCCAGCAGCAAAGCCTTCTTTGCCAACTGTGGGTCTTGCTTGAGAGCGACGACACTGCCTCGAACTTTATCTCTCAATTCATCCCAGGTTTCCTCCAGCTTGACCCGGCTTTGATCGATTTCACTTTGAATCTTTTGAATCTCTGGAACCAACTGAGTTTTCATGATGCCTTTTTCTCCTGTTCTCGAGGTAATTGAAAAAGCCGGCCCGCCTCAGCTTGAATCGAGCGGCGAGTCAGCGGTAATGAGAGGCCTTGAACTGGAAAGTTGCGTGAGAGTCGAGCAGCAAAAAAGCTACCCACACTACAACAGATGACACTGACAATCAGGGAGCTCAGCGCATAGCGTCCTCCCAGAACCTGTCCCAGACTTAGAACAAGAAAAGCGATGAACGGAATCAGCCCTAGGATAGCTAAAGAGACTGAAAAAATGAGGTATTTTGAACGGCGTTGGGTCAGCTGCGCAGATCGTCTGAGTTCCACCTGCATGAGCTGCATCTCGCTCGTAGCGAGTTGATGCACCCCCTCAAGCAAGTCCTTGAAAATGAGGCCGAGCGTCCGATTGCTTCTCTGTTTCATAGCCCACGGAGAGATGCAAATTAGAGACTCAGACCGTTGAGGTGACTTTCCCTTGAGAGAGACGACCTAACGCCTCTACATGCTCATTTTTGCCCACTACCCAGATGAGATCACCTTGGGAAAGAAATAAATCTGCAGCGGGATTGAGAATTCGTTGGCCTTGGTGCTCAATGCCAACAATCACCGCCTCAAATTCCTCTCGAATGCCGGAGGACTTAATCATTTTTCCGATGAGAGGAGACTCGGGCTCTAATTTTAGGTGCTTAAGCTGATAGTTTGAAATGTGTTGGGAGCGATCCAAGTCCCGACTTGGATTTTCTATCTTCTTGCGGACCTTCTCAATCTGGTCGTCCGTTCCAAGAACGAGCAGTTCATCTCCGGGAAGTACAAGCTCTTGCCTACTCGGGGACACCATCAGCTGCATGCCCCGCTGAATGGCTACGACATTGAGTCCGAATCGAGCCTTCAAATGCGTATTAGCCAACTGCTTTAAGACGAAGTCAGAGTTCGGATCGACCTTGATTCGAATTAAGTGAGCATCCCAGGGTGCAAAGGCTCGTTGAAAATCGAGAGTTTTTGACGTCTTTTCCTCGCCTTGAAATGCGGACAAGAACTGACTCTCGAACCACTGATAGGAGGACTCCAGTTGCTTGGATTGGGCAATGAACAAAACGATTGATAAAAGCAGCATGAGCAAAACGGTAAAAGCGAGAGAGAAGAACTCTAAACTCAACACACCCATCCAAATCAAGGTCAGAAACCGCCCCACAAACAATGCAACCCCCTTAGGAATCGAGCTGCGCTTAAGCTCGCCCGGATCGGTCGGCGGAAGTTCACGGGCGAAGGCAACACTCATTGCCCAGATGAAAGGCGCACATAAAAGAATTGCTCCACCCCAAGAGATCAGACTGACCAGAAAGGGCCCTTCAACCGATTTTTCAACCCAAGGTGTGACGAACTCCCCAACGCCGAGAAACGCTGCAGTCACTAGAATGCCGTTCAGCCCCCAAAGGAGCGCTCGCCTGTAAAAAACGTGCATCAATGCCAAATCGGCTCGCCTATCCTGCTGCCAAGCGACGTATCCATTTAAAACTGTTTGCACTGATTTTGGCAGTTTAGATTCGATCCAAACTGCGACGGAATGGGAAGATCGGATCAGATACGGCGTCGTAAAAGTGGTAATCAGTGAGACTGCAACACCCACCGGGTAGATAAAATCGCTGGTCACACCCAACGACAACCCTAGCCCTGCAATAATGAACGAGAATTCACCAATCTGAGCCAATCCAAATCCAACCTGGACCGAAGTTCGCAAGGTCTGACCTGTGATCATGGCTCCCACGGTAGAGCTCAAAATTTTGCCGCCAATCGTGACAGCGGCAATCAGTAAAACGGTCCCAAAGTGCTCCATAATGACGGCTGGGTCTAAAAGCATCCCTACAGACACAAAAAACACTGCCGCGAAAAGATCACGAAGGGGTCTCATCAACTCTTCAATCCGGTTGGACTCCGTACTTTCCGCTAGGATAGAGCCCATAATAAAAGCACCTAAGGCCGCCGAATAGTGAAACATAGCTGCAATTACGACCAAAGATAAACAAAGCCCGATAGAAAGAATCATGAGCGTTTCATCACTACCGACTCGTCCGACATACTTGATCACCCGAGGAAGGACGAAGTACCCGCCCAAGAACCACGTCCCGATTACGAAAACTAACTTCCCAGCAGAGTAGAGCAGAGTTATCCATGAGAAATTATCCGCAGAAACAAACGTCGATAGCCCTACGAGGATCAGAATTGCGAGTAAATCCTCCACAATCAAAATCCCGAAAATCAATTCGGCAAACCGCCTGCGCTTAAGCTTGAGCTCATCCAGAGTTTTAATAATAATCGTGGTCGACGAAATTGAGAGCATTGCACCCAAAAACAAACTATCCCGTGTGGACCAGCCTTGAAAACGCCCGACACCGTAGCCTAAGAAGATCATTGCAACCGCTTCGAAACTCGCCGTAAATCCGGCAGTCAGCCCCACTCGTCCGAGTTTGTTAAAGCTAAACTCGAGCCCCAGCGTGAACATCAGGAAAATCACCCCAAGTTCCGCCCACATTTTCACACTTGGAATATCCACAATCATAGGGGTCGATGGAATATGAGGACCTATAATTAAGCCAGCAAGTAGATAGCCCAGCACGAGAGGCTGCCGAATTCGCTGAAAAATAACCGCAAAAATTGCGGCAACTCCCAAAATCAGCGCCAAATCTTTAATTAGCGGAAAAAGTTCCATAGAGACGCCCCTGTTCAACCGTTGAATAGCGGAACTCTATCACAATTCTGCTTCAATTGATGGGATGAACTGAGGCAAGGCAGCCGATTTAGCATAAGATCCTTGCTCCGATCGTATTCCAGAGTACACGAAAAATACTGATTTCAGACCTTTTTATGCTACTATAGGCACCTAGCGTGCCAACTTCTGGCACCTGAGGCTTAGGTGTGCAATGGACTCTACTTCTCCTAAACGTGAACTCTCTCGAACCCAGCTCCTCATGATTTCTTTTGCTGCCATCTTTGGTTCGGGATGGTTGTTCTCTCCGCTTTACGCTGCACAGATTGCAGGGCCGTATGCACTGGCTGCATGGGCGATCGGCGCCTTAATTAGTATTATTATTGGAGTCACGATGGCAGAAGTGGTAGTCCTCTACCCAAAAGCAGGGGGACTCAGTCCAGTTGCCCGTGAAACTCACGGAGATTTTCTCTCTCTGCTCCTGACTATTTTTAACCTGGTCGTATTTATCATTCTCCCTGCGATCGAAGTCCGAGCTGTGCTCCAGTATCTATCGACCTACCTCAAGTCCGCAGCTTTACCTGAAGGACTCAGCGCTACTGGTGAAACAGCGTTGGCTTTCTTGCTGCTTGGACTCGTCACACTCGTAAATCTCTATGGAGCAAAGATTACAGCTGCAATTACCCGAGTCGTAGTCTTTTTTAAACTCTTTACGCCGATCTTAGTCTGTGTCGCTTTCGCATCTGCTTTGGGAAGTGAAAGAATGACTGACATGACACGCCTGGGCTTTTCCTCAACTCACTCCGGCTCAGTCCCATGGACTGAAATTTTTCAAGCAATTGCCACCAGTGGAATTATTTTCTCATTCAACGGATTTAATCAAGCCACCCTTTTCGCTGGAGAAGCAAAAAACCCAAAAAAAGCGATCCCTTTTGCTATCTTAGGCTCGCTCATGGTCTCCGGTCTCCTTTACCTCGCGATTCAGTACGTTCTGATTATGGCCATTCCTGAAGCCAGTCTAGTCAATGGATGGAAGAACATTTCGTTCCCAGGAGATGACGGACCGTTTGCAGGTCTTTCCATTGTGCTTGGACTCGGAGGACTGCTCACTGTGATTTATATCGACGCAGTGATATCCCCCTTGGGCACTGCA
This sequence comes from Bdellovibrionales bacterium, assembly GCA_947380295.1. Lineage (GTDB taxonomy): Bacteria > Bdellovibrionota > UBA1018 > UBA1018 > UBA1018 > CAINWE01. The sequence continues at coordinate 93,521 of CANCQK010000005.1, read as the reverse complement.
TTTTCTTACGCGAGCGCTGCGCCCAGACTCCTTTACAGTCTCAGCGAAGGCTCTGCACTTGATTTCCCTAAAATTAAACTCAATCGACACGGAGTATCACCTACCGCTTTTTTGGGCGCATTTTTTTTAGAGTGCCTCGCTTTTATTTTACTTCCCAACCTGAAGGCAATGATTGCACTCCTCGTGGCAGCTTTTGTTCTTTGCTATACGGTAGCACCTGCAAGCCTCTTAGTCCTCCGCAAAACTCAACCGAAACTTCATCGACCTTTTCGAGTCAAGTGGGCACCTTTAGCCTGCTATCTTTCCATTTCATTTTCAAACCTGATGGTATTTTCATGCGGCTGGATTGCACTCCGAAATCTTGCCATTTTTTCAGGCGGGGTTTTAACCCTTTATCTAGCCTTTTTAGTTAAGAAGAAACAAAAACAAGAAATCCAATCCACACTTCGGGGAAGTGGCTGGTTTTTATTTCAGATTTTTTCCCTCGGAGTCCTATCTTTTTATCATCAAAAGTCTGCTTTAGACTTCGGCTGGATTTTTTCCTCAATTGCTGCTCTTAGCTGGTTCGCGCTATTCATAGCGACGCGCGTGGCCCCTCAAACAAGATCGGGGACAAAATCATAAGGTCATTACTCATTCAGTCTCGTCGCGGGAAGACCATTGTGGGTCGTTTTTATCTCCTTTTGCGCGCTGTTGCTCAGGTCGATTCTCAGACCTCAAAAGCAACTGGACTAATCTATTTAAGTTAACTGTTTAAGCTTTTTTGCACCTGATTTGTTTATATTTAAATTCTTTCCCCTTTATGGTAACTTGCCGTTCCTTGGGAAAGTTGAGATCAGATGAAATCATTAATCTTAATCACTTTAAGCCTTTTCTATACGGCGACCGGATTACCAAATCCTCCGGAGCAGAGCCTCCTTTCCAGCGAAGACCCAATCAAAAAGCCCATCATTCTTTGGATCGACGGAGTACTGGGTCAAGAGCAATGGCAAGTAGAGACAGAAAGAGAGCGAATCAGTGAGGAGCTCACAGCTCAATTTCCTGAGCGTGAAATCAATTTAATTAAATCCGCATCCACCGACGAATTAAAAACTCAGCTTCTAAAATTTGACGAATCCATCAAAATTTCCCATCTTTTCCTAGACGCTCATGGACTGGAAAATCAGATCTATTTCGGCTCGTCAAAAGGCAAACTAGAAGCCCTACCTCTAGCAAATGGCTTAAATGCATCCACTCCAAGCACTCACGCCCAATCGACCTTCGAAGGTATTCGAGGAAAATTTTCAAATGATGCAAAAATCATATTCAGATCCTGCCAAGTTCTGAAAGGGGATATTCATACTGTAAAAAATCGAATTCATGCGATCCGAGAAATTTTTGGCCTCAAAACCGGGTCGATCTACGCCAACTCAGTGAACGGAGTCATAACTCCCCGGTTACGAGGGCTACTAGGAAAACATGAAGACCACGTTAGTCTTAAGATTTTGTCTTTTACGAGAGCGCTAACAGAAAACTCATGGAAGCCACTCAGAGCTGCCATCGGAGGAACTCTCACTCTCTTTTTTACATCGCGCTACAGGGCTGAAAAACCAAGGGGACTACTTAACTTTTACGCAGCAACAATCCTCCCCATAGATTTACTTACGACTGTAATGGGTTCAACTCCAGAGTATTCAAGCTGGGCAGCTTTAGTCGCGTCTAATGTAGCAGATATCGCTTACCTTGCCTATCAACCGTTCAGCGACAGGTCTTATAACTATTTAGCAATGATCTTGGCCATCGATCACCTCACCTTGTCGCTACCAATTTTTTTAGGTTTAGAAGACACTCAGAACTCGCTGGATCTAGAGCAAAAAATGAAAATCAACTCTGGCTACCTAGCAATTTTCGTAGACGAACAACTGCGTATCCTAACTGAGTCAACCTATGAAAATGCAGAGGAGCTTTTTCACTCCGCAGCGTCTCCATAAACCGACAGGCAGATGCCCACGTGAGTCACACTAGACACACCCCTAGTTTATGATTTTAATTTATATTTCAATGATTTAAAAAACCAATACGCACCATTGACTTCAATTCTGATCTGATTCAGTCTTATATTAACGGACTATTTATGTCGGAATACTCTCACCAGGGGTTTTTTCACTCTCCGAGGTTTCGCTCAAGCGCCATTCACCTGAATTGGACGGCGCTGCTCTATATATTTCCCTTTTTGTTATCGGCCTGCAGTAATTCGGTTAATCTGGCAGTTTTTTCACGAATTCCAAAGGCGAAGATCACGGTTCAGCTCGATTCCTCCAACAGTAACCTCGACGGAACTCTGGATGGTCAAAGAATTCGTTTCAGCAATACTGCTTTCGGTGCATCGAGGACGCTCAGTTTCCAAATTCAAAACAAAGGAGATCAGATTGCTAAGGGCCTTTCAATTGGGGTCTCAGGAACAATCGATGGGACCACTTTTGAAGTGGTCGAAAACCTCTGCCCTCAACAGCTCGACTACATTGAGGGCAAAAACACTTGTAAAATAAACGTCAAGTTCAACGCGCCTGTGCCGCAACGCATCGCTGACTTTGGAGATTTGGGTATAGCCCAAACTGGTCAAATTAATTTCACTTACGAAAATGGTGTGATTGAAAAAGACGCTGGACCAAGAATTCAGATTGATAATTACGCGCTGCAAGGTAGCTCTATTTTAGCACCTTACTTCGGGTTCGCCTCAGATCAGATTTTAGTTCTGCCCAGCCCCGGTGCGAGTCCTCGCTATGTCACTGAAGACCGCGTGAACTTTAACGAGAACCTGGCATCACCTGTTTCTTCTCCTTGGCTCAGGCTAACTAACCCGAATTACGAAACTCAGAGTATTCCTATTCACGTTACATTTAATGGAGGTTTACTCCCACGACAAGACTGCCTCGATTTCGTAGAGGAACTGAACCGCCAAGGAGGGATAGGACTGTCACTCCAAATTGGAATTACGGACTGCAAGAAAAGCTCTCAATTTCAACCTCTCAGCACTTTCCTGAGCTCTGACTCTGGGTCACCCGATAATTGTGAAGATTTAGATGATTTAATTCAACCAGAGACGCGTTCCGCTCAGCAGACGTTTAGAGTTGGGGATAATGAATTCGGATCTGATTCGCTCCTAGCTAGTTGCTCTGATGATAGACGCCTATTTGGCGGACAGAGTACCATCTCACTTAATTTCCAGCCAGACTTCTCAAGCTCAGCCTCTGCTCGATATCTGGGCATGCGAGCTTACACAGCAATGATCTCCCCAACCGGCTACAGGGACTCGCGGCTCATCGTAAAAATCTTATCTCAAAGTTCCAAATTGGATCCTCCATTTTGGGCTTTTGATGGCTCTGAAGTCAGTATCCTCGACGCTGATAGCTCATCACCCACACTCAGACCAACGTTGAGCTGGCCTTCTCGACTCTCAAAGATCAATGGCTCACTCCCCCTTTCTGAGGCAGCCTATTTTTATCAGATTGATCTTAAGAAAATCGATCACTCACCTACACCATCCGAGAGTTTTTGTCCTCAGAACTCAATCTCAACTACGGATGCTTCAGCCTACTCTCTGATTTTTGACCCTCAAAACGGTACTGTTACTTCCGGACTATCTTTACCCACGATTCCATCCGTAGTGATGCCCGGGTATCAAGTACCTACCAGCTCATTTCTACTGAGCAATCAACTCTCGTCAGCCAAAAACACATCGAACCAAGTGATGAGTTGGACGCCTCATGCTTGGTACCAAAGCTGTGTTCGAGCGATCGATTCATTTGGAAATTATTCATCAGGTCTGATTTCATTGCTTCAAGTCTCGGACATTGCCCCTCCCAATTTTTCGCCCGGTTTTCAAGCCAATCAAGATGGAGAGAGCAACAGAATTGAGACTAGTTGGAATCATGACACTGACGATTTTCAATCCAGCCTGACCTACGGCAAACTGGACCATTATCGGATCAGCTACTGGCAAAAGCAGGGCAGCAACTGCTCCCTGAGCGATGCAGCCACTCGTTATTCGACATCAGTGTATCCATCGGTGAATCCATCGGGTTGTGAAACGTCTGGCATAAGCCCCAAATGCAATCTTAACCTCACCGTGAATGAGGACAGCCTCTACCCCGGACCCCTCTGTATTCTGACTCAAGCTTGCACACTAGGCGGGCTTTGCTCAAATGGGAACGACGGCACCTCTTTGCAGAGTTTATCCCTGAACCCCCCTTCTGCACAGGTCGCCCTAAATCCATCTCCTAGCCCCGTATCTGCATTTGATTCAACCGGTCTGATCAGTTGGTCTTGGGATTTAAATTTTTCTGTCACCGCTTATCCAACGCCCAATGCCACATCAAGCCCAGCACCAATCCAAATCACCGGAACGATCAGCCCGCAATTATCACCAGATCAAGATCTGGCATTCACCCTGAATTTAGCTGGAGGAAACTCCTGTTCTGCAAATACCGATTTCCCTAATTGCAAAGTCTATAGTAGTCCGGTGCCAGTCTCCTACACCACAGAGTTTTCGGGAAGTAAAACTTTGAATTACTTTATCGGGGCAACTTCCCTGGTCACCTTAACTTTAAATAATTCCAATGGATCCAGACCATTCTCTTTATCCAGTGCGAATTACGATTCAAGTGCGGACTCAGTGAGCCCAGGTTTTTCAAGCATGACTGCCAACAGCCTTCACCATTATGTCGTACAAGGCTGGAAACAGCTGGGAGGTTCTTGCACCACCCTCCCAGCCTCCGGAACATCGCCCACAGCTCTACACACCTGGATTCCCACTGGGGCGGCGGCAGGAAGTGTGCCGAGTTCGATCGGGATCGCTAGCAATCTAGGGATACCGGCCTGCGATGGTACAACCAACTATCGAAACGCCGATTACTGCCTCAGGCTCCTCGCCTGCGACTCAGGGGTACCCGGCATTTGTGCCGCCTCAAGTCCAAAGCCTTTCTACCGGGGTTCTATGGCTGCAGGGGGTGCAACCCTCAACGACACCACGGGAATTGCCCATCCCGGTGCGGGTGAGTGGGGCGACTTAGCCGGTCTTGGACTCACGCTCGACGGAGATTTCACTCCAGCGAGCCCAACTCCCGTCACATTAGGAGTTCGGACTCAACTCACTCAGACTTGGAATCCTAGTTTTACGCTAAGGATTCCGAATGCAGTCGCCATCAACTCCGTAAGCGTTGAGCGAAAGGTCTATCAAAAAAACTCTGATGGGATTTTTAGCCAGCTGAATGAATTCACGAACATTCAAACCACTCAAAACCCAACGCCCGGAAGTCAGGATTGCGACGGGATGAAGCCCTACGTTTTTGGACTTCGTGCGAACAATCTCGGAGAGTCCTCAGGCGATGGTTGGGTTCCAAGCAATTTTAATTATACAGACTCGATTGTTTGCTACCAAGTTTCGGCAACTTTGAATGCAGGAACTAACCCAGCGCAACGGAATTACTGCCATGCGTTTCCCAACAGCCAAAACATCCCAACCGTCAGCTGGAGCCCTGCTCCTTCCCCACTCAGTGCATTTAATCCGGGGGCAAAAGTCCAATGGGCGTGGATGACCTCTGCCAGAATTACCTCTCCCGCGCAGACACTCTTAAATACTGATCTCATTCTCACTCGATCCGTCTCCGATTCAGCCTCGCTGATTGGACCCTCATCCAGTCCGATTCCCATCAGTAGTTTATCTACCTGCTCCGGCTACACTCCTCCAGCCGCAGGGCCTTGGTGCTATCAACTTGTCCTTCCTCAAAACTCTCTCTCATTTCCTGAAGAATCGGCTCGAGCTTCAGCCAACTCTAAACTGGATACGACGACGAGTGCACCGACAGAAACTTTTTTAAGCGACTTAAACTACCAATCATTTGCCGGGACTCAGTCCATTCAGTATTCGCTCAGCCTACCTGGCGCTTCCAACGCCTCGTCGTCTCCCGCAATCAGTCTCACGAATGGGGCCAGTTTTGGACTCACTACGGCGTCCTATCAGTACTCACCCGAGCAAATCACCGTAGCCGCCAGTCCGCTCAACGCAAATTCGCTTGATTATTATCGAGTAGAAGTCTGGCAGCAGCCGTCGGGAGCTTGTTCTACGAATCCATCTCCCGCTCTCGTTCGCTCTGCAATCAGCTCTCCTCTGCCTACTTCCGTCGCATGGAACAGCTTGAGTCCCGCCTTTGGGACTTGCGGCGACGAGATTGGCCGATACTGTGTTCGACTTCAGGCCTGCACGACAGGAGATGCGATCTGCGCTCCGTCAAACGCTCTGCCGATCGAAAGGACTTTGAGCTCCGCCCAAACTCTAACAGTTTCTGCTGCAACTGGAGCGTCTGAGGCGACAGCACCTGCTCTGATTGGAGAGATTACTCCTACTCCGTCGAGCAGCCCAGATAGCGGAATTAGCACACTCCATTACACTTGGAATCCAAGATTTTTAATTTCTTCACCGGCTAATCTAGGCTCAATCTCAGTTTCAAGAGCCCACGTCGAATCCCCTACAAGTTATCCCACTGACGCCGAGATCTCTGCTTCCACCTTCAATGCATTTGCAACCCTTGGTCCCGCCTCAGTCAGCCGAGAAACACCGACAGGCTGCGGCGTAAGCGCGTCAGTTCCTGTCAATAGATACTTAATTTACCTAACCGGCACCTCAGCCAATGCCCCACAAAGCAGCAAAGACTTGAGTATTGATGCCACGGACTTTAATTATCACCGAGTTTGTTACAAAATCTCTGTCGATCCGGTGGCCTCTTTCTCGCCCTCAGTCACTACTAAGATTTACTGTTCTAGCTTCCGTAACGAACCTCCGGTGATTTTGAATCAGCCAAATCCTGTGCCCTCATCTAGTTTTGATTCATCTGGGACTATTTTCTGGGCGTGGAATGTCGATACACAAATTCGCTCATTCTCCTCGAGTTTAACTTCGGGATCAGGAACGGCTCCAGGCACGTTCTCCCTAGTTGAAAATTCAAATCCAATGCAGGTGACACTCCCCAGCCCATCACCTAGTGCATCGCCCTGGACCTATTGGATTCGAGCAATCCATTCTCCAAGCTCAGTATCAGGGAGCACCTTCAATTACTCCCTCAACGTCAATGGCAGGGCGCTCAGCTTAATGCCTTCAAGTGTCCCCGTACCATCGTCTTCGCCTTTCTCGCTCACTGGGGTCACGTTTCAAGGTAACAATGACACCCTAACTCTCACCGGAAACCCGATGCAGGCGACTAGCTTGAGAAGCTACTTCGTCAAAATGTGGGAGAAGACAGGAAGTACCTGCGGAACCTGGACTTCACCGACCGCTTTAGCCGGGACCTCGCCATCAGCCGTTCCCTTTCCGGCGAGCTCAAGTTCCCCACTTCCAAGCAGTATTCCTGTGAGTCGATTTTTTAGCGCCTGCAGTGCGGACAGAAAAGAATATTGTGTCGCTCTGCAGGCGTGTAACACAGTTAGTCCTGCAAGCGGAGGGGCTGCTCAAATTTGCTCAACTGCGTCAAATGTTTACTCATTCACTCGGAATCTCCCTGCTGCCCTCTCGATCGACGTCCCTGCAAATGAACTTGCGTGGAATTCGTTTTTTGGTGACGGAATCAACACCCCTTTATCTCCGAGCCCAAGCAGCGCGGCAAGAACCTGGACCTGGTCGGTACCTCTCAACATCACCTCTCCGAGCGGATCTCTTACCTCGATCTCTTGGAAGCGCATTGTTCGTGAGCAAGCGAGCGATTCGAGTGATTATGACTCAAATACACCACCTACTCCGTTCCCTTCAGCATCATGGGGACCTATCAACTCGCAAAGCATTATCCCCTTGCCACCCCCCTCATCCGGATGTGTTGGCAATAGCCGGTCCTATTCCACTGCGATCGATAACGAAACCTCAACCAGTCAGGGATGGGGAGATACAGATTCAACTCAATTCCAACAAGTCTGTTACCAGATTACTGCCGCGACCATCACAGAATCGACGACCCGCTACTTCTGCCATAGTTTTCAGAAAGGCCCTTCGTTTGCACCTCAAGTGACACGATCAAATGATAATTCTAAAATCACCGTTCACATAAATAACACCAGTCTTTCGCCTAACAAGGCCTACCCGATGGATACTTCTGGGCTTACCCGATACAAGGTCAGGCTCTGGAACACTAACTCAGCATCAGACTTGTGCAGTGCTGAGCCTCCGCCCGCGGATCAAGTAGTTCAGTGGAATGGGCCACCACCGACCAACTCCATGGACCTCAACTTTAGCGCAATGTGCAGCTCCATCGACCCTGATCGACCTGTGTGTGCCGTGGTGGATGCCTGCGAGCAAAAAAAAACTGGTTCGGGAGAGCATTGCTCTCGGAGAAATGACGGGAGATCTCCTTTGGCAGTCCCTCCCGCCGCTATAAATGCAATCAGCAACCCCATCGTTACTCTTACGAACCCCATCAAAAACTCTGTCCGATTTACTCCCGCTCCGTCTTCAATCCTTGGGGACGCCCACTCCTCTTGGAGCTGGACAGTTCAGGTGGGAAGGGTTACCTCTGAGATTCCAGTAAGCAAGATAGAAATCATGAGAAGCGTGGCCAAGATCAACCGAGACACAGGCGTAAGTGGCACTCCGTCTACTGCAATCCCCATTTCCTCTCCCGCGCTTCCGCTCCCTTCGCTGAGCGGTACCGCTGGTTCCTGCCCGACAAGAAGCTGGACTTATCCGCTGAGCTATTCATTGAGTCAAACCTCATCGGACGAAGCTGGATCCGACATTCGAATTCCAAGTGATGACACAAGCGATCTGAAGGCTTGCTATTCGGTCAGAACCACATTTAACGTGAGTGGAACAGAGCAGACGAAGCTCAGTGACGGAGCAGCAAACTGTGTTCACCTCTACACAGCACTCCCCGCCGGGGTTTCCGATCTAAAAATTAACCGATACACTCCTTCAATTTCTGGTGGCCGGTACCAAACCGAACTCCTCTCATTTGGACTTTCGGGAGACTGCGATCCCTCAGTCCGAAACAGGTCGGCTGCAGTTTTAACCTCTAACCGAGACACAGCGGCAGATCGCTATGCGCAGGTGATTGACGCCGGTCAATGTAACTTTGTGTACGACAATTCATTCAACGCATATGAGGCTCGCCGAGTGGATCTCTACTCTCGGCCAATTCCAATCTCCTCGCCGAATTGGTCTGGAAAAGTCGTACTTCAAGATCGAGACACCGCCCAAAACTTCACACTCTCCTTCACCACAACAGATCGATGGGGCAATCGATCGATCAACAGTACCTACTTCAGAAATAATTTTAAGTGCGAAAATGGGTTTATCGGCGTACCGGCCCGGCTAGCTGACTCGAGCACCCGAGACTTCTGCATCACCCAATACCCTATGACCTTCCCGAGCGGGAGACCCTACAATCAACCCATCTATAACAGCCTAAGTTGCTCAGGATCACAATTTAATTACAATCTAACTTATGGATATGCTGGTAGCTATACAGCTGCGCTGAGACCCAACTCGCCTCACGCCTCAATCGAGGTCGGAGATACCCCCGACCTACCACTTATTGTCAATCGAGGGTGCCCTCGATTGGGTAACAGATTATCTGATTGCAGTTCAACTCCCTTGGCAGGAGCATCAGCTTTTCAATTTCCACAATGGTTTGGCTCAACCTTCGACGGTCCAGCTTCGGACTACGGGGGAGTTTCCGAGAACACCTGCAGCGAAATGGGGAACAATGCACGATCCTCCCATGCCGCTGCGGCAAGTCGAGTTTGCCAACACTACTTCCTTAGTAACACGGGGGATCGGCGCTATGATCAAGTGGGACAAGTAGACATCCCGACAGTTGATCAATGGAGAGCACTCCAGGAAAGCTTAACACAAACCACCACGCCAAGTTCGCGAGGCTATTCAGGACAACTAATCAATAACCTGAGTGAAATAAAGTTTTATACCGCATCCTCTGGGGGAGTGAGCATAGTCCCATCGGGGACCTTCAGGGGAAACCGGATCGGAGACGTGAATGAATTGTTGAACGATAACCAAATCGTAGACTCCCCCTCTCCCTGCATTTCTGGATCAGGGGCAAATTGTCCTAATTATAGCCACTTCACCTTTAGGTGCGTGAAAGATCACGAGTAAACTCGGGCAGCTCCTGCTTAAACCATTCACTCTGCTTCTGAGTATGGAAAACCCTACAAAACTGTAGAGTAAACTCTACATCGTGGATAGGTTTGTTCGGCTAGAGTTTTCATTTTTCCTCAAAAAAGACCTAGATATTGGCGCAAATATGCTTCTATTCTACCTCTTTTTCGAGCATGGCATATGATTTGCTATCTTAGGTGCTGAGAAACTATTAAAACTCGGAGAAGTTAAAAGTGACCATTTGTAGTACTAGAATTTTTATTTTGATGACTTTATTTTTTAGCATTCAAAGCGAAGTTTATGCAAATAGGTCTAAAACAAATCATTCAGTTAAAGACCCAACAAATACCTCCATTATAGATCAAGAAAGCCAAGAATATACTGAGACGACGGAAGTGGAACCATTTCAAGAAATAGACGACTATGAAGAACTACACCGGAGGTATTCAGCGATCCTAAGTGCAATGGCGAGGATGCCTTTAATTTTAGCAAAAGAGTACGATCCACGCGACCTCACAGAGGTTCGTGCCCAATATGAAAGAGATTTGGATATAAATCTTCAACTCCGCTCAAAAGCAATCGGTCTCGCCCGGGTTCTAGCGCCAGGAATCAGACCAGTTCTGGAAGATCATCTGCGATTTAACGAATTACCTGAAAATTTTAAAGCCCTCGGTCATATGTATGAGGCTGCCGGACTCATCTGGAGTGGAGCTCCAAACCAGGAGATGAGCCAATCCCAAGCAAGGACATTTTGTAGTAGATTAGGCCGAGGCATTAGATTACCAACAAAAACCGAATATAGAGCATTGATCCGAGCAATGAGAATAGCATCTGAAGATTCATCTTTTGAGACACATGCATCAGCCATTCCACTCCCAGAAACGCCAGGTAAGAACTATTTTTGGTCATCCACCCCTCATTTTCACGTTTATAAAAAAATGGGGTATGTTTTCCATCAGTTTAGTGAAACACCTTTTGTTTATAAAGAGCCAAGTAAAATGTTTGCTTGGGTTCGATGCGTACTTGACCAGACCTAGAGAGTTAAAAAGGGAAAAAAGTTAATCCTTTCGGTTACTTTTCTTTCAATCGACTGTCGTTCGATCCGAATTGTAGAAGTGGTTTTTAGACTGAAATGAGTTAGAATAGGAGAAAGCCGAACGACTCATCGTAGGCTTCTTTAGACTATGAAAACATTTTTTACTTCAGATCAACATTTTGGACACGCCAATATCATCAAGTATTGCCCCATTCGCAAGTTCTCTTCAGTCGATGAAATGAATGAGGCTCTCGTCAAAAACTTTAACGCTCTGGTCTCTGAGGATGACGTCATCTATCACCTCGGGGACTTCAGTCTAAGCCTCCACCCCATGCTAGCTTACCTGCCGAGACTCAATGGCACCCACCACCTCGTCTGCGGTAACCACGATAAGTGTCACCCCACTGAGAAGAAAGAAGCAAAGAGACAAGTCTTTGAAGCAGAGTACTTGAAAGCCGGTTTTGCAAGTGTGCAGAACGAGCTCACCCTAAAATTAGATGGAATCGATTTTTTACTCTCCCACTTTCCCTATACTGGCGATCACACGGCCATGGATCGATTCGAAAAGTACCGCCCCAAAGATGAAGGGAAAATTTTGCTGCACGGACATGTTCACGAACTCTACAAGGTGAGAGACCGATGCATCAATGTCGGGGTTGACGTATGGGAACTGAAGCCCGTCGAATCGTCCATAATCGTCAAAATCGCAAAGGAAATTCTTTAGCAGAGAATTTCGAACTAAGCAGGATTCCTCGAAAAAAAGGCCCCCAAAGTTAGAGCCCCATTATGGAAATTGAGTTTATTCATCGCTGCGCTAGCTCTAGCAATCACCCCAAACAAAGTTCACGCTGAACAGGATGAAAAAGAAACGCCAGGGACGGAGCGCTATAACCCTCTAACTTTTTGAATTCAGACCGATTCTCAAGGCACCGTTTTGTGCTTTGCGTAAATGACTACCCCATGGCGCCTGATGTGTTCAATTAAATCTGTGTTTTGGATTTGACTCCAGGAGCAGAGATCAAACGTATAAGGCAAGAGTAGCTCGTCGAGCTGAATTCTAATGCAATTCATGATTTCTAAGTTCAACTTGCCCTTGAGAGTAAGGTCGATGTCGGAGCCATTCTTAAAATTGCCCATCGCTCGAGAGCCAAAAAGTACAACTTCATCGATTTCCGGTGTAGATTGGAAAATTTTACCGATTTTATTGAGAATTTCGTCCTCTAGACCGTATTTCATGGGATTTTTTCGAGTTTCTCATCGAGCTGAACAAAAAGAGAGTAGTATTGCGTTTGAATGGTCTTAGCGATTTCTTTAGCCTGAGCCTCGTCGTAGGTATGCGCTGTTGCAATGCGACTCTGGATCATACTCATCCAGGCCTCACCGTCCTGAATTAAACCTTGCTTAAATGCAAGTCGAATAGCATCGCGGCTACCCTGGATACCAGTTTCTGCTTGATGCTCGTAAAAATCCTTCATCGTTTTCCAGGCTAGCTCATAGGTGTACTCAAACGACTTGATGAGGCCCTGTTCTTCCAACTGAGAGAGGTTGCCCTTTTCTATGAATGCACGCAGTTGTTTGAGAGCCCGTTTAAAATTTGAAAATCGCTGACGCCATCGGATGCCGGGTTGAGCTGGGTTCATAAAGTTGACCTCACTAGTCACTACTAAATCAAATAGAGGGGCATAGGGTACAAAATGCTTCCCATTTTTTCTTTAGAAATCACGCCATGAAATGGCGTGCCCGAGAGGAGTCGAACCTCCGACCTTCAGCTCCGGAGGCTGACGCTCTATCCAACTGAGCTACGGGCACTCATTAACGACCGGACCTCTTTTCTAATCAATTCGGGCGAAAATTGCAATCTTAACGGGGCTGGCGTCGGAGTCGACTCAGCAGGTTTACCCAAAGGACGCTAAGCCCCCCGGAGACTAGGCAAATCAGCCAATCCATAGGGTGAAGGTAAGAAAATCGAAAAACCTGTCTCAGCTCAGGCAGATAGAGAACTGCAGTGAGGAGAATCAGTGACCCCAAAATGACCCCTGTGGTCCACTGGTTTTTCCCGACGCCTCTCGACCCAAGGGTGCGTGAGGTCAGAATCAGGGTGAGATTAGAGAAAACAAGTGAAGTAAAAGTCAAAGCACGGGCATCGTCCTCTCCTTGGCCGCGATAAAGGGAGAAGATATAAATGGTCATCAATGTGAAGAGGATGCTTGTCCCTTGGATCAGGGAAGAAGTGAGTTGGTAGTGAGTGAGCAAGGGACTATTCGGATGTCTCGGCGGCTGCCTCATTTGTTCAGGACTCGAAGGCTCTGCCTCAAATACAATAGAGCAGACGGGCTCAATGATCAGATGCAAAAATGCGATGTGAACCGGCAGTAGAACCAAAGGTAAATTAAGAAAGACCGGCAAAACGGACATCCCAGCAATGGGAATGTGAACTGCGAGAAGGTAAACAAACGCAGACTGAATATTAGTATAAATTCTTCGGCCCATCCGGATTGCGTCCACAATCGAGGCAAAGTCATCGTCAAGTAAGACGAGAGAGCTCGCCTCACGAGCCACGTCGGTTCCTCGCCCCCCCATGGCGATACCGACTTGTGCACCCCGAAGTGCGGGAGCATCATTGACGCCGTCGCCTGTCATCGCAACCACTTCACCGTTGCTTCTGAGAGCTTCAACGATTCTCAACTTTTGCTCGGGTCGAACGCGGGAAAAAATCTGCACTTGCCGAACGGTCTCCTGAAGCTGAGAATCAGAAAGCTGGTCGAGCTCGGCGCCCGACACTACGACCGCATCCGCCCCAAATCCGATTTGGCGCCCAATCCACTGAGCGGTTTGGGGGTGATCGCCGGTCATCATGATCACTCTGACACCTGCAAACCTGCAATCCTCGACGGCTTGGGGAACTTCTGGCCTCACTGGGTCGGCAAGCCCCACCAGGCCCACCCATTTAAAATCAAAGTCATGTTGTTTGGGCGGCAATTCAGCACGAGTTAAATAGGCCTTTGCAACGCCAATCACGCGCAGCCCTTCAGCGGCCATCTGAGACACCCGGTGCGACAGGGCCTGGATTTGTTCGGATCCTAGATGGCAGAGGTCCATCACTGCTTCGGGAGCACCCTTGGCCCCAATGATCCACTCGTCCTTTGCTTGGGGAAGCCAAGCATAGGAAATGGCCATGAGCTGGGAGCTCAATGGATATTCTCTTTGCCGGACCCAATCAGAATGAAGGTGCTCCGTCCCCTTAAGAAACCGATCGCCCGCGCTCACGAAGGCCCGCTCCATGGGATCAAACGGGTCTTCCCGGCTTGCTAAAATTCCGAACTCTAAGATCTCGTGAAACTGCTCCGGTAGCGAAGCCAAGTCAGGTCCAATGACGTCATAAAATGAGTCTTCGGCAAAGAGTTTTTGAATCGTCATCCGATTCACCGTAAGAGTGCCGGTTTTATCGACACAAAGAACTGTAGCAGCGCCTAGATTTTCAATTGCTGCCATTCTGCGCGTCAGCACTCTGCGCTTGGCCATCCTCCAGGCGCCTAAAGCCAAAAATGCCGTCAGCACAGCAGGGAGCTCGTTAGGCAGAATGGCCATAGCCAGCGTAAGCCCGGCGAGAAAGCCGTTCAGCCAGTGACCGCGAGTCAGGCCATAAGCCACCACCAGAGCGACACAAAGGAATGCTGCAAAAATCGCAAAGATCCGAACCACCTGGGTCGTTTGATTTTCAAGGTAGGTTCGGTCATGCCCTAACAGGGCGATTGATTTTCCAATTTTTCCGAACTCGGTTTGCGCGCCTGTGGCGATCACTTCCATCCACGCTTGCCCGCGAACTACGGTTGTGGCGGCAAAGAGACGCGGGGCGCCTGCATGGCGATCCAGACCAATTCCATTTTTGATCACTGGAACTGACTCACCCGTCAAAAGCGATTCATCGACTTCAAGCGTTTCGCATTGAATGATTTGGCCATCCGCCGGGATGCGGTCTCCCTCTTGAACGATGACCCAATCTCCTCGCACGACCTCCCGACCGGGAATCCTTTTTCGCACGCCGTCGCGAATCACCAAGGCACGCGGACTCGAAAGATCGCGCAAAGCTTCGAGCGAGCGCTCGGCCTTTCGCTCCTGA
Organism: Bdellovibrionales bacterium; assembly: GCA_947380295.1. Lineage (GTDB taxonomy): Bacteria > Bdellovibrionota > UBA1018 > UBA1018 > UBA1018 > CAINWE01. Next base: position 78,230 of record CANCQK010000005.1, on the reverse strand, counting down.
ACGGCGGTGATGCAAACAGTGAGGACCAGAAAACCCAGGAGTAAAAGAGCTTCTTGAGGGTCTCCTAGGACGAGATAAACCCCTCCGCAGCCCAATAGCAGAAAGACCATGGGCTCTTGGATGAGCTCAAACAGAAAATGCCGAAGTGTCTTGGGCTTGGAAGAAGGTAGCTCATTAAAGCCCTCCTCTTGAAGTCGCCGAATTGCTTCTCCTTGAGAAAGACCCTGAGTGCCCATTCACCTCCCGGTGTCAGTTATTGCCGATGGCAGTCACGAGCATGTAAACAAAGTAAAAGCCCGAAGCAATCCCAGGGATTGCAATTAGAGCGCCGGAGATGGTCATTGCTACTTTTTTTAAATATTCTGCAGTGTACATGGATTAAAAACTCCCTTTTTGAATCTGAATCCACCCGTTTTAATCAATTTTAGCTCAAAGAACAATATTTGTAGTGAGGAACCTTGAAGTATCTCCGTCCAGGACTCCCTGAATCACCTGCTTACCCACAGGGTCTTGCCTGGCAGCTACCATGGAGCGGATACTAAAGGAGCGCAGTGCATCAGTCACACTCAGGGTTCCCTCGGCTGAGTTTTTTCGTCCGGTAAAGGGGAAAACATCCGGCCCTCGCTGACACTGAGAGTTGAGGTTAATTCGGCAAACCTGGTTGGACAGAAAATCAACTAAGTGCCCTACGCTCTTAGGCTCTCGACCAAAGACACTCGCTTGCATGCCATATTGGGAGTTGAGGACGTAGTCCTCGACTTCACTGATTTGATCAAACTCGACGATGGGAACCAAAGGACCGAATTGCTCTTCCTGAGCTAATCGCGCATCTAGCGGAACACCGCTTAAAACCGCAGGAAAAAACAGGGAGCCTAACATCTTCCCCCCGTTCGTCGGGTTACAAAGCCTGCCCCCTCGGTCAACGACCTCTTTCATATAGGATTGAAGCTGCTGGGGCTTATTTCGGTCTGCCAAAGGCGTGATCATCACTCCAGGGTCCCAGGGAAGCCCACAGGTGAGCTGGTCCACGCGTGCTGCAAATTTTTCGATGAATGATTTTGATACAGACCGGTGCACCAAAATCATTTTGAGCGCAGTACACCGCTGCCCATTAAACGATAGTGTGCCGCGAACGCATTCATTCACCGAGAGATCGAGATCTGCATCAGGCAAAATCACAGCAGGGTTTTTTGCGTCCAGGCCGAGGATGCTTCTAAAACGATGCGGCATGGGGTGGGACTGCTTAATCTGATTCGCTACCTGACTCGAACCAATAAAAGCGAGGACGTCAATTTTTCCACTTTTAACGGCAGGATTAATAATCTCGCGCCCGACGCCATTCACGACATTAATCACGCCGGGAGGCAAACAATCTCGAAAGGGCTCTAGCAAAAAGTCCCATAGAAGCTGACCAAAGCGAGGCAGTTTGACGACGATCGTATTCCCTAAAATGAGCGCAGGAATGAGCGTAGTAAATGTTTCGTTGAACGGATAGTTGAAAGGCCCCATGCACAAGGTCACACCTAAGGGAGAGCGCCTGACCTGGGCCATGATCTGATCAACAAATTGAATTCGGCTACAATCCCGATCGAGTTGCTTAGTTGCTTCGATGGTATCGTTCATATAGGTGATCGTTCGATCAAACTCAGCCTGAGCATCCGTCCATGTCTTTGCAATTTCCCACATCAAAAGTCGGCTGATGCTCTCCCGGTGCTTTAAGATTTGATCTCTAAGCGCAGAAATTGCGTTAATCCGATCCTCCATACGAGCACTCGGCCATTCACCTCGTCCTTTCGCCCAGGCCCTGGAAGCAGCGTCGACCGCCTGCATGAAAATCTCTTCAGGGACTTGCGGGGTCGTGCCCAACTCAGGATAATAAAGCGATCCGTCCTTTTCACTCCGCAATGAGCAAGGACTTGTCACAGTTCTGCTTGGAAAGCCTGAGTTCAAGATCTGACCGTCGATCAAGATCCGACCGTTGATCTTTGGGATTTTGACGGTTTGTGGTAGATCAGATGCGACAGGGAAAAGGTTTTCTTTGATCATCATATGATGGCTGATCATGAACCAAAGCTAGACTTAAATCAATCGAGCACGGAGTCGTGCTGGGTCACTTTTGACACCCCTGGCTCAATTTTTTCAGAAGTTTTCCGATAAGGATTTTAGCCCCGAGTGGGTAAGGAAGGAATTTTCAGATGAGCGAAACTACAAAATCAAAACCCGAGGCTGAAACGCCTGTGACTTTAGAAGTCGAAGGCAAAAAATTTCAGTTCCCTACCCTCAAAGGGACTGAGAATGAAAAGGCGTTTGATATTTCAGCGCTTCGTGCTCAGACCGGTTATATCACCATGGATAATGGCTTTGCCAACACCTCGACTTGCCAGAGTTCAATTACCTTTCTGGATGGTGAACTAGGGATTTTGAGGTATCGCGGCATTCCAATTGAGCAGCTCGCAGAAAAATCCAACTTTCTCGAAACGAGCTATCTTTTAATTTATGGCCATCTACCCACTCAAGCGGAACTGACAGAATTCACGACAGAGATCACGCGCCACACCATGTTGAATGAAGACCTAAATCACCTCTTCAACGGGTTCCCACGCAATGCCCATCCGATGGCGGTTTTGAGTGCAGCAACCTGCGCGCTTTCGGGTTACTACCAAGACTCTTTAGATCCAAGCAATCCCGAGCAAGTGAAACTCAATACCATTCGGTTGCTGGCAAAACTTCCGACCATCGCAGCCTATGCTTACAAAACTTCAATTGGGCAACCTAAGGTCCAACCCAAAAATGACCTGGATTATTGTTCTAACTTCTTGAGGATGATGTTTGCGGTTCCAACCGAAGACTATCACGTCCCCAAAGAAATCGCGGATGCTCTGAACTTGCTTTTAATCCTCCATGCGGATCATGAGCAAAACTGCAGCACTTCCACCGTTCGCCTCGTTGGAAGCAGTGCAGCTAACCTCTATGCTTCAATCTCGGCAGGGATCTGCGCACTGTGGGGCCCTCTCCACGGCGGTGCAAATCAAGCTGTGATGGAAATGTTGGAAGAAATCCGTAAAGACGGTGGCGATGTCAATAAATACGTTGCCCTGGCTAAGGACAAAAACTCCACCTTCAAGCTCATGGGTTTTGGGCATCGCGTTTATAAGAATTTCGATCCCCGCGCTGCGATCATCAAGAAGGCTTGCGACCAAGTTCTCAATAAACTCGGTATCCACAATCCTCTTCTCGAAATCGCCAAGAAACTCGAGGAAGCGGCACTCAAGGACTCCTACTTCATCGAGAAGAAACTTTATCCAAACGTGGACTTCTACAGCGGCATTATCTACAGCGCTCTGAATATTCCGGTGAATATGTTCACTGGCATGTTTGCAATTGGACGTTTGCCAGGCTGGATTGCTCACTGGAAAGAAATGAACGAGAATTCTGCCACTAAGATTGGCCGTCCACGCCAGATTTACACTGGCCCTACCAAGACGGACTACACGCCGATGAGCCAGCGCAAAGGCAAATAGCTCAAATTCGTTTCTGTGGTCCCTCTTGCAGCTTAATTTTTTAACTGCAAGAGGGACCCAGGAACTTAACCTATTTTACTCCAATTACGTAAGACACCCACGCAAAAGCGTTGTCTCCTCGCTCCATCGGAAGATACTCGCCGGTACCTTTGCCTTGATGGGCGGTCTCCCAATAGATAATGGATTTAGAAAACCCTGCGTCCGCGAGAGCATCACGCACTTCTGGAATCGACCAAAGTCTCCAATCGTAGACGAATTGATCCAGCATGACTCGCCCGTTAGCGAGTTTAAAATGAATCGCATAATTTGCGTCATGAGTGATGGGATCAAAGGACTTTTGATGCCAAGTGTAGACGAACTTTTCGTTCCGGCTGAGCAAGACTTCCTTTTTCTCCCTCATCGGAGCAATCATGCCTGGACCACCTGCTAATTCCAAAACGAGAAGGCCACCTTTTTTAAGCGAGGTCTTGCAGCTTTTGAAATACTTCACCAAAAGCTCTCGTTGTTTGAAAATGTAAAACGAAAAGTTTCCAGCGCTGATGAGGTCCACATCAGTGCGAGTGGATTCAAGGACATTTTTCTGAAGCAGTTTGACCCGCGACTTTTGATCCGGAGTGAGCGCGGAGAGATGAGTTTCACGCCCATAATCGAGGGGCTCGGGATCCAGGTCGAGACCTAGAGCGGTATTTTTTGGGTGACGTTTGACCCACTCACAAGACATTTTAAAGGTCCCACAAAAATCCTCTCGAATATTGCGAGCGGTCCCCTTTGTAATTGCCTTGTAGGTTTCATCAAGCCAAGCAGCATGCACATCAGGACTCTGAACAGAGGCCTCGTAGAGGGCATACTTACTCGGCACCGGAGTGCGCACCTTACGCTTAGGTCCTGTCACCTTGCTTTTTTTACTGCGACTTGATTTTTGAGTAGCCATGGCAAACTCCGGTCAGCCTTTGGGTTTGAGATTACTGCGCAAAGACGCCAAGCCGCCAAACGGATTATTAAATGCCTCTTTAGGCTTCACTGGCTTCGACGGCTTGGAAGAGGGCTGAGGACGATCAGCACGAACTGCCCCAGTATTTGGAACCGGGATTCTAACTCCACCCCCTGCCGAAGGTAGCAAATGAGGCCGGTGAGAAGCACCGCCGCGTTCCATCGGAGCACGAGGCTGAGCAGCTGGAGCAATTGCTGCCTTAGGACGCTCAACGGTGTTTTTCATCGAAAGGGAAATTTGATTTTTCTCCACATTGACTTCCAACACTCGGACTTTCACACGGTCACCTGGGTTCACCACTTCTCGTGGGTCCTTGATGAACTTATCACTGAGCTGCGAGATGTGAACAAGGCCGTCTTGGTGCACGCCGATATCGACAAACGCTCCGAAATTGGTGACGTTGGTGACGACTCCGGGACAAAGTAACCCGGGGGTTAGGTCTTTCACTTCGTGAATATCATCGCGGAACTGGAAAAGGACAAACTCGTCGCGAGGGTCACGACCCGGTTTTTCAAGTTCTTTCACAATATCGGCAAAAGTGAATTCACCCACTTCGGATTTAAAAGTAGAATCTTCTTTAAGAAGCTTCACACCTACGCCAATGAAATCCTTAACGCTTTTACCGAGTTTTTCGGCCAAGCCTTCGATCTTGGAGTAATTTTCCGGGTGAACGCCGGTATTATCGAGCGGATTTGTGCTTTCAGGCACTCGCAAAAACCCTGCAGCTTGTTCGTAGGTTTTTTTACTAAAACGAGTGACCTTGAATAGGTCCTCACGAGATTGGAATAAACCCTTCTGCCCACGGTATTCAACCAGGGCTTTTGCTAAGGATGGGCCAATCCCTGAGACATAAGCGAGCAAGTTATATGAAGCCGTGTTGATGTTCACGCCAACTTGATTCACGCAAGACTCCACGATGTGGGTCAAGCTGCGCTTCAAAGCATTTGGAGAAACATCGTGTTGGTATTGGCCAACACCGATACTCTTGGGGTCGACTTTGACTAGTTCAGCGAGCGGATCTTGCAGACGGCGAGCAATGGAGATTGCACCACGGACTGTCAAATCGAGTTCAGGGAACTCTTCGCGCGCAACATCACTTGCACTGTACACGCTGGCGCCTGCTTCGCTCACCATGATGACTGGAATATTCAAACCAGCCTCTTTGAGGGCGTCTCGGATAAAGGTTTCAGTTTCGCGTCCAGCGGTACCATTACCGACCGCAACGGATGAAATGCTACCGGTTTTAACCACTTCAGGAAGGAGCGCTTTTGCTTTCGCTTTCCCCTCTTCGCTGTTGAGATAGATCACCGTGCTAGCAATGTATTTGCCGGCATCGTCCACCACAGCCAACTTACAGCCCGTCCTAATTCCTGGATCAACACCCAGAACAGATTTGGAGCCATAGGGCGATGCCAAAAGAAGCTTACGCACGTTCTCAGAAAAGACGTGAATTGCCGCTTCGTCAGCGACTTCGCGCAAGGCTTTATGAACTTCAGCCTCGATGCTGGTAAAAACGTGAACTTTAAACGCCATGCGGGCGGCTTTTTTGAGTACCTCAGCGCCGGGTGAATCCAACACCGTGCAAGCTGTCACTTCAAATTGCTCCAGCATCCGCTTTTCAAACTCAGTATCCTCTGCTGCACCCTCGATCGACAGGGAAAGTTCCTCTTCGGTCCAACCCCGTTTGAGCGCTAGGTAGCGGTGAGAGTTCTGAGGATTTGAGAGGGATTGAATTGCCTCGCGATAGTCAAAGTAGTTTTCAAATTTACTATTGGGTTTAGCTTTTTTGGATTTCTCAGTTCGAATGAACCCTTTTTCAAAAACATGGGTTCTGACGTTCTGTCTCAGATCCTGCATTTCTGCCAATCTCTCGGTGAGGATATCTTGCGCTCCCGCGATCGCCGCGGCAGCGTCCTTGATTTCCTTGGCTTCATTGCGAAAAGTGAACGCCCAGATTTCGAGAGTTTGACCCTCTTGCGGGGTTTCCGTGCCGTGACCACAGCCCCAAATCCAATCTGCCAGGGGCTCTAATCCAGCTTCCTTAGCAATGGCTGCTTTGGTTTTACGCTTAACTTTGTAAGGGAGATAGAGGTCTTCGAGAAGTTCTGACTTAAACGTGCTGAGGATCTGTTGTTTCAGCTCAGGAGTGAGTTTCTTCTGATGCTCGATTTCTTTGACGATATATTCTTGGCGACTGAGGATCTGGTCCCACTTTTCCTTTTCGTCAATAACAGTTCGAATCCCCACTTCATCCAAGCTGCCGGTTTGTTCCTTCCGGTAACGAGCAATAAAGGGAACGGTCGCACCTTCGGCGGCCAATGCAAGAACCGCAATAGCAGATCGAGTTGGGACTTCAGGATGATTTGATTGCAGCCATGTTTCAAAATTCACGCGCTTTTACCTCTTCGCAATTCGCACTTTTCCATCGAGGGAGAGTTTTACTGGAGATACTGATTTCGTTTCAACTAAATTCTCACTCAAGCTCGGACCAACGTAAATAAAGTCGTTCGATTTCGGACTGGAGCTGAGTCATCTTCTGACCAATCTCCATCAATTTTGCCGAATGACTCGTATTTTCAGGTTTTAGGCTCTCCGCTGTCCAATGAGCAAGCTCCGCCTCAATTTTATGAATGTTCGATTCCATCGAATCGAGTTCACGTTGCTCTTTAAAACTGAGCTTTCGTTTCTTTTGTTCCACCGCTGGCGCAGAGGCTGCGGTGACTGAGCTTCCAGCTGAACTACCCCCAGCTCCTTGGAGTCGAGGCTTCCGGTTGGTATCTGTGAACCACGCCTCCCACTGTCCAAGGCTCGCGAAAGAGGTGATTTGACCTCGTTCTTCAGGAAACGGGCTAAATGCAAGAATTTGATTCGCTACTTGATCTAAAAAGTACCGGTCATGGGTCACCAAAAGGATCGCACCCTGAAACTCAGTCAAGCACTCTTCCAAAACCGCAAGGGTCGCCATGTCGAGGTCGTTGGTGGGCTCATCGAGCACGAGAATATTAGCGGGTTGGAGCATCAACTGGGCAATCAAAAGCCGTCCCTGCTCACCGCCAGAGAGCTTACCGACAGCCATGTCCATTTGTCCCTGAGTAAAAAGAAATCGATCCAGGTAGCCACGGATATGCATCCGATTCCCGCGATAGTCGACAAAGTCACCCGAGGGACAAATGGTCTTAGCCACGGTCACCTTCGGATCGAGCGCCTCTCGATTTTGCTGAAAATAAGCCACTTGCAGGCCATCGACGTGAGCAACCGAGCCTGAATCAGGCTCTTCCTCTTTCAAAAGGGTTTGAATCAAGGTCGACTTACCGCACCCGTTCGATCCCAAAATTCCGAGTCGCTTTCCGGGACTCAAAACCAGATCAACGTCAGAAAACAGAGGTCCCCGACCCCATGACTTAGAGATTCCCTTAGCCTCAATCAGCTTTTTTGGATTCCTCTCAGTGGCCTGGAAATCGAGCTTTACTGTTCGACTTTGATTGCGGTAACTAATTTCGCTCACCTCATCTTTGAGGTCGCCGGCCCGCTGAATTCTCGCCTGCTGCTTAGTGGTTCTAGCCTTAGCGCCTTGTCTTAGCCACTCGGTCTCGCGGCGGAGGGTGTTTTTTAAGATCACCTCGCGACGCTCCTGAGAAGCGACCAATTGCTCCTTAGCTTCCAAGTAGTTAACGTAATCTCCCTTAATGCTCAGAAGCCCACCTGGGTTTCGACGATCGAGCTCTAAAATACGGTCTGAAACTTTTTGAAGAAAAGCGCGATCATGGGTGATCGTCAGGGTAGCGAGGCGCGCATTTCGGATCCACTCCTCAAGCCAGTAAATGCTATCGAGGTCCAGGTGATTGGTGGGCTCATCGAGAAGCAGTAAATCGGGCTGACGGACCAGTTCGCGGCCTAAAGCTGCTCGCTTTTTCCACCCTCCTGATAGTTCCTCGACTTTTTGACTCGGATCTAGCAACGAAAGTTTCGATGCGATCTCATCTGCCAAGGCGATCGATTCCCAATCATCTGGGTCAGCGGCGCCCTCCAAGAGCGTGGAGTGGACAGTGGCTCCTTTTTTGAACGTGGGAGTTTGCTCCAGAAACCCCACTCGGAGCCCTCGCTGAAACGAGATCACCCCCTCGTCGGGGCTCGCCTGAGACGCGATCATGCGAAGAAGCGTGGATTTACCCGCCCCATTCGGGCCAATCAGCCCGATGCGTTCGCCGCTCTCGATAGAAAAAGTGAGCCCCTCAAATAAGGGTCGCGCTGCAAACGCTTTTCGTACTCCGGAAACACTAACTAAAATTGCCACCTGCGCACCTTACCAGATTGGGAGGAGAATAGGGATAGATTTGGTGGGATTACTAAAGCAAAGGGGTCCACCAAAACGTTTGCTATCACTCAGAAGCATAGTATATACTGGTATATACTATGCTTCTCACAAGACTGATTCAAGCCCTAACGACTCGAAACATTCCCTACGCCCTAGTCGGCGGTTACGCTGTAGCCCTCCACGGCGCCGTAAGAGGAACTGTAGACATTGACCTAGTGATTCAGTTCAAAGAAGGCGACTTTATCGAAACTGAACAGGCTTTACACGAACTTGGACTAGAATCGCGACTCCCTCTGCACGGGGCCCAAGTTTATAAGTTCAGAAAAGAGTATTTGGAGAATCGAAATTTAATTGCCTGGAATTTTTACAATCCGAAAAAGCCGAGTGAACAAGTTGACATCATCCTCACTCAAAATCTCAGCGCAATTCAAGTGGTCACCGTTCAATTTCACTCATTTAAAATCAAAATTGCATCAATTCCAGACTTGATCAAAATGAAGCAAGCCTCCGGCAGACCACAAGACCTGGCCGACGTTGAATCCTTGCGCGAACTAATAAAACTGAGGAAATCGAAATGAAGAAAACCGTGCAATACCTCACACCAGAATACCTAGAGCGCGCAAGCAAAATGAGCACAGTAGAAATCGTTCAATTTCTGGAGGATTTTAGAAAACTTCATGCCGAGGCCGAAACAAACCGCAACACAAAGTCCAGATTGATCAGCATCAAGATCCCTGAAAATCTTCTCAATACATTTAAAACTGCTGCCGAACTCGAAGGCATCAAATATCAAACTCTGATTAAAAAAATCATGAGAGATTGGTTAAGTTCGCAATCCATCGGCAAACAAAACTTGGCAAAAAGACACGAAAATTAACCTTTTCGACCTAAGGCAGAACAACGCGAATCAACCCGCGATAGGCGCCTTTTGCGCTCTGATCGACCGTATTCATCCCTTTGAAAAACACATCTTCACTCACCCAATAAGGCTCATACCACTCACGATCGGGGTCGAGAATCAGGACCCGTTGATTCTCAGAATCATAGGCTCCCACGGGGGCAAAATGACCGACAGGCGCATCTCCGGTGTAAACTCCCTGAACGAAATTTGCGATAAGGAACTCCTTCGGATTTTTTTCCATCTCCACTAGAATCTGGTGAATTTTTAACCGAGAATCTGGATTTGCATGAATCATTTCAACCCATTTTGGCTTTGCATCGTAACCCGCAAGACCCGAGGTGAGGTAGCCCCCAAGGTCATCCAGGAGGACACCCCTCCCCATGAGACCCACAGAAAACCGCCACGCTGTGCTCTTCGAGTTTTTAATCACCTGAGCCTCGGTTGCCAGAGGTTCTTCGGCCCTGAGGACATGCCCGACTCGAGCTGCATTCACGACCATAGTAGCAGCCGCAACTGAGCATGAGCTTCCGGTCTGTTGAGGTGCATAATAAGGGATCAGGGCCCAAAACTGAGGAGCATCGTGACCCTTGAAATACTCATGCGACACCGAGAGAGGCATCGCATCTGGGCCGTACTTTGATTTTTGAGTTTGGACTTTTGATGGAGTCACCTTGGACTGGGAAAGCATAGCCCCAGCACTGGCCTGCGGAGTTGGCGTTTGGGCGAAACTCTGCGAAGAAACCATCGAAAGGGACACCATAAAAAGCAAAAATACACCAAGACCTCGGAGTGCCTGAATTCTCTGGAGAACCGGAGGATGAGAGTACTCCAAAACCACTTTCATCGGATGAGGATTAAGATGAGAGAGATGATCAACACTCATTTTTTTCAACGCTGAAACAAGAGCCTCGGGTTTACCGCAGGCCTCACGGGCGAAACGATCTGCTTCGAACTCATTCGCGCGAGATCTCCAGAGGGCCAGCACAGAAACCAGTCTGAGCACGGGCCCAGCGGCACTACTTAGCAAGACAAGACTTGCGTAGATTGAGGTTGAATCCATTTTAAACGCTGCGAACAAATCAGGCCGATTGAGAAAAAGTGAAAACACGTAAAATAGGACCCCAGAGGATAAGACAGAAACGACCATCGATTGCTGAATATGTTTTTTCTCATAATGGCCAATTTCGTGAGCTAGCACTGCCACCAGTTCATCCAAAGACTGATTTTGAATCAACGTATCAAAAAGGACCAATTTTCTCAGCTTACCAAACCCAGTAAAAAATGCGTTCGACTTAGTGGAACGCTTAGAACTATCCATCGTAAAAATTCCGCTCAACTTAAACTTGCGCTGAGCTGCAAAAATCTCAATCGCACGCTTCAGATCACCCTCCGGCAAGGGCTCAAACTTGTTAAATAAGGGCAAAATCAGAGCGGGAGCTAAATACGTCACACCCACCTGAAACACAGTGAGCGCAAACCATGCGTAAAGCCATGCAAGGGACCCAGCGCTTTCAAAAAAATAGATCAGCCCTGCAAAGATCGGCGCACCCAGAAGCGCACTCAAAACTAGACCTTTGAACAAATCAGCAACAAAGGTTTGAGGCGTGGTTCGATTAAATCCATACCTTGCCTCGATCCCAAAGGTCGAGTAGACGGAAAATGGGAGCTGAATCACAAACCGAAGCGCAGAAATCAAAGCAACAAAAATGAGTCCAGTACCCACCGAGCCCAGCTCAAATTGCCTTGCCCATTGATCCGCCCAGTTCCATCCTCCGGCGAGCAAAAAACCTGCAAAGACCCCAAAACTCATGGCCCGATGCAAAATCTCGAAGCACGTTACTTCAGTCTGATACTGCAACGATTTTCGGTACTTTTCGGAGTCGTAAATCCCTTGGAACTCGGCGGGAAGATCTGACCTGAGTCGGCTCAAATTCAAAACATCTGCAACCGTTTCAGTCAGAAAAACCAAGCCAAACAAACCCAAAATCAACTCAGTAGTCAGTACCATAGCCCTGCCTCCAGCAAAGTTTTACTCAAAGAACAGCTTAGACCGTCAGTTCTAGCTTTGCTATTTCATTTTGGCTTTGCTATAGATGAACACTGACTTGCTTGCCGCACACTCACGGAGAGATGGCCGAGTGGCCGAAGGCACTCCCTTGCTAAGGGAGCATACGCCAAAAGCGTATCGAGAGTTCGAATCTCTCTCTCTCCGCCACTTCAAATGCGTGAAGGCAAATACCTAAATGAGCTCACCCTCCACTTCTAGCTAAACTTTAAATTCCCAGCCCGATTTCTGCGCAGTCTTGATCTTCATATTCCGCGCTTTTAGGTATTCAAAAAATAGGACCGGCGGTACCGCAATCTCAGCAGGTAAAGCCCCACGCTCCGTGATTTCGCCCCTGGCAAGCATCTGCGCAGCGATCGAGGGAGGACTCCCGGTGTCGATGTCCAGGCCGATTCCCCACTGCGGCTTTCCGGCTGTGTGGCACTCATGAATGAGCGTCACTTTCTTGCTACCCAAAGTACCCTTTACGACAGCTCGAACCACCTCATATTGATTCAACTTTCCGACCTGTTTCGGCGTAGGTTGTGACATTGCAACCCGATTGATGACGTCAATTGGGCGGGCTTTTCCTCCTCCGGGCAAGGTGATCCATTCGTGGGACGCCATGCCTAAATCTCGAAGGAAACGAACACGATCGATAAACTCTGGGTCGAAGGCAATCTTAAAACTCACCTCCTTGACCCCCTGTCCCTTGAACGAGACAGGAAGCGTCGCAACTTCTGAGTGAATCGTATACATGGGATACCTAAGACCAATTGGTGCAGGGAATCGATGGGCCGTCGCTCCTGACATCGGAGCAACAAACTTGAACTTGCCCTTCGTGAAAATAGCAGGCTCAAAAGAAAACTCCTCTAAAATAGTCTGAAGTGAATAAGAAAGAGCGAGAGCAGGCTGAGTGCGATAGCGAGTTGCGTCCATAGAGCCCACGCGAAGGTGAATTTCCTTCACAGTATCGAGCCGATCAGAAGCATGCCGAGCTAAAATATTTGTAATTCCCGGGGCAGCACCCATCCCCAAGAGAGCCGTTTTCCCAATTGCCTTAAATCGACTGTCCCACTCGAGTTGCTGGCGGGTGACATGAAAGAGTCCGCCGAGGTCAATGTAGTGAGATGAAATGGCCAAAGCAATCGCCATGACATCCAAGTTGAGCGAATATTGAGCGGCGTTAATCAGAACAAACGAACCTGCAAGAAGCTTCTGAGCTTCGGCCTGATTCTTAACATCCACTCGAATCGCTCGAACGCGCCGATCACTGAACTGTTCAGCTAACGCTGAAGCCTGCTTCAGATCGTAATCTGCGATGAGAATTTCTACATTGCGAGAGGGCAGCGTTTCAACCAGGTCGCGAACCGTAATTCGCCCCATAGCACCCGCTCCCCCCACGACCGCGTATCGAATCAGATTTTCACTCAAGAATTTGACTCCTTTTTGGAGGGAATTTTTCTTTGTCCGTAGGGAAACCAGTAAGACTTCTTTTCAGCAATATAATCGAGATGAACGTGTTTGGGCTCGCGAAACGCATCAAGCCCTTCTTCTCCGAGTTCACGTCCAATCCCACTCCATCGCATTCCGCCAAAAGGGGCGGCATCATTGTCCGTGAGGGGGTCATTGATCCAAAAAGTCCCAGCCTTGATATTTTCCATCGCTCTCATCGAGACTTCAAGATTATTTGTGTAGATACAAGCTCCAAGCCCGTACTTGGAATCGTTGGCCATTTCGATCATCTCATCTGCATTTTCAGCCACAGTAATCGAAAAGACGGGGCCAAAGATCTCCTCCCGCGTAGGACTCGAACCGTGCTTAACATCACTCAGGATCGTAGGCTCAAAAAAATAACCAGGAAGGCCTTCCGGCTGAAATCGACTTCCGCCCAGAAGAAGCGTTGCTCCCTCTTGAATGGCCGCTTTCACTTGTGATTCAACTTTTTTCACCGCCTCTGCAGAGATCAATGGGCCGATGTCAGTGTTCGGGTTCAATGGATCCCCAACTTGCAGAGTCTTTACGTGAGCAGAAAGTCGGCCAATAAACTCCTCTGCGATGGGGCGCTCTAAATAAATGCGTTTACTAGAAGTACAAACTTGCCCTGCGTTGAGAAGTCTGGCCCAGGCTACACCCGGGACCGCAATATCCAAGTTCGCATCTTTAAAAACCAAAAATGGATCGACAGAACCCAACTCAAGATTCACTTTCTTGAGCTGACTCCCAGCCACTGCGGCGATCCTTCGACCGACCTGCGTGGAACCAGTAAACGCGATGAGGTCAATCTCATCGTGGTGAATTAACAACTCCCCGGTACTTTCACCCCCTGTAATCACATTCACCACACCAGGAGGCAGCACCCCTTCATAAGCCCGAGCCATCATGAGATTGGTCAGCGGATTTTGATGAGGAGCTTTACAAACAACTGCATTGCCTGCAGCCAACGCCGGAGCAACTTTCCATGCCATCAATAGAAGGGGGAAATTGAACGGAACAATAGCGCCTACCACGCCATAGGGTTCTTTAATGGTAAAGTTAATCTGATGCGGAGCCACAGGGGGAATGGATTTTCCATAACTCGATCGAGCCACTTCAGCATAATACTCAAACGCTGCAGCCACCCAATCGATGCAATCTACCGACTCACACAAGGCCTTACCGGTTTCCTTGGTCATCAGACGAGACAGATCGTATTCCATCTCTCGGACGCGGCGTCCCACCTCTCTGAGGAGTTTAGCTTTTTCAACTCCGGGCACTCTCCACCAACTCTGCTGAGCGTTACGAGCTGACAGAACTGCTGCGTTGACATCATCTTGGCCGCAATCTGCCGCAGTGCCCAAAAGCTCTAAACTGCTAGGATTTCGAATCTCCCTGAGATGAGAAGATTGAGGGGTCACCCAATTTCCATGAATCAGAATCGCTTGCGTTCGATTGTTATCTTTCAACTTTTTGAGCATGAGTTTCCTTGTATTTCATCTTAGATTCTCAAGTAGCAGAAAGTAGACTCTTCGTTAGGATCTACTATTTTGAATAACATATTCCCAAATGACTTGGTTGGGAAGTTTTATGGAAAGGCCGCATCCAGAATGGTTCTCAAATTAGTCTTTCGAGCTCTCGCAATTTTCGTCTATTTTTCCAGCCTCGCTCTCGCACAGTTACCTCAAAAAACAGACGTTCTCATTATTGGTGCAGGTCTCAGCGGTTTAGCGACGGCCTATCAGCTCAAAAAGGCGGGTATTCCTTACCACTTGGTCGAAATCACTCCACGGGTCGGTGGAAGGGTCCGGACTGTGACGTACCAGACTCCGGGACAGGTGACACTTCACGCAGATTCGGGAATGGAGGAATACTGGGAAAGCAATCCCGCGGTAAAAATTTTAAAGGAACTCAAACTTCCCTTAAAGGTAGAAAGCTCAGCATCGAGTGTCGTTCTCAACCAAAAACTCGAGACTCTGGGACAAAAGGAGTCGGTAGAGGACTTTCTAACACGCATCTTCACGCCTGTTGAAAAGGCCGCATTTGACTCGTTCCGGGCACAAGTCGGCCCTATGATTCAAAGAATAAACGGGCCACATCCCCTCCCGAAAGAACTCATGAACCTCAAAGACATCGCATTGTCTGAATGGGTTCTTCAGCAAAACCTACCCAAGAGAGTATCCGAGTGGATCCGGATCTCTGTCGAATGCGAGATCGGAACACAGTGGGAGCAACTCTCTGCTTTGGATGGAATCTCTGAGTTTCACATTTTCCTCGGGAAGGGAGAAGCGAGCTATCGGGTCATCGGCGGAAATGAGCGCTTTACCCAGGCGCTCACAAAGTACATCAACCCTCACCGGATCAGTCTCAATGAAAGAGTGACTCGACTAGAAAGCAAGAAAAGCCGGATTATTATAAGCGTATTAAACCAGGTCACTCATCAAAATCGAAAAATTGAGGCGAAAGCGGTGGTCAGCACAATTCCTCTGTATCGCCTTTCCGAACTCCAATTTGATCCACCGCTCTCAGAGAAAAAATGGGAGGCCATCAAAACTCAAACTTGGGGATCATACTTTAAAGCTCACGTTTTCGTTTCTCGGAAGTCCGACCGATTTCAAACCAAAAAAGCGGCAGAAGCGCTGCCGATCCTCTCAGACTCGGATTTAGGCGTGATCTACGATGGCAACCCAGATCAAAACACCGACACTAAGATTCTTTCGCTCCTGATTACTGGTTATCATGCTGAGAAATTTACGATGATGCCACTGGACGAAGTAAAAAAACAAATCGCGTCCGCTTTTGAACAACTTTGGCCCGGTTTTTCAAAGGACATTCAGAGTGTAGAATTTTATCGATATCACCCGCGAGCCATTGCCGGCTGGCCGGTGGGACGCTCTCGCTTCGACGAGCTCTCGAATGAACTCAGGATACCCGAAAATCACATTTATCTTGCTGGTGATTTTACAGAAGGAACTCACTCCAGTGGCGCATTTAAATCCGCAACCCGAGTGGCACAACAACTGATCTCACTCCTCAAAGGAGGACGAAGATGATCCCTGCATCCTCACCGCTCTGGCTGTGGTTTACGCCGGCCGTTTCAGCTCTCTTTCTTTACGGGGTGGGCCAAGGCTTGATCAAAAAGTGGATCTCTGAAGTGCCGCCGGCACTCTTTTGTCTCTATTTTGTTTTTGCCAAAGCTATCGTCAATCTCAGCTACTTTTTCACTCAGACACACCCACCGCTCACGGCAAGGGACGGCCTCCCTTTTTTGGCTCTTGGGGTGTTAGCTTATATCGGTGACGGTTTAGGTTGGGTTTTTTACTTTCAGTCGATCCTCATGGGTCCGATCACGATCGTAGGGACATTATCCGCTGCCTATCCAGCACTCACCGTCGTCTTTGGTCGAGCATTTCTGGGGGAGACCCTTTTGATTCAGCAGTATATCGGAGTGATCTCCGTCGTAGTGGGATGTCTAGGACTGGCCTATTCGCCACCCGACCGAAGTCAAAATGATCCGGAAGCGGCCCCCCGAAATTCCCAATGGATCGGGTTCTCTCTGATTGCCCTCATTCTTTGGGCAGGATCTCAAACCTTGGTGAAGTACTCGTATAGTTTCCCCCAGGCCAGCGAAGTGAATTTAGCTCTCTGCAATACGGTTGGGGGCGCCCTGACTCTAGGCGTCTATGGGGTGCTAAAAGGACATGGATACCGCCTTGCACCTGGAAATTGGATCCGCTCTCTCCTGCCCATGGGAATGATGGCGGGTGGGGATCTGGGAGTCATCATCGCCAATCGCTTTGGCCCCATCTCCATCGTAACACCGATTACAGGAGCCTACCCTGCGGTGACGCTTGGATTTGCTGCTCTCGTTCTTAAAGAAGCCGTGACGAAACTCCAATGGTTGTGCTTATTTTTTATATTAATTGGAATGTATTTAGCTAGTGCGCCAGCCTAATCGAAAGATCAGGAAACCACACCATTTATGATTTATGATAGAATATTCAAAGATCAGGAGGATCTAAGATGACCAAACCACACCCTGTAAAGTCCTATCAGATGTGGATCAATGGAAAATGGGTTGCAGCGCAATCGGGTGCCACTCGCAAAATCACAGACCCAGGGAATGGAGATCTGATTGCTCGAGTACCAGAGGCAGAACCAAAAGACGTGGCGCTCGCAATTGATGCAGCTCGTCAGGCTTTTGAGGCCGGGCCGTGGAGAAAGACCTCAGCTCTCGATCGAGGAAAATACCTCTTTAAAATTGCAGATGCCATCCGACGCGAAGGTCAATTTTTGGCCGAGCTTGAGGTTCGTAATTGTGGCAAGCCCCTCGCCGAGGCCGAGTTCGATGTCGCTGATGCGGCCAATTGCTTTGAGTTTTACGGAGGATTAGCGACCAAAATCCATGGGGAAACCATGAGCGTACCCGCCAATTCGATTAGCTATGTGGTGCGCGAGCCGGTCGGAGTTTGCGGCCAGATCATCCCCTGGAACTACCCACTTATGATGGCCGCGTGGAAGTTGGCTCCGGCTCTCGCAGCTGGAAATGTTTGTGTCCTCAAACCCTCCGAGCTCACTCCAATCACTGCTCTCGAGCTTGCACGGATCATCGAATCAGTCGGTCTACCTCCAGGCGTTGTGAATGTCGTCACAGGTCCCGGCGCAGGCGCTGGTGAAGAGCTCGCATCGAACTCAAAGGTAGACAAGATTGCATTCACGGGCGGCACGGTCACCGGCCGAAAAATTATGGTTGCAGCCAGTTCCAACCTCAAAAAAATATCGCTTGAGTTGGGAGGGAAAAATCCAAACATTGTTTTTGCCGATGCCGATTTTGAAGCAGCTGTAGACGGAGCACTGTTTGGAGCGTTTGCCAATCAAGGCGAAGTCTGCTCAGCAGGATCTCGCCTTTTGATTGAAAAGTCGATCCACGCAGACTTTGTAGCAGCTCTCATCAATAAAATCCCTCGAATTAAGTTGGGCCACGGGCTCACCCCAGGGGTAAAAATGGGGCCTCTGATCTCGGCAGATCACTTAAAAAAGGTGGAGAATTATATTAAAATTGGCATCTCTGAGGGCGCAAAACTCATCTGTGGCGGCCGCCGGCCTGTGGGAGCAGAATTCGAAAAAGGAAACTTTCTTGAACCCACGATTTTTGACCACGTGACACCCCAAATGCGTGTTGGCAGAGAGGAAATATTTGGTCCGGTTCTCTCGATCATTCCCTTTGAAAGCGAGTCACAGGCGATTCAGATTGCTAACGATACTGAGTATGGCTTGGCAGCAGGTGTGTGGACCAAGAACGTGAATCGAGGATTACGAGTGATTCATAGTATCCGTGCTGGAATCACCTGGCTCAATACCTATCACCCCACTTTTAATGAAATGCCGTGGGGCGGATATAAGCAAAGCGGAATCGGTCGGGAGCTTGGACTTCATGGGATCGAAGCCTACCTAGAGATTAAGCAGGTCAATATCAACCTCGATGAAACACCGATTGGATGGTACTAATATGGCAATTTCCCTAAAGACTTCGTTGCCTGGACCCAATTCTCTCGCACTCATGAAGGAGCGCAAATCTCAGGTCGCCAGGGGGCCCTTTCATACGACTCCCATCTTTGCATCCACTGCCAGGGGAGCCTTAGTCCATGATGTAGATGGAAATACCCTGATTGACCTCGCCTGTGGCATTGGCGTGACTAATGTCGGACACGCCCCTGATGAGCTCGTCCAAGCGATTCAACTGCAAGCAAGCCAGATGCTCCACACCAGTTTTAATGTTTTGCCCTATCGCCAGTATATTGAAGTCGCCACGGCACTGAATCAATCCACACCAGGATCGTTTCCAAAAAAAACCTTACTCGTCAATAGCGGTGCAGAAGCCGTTGAGAATGCGGTCAAAATTGCCCGTGCCTTCACGAAACGTCCGTCCTTGATTTGTTTTGAGCACGGCTACCATGGACGCACTTACATGGCGATGACCCTCACATCGAAGGTCAAACCCTATCGCCAAGACTTTGGGCCTTTTAACTCAGAGGTTTATCGAGCACCCTTTCCCTACGCCTATCGCTGGCCGAACACCTCTGATCCTGAGCGAGTCTCTAAGGAATGCTTTCATCGTTTTGAGGAAATCGTAAACAATCAAGTGGGTGCAGCTAATACTGCGGCTGTCATCATCGAGCCTGTTTTGGGTGAAGGTGGATTCGTCCCAGCTCCAAAAACCTTCATGACCCTTCTCAGCGAGTACTGCACCACTCATGGCATTGTCCTGATTGCAGATGAGATTCAAACTGGATTTGGACGCACTGGGACCTTATTTGCGTGTGAACAGCTGGATGTCACCCCGGACTTAATCACCTCTGCCAAGGGACTTGCTGGCGGTCTCCCCCTAGCTGCAGTGACTGGGCGTGCCGAGATGATGGATGCACCCATGGAAGGGGGAATTGGGGGTACGTACGGAGGAAACCCTGTTGCATGCGCGTCCGCTCTGGCTGTTTTTCAGTTGTTTCAAGATGGCACACTGCTCCTTCGTGCGAGAGAACTTGGTAAGCGAATCGAAACTCGCCTGGACCGGTGGAAGTCTCAATTCCCGATCATCGGAGACGTCAGGGGACTAGGTCCCATGAGGGCATTAGAACTGGTTAAGGATCGAACAACTCAAGAACCAGATCGTGACTCTACTGCAGCCCTCATTCAATACTGCTACAAAAATGGGGTGGTCATTTTGAGTGCGGGCACTTATGGAAACGTCGTTCGTCTGCTCGTTCCACTCGTCATCCAAGACGCTGAGCTGAATGAGGCACTCAATGTCATTGAGGCAGGCTTGAGTTCTTTATCATGAACGCCTAACGAACGCTTGAATGAGCTCTGAATACTAAGCCTTACAGTCCTGGCGGCGATAGGCAATATACCGATGAAAAATCCAGTACACTCCGAGTGCCATGAGAAATCCAGCAATTACATCAACCATGTAGTGCTGTTTAGTCGTGAGTGTAGATGCTGCAATCAGGGAGCCCCAGACAAAGAAGTATGGAAATTTCTGTCTCTGATCGTCGAGAAAAATAAACGATGAGAGATACACACTACTCACGTGAAGGCTGGGACAACAATTGGCAGCAGTATCTGCGGCTCTGAGCGAACTAAAAACAAAAAAAGTAAGAGGATCAAGATCACTCGAAAGTGGAAAAAGCTCGCGAGGGTAAGTAGTTGGCCAAATGATAAAGATCAAAACACTGAGTGACTGAAGAAAAAGAAAGGAATAAAAGTATTTATTCAAATTATTTAGATCGCGACTCGAAAAATACACTGCCGGAAAAAAAATATACTCACTAATGTAGAGCCAAACCGACCAAGGCAAAAATGGAACCGCCTCATCCACCCACCAGAATGGCAAGAGACGAGGAGCAAACATGTGAAAATGATTCGAGCCGACATAGAGCGCAGTAGCAATCACCGCCAGCCATAGGCCGACTCTGCCCTTATTCTCAGCGCTAATGAAGATTGGCAGAGATAGTCCAGAGAGAAAGGTTTTAATTTGAGCAGGTGTATAAGAAATCACTGACTTAGCCACCGCTGCACTTGTCCGATACTTTCTTGAGAAAACCAGTCCTTACCTCCCTCTTTGAGATCGAGCACTTTTCGATTCTGATCAAAAACGATGGTGGATGGAATGGCGTGCACATCAAAAAGATCTGCCACTTTGCCATCACTGTCTTTCAGCAATGGAAATTCAATTTTGAGCTTGGCTCTAGTCCGTTCAATGGCAGAGTCAGGATTTTCGTCTAAATTGACCCCAATGACCTCGAAGCCCTGACCATGAAAACGGTCTCTGAGCTTGGCAAAACTGGGCATTTCCTCCATACAGGCTTCGCACCAGGTCGCCCAAAAATTCAGCATAACAACTTTAGCGTGCAAGTCAGAAACCGAAACCACTCGATTCTCTGGAGAGGAGAGAAGTGTAAAATCAGGGAGAACACTCCCCACCTTGATCTCAACTTGACTCGGAGCTTCAGAATTGGAGTGCAAGCTCTGCTGCTTGAGAGCGACCATTTTGAGTGCAATCAACGCGATAGCAACCGCCGCTAAAACAATGACGATGGGCGTAAGGGCCTTTTTCAGGCTAATTTTTGAATTTTGATGGTTCGAAGCTGTCATAGCACGTCCTCTCATTATATACTGAAACAGATGAACAAAGCTAGAAAAAGCAGAAATCAATTAGGTCAGGCGCTGGTTGAGTATATCTTAGTCCTAGCAGTAACGATTGCATTGGCAGCCACATTCGGAAACAGCATTAGAACTGCCATTTTGGGACTTTGGACCTACATCACCCGAAGCGTTACTGCAGCTTGCCCAACAGGCTGTCCTAGCAATCCAGCTTATCGCCTGCGGTAGTAAAAAAGTCGAGCAAAGCTCTACTACCAGGCAAATCGGTAATAAACTTCTTCAAATTTCTGAAAGGGAAGAATCCAAAAATCGGCATCCAAGCCTGGTTCAAGCGTCCCCTTAGATGCTGACAAACCCAAGGCGCGTGCTCCATTGTAGGTCACAGCTGCGAAGATCTCCGCACGTGTCATCCCCAAATAAAGAGCTGCTATCGTCATCACAGACGGGAGAGACAAGCCCATAAAAGTGCCTGGGTTAAAATCTGTTGCCAGGGCCACCCTTACACCTTGATTCAGAAGCTTCCGTGCCGGTGCTTGAGCCGCCTTGAGGTAGAAAGCAGTGCCTGGAAGCAGAACCGCGACGACCTCTGAAACAGAAAGACTTTGCACTCCTCGATCCGAGACCCTAAGCAGGTGGTCTGCTGAGAGCGCCCCCAGCTCTGCCGCCAGAGAGGCTGATTCAGTATTACTCAACTCATCGGCATGGATTTTAGTTCTGAGGCCCATTCTCTTGGCTGCTCCAAGAATTTCACGTCCTTCATCGCGAGTAAAATAGCCTTCGTCGATGAATACATCACAGGCATCCGCTAGCCGTTTTTTCTGAATTTCAGGTAAAGTCCGATGAACGATTTCATGAATGTAGTCGCGTCGATCCCGACCTTGCGGTATTGCGTGCGCTCCCATGTAGGTCGCAGTCAAGGTCATCTTAGGAAACTTTTTTTTCAGCTGAGCAATGGCTCTGAGACTTTTCATCTCAGACTCAAAATCAAGCCCATACCCACTCTTAATCTCAACCGTTCGAACTCCGCGACGATAAATTTCTTTTAATCGCTCAGCCCCCAGCTTGACCAACTCGGCCTCGCTAGCTGCACGAGTCGCTTGGACCGTACTTAAAATACCACCGCCTTTTTTTGAAATTTCTTCATAAGTTGCACCAGCACAGCGCGCGGAGAACTCCTCTGAACGATCTCCGCCAAAGATTAAATGAGTATGACAATCGACGAGACCAGGAATCACTGCTTTTTTTCCTCGAAGATCTAAGTGAGGGATTTTTTTCCACCGCCTTGGAAGATCTTCTGTGCTCCCCACCCACTCAATTCGATCCGGGACGTCATGTCGTCCCACTTTTTTGGTCTGGTAAACCAAAGCGCCATCTGGGATGCGCCCAAGATCCTCGTCAGTCACCCGCACGCCGTCTTTTATTCGAACTCCAGCACCCGTAAGTAATTCACTTGCATGAGTAATTACCTTAAACGACACAGGGACCTCTCAGGTTGAGCTCACGCTTTGGATGATTTGGAGCATTTCATCAGAGTCCATCATTTCTAGGATTGCACTAAAATCTTCCGAGAAAGGACGATCACCATCCAGGCGCTTGATTCTGCGACGAATCATGTGATGAACTTTCTCCAAAGGCTCGGTGCTTCTGAAGGGACGCAAAAGGTCAACTCCCTGTGCAGCCGCGAGCAACTCAAGGGAAAGCACACGTTGTGAGTTCGCAATAACTATTCCAGATTTTCTCGCTGCCCAAGCCCCCATACTCACGTGATCTTCCTTGTCAGCACTGGTCGGAATTGAATCAACGCTGGCCGGGTGACAAAGCGTCTTATTCTCAGAAACCAAACTTGCTGCCGTCACTTGAACAATCATAAAGCCACTGTTCAAACCGCCCTGGACGGTCAAAAATGCGGGCAGACCAGAGGTTGCTGGATTCACTAGTTTTTCCAGTCTTTGCTCGGAAATACTTGCAAGCTCTGCCGCAGCGATCGAGAGCATGTCCATCGCATTAGCGAGAATCTGACCGTGAAAATTACCCCCATTCAAAATTTTTCCCTCTTCAGGAAAAATCAGCGGATTATCAGTGACTGAGTTCACCTCGCGCTCTAAAACCTGACGCACAAAACTCAGGATATCGCGAGATGCTCCGTGCACCTGGGGAATACATCGAAGACTATAAGGATCTTGAACTCGATTACAGTCCTCATGGCTTTTTCCAATTTCGCTCCTCTGGCCCTTTGGAGTGAGCCACTTGAGGACATTTTCAGCCACTCGAGCTTGGCCGGGATGAGGTCTGATGCGATGGATCGCTGGATCAAATGCTGCTGGCGTACCTCGAAGGGCCTCCACTGACATCGCCCCGATCAAATCAGCCAAGCCAGCAAGGCGCTCCGCCTTCAAAAGGTTGAGAGTCCCGAGGGCCGCCATAAACTGGGTGCCATTAATGAGAGCAAGTCCCTCTTTAGGACCTAGGCGAATCGGTTGTATCCCTGCCGCCTTGAGTGCCTGAGCCCCGCTCATCTCTTGCCCACGAAACCGAGCACGTCCCTCTCCAATTAACGGCAAGGCTAGATGAGACAAAGGAGCTAGATCACCGCTTGCTCCGACCGAGCCCTGTTCAGGAACGACGGGAATCACACCCCGGTTCAGCAGGAGTAAAATCTGCTCAACGAGCTGTAAACTAACTCCAGAATGCCCAATGGACAAATTGGCAGCCCTGAGCACCAGCATGGCGCGAACTGCAGCATCTGGAAGTGCCGCACCGACGCCACACGAATGAGATCGAAGTAAATTGTATTGAAGCGATTCGAGATCAGCGGATGATATACGCACGTGCGAGAGAAGCCCAAAACCCGTATTCACGCCATAATAAGTTTCGCCTGTCTGAAGTCGAGAGAGCAAAAATTCATGCGCTGCTTGAATTTTTGTTCTGGCCTGAGCAGAAAGATCAACTTGTTTCTGATTGACTGCAACCTGGAAAATATCTTCAAGCGTGAGTGCCTGAGCACCCAAATGCAATGTTTCCATTTTTATTCCTCCCCGATTCGGTCCCTAAACTTTCGAATAGCATCCTTTCTATTCTTTTGTCCAAAAATCGCAGAGCCCGCAACAAAGGCGTCGACACCCGCATTTCTCAAAACAGACACATTATCAAGACTGACTCCTCCATCAATTTCGATGAGAAAAGGGCGTCCTGCTCGCATTTTTGCAATCTTTTTGACTTTTTCGAGTGATCCGTTCACAAACTTTTGCCCACCAAAGCCAGGATTTACGCTCATGACCAAGACCAGATCTACAAAATCTAAAATCTCCTCCAAATGATTTACCGAGGTGCCTGGATTAATTGAAACTCCAGGGTGACATCCCAGTTCTCGAATTTGCTGAAGAAGTCGATTCAAATGACGGGTGGACTCAACGTGAACCGTGATCCAGTTCGCTCCTGCACGCGCAAAAGACTCAATCCAATCCTCGGGGCGATCCACCATCAAATGGCAATCAATGGGAAGCTTCGTCACAGGCCGGATCGCTTCGACTAACCCCGGGCCAAAGGTCAAGTTAGGGACAAAGTGTCCGTCCATGATATCGAGATGCAGCCAATCCGCCCCGGCGTGCTCAATCTCTTTTACTTCATCTGCCAAATAAGCAAAGTTGGCTGAAAGAAGAGACGGAACAATCAGGGGAGAATTTTTGGTTTTGTTTTTTTTCTGAGTCCTCATTCTTAAGTGGTAATGGAAACCACCGAGCTCGGCAAGAAAGTACGAAAGCGACCTAGAAGATTAACGAGCGACTTGATCGAGCTGGGCTACTTTAAGAGGCAGCTTCTGCCCTCTACCCTGAAGGCCATTCAGAAAGCCAGCGGCATCAACCGCTTTTTTACCTTCCCACTGAACCACCTGGAGTTCTAAAGACCCCTGAGGAGTCCCCAGCAACACCATCCCGGCCTTCTCGAAGAGGTTCCCGGGTTGACCCTGGATATTTTCCCGTAGATGAGCCTTTTTCACCTTGAGCCTCTGATCAAGCATCAGACTTGTTCCGGGCCAAGGATTCAAGGCTCGCATTTTTCGATCCAGCTGAGCCGCTGTCTCTCGATACGGATCTAGCCATTCCATCTCTTTGGAGAGCTTAGAGGCGTAGGTCACCTGGGATACATCCTGAGATTGGCCCGCCAAGGTTTTATCCGCTAATCCATGTAGAGTGGGTAGGATTAAACGAGCGCCGATCTCAGCAAGACGATCATGAACAGATCCCGCTGTATCAGTCGGAGAAATCACAGTTTTCTCCTGCAGTAGGATATCTCCTGCATCAAGCTCCTGCACGAGGCGCATGGTCGTTACGCCAGTAACCTGATCACCCGCTAGAAGTGCCCATTGAATCGGCGCAGCACCGCGCCACCGAGGCAAAAGAGATGAGTGCACGTTCACGCAACCGAGTGGCGGTAACTCCAAAACATTTTTTCTCAAAATCTGCCCATAGGCCACAACCACGATCACGTCCGGCTTAAACTGCTGGAGCTGTTCGAATTGCCCGGGTTGAGAAAGCTTCTCTGGCTGAATGATGGGCACGCCCCACTGCATCGCTTTTGCCTTAACAGGTGAAACACGAGTCTCAAGTCCCCGACCCACTGGACGATCGGGTTGGGTGTATACAGCCACCAAATTAAAGGCCGAATGAATTGCTTCAAGAGAGGGCACTGCAAACTCAGGGGTACCCATAAAAACGACTCTCAACATCAGATCACCTAAATCTCAAAATCTCGTTTTTTCTTAGCTTTTTTTGATGGAGACTGATCTCCCGCCGTCTCGCTCTCGCGAAGGGCTCTTTCTTCTCGGAGCATTTTGCGCACTTTTTCTTTTTTGAGTGGACTGAGCCGATCGATGAAGAGGGTTCCATCGAGGTGGTCCATCTCGTGTTGAAGAGCAATCGCAAGCAAGCCATCGGCACTCAAGGTCTTGGTGAGGCCATCAATATCTTGAAAGCGCACCTTAATTTTCTCGAATCGCTTGACCTCAGCATTAAACTCAGGAACTGAGAGACACCCCTCGGCAATGGCCGTTGTGCCCTCTTTATATGTGATCTCCGGATTGATGATAATCTGGGGTCTCTTGTTGGTGATGAGGTTGTTACCCACCACTTCGACTCCAGTAGGCGGCTGAACCCCCTCCTCAAGCTCCTCCAAATCATACTCAGTATCGATCACGAGGATCCTCTGAAGGATCCCAACTTGGTTGGCTGCTAAACCA
This sequence comes from Bdellovibrionales bacterium, assembly GCA_947380295.1. Classification (GTDB taxonomy): domain Bacteria; phylum Bdellovibrionota; class UBA1018; order UBA1018; family UBA1018; genus CAINWE01. The sequence goes on along the minus strand of CANCQK010000005.1, from coordinate 51,586 downwards.
ATCCCCGGAGCTTCATACATGGTCTCTAGCATTTGATCAGCGAGCGAATAGAGACTTCTCTCGACTCGAGCGATCGGCGCAGCCTTTTTGGTCAATATATCATCTGGAAAGGTAAAAATTTTCAGGGTAGCCATGGAATTTCTTTGCAGGGTATCAGGCCTGCGTGTGTAAGTCTAGACTAGACTATCGGCCTTTACGAGCAATGAGCGTTGCCGCCAAGACTACGAAGATTAAACTCGGTAACCATGCGGCGAGCCAAGGAGGCAACGCACCACTGGTTCCCAGAGATAAGCTGACTGAGTAAAAAAGCCAATAAAAAAATGTCACGGCCAGGCATAAAGCCAGATCCTTAGCAGCCCCCCCCTCCCTCCTTGACTTCAAGGAAAAGGGCACAGCCAAGAAAAGCATCACAATCGGGATAAAACTTAGGCTTGCTCTTGAGTGGAGTTTAACTTCATAAGCCTTAGTATCAGCACCCGCTTCCTTCATCCGCTCCACATAGCGCCTGAGATCTCCGGTTCGTAGGCCATCAACCTCCTTATCGATTTCTTGGAAATCAGCTGGAGTTTCGGCAATTTGCATCTTTTTCGTTTTGAACTCCTGGATCAATGGAAACTGGCTTTCTGGGGTGAACACCGTAACGGTCCCATCGATTAGGTTCCATCCCTGATCATCGAATTGAGCCTTTTGGGCCTCAATCACCTCAACGAGATTAAAGTCTCCATCGAATGTAAAAACCGAAATCCCAAAAATTGTTTTTAGCCGATGGTCGAATCTTCGAAGGTTGTAGATCATATTTTTGGACCGATACCAGACCTTGTCCCGCTGCAAATCCAAGAAAAAGTCCTGCTTTTTCTGAATTTCCCGCATGTAATAGTCAGTCCGCTTTTTGAAAAAGACGGGCAGAACGCGATCAGACATGACCCAATTCAGAACCGAGGTCGACATCACAACAAACAAAATCAGTCCAATGATCCGCTTTAAACTCACCCCAATCGCATAATAAGCAATCAGCTCATGAGTTCTTGAGAGACCAGAGAGAGTCATCACTGTAGCTAGCAGCACCGCGGGTCCTGCTGACTGAACGAGAATCTGGGGAGTGTTTAACAGGTGGTAATAAACCAGCTGCCCCACCGTAAACTTAGGGTCTAGCAAACCAGCAGAGATCACCTGAAACAGGAACAGTGCGATCATTGACACGAGGGACAAGATCAAGTTTCTAACGAAAATCCCAAATAAATAACGATCCAACAGTCTCACATAAAAAAGTGTATCAAAAACCGATTCAACATTCTTCGATATTTCTCTACAAAATCATGGTCAGTCGAGTTAGTCTTGCCGATTATGACCAGCAATGACCACCAGAAAAGTGAGCAACGACCTCAAACGAACGCCGAATGGATTATTGAAACCATTGTTTCGCTAGGCCTAGCAATCCTAATTATTCTGACCTTTCGCTCCAGCATTCTGGAAGCTTTCAAAATCCCATCGGGCTCAATGATTCCCAACCTTTTGGTCGGCGATCATATTTTGGTCAACAAGCTTGCCTACGACCTTAAGGTACCCTTTTCGGATGACCTAACCCGAGATCCGATCTACATTTTCAAGCGAGAAAACCCGAAACGGGGAGATATCATCGTATTCAGGTGGCCGGAGAACGAAAAAATCTACTTCATCAAGCGCGTCATTGGACTTCCTGGCGATACGATTGAAATGAGGAACAAGATTCTCTTCATCAACAACAAGATGGTGACTCGAGATCGAATTCAAGACTCAAGCGTCGAACAAACCTTCGAGAACCTCGATAGTGACAAGTACCTCCTGTCAAACCTCGAGCTCTATATGGAGCACCTGGACACGATGGATCACAGGCTCATGATCGACAAAGCAAGCTATGCTAGCGAAAACTTCCCTCCCAGACAAGTTCCGGCAGACCAGTTTTTTGTCATGGGTGACAACCGAGACTATTCAAACGACAGTCGATCCTGGGGGTATGTCCCCAGAAGAAATATTAAAGGCCGCGCTGTGGTCGTTTTCTTTTCTTTCTGGATCAACTTTAACGAGTGGCACTCCATTTTGCCAAGCTGGGACGAACTCAAGATCACCTTCAGACCCAGCCGAATGGGCACTCTCATTCGTTAGAAAAAGTTTCGTAATCTTAGCCAAAGAGCTCACGATTTTACCTAGACCTCTTCTGAGAGCGGGATGGAGTGCGTCCACCTGTTGGGCAATCTGGGGACCATTTCGATAATACCACCTAATAAAACCACGACCCCAAGGTTGCCGAGCTAAGAATTCATCTCTAAAACGTCTGAGCGTTGGCAGAGCTGGTTCATCAATCACATCCAACAGGGAGGTCACAACAAAGCACCGGGATACTGCTAAAATCTTATAAGCAGCTTTAAACTCGTTGGGATGTTTTGGCTTTCCATTGGCAATGTATTTTCTCAAGGTTTCTGCACAGACTGCCTGAAAAGGCATCCCCTTGGTGAACTGGATGTATTTTCGCATGAATTGCTGAAACTCTTTATTCTCAACCTTCACTCGATCATAAATTTTACAAAGGTCCCAGTACACTCCACTAATCATAATCAGTTCATTACGATCTAGCCTCATATCAAAGTGCTGGGGGGTTAGTCCGCCATGATCCACACCTTTGACATCCTCGAGAATCCTCAAGTAAGTCACGAATGATTTGATGGCAGTGCCCATATCGTGTTTTTGAAAAGCTTGAACACCGCTCTTAGCTAGAGTGATCCGTTGACTCAGAAGCTTCCGTTTGCGATCTTCCGCAGCCACCAAAATCGCATCTTCAATCTTTTTGCGAACCTGTTCTGAAGTGGTTTTTCTCTCACCCATAATGCCTGACCTTTAAACACCATAAGGATCAACATCGATCTGAGTTCGTTGCTTACTCGCCTTACTCACTCGTTTAGAGTATCGGAGTGCCTTCTGCAAAACTTGAACTTCCCTGGCTTTAAGCAAAAGGTCCCATCGAAAAATCCCGTTCGACTTCTCCAAAAAAGCCTCACTCGGACCCAACACATCCAGTCCAGACCCCAGAGGAAACTCCGATCGCAAAAGATCCCCTAGACTGAGAGCAGCCCGGCTGACTTGAGCTTGATCAAGCCCTTCTACCCTCAGTCGAGCAATACGACCAAATGGCGGGTAATGGAGCGCCATTCTGAGCTCCCGCTCCGTCTCGAAAAAGCTCTCCTCGCTTTGCCGGCCCGAAACTACTTGCAAAACCGGATGCTCCGCGTCAAAGGCTTGAATGAGTACAGTTCCTGATTTCTCTCCCCGCCCAGCCCGACCCGAAACCTGCTTCAAAATTTGAAATGCTCTTTCGGGCGCTCGAAAGTCTGGCCACCTAAAGAGCGAGTCTGCCAAAACCACCACCACCAGGGTAACGTTGGGAAAGTCGTGTCCTTTCACTAAGAGCTGAGTCCCCAAAAGCAGGTTGGATTGCCCTGATCTGAAACGATCCAAAATCTCATTCAGTCGGGAGGCACTCGTCACCAGGTCTCGATCGAGTCGAGCAATCCTAGCCCCTTGAATTAACTTGGGCAGGTCGTCCTCAAGACTCTCCGTGCCTGCTCCCATGGCTTGAAGGTGAGTTCCCCGACACCCCTTGCAGTTAAAAGGAATAGATTCAAAATAACCACAATGATGGCATTTCAGCTGCCGTTTCGACCGATGAACAGCTAACGAAATTGAGCAATGACTGCACTCGCTCACTGTTCCACAATCTTTACAAAGCAAGTAGGCCGCAAAGCCTCTCCGATTTAGGTAAACGATGACTTGATGGCCAGCATCTAAGGTTTCTTGGATTCGACTTAAAGCGAGCACTGAAAGTGGGGCTTGGGTACCCTGAACTTTTTCTTCCGTTTTGAGATCAACGATTTCGACCGAAGGCAGACCATGCGCTCCGACACGGTGTTTGAGCTCACCCAGAGCATACCGGCCCTCTTTCACCCGCTCCAAACTTTCCAAACTTGGGGTCGCTGATCCAAGCACCACGAGTGATTGAGTGAACTTTCCTCGAACCACGGCAAGATCACGAGCATGGTATCTCACTCGATCCTCTTGTTTGTAGCTAGCATCATGCTCCTCATCGACTACAATTAGACCTAAATTCTGCAAGGGGGCAAAAATCCCAGAACGTGCTCCCACCACCACACGAACTTCACCCTCAGCTAAAGATTGATTCAAATCTCGCCGTTTAGCTGCTGGCATCGCGGAGTGCCAAAGTCCTACAGGCTCCCCTAGACTCTCTTCAAATCTTCGGTGAAGTTGGGGGGTAAGAGCAATCTCAGGCAGCAAAACCAAAACGCCTTGCCCATCAGCAAGTGCCTTACGAGCCAGTTCAATGTAAACTTCTGTTTTTCCGCTACCCGTAACGCCGTGCAAAAGAGCCGTCTTTCCCAGTCTGAGTTGTCGGAGCTGATCGAACTGCTCAATCACATGTAACTGATCCGCGGTGAGGTTGACACTTCGAGCCATTGCGCCAGAAAAAGCTATTTTTTTGGCTGGACGCTTGAGCTTACGAACGTCTGAGTTGAGCATCGGAGCGGCACACGCAAGCACCTCCCCTAGAGGGGCAAAATAATAGTCGTGTGCCCAACGACACAAACTCAAGACGTCCTGAGCCATTTTAGGTACATCGCTAAGAACGTCTTCAACCTCTTTTAATTTATCCCACTCAAGACCAGGGGGCAGCTCACTTGCCGACTTAGGAGGCTCAACAACAAACGCATCTAAAGTGGCCTTACCAAAAGGCACCCGAACAAATCCGCCAACTTCAACTCTTGAACTCAGCCGCTCTGGCAGTCGATAAGTAAACAGTCCGTCTAAGGGACGAGGAACCGCTACGGATAAGATTTGCTGAGACTCCAAAATGAACCTCGTCAAAATGCGGTCATGCCGCTATCGAAGACTTTGGTAGTAGGTTTGAATTAAGGTCTTCAAATTAGCCGAAGCAGATTCTCCAAGCGGTGTCCATCCCGGAGCACTGCTTCTGAGCGCCTTTGGAATATCCGACTGAATCCCAAAATCTTGCACCTGCCCCGTCAACACGACCTCTCCTGAACTCCCACGAAGGGTCAGGGAGCGCGGAATCAAGTAATCTCTCCTAAAATTCTCATAGTTAAGATCGTAGGTCCGAGAACTTTCCGAGGTCGAAAAAACTAACCGAAGGGGAAAAAAAGTGTCCTTCTCAAACCAAACTTGAGGCCCATCTTTTTGTAGGGGCTTTTGAGAAATCACCCATGATACCGAATCATTCATTCTCTTGAGATATTCTTGTTCAACTTTTTCCGGCTGGGGATTGGTTAAAATAGGAATTCCCTTTTCAACTAGATGGCGCATCAGATCACTCGAGTCTGAATTAAATAGAAGCTGAGAAGGGAGCGACAACTGCTTAAGTCCTCGTTCTTGATAGTACAAGACTTGATCGGAATCATTCATTGCCCAGCTCCGGGCAACTCCTCCTTCCGAGAGGACAAACAGTTCCTTGAAATGATCCGTCGCTCCCTGCCTCTTATCTCCTGTGATCACCAGAGTTTTTTGCTTGAACTTCTTGTGGTGGGCATGTTTTCCAACCCAAGTTTTCACAATAAAAGCAGAGGGTGGAATATATGCGTGACCTAACGTTCCGAATAAAGCAACGACCTGTAAGATGAACAAGAGTTTTGCGATTCGATTCAGTTTTTGCATAGTTAGCTTCCTCGAAGGTGCTTCCTCAGCAGCTCCTGCACCCCCGGAGCCAACTCGGGTCGTTTCAGAGCATAAGCCAGGGTTGCATCAATCAATCCTAGACGATCTCCCGTATCATAGCGAGTCCCTTCAAATTCATACGCCAGAAGGCGTTCGACGCGGGCTAAAAGCTGGAGTCCATCAGTCAACTGTATTTCTCCACCCTTTCCCGGTTTGGTATTTTTAAGGCATTCGAAAATTCGAGGGGAGAGAACATACCGCCCCGGAATGGCATAGCGAGACGGAGCTAACTCAGGCGTTGGCTTTTCAACCAGCTGATCCACTTCAATGAGGCCAGGTCGTAAAGTTTTTCCACCCACTATGCCGTACTTTGAGACCTGATCCTGAGCCACCTCCATCACACCCACAACGGAGGCTTCCTGACTTTCATAAATCTCCATCAACTGGCGCGTACAGGGGACCTCGGAGTCAATCAGATCATCCCCGAGCAGGACGGCAAAAGGCTCGTGCCCCACAGCAGGAGCCGCGCAGAGAACTGCATGCCCGAGACCCATTGGGGCTTTTTGTCGGACGGAGATCAGATTGCAAAGTCGCCCAATCGAACGGGAAATTTCAGCCAGATCTTTTTTCTGCTTCTGCTCAAGACTTTCTTCGAGTTCAAAATTAAAATCAAAATGATTTTCGATGGCTTCTTTGTGACGAGCAGTCACTAGAATCACATCATGTATGCCGGAACGAACTGCTTCCTCTACAATGTGCTGAATCATTGGCACATCGACGATGGGGATCATTTCTTTAGGGATTGCTTTTGTAGCAGGTAGGAACCGGGTACCTAAACCAGCAGCCGGGATCACGGCTTTACGAACTCTAAGTTGAGACATTTGACCTCCTGGACTAACCCGGGAGGCGGCGGTTCAGTTCCGACCCGGGAATCGATGTTCTTCGGACTCTAGCTCGGCTTTGCAATCGATGCAAAGAGTAGTAAAAGGAAAAGCCTCAATTCGACCTTCGGAAATGGCTTCGTCGCAACGCTCACACTCGCCGAATGACCCGTCATCCAATCGCTTGATCGCTTCGTCAATCTGCCAAAGCACATCACGGTCGCGGTTTTTCATCTGGAGCGTAAAATTTTTGTCCGTATCAGCGGCGGCTTGGTCGACCGAATCCGTATAATAGGACTCATCATTGATGAGTTGTGCCGTAGCTTGACGCAACTCTTCTGCCAAAGTCTCACGTCTGAACGTCAATTTTTTCCGGTAGATCTCGATCTTTTCCTTGCCTAATGCCATAAGAACGGAGACCTTTAACCTAAATCTTAAATGAAGTAAAGGCTAAATATGTTTAAAAACCCCTTGAAATACCATTGCTTCGGGCTGTTTTTTGCGTTTTTCTTGGCTTTTTGCCTAAAACCAGATCGGGGTGATTGCTCTGATTTTCAATCATCAAGAACCATGGGACTCGGGGGAGCAGGGCACGCAAACCCTCTGCTGAACGACGCCATTTACATGAATCCTTCATTTACCTCATTTATTCCCTACCGGAGCTTCGGCTCAAGTTACCTTTGGCATGGAACAGACCAACTCAACGAAGTAGGGCAGAGCGCTGAATCAGGGACGGGATATAATCTATCGATCCTGGATGGATCAAAAGATGCACTGTTTCAGGCAGGTGTAGGTTTTACTAAACGTGGGGACAGTTCTATTGTCCACATTGGAGCCTCTAAAAGCGTGATTGATCGACTTGGATTTGGCCTGGGAGCAAAAATCATTCTTCCAGCGGGAACTAACGATCGCCATTTTGAGTCCACACTTTCCTTCACGGGGATCGCTACAGACTGGTTTCAAGCGGCGATTATGGTGGACAACCTATTCCAAAACCACGCTGATCTCGGGTATTATCGAGAGTGGATTTTGGGAACCAAAATCAATGCAATGTCGATCGTATCACTTTTTATTGACCCGCACTGGGTCCCTGCTCTTCCGTCAGGCCAAAACTGGGGCTATGAAGCTGGCTTAGAATTTACTGTTTTCTCCGACTTTTACCTCCGCTTCGGAGAATTTCGAAACTCACTCATTCCTTTTAGAGCCGCTCGCGGTAACGGATTTGGAGCAGGCCTTGGCTGGCTAGCACCTAAGATTTCGGTCGACTACGGAATCTCCCGTACTCTCTCACCTGTCTTGGCTACTGCACACCAAGTAGGGCTCACCATTTTCTTTTGAGTCTGTGCCTCGAGGCCCGGATAAATTTGAGACAGAACTTCGGGCTTGAGCATCTCTAAAGTTTCTCCGTCAGCCACAACTTCGCCTGCCTTTAACCAAATCGCTGAGTCTGCCCACTGAGAGACCCAAGAAAGATCATGAGAAACGCAAAGGACACCCTTTTTTAGAGTTTGAGCCCAGCTCTTTAGCATTTCAGAGACTCGATATTGATGATCTAAATCCATCTTGGACAATGACTCATCCAGAAGGAGGATCTCGGGCGATTGAGCAATGGCTCGCGCCAACCCCACGAGTTGTCTTTGGCCTCCACTGAGAGACCTTAAATCTCGTTCACGCAGATTCCTGCAAAGGCATCGCTCCAGAGCCTCTTCAACTACCTCCTGATCACTGACGTGAGCCCCTTGCCAACACGTCCGCCCCAACGAAACAGCCTGTGCAACCGTCAGAGGAAACTCCGTATAAAATTCAGATCCCACTAATGTGACCACCTTGGCCCTCTCCCGAGGAATGAGGGATTGCAAGGCACGCCCTTTGGAGTGAATTAAATTTCGAGCCCCCCCTGAGGGCAGAGCAATTAGGCCGGCCAAAAGCTTCAAAAGAGTCGTCTTGCCTGATCCATTCGGCCCTAGGAGTGCCTTCAACTCACCCTCATGCAAAGTCAGTGATACATCCTTCAGAACCCAGGAAACTCCGGCTTTTGGCCCAAAACCTAAACTAGAGGAGACTTGATCGATTTCGAAAAGAGGCGATCCCAGTTCATTGGCAGCACTCAAGAGATCACGACCTTTCTCCTGATCAAAACCGCAATCAAGACCGGAGATCCAATCAGTGCAGTGATCACACCCACAGGTAACTCGTAAGGCCTAGCAATCCATCGCGAAAGTAGGTCAGCAATCACCAAAGTAATTGCACCCCAGATGGCTGTAAGTGGAAGTGAATTGCGATGCGGCGTACCCACCCAAAACCTCACTGCATGGGGCACTAATAGACCAACAAAACCAATTACTCCCCCGCCACTGACACACAACCCCACTAAAACAGAGGTCAATCCAATCATGATCTTTTGTAAGCGAGCTCCATCGACCCCCATCGACTGCGCCTCTGACTCGCCCAGTAAATAGGCATCCAAATCTCTCGCTTGAGTAAAAATAAGAGCAATCCCGCACCCCACCCCCACAAACGTAAGAAGTGCACCCGAGAGCCGCGCCCGGGAGAGATCGCCAAAAAACCAGACAGTTGCACTTTGAAGCTGACTGGGTTCGGCCAGCGCAATCCAAAGCGCAAGCAGACCATTTCCTAAAAACCCAAGTACTACTCCCACCAAAAGTAGGGTGGTTTGACCTTGGCGAGAACCGAGGTGAAAAGTACGCTGGGAAATCCAAAATAGAATGATAGCAAAGCTCAGTGCACCCAGAAATGAGGTACCTACTAGCCCACCCAGATTTAAATGAATTCCTAATGACATTCCAATCACGACGCCTAGAGCCGACCCCGATGAAATGCCTAAAATATAGGGTTCGCAAAGGGGGTTATTAAAAAGAACCTGAAGAACACCCCCGGATACAGCCAAACCCATTCCAATCCCTGCAGCTAGAATCACGCGAGGCAGACGTAAATCTCGAACCATCTCCCAGTCGGCGTCTGTAGCGCCTAAGTAGAGAGCTAGCCCCATCGCTAAAACTAGGAGAGCGAAAGAAATCAAATAATCCCAAAAAATTTTAGGGAATCTATATTCCTGGATCATCGAGTAGCTGCCTCAATTTTTTCAGTCCCTCAACAATTCGAGGAGTCGGCCTTAGCAGCTCATCGCTGCGAATTAATTTCACTTGAGCCCTTTGAACAGCCCGAAGTGTCTTAAAATCTAACCATTTGTTTTTCATCTGCTCGTCTTGACTGGAATCAGTACCCAAAGACAGGATCAAAATCTGATCCGGATTTTTTGAAAGCACATCTTCTAATGAAGGGTGAGGATAGGCCTGCTTCGACTCCAAGTAAACATTTTTAGCACCCAGAGCCAGCAAGGCATCATTGAGAAAACTGGCGGCACCGGCAACTACGAGGGGTCGATCTCCCAACTGAAGCAAAACCCTCTGTGAACTTAAGGAATGAGATTTTCTCTGAATCTGGAGCAGCTCAGATCGGTACTTCTGCGCGATCTCTCGACCTTTTTCGCTCATGGATAAAGCATGAGCAACGAGCAAGACCGTATCAGCGATTTCAGCAAGGCTTTGCTGCCGGGTCACCACAACTGGAATGCCTAGATCCTGCAGGTGGTTCACCTGCTCCTTAGAATTGCCATCTGCGGTGGCCAAAACCAGATCAGGCTTGAGTGCCACTACTTTTTCTAAACTAAACCGATGATACGGACCAATGGTCTGAATTTTTTTCACTTGAGCAGGAAAGTCACTCCACTCAGAAACCCCCACCAGGCGATGGATTTCCGATCCCAAGAGCGCGGCAGCGATCTCAGAGAGAGAGGGAGCGAGAGAGATTACCCGTTGTGGGTGATCTCTCACTTCAACTTTTCGCCCAAGACTATCGACCAGCGCAGCAGCGGCGCTCGGTCCAGAAAACAAGACCACTGAGAGCACACAGAACAGACTAGATCTTCGGAATAAATTTGGGCTCGCGCTGCTCCAAAAGAGCATCAATATTGGCTTCATGTCTGAGTAATACCAGAAAAATCATCACAACACCCACCCAGAGCTGAATCCCAACTGTATTCAACACAAGATATCCAACTGCAGCGCAGATCAATCCAGCAATACTCGCAAGCGATGTGATTTGTGAATAAAAGAAAAAGAGACCAAATCCAAGCAATCCAAAAAGAGCAGAAACAGGAGAGAGAACGAGGATGACACCAAAAGTCGTCGCTACACCTTTTCCACCCCGAAACCTAAGCCAGGGAGAAAAGCAATGGCCCAAGACCACAAATAGCCCTGAAGCCCAGGTCAAAACTAGACTCTCGTCATGAATCCCTAAATCCCCTGAATCCCTTAAAAACATGCCCAAAAGTCGGTAACCCACCGGACTAACTAGTAATAGGGCCAAGACACCCTTTGCAAAGTCGAGGAAGATATTCAATACGCCCACCGGCCAAAAATTTGTAGTCTCAGCCAAGTGAGGCCGAAGGAGTCCATGTGGAGCGGGCCTACGAAATTCTTTTATTTTAAAAATTCGGGCGATCAGCAATCCAAATGGAATTGAACCTATAAAAAAAGAAACACCTAACAGGACAGCCGGCCAAATTTTTTCTAAAGAATTGAACTCCATCTCTACTCCAGTTAATTTGCCCTATTAGGCTCTTAAATTTGCACCTGTTGCATCGTCTTTGAAGAGTTCTCCTGCTGCACCTGCCTCAAGCGATAAACCAGCATACCCACTGCTCCAGCAAATACAAAAATTGAGATAAACTGACTCGTCGAGATTAGCCCTTCTACGACAAAGCCTCGAACGATATCTCCACGAAAAAGCTCAATCACGCTGCGAATCACTGGATAGGCGATCAAATAAGAAAGTGCAACTTGTCCATCGAACATCTTTCGACGCATAATCCAGAGTAGACCAAAACACAAAAGCACCAAAGAAGACGCTTCGTACAACTGTGTTGGGTGAAGGGGAACGCCTTGAAGATAGGGCTCCACGATGCTCGAATAAAGCTTTACACCATAAGAGGTCCCTGTTGGTTTACCATAGCAACATCCGGCAGCTAAGCACCCCAACCGACCAAATGCGTGCCCCAGCGCGAGAGGAGGAGCAGAAACATCAAAAAATCTCCAAAGAGGTAACTTATGCTTTCTTGCGTACCAAACGAGGTAAGGCACGACCAGCAATGGGCCGCCTAGAAAAACAAATCCACCCTCCCACACTCGAAAGATCCCCATCGGATCACGTGAAAACTCACTCCACTGTGTAATGACAAATAGAATTCTAGCGCCCAAGAATCCAATCAATAAACTTCGATAAGCGGCATCAAGAACCTTTTCAGTATCGAGCTGAGCGCGAATCGATAGATTTCGCAGCACCTCAACAGCTAAAATAAACCCCATTGCAATCAAAAACCCATAGGTATGCACTGGAAACGGACCAATTTTGATTAGCTCTGGGTACATGCAGTTCAGCTCCTTTTTCTCAAATCAGCAACTTGACTACCTGAAAGTTCATCCTGTTTTGGATTAGATTGAAACATATCCAGCATGAGTAAACTCACACCGATACAAATCGCTGAGTCAGCAACATTAAACGCTGGGAAATGGTAGCCCCCGTGCCAATGAAAATCCAAGAAATCCACGACAAATCCCAAGGAAAGGCGATCCATTAAATTTCCAATGGCTCCGGCAATCACCAAAGATAAGGCAGAAGACATCTTGAGATCCCGGTCTGGGAGTTTCCTAAAGACCCAGGCGATGGAAATCAGTGCGACCATCGGGACAATAATAAAGAAGGGAGTCCGGAAAGAGGGATGAGCATCAGCCAAGAAACCAAAAGCCGCTCCCCGATTTTGAATATAGGTGAGATCGAAAAAATCGGAAATAATTGAAAGGGACGAACCCAAGGTAAACTTCTCTAAAATGAGAGCCTTGGTATATTGATCCAGTAAAATGACAATCAATGTCAAAACTCCGAGGATCTTGTATTTTAATTTGAACAACTTCCGGAGGTTTACGGCTAGACTCATGGACCCTTCTCCCTCTTTTTTAGATTCAAGTATGGCACACTCCTAGGAAATCGGATAGGCTCACCTTTAAGTTCCCTCAACTCAATTTCAGTCTTAGACGGTTTTTTCCATGGTCGGTAATCTCAAGCCCCACTCACAAAAGGCAACTATCATTGGCGGTGGCATCTCTGGTCTACTAGCCGGTTATTATCTCACTCGGTCGGGCTACCACGTTGAGATTTTCGAAGCCGGCCCTCGCTGGGGTGGACTCATTCGAACACGTACCACCCCCCAAGGAATTACCGAAGAAGCAGCCCATTCACTTTTAGCCACACCCGAAGTGAATACACTTTTTCGAGAGCTCAACATCCCCCTTCTAGAGGTGACCCCATCATCAAAATCCAGGTGGATTGTCCGCAAGGGGAAAATGAGACGAATGCCTCTATCCCTTCTGGAAATCATCGGTGCATTTTTCAGAGCAGCCTTCGTGCGGTCCCAACCCAACGAAAAACTGACCTTAGCCCATTGGGCAGAGCGCCATTTGGGTAAACCCGCATTGAATTACTTAATTGATCCCATGCTGAAGGGAATCTTTGGGGCATCTCCTCAAGAAATCCTAGTCACGCCTGCATTTCCTGCCTTGAGCATCCCACACGGTCGCACACTCCTCGGACATTTCATCCGGAGGTGGCTGGGTTTAGCGAGTCAAGTCACCGCTCAGCCAAAATCGAAAATGATGAGCCCGAGGGAGGGAATGGAATCTCTCGTCCATGGAATCGTAAGCTACTTGGAGAAGCAGCCCAATGCACACCTCCATCTCAATCACGCGATCGAAACCCTACCTCACGCAGAAAACTTAATTCTCGCGGTTCCACCTCAAAATGCAGCTCAGCTCCTAGAAAGCGTCGACCCTAGATTAGCCGCGGCTCTGAGAGGACTCCAATGGAGTTCGCTCATCACGACCACCGTTTTTCTAGAAAAAATACGACTTCAGAAAATTCCCGATGGCGTAGGAGTTTTGATGCCTTCGAGTGAAAATCGAAACTGCTTAGGAATTCTTTTCAACTCAAGCTCGTTCGATGGACGCGTGATTGACCCCGAAAACTGGGTTTCATTAACAGTCATTTGCGGAAATGGCCCCAACGAAGGGGTTTCTAATGAATCAGTTTTGAAAAAAATTCAGGACGAACTCGAAAACCTCTTCGGATGGAGTGGGCCCATCCAACACTATGCTATGACGCACTGGCCCAAGGCGATCCCCATTTACAACCATCCACTTGTACAAGCACTAGCTCTCGCCCAAACTCAATGGTGCTCCCAACCTGGTCAAATCCTGGTTGGCAATTATACGGGGGAAGTCAGCATCCGGGGAATGATCCAATCCACAGCGGTGCGATTTGGCCACCCTGACAGACCACTCTCAGTGGGATCTAAATGACCCTGGGGTAATTCCGGGATCTAGGGTCTATCGCTCTAAAATCGCTCACTCGTAGCTCCTAAAGCCCGGGGCGTGGATTGCAAAAACTCGACTAAGTTTGGCACGACACGCGCAAAATGAACGATGGAAGTCAAAAAAGGAGAAGACTGATGATAAAAAATCCCATTGTCTCGAGACCCTTCATTCCAATCGTGCTCTTTTCTTTGACGATTATTTTTATCCTACTTCTGAACCAACTTAGCCCTTACTAAACTAAAAACGGCAATGGCGCGTGGATTGCACCGTGCGGGCGCATGAAGGTTCAAAATCGGGTGAGTCTGGGGTTATTTTTGCTAACACTTTTGACAGGTTGCGGGGCAGACAATTCTAACTCCCTGCCACTCGATGGAACCAGACGAGTCCCTCTGGGAACCCGAGGGACCAACGCAGAAGGCAATCAGGTTGTACTCCCTGTCATAGGTTCAGCCAGTTTTGGTAGCCAATGCCCTCATGGTTATATTGCACCTCCTCAACCCTCTCCGATCGAACTGGTCACTACCAACACATCACTCACGACTTTAGAATTAGGTGAGTCCCTGACTCCACTTGTACTCCAAGTGGACTGCAAGAAAAACACGATTGACATCCGAGGCGTAACTCGCACAGCCCCGGCAACCACTTGGGAATTTCCACCCAGCGGTCTATTTGATTTCAGCATCGAGGGGGGAATGGTCCAAGTCAAAAATGATGGGGCTGGAAATCTCAATTGCAGTACGCCCTCCTTGATCGAGATTCGAGGCAAGATCGACTGCAAAGAACACGATTTTCCAGTGATCCGAGCTTATGTTTTTTGGAATCTTGGGAAATCCATTCGAGATCTCAGCGCTTGGCCTCACCCTCAGTATCAGCCTGGATCACCCGGACCCTCACCCAGCGCCGTGCCCAGCGCCGTGCCCAGCGCCGTGCCCAGCGCCCTGCCGAGCGCCACGCCACCTCCATCTTCCGCGCCTTTGCCGACTCCCGTCCCTAGCGCAACGACCTCTCCTAATCCAGCCGGGACTTTTCTACCGACGCCCCCTGCGACCCCAGCTCCTGAGCCCACTCCTCCACTCACGCCTGCTCCTGCCCCCGCTAGAAACCCATTTGGATTTCGTTTCCCATTCCCCTTCTACAGAAGTCAACTGAACGAGGAGGCGGGCTCAGCACAGGTCTCGTGCAAATTCTCAGAGGATTCCTATCTGCAAACTCCGCAACAAATTGAGATTAAACAGTGCGCGAACTAGATCCCCCAGTAAGGATTAGCCGTTGCAGATTCGTAAGTGTGATAGATGGTCCGCCCCAGATAAAAGGGCAAACCAAAGTCCACTGTATTGAGCGATGCCCCATTCAACGGCGTAGAATCAGCACCCGTGGCAAAGTTTGAGTAAACACCAGCGGAACTCGATACACCACTATAGATCGAAATCGGATTCCCGATGTTTGCCATGACATTGATAGTCGGAGATCCTTGATAGCCTTTCAGTGTAAATGTGAGATCAACTGAGCTACTGGAGTTACCATTGGGGCAATAAAACCCAGAAAAACCGGTGTCCCAGTTCGAACAATTACTCAAACTCCCCGAGGTTCCCTCCGGAGGAAAATCATAAAAAGTAGTTCCACTGTCGATGAAAGCATCGTTATTCGTCCCATTCAGAGTCGCTCTGATTTCGATTGAGCTTGGATTAACTGGCAGCTGGGTAACACTCCCATCGGGAGTGTTATTACTCTGGGTCCCAACTCCGAAAATCACATATCCAGTCGCTGACACTGCCCCAGAATCTCCGACGCTCGGCAGCTCCACTGCGATCCCATTCTTATTGACCGGCAGAAGAGAAACTGGATTTTGGAGTTGGCTCCCCGTCGCCAAGGCAATTTCAGTGGTACTGCAGCTCGATGATGAGCTCAAACTCCCAGCGGAACAGGAGTAATAAAAACCTGGGTTCTGAGCAAGATTACTCAAAGTGCAACTACTCCCGCAATCCTGACCATACATGCCGACGCCTAAAATGCCGTTATAAAGAAGCTGACTCGGCCCAGTATCCAGAGTGACATTGGTTCCGAAACTATTACAAATGGTTTGGCCAACATAAGTACCGTTCACCTGTCCACCATAGTTCTTGTCAATCAGCTGAATCGGTGTTTGAACCCCTGACTCTCCGCCCATAAAAACGGTTGCATGTGCAAGCGGGCCCCAATCAGCCGTATAGTCACCGTAGGTAACGCACTCAGAAACGATCCTTCCCCCGTCGAGAACAGGAGTCAAACCACTCAGAAGGTTTGAATTAAGAACAGATCTAAATAAGCGAAGGCCTACACTCCCCGTATCCAGCAAAAGCCCAGGGATCACTTGGCAGGTCGAATCGCTCGAAGAGAGCGCCGACGGACCGCAAATTGTGACGCTGACACAAGCTGCATTTGGCAAATAGGAGATGGCAGAGGGGAGACACTGGTCTCCATTGACCGTCACCTTCATATAATTGGTCCCTGAAGGCTCGGGAACTGAAGTACCATTGGTCAATCCCCTTACCTTAGCGGGAATCGATTCTGAAGAACTCCCGCAGCCTCCAATGATCAGAGCAAGAGCGATGATGCTGCGTCTACCCGATCTAGCGGATCTCATGAGGACTCACCCCAGCCGGAAGCAATGAAGGGACATAAGCTGAACCCCTGAAACTTCGAAGATGACCACTCATTGAAATTCGAATATTTTCAGATTGAAGACGCTGACTTCTAGGCCCGTGGTGACCTCTGGATCTTCCTTGTTTTGATAACCGCTCCTGATGGCTCTGAAGAGACTTTTTAAACTCAGAATGATACCCACCCAGTAGAACTGATAAGTCAGGATGGTGCGGTCCATTCCAAGCTAGACCAAAAACGCTGCCTGAGGGAGATACGTATTGCCTTACTTTCACCCCAGCTGTGATCATCTCGTAGACAGAAAAAGGCAAAGTAATTGCCTGCACCTTGCTCTGAGCAGTCCCAGCTAAACTGAGGGCCTGAAGTGACTTTCGGTCAGCCTCAATTGAAACGACGTCACCTCCCAAGTGGGCATGGGAGAGATCAGCACAAGCAAAAGACCAAAACCCAAAGAAAAATCCGATTTTCAGAAAAAATCGCAACCGTCTAGAACTCACCATTTCCTTATTCTATTATCATTATATAAATTTTTAAAGCGGACTAAATTCGACCAATTTACTTTGAAATCAGCCTGGAGACTTGACTTGTCCGGCCTCCATCTGAGACGAGAATCATCATGTCACCTTGGACTTGGATCGGACTGATTCTCTGTAATTTGGTTTGGGCAATAAACCCTACGATTGTGAAACGCCTCATTCAGGAGGTAGGGCCTGAACACACTGCATTTTTAAAGTATGCTGTAGGGTTAGTTGCTTACATTGTCATTCTCGGTGGACTGAGACTTTTCCCCCGTAAAAAATCTCTTAGAATCAGGCCCCTTTGGATGCCTCTCCTCCCGAAAAAAGACTTCCTCACTGTCGTCGCCATAGGAATAGCGACGTGTTTTCTGTCCCCTTTAACCCAGGTCATCGGACTCCAAGTGTCGTCTGCAGTAAACAACTGCATTCTAGTCACATTTGAACCGCTGTTTGCAGTTCTTTTTGGCTGGCTGTTTTATCGCGAAAGGATGAACAAATCCCACTACGGCTCATTCCTTTTGGCAACTCTAGGATTTCTATTTTTAAGCAAAGTCCTCGATTTTGGCTCTTTGGAATTTAAAACCAATCTCATCAAATTTGAGGTAGGCGACCTAATTCTCCTAGTTGGCGTAGCGTGCGAGGCTCTTTACTCAGTCTTAGCCCGACACCTGACCCGAGGTCACGCAGGGTCCACGATCTTTGGAACTGCCATGCTGGTGGGAGTTATTCTTTTAGCTTTGGTGATTTTCCCATGGAAAGGGCTCCCACCTCTCCACCATCTCTCGACTCAGGGCTGGATCACTGCTATTTGGTTCGGCGTTTTTGGCACAGCGATCCCCTACCTTTACTGGCTTTACGCGCTGAGTAAAAGCCATTCCATTGGCTCAGTGGTGCTCTCACTTTTTCTCCAGCCCCTCATTGGCACCGCAGTGGCCGTCGCGTTTCTAGGAGAAAAATTAGGCTCTCAACACCTCATCGGAGGCAGTCTCATTCTTGGAGGGGTTTTCTTTCAAATCCTGGCCGAAAACCGCAAAGACCTACCCAGAGACGCCATCGCGCTCCCTTAAATCGTTTTACTAAAAAGCTGTGAGTTAGGTGCCTTTTCGGCGAGTCGTGCGTCAAAGGCCATACAAACATTCCTTAAAAAAGGACGCCCCTGAGGGGTCACTCGACAGGAATGTGAGGTCAGCTCCACCAATCCGTCATTTTGGAGTTCAGCGAGTTTCTCTAGGGCTAAACTCAGATGAGGAGTTTGGAAAACTGGATCTTTCCAATCAGTCTCCATTCGAGTCATTAAGTTCAGAATATGCATCCGGATCACCCAATCCTCAGAGGTCAGGCGATGCCCTCTCTGAATAGGCAGCTCTCCCTTTGCTACGCGGGCCTGATAAGATTCGACCAATTTCTCATTTTGAGAAAATGCTCGACCTGAATCCCCAATCGCAGAAACCCCAAGACCGATCAACGGAGTCACGAAACGAGGGGTATATCCCATAAAATTTCGATGAAGAGAGCCCTTTTGATAGGCTTGCCACAACGAGTCTTGAGTCAAGGCGAAGTGATCCATACCGACTTCGGCATATCCCACCTCTTCCAAAAGGGAGCGGCCAAGTTCATAGAGGGCTCGCTTTTCATCGCCGGAAGGAAGGTCAGCTTCTGTGAACCTTCTTTGACTCGGTTTAATCCATGGAACATGGGCATAGCCATAAAATGCGATTCGATCTGGAAGCAGTCCACGAACCACGTCTACTGTATCGCGAATGCTTTTTTGAGTCTGAAAGGGTAACCCATAGATCAGATCATAATTCACACTCGTATAACCTAGGTGCCTGGCAGTCTCAGTGATTTTACCCACTTGCTCTTTAGATTGAATCCGATGCACCACTTCTTGAACCTTGGGATCAAAGTCCTGAATTCCCAGACTGAGCCGGGTAAATCCAAGCTGGCGCAAAACAGCTAATTGCTCCTCGGAAGTCACTCGAGGATCCGCCTCAAGTGAAAATTCAGGATTTGGTCCGACCTTGACCGGACCCAAAATTCCCTCGATCAAAAACTTGAGATCCTCGGCACTCAGAAAAGTTGGCGTTCCACCGCCCAGGTGAATTTCGCTCAGTTCAATTTCAGAACCTAAGCGAGTTCGGTAAATCTCCCATTCTTTAAGAACGCTCTCTACGTAGGGTCGAGATACGCCGTGGTTCCGTGTGATTCGAGTATTACACCCGCAATAGGTGCAAAGACTTTCACAAAAAGGAATATGAATATAGAGCGCCGCTCCAGCACCTTGGCTTTTCCCCTCAGTCAGAGCGTCCCCAACGCTCTCCAGCCACTGAGACTCAGTAGGAGAATCAGTCCAGTAGGGAACCGTGGGGTAACTCGTGTAGCGAGGGCCGGGAACATTATATTTGCGAAACCAATCAGCCGAAGCGCTCATGCAGAAACTCCATTTTCAGAAAACATCTCTTTTTGAATTTTTAAGAAAAGCCTCACATTGGATTCGGGTGTCTTAGGAAGCACCCCGTGACCCAGACCGCAGATCCATCCCTTCCGATTTTCAGCAGGCACGCGAAGCACCGACTCAAAAACCTTCCTCAGTCTGGTCTCTAGCTCTTGAGAATCCAAAAAGAGCCAATGAGGGTCTACATTTCCTTGAATCGCCCAACGAGTGCCATACCGCATGAGGACTTCTGAAAGATCAGTACGCCAATCCACACCCATCCCAGCAATCGGTAAATCCGTGAGCGATTCCCAATGATCCCACGAAGTCCCCTTCGAGTAATAGAGTACAGGGATCGACGGGACCTGAGCGCGAAACTCTGCCAAAACTGCGCGAAGGGCGCCTTGTGCATAGAGTTTGTACTCGCTCGGGATAAATTCCCCGGCGCAGGTATCCATCATGGCAATGACGCTCGCTCCTGACTCAGCTTGAATTTTCATATTTTCGACGAGGAGGTCCTTTAGCTTCTCAAAAAACCCTTCAAACCTGCCGTCCTTCATGCCGGCGCGGGCCGAGTCTAAACTTCCTTGATGTGAACCCTCTACGGCGTAGCAAAATAAGGTCAGGGGCCCGCCCACAAAGCCGAGCAGACCTTTTTCGGGAGAAAGCCTTTGACGAATCATCCGCATAGCCTGGGCTTGGAATTGGAGGCCCTCAATTAAGGATACCCCTCCCTTGAGTCTCTCAAGATCGCTCAGTTCTCTTAAATGCCAATCGAGCTTCGGACCTTCTTCGTATCGCAATCCCATTCCCATGACTTCGAGGGGAAACAATAAGTCTGAAAACAAGATGGCGGCATCAAAATCAAAGTCTTGGATCGGACCCATCGTCGCCTCACAAGCAACTTCGGGTTTCTTGCAGAGATCTATAAAACTATAGGTCTTCCGCAGGGCCTGATAGTGCGAGTGATACCGACCCGCCTGACGCATGAACCAAACAGGAGGTCTACCTAGGTTTTTTTTCGCCAACGTTGTTTCAAATAAATTCATAAAAGTTGATATCCTATTCCTCGAATACTTTTGATCACTTCGGGCTCCTCGGGGTTCACTTCCACCAAGCGCCTCAATCTCATGATAAAATTATCGACCGTACGAGGCGTTGGAAATTCATCCTCCGACCAAGCATGGTTCAATATTTCATCCCGACTCACCACCTCGCCCCTCCGTTCGGAGAGGAGTTTTAGGAGCGCGATTTCCTTATGGGAGAGTGGAATCACTTGACCCTCTACCTCGGCCTCGAATCTTCGAAGGTGAATCCTAGCCTTGCCGATGGTCACGGTCTCCTTGGGACCCAAGGACTGCGGTGAAATCAATTGAGCACGTTTGAGTCCATTTCTAATCCGTAGAATGAGTTCTTTGAGATGAAACGGTTTAACTACGTAATCCTCAGCACCCAGTTCTAACCCACGAATTCGATCTTCGGCATTACCAAAGGCGGTCAGGAAAATAATTGCCGTGCTGGGCTGTTTTTTTCTAATCCAAGCCGCAACTTCAAAACCCGAACCATCAGGTAATCCTACATCGAGAATGGCTAAATCAAAAGCTTGGGTTTGAATGTGCTCGCGCGCCTCAGAAACCGACTTCACCCAAGTGACCAGAAAGCCTTCTCTCTGAAGGCGCTCCACCAGAGTAGAGCCGACATTTTTTTCATCTTCAACCACTAGAAGGCGGGATTGAACCAAATCACTCATTTGATTGTCCCTCATGAAAAATTAATCTCACATCAAAGCCTCGTCGCGAGGGTTCGGCTGCCGAAAAACCAGCACTCCCCTTCATTCGTTCCATGAGGGTGCGCACGAGATAAAGGCCCACGCCAGTTCCGGATGAGCCGGGTCCTTTTCTAAAAAGTACTCCCAGACTCTTCTGATCTCCCGAATAGCCTTGCCCCTGATCTCGAAACAAAATCCGAACTTGATGACTCTCAATCGGCTCAATTCTGACTTGAATTTTCACCTGCTCTTGCCCTGAATGCCGAACCGCATTCTCAATCAGATTTTTAAAGATGATCTGTAAGGCAGTAGGATCAGCCTCGAGCCACACGTCAGCACTATCCAAATCAAAGTGAACTCGGTCCTGGTAATCCGCATGTGAGGTTTTAATCCACCGCTCAAACCAGGGTTTAATTTGGAGAGACTGAATATAAACGGGGCCTCCCCCTTCTAATCTGGCCAATTCCAGAGTCCGCTCAACCTGAGCCTCCAGTCGCAAGGTGTCTTCCAAAAGCCTTTTCACTAGAGCAGCCTCGTGACGGGATTCTCCAAGGCTCTCTGAGATCGATTCAGCCTGGAGTCGAATACTAGTCAGAGGCGTTCTCAGTTCGTGGGTGACCGAAGCAAAAAATGCCTGAAGTCCTTTGGATCGTCTCACATCAGTCCAATACACCCAAAAGATGAGAACCGAGCACGCAAGGAGCAGCCCAAAAAAGACCGGTGATTCCCAGTAAAGCATTCTCTGAATTCGATGCAAGTGTTCAACGTCAGAGCCAAGTCGCGCAATGGTCGCCGCCTGAGAAAGAAGTAATCTTCCCCACCAAGCGCCAAGCAAACAAACCAGGAGCAACCAAGCGAGATGAGCGCTCACCATCCACCGTAAACGGGTGTCGGTCCTAGCTTTGCTCTGTGCTAAACGATTGCGCAAAAACCAACCCAAATCTTAAATCCCCTTACAGCTTACTGAGAGCCATCCCAAAAGCATCCGTCAAGCGGGCAAAATGCTCATCCTGGTGCGCGAGGGAGAGAAATGAAACTTCAAATGCACTTGGAGCCAGATAAATGCCTTGCTCCAAAAGTGAGTGGAATACCTTGGCATAAATCCCTTTATGTTCCTCCGGAGTTTGGCCAGGATGTCTGACCCAACCATCTTGGGTCTTAATGTGACCAAAAACACACCAGAACAGAGAGGCTGCTCTCTGCACCTTGAGAGGAACTCCGGCCTTCTGGCCCATTTTTTCAAACGTATCACCTAAAATTTCAGCCCTAGATTCCAAGGCAGAATAGAAATTTTCCCGTCGAATTTTCTTCAAAGTCGCAAGTCCTGCAGTCATTGCAATTGGATTTGCGCTCAAAGTGCCGGCTTGATAAACAGAACCGGCAGGTGCAACCCAATCCATCAGATCAGCGCGCCCGCCGTAGGCTCCCACCGGAAAACCACCGCCGATGACCTTGCCGTAAGTCACGAGGTCTGGCACTACGCCCGATCTCTCGGCCATTCCGCCCCATGCCATTCGGAAGCCCGTGATCACCTCGTCAAAGATCACCAAGCTTCCAGCCTTTTTCGCCAGCTTGGATATTTCGCTGAGAAACTCGGGCTTTTGCAAGAGGAGTCCGTTATTTGCGGGAACAGGCTCGACAATGACCGCAGCAATTTCATGACCGCGAGCTTCAAAAACGCGCTTGAGCTGAACTAAGTCATCGAGCGGAACTACAATCGTATCGGATGCCATTTGAGCGGAGACCCCTGCGCTGTCTGGGCTAGCCATATCTGCTAAACCGGAGCCAGATTTCACTAGCATCGAGTCGACGTGTCCATGGTAACAACCGTCGAATTTCAAGATCTTGTCGCGTCCAGTTGCAGCGCGAGCCACGCGAAGAGCAGACATCACAGCCTCGGTCCCTGAATTCACAAAACGAACTTTTTGAACCCATGGGATTGTTTGCGTGATCAGCTCAGCCAGCTCTAAAGAATAAGGCTCAGCCGTGCCATAAGACCAGCCTCGATGAAGCGCGGATTGCACCGTCTCCAAGATCTCAGGATCTTGATGCCCAAGCATCAAAGGTCCCCAAGACATACAAAAATCAATATACCGCTGGGAATCCACATCAAACAGTTCAGCGCCTTTTGCTGACTGAATAAAAACAGGTGTACCGCCCACTCCGCGAAATGCCCGAACGGGAGAATGCACTCCGCCTGGAACTACTTTTTTAGATCTTTCAAAATAACCGGCTGAATTTTGATTTTTCATTTCAACTCCTGATTCGATTTAATTAGTTTTTTTTAAATACTCTGAAGCGTATCTGGCACCATAAGTGATGATCATCGAAGCTCCAGCCCTCAAGAATGCCGTCCAAGCCTCAACATGGGCTTCAGGACCCCGAACCAGGCCGCGTTCTGCCATCAACTCAATTCCTGCAAACTCTCCACTGACCTCGTAAACGGCCCATGGCTTTTCAATCCGTTTAGAAAGGTCACTCAAAACATCAAGATAAGGCATACCAGGCTTGACCATCAAAATGTCCGCGCCCTCCTCTGCGTCCCTCACTGAGCTGATATAAGCATCTCGTGGACATCCCGGATCAATCTGATACGTCGCTCGATCTTTGAGGGAGGCAGATCCCTTAGGGGCCGAGTCAGCCGCTGCTCGAAACGGTCCATAAAAGCGAGAGTGAAATTTGGCCGAATAACTCATGATCAATGTAGAATAGAGCTGATTTTCATCTAAAGACTTTCGAATCGCTCGGATTCGTCCATCCATCATATCGCTGGGCGCGACACAATCAGCCCCAGCACCTGCGTACTCGAGCGCAAGAGAGGCAAGCTGCTGAACTGTGGCGCAATTTTCCACATGATCCCCCTCTGCGTTCAAAATCCCGCATTGACCATGCGAAGTGTAGGAGCAGAGGCAAACGTCGACTGCTAAGAAAAGGTCTTTACCAAATCGTTTACGCAAAGCGCTGATTTGACGGGCGGTGAAGTCTCCGGAAAAGGACTTCTCCCCTTTTTGGCCGGGAACACCGAAAAGAATGAACTTGCGAACCCCTGCCTCCAGGTCGCTTTCGACGGTCCTGAGGAGAGAATCGGGCGTCTCGCGAAAAGTTCCGGTCAAACCGGGAACAGGTTCACGATCCCGAAGCCCTTCAACAGCAAAAAGAGGCTGAATTAACTGATCTACTGAAACTCGATATTGAGTGACCAGTTCTCGAATTGCCGGATTTTGCCTTAATCTTCTTAAACTCATTGGGTTCAATGAGCTGCTCGATTTTTGATCCATTTTCTCCATTCCTCACCTTTCGGAAAGACGAGCGGTTCAATCCCAAAACTTCGCAAATACTCGGCGGTTTTTCCGGGACCACAGGCATGCCGCGCGTTCTTGGGTAGATCCCCTTTTAACCCATTTATCTGGGAACTGCTGCTCCAAAATACATCAGTTGCTGAACGCAACTCCTCACGAACCAAGTCCGGATATTTTACATGAACTGTATAGGACCCGATGGCCCTCATCCCCAACTCGAGCCACTCTGTAAACGCCTGATCGTGAGTTAAAACCGACCAGCCTGCCAATTCTGGAAGACCCAAAACAGACTCCTTTAGGGTTGGCATCAAGGTTTCAAACCCAAGGCCCTCTGCGCAACCCTCGACCCAAATTCCTTGCTGAGCCAATTTAAACCAACTCGAGCAACCCGAAGTCCAAACTCTAGACTGACAGAGGTGCTCCACCCACTCTCCGTGAGCCGCTCGGGAATGGCCCACAAAAACTGCAGGGCCAACATCAGTTGATCCCGAGGGCATCAATCGAGTGACTGAATCCTCTGAGTCTCCTCGTTGCAAACCCCCATCCCAGGTCCGAACCTCGCCAGATGGACTCTGGGGAGGAGTCCATTGAATCTCTTGAACCTGGCCGCGCGAGGGCATTTCGCCCTTAATCCAAGTCAGTTCACCTGCTGCGGTGGCAAAACAAGTCGCTCCAAACCGTTGATGGCACCCCCCACCCGATTCAGCTAAAATTTTGCGTTCAACTGCAACTTGGGCTGCCGTTGGCGCATGATGCAGTTTTTGAATGGCCTGGACCACCTCGGTGTCATCAGCTCGACATTCTACAGCCAAAGCTCCCTGCGCCGGTGCAGCCGGATTTTCATCCAGAGGAAGTACCATCCACCTCACACCGCTCAAAAGTTGCCTCAACTCAGATTGTCCTGCCGAGTCAGCCCAAAGACGGATTAAACCCGCAAAGGCAAGCACAACACCATCCAGTTGTTTGGGGGCGTTTTTAGGCTCATGCACTCGACTGAGTCGAGTATTCACATTTCCACGGATTTCAACCCATTCGAGTTTGGGTGCCGAACTACTCAATCGGGGCAAGGCCTTCTCTAAAAAGGACGGTATATTTTCGAGTCTGCGCGGAGAGGAAGTTCCGATTTTTAGTTTTTCGCCGTTCCTCAGCTTCTCAAGAGTGTGAGGCCCAAACAAAACGACATCTCGGGGATTAGCACGCTTAGGAATTGCTGCGCAAACAAAGCTTGAGGGCCTTTGTAGGCTCAAATCCTTGAACGAGTGGACCGAGAGATCCACTCGACCTTCGGCCAGAGCCTGGTCCAACTCGGCTACGAAAAAATCCTTGCCTTCGATCTTTTGAAGCGAGACATCTTGGATCCGATCGCCTCGAGTCTCGATCCCAAAGAGTTCTACTTTTAATCCCGGATTCAGTCGTTCGATCTCCCGAGCCACCCATGAACTTTGCGCCCAAGCGAGAAGAGAACGACGGGTCCCAAGCTGAATGATTTTCTTTTCCATTGCGTTTGAACTTTCTTTAAACTGAATTAGGCAAAGCAGGCTAAATCTTCCCACCCATGCGGGATGGAAATAGAATCGCCTAAGGCTCGCAGCTTGACCCGTTCTTCACAGGCTTGCAGAGCGCGAGTGACCTGAACAGACCTGAGCTGATCCAAGGTAGTTTGCATCGCAAACAAATCATCTAAAGCAAAAAAGTGATCTGAACAAGTTCGAACCCAGGTCGGGCAGTCTTTACGGCGACCCCCCAGATGAGTCACTGAGCGTCCTTCGATCCCGCCCTCATTCCATGATCTCGCACGGGGCTGATCTTCGAGTTCGTCTGCTGGGATCGCCAAAACCACATGACGTGCCTGCCTCCATGCGTCTTGGACCTGATCGTCAGACGAAAGGATCCGAATCCGACTGATTTCTTTTCCGGTGAGTTTGGATTTGAGCTCTTCCACTAGCTGAGTCAACCGCTCAGGATTTCGATTCCATACCCAAAGTTCGGAATCAAGTAAGAACGGAGCAACGGATTGAGCAATTTGCCCTGCACCCAACAAAAAAACCGGCCCCGCCGAAGCTCCCTCCATCTGGCTCTGATCCCGGATGACTTTTCTCACTAGAGAACCGTAGGAGGCTCCGCCCCAATTCTGAATGTATCGAGAGCGGATTTCTTTCGTATCTTCGAAAAGACGGGAAAGCAAAGACGGGAAAAAGGTCCCACCAAAATCTTTGATGCTCGAAGCAATCCGCCAAGCCTCTTTAATTTGACCAAAAATATCGGTTTCTCCAAGAATTTCGCTTTCCAAGCCTGATGCTAACCTCAGGAGAAAAAGATAGGCGTCCTGCCCCGAGTAGGACTGCTGCTGAGGTAACCATTCAGTCAACTCCTTAGCATCGCGAGCTTGAGTGTCGAAAATCCAAACCCAGCGCTGGCAAGTATCCATACAAAACCCTGCAGAACTCGCCTCAACGAGGGATTTTAACCAAGGATCAAATCCCGGTTCTTTCTTTTTTGAAAGATGAAGCACTCCCAGATTCTCAAACTGCATAGCTCTAGATCTTACTTGAAAGAGTCTGTCCCTGTGTCACGGGAGTGTCACAAAGAGCGGTTTACGATTGCCTTAGAGGCTCGGAGATGATTCAAGGTCCTCCATGTTAACCACACAAAAACCTTGGATCATTTTTACAGATGGCGCGAGTTCCGGAAATCCAGGACCCGGCGGCTGGGGAGCTATCACCATTTCACCCTCAGGCCAAGTCCTTGAACTGGGAGGCTCGGAAGCACACACCACCAACAACCGAATGGAACTCATCTCAGCCATTCAAGCTCTCCAGAAAACTCAGGATCGCGGAGCGTCAATTGAGGTTTACACGGATTCAACCTATGTCATCCGTGGAATAACGCAATGGATTTGGGGATGGAAAAAGAAAGGCTGGGTGACCACCGAAGGAAAACCCGTAGCCAACGCCGAACTCTGGCAACAACTCGCCTCACAAACCCTGGGCCGAAAGGTCAAATGGAACCATGTCCGGGGTCATTGCGGGATTCCGGGAAATGAAAGAGCTGACGAGATTGCGGTGCACTATTCCAAAGGAGGCCGTCCTTCACTTTTTCACGGCTCGCTGGAAAACTATCCCATTTCGATCCTCGACCTCTCCCGAATTGCCACTGCGAAGGCAGAAAATAGCAACTCGGCCCAAAAAAAGTCAACGAGCTCCAAAAAAGCATACTCCTACCTCAGTTGCGTAGACGGCCACCTCAGGAGCCACGCCACCTGGAGTGATTGCGAAAAGCAAGTTCAAGGACGCTCCGGGGCTCGCTATCGAAAAGCCACCAGCGCCGAAGATGAGGAGTCGATTCTCAAATCTTGGGGCTTCTCACTCTCAGACCTCAAAAAATGATTGGAGCTGGTGTTAATTGTGCATTCCCAAAAACCCGTCGGAGCGAAACCGGGTTGCGGCATGCAGCCGGAACCGAATCGGAGGAAAATCGTGGGTAAGAAACTCTATGTTGGGAATTTGCCGTTCAGCACCAATGATCAAGATTTAGCAGAAATTTTTGGCCAAGTTGGCCAAGTTAGGTCGACCAAAATCATTTTTGACCGAGAATCAGGTCGATCCAAAGGATTTGGGTTTGTCGAAATGAGTTCCGATGAAGAAGCAGCACAAGCTATTTCCCAGTTTAATGGGGCTCAGCTGAATGGCAGACCTCTCACGGTGAACGAAGCTCGACCCATGGCTCCTCGCACAGGAGCCGAGACCGGCCTCGGCCAAGGGCGTCAGGAGCGAGCTCAGCGCTGGTGATCTAGTCTCGACCTTCTTTTTTCCTAATGTGGCCGGGACAAAACCCAGGCCGCGGGCCAATCTTAGGGAAAGATCGACACACTTCAGGGCGTTTTTCGTAAACCGTGCAAAGTCGGTCTTTCCCTAGAAATATGCAGTCCCGTCCATTTCTTTGTTCGATCACAAAAAGCTGTGACTTACTTTGAAACGCTTGGATGTAGCCTTCCTTCATGAGCCGACGAGCGACTTTTTTCAAGGACGAGGCAGCCTCATCTTCGGTAATCAATCCAAGCCGGATCAGGTCACTGGCACTTGCCTCCAAGGGAAGCGTGCAACACCCTGACCAGCAACCCTGGCAGAGATTTTTTTTAAACTTCATCCAAGTCGAAGGTCTTTGAACATCCGCGAAACTCATCCTGATTCAATCGCTCAAATGCCTAACTTTGGCAACTCGGGAGTTCCGCCAGGCCTGAATTGGGCTGCCTCTTTCGGAAAACAGCTACGAAAATATATTGTAAGACATCTATATATGCTCTATAACATATAGATGTCTCCGTCCTGTAACATCATAAATTCCCGTCGACTCGTTGAGTTAAAGTCCGGTGGATCGATTGTAATCGTGATCGAAGTCATTGAGATCGCTCCAAATAAAGCCGGGCTATTTTTGGAGCGATTCAAATTGAGCTGGATTGCCTTCAATCCAGAAAGTCCAGATCAACGAGTTCTCATGGATGCTCACAGTCCATTTGGTCTGCACTACCATATCAATGATGGAGCACAAGTTCCTGTTAAGGTCTCTAACCTTCAGGAATGTCTCAAGCTTTTTGAGACTTTGGTGATTAATCAATTTGGAGAACTGGAGGAAAAGATTTATGAAGACGTTTACTTTTAAATACTCGCCCAATGAGCCTTCGATAACTAAGCAACTCACTGACTCTTCGAGTGGAAAGCCCTATGTTAAGCCAAATGAGCTAGTGAGTAAGAGCCTTAAAGCAATATTCCAACTAGCAACAGAAGCAAGGTTAGAGATTTTTGATGCCATAGTGAACCAACAGCCGAGTTCAATTAATGACTTGGCAGTCAAGCTTGCTAAGTCACAGCCATACATTCTTAAAGAGGTTCGCACACTTGAGTCGCTAGGGCTGATCAAGCTCGTAAAGGAGCTCGACGGCCAGAGAGAGAGGCTCAAGCCCGTTGCTCTTTTTTCAAAAATCGTGATCGCTTGTGGGTTTGATCGAAAGAAGGCCGCGTGAGGTAACTCTGAGTATTCTCGCGGGCCCAATGGATTTTCATAATCCCTGACAATTTTATTTTGTGATTAATTCCATCTCCTTAAGCCTCCTGTCAATGATCTTCGATCAGAATTCCGCCGGCACGATCTGAATCAAAAACTAGAAAAACTCATCGATTTTTCTGCGGTTTTTTGCAAGACTAATCTCCTATGAAATTCATCCCAACAATTCTTTCAGGCGGTAGCGGCACTCGACTTTGGCCAGTATCCAGAACTCAGTTTCCCAAGCAGTTTTGTCAATTTTTTGAGCAGTCGCTTTTCACAAAAACGCTGAATCGACTCAAACCGCTGGGCTCCCCCTGGGTAGTTACCAATCAAAGCATGAAGGTACTCACCGATACCGAACTGAAAGCATGCGGAACACCTCTCAATCAGGCTCTTTACGAACCCAAGGCCAACAACACTGCCCCGGCCATCGCCTTGCTTTGCAAAGTCCTAGAACAACAGGGAGAAGCAAAATCAATCGTTGGAATCTTTCCTTCCGATCACCTCATTCAAAATGAAAATGAATTCAAGAATGCTATTCAATTAGCAATTCAGTGCGCCACCAAAGGACAAGTCGTCACACTCGGAATCAAACCCACCTACCCGTCGACTGGCTACGGCTACATTGAAATTAATCATGAAATATTTATGAATGAAAGTAACCTTTCAGCTCGTTTCACCCAGGGATTTCGAGAAAAACCCAACCAGGAAACAGCAGAAAAATTTATTCAATCCGGAAACTTTTATTGGAATGGCGGAATGTTTATTTTCGAAGTTCAGACCATGATCTCGCATCTGAATCGACTCATGCCTGAAACAT
The DNA here is from genome assembly GCA_947380295.1 of Bdellovibrionales bacterium. Taxonomy (GTDB): domain Bacteria; phylum Bdellovibrionota; class UBA1018; order UBA1018; family UBA1018; genus CAINWE01. Next base: position 21,020 of record CANCQK010000005.1, on the reverse strand, counting down.
GGGCAGTGGTTTCTCAACTTAAGCCCGACTTGTCGAACTTGTCAGACGTCTACGCTCGCTGCCCCTCCCAAAGCATCGACTACGGAATTATGGAAAAACTCAAGGAACAAGTCTGCATTCCATGCGACCTCGGATGGAGCGATGTTGGATCTTGGGATGAAATCGCACAGCTTTGTCCAACTTCTGAAAAAGTCGAAATCGGTGGAACCGGCAACTTTGCCATGTCCAAAACTGGAAGAATTGCCACCTTTGTCGACACGGATGACCTCATCGTCGTTGATACTGCTGATGCGATTTTAGTTTCTAAAAAGGGATCCACGCAGAAAGTGAAGCAACTCGTCGATCAGCTCGTAGCAAAAAAAGACCCACGGGCGCAAGAACACCCCTTCGAATTCCGGCCCTGGGGAAAATTTGAAATCCTACGCGATACCGACCACTACAAATCAAAGGTCATCCACGTCAACCCCGGTCAGCAACTCTCCTATCAGAGTCACAAAAAGCGCGCAGAACACTGGGTGATCATCCAAGGCCACCCCGAGGTCGTCTTGAATGACGAAGTCCATAAGCTCAACCCAGGCGAATCGATTTACATCCCCCGCGAAGCGAAGCACAGAATCCGAAATCCTCGAACAGACGAGACCGTCGAGTTGATCGAGGTCCAAGTGGGTACCTACTTCGGCGAAGACGATATCACCCGCTATCAGGATGATTATCAGCGGAGTTAGAGAAGCGCCGCAATCGGCGCGATCATCGAACGCGAGTCGATAATCTCAGTGACACCCAATTCCCGAGTCGCAAAGATCACCTTTGACTCGGGAAACTTCCTCAAGAAACTCGTCGACGAACGGACTTGAGACAAAGTCGGTTTCTTGTCGATTAAAAAATGAATCCCCAAAATTCCTTGCAGATGGGGCGATGCGCCTTGAATCACCAGAGGAACACGCGCACCATCAGCGGTCCAATAAGAAGAGTATTGGACCTCACATCCAGACACATAATTAAACTGAGCACGAACGTTCCGATAAAAAGCTGAAAGTAGCTGAATTTGAGGGGGAAGCTGCCCCCCACTGAGGGAGAATTCCTCAAATTGATCCTCCATCACTATGAGAAAGCCCTTACGACCCAAAACAGGGATTCGACGAATCAAATAGATCGACTCCATCGCAAAAAGTAGGTTTTTCTGGGTCTCGAAAGCCAAACCAGTCTCTCGCCGCACCCTGGAGGCGTTCCAAACCTGCCCAGTCATCCTTGCCAGTTCACGCAGAAAATCCTTTAAAACCTCCAAAGAAAGGGTGGTCTCTAAGACCAATCTCAAGTCTCGGTCTAGAATCGTACTTAACAAATCATTAACGAGGTCATTGCGAATGCGAGCATCACGGGTAAAGGCAATTTTTGGGAGTCCACCCTGGGCCAGATATTGATCAAAAGTCTTCTGAACAGTTTTGAGATCCTTCAAATCTGGCAAGGTCTCTAAGATTTCCTCCGAAAACTGTTTCAATCTAAGGAGACCTGGAATCGTTAAAGGAAGCGGCCTTGGCTCAAGCTCAGACAAGACGAGTGGAAGCATTTCTACAGTCGCTATTCGCCCTGTCAGCGACTCACGGATTGCCTTTCTACTACTAAATCTCACTGACCCTGTGAGCACAAATTTTCCAGGTGCGGGATGAACTCGGACATAATCCTTCAAGGCAGGGAACAGATCTGGCTCAAGCTGACACTCATCCAAAAAATTAGGCTTCCCTTTAAATTGAGCGACAAACCGGTCTGGATCCTTAACGATGGCCAGTCTTGTCTTTCGTTGATCGAGAGTCTCGTATCTTCCCCCCTGGCTCTCACAAAAGGTTGTTTTCCCAACCTGCCTATGACCGAATAAACCCACGATTGGACTATATTTTAGGAGTTGATTAAAAACTGACTCACAGTGCCTATTTCTGAGGTGTGCCATATCTCTTAAAATAACCGGTGAGCCTGAATATTACAAGAATCTCGTAAAAAACGGGTCTATCCTGGATTTAAAAAACAAGTCAAATCAACTACCTCCTTGCAGATCTTTCCTGGCTTTGGGCATCTCAATCTGATATTTTTGCCAATATTCCATTTCGGTGGGAGCACCAACTTTTTATAGGCTTAATTCCTGCCCTTTTTTCCGGAATAGGAATTGCGCTTGGACTGAATCAGAGGTCATCAAGTTCTCAGGCATTGGCGAGAGTTCTCACGCTTTTACTAATACTCGAATGCTCTGCCCACACGATTGTCACCACACCGAAAACAGAGTGGGTCAATCGCAGATCGGAGCTAGTAGCCCAAGTGCCGAGCAATCTTCCGAAGAATGCTGTACTTTACTTTGCTCCTCGTCCAAGGCCAGCTTTGAACTCGCCGGCTAGCCCTTTCGATCCCTGCGAAATAGATGCTATGTGGGCGGCGCATGACTTGGGGCTACCTGTAATTAATGGTTACTCGGGAAACTATCCGCCGGGTTATTTCCCTACGAATAGCAACGACTGCATAGAAGTCACTCGAAAACTTCAAATTATTCAGCAATTATCTCAAATTCCTAATTTCCCAAGCAGAGGTAGCCTTAATCAATACCAGGTTGTCCCGATCGGATTTAAAAACTGCACCATGCAGTTCAATAATCCGATTTTTGATAGCAAAAAATGAAAAACTACTTATATTTTAAGAAATTTAAATACTCTATTTTTTTTGAATATCTGCTTATTTTTTTTGGATTATTTGCACATCTGCTTCTAACCTGGGATCGACAACCCATTGGGGATGGGCTCACAAGGTTTGAGACGCTGTCAAATCTACTCAATAACGGAAATCTAGATGACAGTAAGTATTCCATTATGGGACCTATATTTGCCTCCCCCCTGTGGTATATCGGTAGGTTTTTTGGCGATTCTGGCTTTTGCTGTATGCGCTTTAATCTTATTTTATTGGTTCTCGGGATATTTTTTTTGTCGCGTATTCTTTCTGAGCTAGTCAGTCCGAGTCTTGGGCGAACTTTCGCTATAATTTTAATTTATGGCTCGATGTTCGGAAAGCATGTGCAAGAGTTCTATGGCGAAGTTTTTACGTCCATCCTGTTTGCTATCGGTACAGCCACACTAATCTTTGGAAAACATAAAAAAATCGCTGCCTTTGCTACTATAATTAGCGTGGTCAATACCCCCGCTTCAGCCTTAGGGCTTTTCTTGATTGGAGTTTACAATTTTATCAAAAAAAGAAGCCTCTGGTTCATTACGATTGCCTCAGCTGCAGGTTGCCTGATCCTCTTAGAAAGTCAAATAAGAAGGGGCTCTCCCTTTAGCTCAGGATACACAGCCGACCATGGATCCAAGACTTTACTTCCATTTTCGGGCGAGCCGGGATTTAGTTACCCCTTCATTCTCGGCCTTTTTTCGATCCTGTTGTCATTTGGCAAAGGTCTTGTATTTTTCGCCCCTAGTCTATTTGTCACATCGGGTAATCTGCGGGCCAACTTTCCAAAACTTGTATCCCTTTGGGAGACCTGGATTTTGTCCCTAATAGGGCTTGTTTTAGTCTACTCGAAATGGTGGAGCTGGTACGGTGGTTGGTTTTGGGGTCCGAGATTTTTTTTATTTGCCTCTATACCCGCTTCGCTTGGACTGGCACTTTGCTGGGAACCCAGTAGCTTTAATGGCAATACCAAGGGTACACTGGGCAAGCTACTACCACTCGGCCTCCTGACTTGCGCATTTTGGGTCGGAATTTCTGGTTCTATTTTTGACCAGGAAGGCCTCGAGGTTTGCTTCGGAAATAACTACCTCCTGGAGTCCTTCTGTTGGTACCTCCCTGAATTTAGTGTTCTAGTCCGTCCATTTTTGATCACCCATCAGTACACTTCATCACAAACTGTATTTATTAGCGCATCTTTGCTAACCTATGCGTGGCTCTCCATTAAGCTTCTTAACGGCCGTAAAACTTAGCTCACAGTTACAACACCCCCGTCTTCGCTGTCTCTACCGGTACCTTGACTTTCTCGCCCCCTTCATTCAAATTGGGCGCCTATGAGCATAGATCACTTTGACCCCAATGCAGCGTCGCAGGCCGACTCCGGTATTTTTGGACTTCCGTTTGAGGAGAAGGACGCATCCATTGTTTTCGTTCCGGTTCCTTGGGAAGCAACGACTTCCTATGGGGGTGGGACCTCACACGGCCCGCGTGCGATTTTTGAAAGCAGTAAGCAGGTTGATCTTTTTGACTCAGATGTTTTGCGCCCTTACGAAGCTGGCCTTTATATGCGCCCTGAGAGTCCTGAGGTCGCGAGCTGGAGCGAGGAGGGCAAGACCGAAGCTCAGAAAATTATTGAAGTCGGAGGCAATCTCGAGGCGCACCCGGAGCTCCGGTCTGCGCTCGCAAAGGTCAATGAACTCAGCGAAAAGCTGAATGATTTTGTGTACAAGCAGTCGTCCGAGGTTCTCAACTCAGGGAAAATCCTAGCCATCGTAGGCGGTGATCACTCGGTACCTTTCGGCGCCTTTCGAGCGATTGCAGAAAAACACCCTTCCTTTGGGATTCTTCATTTCGACGCTCATTCAGACACTCGTAATGCCTACGAAGGGTTCACCTGGTCTCACGCGTCCATTATGTACAACACCCTCGAACACATCCCGCAGGTTAAGAAATTGGTTCAAGTCGGCATTCGCGATTTCTGCGAGGAAGAGTTTAATTACTGCGCCGCACAAAAAGACCGTGTCAGCCTCTTTACCGACCGTTATTTGCAGAACAAGAAAATGCAGGGCGTTCACTGGGCAAAGCTCTGTGAAGAAATCATTCAGACCCTTCCTTCGGAAATTTGGATCTCGTTCGACATCGATGGCCTCGACCCGCGATTCTGCCCGCACACCGGCACTCCTGTGCCAGGTGGTCTAGACTTTCAAGAGGCCAATTATCTCATCGGCGCCTTAGTGCGTGCTGGCAAGAAGATCATTGGATTTGATCTAAACGAGGTTGCGCCCAACCTAGACAACCCAAATGACGAATGGGACGCAAACGTAGGGGCGAGACTCCTTTACAAGCTCGCTGCTTGGACCACTGCCAGTCACGGTAAGGCAATTATCCGAGATTAGTCTAGATTAAGTGCATCACTCCCGAGCTAGAAAAGGGTACCGATAGTCCTTCACAGGATTAAAGGTTTCCTTGAGGGCTCGGGGGGACAGCCAGCGAGTTAAATTCAAAGCACTACCGGCTTTATCGTTAGTTCCCGAAGCTCGTCCGCCACCAAAGGGCTGCTGGCCAACAACTGCACCCGTGGGCTTATCATTAATATAAAAGTTGCCTGCGGTGTATCTTAGCCGCCTGAGGATCGATGCGACTGCTCTTCGATCCTGAGCAATCACTGCCCCAGTCAGAGAATAGGGAGAGGCCTGATCGCAGACCGTGAGAGTCTCCTCTAATTTGGCATCGTCGTAGACGTAGATCGTCAGGACAGGGCCAAAAATTTCCTCCACCATGGTCTTAAAGTTCGGTTGGGTCGTAAGAATGATGGTGGGCTCAATGAAGTACCCAACTTCGCGACTCACTCCACCACCGCAGATGATCTCCGCATCGGATGAATTCTTGGCAGCATCAATATAACCGGAAATCTTATTAAAGGCCCGTTCATCAATGACCGCGTTAACGAAGTTGCTCAACTCCCGAACATCTCCCATTCGGATCGTTTTGACTTCGGCCAGCAGGCGTTCGCGAATTTGTTTCCACAGACTTTTGGGGATGTAAGCACGTGAAGCGGCAGAACACTTTTGCCCCTGATACTCAAAGGCTCCTCGAATCAGAGCAGCGACGGTCACATCAACATCAGCCGTAGGATCTACGAAAACAAATCCCTTACCTCCGGTCTCACCGACCAATCGAGGATAGGTGGCATAATTACCAATATTTTCACCCACGGCCTTCCAGAGTGTCCTGAACGTAGCCGTTGATCCTGTAAAATGAATGCCCGCAAGATCTCGCTGAGAGAGAGCGAGACTTCCGAACTCAGGTGCTTCGGCGGAAACGAGATTAATTACTCCCGGAGGCAAACCAGCCTCCATAAGAAGTTTCATCGTATAGTGAGCAGAGAGCATCTGAGTGTCAGAGGGCTTCCACACCACGGTGTTCCCCATCAAAGCCGGTGCAGCGGGGAGATTTCCCGCAATCGCTGTGAAGTTAAAAGGGGTGATCGCAACGACGACGCCCTCGAGGGGTCGACTTTCCAATTGGTTCCAAACCGCTGAGGTCGAAACTGGCTGCTGCTTCATCAATTCTTGATAAAAATAGGCATTAAATCGAAAGAAATCCGCCATCTCACAAGCAGCATCAATCTCTGCCTGGTATACGCTCTTAGACTGTCCAAGCATAGTCGCGGCATTCAGCGTTGCACGCCACGGACCCGAGAGCAGCTCTGCCGCCTTCAGAAAAATAGCGGCGCGATCCTGCCATCCCAATGATTCCCATTCGGATTTTGTCTTGCGAGCTGCATCGAATGCCTTTTTAAGCTCGCCTCCGCCTGCGACATGATACGTCCCCAAAATATGCCGATGATCATGAGGCATGACGACATTCTTTTTCGAACTCGTTCGTACCTCTTTCCCGTCAATCACACAGGGAATCTCAATTTTCTCACCAGCCATCGTTTCGAGACGCTTTTTTAGAATCTCTCTCTCAGCAGAGCGGGGCGAATAAGAAAGAACTGACTCGTTCACGGGACGTTCGATCGCGTACATAACCCCTTGATTAGCACGAAGATTTTTCAATTCCTAATCATTTTCTGCCAATAAGTTCGAACCGCATAGCGCGCATTTTCACACTGCTCTCGCGAAAGACTGGTTGAATTATCGTAGATGACGGGATTCATGAGAGACTGAGCATCATTGACATGGTCCAAATTGAGATAGTGACCCAATTCATGAGCAATGATATTTCCGAATCGACCCACTGGCTTTTCAAGAATTGCGCCGTAGAGATTTTCTCCTGGCATAGAAGTCCAAGCATTTGCGGGAGACCTTCCCAAAGTTCCAGCTCGATTCCAGGTACCTGTCGTAACGACCAAGAGATGTTCCGGATCCTCTAAGCGCCGTCGAATGATGTCTAACTCGCCGGTATCGGCAGGTCTATAATTGAGCTGATCCTCGCTAGGGTCGACCTGAACAAAGCTCTCAATCTCAAAGCCAATCTTGCACTGACTCCAAACCTGATCCACTTCTCTCACATTTTGAAATGCCTCTGCCTGACTCACCACAGGCTCGCCCAAGTGGTCTCGGTAAACGCTGTATTTCAATGCCAAACAGACGTGATCAGGGCTAGCAGCCTCACATCGTCCCGCGCCCATCCTGCCCTCTTGTCCGATAGAATTGAATGCAGAATCCGCGAAAGTTTTCTGAGTCCAGCCCCCAATGAAAGCTGCATATCCAATGATTGATAGTTGAATCAATAGAGTCTTAAATTTTAAAGTTCGCAAAAAACACTCCCCCTCAAGGTTGACATGAGCTATGTCTCTCGCACCCTACCGAAGACGTCTCTCAAAACGCAACAGTCTTTCTGGAATAATGCACGAACAAACGGCATGAATTTAAAAATTTATAAAATTACAGTGACTTTTTATTTTCTCAAAAAAGAGAGTAACACCGCAAAAGTTAGGGTGAATCCCGCTATATTATAGACCACTGAAAAGAGCGGGTAGCCGAGAAGGAGACTACCGGCTGGTGCTAGTTGAGAAATGCTAGCAGCAACAAAAAAACCGGCCGCCATCACTCCCAAGGCCAGACGCTTACCGTTTAGATCAAGCTGGGTTCGAATGAGTTGAATCTCTGGGATCTTAATCTCAAACGCGAAATTATTGCTATTGAACTTCCTAAACATGAGTCGAATCTGACGAGGCAGGATCTTCATCAAACTCGAGACATCCCGCAGAAGCCAAACCAAATCTTTTGAAATCCGCTGAACTGAATATTGATTTTTTGCCAGGTCTTTAACTAGATCTTGCCCAATCGTGAGCAGATCAAATTCTGGATCAAGAACGCGCCCCATCCCTTCAATCGTCAGGATCGCCTTAAAAACGATCATCCAATCCCCGGGAACCTTGATGTTAAATCGAGCTGCAATTTTAGTTGATTCAATTAAGATCCGACCAATATTCATCTCCGAGAGAGACAAGCCCATATAGGGCGACAGGGCATTTCGAACCTCGCGCTGGAATCCTTCAAAATCAATTGAGGCTTCTGCCGCACCTAATTCTGCATATTCATAGCAGAGATTCTCATAGTCTTCAGTGAGCAGTGCCATAACCATATTAGCAAGCTGGTCTCTTGACCTCTGGGAGAGTCTGCCTACAATACCAAAATCAATGATTCCAAGTCGATTACCTGGAAGAATAAACAAATTCCCCCCGTGAAGATCTCCGTGGAACAAGCCATCGATCATGACCCATTTAAAAAACGTTCTCGCGCCGAGATCGACAATTTTTTTGCGATCAATCCCGGCTTGATCCAAAGACTTGAGGTCATTCACCCGAATGCCCTCAAACTTCTCAAGCGTTAAAATTTTGTGAGTGCTCAGCGCCTTATAGACCTTAGGGAGAACCACTTCAGGGATACCTTGAGTGTTCTCTGCGATCTTTTTGATGTTATTCGCTTCGACCACGAAGTCGAGCTCGTACGCCAAAGTCTTAAAAAACTCTTCGACTATGGTCGTTGGCCCAATCATTCGAGTTTCTGGGACATACTTTTCCAGCAATCCAGACAGAAAGACGAGTAAAGAAACGTCTGTTTCGATCATCTTTTCAATCTCAGGCCGTTGAACTTTAACAACGACCCTTTCACCACTCAGAAGACGAGCCTCATGAACCTGACCAATGCTTGCGGCAGCTAAAGGAGTAGGCGAAAATTCAGAAAAAGCGGTCTCTACTTTTTGATTGAGCTCGCCCTCTACTACCTTTTTAACTACTTCAAAGGGAAGAGGCTGTACATGATCTTGGAGTCGGGTGAACTCATCAATGAAAGCCTCGGGTAACAGATCGGATCGAGTCGAAAGAAGTTGGCCAAACTTTACGAACGTGGGCCCGAGCTCTTCAAATGCAAGTCGGAGTCGCTCAGGAGTCGTCTTCTCTGACTGAGCCTCAGCCAAAGCGCCGAGTCGACCCGGCAAAAACTTCCCAAGATCCATCCGATCGACGAGATCACCAAACCCATGCCTTGCAAAAACAGCAATGATTTGGCGGAGTCTTTGAACATTTTTGACCGCCTGGCCAAGTTGTCGACCAGTCCTGATCCATTTCATTTAAGAAGTCCTCAGCTTTTTTCAATTATAACATGATAAAATCGATTTGCCTGCGCTCTAAATCAGCCCGGACTACCTTAATTTTTACAGAATCTCCAATTTTGTAAGACTTACGGCTCCTTCGACCCTGAAAAACCATCCGATTTTCATGAAACTCATACAAATCGTCCGTCATATTTTCGACATTGATCATGCCTTCGACGTAGGGTTGTGGAATTTGAATGAAAAGACCGGAATTCACCATTCCAACCACTTTACCTTCAAACTCTTCCCCAACATGCTTGAGCATCACTCGAACCTGTTTGAGCTTGATTGCATCACGTTCGGCATCTGCAGCTAAGCGCTCTCGATAACTACAATGCTCGCAGATTTCGGTGAGATCCTTCTCTAGCTGGTCTCTGACTTGAGGCTTAAGCTTATGACCCGCCTTCTCGGCTCTCAGTGCCATCCGCAACAGGCGATGAACAACAAGGTCGGGATATCGACGAATAGGACTCGTAAAATGGGTGTATCCCTCCGAAGCCAATCCAAAATGCATCCCGTGAGTTGAACTATAAACAGCCTGCTTCATTGATCTAAGCAAGGACATGCTTAAAAGAGTTTGAGCGGCATGTCCTTCCAGTTTTCGTACTATATCGGCTAGGACCTTCGGCGAACGAGCTTTTTCCAACGAAACCTGAAATCCCACAGTAGCCGCCAGCGCTTGAAAATTCTCCAAGGACTGAACTGAGGGCTCCTCATGGATTCGATAAACAAATGGCCACTTTCGGGCCATCATCCAGTCGGTGACCGCTTCATTTGCGGCAATCATAAATTCTTCGATCAGGCGATGAGAGTCTTTTCTTGGGCGGATCTCAATTGATTTCACTTCGCCATTGGGCTCGAGTGAGATTTCTGCCTCGGGAAACTCAAAATCAATAGAGCCCCGCGCTGATCTCGCCGCTTTCAAGGCCGCGTAGAGTTCAAAATGGGGGCGGTAAATCCAGTTTGGATTTTCTCGCTCAGCTTCCCATTCTTCCTGAATTTGGTCGTAGGTCGCCCTTCGTTTGCTCTCGATCACTGCTTCGAGCACGTCCGTCTTGAGTCGTTTCCCCGTGTGGGACATTTCAATTCGCGAAACGAGAGCCAATCGCGGCTCATTTGGCCTCAGACTACAAAGATTTTCCGACAGCGCACCCGGGAGCATATGGAATGCCCGCTCCGGAAAGTAGACACTGGTGCCTCGTGATCGGGCTTCTCGGTCTAGCTCTCTGCCCTCTTGAACGTAGTGGGAAACATCCGCGATCGCCACCCAGAGAACAAAGTGCGTCCCCTTTTTTTCAACTAAAACGGCGTCGTCAAAGTCCCTCGCGGTCGCTCCGTCAATTGTGATGAAGTGAAGATTTCTGAGATCCTCACGTCCTTCGAGGTCTTTGCCGGGAACTTCGAGTCGCTTCTCTCGCGCCTCTTGAACCGCTAGCTCAGAGTGATTTTCAGTTAAATTATAATCCGCTACCACTCTCGCCAGATCGGCTGAAGCGGGCAGTTCCTGGCCGTAGATTTCAAGTATACTCCCGGTAACTGCGTGTTCACCCCTTTCGTGGAATTCAAGCTTAACCCGAACCCAGTCTTCGTTTTTGGGGCGATATTTGGCAATAAAGGGGATAAAAATCTCTTCACGCGCTTTTTTCTTTTCGTAAACCAGCCATCCGCCGTAGCCCATCCCGCTGGGATGGATGGTATACCGACCCACTGCCTCGCGAATCCGGCGTTCGATGACCTGGACCTTCACAACGTAGCTCGGAGGCCTCATCAAAACCTGAACTCGATCGCCGTGAAAAAGCCCCTCGCATCGTTCCGGTGAAACGAAAGCATCTGGAATCGAGCGATTTTCGAAAATCAAAAAAGCAAAGCCTTTGCGATTTTTGTCTACGGTTGCTTTTAAGCTCACCAAGCGGGAATCACCACCCCCCTGGCGGCCCTCTCGACCGCTGGGACGAGCGCCCCGCGGTCCTCGATCGTCACGGCCTGGATGCTGTTGACCTGGAAATTGATTTTTTCTAGCCGATCGCTCCTCACGAGCCTCAGGCCCACGCCCCCAAGGTTTCTGTCCACTGGGTTGAGGACTACTTTGGCGCTTTTGCTGTTCTTCTTTTTTAGCTCGGCGGCTTCTGAATTTACCTGGACCAGCGGCTGGAGACTTTGATTTCTTTGAGTTTCTTTTTTTCATTTCTAAAGGGATCTTACTAGAATTAGTACGCCTAACCCAAGCGAAATAGGGAGTCTTAGGGGGCAGGCATAAGCTATGATTTAAGGGATTGGAATAGTTGGTGCCCAGGAAAGGACTCGAACCTTCATGCTTGCGCGCTCGCCCCTGAAACGAGTGTGTCTACCAATTCCACCACCTGGGCACAGACGGTTTAGACAGTTCCGGTTGACCCGGATTCACCCTTTTTACACCAGTTTCATCTCCGATCCAAGCCCAGATTCCGCTCAAAAGGGTGATTTTAGGGCTCCACGAGGGCATTTAAGCACTTTTCTCTCAGGGTATCCTTCTGATGAGCCGAGATTATTTTTGATCCCATGTAGCCCAATCGGCAACCGCTGATGGCGGTTTTGGATTGCCTAAACCCGCCCCAGCACTGAGCCAGAAGTAAGCAGAGGTAAAAAGATGCAAAGGTAGACAGCAAAAACTGGGGGGGGTGTCACGAATCACACATTGGAAAATTATTCTACGGGATTAGAATAAAAAAAGAATGAGTAACCTAAAACGATTTGTTCACAACTGCAGTCAAGACCGGATCTTCCTCATGAGGGCCCTCGTGTTTTTACTCTTGGCTGTTGCGGTGACCTCTAAAATTTAATCCTGCAGGCCAAACTTGCTGGCACGAGCTGCCAAGCGGGCTGAGCGCGAGGCCAGACGGGCTTTACGAGCAAGGGCTCTCTCACTATTTTTATGCTTTCTTGCCTCTTTTAGGCCTGAGAAGAATCCGACTAAATAGTCGATTGCTGACCAAAGGCTAATGGCCAAGGAAATATATAAAAGTACCATCCCGAGTGCCTCAAGTGGAATACCAAAAAGGCTACGACCCATAATCAAAGGAATCGCTACCATTTGGGTAGCCGTCTTCCACTTGGCCGTGGATGAAGCGGCTATGACCACTCCTTCAGCACTGGCGAGCGCTCGCAAACCGGTAATCGCCATCTCACGGCAGATTAATAGAATCACCACGATGGGGTGAATACGCCCTAACTCCTGGAGCATAATTAAAGATGAGACGACCAGAAACTTGTCCGCCAACGGGTCCATAAGCTTACCGTAGACGGTCTCAATTTTGTGGGCTCGGGCAATATAGCCATCTAAATAGTCCGTAATACTGGCAGCAGTGAAAGCAAGCGCCGCAACAACGTCCCACTTAGGCTCGCGGATAAACAATAACCCAACAATGACTGGGACAAATGCAATCCTAAATAAGGTGAGCAAGTTAGGAGTATTAGTGAACTGCATGTCATCTTTGGAAACTACTTTAGAATGCACCCCCCTAAGTTAAAGGGGTCTGGGCAGGTTTGTCTAGCGGATTTGAGAACAAACAACAAGGAGGTGCTCTAGCTGGAGCTTCCAATGTTTTGCTGCAATCGATTTTTGAAACAAAAAAGCCCGACTCTGGTAAGCAAGTCGGGCTTTTTTTGAAATTGGCTGGGGCGCTAGGATTCGAACCTAGGAATGGCGGAATCAAAATCCGCTAGCTTACCACTTGCCGACGCCCCAACAGCCACTAGAGGTAGCACAGAATTTCACTGGGAGCAATCGTCCAAGTGAGCAAAAGGCGGACGAAAGCAAAAAAAATACGGACGACCTTAGGGCCGTCCTCCACGTAGCATTGATCTAGGAAGCCAATAAAGAAGAGGACCTAAGCCGAGTCAGCCCGGTCCGCTTCATCAGCCGATCGCGGAGCCATCCCCCCTGGCTTTTTGATCTCAGCTAGGTAGGCATCCAAAATTTTCTTTTCCATGGTTGCTCGAGTGCTTTGATTGAGCGGGTGCGCAATGTCTTTAAAAGATCCGTCTTTTCGACGCTTGCTGGGCATCGCGACAAACAAACCAGCCGTGCCGCTGATGATCTTCAAGTCACGCACAACAAAGCACTGATCCAACACGATTGTGATGTAGGCCTTTAATTTTTCCTCATCCACGGGAAAAACTTTCACTTCTGTGATTTCCATGGCCAATCCCTCCATTTATGAGACCTCTGAAATTGAGAGCTCCCTTTTATTGTAGAAGAGACCGCAATAGATATCAAACAACGACTGAAAAAAAATTCATTTTTCAGTCAAAAATTTTCGAAGTCTATTTTTTTTGGAATTTAAATAAACCTTCCTCTACATCAACATGAATCGTATTTCCTGGAGAATATTTTCCCGTCAAAATCTCAACAGCTAACGGATTTTGAATCTCTCGTTGAAAAACCCGCTTCATAGGTCGAGCACCGTAATTGCGATCGTAGCCCTTTTCACAAAGCTGTTCGATAGCAGCCCGGCTCAGCTCGATCTGAAGCCCACGCTCAGAAAGCATTTGATTCAATTTACCTGCATATTGCTCAATAATCTTCATCAGTTGATTTTTTTCAAGATGCGAGAAAGTCACGATTTCATCAATTCGATTCAAAAATTCGGGCTTAAAATGCCGCCTGACCATCTCCATCACTCCTTCTTCACGGAGAACAGGGTCACTCTCGTCCAGGATCAACTGACTTCCTAAGTTTGAGGTCATAATGATCAATGAATTGGTAAAATCTACGGTCCTTCCTTGACCGTCTGTCGCTCGGCCGTCATCTAGAATCTGCAAAAAAATATTGAACACATCGGGATGAGCTTTTTCTACTTCATCCAACAAAATCACAGCATAGGGACGGCGACGCACCGCTTCGGTCAAAGCACCACCTTCCTCATATCCCACATAACCAGGAGGTGACCCGATGAGTCGAGACACGGAGTGCTTTTCCATATACTCACTCATATCGAGACGCACCATGGAATGTTCATCATCAAACAAAAACTCTGCCAATGCCTTAGCCGTTTCAGTCTTACCCACCCCCGTAGGCCCAAGAAACAGGAATGACCCAATCGGACGGTGTTTCTCCTGGAGACCAATTCTGGAGCGACGCACAGCGTTTGAGACGGCTGCAATTGCCTTTTCCTGTCCAATGACTCTGACTTCGAGGCGTTCTTCCATCTTCAGAAGCTTTTTCTGTTCGCTTTCGAGCATCTTGGACACTGGGATTCCCGTCCATCGACCGACCACCTCTGCGATGTCATTATCAGAGACCTCTTGCCTTAAGAGCACGGTACTCCCCGTCGGCGCCTTTTTAGAGGCTTCATCTAGATCCTTTTGTAATGCAATCAGCTGCCCGTAACGAAGCTCAGCAGCCTTCTCTAGGTTTCCCTGTCTTTCAGCAGCTTCAGACTCGAGACGAACTTTTTCAATTTTTTCCTTTAGGACTTTAACCGCGTTGACCTCGCTCTTTTCCTTTTCCCACTGAGACTTAAGCCGGTTACTTTGGTCTTTCAGCTCTGAAAGTTCTCCCTCTAACTGACCCAAACGATCCTGAGAAGCAGGGTCCTTTTCCTTTTTTAGCGCTTGGCGCTCTACTTCAAGCTGAAGAATTCTTCTCTCGAGCTGATCAACCGCCTCGGGGCGAGAATCAATTTGCATCCTAATCCTCGCGGCGGCTTCATCGACCAAGTCGATTGCCTTATCAGGCAAAAACCGATCGGCGATGTAGCGGTTTGACAAAGTCGCGGCGGCGACCAACGCCGAATCACGAATTGACACACCGTGATGAAGTTCATACCGTTCTCTCAAGCCACGGAGAATGCTGATGGTATCTTCAACCGTCGGTTCCTTGACATAAACCGGCTGAAACCGACGCTCCAGAGCTGCATCTTTCTCTATGTGCTTTTTATACTCATTCAGAGTGGTGGCACCGATGCACCTGAGCTCACCGCGGGCTAAAGCAGGCTTGAGCATATTCGATGCATCCATGGCGCCTTCTGCAGCACCAGCACCGACCAAGGTGTGTAGCTCATCAATAAAAAGCACAATCTCGCCATCAGAGGACGAAACCTCCTTAAGCACAGACTTGAGTCGATCTTCAAACTCGCCGCGAAATTTCGCACCAGCGATGAGCGCTCCTAAATCGAGCACCAACAGTTTTTTCTTTTTCAACGTCTCTGGGACGTCCCCGTTAACCATGCGTTGAGCCAACCCTTCGGCAATAGCCGTTTTTCCGACCCCAGGCTCGCCGATCAAAACAGGATTATTCTTGGTCCTCCGGGACAGGACTTGAATCACTCGGCGAATCTCTTCGTCTCGGCCGATCACTGGATCAAGCTTTTGTTTTCGGGCTTGATCCGTCAGGTCTCGACAGTACTTCTCAAGAACTCGATACTTACCTTCAGGTTCTTCGTCTTGAATTTTGGAATTCCCCCGAATTTGAAGCATAGCTTTCTTAATCTGCTCAATTCCAACACCTCGCTGCGAAACCAAACGGGTGACATCCGAGTCCTTAAGCTGAGACGAGAATAACCCTAAGAGGAAATGCTCGCCTGAGACAAACTCATCACCCAGCTTCTTGGCCTCCTCCTCAGCCATAACCATCCATCGATTAAAAAGGTGAGAGGTATAAATCTGCGCGCCACCCCCAGAGACCTTAGGTAGGCGATCCAGCCGGTCAGAAAGCTGCTTCCGAAACTCCTTCACATTCACACCTGCGAGTTCCAGAATATTTGAAACGATCGAGAACTGATCCTGTTCCCCCTCGCTTAAAGCACTAAGAAGGTGCTCTGGCTGAAGCTCCTGATGGCTGCGTCGAATCGCTTCAGCTTGGGCTTTTTGTAATGCTTCTTGAGTGCTCCGCGTAAATTGGGTTGTCATAATTTTGGTCTCCTTGAGTAGGCCCTTGTTCTCATCTACTACCCTTTAAAGTGGGGATCTTCGAACCTTCGTCAAGGAGGGCACCCAAAAGTCAATTATTTTGAATGAATTTGGACAGCTGGATAGACAACTATTGCACTCCAACTTATCCGAGAGTTAAGATGCTGCATCTCTATGATAAGCTCAAAACTGCAGGAAATTCTTTTTGGTGGTTCTAGTCAATTAACCGAGTTATTTCCTCAGGGGGGTGCGCGTTTTCTCAACGCAACCGTAAAACCCATTTTAGGCAGCTCGACCACAGCAAAGCTACTTGCTTTTAAGAACCGACGAGAACTTAAGAAAGTTCAAAAATTTAATAAAATTTTGGTCATCCCTGACACCCACATCGGCGACACGATTATGATGCAAGCTGCATCCACAGCCTTGAGGGATTTCTTTCCAGCCGCTGAAGTCCATTACGTGACCAATCAAGTCGCCACGCCTCTCATTCATGGAAATCCAGAAATATCGAAAATTATCCCGCTGTTTTCAGGTGGGTTATTTCCAAGTCAGAATGACATCAGCGCACTCAAAAACCTGACTCAGACGGAAAACTATGACCTTTGCTTGAATCTCTGTGCTTTTATTCAAGATCAAGAACTGAAATCAAACGCCACTGCAGTTTTAAACCTGGTTTCTCAAACTCCATCAATCGTACGAAATGAGGATGACCCTTCAAAGATCAACCATTTCCTCTATCAGTGTTATCGATTCATTCGCGACACTCTCTCATCGGTTGCGAACCCAATACGCCCTGATCACCTTGCCGGAGTGCGAACGACCTACTCAGACGATGTGATTGAGCAAGCTAAAGCGGAGGCGGCGCGACTCGGCGTCTGCTCCCGGAAGCCTGTGATCATGATCAACCCTGATACGGCCTGTGAATTCACATTGCTCCCGTTTGAAAGACAATCTGAGTTACTGCTGCGAATCGTTCAGTTAGATGCGACGTTTCTTCTTGGAGCAGGTCACACTGCTCATGGCATCGGCCAGCGTCTGATTGATCAACTTCCAAACTCAATGCACGAAAAAGTGAAGATTATACCGAAGGACCTTTCTCTTGAAGTTTATTCAGCGCTCATCGACTGGTCCGACATTTTCATTACTGGAGACACCGGGCCCATGCATATTGCGGCCTCTCGAAGGTTCTCAAAATCTGGAAAGCACCTATTCAGAAATAGAACTTCGATTCTTTCCATTTTTGGAGCTACGCCGCCCAGAATGTCTGGCTATGATTCTTTCCAGCCCGGCTACCTAACACCGAATCAAGACGCTCCCTCATGGTCCTACGCTGCTGGAAGCGCTTGCAGAAATATTACGTGTCTCAACAAAATGTTTAAGACTTGTAAAACTGTACGTTGTTTCGAAACAGTCGACATAAGATATCTGACAGAATTGGTCTCTACCCGCTTCAATGAACTCTCTCAGTCAAACCTGAGACCATCGACATCTGTCTACCGAGAACCTCAACTCAGTCCAACATGATTCATCCATCGCTTCAGCTCATTTTTCTGTTCATCCTCTCATTTGCTCTAGGATTTATTGCTGCTATCCCGCTGGGAGGCTCGCAAATCGAGATGGCGAAACGAGCCATTACGGGCCATATAAAAGCTGCCCGCATGGTAGTACTCGGGTCGGTCAGTTCCGATCTCATTTATGGAGCTGTGGCACTTTATGGACTGGCACCCTTTATGGAGATCCCTTGGGTACTAGGGGCATTTAACGTTCTCGGCGTAATTATTCTATGGGTTTTATCAGCTCTAACTCTCCGAGAGTCCAAAAAGCCCCCTGAAGTTATTTTTGGACAAAGCCCCCTAAAAAACAAACGCCTGGCGTATTTTACTGGCTTCTCTTTAGCTTTCAGCAACCCCCCCATGATTCTCACTTGGCTCATAGGAGTTGCTCTCGCGAAGCGCCTGGGACTTGCAGAATCGTTTGATGGCACCGCTAAATTTATTTTTCTAACGGGCGGGGTGATGGGCCTCGGAAGCTATTTACTTGCGTTATCTTCGATATTGCAACGAATCAAACGGTTTGTACCGCTTCAGTCGGTGGGAAGAATTTATTACTGGCTAGGCATCGTACTATTCGTTCTTTCTTTTTTCTTTGCCTACTCAGCTTATCGGTTTCTTTTTAATTCAATCTAAACGAAAGTCACTTTAGAATTTATAATCCACAGCAACTCCCCTGTAGTATAGTTTGCAAATGGGGAAGTTATTCAGCAGCTTAATTACGAAATACTGGGCTCTTATCGGCATTGTTGGCACGCTACTTGGCCTTGTTGGCGCGTATTATACCGTACAATTGTATCAAAATCTCAGGACGGATATGGAGGAGTTGCTTCCATCGAATGCTCGAAGCATTATTGATCTGAATGAAGTCACCCGTCGTCTTGATGCGATCGACAATATCGTCACCCTCGTATTTTCTAAGGATAAAAAAGCCAGCAAAAAATTCATTGATGATCTGGCCGACCGCCTGAGTCATGCGCCAAAATCGGTAATTTCAGGAATCGAATATAAAATTGATCGCGAGATTAAATTCTTTTCAGATCGACGCGCTTTACTTATGGAAAGGAAAGACCTCGAGAAAATTGACTCTTTTCTTCATAACCGGATGACTTATGAAAGAGAACTCTACAACCCTCTCAATATTTTTAGCCAAAGAGAACTAGAGCAGCCAAAATTCGATTTCAATTCGCTTCAAAAGAAATATGAAAAACAGGCCTCTGTTTATTCTCAATTTCCTGGAGGCTACTACTCCACCCCTGACGAATCTGTCAGAATCTTAGTTGCCTATATGCCTGGAAAGGGAATTGGGGCGGCTCATCAACTCAGAGAGACAATCGATCAAGCGATCGAGTCACTTCATCCTAAATCCTATGCCAGTGACATCGAGATCCATTTTACAGGAAATATCCAAAACCTGATCGAAGAAAATTCAGCGCTCATTGCCGATTTGATTGCTTCTACTGTGATTGTTCTGGTTCTGGTCACGCTGGCCATGATTCTTTTTTATCGATCTTTCTGGGGAACATTTGCGCTCATATCAAGCCTATTCATGGGAACTTTTTGGACTTTTGGCGCAGCTTATTTTGTAGTTGGCTATCTCAACGCGAATTCAGCTTTTTTAGCAAGTATTGTCATCGGAAATGGAATTAATTTTGGAATTATATTTCTTGCCAGATACCTAGAAGAGATCCGCAAAGGAAAGAACAACGAGAACGCCATATCAACATCGATGAGGACTACAGCAACCTCAACATGGACAGCAGCTCTCGCTGCCGGACTCTCTTATGGCTCGCTTATTCTGACTGATTTCAGAGGATTTAGACAGTTTGGGATGATTGGCCTCTTTGGCATGATCCTCTGCTGGATCAGTGCCTATACGCTGATGCCTTCTTATCTTACCTTCGTCCACCACATTAGGAAAGGTACCCCGATCGCCTCGAGAGAGCGCAAGCCTTACTTTGCAGGGTGGATTGCTTACGGAGTGGAGAGGTTTCCAGGTTGGATCTGGGGTGCTTCCTGCCTCCTTATTTTGATGTCCATCTTCACCTTCAAAAACATCAAAGAAGGCGTCATTGAAGTTGATCTCAACGCACTCAGGGACAAGTGGAGCATGGAACACGGCTCAGGATACTATTATCACTACATCGATGATGTATTTCAGCACGGCTTATCCCCAATGGCCATCATGCCTCGAACTCGCGAACAAGCGCGGCAGATCGCTTCTGCATTCAAAGCCAGAAAAAAGGCAGAAGGAAAGGCCTCACTCTTTACGACGATTCAGCATCTAGATGATTTCGTCCCTCAAGATCAAGATAAAAAAGCCGCTTTGCTGCAGGAGATCCAACAGACTCTATCTCCGAAACTCGTAAGTCGGTTGCCCAGTTCTGATCAGAATCTAATTCGTGACTTTTTACGACCTGAATCACTCAGGCCTTATACTGCATTGGATTTGCCGCCCACTCTCTTCAGCAAATTTAAGGAAAAGGACGGAAGTTACGGAAAGTTAGTCCTAGTTGATAAGATCGTCGGGCATGGCACCGATCGGATCGATGTTCAAATCCCCTTTGTCAAGGAAGTCCGAGAAATTGTCGACTCGGTGGCCCCAGGCACTCCGATTGCCGGGCAACTTCCAGTAACAGCAGACATGTTGGAAGCAGTTGTCAGAGATGGACCTCGGGCCACTCTCTTTGCATTTTTGGCAGTAGTTGTTTTGGTCGTACTCCTCTTTCGACAGATTAAAATTATAGGGCAGGTCCTCTTTGCGCTGATCATTGGTGTCATCTGGTTGGCGGGGGCCATGCTAGGATTTCATTTGAAAATTAATTTTTTAAACTTCATCGCACTGCCGATCACCTTTGGGATTGGAGTTGACTACGGTGTGAATGTTTTTCAGAGGTATCGAGAGGAAGGCGACGGCAATATTGCTGGTGTGGTGCGAACGACAGGAGGGGCAGTCATCCTGTCTAGTCTCACCACGATTATCGGTTACAGCTCCTTACTCATCGCCGGTAATCAAGCCTTTGTAAGCTTTGGTCGCCTTGCAGTTCTCGGTGAAATCACTTGTGTAACCGCTGCGGTCGTTTCGATGCCTGCATTTCTTCAATTGATTAAGTCCCGACGACAACAGCCGCTCCGTCAAACTTATCCAAACCTATCCACATAGCAATTGGTGTTGACTTCCTGTTTCCACGATGCTGGTTACAAAAACCGGATGAACCGATCTTCGCAGAGCCGTCATCTCCGCAGGCGTAATTTCCCGAAGAGCTTTCGGTACTG
>CANCQK010000004.1 GCA_947380295.1 Bdellovibrionales bacterium | reverse complement strand
AACGTCATTAAGATGCTCAAACGCCGAGCTTTTGGATACAAAAACATGGATTACTTCAGGCTGAAGATTATGCAAACCTGCGGATATTTGAACTCGAAATATATTTATCATCCAAATCAATTGCTTACACAAATATGAGGGAGAGCCCTCTGTCTAACTAACATCCAGTCAGGTGACCAAAACATCTCCAGTCTTTAGATCCTTGATTGTCTTTAAAATACGAAAAAACCGTTTCATTTCAACGAGATCAGCTCTGGCACTAGACTTGCTTTAAAGAGAGGGTGTTGAGTCCTGCGGATGGGTGGACTACCTGATCTTGAATGCTGAGGAAGGACCCCTCGTATGAAAAAGTTAATTAAACCATTCTTGTTGCTTAGTCTCCTAGGTACCCTCGCCAGCTGTGGCTCGATGATTGCTCCGAGCGGGATCTCAGCCCCTTCGGGCTCCTATAGCGCTCATGTTCCCGCGTACAACCCAACCCCCGACACAGACCCAAGAAATTACAATTGCCCCAGCTCACCCAATCTCGTTCCAACCAATGATCAGGCATCAACCCAGTTTTTTACAGTCTGTCCTTATCGAAACGCCGCAACCGGCACTCTTTTAGAAGTCGCACAAGGGAACACAGCGTACTCATCCAATCCAATGATCTGTATCTTTGCCGCGAACCAAGAAACCACCGTATCCAACGGGAGGTATGTGGTCAGACCCACCTGGGTCTCTGACCCTGCTGATCCGACCGAACCTCTCTTTCGCTGCGTGGATGTCAGCCAACTGCCGGCATTTGTTGCGCTCCCTAGCACAGGCCGTGGCCAATGGAACGCTGCCCTTACAGTTCAAAAGGGCACAGAGTTTCAAATGGTTGCTTGTCTTAAGGCGCGCAATCCCGCAAATTGTCCGCCCTACTCTTTTGGCCCACTTTAATCGAACGATCAGTGGATGACTCGATGCTCAGAGTTGTCGTTACTTCCGTACTCCTGCTTTCCGGCTCGGTATCGTTTGACCAAAGTCGTATCTCGGGTTGGAAATGCTTCAAGAATCTCAATCTGCTCGCGATCTTCGGTCTCGCGCGCAATCACCAAATACCAAATATTACCCTCTTCGCCGGGAAAGTATTTGATGAAATGATAGAGATGCCTCTCATCTTCCTCAAAAAGCACAATACTCCAAACCTCGTCAGGAGTCTGGAGAGTCGCATCCATACATCCTTGGTAAAGCTCGTATTCCTCCGGCAAAATATCGTCTTCTTTTCTGTCCTGCCCTAACTGGGCGCGAATGGTCTCATCCTCAGTCCATGAGTCGGCCAGACCATCAGTATTGGAAGCTTGAAGCTCGTTTGAGGCCACAGATGGAGCATTTTCGACGGTCTCCAACTTTTTGCCCCGCCTAAAAAAATCAACCAGCATCGGATCGCGAGTGGGAAAGGCAACAAAAAGGAAACTCGGTTCGCCTCGTAAGTAGAGACAGATGCAAACACACCAGGATTTTTTACTCCCGGTATTAAACTCAGAAATCACGGTATAAACTAAGTCTCCGGACGACACGAGTTCACACCAGATCTCATCTGGCTCTTGCAAGGTCACCCAACGGAGATGAGCCAAGGCCTCGCGCTCGGAAATGGAAAAATCCGAAGGAGTCACTCGACTGAGGTAATCCCGTTCAAGTCTTTCAACTTGAGGAGAGAAAAACTCAGAGATGCATTCTTCGGAGCAAAACGTCCGCTTTTTTTCTTCTTCGACAAAAAGCACTCGAGTGTCCGCACTTAACTTCTGATGGCAGGAGTAACAAGCCCCCCCACTCACCCGCACATGACCTACGACCTTTGGGGACTGAGCCCTCCTTGAAGACTGAGACGAATCATTCCCTCCTGCATCCCCTGGATGCTCGCCACGCTGAGTCAGTGCACGCGAGGCAGAATTTGCGGGTCTATTCCGTACCCTTTTACGGCGTTCCATGCCTTTTTTTGTCGAAGTTCGCTTCATCTCATAATTGTACTTGGGGGTTCCGCAAGGAGTCAAACCAACTTAGTGTCCTAATTGACACAGGGAAAATTTTGCCCGTCTTGCAAGTCTGTAACTCCACGAATATCCTTAGGAATAGGGGTATTTTCTCCGAAGAAGGGATTTATTTCATGTCTGTGTCATCTATTCACGGCGGAGGCACTTATTCAGATGATTATCCCGCTTATCGAGCACACGAAGCAGAGCAAGAAGCAGAAACTCGCGTAAAAACTGCACAAGATCTGATTCAAAAAACTGAAGTCGAAGAAAGTACCGCAATCGATCACCTCCGAGATCGATTCGAAAAGACTTATGAGCTTCAAAACTCCAAACATACAGAACTTCTCGAAGACCAAAAAATGAAGGGTTACGAACAAATTCGCGACCTGCAGCGGGCCCAACAGGCCGAGCTTTATCGCACCATCCGCGAGGGTCAGAACTACCAAGAGAAAACCGAACAAGAAACTCGGGCTGCAGTCAGAAAAATTGACACCGCAAGTCAAACCCAACTCAATGAGGTTCTCAACGAAAGAACCAATCGAATCGATTTTGAAAAAGTAAAAAGTGAGGACGAACTTCAAGCAATCCAGCTTCAGGCGCAAAACAGCATCAATAAAATTCGTGAGAATTCACAGCAAAGAGTACAAACGATTGATCAAGAGAATCGCGAGTCGATTCAGCAACTCAAAGAAAACCGCCAAGAAAATCAGGCGAAAGCACAAATCAAAAATGAGTCATTCTTAAAAAAAACTCTTCGTGAACAACGTGAAGGTCTGGATCACATTTACGAAAACGCTACTCAAAAACTTTCAGAGATCAGAAAAGATACTGCGCAGAAAATTGCCGCCTACTCATCACGTCAGAGCGATCCGTTCTATAAGCTTGTCTCACTGGACGCAGAACTCAAGGATGAAGGGCACGAATTTGTACTCAGTGCGAATATCCCTGAATATGAACAAGAGCATATTTCCGTCAATATTCGCGGCAATCAACTCGTACTCTCTGGATACCGACAAAATGAGGAACTCCTCAAAGAGGACTCTGGACATAGACAAGGGACCTCGTCTTACCAAAGTTTTCACGAGTCTTTTCCCTTAAACTGGCCTGTCGATGCTAAACGACTGACACGGGAGAAAAGTGGAGATCAGGTGATCATCCGAGTCCCAAAACTCAACGAGTTCGCACCTAAAAGCCGAGAAGAACCAAAGCCACAACCAGGGCGGTTACAAGTGCCAAATTTCCCGCACAATATTCGTAAATCAACATAGATTGATCACTCTTCCTGAACGAGCTCTTCAAGCTCTTTTAACATGAATCGGAGTCTAGAGTGCAGTTGATTCAAGGACCGCAGATTTTGCTTAAGACTCTCAATCGATTCTCTAGGAGTCCCTACCTGCGTATGAACAGGAACGCCTTCTCGATTTAAATCTGCCGCTTTAATCACTCTTCCCGAATTCATCTTCGGCTTTTCAACGGATTCAATTTTTGATTCAAAAATTTCGTTGGACACTAACTTCAACTTAACTTCACTTTTTCGACCCACTGACATGCCAACACCCTCACCTTTGCAGCTCATCACACAACTTTACGGGAGACAGCTTGGGCAACCATTGCCCTTACCGTAGCTTATGCAGGTAGTCATAGAAGCAACACCGGTGCCAATTTTGTGGCACTGAGTCATTTTTTAGTTCTGTTTGATTTCAATAGTTTACAAAAAAGAGATCGACTTTAGGACAAGACCCACTGTCTAAGGATTTGACACCTGTCAAAGATATTCATGAATTGATGGTTGTGGGCACTGGGACGAGGCCAAGCCCGGTCACTTTTTCTTAGGTTTAAGTCGAATGGTCATCTCAAGTTGGATGTCATTTTGAGTCACGAGCTCTTTGAGAAGCTCACTCAAATCCACTTTTTCCATGACCCTGGCTATGACCTCATCGGACATCGTCCTGAGAAACTCACTCTTAGTCTTGTTAGCAGACTCAAGAATCGCAGTGAGGAGTTCCTTCGGGAGTTTGAACTCCGACACTAGGCCGCGAAGACTCTCCTCGGTGAGGAAGATCGCCCCTACCCCAACAGTCAGGACTTTCTTCATCAACTCGGCAGCTTTGGATTGGATGTCATCGCTCATAGTTTCAGCCTAAACCGCACTTGCGCGCTTTTCAAAGCTCTTCACCATGCCCGGCAAACTGCCCTTAATGAGGCGGTTCAAAATAAATCCTGGAACTGGAACTTTGAACTCAATATCAAGGGCATAAAACACTTCGGTTTTTCCTTTACCCTTTGAGCGAAGCTCCCATTTGCCATTATTTTTTTTAAAAAAATTACTATCCACCAGGGTCCACTCGACTCGTCCAGTCTCAACATCGTGGCGATGATCGAGGGTATAATTCACTTCCTGAGACATCACGTTCACTTGGTATTCGACGCGAACCTCATTTGCACCCACTCGAAGGATGTTCACAGCCTTACATCCCTCAACAAATTCAGGATACTGGTCATATCGCGTGATGATTTCAAAAAGCTTTTTCTGATCTACGGTAAGAACTTCTCGAAACTCTGCCTGTGCCATGATGTTTAGTACCTCGGTTTTCGATCAAAATGATGTTCTGCTTGAATCCAACGAACCGTCCCAGACTCTGATCTCATCACCACAGAATGGGTGGTAGCGCCCCCTCTCACAAACCGGACGCCATCCAGGAAGGTTCCCTGAGTCACACCAGTGGCGCAAAACATCACATGGCCACTCGCCAGTTCGTGAATCGGATACACTCGATTCAGATCTGAAATTCCCATACGACGGGCGCGATCTTTTTCCAAGTCGTTTCTAAAGGTAAGACGACCTTGAAAGTCTCCTCCCATGCATCTCAGAGCCGCAGCAGCAATCACACCCTCTGGAGCACCGCCGGTTCCCATCAAAACATCAACACCGCTTGACTTTTTGCAGGTCGCGATCGCCGCCGAAACATCTCCATCGCCAATTAACCAGATCCGGGCACCGGTTTGTCGAACCTCAGCAATCAAGTCTGAATGTCTGGGCCGATCTAAAATAACGACTGTCAAATCCTCAATCAAACAGTTTTTTGCCTTGGCAATATTTTTAAGATTTTCAGTGGGAGTTGCCTTGAGATCAATCGCGCCTTTAGCCTCGGGTCCCACTGCAATTTTTTGCATATAGGTGTCCGGAGCATGGAGAAACTGCCCCTCTTCGGCGATTGCAATCACCGAGAGAGAGTTACTGCCACCACTCGCGCAAATTGTAGTTCCTTCGAGAGGATCAAGTGCCAGATCAAGCTTGGGGCCTCCCCCTTTGCCTACTCTTTCGCCGATGTAGAGCATCGGGGCTTCATCACGCTCGCCCTCACCGATCACCACCGTGCCATCAAACTGGATCGAGCTCAGCATTCTCCGCATCGCATCGACTGCTGCAAAATCAGCCGCTTTCTCGTCTCCTCGCCCCATCAACCGAGCACTTTCGAGTGCAGCGGCTTCAGTAACTCGAACAAACTCCATCGCGAAATTTCGATCCATTTGCCCACCCCTATTTTAGCGTGAAAACTGCCGAACACCCCACCCTTTGATCTCGCTTGGAAGTTGAGAGTGCATCAGCACCTGCTTTGCCCTCTCAATCTTCTCTTTATCCATACTCGAATCTCGCTTAAAAAACAAAGTGTCTAACCGAAAAATTCCACGAAGCTCACCCGGAGATTCCGACTGTATTAAATTTCCTGACTGCAGACCCTGTTCTGAATCCCACTGAACCAGCGAATCACCGAAGCATAAACTCAGGTGATCAAACTGGCCGTCATTCAGGCGTCTCAAACTCAGATGAGTTCCAGATGCTCCAAAATACCAAAGCTCACCCCGTTCCATCGCTGGAATGGGTTTTAAACTTTTTCCAAGGGCCACAGGATCAAAACTCTGATGAATTGCCTGACCAATTTCTTGAGAAGGTGAGACAAACTCGGCCCCGATCCGATTTTTTGAGTGGTTACGAACCTGAATCTCTACCGGAAATTTAATTTGGCCTAAATTCAGGACCCCCGCTAGCCTCATCCCCACGACAAACTCAACCAACTCGACAGGATCTGAGGCCCACAAGGCTAAACCCGTTCGGGAAAGGTCAATGACCGAAAAAAGCCGTCCGGTGGCATTCAGCTTGAACTGCTCAGTCCCTAGATTGAGACGAGGAACGCGCCTCCTCTCCAGATCAAGAGCACCAGGCCCTGCCTCTTGCTGAGGCGTCGAAATCACTTTAAATGAATTGGACTTTGAATTCTTGAGATCTTTCATCCGTGTAACCCCCCGTCTCCCTTCCTTGGGAAAGACGCATAGAAACAAATCAAACCGAACGCTCACTCTCCAGTAGCTCGCTAGTCACACTATGGTCTCACCTTTTTTGTGAGAACTAAATGAAATTCATGGTGAAATCCAAGGAGTATCTTGAGCACCATGGATATGATTCACAAACCGAGCCGTTACGAAAAAGTAGTCACTCAGGCGATTCAAATACTGAAGAGAAACCGAGCGGCAGGGCTCTGCTCGATGCAAGGTAATCAGTTGGCGCTCAGCACGGCGGCTGACCGTCCGTGCCAGGTGGATTTGAGCCGACGCCAGAACGCCACCCGGCAAAATGAACGTCCTCAGAGGAGACAAAGTGTCTTCCATCGCATCGATTTCGGTCTCGAGCGTCTGAACATGAGAGGCATCCAGAAGTGAAGCTGACGTTTTTTTATTCCGAGGCGTCGCCAACTCTGCCCCGAGTTGAAAAAGCTCACCCTGAATCCTGAGGAGCCGCGTGCGCACCTCAGCAGGCAAAGAGGAGTCCGCCAGAACCACGCCTAGAACCGCGTTCAGCTCGTCTAATGTGCCATAGGTTTGGATGCGCAGATCATCCTTGGGTACCCTCACCCCACCTAGAAGTCCTGTTTCTCCCTGATCTCCGCCCTTGGTGTAAATTTTCATGCTGAAAACTATCCTAGCCCTCAGAAATAAAAATTCAACGATTTTATCAGAAAACTTCTTGACCATCCGAGTCGTTCTAGATACAAGACTGTTCATTCAAGTTTGCTTTTCCAATTGCGGGCTTAGCTCAGTTGGCTAGAGCGCCACGTTGCCAACGTGGAGGTCGAGGGTTCGAGCCCCTTAGCCCGCTCCATTTTTTTAAAATCTGGAAAAGCAGATCTGATCTTCCCCAATCTAGGGGAATCAAAAAATCAGATCAAAATCCAATCGATTCAAAAATTAGACTAACGCGAATAAATCCAGGCTCTTTGCCCGTCTGCATTTAAATTAGACAAGATCAATTGATTGCCCTGAATTTGGTAACTAAAGTAAGTGCTTAAATTTTGGACTTGGGAAATCCCAGCACTACCCTGACCGCTGCACGTGCCACTCACAGCCACAGGTCCGGCCGGAGACAACAACGCTATTTGACCGACACCATTCACGGCATTTGAGTACTGAAACCTCTCGGCAAGCCTAAATGTGCACCCCACAGTGTTCGTCAGAGCTAGAGAGCCCGAGCCATTTTGAATCGTAAGAACAGGCCTAAGATCCCCTCCAGAAGCCCTAATCCCAGCCGCGGCATTCCGGTCCACATTAAACTCTGACTCGAGATATTCTCCAATCAAGGGAGACACCTGAGCAAGGCTCAGATTGCCAGAATACGTAGTCTTGACCCCAGTCAGCCTCCACGTTCCATCAATCGATCCTGGAATACCAGAACCTGAACCAGGAGGATTAGCACCTCCAGCACCTCCAGCACCTCCACACCCTACAGTAGCACCCAGCAAGAGAACCAACGAAAGTTCAATGATCTGTTTCATACGCAATCTCCTCTTTCACTTCAGAGCCTTCGTACGAAATCAACACAGAGTCTCGAAGGCCGAGGAGGAGGTAAGCAGAATTTATGCCACAATTAGTATTTAAAATTTAACAACTCACGAAATAAGCTAGGTGTGCGCTTTTACTCGAGAAGGTCTAAAAATAAAAAAAAGACAGCGTTTGTAATTCGTACAAAACGCTGTCTAAAAACTGAGCAGATGTAAAAAATTTCGACGTCTTTCCTAACGAGCAGTGAGAGCTAGATTAACTCCCAAAAGCCGAGCTCGAATCCGACGCAGCCGGAGTTTTAAACACTAAGCCAGCTGCGACTTGCTCCTCTGCATCGCGGTGAGCGACCGTACGCTGCTCTTGAGCCTGACTCGGAGGAGCAATGAGTCCATTGGTACTCACACGCTCATGCGGAATCCGAATCATAATTCTCACGCTCGAACCCACCATACCAGCAGCACTAATGCTCCCGCCGTGACTTCTGATCATCTTATGAACCAAGCGCATCGATAGGCCATTCTCGCTGATCCAGTGCTTCAGGAGATCCTGCTCTGGGCCAGTTTGAGGAGGAACCCCTGTCGCCTCATTCTCACTTCCCTGAACGACCAGCTCAATCCCTCGGAACCCCCCTTTACCATGGGTCACAGAAATATAGATCGGGCTCTGAGGAGACACTGTCGAAGATACTTTCGAGATAATATGAAAAAGAGCTCGTTCAAAACGCCTGACGTCGAGATTGACCCAAACCGGAATCGGAGGAGCCGAAACGACCATCCGCTTTTGAGCCTCTGGCCCGAAAAGGACCTGAGAAACATCAGCCAAAAGCTCGGACAAATCCACTGTGGATTCTGACAAGCGTGATTGAAGCTGATTAATGCCGACAATATCGTTGAGATCTTCCAAGCTTCCTGAAAATAACGCCAGTCCGCGTCGAACCTTATCCTGACTTTGAAAGTTTTGTTCTGAGGCCGTAACTGAACCGTCTGCAGCCAAGAGCAATTTACCTTCTCCAAGCATTTCAAGCGGCGCCTTGAGGTCATCGACGATATCAAGAATAAAACGATGCCTGTTCTTCACGAGCGTATCAACTTCAGAGGAAAGCTTGCTCAAAACGCTGTGAATGTCATCGTAGAGACCTTTAAAATTCCAGTTCGACTCGTTCACAGACTTTCCGTCCTTCAATAGGCCGGCGTACTGATGGAGCATTTTTAATGGTTTTTGGTAGGCCATGTAGCTCTTCAAGATCAGCAACAAACTCAGCGCGAGAATAACCAACTCCACCGCTATGATCAATGCGAGCGACCGAGATTCTTCTGGAGCCGTGCGATCCAAGTGCAAGGTAGACACTTGGGTGTCCGTGTTCTTAATTAAAGTACCCAGCGTCTTGGTCAGATCTTCATGAAGTGATTGAATCTGAGGCTTCACATAGGCGTCACGAGAGAAAAGGGTGGGCTCAACTTCAGCAATGGACTCAAGGAGGTCGGTCAGCTGTTTCTTAAGCTGGGCATGCATCGGATGATCAGAAGCAACCGGATCGAGGCGATCCAACTGGGTAATCCCATCGTCAAACTTTTTAACCAAACTCTCTTTGATTTCAAGAATTTCAGCCGGGCTCAAGTTGCGAAAGTTCGAGCTCATTCGCCGGTAACTCTCCAAGTTTAAGCTCAGGTTCTCGAGTGATTTAAGCCGCTGATAGAGCGGGAGTACTTTTGCAGTTCTCTGACGTATCCCCTCCAAAGCATTCCAATGGATCGCAGTAGCCGATCCAATGGCAGCCAATAGTCCTAAAACCACCCAAAAGTAAAACTTTTTCAGCATGATACTCCTTTTCACGCGCCCGGTGCAGAGACCCCAAGAATCTCCTAATTGCAAGAGAATTACGACTCTTAGCACGAAAGGTTTCGAAAAATAAAAAATAAATGATCAGGAGGACCCAGGAATACAGAATTTCCCTCTTCAACTCGATCACTTGACGCAGTGCTCCTTCTATTGAGACCAAACCCACAGTGTGAATAGTACTTTAGTAGTTCGAATTCCTGACGAAAAGAGTTTAAGAGGATAGGAACGAAGTATGCTTTCAATCGTTGGAGCCATCGTTGTCATAGCGTGCGTTTTCGGGGGCTATCTCATGGAAGGCGGTCACTTGGCCGTTCTGATTCAGCCCATCGAGCTTCTGATCCTGGGAGGTGCAGCCTTAGGTTCACTTTTAATCGCGTCTCCCGTCGCACTCCTTAAAGACATCGTCACTCAAGTGCTGGGCGTAGTTACGAAAAAAGACTTCATCTCAACTTCTGAGTACATTGAACTTCTGCTCCTCGTCTTTAGCTTGCTTAAGCTCGCAAAATCCAACCCACTCGCCATCGAAGCCCATATCGAAAAACCAGAGTCGAGTGACATTTTTACTAAGTTTCCGAGCGTTTTGAAAAATCATCACGCCATTCACTTTCTTTGTGACACCCTTAAAGTTCAAATCAGTTCAAGCCTAAGTCCCTACGACCTAGAAGACCTCATGGACGCAGACCTCAACTCAACTCACGAGCAAGAACACAAGGTCCCCACCACCGTCAACCGCATTGGGGACGCAATGCCAGGACTCGGGATCGTCGCCGCCGTCTTGGGGGTCGTCATCACCATGGGTAAATTAACTCAAGGTAAGGAAGTGATTGGTCATAGCGTCGCTGCCGCCCTGGTCGGTACTTTCCTCGGGATTTTGGCATCCTATGGTTTCATGCAACCTTTGGCTGCCAAAATCGAATCGAATATCGCTGAAGAAGGTAAATACCTTCAGGTCATTAAGATTGCTCTGATTGCCTTTGCAAAAAACTGTTCTGCAAAGGTCTGCGTTGAGTTTGCGCGCCGAACCATTCCACCGGCCGCACGCCCTAGCTTTGAAGAAGTAGACCAAGCCACCACCAACCTCGGGAAAACGTAATGGCTGAAGAAAAAGCATCCATCATCATTAAAAAGAAAATCAACAAAGGGGGGCATGGCCACCACGGCGGCGCTTGGAAAGTAGCTTATGCTGACTTCGTGACCGCGATGATGGCTTTTTTTCTCGTGATGTGGCTCATGGGAGCCGACGAATCCACTAAGGCCAAGATTGCGCAATACTTCAATCACCCAAACACCCCCTTTGACTTAGACGATGACCCCAACGCAAATTCGATTCCTCGTCCAGGCATGAAGGACAGCATGCTTAATGGAATGGACGGAGGGATACCTGATGATCAAGTCCCTAACCCGGTGCGAGCAGAAACCTACATGGAGAGAAATCGCAAAATCGGCGAAAAAGTTCGTCTCGAAATGGAAGGGCAAGCATTCAATATTGAGGTAGAAATCCAGTTCCTGAAGTTTTCCGTACCTGAAGCCGCGCTCTTTGTCCCCGGAACAAGCAAATTAAGGCCCGATGCTAAGGAACGACTCAATAAACTGGGCGATATTTTCAAAAACTACAAGGGTCAAGTCACCATCGAAGATTATACGAACGAAAAAGAGCTGGACGGCGACACACAACCGAGCACCTATGTCGCATCCACCATCAAAGCCGTGGCAGTGATGAATTACTTAGTTGAAAACAACTACATCGACGAAGACCACGCTCGCCCCATCGCTGGGCAGTCCCATAAACTTTCGCTCCTCGAAGAAGACGATACCGAGGCAACGAAGCAGACCCGCAGAATTGAATTTACACTAACGAAGGCAAAAAAAGTTCAATAGCGAGCCTGGTTTACATCGACTCCTGAACACCTCGACCCTGTGCAGCCAGTAGTTCTGCTTTAGATTTATAGAAATCTGCAAGAGCGTCGTATTCTTTAATCCAAGCATCTCGGGTGATCTGTTCGCGAATGTTAATGATCAATAAATTACTCTCACCCTGCTGAAACCGAGTCCGCTCAGCATCTTCCAATACTTGATTCAAGCTAATCTCTTTGCGAGCTAACTCCAACCGATCAAGCGCAGTTTTCATAGCCTGTCTGGAGTCATTGATCTGAATCTGAAGACGATCCTGAGTGAGCCCCTTCATCACGCTTAATTTACTCAAATTCACTGAAGCAGCTTCTCTTTTTCCTCGGGGCGCTCGAAAGAAAAGAGGAAACTCTAAGTTCAACCCGAGACGAATTTCGGTCGGATAATTTTGAGGAGGTAGGTTGTTCAACCCATCCGAGTTACTTCCCAAGTCCGAATAGAATCCAAAATTAAAATCAAGCTTAGGGAGTATTTGATTCTCAGCAAGACGGAGTTCCAATTGATTCTGTTCTACTTGACTTTGAAATCGTCCCAGCTCTGGATGAGCAGCAATCCATTGAGAATCAAGGCTCGCAGAATCAAGTGCCTCATCCCGCTTAGGTTCAGGAAAGTTAGTCGGCAAGTCCTCTCTTGCTACAACGCGAGGAACCCCCGAGGAATCCCTCAAAAACAACGAAAGTTCAAACGAAACCTTCTGAAGTGTTCTCTCAGCTGAGATGACCCCCGAACGACGCTGAACTACCGCGCGCTGATTGTCAGTTTGATCAATCCGTGGAGTATCACCCTGCTTGACACGATCAATCAGGGCCTTATCTCGAACCAAAGAAATCTGTAAAAGATCTTCAGCAACTTTCAGTTTTTGGCCAGCAGCAACCCAGTCCCAATACTTGAAAGCAGCCTGTTTATTGACCTCGAGTCGTTGGGCTGCGGCACTCTGACCAGCCAACTCAACTCCCCTTTGAGCAGTGCCCATCCGGGTTCGTCTCTCGTCAGTGCTACCGCCTTTAAGAATTGGAACCTCAACCCCGAAGCGAGCCTCACCGGCGCTAAAAGTCGCATTTTTAGAATCATAGACCGGAAATTTACCTTGCCCATTTTTCCAACCGGCAAAAACCCGAGCACCCCAAAGAGCCGTGGGTTGGTCCACTCCCAGATCGGTATAAAAATTTTTATAGTACCCCTCTACCGTGCTATTGGCGGAGGCTTTTAGGGTGGGGTCAAATCCCCCCTGGGCAGACAAATAGTCTGCCTCTGCTTTCTGAATCTCCAGGCGGGCATTCACCATCATCGGAAAATGCTGATCCACTGACTTCAAAACTTCATCCAACGTGAGCTGAGCACTCCAAGCAGGCGAGCCCGAAACTCCAAAAATAATAACCAAACACTGAATCATCCGACGGATTTTCGCACTCATTCTATTTCACCGTTCCTGCGGGACCAAAAAACTCCTCATGCTTTTCCCTTTTTAGACTTTTCGGCCCCTGCCGCCGGCGCCGTTCTCAAAGCAGGAAAGCCATTAAACCTTCGCCAAATCTCGTAACCTAACTTGACTCTCCCGAGCAGCACCAGACCCTGAGCACGAACCCCCTGCCTCAAAAGATTACTCGACGGCCAGTGATCTGCTTCCGAGGGAGAAATCAGGATGCGAAACTTTCCATCTCCATCATCTGCGGCATCGATGATTGCAATTTTGCCCGAAAATGCTCCAACAGCAATGGAAGGCCATCCACTGAACTGGATCGCAGGCCAGCCTTCAAACTGAAGTTGAACCTCTTGGCCAATATGCATCAAAGAAACATCTATTCCATCTACCAATAACTCCACGGCACGCGAACTGGTATCGGGCACCAGAACGGCAAGTGAATCACCTGATTTCACCAAAACAGAATGCTCCCCAGCAATTCTTCTCAAAATCGTACCACCCCGAGGAGCACTCACAAACTGAGTCGATTGCCTTGCCAATCGAGTCTCAAGTCGAACTAACTCCGTTTTGGCATTGGCCTGATCGGTCATGTATTTAGCATACTCAAGGGTAGCCAGTTCAAAAGCACGCCGGGAACTCAACCCTTGGTCAAAAAGTGACTTTTGCCGATCCAAATTAATTTTGGCCATACTCAGCGAAATTCGAGCTGCATCCAAGCGTGACTCAACTGCAGCTCTCTCCGCTTTTAATCGATTTAAAATTTCGGGGTCATTATCAGTGATCTCAACGATCGGGTCCCCTTTTCCAACAACCGATCCCTCCTGCACAAACCACTTCACAAGACGTCCCTCCACTGGAGCATCGATGCTTTGCTGACGCTCCGTCGGGGAATAGGCTAATACTCTCCCGAACCCGAGTGAGGTTTGTTGCCAAGGTACAAAAAGTAGCGCAAGAGCCCAAAATGCAAGAAAACCGATCAAGTTACGGGCGATTGTTTTCAAAACCGGGGGAATTTCTGTCAACTGATACGACCGGTGGTCTGACTTTGATTCAATCTTCAACTCATTGAACGAAGGTTCTGACATCTGGATCAACCCCTTTTCGGCGCGACAGGAGCCGTTTGTTTTTTTGACTTTTCCCCACCCAAAACTCGGCCTTCGGGCAAGAAAATGGTTTGATCAAACGAAGAACTCAAATCAGAATTTCGGGAGGTGAAAACCACCGACGAAACAAAACCCCCGGTCTTAAAAAACTTCACAAGGGTTCTGACACTTTCAGAATCGAGCTGATCCATGAAGTCATCTAAAATCAAGAGCTGCGGCCGACCCACAAGTGCCCGTGCAAGTAAAATCATCTGAGCCTGACCCGATGAAAGTGGAAATCTCCCAGCCGATACTCGCGTCATCAACCCCTCAGGGAGTGACTCAATCCAATCGCCTTGACCTAAACCGCGAATCACGTCCTGAACCTGTTCGAGACCAATCGCGTCTCGACCCATTCGAATATTCGCTAAAAGCGTCCCTCCGAAAAGTTCGGCCTCTCCCACCCAGACCCACTGAGATCGGAGGTTTTCCAGGGAACGATACTTCAAATCCAAACCGTGTGCCAGGATCACGCCGGAGCTCGGCGTTCTCACACCATAAAGAAATTCCGCCAACGTACTCTTTCCGCTGCCACTTTTTCCACAAATAGCAGTGATCGAGCCGTGGTTCAGCTCGAAATTAAGATCCTTAAAAACTTCATGACCAAACTCATTGATGAAGCCCACATCTTTTACCTGCACGATGGCATGCTCGCCTGAACTTGGGCCCAATTCCTCAGTCCCATTGTTTTCCTCAGGCAGATTAAGGACACAGGCAATCTTCTCGATTGCCGCATGAAGGTCATAGTAACTTTCTAAAAACTTCCCATACTTACTAATGCCAGCCGCTACCGCGCCAAAGACTAATTCAGCAGCGACCAGTTGCCCTAGGGTGAGCTGGCGTTGGATCACTAACCACCCCCCCGCTCCCAGCAAAAGGGAACTCATCAGGACTTGAAGGAGCGCTGAACCACCGATTTGCCTGAGCAAAATCTTAAAGTGTTTCTTCCGGGCGAGGACATAGTGAGCAGATAGCTCGTCCATTTGACCCAGAGCAAGTTTCCGACTTTCTCGTGACCGAAACATGAGCGAATTTCGACCGAGTTCGGCTAGCCATGAACTGGCTTCGTACTTCGCTTTAGATTCCTTAATGCTACTCTCGATGGCTGGATCTTTTAACCCGTAAAAAACCACCGCGATGAAGGCTAGAATCAATAAATCGAAAATCAAAAAATAAGGATGATAAAGCGCAAGCAGCACCATACCAAACAAGACTTGAAGGGAAACCGCTGCGGCATCCAAGATCAGAAACGACAGCGTCTTCTGAATAGTTGCTATGTCTAAAAAATAGGATGCCAGCGTGGAGGGCTGTGTTCTTCGCATTGCATCAACGTGGATGCGAGTGAATCGATGAGCAAACTCAAGCGAAACTCGACTGAACCACCGCTGCTGAAGAAGCTCCATCACAGAAACTTCGAGAACACTCGCAATCCCTGAGAACGTCAAAACAAAAAATACGATGGATGAGAGAATGAGGATCGGCTGCAGGAGCAACCCAAATCCGAGGGTATTCACAAAAGTCTGTACCGCCACCGGAACCACCAAAGAACACAAACCCGCGAAAGCTCCGTAAAGGATCACCATTCCGAGTTCGGCGGAGTCCCTCAAAAAGAAAACTTTCAGAATTTCTTGGAAAGAATACTTTCTTCGTTCGTTTTGAGTCAACATAGGTGAATTTACCTGAAGGACTAGAGTGTTTTAGTTAACTTCTTTATACTTTTTTTTATGATTGATGTCAAATTAGTGGATCAATCGGAGGGGACTAAGGGGGTTGAGTTCTTGAGTGTAAGGTCTAAGGGGGGACTTCCCTTCTCTTACTGATTCCCTGACCCAGTTCTTTCAAAACACCGTTCATTCTAGGTGCATCCCAATTTCCCATTCTTCCGCAGCATTCTGGAGGGGAGCTAGGATTTGTTTCAAAAAAGAGTGAAGGAGAGAAAAGCCACTAGGCTGCTTGCTAGGAAATTTTCGATGACATGTCTAAATATTTTTAATATAATATACAAATGAGCTTACAGGAGAGACGTATTCTTCTAGTCGACGATGACGAGGTCGTCTCCACACTCCTCACTCGAGTCTTAACGGTGGCAGGGTGCCACATCAAGTCCTGCTCAAGTATTTTGAAAGCAATTGATCAACTCCGAACTTTTGTCCCAGAACTCATCATCTTAGACTTGAATCTCCCTGAGGTAGATGGCTTCACTTTTCTTAAATTCAGAAATCTCAATCGAATCCTTACAACTATTCCAGTGGTCGTTTTAAGTGGGTCAAAAAACGAACAAGACTTCAAAAAAGCCATTCAAATGGGAGCTGTTCAAATCATCAAAAAGCCTTTTGAGGCTCGGATCGTTCTACAGAAACTGAGATTAGTTTTTCATTCGAGTGAAAATTTCATCTATCGATTTCCCGAAGCAGACCTACCCGAGATTGAAGCACAAATTAAGGGTGAAATCGTGAAACAATCTCCAAGCCGAATCACCGTTTCAAGCCAAGTCAGGTTTCGAACTGGAAAGTCGGTCAAGATTCAGTCGCAAATCCATAGCAATCAAATAAAGAATCCAGTGGTTTTCAGGGTAGATCACCAACCCACCGAGCTAAAAGAAGGACTTTTTCAGACAGTACTCACTGCAGTGGGACATGACTTCCAGTCGAAGCAAGATTTTGAGCTTTGGCTCAGGAGCTTAAGCCAATGAAAAAACCACTCGTCTACTTCATCGATGATGACGATGTCGTGAAACAAGTGATCGAGCGTCGCTTGATCAAACTAGGATGTGAAGTCCGTGCGTTTAAGGAAACAACAACTCTCCTGAACTCACTTCAAGAGAATCTCCCTCAACTTCTGATCGTAGACCTCAGCTTAGAAGGAGACGTTTCTGGATTAACTCTGATTCGTCAGATTCGTTTCATGAATCCACTCAAACCCCCGATCATCATCCTTTCGGGCGATCGAGACCAGACCCAGGTGATTCAAGGAATCGAACTAGGTGCCAGCGACTACATCATCAAGCCTCCTAATCGATATGATTTTGAAGAAACGATTTCAAAGTGGCTGCAATTCGATGCAGACGGAGAGTCAGAAAGCGGAAGTTTTCAACTCGTCCCTCCAGACAAAGGCAAAACGATCCTCTCGTTCCGAGGATGGATTGCCGAGGTACACTCCAAAGGAGTTACTCTAGCCGTAGATCACCTCATTAAAAAATCCGCGTCTTTTTATATCTGTGGCTCTGAAATTAAGAAAGTGACCCCCAACTTCGATCGTCTTTTAGTCAGTGTCACTGAGTCGTCTTCAAAAATCATATCTGGACAGCAACGCTACCTCATTGAGCTTGAAGTCGACCCCTCCCAGGAACAGGCTCTCCATGAAATTCGATTATTCCTTGCAACGAAATTCTCAGAGCTCTCCCGCTCTGAGCTCGATTGAGGGCTTCTAAAAATTCGAGCCAGGGATAGAATCATTCCGATTGAGGCGACTCAACTTGATTTCAGTTAATTGCTGACACGACCCATTGTACAGCTCCTGAAGCTGAAGACTCAAAGCTTCGAGTCGATCTAGAGCATTTGAATCCTTCAGATCCTCCAGGGCCTGACAAACATGACCTAGATCCAAAGCACCGAGAGTGAGCGCAGCTGACTTAAGGCAGTGAGCCCCACGGGCAAGAGCTACTAGGTCTCGAACCTTGAACTGATCGGCCATTTCACTCATCATTTTCGGTGTAGTACTTAGGAAGGTATTAATCGTCTCCACTAAAATATCAGGAAGACCCTCCATTTGGAGATCTTCGAATAGTTTTAAAGCCTCTGAGTCAATCAGACTCTTGGACTGGGTGAGCGAATGCTTTAATAGTTTCTCCAATTCTAAAATATTAATGGGTTTGGACAAGTAATCTGACATTCCGGCCGATCGACAGCGCTCCGCCTCTCCTTGCAATACATGAGCAGTGAGAGCAACAATAGGGATCTTCGCATAGACACCCGGTAAACGCCGGATAGCCCGAGTCGCTTCGTACCCATCCATTTCGGGCATTTGACAATCCATCAAAATCAAATCATAGAAATCTTTTTCGACCGCTTGTAAAGCCTCAACGCCGTTCGATACGAGCTGAACTTGAATTCCCCACCTTTGTAGAATTCTTAGGATGACTCTCTGATTGGTGAGGTTATCCTCTGCCACGAGAACTCGCGAACCTAGAAATGAATTTAATACTGGAGAGTGCACAGGGACGGAGTTGAGGTTGGGACTGGCCTTAGCTTTTTTATCAGCCGCTCTAAAAGAAATCTCAACCTTGAACGTGCTCCCCTCGCCCACAGCACTTTCCAACGAGATCTGTCCCTTCATTAGGTCGAGTAGCCTTTTGGAAATAGAGAGACCAAGACCGGTTCCTCCATAAAGCCGACTTGTATTTTGCTCCGCTTGAGAAAAGTCCTGATAGAGATTCTTTTTTGCCGCCTCTGAGATTCCAACTCCTGTATCCTTCACAGTAATGACCCCATGAGTGAGATCACCCCGCGTCTCTAAGTGAATCGAGACAGAAACGATCCCTTTTTTCGTAAACTTGACGGCATTTGAGACCAGGTTCGAAATCACTTGACCGAGCCTGCCAGAATCACCGTAAACGAGTTTGTGCTCCTCGTTCGAGCTCATCTCAAAATCAATTCCCTTAACTTTGCAAGCGTATTGAAATGACTTAAGAACGGCCCCGAGGTGCTCCACCAAGTCAAACTCTGTCTCCTCAAGCTCAACTTTTCCAGCTTCAATCTTGGAAAAATCCAAGACATCATTAATCAGCGCGAGGAGTCTCTGGCTCGAATGCAAGATGATTTGTGTACATTCAATTTGCTGAGCATTGAGCAAGGAAGTCGCGGCCAATACCTGAGTCATACCAATGATCCCGTTTAAGGGGGTTCGAATTTCGTGACTCACTGTAGCAAAAAAATCAGCCTTAGCCTTAGACGCAGTGAGAGCCAGCTCACGCGTTTGAGTCAACTCCAACTGTTGTTGTTTTTCTTGAGTGATGTCATGCCTGACCGATACGTACCTTTCGATTTTACCCCCTGGCCCCAGAAATGGTAAAATAGTCGTGCTCACCCAATAGTCACTCCCATTTTTAGCCCGATTGCAAATCTCGCCCTGCCAACTTTGACCCGCCGAAATCGTCTCCCACATTTTTCGGAAGAACTCTTTACCCATTTTCCCAGAATTAATCAGCCTATGGTCATTACCAATTAATTCCTCCAAACCATAGCCAGAGATCTGACAGAATTTATCATTGGCGTAGGTGATTTTTCCCTTCGGATCAGTAAATGCTACGATTGCGCAACGGTCTAGGGCATTTCGATAGAATTCATTAAATAAGGCTGCTGCTCGAAATGACTTCATGTCTTGGACTAAGCCCGAATAGCCAACGACACCTCCCAACGAATCTAAGATTTCTGAAAATCTAAAAATAACGTGCCGGACTTCACCCTCGCGTTCACCCAATCGAGCGAGTATTTCGAACGAGTTTTGCGATTGGAGCCCTTTCTGCCATTCTGAAAAAAATCGCTCGTGGTCTTCAGGATAAATGGTATCCATCCATACTCGACAAGCAGTCGACCCTGATATCAAACCACTCATCTGCAACCATGCATCATTGCCGTAGAAAAGATTGCCTACCAGATCTACTTTGAAAACTCCCGTATCTGCCGCCTGAACAGCAAAATTCATCTGGTGATTAGAGCTGATTAATGGCGTGATGTCCGTTACGATCACAAAAAAACCGACCACTTTCTCGTGATCGCGATCCGGAACATACTTTGCCAGCATCGTTCTAGAACCTCCCCGAACCTTGGGAAGTTCACGCTCGAAAGTACTTTCTTCGCCGCTCAGAGCCTTCTGAATAAAAGGTAAGTTTTTTTGATAAATCTCAGGACCCAGAAGCTCGCAGATGTGCTTCCCTCGGATTTTTTTAGGACTCAGCCCAAAAAACTCTGCGTAATACTTATTAGAATAAACGTTTTTTAAATCAGAACCCCAGTAACCAATCAGAGCAGGCAGCTGATCTAAAATCTTAGTCTTTATAATTCTTTTTGTCATTTTTAAAAAAAATACGACATAAAGAACTAATATTCTATATTATATTTTAACCCTAGCATCGAGATTAACAACGTGCGCTAAAGTTCTTTGGGCCGAGCTCTATCTATCCTGATTTTTTTTCATGATCTAATTTTGGATAATCTGTGTAACCCTTTGAATCACCACCATAAAATGTGGACTTTTCTGGAGTTGCTAAGTGGGCCTTCTTCGCAAAGCGTTCTGGCAAATCCGGATTTGCAATAAAAAGAGAACCAAAGGAAACCGCATCAGCACCACCGCGCTCGACGACAGATCCGGCCGACTCTCGGTCATATCCGGAATTCAAAACAAGGAATCCAGAAAATATTTTTCTCACTTCTGGAGCTAAAGGTTTGATCCCTTGTGGTAATTGAACTGACTCCATGAAATGCAAGATGCCCAGCTTTCGTTTTTGAAGCTGTTCGATCACATAGAGGTAGGTTTTTTCTGGCTGAGAATCACTCATCCCATTGAACGGATTTCTTGGAGATAATCGAACGGAAACTCGCTCAGGACCCCAAACTCCAATCGCTGCATCTGTAATTTCAAGGAGGAATCGGGCCCGATTTTCGATCGATCCCCCGTATTGATCAGTTCTCTGATTTGATCCATCTTCCAAAAACTGCGCTGGCAGGTAGCCGTTGGCTCCGTGGATTTCGACGCCATCAAATCCAGCACTCTTTGCGGCTAAAGCCGCATTTTTGAAATCATTGATTGTGGACTTAACTTCGTCAAGAGTCAAAGCTCGTGGAGTGACCGTGTCCATTGGACCCTTCAACGTAAAAGCTTGTCCTTTAAAAGGAATCGCTGATGGAGCTACGGGCAGCTGGCCGTTTTGAAATTCCGGATGGGAAACCCGACCGACATGCCAAAGCTGACAGAAGATCAACCCTCCAGCCCCATGAACACTTGATGTAATCTTTTTCCAGCCCTTGATTTGCTCCTCAGTGTGAATTCCGGGTGTAAAAATATATCCGACGCCCTGTGGGCTGATTTGAGTTCCTTCGCTAAAAATCAGGCCTGCAGAGGCTCTCTGAGTATAATACTCGACCATCAAATCAGTCGGAACGTTCTGTGGGGCTCGAGATCTCGTCATCGGAGCCATGAAGACTCGATTTTTAAAATGAATTGGTCCGAATTCA
Source organism: Bdellovibrionales bacterium (assembly GCA_947380295.1). GTDB lineage: Bacteria > Bdellovibrionota > UBA1018 > UBA1018 > UBA1018 > CAINWE01. The sequence continues at coordinate 178,815 of CANCQK010000004.1, read as the reverse complement.
GCATGAGATAGAAACTTTGTAGAGGTCATTGAGGATCCTTTCGAGTTGCTTTGCCTGCCATACCTGAGCGGTCGCCATGGAGTTTGGCTTCTATTCAGTCCGGTGTAAATTCAAAATTAATGATATCAATGGCGATAGGTCTTTCAAAGAGACAATATCGGAATTCTATGTTCCAATAGAGCAACATGAAAAACCTAGCATCGTTGGAAATTTTTTTAGAAGTTGGGAAAAAAAGAAACTTTTCCAAAGCTGCCGAAAATCTGGGTCTGACAAAATCAACGGTATCGCGCCAAATTCAATTTCTAGAGAGAGAGCTGAAAGTCACCTTAATCAAAAGAGATCCCCGCCATTTTTCATTGACCGATGAAGGCTCAGTTTTACTCAAGCGGGCTGAGCTCATCCTAGATCAGACCAAAAAGGCTTTTAATGAAGTAACAAACAGTCAAGCTGAGTTAATGGGCTCCATTCATATCACAACGACCGCCGACCTTGCACTGATCTACTTAGCGAGACCTGCAGCTGAATTCTCAATTCGTCACCCTGAAGTGGACCTGAATATCGACTTAAGTCCAAGGCAGGCTGACCTGAAGTCAGAAGGTATTGATCTTGCGATTCGACCAGGCGATCTGAAAGATTCGAGCTTATACGCTCGTAAACTCAATGAGCAACAACCCGGGTTTTTTGCTTCTCCTCACTATTTAGCAAGAATTGGGCGTCCGAAAAATATTTCAGATTTGATCAAGCATTCAATCATCTCCACCAGTAAAGTGATGATCGAGGGCAAGGTCTTCTCTCCCAAAATAGTCGCAAATAACATGTCACTCGTGAAACAGCTGGCACTTGGCGGTGCAGGCATTGGCGTGCTCGGAGAACATATGGTCAAGGCAGAAAAAAAAGAGGGAACTCTGGTGCAAATCCTCACCCACATCGTCCTCCCTAAAGTTCCAATTTACCTACTCTTCCCCCACAAGAATATGCCCAAACGAGTATCAATCCTTGCGCAAGAAATTCTTGATTTTAGAATTTGAGCGCACGGAATTTTCACTCTTCTAAAGTTCTGCACTGAGAATCTAACCAGTCACTCAAAAGAGTAAATGTAGTCCAGCCCCTGCTCACCAGTCCAGCCCCTGCTCACCAGTCCAGCCACAGGTCGAACGACTCTGACTCAAAGCCCGCTCGATTTGCCAGGACGGCAGTAACCGTGCTACGTTTCCCGAATGAATGACTTTTGAACACTGGGCCCAAACACTTCTTTTTGGCAATTCGCTTGAGGAAAAACTCTTACCCCCTCCTCAGATTACGCTTCAGGAACTGGAGGCTCAGCGTTCCCTCGTTCAAACTGACTTTAGAGTTCCTTTATTTCCGGGTCGGCCATCCCATCTTTCAAAATTCGGAAAAAGCACTTTTCCGGCAATTCACCAACTCCACCTCGCGGAAGAACGAGGAAGAGTGCTCCATTTTTTCGCCAATCACGAACTCTTAGCTCTTGAGCTCATGGCTCTCGTCCTCCTCCGCTTTCCCGAAGCTCCAGCCAACTTCCGAATGGGGGTTGCAAAGGTGATCGCAGAGGAACAGGGACACTTACAGCTTTACATCAACCGAATGAAAGAACTGGGCGTAGAACTTGGGGACATCCCCGTGAACGATTACTTTTGGAAATGCATGAAAGATCTGAGTTCTCCACTCGACTTCACCGTTCAGATGAGTCTGACATTTGAGCAAGCCAATCTCGATTTCTCTTATTTTTACATGAACGAAGTCAAGAAGGTCGGCGATGACCTCACTGCGGCACTTTTAGAGCGGGTTTTTCGTGAAGAAATGGGTCATGTCAAACATGGACTCGTTTGGTTTAATCGCTGGCGCGACCAGCGGGGCAATGAAACCGAATGGGAAGCGTATCGCCAGCTCCTCCCCTACCCTCTCAACCCTCAGCGAGCAAAAGGTCCCATTTTTTGCGGAGACTCACGTAAGCAAATCGGATTTTCAGAAAACTACATCCGTGAGCTGCGAGCTTTTGCGGGCTCTAAGGGACGCCCTCCTGTCGTTTGGTTTTACAATCCTCAGTGTGACCAAGAGGTTTTGCGTGGAAAGCCGGGGTTTTCACCCTCGGCGCCCGGGAAAAAAATGCAGGAGGACCTCCAATCCGCCTTAGCATTCGTAAGCCAAAAAACTGATCTCATTTTAGTCAATCAGAAGCCATCCCTCGAATGGATTGAGTCACTGCACTCGGCTGGAATTGAAACCCCCGAGTTTTCGGATTCGATTGATGCCCCAAAGCTCGCTGGGATTGAGCCCTGGGGATGGAGTCCAGATGCGGTTGCGCGTTTTCAACCCCTCTGCGAAAAACTCATCGCTGTAGACGGCGGAAATAGTGAGTTTGCAAAAAAGGCGCTGCGCGAATTGAACTTTGCCCCTAAGGACCTAGGGCAGCTCTACTCGAAAGCATGGAGCGTTCAGTTCCTGCAAACTTGGCTGGAGCAGCATCCTGATCTCACCCCAATCTTTGGAAATCCATCTGATGCCGGGCAAGTCCACACGCACTGGGACTCAGTCATGCAAGCCGTTGAGTCCGTTCTTTTGACTCATCCAGCTGTGATGATCAAAGCCCCCTTTGGAACCTCGGGAATGCAAGTTAAACGAATCACGCAGCTCTCCGAGCTGGAAGGTCCAACGGGAGGATGGGTTCGAAGAATTCTGAAAACTCAGGGGAAAATCATTATTGAGCCCTACCTCAACCGGATCGCAGATTTGTCAATTCAACTCAAAATCCAGGAAAACGACACGATTCTTCTGGAGGTTCGTCAATTCATGACGGGCATCCATCACGAGTACCGAGGCACACGATTGGGCGCAAAAGGATTTCAACTGAGCCCACTCGCCCTGCGCTTTTTGCACGACGCCATCCAGGCCTGGAAACCTTTCCTCCGCGACTTAGGGCAAGCCATTCGCGAGTTAGGCTACCGTGGGCCCGCCGGGGTGGACGCATTCCTGTGGCGAACCCCTCAAGGAGAGTTCCGTTTAAAACCGCTCGTAGAATTAAATCCGCGCTGGACCATGGGTCGAATCGCCCTCGAAATTGAAAAGCACCTTGCGCCCGGCGTCCGGGGAGCTTGGGCGTTTCTACCCATTCGCGAACTCCCTCAACTCGGCTACTCCTCAGTGCAGTGTTTTGTGGAGGCGATGCAAAACCAGTATCCAGTCGTCACAGAATCCTTGGGCGAGAGAATCCGCATTCGTTCGGGCGTACTTTTTACCAACGACCCAAACCAGGCTCAAACCGTGCTCACTGCTTTAGTGACTTTCCCAAATCCAGAGCTGCTCTTAGAGTGGCAAAAACCCGTCACTGACTAAAAGTAGAAATCGGCGACCCCGGTTCGCAAAGCAGATCCAAAGAGAGGGAAAACCCTCAACCTCCAAGAGCCGGGCCCCATTTTTTTGACCCAAACTTGGCTCACACTCTTTCCGGCAGGGAGGGACCAGCTTGAAATGGAGCTGCCACTGCATGTGGAATTTCCGTAAAACCGAGGCGAGTAAGCTCCAATATTAGTATCAGCCATCGAATTTGCACTCAGTGACACCGCCAAAGCACTTGAAAGAGGAGCAGGGAGATAGGACTCGTCTGTCAAGGCAATCCAAACGGGACGACAAACTCCTCCGTCTATCGAGTCATAATCGGGTTCAGTATGAACGATGATTTGAGTTGGAGGCGACGGTGCAGTTGGCGCAAATGCCATCAAATAAGAATCTTCTTTAAGCCAATTATAAGGATCTTTGACTTTGATCATGGACACTCCTGGGCTAGTTGTCTCTACATAAAATGTAAAGCTCGGACGCGTTAAATCCAACCTAGTACCTTCCATAGTATCAGCCAAACTAGTCGAACAGGGTGCATCGCTATAAAACTGAAGTGCACCCTCAGGGGTAAGCCCAGAATCTTGAAGGCTCAACCGGAATGAATCGGCTGCAACAAGTGTCGCCGGGTTATGATTGATGCCTTCGAGCGAAACGGTGAATGGGCCACTACAAACTCCGACACTTCCATCTCGGATTAAAACCCCAGCCGAATCGCCTGGTCCTTGAATACGAATCGATACTGGCGAAGTCGCTTGATTAACAACCCGAATCGTCGAATAAGAGGTCATGGGATAATATCCAGTCGGTTGAAGTGAAAAATTTAAATCCACTCGATGCTGGGCCGTATTGCGGTCATCCAAAATAACAGCGTTCGACGGATAGGGAATTGGACTTGGACTGGGGTGGAGTAGACTTCCTGCTCCATTTCGGAGGTAAATTGGGTAGGAGCCTAATGCTAAACTAGAGCTCAACGAATAATTCAAGGTAGGGGCCGACCCAAATATTTCCATTAGAGAAGAACCGTCCCAAGACACCGGAGCACCTGCCCGATCAAAGAGCTTCAGTGACATCAAGGGAGCGGGAGAAGGTGATGCGTAAATCACATTAGGCCCGAGAAGCTCAAGTCTGAATGGCCCGCCTGACGCAGCTATCATAGGCCCCGAGCATGCGGGTTGAGCACCCTCAGCTTGAGCACGTAAATAAAATTGCCCGGTCACATCAATCGGAAGAGCTGAATAATTAGCAGCCCCATCTTGGATAACAGCAGAATGAAGTCCAGAATCCCCTCCTTTGAAAACTGTATCATTGCACTGAGAATCATAAGAGTAACTAAAGTACACCCAATTCGTGTCCAATGAATCGATCAACTGATTTTCCCCATCAACGACCCTCACTGTGCCCTCATTGACCTCAGCTCCAGTTAGACGTGGCCAGTCGGCGAAACTCAAACGGATCCCAGGAGGGGCAGGTACACCCTCCCCCGCTGGAGAATCGGGCGCTTCGGATTGTCGAGGACAAAATGCCCGTAAGGGACGGGCCGAATTATAGCTTGCGCGCATCTCCACCTCAACATTTTTAGTCAGATCTACTGTGGTTCGCGCAAGCTCATAAGGAATCCCAAAGCTACTTCTCAATGAATCCGGCCCATTTTCAAACGTAGCAAAACTAGGACAACCCACTGTGCTCGTCATCGCAAAAAGTTGAATCAACCGCGATGGACCTACGGGCACGTCAACAGTCAGCGAATTGTTTCCCACCGATGCCAAGCCTACGATCATTCCCACGGGAGCAGAACTGTTCTCAGAGCAACTGTTCATCTGAGCATTTGAAGCAATACCGGGCCCAGAAATATTGATTCCAAAGCATTTGAATTCACCCAAAGAAGCGGGTAGCGAAGCGGTTCGATTCATAGAGCGGTCAAACGACCGGCTCATAGTTTCCACAGAATCAGGAAGAGAAATCGTCAACCTCCGCGTCTCAGGAACTGCCAAGGAACAACCCGAACCTACTAAAACTAGAGCAATCCCGAGTGAAGATTTAAGAATTAAATCTATTTTCATGCAGTTTAAAATCTTCATAACTCACCAACTCACTTTCACAGTGAGTTGCTTTGTCACTCCAGTGGGCAAGGCAGTGGCACTCGACTGCTGATTTAAAACCTGGGAGTTAGTAGGAGCGCCCGAAATCCCCAAGTTCGAAATCGTCATTGGAATCGGAGGGGGCAAAGCCTGTGTCAGTTGGCTGCCCATCATATCCAACACTCCCCCAGAGCCTACTCTCGGAACGGAAGCTGCAATTGGAGCTGCTGGCGCTGCTCCAGCCGGTGGCGGCGACAATGCTGCAGTTGCAGTTTGAGACTGACTGGCTGGGCCGCGATCCTTGATTTTTGTGTCTGCTGATTTCTGTTCTGGTTTCTGTTCGCTCTTTTGCTCTGGCTTTTGCTCTGGCTTTTGCTCTGACTTTTGCTCTGACTTTTCTTCCGATTTTTGCTCAGGTTTCTGTTCAGATTTCTGCTCCGACTTTTGATCGGTTCTTTGCTCAGATTTTTGCTCAGTCTGTTTTTGCTCCAAGGCACGATCAAAATTTGTGGCTAGAACAAATGAGGTATCAGTTGACCGAGACAGGTTTTGAACTTGTTGTACTTTTTGCTCAAACTGAGCCTGAGAGAGGGTGTTCTTAACAAACCCCCCATTGGAATTGACTGAAGAAGGACTGCGATCAGCCGACTGATTTGCTAGAGCTGACGTCGTAGCCTGATCACCCGGGTTGAGAACGATCCCTGCTCCTCCTGCCGTCACACCCCCCACAGAACTGACTACCCCCTGACCCTGAGTGATGAGAAATGTAGTTTTGCTCTCGTTCAAGCCCTCTGGGGCCGAATTTTGATGAGAACCCTTTCCGGACAAGAACCCCGACATCGACTGAATTTGATCACCCATGGCTACTTCTGAAAATGCAACCGTTCCTCGGACTCCCATCACAGCACTCGGCGTCCTGAGCTTAAACTTACTCGGCCCCTTGAGCTTTTCCGTTACGGCAGCCCGAACACTCCCGTAAGCCAAACTGAGTTCAACCTGTCGTTCATCTTTTTTATTCTGATTCTGGCTAAATTGGCCGACCTTAAAAAGCGAAGAAGCCCCGATATCAATAATACTTCGGTCTCGAAGTAGGAGCTTCACGCCACCATTACTTGAAGTATTGATCACATCGCCTGCGTAGACCACGTCTCCAGGATGAGCGTTTCTCGATTGGTTTTCCTCGTCGGATTTCCTACCCGAATCATCGCGGATCAGTACCCGGCCCAACACGCTGACGACATCCCCCGCCGGGATTCTGGAATTTGCCAACAACGGCGTCAAGTTCATGACACCTGGAATTAAAAAAAGAATGAGATTTTTTGAAAATCTCTGAAAATCACAAACGTACAACATCACTTTGATGTTAAAATAAACCCATGTACTCGACAATATGTGTTCGAATCGACACATCACGAATATCAAAAAAAAGCTCTATTTTGAGCAAAACTCTTGCCTTTTCTGCGTTACTCACCGCATCAAACCTAGTTTGGTCAACTCAAGGCCGAACTGAAGTCTCTCACCCAGACCTAGCACTCGAGGCCGTTTATACAGAGGCCCTCTTGCATTACAACAAAAAGGAATTCAATCAAGCCGCCTCCTTGCTGGACGAAGCCCTCAAAATTAAACCCGACTACGTCCCAGCACTTGAGATGAGAGCGCTCACCTTAAAAACCAATGGAGATGACAACAGGGCCATTGAGATCTATCAGGAGCTAACTCGGCAAAAACCACAAAGCGAGCAAGGCCCCTACCATTTCGAACTTGCGACCCTTTATCAAAGGGCAAAAAATCTCCCTAAAATGAAATACCATCTGCAGCAGGCGATCCTCCTGCACTTTAACGAGGTCCCGAGCCACCTGCTCCTCGGCAATCTCGAATTCTCTGGCGGTGACTTTGCGGCAGCTGATGACCACTTTCAATATGTGCGTGACTATGGGCCGCCCGAGCTTCGCATGGTTGCTCATTACTACCTCGGACTCGTCAATTTCCAGATGAGTTACGGGACGGTTGCCACAGCTGAGATGCTTGAAACAAAAAAGATGGCTGAGAAAAACCCTCAGTTCTCAGGCGCTGGAGACATCCTAAAATCGTCTGAACAGATGCTGACCCCTTTTAAGAAGTCTCGGTGGTTCTTCAATGCCTCCACAGTGGGGCAATACGACACAAATGTTGCCCAGATCCCGATAGGAATCTCAAACCCGGTTCAACTCACGGGGAAATCGACAGGTCGCATGAACATCTCCGCTGGGGCCGGATGGATGGATGCCCCGCTCAACACAGTGCAGATGGTCTTTAATTATCAGGGATCTTTTAATAAAAACACGAACTCAAATACTCAAAACTACGAGTTTTTCACTCATTCTGCCTCGATTTATGCCAACTTCCAGCCACTTTCATTCTTCAGTGGAGGATTGAAATCAGTGGGCAGCTTTGTTTTCCAAAATCAACTAATGAACTCCTCATCGACCAGCTATATCTTCGGAAAATCGAGTGCTAGTGCGGAGTTTGGTCCTTTTCTGAAAGTCTTTTTGAGCAAGAGCCTACAAATGCAATCTGACTTTTATTTCAGACCCCAGGTCTCCTACCTTTATCCCACTCAAGATGGAAACGCGTTTGGAACTCGGTTTCAATTCACATCAAATACTGTAAAAAAACTCTTTAACCCCAGTTGGACTGTCAGCTTTGAAAAATCAAATGCAGCTGGGTCTAATGTTCGCTACCTGGCCTACGGCGCAGGCATCTCTAATGTCATGCGTCTGACCGGAAAAGACACGCTCACTCAGTCCGTTGACTTTCTTTATACCGACTATTTTGATTCTGACCCGAAACGGACCGATATGAACCTCCCTATCCGTCTCAACTGGTCGCACTACTTCAGTCCTCAGTGGATGCTGATCTGTGACGTCACCTACATCAATAACTTCTCCAGCACTGCAGAAAGCTACTCCTATAACCGTCTCACCAGCGGACTCGGAGTTTCTTGGACACCTCTTTAGTTTCAGTGTTATAGAGTGATTAAGACTCGGTTGATCTGAATCACTTTGGGCGCACTCGTATGATGAAGATTAGATTATTTAGAAACTCCCTGTTTCTTCTACTTTTAGCCGGCTGTGCGACTTCACCCCTCGGGCGAAAGCAGCTCATTCTCGTACCAGAAGATCAGATGAACGAGATGGGATCACAAGCATTTCAGAAAATGAAAGACTCCCAACCGATCGATACGGACCCACAACTCAAGAGCTATATCCAATGTATTGTCGATCCATTAACAGTTCGCGCGGGCGGTGCAGCAGCTGGAAAAAACTGGGAGGTCGTCGTATTTAAAAGCGACCAGGCCAATGCATTTGCCCTCCCCGGAGGAAAAATTGGGGTCTACACTGGGATCTTGCAGGTGGCCAAGACCCCTTCACAACTTGCCACGGTGATTGGTCATGAGATTGGGCATGTCATCGCACAACATGGTGCTGAACGCGTGTCCCAGGAGATGGGCACTCAGCTGAGCCTTGCCATGATTCGGTCTATGTCGTCAAAAAGTACAAACTCAGATCGATTGATGAGTTTAATTGGACTCGGCGCCCAAATTGGAATTTTACTCCCCTTTAGCAGAGCCCAAGAATCCGAGGCCGATCTGATCGGGCTCGATCTCATGGCAAGGGCAGGATTTGATCCTCATGCGAGCGTCGAACTTTGGCAAAACATGATTCACGCCGCTGGAGGCAAGGGCCCACCCTCCTGGCTATCCACCCACCCCGCGAGTGAAACCCGGATCAAGCAGCTCCAAGCTCATATGACTGAGGCCGAATTAAAATCCAACCAAGCTAAGGGACTGGCGCCCGTCTGCCATCGGTAACCGGCAAGTACTAAAAACTACAGTTCGAATCGATGTTTGAAAAATCAATTCTTGAATTCTTCTTTTGACCTACGGCTTTTAAACCACGGTGTGCTTTGCGCAGAAAGGGATCCATATTGGCATTGGGTTTGTGCCAATAAAACCCCTTCTTAAATGCGGGCATGATCGTCACGAACTCATCGTCTTCCATCGCAATCTTAAACACCTCATTTGGAGCATAGGTAACGAGATCACCGCAGTACTGACTATTCTGAAGTCCAGGAAGATCCTTGCACTCCTTTTTACTTTCCGCCTCCTGATTCTCTGACCAGGTAAGCGGGTTGAACAGCGTGAGCCCCACCGTGTATTCCCAACGATTCAGGGAGGGATTAAACTTGACGCGAACGATATAGCCTTGTGGATTTACCCAAATATATTGAGGTTTAGATCCACAAAATCCTTTCACACCATAAAATCCTGAATGATAGACAGCATCCAAAAGATCTCCGTCTTTTGAGAGCGACTGAAATTTGTAGGACTGAAAAATCTTTTTCATCTTTTTCATGTCGGCAATGAGCCGATCCACAAAATTTTCTTCGTACGCGATATTTAAAAGAGCCCCCTTCGGATAATAAAGATCATTCTCCAAGCTCAATGGAGAAATCGGCCATCGCACCATCATATCTCGTGTCTGTTTGAGCGCCCTAACAATTTCCCAGGAATACTCTGAATCTGCAAAGGATTGCTCGAAATAACGAATCGATCTTATGACAGCCGAAAAGAGTTCAGAAGTGGGTGCAACATCCTCTAAAGCCGACACAACTCCATTGAAATAGCCGACCAGAATTTCCCCCAAAGCTAAATATTGACTTTCTCCCGACTGGATAGGAGAAGTCAAAGAAAGCTCCAGTAGTTTTTGAGCGCCCGAAGTATCCTGATTTTCTTTCAGAAATTGAGCCATCGTTTGAGCAAGATCAGATGGCCATACGTCGATAGCCTTATTTAGTCCTAATTTTTTTTTCCAGCTTCTCAGTTGCTGATTGAGTTCAACTGATTGAGAGTGGTGCTCCCTAGAAAACCTTTTGAGTTCCCTTAAGATCCCGCGTTCAACACCGAGCGTCGCTTGATACTCAGAATCACGTGCCTGAATTCGCTTGCGAGCTTCAGCGCTGGACACTAAGTCCGTACTAGCACAGTCATCAGGAACAAAAATGGCAATTCCACCTTCGTTTGCAAACTGCTCCGCGGACTCTTTGTCCGTGAGTGCTTGATTCTTTAGAGACTCAGATCGAATGCGTTCCAGATCAATTGGAACGAGTTTTTTGCACTTTTCCCTCTGAATCGCGTCAAAATCGAGGTCTGCAGACCAGCCCGGTTGAGAAAATAAAAATCCAAAGAGTAGAGCCAGTAAGTTTTTAAAATACTTCATATCAGGTGTTTCATTTTTTAATTAACTAGGAACGAATTAAACAGCCATCTTGCTACACTATATCTAAATAAATAGCAAGCAGCTCAATTAAAACAGTGGAGCTATAGTCGATAGAAACGCTAGTCTCTGCTGCAATGGACTATAGAGCCACTGATCAAACCAATGACGATGGTCGTGTTTTTGCTAGAGTTACGCCGGTGATTATTTTTAAAAATTGAACTTGAAGGGGTGAGTCCATGCGGAGCGTTGGCGCTGTACTTCAGGATTTTCGATGGGTTCGTCCTCGATTTGAACTCGATCAGGCCACTACTTTAAACTGGTTGGGCCAGTCGCACAGTCAGGCGGAACACCTCAAAGGGCCTGATCAATCGATGGACCCAGATCTGCTGATTCGACTTTTTGAAAGGTATGGTTGCAGGCCAACTTATATCGGCAAGCGAGGTTTTGAGCTCCCGGATCTTTTCGAGTCTGATTTAACAAAAATGGAGACCCTTAGCCCGAAGGCCACCCTCAATGATTATAGTGAGGTGACACGAGGTCCGTCCGGGGTCGGAATATCAACCCGTGCTCGATTTTTCGAACAGGTTGCAACGGATCGCATTCGGGAGCTTTTTAAATGCGACACTCTAGCACCTCAACACCTGATTCATGTGACTTGCACTGGATATGTTTCTCCCAGCCCAGTGCAGGTTCTCATTCAGGAGCGTCAATGGAACCGAGAAACTCGAGTGACACACGCCTATCACATGGGATGCTATGCATCGCATCCGGCCGTCCGAATGGCCGAGGGTTTTTGCGCAGCCGGGCTCAAAAAAGTCGATCTAGTTCATACGGAGATCTGCAGTCTCCACGTTGATTTGGCAGACCATTCGCCAGAGCAGATGGTCGTTCAAAGTCTTTTTGCAGATGGTCACATTAGATATTCAGTTGCAAATAGAGATTGGGCTCAACCTGGCGGTTTAGATCTCATATCCATTCATGAGGAGATCTTGCCAAACTCCCTTGAGGCGATGACCTGGCGAACGTCAGAGTGGGGAATGAAAATGACCCTATCCAGAGATGTACCGAGAAGAATTGCAGTTTCTATCCGAGATTTTTTGAATCGAATGATCGACGAAGCAATAGGGAATCCTGCCAATCCGCTCGACGAATTCATTTTCGCAATTCACCCCGGAGGACCAAAAATCATTGATCAACTTCAGGATGAGCTTAACTTGAGAGATGACCAAGTGTTTCATAGTAAAAAGGTACTTCAGAATTTTGGCAACATGTCTTCGGCTACACTCCCTCACGTCTGGGCAGCGATTCTAGCTGATCCTCAGGTGCCTGCTGGACGATGGATCATCAGCCTTGCTTTTGGACCAGGGCTGACTGCATTCGGCTCTGTTTTGAGAAAAAGAAGCGAATGAAACCTCTCATCTTCATTCCCAGTTTTTTACAAGGTTTGGCGATGTTCTTTGATGAATTTTACTTTCATAGAAAAAGAGGACTGCCCTTATGGGAGCGCCTTGGCCATCCTCTCGATACTCTCACAGTTCTGATTTGTTTCGCTTACCTGATTCTTATACCGCTCCAACCGAGTTCTTTTCTGAATTGGGCTGGCTGGGTAGGCTTCTCCTGCATATGGGTAACCAAGGATGAGTGGATTCATCACCGCTCCTGTTCGACAGCAGAAGTCTGGCTGCACTCAGTCTTATTTATTCTTCATCCGCTTTGTCTTCTGTCTGCTGGGTGGATGTCTTGGAACGGTGGATATGAGTGGTTTATAAAACTACAGACATTCTTACTCATTCTGTTTATACTCTATCAATTTACGTATTGGAACCTCCTATGGAAACCAAAAAAATGAAATCACATGCTTCATCCCCTATTCAGTCTCTGGCTCCGTCAGTGAATAACGATATTTATGACCAACTCGGCGAACGCTGGTACACGGCTAAAGACGATCCTGTGGCTCTTTTACGAGCTGAGGCTCAATGCAGAAATCCTTGGGTAAATCAGGTCATTCGCTCGCATTTTAAGCATGAAAACCTCCAAATCCTGGATGTGGGTTGCGGAGGAGGATTTCTAAGTAATCGATTGGCGCGGGACGGCTATCATGTCACCGGGATTGACCTCTCCCAAGAAAGTCTAGAAGTGGCGCGTCGATATGACTCCACTCAGTCGGTGCGCTATCTCAGTGCAGACGCCTATAGCCTCCCTCTCGAGGATGCGTCTTTTGATGTGGTCTGCGCGATGGATTTCTTAGAGCATGTCGATGATCCAAAAAAAGCGATTCAAGAAATGAGTCGCGTCCTGAAGCCAGGGGGCCTTTTTTTCTTTCACACTTTTAACCGAAATCCGATCGCAAATTTCGTGGTGATCAAACTCGTTGAGTGGCTAGTCAAGAATACACCACCCCAGATGCACGTCTCTGAATTATTCATCAAGCCCAAGGAGTTGGAGCAATTTTGCGAAAGTGCTCATATGAAGGTCGCTGAAATGCGTGGACTACGCCCGAATCTTCTCTCCCGAGCTGCTTTAAAAAGTCTTTGGACGGGGTCAATTGAAGAAGGCTTCAGCTTTTCTTTCGTGAAATCCCTTTTAATTTCTTACTGTGGATATGCAAAAAAATACCCTCGAGGCAAATAGAGAGTTCAACGTCTCCCTCAGTTTGTGGGGTATTTTCGGTAACACCTTCTGTTTAATGAGTGTAACGAATACCCAATCTAACCAAAGTCAGCGGTGAACTGATGTATGGGATTCCTTTAGGCTTGAGATCTCATTAGCGGCATAGTGTTTCGTAGTCTGGCTCATCCGCGGGGAGCGCTGGAGTCGAGCGGTTCAAAAGCTTCATGAGAGCATGGATTGACGAGGCTAGCGGCTCAAGGGAATTTGGGAAAGTTCGTTCACATCCAGCAACGGGAGGGAGGCCGCTCATCTGCATCTTTTCAGCTAAGGCTCGGCTCATTTTTTCGCAGAACTCCCCAAGAATCTGAGGTCTGGTTTTTTCGAGTTTAAGGTAGGCTAACGAAGCACGCTGGGGATAAAATTCTGGAGTGGCCCGTTCTTGGTCTTCTTGAGACACGATTCTCTCTTCACTCCTGCCATCAGGGGCAATGACTTCTCGGTAGCCGATTTTTTTGTAGTAGTTCACGAGCGTGTCGGCTTGCTTAAAGGCTTCTAGTTTCACATCTCGGGCGTTAGGGCTTCTTGCGATCGACCAGACTTCAGCAAAATCCAGAATCCTTTTGCCAATTCCTTGCCCCTTGTAACGAGGGGAGTCTGATGCTGCAAATCGGTGGAGCATGACTTCTTCTGGACGATTTTCGTTGAGTCGAATCAGAACGCTTGCGATGACTTCGCCATCATTCGTGGAGTCTCGCAGAACAGCGAGATGAGCGTCATGATGCTGATTGAGGTAGGTTTTAATATCATTACTGCTAGTTATATTGGCGTAACCACCTAGAAAAAATTTGCTGTAGCCTGAGGCATAGCGATCGTTCACTAAATTGGCCGCGCTATCTAAGGTTGCTTGATCTGAATTTTGATAGGAGATGACCTCCGGTACAAAGTCTGCCTGAGCAAGAGTACTTAAAAAGAATAGAGAAAAAGTTAGCCTCTTCATGTAAAAAGATTAATTCTTTTTTTAATAATTCAAAGTAAATTAATATAACGCTGTGCATTAATTTTAATCAAGCTAGTTGACTCGATTCGTATTCAGTTGCGAAGGGTGACTTTTTGAGTGTTGGATCCATTCAGAAAATGAGATCTCAAAATTGGGACGATCTCGCGTATATCTGAAAAAAAGCTTCAAAAAATCCAATCGCTCTTTTGCCCACTGCGTTTGATTGGGGTCTTCTTTGATCGTCTGAGTGAGATCAATCCCCTCATAGCGGTCGTATGCAAATCGATGACGATCCAGAACCTCATTTAAGCTCCGTATTTGGCTGTTTTTTGAGTTTCTCAAGAGATCATACATCACCTGGAATGTGGTAGTCCTCCCCCTTCCAGCCATGCAGTGAATGTGAAGATGAGGCCATTCGGGATAGGTTTTCATCTTTTTAAAGAGCTGAATGAATTCATCGGCCTGTTCTGAGGTAGGAGAATGAAGATCTGAGACAGGAATCCGTTCGTAATGAAGGGTGTGATTTTGAACCACAGATTCTTCAGTTTGAACTTTAGCCACAGCTATAGAATGAATGGGATGACCAGCATCTCTTTTTTGCTGATTTGAGTAATCAAAATGATCGTCCTCGAACTCTCTCAAATCGAGTCGATGGTGTCGTTCTAGAAATTTTCGTCTCAGCTCGGTAACCAACTGGTTCTCATCCTGGATGATTTTCTCCCTCGATTTACCGTCATTTGCAGTATTGTAATTTCGGTAAAAGATGACCTTGTCGCCGTTGATCAACGGATGAGGCTCTTTTTGCAGGTCTAAAATGAGGGTCGAACGACCGCTTTTAGATTGATTCTTGATGAACTCGATATCCGCTTCTGAAGGACTTGCACTTGCCGAAAGATGAAGCTCGTCAAATCCACTCAAATTGAGGTGAGGGAGCCTATTTTGGGTCAGCTTGAGATTGACCTCATCTGTACTTCGATAGTTTTCGGGCCGGGAACTTTTCGAACTCGCAAGAGCCTTTGAAATTCGAATGACCTCGACCTCTCGATCTTGAAACTGAGGACTGACCAGATCAAGTGAGTGCTCACTTCGGGCCACACTCGCAAGCCGAGACAGACGCTGAGAAGTGATGCGCTGATGACTCCCAACCCGAGAAAGGGTCTTCACTGCTAGCACGCCAAATAGGGTCCTTCGTATGATTTTAGATGGATTCGCTTGAGCGGAATGTACGGCAAATGACCAGTACCCAAGAAGACTTAGCACTACGATTGCTGTGTTCATTCACTTCTCCAGTTACTGCCCGATGGCAGTTGGATGCCTCTATCAGACCAGCTCTTTCGAGACTACTATAGTTGATAATCGGAGTCAACTATTGATCTCAAACTCAACTCTTTCGCATGACTCGTTCAAAACTAGGTCTTGAGGTCACTCGGTTCAGCCAAATGTCGATGAGGCTCACCTGAAAAAGATTTGAAAAGTCGGGGTGAGACTTTTGAAGTTGGCGATAAAAAGGAAAAACATGAATATCAGCCAGAGTGAGCTGATCACCCATCAAGAACAGGTTTTTTTCCAAAGCTTGACTCAATTTCAAGAGATGCGCTTGAATCCGAGTCTTCAGCAACTCCTGCTCGGACTCGGAGAGACTTTTCCATTCATACTTAAATCGATCTAAATCTGGTTTGAGTAATTGATCACACCAATAAGTCCAAAGGCGGACTTTTGCACGAGCGAGTGGATCGGTAGGCATGAGATAGGGAACTCCTGAGATCTCATCCAAGTATTCATTGATAATCGATGACTCATGAATCACTTCACCTGAGTGAATTAAGAGTGGCACTTTGCCCTCGGGATGAAGCGCCAAAAGCTCAGGTGAGAGATGCGAAAGATCCTCCTCAATGAGTGAGTAGCGCAGGTTTTTCTCTTCTAAAGTCATCCTCACTCGAATTGCAAAGGGGCACCTACGGAAAGAATGGAGGATCAGGGAAGTTGTCGTCGGATGGTCTTTCATTGAGGTTCACATTAACTGGAATCGAGCAGCTTAGGCAAATGGGTAGTAAAAAAAATTTCAGTGTAAGCCAGATCGAAGCGAGCAGCTCGGTTGGCCTGATTATCAAAGCAAGCGGCTATTCTTTATTTTAAAATTTTCCTCATTTTTATTTCAAATCCCTCCGAACTAAAACTCAGAGCAACACCAACGGTTGATCTGGAGTATTTTTATGAGAAGTTTGAAATTCAAAAAACGCGGAGTCTTAGCCCTGTTCATAGCTGGCAGCTTCATTGCCCTGGGACTTCGAATTTACCTAGATCACAAGTCTAAGTTATCACTAGATCAGCCGGTCGCTTCGATGAGCCCGAAGAGTTTGTCGCATCCGGCTACCTTTCCGAATCAAGAAGGACTCCTGCCCCACCCTCAAAATTCAGAGGCGCCCCTTCAGTCTGTCGATTCAAAAGAAAAAGAAGCTCCAAAAAAAATCGAACAAGCCAAGTCGGCTCCAGCTACAGAAAAATCGATTGAAAGTCCCAAAGTCGGCTGCTTCACAGTTCACTATACCCACAAAAAGATCCCCTCTCACTCCGATGCCGAAACATGCATGGAACATGAGAATGAGATTAACTTACGATCGTCGAGCTCTGATCAAATCAACTCCAAATCGATTTGCGCTTTTGTAGACGGTAAAACGGTACTCTTTCGACCTACATCATCTGACCCCTCAAGAATTACCATTGGTCCCATCGCCGGGCCACAGTCTCGAATCACCGTCCGATATTGCCTAGGCCGTTCAAAGTGCCCTCAAATCTGTGTTCCGAAGAAAGACTCCTTTATGAGCGCTCTGGGAGCGGACGATGCAGAATCAGATGCGTCAGCAGGATGGGACGGCTCAGGAGCAGATTCGGAAGAATCCCAGCTCAACTCTGAAGTCCGAGCACTTGATCAAGAAAAGGGTCAACTCGACTCAAAGCGCCGCACATTCAAAGAGTGGATGATCGACTCCACTTCTACGGGATGCGAAGACCCGTCTTCTTCGAGCCGAGGAGGGAGCGAATGAATTCAAAAAAAATCTCTCAAGCTGTTTTGCTTTTTGCCTGCAGTTCTCTACTCTCCTGCACAGGACAGTTGCCAGGCTCATTTCGATTTTTGCAGGCCTTACAGACTTTTAAGACCGCCCAAAACGTCAACACAAAAATCGATCTCCTGTGGATCGTCGATAACTCCTCAAGCATGGACGTCCACCAAGAAAAACTCAGGGCTGGATTTCAGTCCTTCATGACCAAGTACCTTCAACCGACTTGGGATATTCGCGTCGCCGTGATTACAACAGACACCTACTTAGCCCACCCCGCCTACTCAAGTTTTCTAGCCAAACAAATTCCGGGATCAGTAGGGTACCAGTCGTCGTACCTTTCAGGACTGAGTTGGCTGAGTAGCTTTCAGAATCCAATCTGGAATTCGACTCTCGTCAACACAGCAACTGGAACGTTCACCAATGGACTCAACTACGGAGCACTCAACCCATTGTGGGGTCCTCAATACGCCCTTCTTGAACCTGGATTTCACGATGGTCCGATCACTGCGTTTTGCTTTGAAGCGATGCCCTACTTTCTCCACGGCGTAACTCAATGTGGAATCAGGGACAACCCTAGCCAGTTCTCAGGCCCTGACGCCTGCGTCAGTCCAAACACTCAACTTGGACAATCCAGCCTTTCACAATGCGTCAACACGATTGAAAACGATACGGTTCGCTCGGGGCAGCCCATCATCTCGACTCTCCCGCCCTTGAACACGCCAGCTGACTCAGCCTGGACTACTCTGCTTCAGCGCAATTTTATCATCAACGCATCCGTGGGAAGCTCCGGAGCTGGCTCAGAGCGAGGACTAAGCTCAGTACTCCAACTGATCAGCGATAATGAATCTGCTTCGACGGCGTTCTTTCGACCCAATTCGCTGCGTAGCCTCATTTTCCTATCTGACGAGGACGACCAGTCTTTTGCTCTTCCCAACCCTCTGCCTTCCAACTTTAGTCCAGACTGGGGTTATCTCTGCGACCAAACTTCGCTCATGACCCAGAACGGAAATAGTACTCTGATCAACGGGAACGGCGGCCTCTGTTGTAGCAACCCTGCCTTAGGTTGTCGCTTTGGTAGCAGAGGGACAACCTGCCCCACAAAAACCGTCGATCAATATACCTACACCCTGGGCATCTGCGCAGACTCATCGCTCCTCATCCCGGTCGCAGACGTCAAAACAGCACTCGACTCCTATTTTCGAGGACTAGATGGCTCGCCAACAGGGGACCCCAATTACTTTGTCGCCTCCATAGTACCCACGACTGGGACATCGATTCAGACGATCCAGGCCTCAAGGGAAACGATCGACCAATCGATAGGAACTATTAAAATTGTCGAAGCAGATCGATCCGACCGCTACCTGGCTCTCGGGTCTCTCATCACGGGCTCCCTTGCTCTCGATATCTCAAGCACGGACTACACACCTGTCTTAGATGCCATTGGACAAGAGATCGTACAAAAGAAAAGTACTTTCACACTAGCTCGCGCTCCTACGGGAGTCGAGGAAATGCTCGTCACCATCGTTCACGCAAATGGAACCACGACGTCAGTCTCATCCAGTCTGTACACGATCTCAAATAAAACCCTGACTTTCACTGATCAGAACTTTGTTTTGAGTCTTTCTTCAACCGACCAAGTGTCAATCAGCTATCAACCAAAAACGGCTTATTAAAATGAAAGGGAAAAAAATATGAGTTTTATTGAGTTTCTCACCCAGAATCTTGGACACGTTCTACCGATTCTCATCGCTGGAGCGCTGGGACTGGCAATTATTCTAGAGCGCTGTGCACTTCTTTATTCATTATATACTCTAAAGAATATAGATGGTTTTTACAAAGATCTCACTCAAAAGATTACCCATGGTAAAATGTCTGAAGCAATTCAACGCTGCGACCAGGAGTCCAGAGTTCCACTTTGCCAGGTCGTTAAAAGTGGACTTTGCCGTGCACACTTACCGGAAGTCATGATTGAAGACGGACTCCGAATTGCAACTCACGAAGCACAGAGCTTAGTTCAGAAGCGCATCGGGTACCTTGCCACCATCGCAAACGTATCAACGCTTTTGGGACTCTTCGGAACCATTCTTGGTCTCATTCATTCATTTGAAGCCGTAGGTCACGCCGATGCCCAGCAGAAATCGGCCTTGCTCTCAGCTGGGATCTCTACTGCCATGAACGCAACGCTGCTGGGCCTGGGCGTCGCGATTCCCTGCATGATTGCCTACTCATTTCTAGTCAATCGAGCCAACCAACTCACTTCCCAAATTGAGGATGCATCACTTAAGACGATGGACCTACTCAAGCAACGGTTCTACTCTACAGTTGATTCTCCAACTGAAGATCGGAAAATCGCATGAGTGCCGTCACGGACTCCAATCCTAACGCAGGAAGATCTCAAGAATTCGAACTGAATCTTGCCCCCATCGTGGATTGCTTCACCGTATTAATTACCTTCATGTTGGTTTCTGCCTCTTTTATTTCTATTGGTATTCTTGAGGCATATCCGAATGCAGCAGCACAGGCGTCCAGCGACTCAACCGCACCCCGCGAGAGTCTTCAACTCGAATTACGACTCGGAGGTTCGGCTGAGATTCAGATCAACGGCCCTCAAAAGATCAACTATCCGATCGCAGCCAAGGAGGGGTTGTGGAACCAGGAGGTGATTCTTCAAACCCTCCAAGGTCTAAAAACAAAATTTCCACAGATCCAATCACTTACGCTCTCAGCGCAAAATGAAGTGGAATACGTCCACGTTATCCGATGGATGGAAACCCTCCATCCCTTTTTTGGACAAATCCGGCTCGGGGGATTTTAACCATGAAAAAAACTAAACGAACGTCTACTCTAAATCCTGAACTTTCGCTCCAGATCACTTCTATGGCGGACATCTTCATCATCATTCTGGTGTTTTTGCTCAAATCCTACTCAACCAGCAGTGTCCAGATTTCACCTACCGTAGGAATGAAGATTCCCGAAGCAAGCCAACTCCAGTCACCGGTCGAGGCAATTCAAATTGAGATTTCAGAGACTCTAGTTCAGGTAGAGAAAAAGCCGGTCACTCCCCTCAAAAACTTTCAATTTGATGCCAATGACCTCAATTCTCAGTTTTTCTCTAAGAGCATCAGTGCTGTCCTTCAAAAAGAAAAAAAGCGCCAACAGCTCATTGCCAGCGCAAATCCAAACGTCCATCTCGATTCAAAAGTCCTCATCATCGCAGACAGTCGTACGCCCTATGGCACACTTAAATCTGTGCTCGGGGCTGCAGCGATTCAAGGACTCAGTGACTTCAAGTTAGTTGCAATCCAGTCTGAGGGAAAACACTAATGAGACGAAAGGCGTCGACTTTAGCCTTATTCTGGGCCTGGGGCGGTATCTTTACCAGCTCCACCCTAGCCGCGGATCTCCCGAATAGCTCGGCCGCTGAAAAGCAAGATCGAGCTGTCGACCAAGCTGCCCTCCAGTCACTCGAAATCGCACAAAAAAAACTTCAACATTTGATCGTAAAATATCGCAAAATGGCCCAAGAGCCCGAACTTCTCGCCAAGTTGGCCGAGATTGACCAGCAAGGGACAGAGATCGCTTTTCGCCTCACCCAGGGCTCTGCAGTTCCCTCTCAACGGACTCGAAAAAATTACCAGCTTTGGCTTGCCTCCCAAATAAAGACTTTAGATCAATGGATTGAAAGCTATCCCACCTATCCCAGATTAGATCACGCATTTTTTCAACGTGCAAAAGCCTATGAAGAATTGAATTCACCAGATCAAGCTCGCAAAGACTATCTGAGGGTCATTCACGGCTACCCGCAGTCACAGTTCAGGAACCAAACCTGGCTAGCTCTCTCCGAAATCGCCACTCAAAATAAAAATCATGAAGAAGCAATTAAATACCTCGAAGCAATCGAAAGCCAGCCCGAAAGCATCTACTTCCCCATTGCACTTTACCGCCTTGCCTGGGCTCATAGTAACATCGGGCATCTCTCGATTGCATCCAGCTACTTAGAAAAGCAGATTCTTTACTATAACTCCATCCAGGAGCACTCAAAACACCTCTCCCCGAGCGACGCCGCTATGAGAGAAGCCAGCCTGATGGACTTTGTCAATTTCTACTACGATGGTTATGAAAAAAGTATTCCAAATTTCGGTTTAGAGAAAGCACTCAAATCTTTTCGAGTCCTAGAAAAAAAGCCGTTCTTTGGCAAGATGGCCCTTCGTTTTGCAAAACTTCTCCGCTCTCATCGCAAAGATACCGCACTTTTTGATTGGAAAAACCAACTCATCCAGGAGGAGACTGATCTCCCTGAGACGACTCACGTCATCACACTAGTCCTCGACCATCAATTCAATCAAAACCAATTGGAGGCGATGATCCAGACACTGGGCGACCTTGCATCGATTCATGATTTACAGTCCAAAAAAAAACTCAATCCTGAAAATGAGAATGACCTTCGCAACTCTCTTGCTCAAATCGCTTCAGGGCTCCAAAAACAATTTCAAAAGGGAAGCCAAAATCCCTCGAAACCCAAATTCATTGAGACCCTCATTCAGCTGTATTCAGTCTGGATCAAAATCACTCCCGCAGATGACTTAACTCTTCCTTCGCTCTACTACAATTTAGCAGAAGCCTACTTTGAGAACCGCGACTACAAGCGTGCAACACAGAATCATCGTTGGGTTCTTTCTCACTGGCACGAGGACGGAAAGCTTCAATTAGAGACAGCTGAATTGAGCTGGGCACGAAGCATGTACGAGGATTTAAATCAAAGTCAACTCATTCCAAAGGAACTTCAGCCTAAACCTCTTGAAACTCAGGAAGTGCAAATCAACCTTCCTGCTCCTGCTGTAGAATGGATTCAAGAACTCGATCGAATTTCTCTTCATACAGCATCGACAAACGAACCTTTCAATCGATACTTATTTGAAGCGAGTCGACTTCTCTATTCTCAAGGAATCCGATCGAAAGCGATCAAAAGACTCATTGAATTCGCTACCTCTCATTCGCACTCTCAATATTCTCCGCCAGCGATTGCACTGATCATGGATACACTGGTTCAATCCAAGAATTGGCCTCTCACCAGAGACACAGCACGGAGCCTTTCCAAGACACAGTGGGCCCAATCTGGTCTGAATCAAAAGCTAAGCGAACTCGAAATGCTCGCGTCTTATCAGATCATTGAGGAGTTCAGCCGTCAGCTCGAAGATCAAAGAGTCGTCAGTGAGACCCAGCTTTACCTTAAGCGATATCCTAGCTCGCCCCGAGTCCTGCAACTCAAATTCCTTGTGGCGCAGAGTCAACTTCGAATGAAGAACGCCAACTTAGCAATGGAATCGCTGAACTCAATTTTAAAGTCACCCGTGCAGATTGATTCAGAAGTGACCCAGATTTATCAGCATTCGCTGATTCAGAGAGCATCTCTTTTTGAAGAGAGTCTCCAATTTAACGAGGCCATTCGAGACTACGAGACCGGACTCAAACGAAGTCCACATGACGAACTGATTCAGAAGAAGCTTTTTATACTTTATTGGTTGTCTGGGACAGCTGATTTCAGGTGTCCAGGTGATTCGTCTGCAGAAATTTTTGAAGAGTGTCAAAAATACCAATCCATGGCCCTAGTCTACCCTCGAATCGCGGATCAGACCTCAAAAAATCTCAATGAAATCAAAAATCAAGCATTTCATGGTCCTCAGGCAAATCGCCCCATTTGGTCTGCAGTCGCACTTGGACAACCCTCAAAAATCCCTTTGCATGAGCTTTTGAAATTGATGAAAAATCTTGCCAAGAACTGGAAGAACCTCGAGCCAGCAGGTCAGCTCACCCTATTGCCGGCACTCAATTCGATTATTCCTCGTTCCCTTGCCGTGGCACGCACTCAGTTAGATCGAGAGGTCCCACTCAAACGGGTGTCGCCCCAGACCCTTGCCCGTCGAAGCGAATGGCTACGGGAGTTTGAATCAACTGTATCTACTGTCCTAGAACTTCCTTGGACTCGAATTCGGGCTGTAGCAATTTATACACTTTCCCTCGCTTACCACGACTTGATCCACTCCATTGAGAAGGCACCAGTCCCATCGGAGATGAGCTTAGAAGAGAAAAATGAGTATCAAAAAAATCTTAGAATAATTACTCAAACCTTTCTTAAAAAGGCAGTTGAACTCTCGTCTCAGGCCTACGGTCTCAGCTCGAAATTGAGCATTGAAAAACGGGACTGGGAGATGATCTCAAGCGCCAACAAGGAAATCCTGAACAGTGATACTCTCACCATGCAGAAGACCATCCCAGCTCAATCCATGGCCATGTCACCCGAGCCAATTCATCCTAAACTGCTAGAGCTAGTGAACCCACGATTTGAGTCCGACCCCCTGAAGAATGCTTGGAAAAAGGCGATTGAAACGAGTCAATGGTCTCTAGCAACCTACCTCCTCCAGGAAATGAAGCGCAGGGGCCTGGTTGATCCAATCGAAGAAAAAATTATTCAATCGATTACCTGGTGCGAATCAGGAGCTCAAGCCGAGGGATTGACGCTGCTTGAAGAGATTCTTCCAAACTTAAAGCTAGAAAGCAAAATTCAAATGCAAAAGATCCTCCTCTCCTACTTGATTTCAACCCGCTCAATCGATCGAGCCAACCGACTTTGGACTGAAATGAACGCGCAAACTACGAGGACACCATGAGAATTTTAATCACACTTATTTTTTATTTAAGTCTTTTTCTTACACCACTTTCGGACACACTCGGAGACCCTGGAAAATCAACTCAAGGAAAGCGTCAAAAAGTCATCGACTTTGAGGGTGAACTCGTTGAAGGAGTGAACCGAAAATCCTTAGACTCACTCAGCCAAATCTCGGAATCAAAGAAAAGATTTTTAAAATCCCACCTCTATCGAAAGCGTCAGAGTTTCAGGTCTGAAATTACCGAAACTCTGCGAGAAATGAGGCATTCTCCATGAACCATGAATATAAGATTCAAATTTACTCTGAGCCTGAGAAGCTACTCAGAAGTGAGATTTGGAGGGATGACTCTATCCTTGGCTTTGGGCATCCACTCCGATGGGTACTAGAGAACGATAATGGAAAGTTACGCCTTAGAAACCTAGAAAATTCCGAACTAGCTGAAGTTTCAGACGGGAGCACCTCGAGGGAGTTCACACGTCTCGGCCCCTCATTACTCCTAAGAATTACTCCGACCCGAAGAGCAGAGTTTGATCAAAGCTGGGAGTCTTTGCAAATCAACACGCAGCTTCCAGCACAAGAAGGTTCTAAAAATCTCTTCGCAAAAATGCTCCAGTTCTCCGCGGCATGCCTTGCGGCCTTAGTATTATCCTCACTTTTGATCGCTCGCTTTTTCCATCCCGCCGATGACATGCTGATTCCTCCGCAATACGCACAAGTCATCCTGAATCCTAAACAAGGATCAACTCCCGCTCGAGAGTCTCCCTCTTCTCCATCAGCTGCCGGAGGGATTCGCTCCGCCGATGTGAAAAGAGTAACACAGACCCTCATTCAGGGAGGGGCACTTTCTTCTTTGGCTCGGACTCATCTTACACTTCCGATGAATACAAGTGCATTAGCTCAGCAAACTTTCGGAGGTCTTAAAACGAAGACTCCTCTCGGTGTGCCAAATATTCAATCTCAGATGCTGAGCGCCCCAATCGCAAAACTTGGGGGCTCAGGCGGTGCGTTCGGCTATAGCCAGAAGTCTGGCTCGACTACTTCAGCCCAGGGTCAAACCTTTGTTTCTCTGGAAACACCCGATGCAAAAGTCGATGAAGGATTAAGTCAAGATGAAGTCGGGCGTGTGATTCACAATCATCTTTCTGAGGTCCGTTACTGTTACGAATCTACATTGCTAAAATCAGCTAATCTCCAGGGAAAGCTACTCATCGACTTCGTCATTCTTGCGACGGGCGGGGTCAAATCCGCAAAGGTCCACCCCTCGACTATAATCGATCCCATTTTAAGTTCCTGCTTGGTTCAGCACCTACTGACTTGGAAGTTCCCAAAACCCAAGGGAGGAATCGAAGTTGCGGTTTCTTACCCGTTTATCTTTAAAACTTTAGGAAAGTGAGGCAGTTCATGAGCATTTCTACCTTTTTAAAAAGCCGTCAAAAAATTTGGCGATTTGGAATGATCGCAACCGGACTTCTATCCATCCATCCGAGTCTAGCCGGCTCAACCCATGCACAACCCCCTGCCGCTGCATCGCCAACTGAAGAAGCTGAGCAAGTCAATGTAGACGCGATCAAAGAAAAGTATTGGGCCCTGGGCAACGAAACTGAACTAGGCGTAGTGCAGAATCGAGCTTTTACTAAAAAAGGAAAATATGAACTTTCAGTCAATCTTGGAGTCCTTTATAGTGATCCATTTCTAGACGTAAAGACCCTCAGTTTTTCTGCCGGCTACCACGTCAGCGAATACCTTTCCTTTCATCTTCTCGCTATGAAGCACCTCACTGCTCCCTCTTCGGCGCTTAAGACTTTTCAAGACACACTAGGTGCTACGGTCTCTACCAATATTCCCAGTACCTACTTAGGTGCCGAGGGAATGGGAAGCCTTTTTTATGGAAAGTTAAGCGTCTTAGGAAAATCCATTATTTACTATGACTTCTACTTTTTAGGAGGAGTCGGAGCCACGAATACGGAATCCGGCACCTTTGTCACGCCTTCGCTCGGTTTGGGCCAACGATTCTACATCAGTCGACTCCTTTCATTTCGACTCGATTATCGGCTGATGTACTACAACGAAAAAATTTTAGAAAAAGAGGTTCCCACACAACTCGGGCAACTCAGAGGTTGGCGAGGAAACTGGAGCAATACAGTAAATTTTGGAATCAGCTTTTCAACGTTTGGGAATTAAAACATGGAGACACTTATGATGGGCGCTCGACTTCACCTTTTTAGAATCCCTCTAAGGGTGATTATTGGCTTGACGGTAACTATTTTTCTTCTATTGAATCTCACTAAGTCGTCATTCGGAGCTCCTTTTGAATTTAGTCAAGTCTGTCAGGACTCAGAACTGTGGAATTGGACAGATGCGCAAGCGTTACCAGGAAAACCATGGAGAGAAGAGTTTGCCCAGTCATTGACTCGACAGGGATCAAAGATCCGAGGATTTTCAGAAGCGATTGCGCTGAGGCGCATCTCGCAGCAGTCGGTAGATTTAGCTTTCAGCGATTACTGGATCTCTCGAATGCTGTTCTCAATCGGGCTCTATCATTTAGCTGAACAAGGATTTAGCACTCTCATTCAAAGATCGCCCACACCTACGATTGCTCCGTTTCAAACTGCCGCATTGGGTTGCATCAATGTCATTCATAGAAGCTATTCTGCCATTCCAGTTTCAAATCAGATCAGGAGTCATTTGTTCATCCTCGACTCCCTCAATCGAGGCCAGCCTACTGAAACTCGGGCAATTTTTTGGGAATCTGCACTGAACCTCATCCTTGAGTCGAAAAAATCTTCTCAAGCTCAGCCGAACCAACTTCTTGCCATTCTCAATGATGCTGGACCTTTTGAAAGTCTCGGACTTGCTCTTGCGGCTCTGCAGTCTGGAGACTTAAAGACAGCGCAGGTCAATTTTAATAATTTTTTTCAGCCTAGCGAAATTGATAAAATCCATGCTCTCACCCCAAAATGGACTATCGATCTAGATCTGTATCGACTCTTAGCGAGCCGAATTTCCTATGAATTGGGAAACTATAGTGAAGCCGTTCAATATGAGCTTAAAATAACTTCAAAATCAAACTTCAGAATTCAGGCCCTCAGTGAACTCAGTTGGGCTTATCTCATGCTTGGCAAATATCGTGAGTCGATCGGGACTAGCCTCACTCTGCAGAGTGGCCCCTTACGTCAGACCTTTGCACCGGAAGCGACTATGGTGATGGCAATGGCTCTGAATGAGATGTGTCGATTTCCTGAATCGATGGGTGCTATCCAGAGCTTCAAGAAAAAGTACCGAGATCTCTACTTTTGGCTAAAGAATCGAATCGCAAATTTCTCTGAGGCAGAGACCTACCGCCAACTCATTGCTTTCGCAAGAAGACAGCCTCATTCGCAAATTCCAGCAATCATCGGAACCGAGTGGATTAGATCTCCTCGATTTATTGCGGACCAAGAACGAATCAACCTAAGTTTTCAAGAAAAGCACCAGCGCGACCTATTCAGTCAAAAGGGAAAGACAGAACAAAGGCAGGCAACTCTCCAGTTAATTTCTGAAGCCAGAAAATTGAGGCTGAGAGCCAAAGAGATGAGTCAGAACACAACCTTGAGAGAATCAGGGCAAGCCGAATTCTTAAGTTCTGTCGGCCAACTTAAGGAAAACTTGGTCCATCTCAAACGGCTTAGAAGAGGTTCAGTTTACTGGAGAAAAATCGTAAAAAGTGACGAATCTCGAGGCCATGCGATACGAGAGGCCATGAACCGCGAGATCTCACTTGAAGTTCATCACTTGAACCAGAGAATGCTGAGTCAACTCGAGGAAATCGCTGAAAATCAAGACCTCATCGAAGTAGAGATTCTGAACGGCGCAAGTGAGGATCTCGTGTGGCGAAATGCCCATCCAAACTTTCAAGCCCTTTCGGCACGCATCAAGTCACAAGACAAGACTACAGAAACAAATACGACATGGAACTGGGGTAGTACAAAAATTGGAGCTGAGGAGTCGGGAGAGATCTGGGAGGATGAAATCGGTTCCTTTTCGGCCGATCTCAGCGATCAATGTGAAAATAAGGATAAATACCTTCAAATCGAAGCCCAAGAGGCAAGAGGAAAAAATGAGTAGTACTGAAGATGTCTATCTAGGAAAATCGGGTCAAATCTATGGGCCTTTCTCTCAAGGTGAATTAGATGATCTGTCGGCAAAGGGGCAGCTCTCTCAATATCAATGGATCTGGAGTCATCAGAATCAATGCTGGAAGTCCATTGAATCACCGCCTCCTCACCCACTTCACAATCCCACACAGCCTGGACCAGCGACCCAGGACTGGTCTCGGGTCTATGCTATTGCTTTTGATTCAAGTCATCTTCTCAGGGGGCAATTAAAATGGATTACTGAAACCGGTTGCACTCTCATTTCTGAACAAAAAGAAGAAGGGCCTATTTTTCCAGTGCCAGTCAAGATCCGACTCAATCTCTTTGATCCGGTTCATAAAAGTGGAATTACACTTTCAGTTTTGATTACCAAAATAGATCTTCATGAAGGTCACTGGAACTACCATTTTCGTTGGGAACAGAGACCAGAGCTCAAGAAAATTTTGTAGACCCGTTAATCTAGTATCCGATAGCTGGCTGTCTTAACAAATCATTCATTTTTCGGAATCATCTCGATTTTAAAGCGTTCAGATAGCCGATTGCTAGCTAAAAATGGTGGACTAGGGATTTGATTATTAATAAATAAATAAACTATAATTTTTAAAACCAAACAAAGAAGGAAAATAAAAATGATTATAAAAATAAAATGGCTTGGCCTCCTGACTCTGCCCATACTATCGTTGTCTGCAATCGCGGATACCCCCCCAGCTTCGCTAGGAGCTCCGTCCTGCTACGATGAACAGTTCTCGCCTCCTCAAGCGGGCAAATTGGACATTATCCTCCTGGTACAAGGCTCCGAAGAGGGCCACAAAATGGGCCCAAGGGGAATTCAAAGTCAAATCACTTACCTGACTCACCCAATTCTTTGGACTCGAGATGTTCGAGTAGGGATGCTTCGGTCGCATCACTCTAGAGGCGACCATGACCGTAATCATGACGATCAATCAAATGGCAGTTGCGACCATAGAAATTCTGATCAGCATATTTTTGATCGATCTAATTCCAGCGCTGAACGAGGTTTTGAAAACCATAAAGATAAACTATTTTTAATTGAAGATCTCACTCACTCAGGGAGTAATCCCATGAGTGCCGATTCATTTTTTAGAGCTGGAGCGACGTTAGCGGTTGTATCCATTCAAGACAGCGACAGTAAAAAACATAACTTTTCTTTGAAGCCGATCCCATCCTGGCTCCAAGCTAAGCTGAGATCAAACCCTTCGAACATTTTTTTCACACTCTCTGAGTCTCGAGGCCCAACGAAAGATAGGTTCCAAGGAAAATCAAAAAAACGGCAGGATGAAGGTCATGATTTGCTCTACTCGATTGATAGTCTCCTCAACCAAGCCGGAAACCAAATCGAGACGAAACTCGAGCAGAACTCGATTCTAAAGTCCTATTCGTGGACCCCTGAACACGCCCCAGTTGACGCCTCGACGCTGTCAGTGATGCAAAATTCAACACCGCTGTCTTATGAGTGGAACTCAATCCTGAGTCAGATCGAAATCAGCCCAAACGAACTTCGTAGTCCTGACCCCGTCGACGTAAAGTACTGCCTCAACTCGACGTCACCCGGTCCGACGCCGTCCCCTGTACCGAGCTCAACCTCGACTCCGTCCCCCGTGCCTAGTCCGACTCCGATCGAATCTCCTACACCTGTGCCGAGCTCAACCTCGACTCCGTCCCCAGTTCCGAGCCCGACTCCTACTGTAACCCCCGCGCCTTCGCCGAGTCCTACATCAAGCCAGACACCCACCTGTTCTGGACTTAGCTGCGGCGTCTTTGGCATCTAGAATGAATACACGGATTGCTCTGCTGGCCAGGGAAAGACGAGTGTGATAGTGGTGAGGGCCACTCTAAATTATGTTGAAACACGCCCTCACCCTCATTTTTTGCTCTTTTACTCTATTTCTGGCTGCGAGAACCCCCGTTAGCGCTCAAGCTGCGGAGCGTCCCGAAGCTTTGAAAGGAATCGACGTTACTGAATCGCTCGGAAGAACGCTAAACTTCACAGCCTTAGGGCCGGAGCTCAGCTTCGTAAATGAGCGGGGCGTCAACGTGCAGCTATCCTCCTACTTTCGTAAAGGAAAGCCGATTCTTCTCACTTTGGTCTACTACGAATGCCCCATGCTTTGCAGCCTCGTCTTGAATGGAGTCCTCGATTCTATCAAACAGATTGACTGGAGCGTGGGACAGCAATTCGAAATCGTCACTCTCAGCATTAATCCAAAGGATAGACCCGAACTTGCTTTAAAAAAGAAACAAAATTACCTCAGCCGCTACGAACGGGCGGGTAGCGATTCAGGATGGCATTTTCTGACAGGCTTGGAACCAGAGATTCAGTCGGTAGCAGCTCAAGTCGGCTTCAAATATCGCTACGACCCCGTTGAAAAACAATACCTTCACGCCGCTTCAATTTTCATTCTGACACCCGAAGGAAAGCTTTCGCGTTATCTTTATGGGACTGCGTTCAAGCCTCAGGACCTCAAATTAGCACTCCTTGAAGCGAGCGAAGGAAAAGTTGCCCCATCTACGATAGACCGAGTCCTTCTTTTCTGTTTTCATTTTGATCCATCTAAAAACAGTTACACTTTTCGAGTATGGCGAGCCGTCCAGATTGTCCTTTGCATCCAAGTCCTCGTCCTCGCTGGCTTGCTCGGGTACCTATGGAAGCGAGACCGAGCTAAGACGCAGTAATTGATAGATCAAATTCGGAGACCACTCAATTGATCCAATTAAAAATTAAATATGTACTTTTCATCTTGTTGACTTTTGGAGTTTTAGCCTCTTGCGGAAGCAAATTATATCAGGAGCCCATTCCTGGATCTGCCGACTCAGAAGCTTGGCTGACGCATCATCTTCAGCCAGAAAATATTTGCGTGGTCACCCATAACGACAATCGAAATCCGGAAAGTTATGCTTTTTTGACCTCACAAAATCACGAAGAATATACTAAAAAACATGGCTACAAATATCATTTCTATACGGGCAGAATTTCTGGAGATCGCTTTTTAGACCCAAACAGCTCTCGAGGAAGAGTTCATCAAGAAGGACTTTATTGGCAAAAAATAACGGCCGTAAAAAACCAGCTCGATCGCGAGGACTGTCGATGGGTGATGTGGATTGATGCCGACGTGATTTTCACCCATTTTCAAAAGAAAATTGAAGATATCATTCGCGAATATGGCTTCAGAATCGACCAGGACGTTAAACTAGAAAATCACCTCATCTTATCGAGAGAAGAGGCTCTGCCCGAGGTTGGAGTGAATGCAGGAGTCTTCTTGGTACGAAATTCGGATTGGTCAAAAAATTTTTTTGATCACGCTGAAGCGGCATACCCCTACTATAAAGAGCATGCATTGCCAGAGCAGGACTTTCTCCAGGATGCAGCTTATCAGAGAATTAGCCTGGGCGACTTTAACACCTACACGCAACCGGATCAATCTAGGGAATTTAGGCATAAAAACCTCCTGAAATTCACCATCACTCTACCGCAAAGGGTCATGAATTCATTTAACCGTGGCTCAAAATATAACGACAATGAAAATATCCAGTGGCAGCGCGGCGATTTTATTGCACACCTGAGCGCAGGAACTAATGAGAGTCGACGGCGCATGATCCAGATTTTCCGCTCGAGGATTATTCGCTAAGAAGAAGGCGCTTCCTTGGGTCACTGCGGGAGGCTTGAGCATGTAGACACCGGCATGGCTGCCTTCCGCCTGGAACCGAACCTCCAACGGGCAGGTAAACTGGGGCGAAGCTCTTGTGGAAGGCTTTTTGCACCTCTTCAGTAGCATGTCTCTATTCTCTCATCCTTCGTCGCCACGGCATTCAACCACTTGCTTTCATAATCGAATTCAGGCTGCTGAGCGGCTTGTGGGTTCACTTTCTCACTACAAGGGAAAAAAACCGCTTGTTTTGGGGATACCTCGAGGATCCGTCCCCATGGCTAAAGTGATCGCGGAAAAACTCCAAGGGGAATTAGATGTTGTCTTGGTTCATAAAATTGGATCACCCGACAATCCGGAATTTGCAATTGGATCAGTCAGCGAATTCGGAAGTATTTATTTTTCTGACTCCGCAAGTGAATATAGAATTCCAGCTGATGCCCTCAAAAAGGCTGCTCAAGCCGAGATCGGTAAGCTCAAAGCACGAAGAATTTCATATTCACCGGTTCGCCCCCCCATCAGTCCGCGAGGACGAATCGTAATTATTGTCGATGACGGAATTGCAACGGGCTCAACGCTTCTGGCAGCAATCCGTGCTGTCCGATCTCAAAAGCCTAGCAAGTTGATCGCAGCAGCACCCGTGGGGTCACCTCGAACGCTAGATCTTTTGCGCTCAGAGGTCGACGAGCTGATTGTGCTTGAAACTCCAGCCCATTTTTTTTCCATTAGTCAGTTTTACGATGAGTTTGAACAGGTTACCGATGACGAGGTGCTTAAGGCCCTGGCAGAATCCCGGCAAGAAATCGCGCCCGATCATCGGGCTGCATCTTAGATCGATGCGCTCAAGAACTAGCACTATTTCTTTGACAACCTAATTGAAACTAGCTAACTCAAATTCCATGAAAATTCGAATGCTCATTTGCGCTATTCTGCTCACTTTATCAACTGAGACCTCATGGGGTATGGCGAAAAAACAGCTTCCACCTGTCGAGGCAGTCAAGAATGTCGATCTCTCACTTTACGCGGGTAAATGGTACGAAATTGCCCGACTTCCCAAAATTTTTGAAAAAAATTGTGTGGGAGTAACAGCAGAGTATGCGCTTCGATCCGACGGTCGCGTCGACGTTTTCAATACCTGTCGGAAAAAAACCTGCGAAGGCCGCTCAAAACGAGCGCATGGAATCGCAAGAGTAGTCGACACTCAGACTCGCTCAAAACTTAAAGTTTCATTCTTCTGGCCATTTGAAGGGGATTATTGGATTTTGGATCTCCACCCAGACTACCGCTACGTTGCGGTCGGATCACCTGATCGAAAATCTTTTTGGATCCTGAGTCGCACACCGACTTTACCGGAAAAGGTCACGGACAGTCTCATCTCCCACTTCGAGGCCCGAGGATTCGATCTCTCTCAACTCGAAAGAACTCAACCCTGCGAATGAACTGAGTTGAGCCACTTCCGGAAATGTTGAATCGCCTTGTCACTCGGAAATAGGACTTCATCTTGGGCAAGGCGAACATCAATAGGCTCTTGAGTCAGCACGACTCGTCGATCCTCGTTCAGAATCCGCCGATTCAGGAGAATCATAAAAAAATCGATGACTGAGTTCAAACCTGGAATATTTGCGAATTTCCGATGATTTTGAAGATAGAGTTCTGTGTGCTGATCATCTACAGGAACAAAGGCCAAAGTGATTGAGTACTTCTCAGAGATCCGATTGATCCACAAATTTGGGAATCGAAATTCAATATAAGTCTGAGGGTCAGATCCATCAGCGGGTCGAAAAAACCACTTAATCCTCTGTTCGTCCATTTGAAGCTCAGGGTACTTTTGAACCGACGTCGCAAATCTTCCGATTGAGTTCCGATGAACGAAGGGTAAGTGAGCATAATCCAATTGATTCTCAACAGAACGGGTAAAATGAGTCTCCCACCGCTCTTTCATGTAAGCGGTGCAAAACTTTGAATCGACCTCAGTAAACCAGCTAGGCACTTCTTTGGATGGCTCCCCAGTTCCCCACCACATCCAAACCCAACCCTCACGTTCGGTAGTAAGATAGGTTTTGACGCAGAGCTTTGGCGCCCCTCGTCCAAGCTCGGGCACCCACTGACAGGCACCCTGGGGATCAAACTGAAATCCATGAAAAGGGCACGCTAACCGCCCCTCTTTCAACTCGCCTAAACTCAGCCGAGCAGAGCGATGTGGACATCGATCGTCCATCACCACTAAGGTCCCTTCTGGATTTCGCCAAAGCACCAATGGCTGACCCAATCGAGTGAGAGGTAAGATTTGATCTTTTTTGATCTCTGCAGTTCGAGCTATCACATACCAAGAACTCGGTAGATTCATAGATCAATGATCTATCAATTCTCACCTCCGGTAAAGGGCCAACGCTTTTTCCTTTTGAGTCGCATGATCTACGATTGGTGGAATATACCTTAAACCGGGTTCATGAATCTCAGATGAAGGAACATGACGGAGTTCCGGGATGTACTTTTTGATATATTCACCGTTTGGATCAAACTTTTTACTCTGCAAGAGCGGGTTAAATATTCGAAAATAGGGCTGTGGATCACATCCCGTGGAGGCAGCCCACTGCCACCCTCCATTATTAGGCGCCAAGTCTCCATCTAAAAGCTGATTCATGAAGTACTTTTCGCCCCATTTCCAATCAATCAAAAGATCTTTCGTTAAAAATGATGCAACAATCATTCGGACTCGATTATGCATCCACCCGGTTGTTTTGAGTTGTCTCATACCGGCATCAATAATTGGAAATCCCGTTTTCCCTTCGGCCCACGCCTCAAACCATTCCGGGTTATTTTGCCATTTTAGATCTTGATAGTGCGACAGGAATGCTTCGTGCTCTACACTCGGTCGATGGTAGAGAATGTGGTAATAAAATTCACGCCAGATAATCTCTTTTAAGAATTGAATTCTGCCCGACTTTTGCTTGAACTCAAACTCATTGAGATTCAGGCCAGCCAAAACCAAAGCAGGAGTGATTGATCCATTTTTAAAAAAGATGCTCAAACCCGAGGTCCCGGAAATTGAAGGAAAGTCTCGCTTTTCCAGATAATCGTCCACGCCAGATCGAAACTCTCGAAGCTTTTCGTAGGCAACTAAACTTCCAGCCGGGGGGATCTTAATTTTGACACTTTTCTGATTTTCAGAAATGAATCGATCCAAGGCGTCTTCAAATAGGTTTGCATTTCCTAAGTGGGTGAAGACCTGTTTCCAGGTCAGCTTAAAGAATGGTTCAATGGTCTGTCCAAGTCTCCGTTTTTCCAAGTACTGGAGGGCTTCTTTTTGTTCGGTGATTCGCTCATGAAAGTCTTCTCCCTCCACCAGAGAGAGCCACCTTTTACAAAAAGGACTATAAACTTGATAAAAACTTGGGGTGCCGGGCACCCTTTGGAGCTCATGAGGTTCAACCACAAGGTGATCTCTCATGGTGTGAACTGAAACCCCGAGGCCCTCAATTAATCGACTCACTCGAGCGTCTCGCTCGCGAGCAAACGGCTCATAGTCACGATTGTAGGTCACGCAGGTCGGACGCGGCGCATGAAGCTTTTTGAGCAAGTCACTAAAACCCTCATCTGGACCT
The DNA here is from genome assembly GCA_947380295.1 of Bdellovibrionales bacterium. Taxonomy (GTDB): domain Bacteria; phylum Bdellovibrionota; class UBA1018; order UBA1018; family UBA1018; genus CAINWE01. The sequence goes on along the minus strand of CANCQK010000004.1, from coordinate 143,385 downwards.
TGGTCCAGGACGAGAAGATCGCCGCCCATCTCTCGAAGCTCAGAGCGAAGCTCCTTCAAGGTTTCAAGAAAAAATGCAAATCGATGGTGTGAAAAGTCGGGCCTCGATAAAAATTTAGAATCAAAGAAGAATACTCCGAGGGTACCCCCTTGATTCTTTTTCCAATTCCATTTCAGAGCCGAATTACCAGCAATCCTCAGATCACGTCTAAACCAATGAATTCCGTACTGCTGCATGGAAAAGCCCTCTTTTTTGATTTCATTTTAACTCAATTTGCTACCATACTTCGGACCTTGACGGATTAAAAATAGTCGTCTCATACTCAATCAGGAGAAACCCAAACCATGAACTCACCTTCCACCCCCCTGGCTCATCCCAATCAAACGGTGACAGACTGGCTCATTCTGGGAGCCGGAATTTCTGGGCTCGTTCTAGGCTCTCTACTTCTTGAGCGAGGTGATTCGATCCAAATTTTAGAAAAATCTCGGGGCATCGGTGGACGCCTCGCAACTCGTCGAGTTCCACTCCCTGATGACTCCAGCCGGATTGCTCAATTCGATCATGGACTTCCTGTCGTCGAGCTCAACCAACCTGAAGCTGTGAGGATTCTTGAGAAGCTCCTGGGAGAATCCACTCTCAACTCTTGGTCATGGCCCCAGGCTCTCACGTGGGGAAGCTCTGCGCTCCGAGTGCTTCAACCCTTGCCTGGCATGAATGCCCTAGCCAAAGCTTTTCCGGCCTCATCCCAGGTTCATCGAAATCAAAAAGTGACTCGGGTTCAATACGATCCGCACACCCAATTGTGGAAAGCCACGACTCAGGAGCAAGTCGAATTTTCCGCACGAAGACTGGTATCCACGCTACCCATTCCTCAGCTGAAAGAAATCATAAGAAACAGTCCAATTCAGCTCGAGGACCCACTCCCTCAGGAGCTTCATGAACCCGAATACATCTCGAGCATCAACGTTCTGGTGATCCCAAAGGAACCCCCTCGACTCCGATTCACCCGATGGCCCTCACCCAGCATTACACTCCTCTTAGAAAACCAATGGAAAGGAATCTCTGAATCGGTGCCTTGCATCACTCTCTCCATCAGCCCTGAGAGATCCCAAGAACTTTTTGATCAAACAGACGAAGCAATTACTCAAGCCATCCTGTCTGAACTTCAAGAGGAACTTGAGATTGAGCCCATGGTGTCGCAGGTTCATCGGTGGAGGTATGCGCAACCTCTCTCCCCTTTAGACGAGCCCTTCTATACAATGTCCTTTCATGATCATGCCTACCTCCATCTCTGCGGAGACTATTTTGGTGCATCACGGATGAGCCCAATCGAGAGAGCGATTCTCTCGGCTCATGCCCTTTTTATCATGGTCAGTTAGCTGAATCGTTTAGGAAACCAGGGAATAAATGAAGAAGTCGTTTCGCAGTACCGTTGGTAATCAGGATTGCCTGAATATTTTTTCTCCAACATCGGTACTCCGGAAACTTTAACGAGGAGAAAAGTCATTAACAGCGGCCCTACTACGGTCCAGAGCGGGGCTCCAAATGATACACATACCGTAAAAAGCCCCCACCAAAGGAGCGCCTCGCCAAAATAGTTAGGGTGGCGGCTATACTTCCAAAGCCCAGTAGACATCACACGCCCGACTTGAGCAGGATTCTGCGCCTTCGTCTGACGATAAGCGGCCATCTGCGCATCGGCAATGGCCTCACAACTCAGACCCGCTCCCCAAAGAAAAATTCCCGCAAAAGTAAGTAAGTCCCAAGAATCACAATCCAGCAAGACTCCATACCAAACTGGCAAACCCACAACTACGAGGATCACACCTTGAAGCAGGAATACTTGGAGATACGAGCGCCACCAGGTATTCTTTCCCCACTCACGTCGCCAGTTCTGATAACGAAAATCCTCTTCGTGTCCTCGATTTCTGCGGTAAATATAAGTGGAAAGCCTCAGGGCCCAAATCGACACTAAAGCAAGGATCAAGACGCCTTCCCTGGTCCTCTGGCTCAACGCAAGAAAGAGAGCGAAGGCCCCAATCATAAAACCGGGACCCCAGGCAACATCCGCCAAGTCATTTCGCTTTTTCAAAAGAGCAACTCCGTAAACCAGCGAAACGTAGGCCCAGATGACTCCTGCAACCACCGCTACAGGAGAATCGCTCACAACAGAGCCTCAAACCGTTGGGTGTACTGAGTAAGAGGCAACTTCACTTTGAGTGCCCGCAGGATATAGAAAATCCCAGAAAGCTTCCGATGCAAAAAAATCAGAGATTTAGGCGGCGCCGAAAACCTGAGTTCTCTCACTAGATCTCGAGAGATCTTGCGCATTTTCTCGGGATACTCGCTCTCAGCGAAGTCATACTCAGGCAGAGTGATCGGATGCATGCTCTCAAAAAGTAATTCTTTGAAAACACTCTTGGCCTCAGGCGACTCTCTCGGATCAATCAGCCCCATTTCTTCGCCGATACTCAGGACTTTAGCCTTATCTTTAGCCAGAGTAGCCATAATCAGTTTCGAATAGAGCTTTCTAAACGTTAAGTCGTACCGTTTGGTCGCCCCAAAATCGAGTAAGACCAGCTTTCGCTCACTCGGCTTAAAAAGAAAGTTCCCCAAGTTGGGATCCGTCTGAACCAAACCCCACTCACAAAACTCTCGAGAATAAAGATCGAGTACAGCCTGCCCGAAAAATGTCCTCATTTCAGGAGTGGCCGTGGTCGTTTTGAGCCAGTCATTGAGTTTGATCCCATTTTGATAGTCCATCGTTAATACTTTTTCGGTACTAAATTCTGGATAGATTGTTGGGATGACTAATTCGGGAACCACTGCTGCTAAACTTTTATATTCAGAGGCAAACGCTGCTTCAGAATGGTAGTCGGACTCTTGCATGAAGATCTCAGAAAACTCCTCCACTAAACCGGTGAGATCCACTTGCTTCCCCATGACGACCGAAATGGTCTTCATCAAGCTTCCTAAAACCTTTACATCCGAATGGACTGAGTCCCTAATGCCGGGGTACTGAACCTTAACCGCAACCGGTTCGCCGCCAGGCAAGAACGCACGGTGCACTTGTCCAATACTTGCGGCGGCAATCGGCTCGCGAGAAAACTGCTGCAGAGAACTAAACTTCTCCCCTAACTGTTCTTTTAAAATGGATTCGATGACTGGGTATTCTAAGAAACTCACATCAGACTGAAGCTGATCCAAAACAACACAAATCTCTTCAGGAAAATAATCTCTCGCCTCGAGCGCTAGCATTTGACCCAGCTTCATCGCGGCGCCCTTGAGGTGCCCGAGTTCCTGAACGAGAACTTGGATCTGGGACAAACTCAGGATGGAATCATTCGAGGACTTTCCCTGGATGCGACGTACGAGCTCTTGAGATGCCAAACTGCCAGCCATCTTGAGAATCCGACCAGTTCTTTCACGAATTGACTTCGGGGGCTCCGTAGCTTTTGACTTAACCAATTTCGCACCGACCTGAATCACAGGTGTCTGAGCCGATCGGATTTTTCCGTTTTGGCAAATAAACTCTGAGGCGCGCAAACGCAGCATAGCCGAGATCAAACACAGGCCTACCCAATTTCGAATTCATAATTTTCGCAAGCCCACCAAACCGACCCAAAGCTTCCCAAAGTTCGAGGAACGCATCGACGCCGACTACAAACTCACCAGAAATGCGCTTGAGATGAATCGCACGGTTAAACTCTTCGAGGGATCGTCCTTCGGCCTGCGCGTCGAAGTGCGGGGCAGCAATATCTTTCCAAATGACTCGATCCGCAGTTGGAAACGTTTTGTAGTGGTCAATTTCCCGTGAGCAGAGATGACACTGGCCATCGTAATAAATCGTTACTTTAGAATCTGCTAATTCAACTTTTTTAGTTTGATTGTCTGCTTCCATGTTTTTAAGTTTATCACATCCTAAACTTTATTCAAGATCGCGCTTTGAGCGCCATTGAAATCATCATAAACTGAACCGCAAGATCTTCTGGCTCGAGGGAATCCCAACTGAGCGACTCCAAAACAGCCCGAGCTGCGCCCACGAGACTAGAAAGCTCTTCAAGTCCCGTTCCGCTGACCTCAAACCCTGGCCGCGATGGCGAAGAGGATGTGTCCCGTTCGACGTCTGCTTTGAGATCTAAGACCGAGGCCTCGATCTCTTTAATTAGGGGGGTCTCACGCTGCTTGAGAACGTTAAAAATAACTGAATTAATCTGCGGGTTCGCGCGAAAATAAATCGTCCTCTTAGGTCCCCGGCCTGCTTCTTGAATTACATTGTACTGGAGTAGTTCAGAAATTGAAAAACTCAGCAACGTTTTCGAAACGCCCAAGGTTCGAGCCAATTGTATTGCGGACAGCGGCTCAGATGACAGGTAAAGGAGTGTCCAAATTCGGCCGTGAACTGCTTTGAAACCCCAGTATTCGATAAAACGACCGATTCCATCTGCAACTCGTTTTATTTCAGGCGAAATCTGGAGCACATCAGGAGTGCTCCTCACTGGACGTTTCATTATTACCACTCTTTTGTGTTATTAAGATTCTACTTGACTAAAGTTTACTTTTATTTAAACTTATAATCAAGTATGAACACACGATTTTTTAAGACGACAGCTCGTAAGTTCCAACATGAAGCTTCCAGGACCCCGCCAAACCTAGCGAGAACATTAGCGGTCTGTGCAGGCCTAGCTTTACTTGGCTTGGCTGTTATTTCAGAGGACAAAGCAATGGCAATCGAAGAACCGACGTTCAAAGTAGTCCAAAAGCTCGAGCAGTTCGAAATCAGAGAATATGAGCCAGCGCTTATAGCGCGAGTAGAAATATCTGGTGACTTTGAGAGTGCAGGGAACCAAGGGTTCCGCGCCTTAGCTGATTTCATTTTCGGTAAAAATCGATCTAAGACCAAAATCGACATGACAGCGCCTGTTGCAATGTCAGAAAAAATTGCGATGACAGCCCCCGTTGCAATGACTGGGGAAAAGGGTCAATTCCAGATCGAGTTCACAATGCCGAAGTCTTATACCAAAGCAACGCTTCCCGAGCCGAACGATCCGAGGGTTCAGATTATCGAAGTACCTGCAAAACTGAGAGCGGTTCACCGCTATTCGGGTAGCTGGTCCGAAGAGAAATACCTAGAACACAAAGATCTTCTCCTCTCTCTGATCGAGAAGAACGGATACGAGGCCATGGGTGCTCCTGTCTTTTCTCGATTTGATCCACCATTCATTCCGTGGTTTTTGAGACATAATGAAATTTGGATCGAAGTCAGATCTAAAGTCCAGACCCCGGCTTCAGAACAAAATAGGCCAAAACATCAGCAGTGATTTGCCTAGTTTAGGCAGGAGGAAGTTCCATGAGCTGGTTCAAAAAAATAACCCAAACAACTTTAGCATCAGCGCTCGTGATCGCAAAAACGGCATTTGGAGCCTCTGACCTTAAACCCGTACATCATGTTGACCTGAGTCGATATATGGGCGACTGGAATGTCATTGCAAATATTCCAAATATGATTGAAAAGGACTGCGTATCTTCTGTTGAAAGCTACAGGCTAAGAGAAGATGGCAAAATTGATAACTGGTTTGTATGCCACAAAACCGACGGCAAGGAAACCAAACTCACTTCGCTGGCCTGGGTGGTCGATCAAGCGACCAATGCCGAGTGGCGGATACGCTTCAATATTGATACTTTTATCGGCGCAATTCCTTTTCCGATCTCGTTTAGCTACGTCGTCATCGATCTAGATGAGAAAGATTACCAGTATACGGTCGTGGGACATCCCAATCGAAATCTTTTGTGGATCATGTCTCGGCAAAAAACTATGGATGACGTCCTTTATCAGGAAATCCTCTCCAGAGTTGAAAAACAAGGCTACGACCGATCAAAAATCGTGAGACTTCCCCAAGCTCATTAGGAGTGTAGCATTATGAAAATTCTAGTCACAGGTGCGACCGGTTTAGTTGGAAAGCGACTTTGCAGAGAACTTGCGATGAGAGGGCACCAACTCATCGTCATCACCCGGAGTCGAGCAGCAGCTCAACAAACGATACCTGCACCCCATACTGCAATCGAGTGGCAAGAGGTTGAAAATCAGGACTACCTCCTCAAGAGTGAAGCCCTCAAGAACATCGATGCGGTTGTTCACCTCGCGGGGGAATCCATTGCCGCTCGCCGATGGACACCAGAATTTAAGACAGCACTCAGGGACTCTAGAATTCAAGTAGCAAAGACCCTGGAGCATATCCTAAAAAAGACCGGCAATCTTCGTCCAAAAGTCATGATCAGTGCCTCAGCAATTGGTTATTACGGGGACTGCGGGGATGCCTCAGTTGATGAATCCCATGGACCCGGGAGTGATTTTCTAGCTCAGCTTTGTCAAGATTGGGAGCACAGCCTTTTTGAAACCCCTGAAATCGAGGCTCGAAAAATCGCTCTCAGAATTGGAATCGTTCTCGGTCGTTGCGGTGGAGCTTTAGAGAAAATGGTTGGGGCATTTTCTTCAGGAATCGCCGCGTATCTCGGAAGTGGCAAACAATGGGTCAGCTGGATTCATGTCGACGACCTCGTTTCCTTGATCTTAGAGTCTATTGAAAATGAAGCCTACACAGGCCCAATCAATGCCTGCACACCGAATCCAGTCACTCAAAAAGAGATGACTCGTGAACTCGCCACCTTACTCCACAGCTTTGCAACTGTACCCGCACCTAAGCCCATTCTGCGCGCCACCCAAGGACAGGTCGCCGACGCTCTCCTGTCGAGCCAAAAGATCGTCCCCGCGAAGCTCCAAAATCTGAACTTCAAGTTTAAATACCCTAAAATGCATGACGCCCTTCAAGAAATCCTCGGGCAAAGCTACGCCCTCGGTTTCGAAGAACACCGAACGCAATGCTGGGTGCCTCAATCGGTCGAAAAAGTCTTTGAGTTTTTTTCCGAGGCTAAAAACTTAGAGGCGATTACCCCTCCATGGCTCCACTTCAAAATTCTTTCCCAGTCGACTCCAAAAATTGAGAAGGGAACACTCATTACTTATCAGCTTCGACTTCACGGGATCCCGCTCGCTTGGAAAACTGAGATCACGGAATGGTCCCCGCTCCAAATGTTTACTGACACTCAGCTCAAGGGGCCCTATCGGGTTTGGAGACACACCCACGCCTTCACAGCTCTCCAAGGTGGGACCTTGATGGAAGATCGAGTCCTTTACCAACTTCCGATGGGAAGACTCGGAAAAACAGTCGCGGGTGCATTTGTAAAGAAAGACGTCAATCAGATTTTCAATTATCGATCACATCGGATTTTTGAACTTTTATCTTGATCCAAAGAATGATTATTGAAATAGTCTCCCCATGATCTTGATTGTGGGAGGTGGACTTTCTGGTTGTATTTTGGCATACCGTCTATCCCTTATACAAGATCCCCCACCCTTCCTGCTTCTTGAGTCTAAGCCCGAACTCTGTGGGAATCATACTTGGTCCTTTCACCAATCTGATCTTTCTGAAGGGAATTTTAAGTGGATTCATCCACTCATTTCAAAAACTTGGAATCAGCAGACGGTTCGCTTCCCTGATTACCAGAGAAATTTTAGGCAACCCTATCATTCTATTGTTTCTCAAGACCTTGCGAAAAAAATCCAACAGACGCTCGGCGATCGGGTTCGATTGAATGTCAAAGTAAAATCACTTTCTCAAAAGAGTGTCACCCTCGCGAATGGGGAGACATTGAACGCCAAAACGATCATTGATGCACGGGGCATCTCGCCAGAACTCTTAACCCGCTGCGGATACCAGAAATTTGTCGGGATCGATGTCGAGTTGGATCAACCTCACACACTGGAAAATCCGATCATCATGGATGCCACGTGCGAACAACGTGACGGATACCGTTTCTTTTATGTCCTTCCGTGGAGTCCGACTCACCTGCTCATTGAGGATACTCGCTATAGCGACACCTCAGACATTGACCAATCTGAATATGAGTCCGAAATCGTTCAGCTTTGTACAAGCCGAGGCTGGAAAATCAAGTCGATCTTGAGAACCGAAAGCGCAGCACTGCCCATTCCATTTGTCTCGGAGGATCGCCCCACTTCCCTCTCAGGTCCAATCGCGATCGGACTCAGAGGAAATTTTTTCCATCTCACTACTGGGTACTCACTGGCTGACTCCGTCAAAACTGCAGAACTGATTGCTCGAGAGATCAGCGGTCAATTGGACTGGAACTCAGAAACGATCCGGACCACACTCCAAGATCAACACGCAAAAATTCAAAAACAAGGTCAATACTTTGGTCTTTTAAATCGGATGCTTTTTAGAGCGGCTCAACCTCATGAGCGCTGGAAAATTTTTTCTCGGTTCTACAAACTCCCAGAGGAACTCATTTTTCGTTTCTACTCGGGTAGCCTAACGAAAAGAGATCAAATCAGGATCCTAATGGGGAAACCGCCAGTCCCTTTATTACGCGCAATCCAACAAATCAACCCTAGAGAGCTTCAATGAACCCAACTCATCATCCCTCTCATGCACTCATTCCGAACCCCATTGAACTTGAAGCACTCCTCGAACTTGAGTCGACGTCTACCCATTATGGAGTCTTTGACACAACTTTGCTCGGGCCTTTAAACGACTTTCTTTCAGCAAGCGGAAAAAAGTTTCGAAGTGAGCTGATTGAAATTGGATTTCTTTATGCTGGCGGAGTACTCACCCCTCACACCTCAGCCCTTCTGACTACTGCCTCTCAAATCATCGAGGCAATTCATGCAGGGTCCATCATCATTGACGACATCCAGGATCAAAGTGATATCCGGCGTGGACAGCCCACCCTCCACCGTAAATATGGCATTGCTCTCGCATTAAACGCTGGCAACTGGCTTTACTTCCAAGCTCTCCAAACGATCGAAAAATTGGCACTGGACCCTCATCAAGAATTGGAGCTGAGGCGGTATATTAATAAGATTTTTCTGAGGGCACACTTTGGCCAGGCTGTGGATGTTGGAACTCCGATGACCCTCCTCCCTCAAAGACAAGTGCAGTCGGTTTGCTTCACCTCGATGGAGCTTAAGACAGGTGCACTCATGTCACTCGCCTTTGACTTGGGAACCTTTTTAGCAATACCAAGAGGCCAGCTCGACTCAAAAGGATCTCACTTTGCTCGTCGTTTTGGCATCGCACTTCAAATGATGGATGATGTTGGCAATTTCTTTGCCCCTCCGCCAAAAGGGAAAGAGGACATTCGAAACGGAAGGCCTTCTTTTATCTGGTTCGTAGCCTCAGAGATTGCAACCGAAGCGGACTATGTGCGTTTCGTGAACGCTGCCAAAATGCTCCCGGACGAGAGCTTTATCAATTCTTGGTCCGAACTTTTTAATCTTAAGGCCGAGGCAAGAAGTAGGGCTTCCCAATACCTTTGGCATGTCTTAGAACAGACTCAGTTTAATTCCGAACTTCAAGATCGAATCGAAAATTTATTTATCAAATTGGAGAATTCTTATGTCTAAAAAACTTCGTGCAGCAGTCATTGGTAGCGGATTTGGCGGACTTGCCGCTGCAATCCGCCTTCAAAGCGCAGGGTACGAAACCGTCCTTTACGAAAAGCGAGACCAGCCGGGCGGACGAGCCTATGTTTTTCGAGACAACGGATTCACCTTTGATGCCGGACCTACCGTGATTACCGCGCCACACTGCCTGGAGGAGTTATTTGAGCTCAGTGGCCGAAAACTTTCCGACTATGTCGAACTGATGCCTGTAAAACCCTTCTACCAACTCTGCTGGGAAGATGGGGATCGATTCGACTACGATGGAGATCTGGAGAAGACCCTAAGTCAAATTCAATCGCGGGCGCCTGCTGATGTGGAGGGCTACAGAGAGTTTCTAAAATACTCGAAAGAAGTTTTTGATGCCGGCTATACAGAACTCGTCCACGTCCCGTTTCTTGACTTCAAATCCATGCTCAAAGCCGCACCTGATTTGCTACGACTCAAAGCCTATCGCTCCGTCTATTCACAGGTCAGCCGATACGTTAAGAATCCGCGCCTTCGCGAAGCATTCAGTTTTCACTCACTACTAGTGGGTGGCAATCCGTTCGAAACGTCATCAATTTATACTTTGATTCACTACCTCGAGCGTAATTGGGGAGTTTACTTCCCGAAAGGCGGAACTGGAGCTTTGATTTCTGCATTAGTTCGCCTCTTTCAAGACCTGGGAGGCGTGATGCACCTCAATGCGCCAATCGATGAGATTCGTACCAGCGACAATCAGGTTCAAGGAGTGAACGTAGGAGGCCAGCAAGAAGACTTTGACTTGGTGGTCAGTAACGCTGATGTGATGCATACCTACTCAAAACTCTTAGGGAAGACCCCTCGGGGCAGAAAAATGAGTGCAAGCCTGGCTAAAAAACGCTGGAGCATGTCACTTTTCTTGATCTATTTTGGGACTAAGAAAAAATACCCAAATGTTGCGCATCACTCAGTCCTTTTTGGCCCTCGTTATCAAGGCCTCCTGGATGATATTTTTCATCAAGGCAAAGTGGCAACCGATATGTCGCTCTACCTTCACGCACCTACAGTGACTGATCCAAGCCTTGCCCCCGAGGGGCATGAGGGATTCTACGTCCTATCGCCCGTACCACACCTGGAACTCTCTAGGAAATCAGGCGGAATCGATTGGAAGACTGAGGGTCCGCGCTACGCGGATCGAATTTTGGAGCGACTCGAAAAAACTCTTCTCCCTAATCTAAGAGAAGAAATTGTGACCCAACGGATTTTCACGCCCGAGGACTTCAAAACAGAGCTGAATGCTCATGCAGGCTCAGCCTTTTCTCTAGAGCCCATCCTGACTCAGAGCGCCTATTTCCGAACTCACAATCGTGACTCTCAGTTTAAAGGACTCTACTTTGTTGGAGCAGGCACGCACCCGGGAGCCGGAGTTCCTGGTGTCGTCAACTCAGCCAAAGCAACCCTTCAAGTCATCCAATCCGACGTTGAAAGCGGAGTATTTAACAGTGCACCTGCCTTTGCCCAAGAGATTTCCCCCAGGGGGGCCGTGTGAACTCAAAGGCGCTTGTCCAAGAATCCCGAGAGACTTTAGAAAAAGGCTCAAAAAGCTTTAGCTTTGCCACACTTCTTTTCTCAAAAGAGATTCAAAAGAGCGTCTACTTTCTTTATCGGTGGTGCCGGCACTGTGACGATGTCACGGACGGCTCGCAACTTGGGTTTCATCAAAACCCTGAAGGCTTAGAGGCTCATCGAGTTACGCAACTCAAGGAGGCAACTCACCTCGCCATTCGCGAAGATCGCTCAATTACAAATGGGGCATTTGTAGCATTTGGCGAGGTCGCCCGAAAACATGGCATCCCAAGCCTCTACGCTGACGACCTCCTCCAAGGGATGCAACATGATGCAGAAGGAGGTCAGATCCGGACGCGATCCGACCTCTTGGTGTACTGCTACCAGGTGGCAGGCACAGTCGGCCTCATGATGTGTCACATCATGGGCCTTAAAGATTCCCGGGCTCTTAAATATGCAGTCGACTTGGGGATCGCACTCCAAATGACTAACATTGCCCGGGATGTCAGCGACGATTTTCGTGTAGGCAAAATTTACTTGCCTGAGGATTGGCTCGTTAAAGCAGGAATTCCTTCAAGGGATCTCCTCGCCCCTGCTCATTCTGAAAATCTTCATCAAGTCGTCACTCAACTCCTGAGCGAAGCCGACCTTTACTACCAATCGGGGCTCCGCGGTCTAAACGACCTCCCGTGGCGAGCCGCTCTCGCCGTTGCAATTGCGGCCTCAGTTTACAGAGCCATTGGGATTCAAGTTCTAAAGCAGGGCTCCAGCGGAAGGGGAAATCGTGCGGTTCTCAACCGGCTCCAAAAGATGAAGGCTGCCGCGAGTGGGATCAGTTTACTACTCCCCACCCTTCCAGAGCGAATTTTTAGACCACGACCCATCCGACCCATTTTAGAAATATGGAGATATTCATGAATACATCGCCTAATTTCCTACAAGATACAATCACCTATGCGAATCGGATTCAGTCATTCGAACGAGAGGACTGGCTTTATTATATTCGCTGGGTTGGTCTCATGTTGGGTCTCCTCTTTAGCACGGCTGGCTTTGTCATCACAGGATGGGCCCATGGCGTCCAGTACCCGGCCTATGTGTGGAATGTGCCGATTGGGACTTTTATTTTCATTGGAGCCATTGCTTTTGACACCATTGGACACCAGACAGCTTATAAAGAGGCACTCAAAAACGGAGAACGCCTCGTTCACCTGATTACCATTTTTGCGGGAGTTTCAAGCTGTCTCTTACTTTGCCTCGCTTACCATTTCCCTGTTTTCCTCAGAATACCTGCTCTCGTTTTCGTGATTCTATCGATTTTCTACAGCGTGATTGACGAGTGGATGCATTGGAAACGCTTTATGGCAGGCAACTCAGATCGAATCGAGATGTGGAGTCATTTCTTCATCTTTCTTGGCCACCTCATTATGATTATTTCATGGTGGACTTGGTTCGAAGCAGGCTACCCTGGAGTCAAGGAAACCCTTACCTACATTCCATTACTCTAGGACTAAAAAGTGATGATCAGTGCGCTCCTACTTTTTACTCTGCTTGCCCCCTCGGCCCAAGCTGCCGTTGGAACCGTCCCTCTTTGTCAGCAACCCAACTGGGTCACCCCTGCCAAAACTCAAGACGGGCTATTTCACGGCGATTTGATGATGAAATGTAAATTTGAACTCCCTGGACAAACTCAGCGTCAAACCGCACAGTTCGAGGCATTGAAAGCGGGGATCATCGCAAAAATTCAAAAAGAGTCTGTCATCCATTCAGAGCCCCCGGCGGAAGCTTTCAAGTCAAATTCAGAGTTGATTTGGGACGTTTCTCATCGAATCCAAGAAGATGGCGGAAATGTAGTCATTCGAGAGATTGCATTCATCCAAACCGATTTGAAACAAAACTTGATCTACCGCACTCATTCCAAAGAAGTGAAAGCAGATGGAATGGCTGGATTTCTCAAGTCGGTCAACTTCACCATGAAAGTCGACGCTACCCAATTTCGTTCAATCGAGGTTGAATTTAGGAACGAGGTTAGAGTCGAACGACCTTGGTACGCAATCGATTTCATTTTTAGTCCGATTGCACAAAATATCTGCTTCGAAAAGATGGACAAGGTCAAGACTCGGCTTCTACCCTGGGTCGTCAGCTTTCTCTGAGCAGTCCTTTCATGAAAAAACGTCGCTCTATACATGGCAGAAAACCGCTTTGGATGTACGTTAGTGACTCGCGATGCTAAACTCATGTCTCTCGCTTAAGCAAACCGCAGATGCGCCAATTCAAGCTCCGTCCCTCCAGTGTTTTCAGAAACCCGCCAAACAACGCCTCAAGGTACATCCTGTGCCTTGGAGCACATTCAGTGCTCACGGAAACCTCCGCTACTGCTGCGGTTAGCCGCCCACTACACACCTGACCGAATTGCCGTTGTAACGGTCGTCGTCGTAGACGTAGCCGTCAACGCCATTAAAGTAGAAGGCGTACTCATCGAATGGAGGATGAACCGACGCCGACCAAAACGATCTGTTTTTCAACTTCGGTAAAATCTGCGGGACGTATTTATTTTCGCGGTACCTTAAATCGCCTCCAATCACACCCCACTCCTCTTTACTCATTAGGTAGATCCCTGAGATGTGGTAGGCGCTATGAATCTCTGTGATTTGCCTTTCTAAATCATTGGGTCCAGCGTTGCGAACCCTATTCAAAGCCGCTTCTCGATTTTTAAGCACTGCTCTCACCGCGTCTCGCGAAGGGGAAATCAGTAGGGACGGAGCCAAGTTAGGTCTCAGGTTCGGCATTTAGCAACTAAGCGTTCTAATTTTGGTTTGTATAAACTTCTTAGGCAAATGAGTTGGACAAAAACGCGAGAATTCAGCTGGCGGGATCTACTTGGTTCTGGAGAAGTCTGCGATTCTTGGATTTTTAATGAAAATGGTCGCAATTTTGATTTCGACTTATAAAACTTGGGCGTACGAAGGCCCTCTTCGGTCTGGAGCCGAGGAAAAGTAAGCTGGATTGAGTTTCGAGGCGGTCTACTTAGGTCGGTGAAGCTCGGGCAATGGCTAAAGTTCTGGCGTAAAGCTGTTCCTTCAAGTTGGTTTCCATTTTTCTGACCCACAAAGCATCACCAATGAAGTGACTTAAGAACTGGGTCCAGGTGACATTAAACTGCTCAAGGTATTTGCGAAAGAGGACACGATAAGCTCGCTGCCTCTCTTCGGAGGTATTTCCTAGATCGACGTACCATTGAGGTGGAGTGAGGTGTTTGGTCCACTCATCGACTATTCCATAGGCGTAGAATCGGTAGGAGTTCCAGAAAAAATATCTGAGTTTCTCGAGTTTCACCATTCCAGCTCGGATTGGGTTTGCTTCGATGTAAAAATGAACTCGCATTTCCGCTTCGATGCCTCCAATCAGAGGAGTCTTCGGGCGTTCATTGGCTACTTTGCCCGAGCGATTAAAGACTCGATTGAATCTCATTCCAAAAGTGCCGTGAGCAACTCGCATGAAGTGAGAAAGCTTGCTTGCTCCGTTTTTGTAACTCATTTGTTGATGAACGTGGTTACTCATGAGGCAGAATGAGTGGATTTGGACCGAGTTGTCTGATCCCCGGTGTTTAAGGCCGTAAATCAGACTCTGAAAAAACAGTTCTTTTGCCCCGCTCCGCTCGAGCAGGTAGGCGCTGTCGTGACATTTCCAAAATAAGTGAACCATTCCTGCAGGTTGAGATAAAACTTGATAACGGGATACGCGCATCGTGGGTAGATCAGGTGGAAGAAGTGCGCCAACTCAAGCTCCGTCCCCATATTCCGGAGACGTAACTTTTGCTTAGGGTGCTCAGATTTCTCTAGCTAAGCCGCTCCTCAGAGCGATAGGCATTTTTCGTGCAGCTCATATGAACTCATCACACTTTTATCCCTACTCGCTTGCGGACCAAAGAAAGGCGGATCGAATGCCTCATCCACGAAGAATAACCTTAGACCAAGTTCAAAATTTTATGACCCCGAATCCCGTCACCATTCAGAAAGACACAAAAATCCAGGATGCCCTGGGTTTGATGCGAAAAGAATCGGTTCGACACCTGCCCGTTGTCGATCATGACCAAAAACTAGTCGGCTTAGTGACCGATCGAGATATCAAGTGTGCCTCAGCATTCGAGCGGGCGGATCATATGACGGTCAATGACTTGATGATCTCAAAACCCTACTGTGTTGAGTCGGTAGTTTCATTAAGAAATGTCGCCTTATACATGGCAGAAAATCGTTTTGGATGTGCGTTAGTGACTCGCGACGGTCAGCTCATCGGAATCTTTACAGCTGAGGATGGACTCCGTGCTCTTGGGGAAATGCTTCAAGAATCGGAACACGAGACTGCGGCTTAGTCGCACGCTTCAAATGCAGCCAAGTCCTCCCTTAGAACTGAAGGTATGACCTCCGAAAATCTCCTGAACGAGACTTTCGGAGGTCAGTTGGAACTCTAAATTCCGAATGTAATCTGAAACTTGAAGGGTCATCTCGCCGTTACATCACCAGAAAAAGTGGGAAGCAACCACTCTGTAGCCGCGGCGAGGTGTTCTGCGATTGAAGCCGCCGTCTGTCTCATCTCAGAGTGCTCCTTGCCCGATCGGTTGAGATCCCGAATTAGCTTTAAATAGGACTTCGAATTGAGGTTGATCAAAACGACCGATTGATCCAGGGCCCCGTCCTGCTGCAAAATGACGGCCGTTCCGCCCAATTGAGCTGCCTTAACTCGAAGCTCCTGAGCAAAAACAGAGGTCACACCTGACACGATCACGTTAAAAACTGAGGCAGAAGTGATGGAGAGGTGCTCAAGTTCGTGCACCATCCGATGCAGGTACTCTTTCGAGGAGCTTTTCTGATCTTCGAACGCAAGATAGGTAAGCCTGGAACGAAACTCAGCCAGCTGATTCGTCTCTGAAGCGGTTGAGTCAATATTCAAGTGCTCAAAGATCCGCCTAGCCTCTGGAGTGATTCGGGTCTCCCCTACTACCGAAGCTCCCAGTCTGCTCAACTCACCGTGGAGGAGTGATCGCTCGAAGGACTCGGGATGGTGAGTTTTGATTCCCTGGTATTTTGCACCATTGCCCATCGCCTCGTATTCTTCTGGGGTCCTGATGATCTCGGGATATCGAGCGTGAAGCTCAGTACACATGGCCCGCGCGACTTCGCGAACTTCGCGCTCATTTCCAGCGGACCCCATTCGACCAATAAAAAGCTTGTGGTAATCTCTAAGACTCATCGTATAAGTCAACGCCGTCACCTTGTTTCCCGCCTGAGTCATATTGAAAAGCTCGGTCCCCGCTTCCCAGTCTCTTCGAGGTTGACTGACATACTCAAAATCAGAGCGATGACTCAGAATTTTCTTCAGATAGTCCTTTTGCGATTCTGGGTGATCTCCTTGCACCCGAAACAACGGCACGTTCATCGCCGCAGTTTTACTCGTGGTGAGGCGAGCCACATTCGCCTCCGAGTGAGCAATCAACTCCATCGAAGTCTCGACTGAAACTCCGCTCAATAAGAAAGTTGCTGCAATGGACTCAGCTAAAACCGTAGGATCACCCAAAATCCTTGCCGTCTCAGGAGGCACCGCATCCAGATTGAACTCTGAACGACTGAGTAAAGTCACGCCGGGACGACTCACAAAGATTCCTTGATCAACTGTACCTCCGCCCGTCTCGATCAAGGAAATCATCTGTTTCAGGCTCCTCGATTCCTTCGATGTGAGTTTCCTTTTGATGGTCTTCTCCATCGCTTCGACTTGTTTATGGCGATGAGTTTCGGTTGCCATGACTCGATTAAAAACCGCACCTAGATCCTCGTATTCGGTGTCTTTGTCATAAGAGACGTAGAAGGCATCAAAAAGTGGATAAATTTCTCGGTAAGTCTGAAAGTCATCGGCAGTGATGAGATGCCTTTCGACTAGCATTTTCAAGAAGTCCTCATACTGCGTTCGAATCTGAGCGATCTTTTCCTGACTGATCGATCGAGCAGCTTCCTCGATCTGTCCCATCAAATTCTGGCGAACCATTTCCGTCTCCATCACGAATGGAAATTTCGCGAAAATCCCCATTTGTCCTGTCATATATCGGACAAATGCATTTCTAAGGCGTTCAGTCTGAGACCGGAGTTCAACTCCTCCCTCAAAAATGGGCCTTAAATTTCTTTCAAAGGTGAATTCAAAAATTTGATCAACCCATTCTAGCTCGCTTCTAGTCTCGGAAGGTCTGCTGGCGCGTAAGGCCACCAGAAAATCGTCAATACTTTCAAATCTCAAACCGTACCCAATCCGCAGCGGCTCAACCTGCTTCCACCAACGACGCACGGCATCCGAGTTCTGGGTCATCTGGTCGTAATTTCGCTCAGTCCACCGAAAATCCTCGACAAAGAAGGGCTTGTATTTCTTTTTGAAGTCTTCCAGGACCTCAAGTTTTCCGCCGTTCGCCCGGATCATTTCCCGATAGAGTGAATCATCACCTCTCATCAAATAGGCCGCGTTCGCGCGGATGAGTCTCTTCAGATTGCCAACTCGAGAATCTGGATTTGAGAAATCAATTCCTGTCTCCAACAGCACTGGATAAATTTTTCGCTTAGTGTAATCGTACTCTATTCCACTTTTCCGGAGGGCATCGACAAAGAACATATCAGCCAGAACCATGGTGGAAGCCTCACTTATCATTCTGTATAGAATATAAGCTTTCCTATGGTCGGGACTATCGTTCCCAGTAAAAATCAAATCCGGGATGGTGAAGTGACCAAAGTCGTGCATCATAAAGGTGAGTTCATGCATCGGATCAGCTTTTGGCACCAACGGAAGTCCAGCAACGTTAGGCTCCCATACATTTGAAAGCCGTCGATTTTCAGGACTTCTGAAATAAAGTCCCTGATTCAAAACAGTTTCAATGAGATTCTGATACCCGTACTCTCGAGTCAGTGGCAGATTTAAAAGCCCCTGGCCCTTCACGAAATCTGCAGGATCGATTCTAAAATCAATAGTTCTCTCCGCATGCTGTGGACTATGTTGAAGATCTCTTGGTTTCTTATAATAGATTGCATCTTTTAAAAACTCTGCGAGGTCAGTCTGCCTTGATGCGACTTTCATTCCGTGCGCTTTCAGTTCATGAAAGGTCCGTCCGACGCCTTGAACCATAAAAATATCGTCCCATCCAAAGACCTCTCGGTCAGACGGTACTCGCCGTGACAGATCAATCGTACCTTGGGTTCGGTTCACGTATTCTTTAGTTTCGACATGTCCTTGACGGAGCTGATGAACTCGCAGCACTGAAAGGTTTTCGACGTCTACTCCATCTCTCATGCTGCTAGGAAGTAGAGTCCCCGGCTTGACGAGTTGACTCTCTTCCCGAATGACTGCAAGAGGAACCAAACCCGATTCCCCGGATCGCAGAAGAGACTGAACTAATCCAGGATCAGCGACAACAGGAACTTGAAGTACTTCGATTCCGTAAACGTCAAAGAAATTGACCAGCTCTTGATATTTCTTTTGATTACCAGTCATCGCATAGACCCAACGCCGCACCTGTCCGGTCCGCTTGGCGTGGTTCTGCTGAAGCGATTGATCTCGAAACTTTCGGACCACTTCGTCTAGAGCACTAGGACTTCCGCCGAGAAGTCTGAGCTGCTCCAACTCCCGAGACAAACAGTCGTAGGGACTCTTTTCAACTAAAGCACCTTCGGAACTCGCAGCCAGAGTTTGAATGATATCGTGAGTTAACTCATCAGGAGGCAGCGCTGCTGAGAGCGTGTAGAGACGATCTTTCTTGAAATAAAATTGAACCAGGGGCTCAGTTTCTGAGTGAAAAGTGGCCAGTCTTTTACGAGTGACCTCTTCCGAATCATCGGACCGACTCACCAATTCACCTCCGCAAGAGTCGCACTTAGACTCCTCCCGAGGGGGAACGAAAATCCGATGATAACTTGCACCACATCGAGAGCAAATCTGACGCCCACTCAGACGATCGAGCAAAACCTCGTCGCGGATTTGAAGGTAAATGACCGTGTCCACTTGGCGATGGAGCCTCGATAGAATGACATCCAAATCGCCGACTTGATCCCTAGTCCGCGGATACCCATCAAGAATGAATCCGTCTTTGCAGTCGTCCTGAGCGAGACGATCAAAGATGATCTCGTCGGTCAGCGTGTGTGGGGCAAAAGCACCGGCCTTAAGGTAGCTCTCTAGTTCTTTTCCTCGATCAGAACCTGACTTCACTTCGGCTCGCATCAAATCGCCCGTCGAAATATGGGGCATTCCAAGAACCTTCGATAATGCCACCCCCTGAGTCCCTTTGCCCGACCCTGGAGCACCCATAAGGACAATCACTCTGGGGCCAATTTTAGCTATCAGCTCGGCCACATCACCCCGTTGAGCCTCATGAGTACTCAAGGAAGCGATACCGTCAATCAGATCCTTTCCGCAGAAAGCACGGGGAGTGATGAGGTAAGACACTAGGACTAGCGCAAAAAACCCAAGACGAAGCTTCATATTTTCTCCAAATGGTCAAATCCTTACAGCTCATAGTTAGGCGACTTTGACCACCCTTGTCAAACGACCTTACTGAACGTTTTACTGTTGAGCCGCTTCCCGTTCGAATCAAGGACTCCCTCGCCTCAGGTATGCTAAGAAACACGAGTCATGAATCCCACGTCAAAGCTCTTCATCGGTCTAGGATTGTTTTTAATCGCCGTTGGCATTTACTGGCAATACGGCTCGAAGGTTTTACCTCTAGGACGCTTGCCAGGTGATATCGCCATCGAACGGGAGAATTTTCGGTTTTACTTCCCTATCACGACCTGCCTCTTGATTAGCTTAGTTCTCCAACTTCTTTTTAAGCTCAGCCAATACTTTAAACGCTAGTCTCTGATTCGGGCCGCTATGGCGAGGTCTTTGCTTCTCATAAGAAGAATCGAAAGATGAGGGCACTCGGATGCAACGACCGACGATTTTGGAGCCTGGCGACGTGCGTTTTGAAGCGATTCGAGAGCGTTTAAAGCTCATCTGTTCCCATCCAGAGGCCATTGAGGTTTCAATCTCTGGAAATGCAGCGACTTTAGCAGGCGCAGCACTGGAGAAAGAGGTCCACAAGATTGAAAGCGCGGTGCGGTCGGTGCCAGGAATCGACGAGATTCACAACGAGCTCTCCCTACTTTACAGCGCCCCGGAACGGGCACAAGGAACTCGTGATCAAATGATTCTCAGAGGTGGGAGCAAAAAAGACTCCGTTTGGACGCCTACGCAGCTTTCAGACAGGCTTAGGATTTTACTGGGAATCTCTGGGGCTTGTCTCATGTACTATGGAGTTCGCAAGCGGGACTTTGCGGGATTGTTGGCATCAGGAATTGGCCTGGGGGCGTTGGTCAGGGCAGTTACCAACTTAGATACGGTTCGATTGTTTGAGATGACACTCCATCCAAAGGCTTCGCTGTATCGGGAATTAGAGATCGATGCTCCGATCGAGGTGGTTTTCAATTTTTGGAGTCACTTCGAAAATTACCCAAGATTCATGTCTTACGTCAAAGCAGTCCAGGTCAATGATCGAGGAGGATTCACCTGGACGATGGAAGGGCCTGCCGGAGTCCCCATTCGCTGGGACTCGCAGATCAAAGAAATGATCCCCTGCCAGCTCATCTCGTGGGAGAGCTGTCCGGACGCCCTGATAATTAATCAGGGCACAATTAGTTTTCGAAGCCTAAAAAAAGGCTGCGCAACTCGACTTCAAGTTCAACTCTCCTATGCACCTCCCGGAGGTGCTTTGGGGTGGGAGGCAATTCGAATTCTAGGATTTGATCCACGGGCAAAAATTGATTCTGATCTTTTGATCATGAAGGCACTGATTGAAGAGGATAAAAAATAGAATCCTCTCGCTAGAGTTGGGCTCTCACCCACCTCGAACCAGAGTTCGAATTGAGTGAGCAAGAGCCTCCAACATGAACTATCGCTTACGTCGTTGCTTCTTATTTCCGCCGAATAATTGCTCGACAGCCTTGTCTCGAAGACGTCGATACTTACTTTCAGACATCTCACTTACATTCATCTCAATGTCAGGTACGATGCCATTGTTCTCAATGTATTCGGCCAATTCTGCTTTTCCGTTCTTAACGACCCGTCGAATAATTAAAGACTCCGTTTGACGAAGCGCAAGATGACTATTAGGAGCCTGATAGTGCGTGACCACATTACCACCGGCACCCATGGTACGAGAACCAATCACCTTGGCTAAGTGATTATCCTGAAGAATCCCGGCAAAGATATCGCACATGGAGGCGCACATTTCGTTCACCATCAAGATGACGTTCATCTTTTCGGGCAGCTCTTCGTTTGGCTGCAATTCGAACGGAATGAGGATGTCAGCGTTGACCGGGGTAGAAAGTCGCATGCCCTTCTTATCTTCATCGACAAGCTGCGTATAGACTCGTCGTGCAAGCTCTCGCTCAGCATCGGATGGACCCTCTAAACTGAGTCCTTCGAATTGATTCATCCAGGATTGACTATTTCTAAACTGGATGCCCGGCATTTCTACTTTTTCAGGAGAAAGAGCCTGAGCTAACTTCATTCCCAGCGCGAGAGACCCACCCCCGTTATTCACTGAGTCGATGATCAAGTCACTCACTCCGATAAAAGCAAGATGATCCAAGGTATCCTTGAACTCTTTCACTACGTCGGCTGTCTTCGCCTTCGGAGAAAAGGTATCCAAATAGAGAGTTGCAACCAGCTTCACTCGGTTATCCTTGACCTCTTGGGAGATGTAGGTCGGATAAGTCGCGTCATCCTTGGTAATCCAACGAACCTCTGGAGAAATGGATCTCAGTTTCTTGAATTTTTCAAGAGGGGTCTGTGCTGGAGTAACTGGCAAACCCTTTCCATCGACCGTCACGTCTGAAGTCCAACTTTCAATTTGATCCGGGATATAAAACGTATCTAAGAAAGCCAAGCGAGTTCGATCTAAGAGTTGACGAGTCATCCCCATTGGATTTTGGAAGCTTCCATCGAAGTTTCGAAAACCGATGTAAGACAAGACTCCGTTACCGGGATCTTTGAGTGCGAGAAATCCAGCTTTGCCTTCGTCCGAGTCGTCAGCCTCTTCAGCAGATGAGGCTACGCTGGTAGCATCTTTTTGTTCTTTTTTGAAATCATAGAGATCTTTTACGATCCATGGAACTGTAACGCGACTGGACTCAGCCTCTTCGCCCTCGATCTCCAAACCAAGGACCTCACCAATTTCCTCACGGAGCCTCTTCTTCAGCTCGCCCAACACTCCATGCTTCTTGACCGTCAAAACCGCATTCACCTCTTTAGGCAGCTCTTGTGCAAGCGAGACTCGGGTGAAAAGCCGATTCATATGAAAGGTCAAGTTCGATTCATCTTGCCCAAGGTTTTCCAGGCGAATTGAATCTTCTGTAATCCAGTTTTTAAGCGGTTTACCATCCAATTCAACAATCTCATCACCCACCTGAATGGGGAAGCGCGACCCCTTCTTTTTAAGCGTCGGAAGGACTTCGGTCACGATATAGGAATCGCCTTTTCTTTTTCCAGAAAACCCAAGGTAGGCGATTTTTGATCGGTGAGGAAAACCGCCATCACTCAGTGATCCTGAGGTGTGAGCATCCTTAAACTCGGAAATGAATTTTTTCATGAGCTGATAAAATTCTTCGTTCGTAGCGGTTGCTGCAGCACGATTCAAATATTGGTTTTTAAGATCTTCGTAGTTCAAATTATACCGCTTGATTTTATAATCCAACGGAGCATAGTGTTCGTCAAAGATAGAGTAGATCCATTTCATATCCGCTTCTTTTTGACTTGGAGTCAAAATTTTGCTTGGAACTGGATCACACGCCGACAAAAATACGAGACTCATACCCAAAGCAAAGGATTGGGCACTGAAAAAGGCTTTCGAAAATGTCATTTAGATTCCCCCACTCCGACTAAAGATAAACTCTTCCACACACACAGCAACTGGTTAAAAATCCAAGCTCAGATGAATGAGCCTTAAACCTGTAACTATTCAGATCTTAAACGGAGTGTCAAGAACTAGATTCTCGAAAAATTTTAAAAATCAAACGAACCTGCAATCACTTTTCGAATAGATTGCCTCATTTGATAGCGATCAATTTCATCAACTTCGATGGGATTTCCAATCTCCTTGAGGAGAGTGAGGGAGAGTTTTCCTCCGAGGTGTTCCTGAAATTCTGAGATTCCTTCGAGCAGGGATTCTATCAAGCCTTCACCCACAAGCCGCAAACGGTTGCCCACACGAAGCGAAAAACCCAACTCCCCGAGGCAAAACAAGATCCGCTCTAATTGATCTACAGACAAAAGCCCTAGTCGACTCGAATATAAGCTATCGACAGCGATTCCTACCGCAACAGCGTGGCCATGACTCAAACGATACTCAGACAGGAACTCCAACTTATGAGCTAGCCAATGCCCAAAATCGAGAGGTCGAGAGGTACCCAGTTCAAACGGGTCGCCTCCATGAGCGATTTGCCTCAGGTGCAAAGAGGCGCACCGACGGATCAGGGTCTCCATTGCATCGGTACCCCGAGCCAGGATACTTCGAGTATTGCCTTCGATCCACTCGAAAAACTCCCGGTCTCGAATCAGCGAAACTTTTACCGCCTCAGCCGTACCGTCTCTTCTCTGATCAAAACCTAATGACTCTAAAAGATCAAAATCATTAATTACAGCTCGAGGCACTTGAAAACTTCCCAAGAAGTTCTTTTGCCCCCCCCAGTTCACGCCATTTTTAATCCCAATACCAGCATCGCTCTGTGAAAGGACTGTGGTGGGCATACGAATTTGTCGTAATCCACGGTGAACCAAACTCGCGGCAAGACCAACAGCATCCAGCACTGCCCCTCCTCCGACGGTAATCACGAATGAGTGACGACAAAGATGGTTCTGAGCAATCGCTTCAATAACCTTGCCCAAAGCATTAAGACCTGATTTAGCATCCTCACCTCCGGGGACCCAGACGGGATTTGAAGCCAACTGAAGCTCAGAACTATATTTTCCAAAATAGTCTCGAATCTGGCCGATTAAAAAGGGGTTACGCTCAAGCAAGCCTTGATCTAAAAAAACAAGGCACCGAACGGGCTTCAGAACCCCGCTCAATGTCAGTTGATCGAGGAGGACCCGGTTATCGGGTCCAAATACCCCTCGAGTAAAATAGACTCGGTGGCCCAACTCAAATTTGATCGAATGAGCGATTTCATTGAGATGCATCGTTTGCATAAGCTAAGTCCCTTTCTTTGAAGCCAAAAATTTGATTGAGAATGAGAGTCTTAATTTGAAGCGGATCGATTGGGCCTTCGGGAGATCCTTGAATCTGATCTGAAATGAAGAGAGGAAAATCAACTGGATCAACCGCAGAGCGCCCATGAGAGCCCCTGACGTCATATCCATGAGGGGGTATCACATCCATCAAATACCTGAACCCTAACTGTTTTTTAGCGAGATTCATGGCCACTCTGAGTTGAGGCCAAACTCTCTGACGATCTATGAAGAGTTCAGCGGGATCGTAACCTGGCTTGCGATGAATATCGACTGTGCGGGCATAGTCCGGAGCGCGCTTCGAATCCAACCAAAACTCGTATGAAAACCAAAACCCAGGTGAAGCCACTGCGACCAAATCTCCACTTCGTTCATGATTCAATCCATAACTAGCCTGTCCAGCCCGATCCAAGACTCCTTCAACTCCGGGGAGTCTTTCGAGGTCTGCTCGAACCAACGAGAGTTGACTTGGATCCTTCACATAGATATGTGCAATTTGGTGATCACAAACTGCAAAGGCAGCACTACCCCCCGCATCAAAATGATCTTCTCCGCATTCGGTTCTGATCTTCAAGAATCCCCTTTCTCTGAGAACTCGGTTGAGTGGTACAGGAGTATGAACATCACTCACGCCATATTCGGAGAGAATAATCACCTGGACGTCTTGCGAATAAAAAAAGCCAACTAAGTCTGCAACGACGCGGTCGATTTTCTTGAGTTCCTCAGAGACACCTTTCCCGAGAGGTCCCTCTCTCTGCAAACAGTAATCGAGATGGGGTAAGTAGATCAGAGAAAGCGTCGGTTCAAATTCTTCTTCAATCCATTGAGCCGCTGCGGAGATCCATTGGCTTGAACGAATATTAGCGCCCGGTCCCCAAAACTGGTAAAGCGGAAATGGCCCCAGCTCTTTCTGGAGTTGTTCTCGAAGAAATGCTGGTTCTGCATCGATGTCAGGAATTTTTAAACCATCCGCTCTATAAATAGGACGTGGTGTTACTGAGAAATCCACTGAAGAATATTGATTAAACCACCAAAATAAGTTGGCACAAGTAAACTCTGGATTCAGGCGCTTAGCAGCCTCCCAGATCTTTTCGCCCTGAACTAAGGCATTGGACTGACGCCAAAAATGAACTTGCGAGAGTTCTCGAAAGTACCATCCGTTCCCAATAATACCGTGATGAGATGGGGAAGCACCAGTCAGGTAAGTCGACTGAGTGGAGCAAGTGAGAGCGGGAAGAATAGGCGTAATTTTTCTGTGACCCCAGCGGCGAATTTTTGAACTCAAATAAGGAGTCGATTCTCCGACGATTCGCTCAGATAGCCCTACCAAATTAATCACTGCAACGCGATTCACTCAACCCTCCAAAGTTCGAGTCTCAAGAGCCCTGAATTTTGCGATGGCCCTTCTGGGTCACCCAAAAGCAAAGCCAAGCGATCCCCACCCCGAAGCGGTTCGAACACAGAGCAAGAATTGCGCCATCCCACAATGAAATTGCCGCGAGTAAATTTCCCACAGATTGCTTCACCGAAATTTCTCCCATCACGAGACGAGACCCCACCAGAAAAGTCCAGGCGAGGGCTACAGAAAGGCTGAATTTCGCTAGAAGTCCGCCCTGGGTCCAAGAAGCAAAATCTACGAACAAAATGAGACCGGAGAGAAAGGGAGCAAATTTTCGAGTGAAAAAGGGGGAAGGGCCTACTTCACTTTGAGCTAACCAGGTCAAGGCACTCACGTACATCATCATTTCAAAAGGAAACTTAAGCCAAGGAGTGAAGCTCGGATTCCAGCCAGCAGCACATGCTCCGAGGAGGTAGATCAATCCCCGACAAGAGCCCATCAGTAGGGCTGAAGCATCAGATATCCCATGCCATCGATCATAAATGAGAATAAAAATCACAAGTAAAGCTGCGAAAAACCACCCCTGCGGGAAAAAAGTCAAAACCGTGATCCACCCGACTCCCGTCAGGACCAACCCCAAATACTGAGCTTGAGCCGGCGAAACTCTGCCGGACGGGATGGGGCGCTCCGGCCGTTCGCGAGAATCAATTTCGCGATCAAAAAAATCATTGAAGACCATTCCGGCTTCGTAAAAGCAGATCACTGCAAAGCAGGAGGCCAACCATTGCGACCAAGCCGTTGCAAGGTCGCCTCCCCCCAGTAAATACCCTACTGTGCAGTTACTCAAACAAGTAGGGAGATTGGAAATACGACCTAACTCAAAGAGGTCTCTCATTCGGGGGAGTTGAATACGGAGTCTCAACTGAGAATCCAATTTACTTCCCGAACGATGCCCTTCGCCACGGACTCCTCCTGGATGCTTTCCGGAAGCACTCCCCACGTGTAGGTCTCAATTTCCCAGTGAGACGTCAGGGAATCTACCTCCGTTAGCGATAAAAACTTCAGTAGATCGGGTTGGGTGGAACCGATTTCTCCAAAATCAGGACAATGAATAGGCACATGATAGTGGCAGCGGAACTCACCGCTGGGGGGTAGGACCTCCCAGGTAGCGATGGCTTCACTTAAGTCTGGGAACTCAACTCGATGTCCGGCTTGATCCCAGCCCACCACCTGATGCAAATAGCGATCCTCAGCAAAGGGCTTCATGCATTCTACAATAGATTTACCAGACTTCAGTTTTCCATTCTCGCACTCAAAGGCGAGAGCAGAGCTCAACTGAACCTTTCCAATTTGAATTCCGAACTTCTGATACGTTTTGATCACGTCGACAGGTTCCTGAAAAAGAACTGCAGCATGACAGGTGTCATGGCAAACTCGGATTCGATCTAAGATCATCTCATGAGCGGACTCGGAACTCATTCCTCGTCGGGCCTTCAGATCAGGAATGCCCCTCATTAAAAGAAAATCTTGGAAATAGCGAACCACGTCCGTAGCCGTCTCCAGGTAACAAAAGGGCTCAGGCTCGAGACCTAAGGTGATTCGTATCCCTGTATCTCGCTCAAGCCGATCTAACACATCTGCAATTTGAACCAAAAATGTTGCGGTCTGATTCAACAGGTGAGGGTGTCGTAAACTCCAGCGATCGCCGAGCGGAAGTGTAGAAATGCAGAATTCTCTCCCCCTTTGAGCTAGCACCTGGGCAACACGAATGAGCTGAAGCGTATAATCGAATCGCTTCAGCTCGCTCCAGTTCGGCGAATACACTGAGCCTTTAATTTGAGCCTCGTGAAAATTTCCCCATGGAAATCCGTTCATCGAAAAGACCTGGAGGCGACTCGCTAATACTTTATCTTTCAATTCTTCAATCAGTCTTGCGTCAGTTAATTCTGTCACTACCTGATTTGAAAGCCAGAGACCCACACCCAAACAGGGAAAGGATGCTGCAATCCAGGCAGCATCATCTCGAAGAAATCGAAAAACATCCTCACAAGTCTCAATCCGAAATGCATTGGCGCAGTACCCTAAGCTGACCTCGGAAGCAAGTTTAGCCATGACACCCCCTAATCCATTGAAAATTTGCGAGATTGAGCGAAAAATTGAATCGCATGACTCAACGTTGGACCCTCGATTGCCTTTGGATCGTGTCCTCGGAGTCGCATTTCAAGCATAAACCGAGGTACGGAAAGAGGATCACTTTGTCCCCAATCTCCTCCTGAATTGACCATCAGTCGATCAGATCCATGGGACTCTACTAAATCGACAGCTCTTGGAATGCTGCATTTTGAAAAAGGATAGAGCGTAATTCCAGCCCAGAAACCCCGATCCAGAACCATCGGAGCAGTATGTTCCTCAACATGATCAATGAGAGTCCGCTCGGGAGGAGCATTGGACTCTCTCAAAACATCCAGAATCCACCGTGTACCCTTCAACTTATCTTCCAAATGAGGGGTGTGAACCATAATCAGTTGTTGGTACTCAATCGCTAGCTCGACCTGCAACTGAAACACCCGAAGCTCATTCCTGGATATTTTATTGAGACCAATTTCTCCGATCCCTAAGACATTGGATCGACCTAAAAACTCAGGCAGCAGAGCAATAACCTCCTCGGAGAACTCAAGATCTTCAGCTTCTTTTGGATTAAGGCCCAACCAAGAATAGTGCCGAATTCCAAACTGCTTCCCTCGACGAGGTTCGAACTCAGTCAAATGTCGGAAATAATCATAAAACCCCTCTGGAGTTCGTCGATCATAGCCTGCCCAGAATGCAGGCTCCGACACCGCGAGACATCCGGCAATCGCCATTTTTTCATAATCTTCAGTAGTCCTGGATACCATATGAATATGTGGATCGATAAACCCCATGCGTCCCCCTCGTTCGATTAACAGCAGCCATTCTGGACAGCGCCGAAGGCTCCCTGGTTTTTTTCAGCAGACTCAAGCAGGAGAATCGACTGATCGCTAAGTAAATTTTGAATTCGTTCCACACGATCCGAACCGCCCTGAATTAGCTCAACTATGGCTTTCTGAAGCGAGCCCATTCTAAAATCCGATTCAAGACTGACGTGTGAGGCACGATCAATCCGATCCAAAAATGCAGCCAGATCAATTAATCTGGATCGATTTTCGATGAAATCCTTCTGGATCAGTTCGCTGGCACTGAGTCTTTTCATAAGCTCTTCTCCCCTTAAACTTTTTTGACCAGGTGCAACTTACATTCCAAAAATATTTATATTTATTTTTAAACAATCGAGACACCTTCACTTCTCATCCGTACTCCAATTGTAACCTTCCAAACCAAACCAAGAATTGAGGTCTACAATGCTGAAATCAATCAGACGTGGATTTTTGCTTCACAGAGTATTATTTAGTTTTTTGACCTTAACTGGGATGCTCAGCTGTAACGAATTTGAGGCACTAGCGGGTCGAACATTGCAAATTTCAAATATTCAACCCAGCGCAATTACAGCAAGTTCAGCCACGATTCTGTGGCAAACCAATTTAGGGAGTAATTCCTGGACTTATTACGGATTGACCTCTCAGTATGGTCAATCGGCGACTAACAACTCCGGGTATATAAAAAATCATAAAGTCATACTTTCGCAACTTTTACCCAACACCACCTACCATTTTAAAGTGCAATCAATGACTTCTTCCGGTCAAACTCAATCCTCAGCAGACTGGACATTCACCACTCAGACTGCAGCCAGTCCCTCACCTAGCCCATCGCCTACTCCAAGCACCACTTCCTCTCCTACTCGTCTTGGAACAACTGCTGCCGATTGGGATATTGTCTACAGGGGATATGGTTCAGTCTCCTTTGATGCAACACAGGGCATTATTCTGCAGCCTGCTGTTCCTGAGTCCTCAGACATCTCTCACGCATCCCTGATGCTTTCGCACGCCTACAGTCAGAGTCCGATTAAGGATTTTGAAATTTCAGTTGTAGTCATGACCGAACAACAGCTTCGCAGTCCAAACCCCAATCCCTGGGAGGTCTTTTGGTTGTTTTTTAACTACACCTCAGATTCAACGACAACTGATGGACATAAAAAGACGAATTACTTTCTCCTAAGAACGAATGGAGTGGAACTTGGCAAGGCCTTTGATCTCATGGGTCAGACTTACCTCGTAACCGACCACACCGCCTTCAACCAGATTGGAACCCTTTACAACATTAGAGTTCGTAAGGTGGGGCAAAAGCTCTCGGTCTTTCTCAATGGAACTCAAATTGTTGATTACATGGGCACATCTGACCCGGACACTTTGTATGATTTCCCTGGAACGATTGGGCTCTATACTGAGAGTGCCCGAGTTCACATCTACTCTGTTGATGTCACTCCTCTCTAATTCGTTTTAACCCTAGTACTCTTTTTGCATTGAAGTCGCCCCCTAAACGACCAGGGACGGAACAGAGAGTTTCCGTCCCTGGTCTTTACGACTTAGAAATAGGTGAAAAAAAATGCAAAAGCTCAAGTTAGTCTGTCACTCATCTCGTCTTCTAGTATTCATGGTCTCACCCCTCCTCCTAATGCCCAGTAGCCAAGCCTCAGAGCTTCCCACAGGATTCGTAGAGACTTTGATCACCGATCAATTGAACGACCCCACGCGAATTCACTTTGCTCCCGACGGACGGCTATTTGTCCTTGAGCAGTCAGGCACCATACGACTCATTAAGGACGGAGTTTTAAGTCCAACTCCCTTTCTCACTTTAAACGTGGATAGCCGAGGAGAACACGGAGTTCTGGGCCTAGCCTTTGACCCAGACTATGAAAAAAATAGATACTTTTATGTTTATTATACGGCAACTCAACCAGAATTTCACAATCGAATCAGTCGTTTTGAGACCCGCGGCGATGAGGTGGTCCACGATTCAGAAAAGGTCATTGTAGAACTTGAGCCCACTAAAACCTCGATGTTTCACAGTGCGGGCGATCTCCATTTTCACACAGATGGAAAACTCTATGTAGGCGTCGGCGATAATGCAAATCGCAAAAATGCACAAAATCTTGGCAATCCCTTTGGGAAAATCCTAAGATTCAATCTCGATGGATCGATCCCGGAGGACAATCCACTTTTCGCTACTGCTACAGGAATCGGTAAGGCGATTTGGGCCTACGGATTTCGGAACCCCTTTTCATTTCACTTTCAACCTGAAACTGGCCGCCTCTATGCCAACGACGTGGGCGCTGAGAGCTGGGAAGAGATTAACGAAATCGTACCAGGTGGCAACTACGGATGGCCTCTAGCCGAGGGTAAAAGTGATAATCCCAAGTTCATCAATCCAATTTATTCCTACAGCCACGGCCCCAATACTAGTGACACCCAGGGATGCGCAATTAGCGGCGGAACATTCTACTCAGCTCACCTCAGTGGGTCAGTGTCGCAGTTCCCTGAGAAATACCGTGGCCAATACTTTTTCATCGACTACTGCAACGGGTGGCTCCGCACTCTCAATCCCGACGATCATTCGGTGAGCGGATTTGGCAAAGGACTTGCGCCGAACCCCGTAGGGCTTGAAGCGGGCCCGGATGGAAAGCTTTACTATGTGAGTCGATGGAACAAAGCGCTCTATTCAATCGCGTATGTCGCAAAGTAACTTTTAGCCCATGGGACTCGAGTCTGTGTCGGCGTGAGGAGAGCAAATTTAAAAACTATCGCAACTCAGAAATCCAAGAGCCCAGCAAATCGACTGCCTCCTGATCTGTCACTGAGCTACCGATCAATGGCATATGCCGTGTTGAATTAGTACTCATTCTCAGCCACAAGATGCTGGAAGACTTGTCACCAGGTCGTATGATCACCGGGTCGTCCAGATCAAGATCGCCTAGGTATGCTGGTGCATTCAGAGTGTTGGTTTCAGTTAAGGGAGTTTTAAAGCGAAAATCGATTGGGCTTCGGATGACAGTGCCCGGCTGGTGGCAATGAGAGCAGTTTACAGCAAGATACGATCGTACCCGCATTTCATTTGAAACGGTAGGATCATGTAAATTAAAATACCTTTTTAGGGAATTCGATCTGGGTAATGACTTTGAAAAGTAACCTTTTGCCGCCCATGCACTCAGCTGATTATGAATAAAGCCCCCCTCTTGGATCGTTTGGTTGAGCTGTTCAGTTCTGACTCCCAGCACAGATCCTGACCAGGAATTGTGACACTGAAGGCACATGGTACGACTCGGATAGGTCCACTTTTGACCACCTCCAAACTCACGAACCTGACCATCTACGAGAAGAACTGCATCTTTTTGGTCATCACTCCAACGATAGGAGTATCCTTGCCACTCCCCCTTCGAGTCAATCACGCTCACTCGGGTCTCGAGGCGGACTGAATTCATTTCAAAATATTTAATAAAAACAGTCCCAGCCGGAAACTTCCAAGGATCCTCCTCTGAGAACTCAATCGATTTGCCCTTAGACAAAATGATCCACCGCTTCTTTTCTGAACCGTCTGACCAAAGAGGGCTATTTACCCAATATGGATCAACACCAGAGCAGAGCGAGAGAGACTTTAGGTCCAAAAAAATACCGGCCTCGGAGAGCTTTTGCGGCGGTGCAACGCCGAGCTGTACCCAATCCCTCCGACATTCTGCACGGTCGAGAGGTTCTGAGTCTGCTCGTGCAACCTCGACAGATCCGAGGACTAGTCCAAAAAAGAGTGAAACTAGGATGGAACTATTTTGCATAGATTCTTTCCTCTACAAGTTTAATCATTCGGGCCGCCGACTGTCCATCACCATAGGGATTTTCGCCCTGAGGCACCTTCTCTTCGCTCAGAGCGGACAATGTAGCCTCAATAATCCGACTAGAATGAGTTCCAACCAATTTAGAAAATCCAGCTTCAACACCCTCGGGCCTTTCCGTTTTCTCCCTCAAAACCAGAATCGGTATCCTCAGGCTAGGCGCCTCTTCTTGAACCCCACCTGAGTCAGTCAGGATCACATGAGCTGACTTGAGCAGACCGAGAAACCCAACATAAGGAAGCGGATCGCAAAGTAAAATTCGACTTTGAGACCCTAGTCGTCGCTCAGCAGCATTTTTCACCTGAGGGTTGGGATGAACGGGATAGATCACTCGGAGATCAGGGACTCTTTCAATGAGGCCCAAGATTCCGTCACAAATTCCGTCAAACCCTACCCCGAAGCTCTCTCTTCGATGGGCGGTCACCATAATGTATCGACCCTCTTGAGCAAATTGAGCCACCTTGAGTGGAATCTCCTGAATGTCAGTGAGCTTTTGATCTCCAAGGTGATTCAATGCCCACTTGAGAGCGTCGATCGAGGTATTTCCAACTGTAAAAATATCATCAAGCTTCACATTTTCCATCTGCAAAGCCATTGCAGCCTGCACCGTGGGTGCAAAGTGAAGGCAAGCAATTCGAGAGATGAGCTGGCGATTCGCTTCTTCCGGGAAAGGCGCATTTAAGTCATAAGTCCTAAGACCTGCCTCTACATGAGCGATCGGAATCCGGTTAAAAAATCCCCAAACTGCCCCAATGAGTGCGGTGATCGTGTCTCCTTGAACAAAGATGACTCCCGAATCCTCGAGATCCTTTGAGTGATGATTTAGCCCGCTTAGGATTCTCTCACTCACCTGAGAGAGCCCTTGAGCCGCACTCATCACGTCGAGATCAATGTCGGGCTTTAACTCAAAAAACTTCAGAAGTGGATAGGTCAACTCGCGATGTTGCCCGGTGGTGATCAGTCGGACCTGATGCCCTCGCGCTCGGGCTGCATGAACCACCGGAGCAAGCTTAATCACTTCAGGTCGAGTTCCAAGAATAACAGAGAAGTTGGACACCTTTTAGCCCCCTTTTTGCAAAGCGCTTTCAACCCAGTTGAGGCGGCACAGCAGGACGGTTTGGACCTGGCTGCAAATTACTCTCCAAGGGCAGAAGGGGGCACCGATTGATTTCCATCAAAAGACTTCGTCTGGGACACATCATTTGGATTATGCTCCTGAGCATCTTTTCATCTAGACTTTTGAGAGCAGAGCATGAGAGCGCTCCAGACCAGGTGATTTTTAATGCGTCAGCCCGAGGGCCATTGAAATCATCAGAAATCAGTTCTCGCTCTTACCTACTTTATAACGAAACTACTTACCTTCCCCAGATCAACAACGCAGTGAATGAAGGTAAGCTCATCTATCAGGCCCAAGATTGGAACTCGCTTCGACCCTACCTCGGTGTAGCACTTGGACAGGATCTCAGATCAGACTCGACTCTAATTTTCAATGACAACCATGTCAGTCCACTTCTTGGAATTCGATATGCCCCGAGAGCACTACCCTATGGCATCTACGTCGAATTTAGAGAAAAAATGAGGATGGTGAGAGCACCACAAACTCGATCCTTTTCTGAGGGAGATCTTAGAGCGGGGGCGTATGTCTATCAGTGGTTTAACTTGGCACAAATCTCGTCGGGATCACGGGTATTTCAAGAACTCTACGCTGAGACTCTCTACACTTCAGCTCTTCAAAATAACATTTTCATCCAAGGGTGGCTTAAACAGGGAATCCGAAACAAACTCCACAAAATGGTCGATCTCGATGCCTACGTTGAGTTTGCGGGAACTTACGATCGCACACCCCTCCCAGACTACCACATTGCCTATTTTGATTTAGGTGCTCGAGCTAACTTTCGTCTCGACTCTTTCTTAGCGCAGATCATCTTCAAAAAGCCATTGGCATGGATGATGGCTCCTCAGACTCTCAGTTTTCCTTGGAGCACTCAACTTGTAATTTCTGGAGAGTTTTAGAAATGCTACACTTTTTTCCTGAATTCTTAGATACATTCGTCAAATTCTCGCTCCTTCCACTTTCCCTTCTGTTTTTTATTTTCGGGATCGACGACTTAATCATTAGCATTTTGCTCTGGTGGTATAACCTAACGCCCTCTCGCCTGAGTCGAGAGGAGTTTCTCTATATCTATGAGCAACCTGAGAAACCGCTGGCCATTCTTGTTGCAGCTTGGAAAGAGGCCGGAGTTCTCAGTCAAATGGTTCGTGGAAATATCAACCTACTCAACTATGAGCATGTCGATTTCTATTTGGGTGTTTACCCAAATGATCCTTACACCGTACAAGAAGCACTCGCTTTACAAAATGAATTTAAAAATGTCTATGTCGTGACTAACTCACAACCTGGACCAACGACAAAAGGTCAGATGATCAATGAGCTGGTGAAATCAGTTTTTACCAATGAATCCAATATTAGGAAAACCTACCAAGGATTCGTGATTCACGACAGCGAGGATCTGATCAATTCTCACTCCTTAAAAATTATGAGCTGGCTACTCAACGAATATGACTTAATCCAGATTCCAGTTTTCTCACTCCCTGTTTCCTCGAAAAACTGGGTAGCTGGCACTTATATCGACGAGTTTGCGGAAGCTCACACTCGAGATCTTTTAGTCCGGAGCCACCTAAAACTCCCCATCCCTTCGGCAGGAGTTGGAACAGCACTCTCCAGAAAACTAGTCCAAAAATACCGCAGTGAAAATGGCGGAGGACTCCTCAATGGCGACACAGTCACTGAAGACTATGAGCTTGGAGTTTCAACAGGTAAATATGGGCTTAAATCTTTTTTTGCCTGTTACTTTCTAAGGAATGAGAGCACCTCAGGCTCACAGAAAACAGAATTCATTGCGACACGCGAGTACTTCCCTAAAGCATGGAATCGATCGGTTCGCCAGAAAACTCGCTGGGTGCTCGGTGTCGCACTCCAAGGATGGAGCAACCTGGGTTGGAGTGGGAACCTAGCCAATCGCTACTTTCTCTATCGAGATCGAAAAGGTCCCATCTCTAACTTAGTGAGTGGACTCGGTGTGCTGGTATTCGGGATATCGATCATTCGAGGGACGTTGACCTCGAGTTCTTCAATGGGCTACGAAAATTTCATACTCCCGTTGCTCAGCATCAACCTTGCCCTCATGATTTTAAGGATGGTGGGTCGCTTTCGAAGTGTCTATTGGATCTACGGATTAAAGACAGCCCTGCTCTCCCCTCTCCGTTTCCCAATTGCGAGCATCATCAATGCTTTGGCCTCGGTCAGAGCCATTGGCCAGTACATCCGAGGACGAAGTTCAAATCGCCCAATCCAGTGGGTTAAAACCGAACATGAACTACCTGATGGATTTGGACTCAAATTGAAACCTAAAGTGGAGCAATGAAATGATCGGCGCTAGGTGGTTTTTCTTTCCGTGTTGGATCTTGGCTATCGGGATTTTTTGTCCAAATCAGACATTTGCAGATCTTTTAATCCCCGCAAGAATTGACGCGGTAAGAATCCAGGTTCCCCTGAAACAAAAAGGCGAATATGCAGACTATCTGGAGGAAACTCGCTCAGATCACAAGCACTGGTTTAAAACCTATTATTCGCTCACGGATGGAAAACCACAACACTTAACCGGAATCGAAAAAATTGACGCTGAATCCCGTGCAACGATTGCCTATAAACATCGAATTCTTCTCAATGGGAAGGCGCAGTGGACACAGTGGTTACCTGCCTCTTTAGGAACCCAAGGATCTCTCGCTTGGGGAAAGGCCTCAAAAAATATTTTTCAGATTGAAAGAGTTGATACGGAACCTCTCAAACAGGCTGATGCCATTCTTGAGCTTGAAGTGAAATCGTTCCAACTTTTTGATGATTTGCTCCAGATCAGATCCGAGCCTGAGTTTGAATGGAAACCCGGAACCTATCACTGGGCTTATAGTCCAAAGAAGCTAAAAATGTGGTCGGGTTACCTCTGGGATTTCAAGGACGGTCGACTCTTTCGAGGCTATCGGGTTCACAGAGACCCATCAGTCCAGAGTCCGCTTTCCCCTAGCGAAATGCTCACATCCGGAGAGATCCAGGGAATCAAAGCCTACTACGATCAGCTCCCTAACCAAAAATCCATCAAAGAGTCTAAAAAAGAAGAAAGCGTTACCTATTCTCCGCTCGATAAATATGGAATCTGGGCCGAGCGAGACCAAGGCATCACCTGGTGGCTCCCGTCAGCATGGGAGGCCAGCCATCACTTTACCCAGTTCTCGTGGGGCGGCTACTGCAACTCATCCGCTGTGCTTCCCTTCCTCTGGGACAGACCCACTCAGACTGTTTTAGACCGCGATGTTTGGTTTGATCCAAGGGACTTAGCCGGGATTATGCAGGCAGCCAGCTATCAAGTCGAATCCCACTTTTGGGGCGAACGATTTAGTGGAGATGAAGGAGACGACACTGCAGACCCAAATCCAAAACTCGTCGTGGATGTCTTGAAAGAATATCTCGGAAAACAGCAAATTCCCTTGATCTATGACTGGGAAGCAGGCCCTTCTGTGGGAAATCTGGTCATCCTTTGGGCCGAGCTCCAGATCCAACCCACTCAGGAACCTAAACACCTGCACGCAACTCTGATACTCCATTCAGTTGGAAACCTGGAGGACACTCGAGCTACAGCAATCGAAAATGAAATCTCGAACATACCAGACTGGAATGGCTCTACATCTTCGAAAGAGTTCGCATTTGAGATCGAACTCAATTCAGATGACTCTTTTAAATCGGCCCATTGGACTGATCCCTCGAAACACCCTGATTTTCTTTGGCTTCCAATTGGTCTGAGAGATTATAGTGCACCCCATTTAAAAAATCCATATCTCAAGATCAAGGACGTGCAAAGATTGATTGAGAAAAGTCAACCCAAGCCTCGTTCGAGCGACTCAATTGAGACACCATGAAAGTCCAATTCTGGGGATCATTCGCGTTCATCAGCGGACTGATGGGATTTTCCTGGATCATCTTTAAACCTCATCCGCAAAAAAATCCAAAGATCTGGGAGATTTCCACCCAAGCAATGGACTGGCATGAGGTCTACAACGGGTATGGATCAAATTTTTTTCACCCCGATGACGGAGTGATCCTTGAACCGAAACCTACCCACTCTCGGTCGGAAACCCATGCGAATTTAGTTCTAGTTAAAAAAACTGAAATCCATCCCCTAAAGGACTTTGTTCTCACTGCTCAAATTTCGACCGAGCGTCAACTCAGAACTCCCACTCCCAATCCATGGGAGGTACTCTGGTTTTTTTTCAATTGCCAACCAGGTCCTAATGAGGCCCTGAAGACAAACTACTTTATGATCAAACCCAACGGGATCGAAATTGGGAAAGCGTTTAACCACGTCAAACAGAAGATCCTACTCACGAGGGATCAACCTAAACTCGTTTTAGGCAAAACCTATTCAATCACATTGATCAAGGTCGGGACACACATTGATGCTCTGGTAGATGGCATCCCTGTCCTCTCAACGGCGGCTCAGTCACTCCCCATCATCGACAGCCCGGGGGCCATCGGTATTTACACCGAGGACGCCCGAGCCCATCTTTTCGACCTTTCAATTCTGCCCTTGAATGAGGTCTCATCCCGATGAACACACGCTAGGATCAAAACCCTCGGTCACACACCCCACACTTCGAGCTTCGCGTGAGTCACCTGACTCCAAGTGATAGTCAACCTGGTAGACTTTTTCCTCACCTACTCCGATACTCTGCCCTACCCAGGCAACCTTGCGTGATTCCGACTCTCCCTGAAGGACAGCGCCGTCAGGATAAGTAGCACTCACCTCCGCATTCTTCGGCAATACTCCTTCCACCGCATAATAACTCGATTTGCAACCTCGAGGCGCCTTCACTCGCAACTCTAGCCGTCGCAAGTAAGGACTCTCGCTCAAAATTTGGTCACTTTTCTTAAACTCAAATCCTCCTCGGCAAGCAATGGGACCCTGACCTGAATTTTGTCCGGCATCACGCCCAGGATTTTGTCCCGGGTTCTGACCTGGGTCACGATGATCTGCAAAGGCATTCAACGAAAAAAACCCAATAATAATCCCAAATGAACAAATTAATTTCTTCATCCCAACCTTCATCGGATACCTCCCTGAACTGGTTCGTTTGATCAATAGGCAAGCAGCCTTTATGCCAATCTCTCCAATTCAAAAGTGAATCATCCAATCAAAATTGCGCACAAAAATTGCACTCGCCAACGCCGGGTGAAAAATGAACAACCGCATCATTCAAGTCGCAGGACTAACAGTATTACTCTTGAAAAACGAAGCGATGGCGAATCCATGTGCCCAAATATTCCATGACCCAGGTGAAACTGAGTCCTCGATTTATCTTAAAAATCTTCTCGGACACTTCCCTC
This sequence comes from Bdellovibrionales bacterium, assembly GCA_947380295.1. Classification (GTDB taxonomy): domain Bacteria; phylum Bdellovibrionota; class UBA1018; order UBA1018; family UBA1018; genus CAINWE01. Next base: position 104,477 of record CANCQK010000004.1, on the reverse strand, counting down.
ATTTTGATGTGATGATCAGCAGTATCGATCAATACAAAAAAGGACAAATTGAGAACTGCGATGCCAATTTTTACCTCGCATCCAAAGAACATGCATCGATTCCATTAGACTTTCTATTAGACTACAAAGCGACTCAAAAACAGGCTGCATGGATTGGATTCTCAATCCATCAATTAGGAGAATCCGATCTCAAAAATATTTTCGGTCTCCGATATCGCGGGATGGCGTCCCTCGATTCCGAACACCTCGATAGTCAGGGGCGTCCTACATTTTACAGATTGATTCACTACAAAGGTGAGACCTTTGAAAAATACGGTGAACTTAACCCCACGACACGACAGTTTAGTTCGAGCTATCCCATGGCTATAGTCGAACAGATTGAAAAAACAGGAACAGTACTTGCCGAAGCAGAGCATAATTTAACGCATGAAAAACTACCCTACGCGATTCAAAAAAATAATCACTTCTATCTAGCGGACATCCCATTTAGCTATGTACACGGAAAGGATCGCTATCTGGTCTTTGCTGACCTCCTTTTCGATATCCTCAACAGTCCTCCACTCTATCCAGATCAGCACCCTGCATTAATACGCATCGAGGATATCAACGTCACATCCTCAGAGGCAAAACTCAGCCAGCTCGTTGAAGCACTGAAAGCCGTCCAAGTTCCAGCTCAAATTGCACTGATCCCCATTTTCTCGGATCCATTTGGAGTGACTGGATATGATCCAACCAAAACAGGAGTATCCTTGGACCAATCTCCTAGTTTCGTGGAGACGCTTCAAAAATTACAGAATCTAGGGGCCTCGATCATCTGGCACGGCGTCACACATCAATATGGGAATCACAAAAACCCCACTGGTGTGAGCGCCAATGATTTTGAATTTACCCTCTCAGCAGCCGGGCAGCCCATCCCAGAAGACTCTGTCGAATATGTCCTTAATCTACTGAATCGAGGATGGACTGTCTTGGATCGTGCCGGAATTCATCCCTCTATTTGGGAAGTTCCGCACTACTCAGCGTCGGCCTTAGATTATAGTCTATTTGCGAGGCTATTCTCATGGAATTACGGCAAGGTTCTTTACAGTCAAAGTGAAATAGCAGGATTACCGACATCTCGATCTGATTCGCTTTTATACGAATCGAGCGGCTTACAGGGCGACTCAGAACGAAGAAAACATTTCAGCCAGTTAAAAAACACATTATCTAAGAATAAAAATCTAGATCAATTTTTTCCATATGAAATCTATCGAGATCTCTACGGACAACGAGTTTTACCTGAAAACCTAGGTTACCCACATCTCAACTCACCCACTAAATCAGAGAGAACTCTTGATATGATTCTTGAGGACGCCAAAAGAAACCGCGTCATTAGAGATTCTTGGGCTTCTTTTTTTATTCATTTAGATTATATCAATAAGTTAGATGCACAAGACCCAGGCCAGTTAAATAGCGGAATTAAACAGGTCATTCAGTTAGTCGATGATCTAAAAGCTCTAGGCTACCAATTTATCAACGCAAATGAGTGGGCTAGAAATCACCGCTAGCTTTTTAAAAGGTTTCGCTTAATTGAAAATTTAAATATTTTGACGAAATAGATCTCCTGATAAAATATAAAATCTCATTCAGTCTATTTTATTATTTCAATCGCTAATAAATCAGCGTCTGAAGTTTGACTTTTTTTCAGGAGAACCGATGAAAAAGAACCTAAAATCAAGAATCGTCATTTCAACTCTTGTAGCTTTAAGCGGAACAGGCTGCGGAAAAGCTAATTCTTCACTACAATCTCAGTCTGCAGGTAAAATTCTATGCTCCGTAAAAAATCAACTTAAAAACAATGGTAACTACTTAGACAGTGTAGATACAAAAGCGATTCAGCTTAAGCCACTTTACGGGCACGTCCCACTAGAATCCAAACTCTCTCAGGATCTGGGGCCTGTTAAAGACCACGAACTCTTTGAAATCACTGTTGCGCTCGGCTACCGCGACTCCACTAAACTCCAAACTGAGCTAGATGATTTATACAACCCGAGCAGTCCAAAGTTTCATCAGTTTCTTTCTCCCAATGATTTCAAGGATCGCTTCGCACCAACAGAGGCCCAAATTCTCCAAGTGAAGACGGCTCTCGTTGCAAATGGATTTACTCTCTCTGATTCTGGGAGTTCAGGAATTCTGATTCTGGCTAGTGCACCCGCCCGAACTATTGAGGAGTTCTTCCACACTGAAATCCACCACTTCAAGGACCCAAAGAGCCATCGCATCTATTCTGCACCAACCTTTGAACTTCAGGTCCCCAGCGATCTGCCGATTCGATGGGTTCACGGCCTCGACAAACAGTTTCAGGTACGTCATCACTCCATCATTTCAACACTGGAGGGAACCTCCAAGCGCCAAAAATCAGGAATGACCCCCTCAGCAATCAAAAAAGCCTATTCCCTCAACTCCTCACTCGACGGGACAGGACAAACCCTTGCTCTTGTAGAACTCGATACCTACACAGAGAGCGACATCACTGCCTATGAAAATCACTTCAATCTCCGTCAAGTCCCGCTTGAAACTCGAGCACTTTCCGGCGCATCCAATACTCCGGGACGCGGAGCACCAGAGGTGACGTTAGATATTGAGTTGATGATTGCCCTAGCTCCCAATGCTAGAAAAATACTTATTTATCAAGGCCCTAATTCGGCCGAGGGAATTATTGGAGTCTATAATAAAATTGCTCAAGACCATGAGGCAAAGGTAGTCAGTACCTCTTGGGGAATGCCTGAGACCAATACCCCTTCGTCTCTATTGGAGACCGAATACGCCATTTTTCAACAGATGGCTGCTCAAGGCCAAGCCTTTTTTGCGGCATCAGGAGACAGTGGTGCTTACGATAATTCCTCTCAAATTGCTGTCGATGATCCGGCCTCACAACCCTATGTCGTGGGAGTGGGAGGTACCCATCTTTCGCTCAGTGCAGACGGAAATTACTCAGGTGAGTCGACCTGGGCAGATTCATCAACGGGAGCAGGAGGAGGAGGAGGCGTCAGTACGATTTGGAGACAACCCTCTTGGCAGAGCGGTGTGGTTTCCTCAAACTCCAAGGGCTCGACTTCTCAACGAAATGTTCCTGATGTCTCGCTCAACTCAGACCCAAAATCTGGGTATGCGATTTTTTATGACGGCAAATGGCAAGTCGCAGGAGGTACGAGCTGCGCTGCGCCCCTATGGGCTGCATTTACAGCACTAGTTAATCAAAACAGACAGAATCAGGGCAAGTCACTCCTCGGCTTTCCGTCTCCCGCACTCTATAGCGTCGGACAGAGCGGTAACTACCACTCTGCTCTTCACGATGTCGCCGACGGCAGCACAAACTTCTACTATCCTGCGGTAGCAAATTATGACGAGGCAACTGGGTGGGGATCTTTTCAGGGAGACTCCTTGATCCAGGCACTTTCACAGGATCCACTGCCGAAGACGCCGACTCCTGGAAACGGCCTCAATCCGCCTCCAACTACGGGCTCACAAGATAATTCTAATCAAAATTTAGGCCCAGTTGAAAGTTGTAGCTAAGGAAGAGAGACTGAGATTCTTGATATCATATTTTAATTGACATTTTTTCCATAAAACCATAATCGACCCAAAGAGATCACTATAGATCTAATGGGGAGGTCTTAATGGTTCAGCAAATCAGATTGAAGTATTGGGGGATTCTATTTTTAGTCTATTCATTTTTGATCACTTCAGGTGCTCGTGCAGAACCCATTCAGGATTTAGCTAGAATTACGCAAAACATAGCGATTCGAGCCCAAAACGTTCGATCTGGCGATCCAGTGAATGACCTAATTCAAGCGATTGTCTTGATCGCTAGCGTCTTAAACACAACCGCGCCCCAGATCGAACAATTTGTAACCGATACTGAAACCTTCTACCCGAAGGCCGAAGGCTTTATTAACGAATTTCAACAACTATTAGACAATTACGGAGAGAGCTGGATTTCATTCAGCCAGTCTTTCTCCCAAATTGCTTCTATTATCGTCCAGCACTCACCTGAGATGATTCCAAAAATCAATGCGGCTCTCGATTCAATTACTAATATTAATCAAGTCGTTAATCAAAACTCAGAGCCTTTCATGCGGGGATTTGGTAGTGCCTCTTCGGCAATTACGGGTATCGCGAACACTAAGCTACTCATGGGCGTGCTTGCAGGTGCCATTGCAGTAGCCTGGTGCCTCAAATATGAGGAACTTGGAAAGTATGTATTTACTTTCGATCCGGATCGAAACGTCTTTTACCAGGGCGCCACCTATTGTGGCAAATGCATTTCCTCAAGCTGGAACTGGCTAAGCACCCGAAAGTCTAGGTCCTGCTCCAACCGACCGGAAGACCGCGAAAGCGGGGGAACTGACCTAGAACTCGGTTTACCCATCCAGACCCTAGACGAGCAGATTACGCTGACTCGTAGGTCTTCATCGCGGTCTGTGGGCCAATATAAGTCCCCACATCTTCTCCCTGACAGACCTTCTTCATAGCGCCAGCTAGGGTAAAGTTGAAGATGTGAATCGGCAGAGAGTAATCGCGCGCAAGCAACAATGCCGAGTGATCCATGATCTTGAGGCGTTCACGAATAAAGTCATCATAGGCAAGAGTTTTATATTGTTTGGCGCTAGGATCTTGCTTCGGATCTTTTGTATAGACCCCGTCTACCCCTTGTTTAGCGACCAGGATCGCATCGCATTGAATTTCGAGCGCTCGCTGGACAGCCGGATAGTCGGTAGTCACGTAGGGTTGACCAATCCCCCCGGCTAAGATCGTGATGTAGCCTTTCTCGAGGTGATGTATGGCTCTGAGCCGAATGAAGGGCTCGGCGATTGCCTCCATAGGAACTGCCGTCATCACGCGGACTTCATCATTGCTGCGCGCCTTAAGAGCCCCTCGCAGCATCAAACTATTTACCACAGTGCCCAAAACCCCGATATTGTCGGCCTCTGCACGCTCAATTCCCCAGGCCTTAGCTACGTTCCCTCTAAAAATATTACCGCCACCGACGACGATGGCAACTTCGACACCAAGCCCCTTTACAGAAAGGATTTCATCAACAATGTTTTCAATCGCTTTGGGGTCAAACCCTACTTCGTGATTCCCTGCCAATGCTCCGCCGCTTAATTTGATCAGAACTCTTTTATAACGTGTCATAAATAAATTTTAATTCTCCCAAGTCTTTCCTTCAATGACAACTGCACCGAACCCCTAAAAAAGATTAGGATTTCTTCCTAAAACAAACCTGCGTAAAAAGATCAAGAATAGAGCTCTTCGCTGAACCGAGGGTTTCAAATCCGTGACCCTCAAAAATCTCCACGAGCTGCTTTTTATTAGTCCCCGGAAGGCCTGAGTCAATCAGTGCCAAACCACCCGACTTCAGCACTCTTGAAACCTCCTGCACTAAAACCGCCGTCATCGAGGGATCGAAATGCGAACCTACCGCACCACACGAGTTCACCAGGTCTACGCTGGCATCAGCTAATTCAGAACCTGACGAATCTCGAAAGGTCTCTAATACGGACTGCGCACGAAAAGAGACCTGAACACTCTTGCCTGTTCGGTGTTTAAAGGTCTTCTTTCGAGCAGACTCAACAAAATCAGGGTTAAATTCAAGGCCTAAAATCTTTGACTCGACTGGTAGGTAGTAGACCAGAACCTCAGTTGAGTGCCCAGTCCCACAGCAGAGATCAACAGCAAAAACAGCTTCCTTAGGGAGACACCGTTCCAAATTGCGTGGAATCGTTCTCCAATTGGCCCAGCGCTGTCGGGCATTGATCCCTTCGAACTCTCGAAGTTGCATTTTCCGATAGGCTTCCCGGGCCGATTGATTATCCCTGGATCGAAAGTTAATGCCACGAGTGAAAATGAGTCGACCTTCGGTCCAAACCTGGCGGAAAAAACTGGCGAAAATGCTCTGTTCTAAAGTTTTCTTTGGGATGATTTTTCGAATCACCGTGGGACTCCTTAGGCTAAAAACACTACACTGAATTGAATGGTGTCAAACCCGGCAGCTTAGATGAAAGACCGAAAGAGTTCAACTCTGATTCAGTGAATTCTTTAAATTTACCCGGACGACAAAGCCTTACCCCGGCCCCTCGGAGACGCTAGCCGGCATAACACTCAAACCAGCAACTAGAACTCATCCAATCGCTACTCCGTCCCCCGGAAAAACGTCTCTACTTACTGAGTCAACTAAGACTCAACTCACCCAAACATCAGTATCTATTACGGATCAATTCAGACACACCTATAGCAGAGAAGATTTTTATTTTTTATTTAAAAACACATATAATAGAGCAAAACGTCTGTTACTTTTTATCTCTAAGGAGAAATAAGCCATGATGAGTTTCAGTTTACTTAAAAAGTCGAAATTACTTTCTTTAGTTTGTGTCGTTTTCTTAGGCAATCAAGCTCAAGTAGCCTATTGCGGTAAACATACGAACGAGCTTCTTAATACAGCGATCCGAGACGGAAAAGTAAAACAAAAAACGGACGGGTCAAGAGTCATCGAAACTCGTCAAATCACTAAAGATGGTCATATTTACGAAGATAAAATGCATTTGGGAGCTGATGACAAGATTAAGTCGGTTAGACGATTAAAGCTCTCTCCAGATGGTCGTGTTTCCAAGTCATTGCGGATAGCGACAGAAAATGGAAAATCTCTAGTGCATAAAGAAATTACAGATCCAAGCGGGGCTAAAATATACAAAACCTATGAAAAATAGGTAGCTTAATTCTCTCAAAACTACAGAAGGAGTACATTTGGGTTTTAACTCTCTCTTTTTAATCGTTTTTTACTCGTTAAGAATGACGAACGATTAGGCTACTTACTGATACCAGTGCGGGGATCATCATTACCAGCAAAACTAACATCATCTGGAGCTGAAGGTAGCGCCTCTGGTGCATCAAATCTTGGACCATCAGGGATTTCGCCACTACCAGCATTTTCAATGAGATCTTCAAATCTAGCATTAAGCTGAGTCAAGCCTTGCTTGAGTGAAACTGCCCATCGGCGGACATCCCCACTAGGAAGCTCAGTCTTGCAATCCACCTCGGTACAATCCCAGCCAGTCAATGGAGACAAGATCCATTGGTAAGCATAGTTTTGCACCCCCGCACACAAGAAAGAACCCCATACAAACCAACAACACTCGTCACCTGGGCAGACTGATCTTGCAACCCGGTAGGCCCAACTTTCCAGAGTTCCGAACCCACACTCCTTACAATCGAATCCCACAAATCGAGGAAGCCGATACAAGGTGCGCGATTTAAAATGGTGCTTCGCAACGGTTTTAGTCAGGGTGTTGCACTGAACGAGCATGGGCGACTGAGATAAGGTTTTTACTTTGTCGTCGATACTTTGGATGACGTGGCCGATTTTTTGGCGAGCAATGCTAGCACTACTACCCAACTCTGAGATCAGGAGATCGATTTCTTGGATCGTGATCTCATTGAGCGATCTAAGTTCGACCAACTCGACTTTAACCTGAGCTGGACTTGTACACTGAGAGCTTGGGGGGCAAGCATAAATGGCGGCAGGATTCAAATGAACCAGAAATGAAACAAAAACCAAACTCTTTTTTAGATAACTCATTATGTGTTGCTAACCATAGCTGAGTTGATAGTGTCAAATTCTTTTCCGGCCCTGAGTTCATGCAACTCATATTTCCTACTTGGATTCCTCGTTGTTCAGATCGAGTTTCGAAAAATGGAGCCAATTTACTCGATGGGTAGACGAGGAATTACCCCTCCAGATTTCAAGAGACTATCCCATTTTTCTTTTAAGTCGTTCGTCCGAAGGATTCTTGGCAAAATATGTTCACGATCATCCGCCTGCTGGACTCAGCAGCATCAAGGCGGTTTGCATTTGCCCCGTATTCAATCAAAATCACTAACTCCGTCTCTCAATATTTACACTTTTATCAAGAAAAATAATAAATTAAGATATAATTAAATTTAGAGTTAAATTTGTTTATGCTTTAATAATAATAATATGAATTTGCTACTGATTTTTATTACACATAATCGACGAATTAAGTGTCCACTCAAATCCTTCCGCAGCTGGATTTTCATACTTTCAATACTTTGTTTCATCCCTACTCAGACTCACGCAGCCAAATGGGTTAGGGCCCTAGTGGTACCCTCTTCCGGAGCCAAAGTTTTCAAAGAGCCGAAGCCTGAATCAAAGAGTCTAGGAGTCTACCCAAAGAACACTGCGATGCTCGTGTCAGAGCAGAAAAAAAACGGATTTTACGCGATCGATTTGAAAAAAAATTGGAACGGTGTGCGCTACCTCTGGATTGCAGCAGCCGATGTCAAGATTGAGCAAAAATCTGATAACCAATCAAGATCGATTGCTGGTTCTGATTCAATCTCAGACTCCATGAGCAGCCGTAAAAATCCGGCCAAACCTTGGTCCTTAGAGCCGTCATTGGGCTACTCGAGCGTCTTGATTCAACAGACAAGATTTCCCAATAACTCAGTAACATTCTTGACAGGACAATTAGCTTTCTCTTATCTTTTCACCAAGACCTGGGAGGCTACTGGGCAGGTATCCTCGACCTTGACTGCGATCTCCCGATCTCAGAGTCAATACTCCGCCCAGTTTTTAAACGGGGATGCTCGACTCGGATTCAAGTTCTTCATTGGGCCTACACTTTTGAACTTAGCTGTGGGTTGCTACTATTCGAACTTCATCACATCGAATGCCTCCTATGGCTATAACCCATTTTTTAATCCTGAGTTAGTACCAAGAGTCACGTTTGGATTGGGGGGTAAATTCGCCGCTTCTGTCTGGGGCAGATATGTCGCTGATCTGTACAATTCTTTTTCAACTCTAGAGATCACCTGGTCTGCTGGCATCAGCTACGCTATCCTCCCAGAACACCCAATCTCCCTCTTTCTGACGTCATCCAACCTCAGCACCGGTGTCTTGAGCTCTAATGGTATTAATATTTCAACCACTCTAATTGGTGTGAACTACTTACTCTAGAATCATCAGTCACTGTGAAAAAAACAGAAAATTAAAGAGGAGTGACACTCAAATTAGAGGAAAGTCCTGACGGAATCCCATTACCCTCTGCACGCACCCGATAATAATAGAGCGTCCCTCCCAAAGGTGGTGAGCTTGGGTTAGTTGTAGCTGAGTCCACCCATGAGGTGTCTGTTACACCACTTTTTATTAATGTCTCAGACCCAGGCTCGGTACCTCGATAAATCGAGTAACTCACCCACCCGCCAGACAGGTTTTGTACAGGTGCAGACCAACTCAAAGCAACACTCCCCGTTGCCGAAACCGCAACGAGTTGAGTGGGTTGACTGATCCCAGGTACGTTCTTAAGCAAAGGGTAAGAATTGGCCGCAAAAATCCAGATCTGAGTATCCCATCCTGAATAAGCTGCCCCATTTTGAAGAGTCGCTGTTGGTAACCCCGAACCGTAGGAAGACGGAGCCGGGCTTGGCCAAGCTGCGATGAGTCCAGAGAGTTGAGTTGAGTCAAAAAAATTACCAGAAGCCCCCGAAAACGACCCAACTGAGCCAAACAAGGGGCCCGTTTTAGATGGAGTATTAATAGCTAAAGCCCCCCCAAAAAAATTATTGACCGTCGAGGAGCCAGTGTCACCACTAGAGCAACCGGACCCAACCAAACCTCCCAGGCCAGAGTGAATCCCAGTTCCACTCAGAACGGAGATGAGGATTTGACCCAGAGTATAGCTATTCGAGATTGATAAACGATCACAAGAATACATCCAACCTAGCAACCCTCCAAGGCGATGGGAAGTCATGGTGGTTGAAGTCGGAGCCTGGATATCAACCAGCGAATAAGAAGAGCTGATCTCAATACTGCTAGTCCCGGTTTCTCCACCGATCAAGCCTCCAATTTTCAACGTACCGGACGGTGAAACCGCACCTCGACCGATTTGCCCAGTACTGAAAGAGTTTGAGAGTGAACAACTTCCGTTACATGCACTAATGATTCCTCCAACATAATTATCTAGAGAGGTGGAAAGTTGAGTCTTAATGACCTGAACATTAGATACATTAACATGCTGCCCAAAACCAACTAGTGTACCTAAATAACCCCGCTGAGATAGCTTAGTTAAACTGAAATTTTCTAGTCTAAGGTTCTTAAAAACTGCTGAAGCTGCGTCCCCAAAGAGAGCGATGTCACTGGAACCCGAGTAAGTCCAATTAGAGATAGTAAACCCGCCTCCGTCAAAGGTCCCTATAAAAGGGCTAGATTGACTCGTGCCAATCGGAGTAAAACTCTGTCCCGAGAGGTCAATGTCTACGGACAGTAAGTAGAAGGAATTGGAATTGAGCCTATTTTTGATGTTGTTTAAGTGGTCGACCGAGCAGATCAGATAAGGATCTCCAGATGTGCCAGAGCCCGCTCCAAAGGTGGATGGACCAGAGTCCGAGTTACAAAGACTCCCTGCGGGTGAGGCGCTAGCTTCAGTTGAGCCGATCACCGCACCCGAGCTACTCACCCCAAGAATTCTATAATAATAGGTGGCCCCGTTGACCACGGACTTGTCAAAATACTGAGCAGTAGTAATCCCACTCCCAATCTGCACTTCGCTATCGGGACTATTCCCTCGTAAAACCGTGTAGCTAGCAATTTGAGAAGGTGGACTTGCAAAACTCCACTTCAGGTAAACGGAGCCATTCAAAGGAACAGCTCTCAGCACAATTGGAGAGGCGATCTGTGAACTAGCAGAAAGACTAGCAACCGCCGCTATTGGGTCTTTAAGAAGACCCTCACATGCAACCAAGTTAGCCGACAAACCGACGAGGAGGCAAATATTGATTCCGAGCATCAAATACTCTCGAACTCTTGCTCTGACTAAGCTCCTGGTGCTCACTGAATCCTTCCTTCCGGTTTTTCACTTCTAGACCACTATCAGCAGAAATCCCGGAAAAGATTAACACTTCTTAACATTAGCAGGTTGCGCCGACTCATAACAAGACGTGTCAAAATCGACACGTTCCTGCGTGCAATAATTCGAATTGAATTAAATAGGTGATCAAATTCCAGTCCTCCACAATTCTTGACAGGCCTGAGTTCAGCGACATAGATTATCACCGTCCGGGGGGACCTATGCGATCTTACTATTTGTATGTTTTCTTACTCGCCTTAGTCTGCACTCTGTGGCGGAGCCCAAGAGCAGAGGCCATCACGATTCTTCCATCTCAGTCGTGCGCGAGCACTTGGGAGGGAAAATCACTGAGACAAACCCAGTTTGATCCTCTCCAAGACGCAGACTACCGTGCTTACCAGAATCGCCTGCGGGCCAAAAGCTGGCACCGAGAAAAGTGCAACAAGCCTTGGACCATTCTCATCTCGATGATGGTCTCGCCTGACCTTGAAAAATATGCCATTGCTGATCTTTTGCAGTTAGAAAAACAGATTGAAGGAAGCGCTTTTCAGGCCGATGTGATTATTCAAATCGAAGAACAGCAGTCTCGACGGGTTCGACGCTATCATCTCCTCCAAAACTCAACCAGTACTCCAACTCCAAATACCTCTCAAGAATTGTCCCAGCTCAGTTTTGATCAGCTGCAATCCCCGATCATCTCAGAGTATTACGCCCATGCTTTAATTCCTGCCCGAAAGCGATTTGCCAACTTTGTCCGCTGGGGAGTGCAAGACTACCCATCTGAAAATCTGATGCTCGTATTCTGGGGACACGGTAGAGGATGGCAAACGCTTTCAGAACTCAATCTAAGAGCAACTCTGGCAAAAATTCAATGTTGGCGAAAAAAGCCGCTCGACGTTCTGGCTTGGGACGCCTGTTTCATGCAAAGCCTAGAAGACGCGGTCGAAGTAGCTCCCTGGACCCGTTTTGTGTGTGGCTCCGAGGATATCGAAAGCTGCGCTGGCTATGACTATACAGACCTTGTGCAGGCGATCACCCAATCTCAGTCTCACTCACCTGATCCAGCGCTCCACGTTGCAGCCTCTATTCCAACGCTTTACGAAAGGTCTTTTGATTCGACCTCAGGAACGCAAACCAGACTCGATCCAAGAATCACGGAGACCCTCACAGGGAGCACCCTGAAGTCTCAGGAGGTTCTCGAAAATTTGGTTCCTGCACTGAACCAACTGGCTCAGGAGCTCCAGGACTGGACCCAGCAAAGCGACACCTGGCAATCGGTTAAACTGATCATCGAAAAAAGTCCCACTTATGCTGGAGGGACAAGAGACTTAGGTTTATTTTTAATGGATTTATTAAAAACCATTGAGATGATTGGATTAAAAAAATCCTCACGAGACGCAGTCTACCTCACCGAACTCATTGAACACACATGCATGGTTTTGAACCAGAGCGTCCTCAGGACCGTCCTCGGAAACAAATACACTTTTCCAGAGGACCGCCAGATTTGCCAGGCTTCCGGTGTGTCTATTTTCCTACCCCGAACGTCCTCTGAATTTCACGAACAGATTAAACTCCTCAGCCGCTCAGGACTCTATCTATCGCATCCCTTTTTTCGGGTCCGAAGCCCTTGGGCGGAATGGGTGAGATCAATGTACCGTTAACTATTTTTGACTTACTCCTGATAAAAATTAGTCTGGAATTTCTGGTTCTCCGCAGCCATCTAAGATGCGCTGTCGTGCTATCTTTTTCAATGCCAGGACATTCTCCACACTCTTCTCCAAAGGAGGAATGAATGGACCGACGCTGACGATGACCTCACCTCGTTTAGGAATCCAAGTATTAGCATTCAAGATCTGACGAGCTCCTTTGATTGAGAGTGGAATCACTTTGGTCTGAGTCTGAGTTGCAATCTCAAAAGCTCCGATTCGAAAGGGCTTTAAGCCGACCTCGGCGCTGAAGGTTCCCTCCGGGAAAAAAAGTAAGATTTGATCCCTCAGAATTGAATCTGCAATTTTTCGAGTATCCTGAACTGCAGCCCAGGCATCGAAACGCTCGACAAAACGGCACCCCAATCGACTAAAAATCCAACCTAAAACGGGGTAAGACAGAAACTCCTTCTTAGCGATGAAATGAAATGAAGTGGGAATGGACGCGACGAGTACCATCGCATCGATATAGCTTGCGTGATTTGCAACCAGAATAGCTTGATCTCCCCGCTTTGGGAGAGACTCTGCACCAATCACGGTGAGACGGATCCCTACAAGAAAGAGCAATATCCGTGCACAAACTCTCGCAATTCGGTATCGAGCATTAAAGGATGGTAGGATCACCACGCCTATAAAAAACACCGCACCCACCAGAATGGCCCACAAACAGGAATAAATTCCGTAAATTAAATTTCCTAGTGTCTGTACCATCCGCGCCAGACGAAAAGAAAATATCCCCCTAAATACATTCACCCACTGCATCCAATGCGGCTGGGCTCGACCCAAATGGTGAGCTTCAAGAAGCTCCCGGCAAGCCCCCCTTCGGAGCTTGCCACTTGGGGTTTTGGGAATACTCAATGGGGGCACCAGCAAGACGTCGTCCACGGGTGATCCGAGTAGCTCATTAGCCATCTGCCTCAAACGTTGGCACAGACCGTTTTTTTCATTCTGATCCTGAACTCGAGTTTCTGCGACCAGGATGATCCGTTCTGTCCCCGTCATCGGGTCCAAACTACCCAACACAGCCACACCCCCCTTGAGTATTCCCGGAATTGAGGCCAGCTTTTCCTCCACATCTTGAGGAAAAAAATGCTGACCGCCTCTAATGATGACGTCTTTGCGGCGGCCTGTCACGTAGAGCTCCCCTTCAGCCAGGTACCCAAGATCGCCCGTATCCAGCCACGTGCCTACATATGAGGGGTCGGATGAACTGTGAAATAGAGATTGATTTGCATCGAGGTTTCGATAATAGCCTTGGGTACTCGAAGGTCCTTGAAACTGAATGAGGCCGACGTCCCTCACGGGAAGAACATGATCCTCCTCATTGACGATTCTTACTCGATGGCCTGGCAGAGGCATCCCACAACTCACGATCAGTTGATCGAGAGGACTATCATACCCATGGAAGGCAGGTACTGCACGATTGATTCTGGTGAGAACTTCACGGTCAACTCGATCCACTTTAGGAAGTCGCTCTAATGGTGGAAGAGTTAGCCCCACAGAAGATTCAGCAAGACCGTAAGCAGGGAGCATGGCCTCGGCACGAAATCCATAGTTCTTAAACCGCTGAGTGAAGCGCTGAATCGTGTCAGCACTCACGGGTTCAGCTCCATTGATAGCCACCCTCCAAGAACTCAAGTCTAAATGCTCCAGCTCCGAGTCAGAGATTCGTCTTGAGCAAAAATCATAAGCAAAATTCGGAGCTCCTGAGAGCGTACCGCGATAGTGGTGAATCATCCATAACCACTGTTTAGGGTGACCTAGAAAGGTCTCTGGAGCCGTTAGTGCGAGAAAAGCCCCATAATAGAGGCTTCCAAGACACGCTCCGATAAGCCCAAAATCATGATAAAGCGGAAGCCAACTCACAAAAACGTCTGCTGAATTGGCCCGAATTGCTGCCCCGATGGCTCGAATATTAGCCAGAATGCTAGCGTGATTGAGAGCCACTCCCTTCGGACTCCCCGTTGATCCAGAGGTATATTGAAGAAATGCAGTTGAATTACTATCAATCGATCCAGAACGAAATGAACTCCGACCGGAGGATAGCTGCTGAGGTGAAAGTACTTGTTTGAGTCGAGGAAGCATGAACCTAAGAATTCGGCTCAGTTTCATCCCCTCAGGGACAGTAATGAGAAAGCGAGACTCACAGTTCGATAAAATTCCCACCTGTCGCTTGATCTCATCTTCGATGTGCCCCCTCCGCTGCGGAGGATAAAGAGGAACTGGAATGCCTCCTGCTAAAATTGCTCCGAAAAAACTGAAGAGGAAATCAAAACCAGTCGGCAGCATCAAGGCTACTGGTTCTCTTGGTTTCAGACCGGCATCTTGAAGCTGGGCAGCAAACCGACCGGCATGCTGAAACAATTCACCAAAGGTCAGGCCATGGACCTCCTGACCGGAGTCAATGAAATCCAGACAGGCTCGATTTGGATGGTGACTCGCGTGCCATTCCAGTACTTCAACCCAAGTCTGAGCATGAGAGGGGCAGAGAATCCTACTCGACTCTACCTCTCGAGTCCGAACCCCAAATGGGATCACGGAAGGATGTATCTCTCCTTCTGTCAGGGCATCCAACAGGTCTAGTGGAGTTCTTGCGCGAAAGAGTACCTGATCCGAAAGTTCTACACCCAATTTTTGTTTAATTTCTAACGCCAGCTCGGCTCGACCGAGACTATCAATACCCAGATCGCCCTGAAGCGACTGATGGAGAGTCACCGAGCGTACTCCAGCTGAAGGATGAAGCTCGGACACGAAGTGGCTCAATAGATCCAACAAGAGACTCTCTAGCTGACTCTTTCGTGTGTCCCGATCAAGTCTCTCATGCACACTTGGCTTTGCCAGACTCCTTTTCGTAAACCCTTTGAATGACATCGATCACACAATCTGGATTAAGAGAAATTGAATCAATTCCTTGCTCCACCAAAAACTCTGCAAATCCAGGGTAGTCGCTTGGAGCTTGACCGCAGATCCCTACTTTTTTTGACTGCGCGTGAGCGTCGTTAATCAAGATAGAAATAGCGCGCTTTACGGCGGGATGCCTTTCATCAAAAAGACCTTTTAGAATCTCTGAATCTCGATCAACACCCAAGACCAATTGAGTGAGATCATTACTGCCAATTGAAAATCCATCGAACCGTTGCGAATAGTCGGCAACCAGCAAAAAATTAGACGGAATCTCAGCCATCACGTAAATCTGAAGCCCCTGATCTCCGCGCTTGAGCCCATTTTCTTCCATTACGGCAAGGACCCGATCAGCCTCTTCGGGCGTTCTACAGAATGGGATCATCGGAATGATATTAGTCATTCCAAACTCAGCCCTAGCTTTCATCAGCGCCTGGCATTCCAGTGCGAATCCTTCTCGATACCGTTCGTCATAGTACCGAGAGGCTCCCCGAAAACCGATCATCGGGTTTTCCTCCTTGGGCTCAAAGGCTCTTCCACCGAGGAGATCAGCGTACTCATTGGTCTTGAAATCACTGAAGCGAACGATCGCGGGATTTGGGTACTGCGAAGCAGCGATTTTAGCGATCCCCATTGCTAGCTGATCAACAAAAAAATGAGAGAGTTCTGAATATCCTCGAGTCATCTCATCAATTTTTCGACGCTCCTCGATACTTTGAACCCTCTCAGGATGAATCAATGCCATCGGATGGATCTGGATGGACTGGGTAATCAAAAACTCGATTCTAGCCAAGCCGATCCCCGATACCGGAAGGCGCCACCAGCGAAATGCATCACTTGGACTCGCGACATTGATCATGATTTGGGTTTTGGTTTGAGGCAAACCCAACAATGAAACAGTCCGCTCCGAAAACCTGAGACAGCCCCGATAAACGGATCCAGTCTCTCCTTCTGCACAGGAGACAGTAACTTCCATTCCATCTTTAATTTTTTCTCTTGCTCCCGCCGCGCCAATGATCGCTGGGACTCCCAGCTCTCGGCTGACGATTGCGGCATGGGATGTTCGCCCCCCCTGCTCGGTCACAATCGCAGCCGCTTTTCTCATGATCGGCACCCAATCGGGATCAGTCTTTGAGACCACGAGCACGTCACCGGCCTGCACCTGTTCAATTTCACTGGGCCCGGAAAGCACCCTCGCCCGACCAGTCGCAATTTTGCTGCCTAAGGCAGTACCACGGACCAGGACTTCACCCGCTCCCTCTAGGCGATATCGAGTAAAAGGCTGATTCACCTTACCTGCATAGATCGTCTCGGGACGCGCTTGGACGATATAAAGCGGCCCGTTTGGGCCATCTTTGGCCCACTCCATATCCATGGGGCGTCCATAGAAGCTCTCAATCTCGACCGCCCAAAGCCCAAGTTGTCTCGCGTCAGCATCCGAAAGGGTGAATCTATTTTGTTCAGCTTGGCTGGCCTCCATCTGCTGGGTTCGATCCTCGCCAGCATAGATCACTTTTTTTTCCTTAGACCCGAGGACCTTCTCAATCACTGGATTGATTTTAGGCATCTTCAAGTGCGGCTTAAATACGATATACTCATCAGGATTGACCATCCCTTGGACGACTGACTCGCCTAGCCCCCAAGAGCTATTAATGACGACGACTTTTTGAAAACCAGTCTCCGTATCGAGAGAAAACATCACGCCAGCACAAGCCAAGTCGGAGCGAATCATTTTCTGAACGCCCACTGACACGGCAATATCGAGGCTTCCAAATCCTTGATCCTCCCGATAAGAAATCGCACGGTCCGTGAACAACGATGCATAGCAGTTGATACAAGACTGAATGAGGCACAGAGGAGTACTGATATTGAGGAACGACTCTAACTGACCAGCAAAACTCGCCTCGGGCAGGTCTTCAGCGGTGGCACTACTCCTCACGGCCACACTGAACTCGGCTCCACTCGAGAGATCTCTCAACGCCTGAAACGAAGCTTTCAATTCTCGCTCAAGCTCAGGCTGCATTTTACTTCGTTGAATTCGTTCCCGAATTTGACTTCCCGCCTCACGCAACGTTTTCTTTCCATCGCGGTAAAGGTGGATGGTCTCAGCAATTTCTTGATCTAATTGATTGTGACGCAGAAACTGTCGATAGGCTTCAGCGGTCGTGGCAAAGCCACTCGGTACATTCACCCCTCGCCCCATCAAACCACGAATCATTTTTGACAGTGAAGCGTTTTTTCCACCGAGCCGCCTCAGATCCTCACCCCGCTGATCACTGAACCAACAGACTAAGAGTTCGCCCATGCTCATTCTCCTCAAAACGGGGATTTGGAATGAAACATAGAGGCTGCACAAAGCTTGCCAGCATAGAGCAGCTCGGTAGCAAAGGCGTCAAAATGCAACGTAGCTAATCAGGAATAGAACTTTCATATTCCGATCAGACTTACAAATCACTTCCGCAGGGACTGAACATCAATCACAAAACGATATCGCACATCGCTGCGAACGATTCGCTCGAATGCCTCATTGATTTTTTGAATCGGAATCAGTTCGATATCTGACGAGATGCCGTGCTTACCGCAAAATTCGAGCATTTCTTGAGTCTCGGCAATGCCGCCAATGAGTGATCCGGCTACGCTGCGGCGTCCGCCAATGAGAGGAAATGCTGCCATCGGGACCAGTTTCTCAGGGACACCTAAAAGAACGAACGAACCATCTCGTTTAAGCAGGTTCACATACCCGTTCCAGTCCAAATCGACGGAGACCGTATTAATAATCAGGTCAAAACTTCTTTGAAGTTTGGTAAAAGTATCGGCATCTGATGTCGCATAATAGTGATGGGCGCCGAACCGCTGGGCATCAGCCTGCTTTTTCATTGTGTGACTGAGGACTGTCACCTCCGCACCCATCGCACTCGCCAGTTTCACAGCCATATGACCGAGACCGCCGAGACCCAAAATTGCGACTTTTTTTCCAGGACCCACCTTCCAGTGTCTCAAAGGTGAGTAAGTAGTGATCCCTGCGCAAAGCAACGGTGCAGCGGCATCCAGAGGCAGGTTAGCAGGGATCATGAGGGTAAATTTCTCATCAACAACAATCTGAGTAGAATAGCCACCTTGAGTAGCCGTTTTTCCATCTTTTTCTAGGCTATTGTAGGTAAAGTTTGCACCTGGTTCGCAGTACTGCTCCAAACCTTCTTTGCAACTGGAGCACTCGCGACACGAATCCACCATGCAGCCAACGCCGACGCGATCGCCCGCCTTAAATTTGGTCACGTTAGAACCGACCCGACTCACGACACCGACAATCTCATGTCCTGGAACCATGGGGAATGTAGCCCCGCCCCATTCATCTCTGGCTTGATGAATATCGGAGTGGCAGACGCCACAATAATGGATATCAATCAAAACATCATTCAACCCTGGTTCTCTTCTTTGAAACTGATAAGGAGCCAACGGTTCTTTAACAGAATGGGCAGCATAAGCTTGAACTTGAATCATGAGTGTTTCCCTCTGTCATTGTTCATAGTCCATGCTAATCTAATTCGCAAACCAAATGAGCCCGTTCTCTTAACCTCGAGTCCTCGATGCGAACGACCACTGCTGGATAGACTGAATTCGATCCCAAATGAGAGTCATCGCGAACTGCAGACAAATAGAGATGATCACCATCCACCCAAACGTTGGTCGTGTTGGGAAACTGAGACCTCAGTTCGATCACGCCAATCGGAATTCCAGATTCGCTGAGTTTGAGAATTCGCGAACCAGCATACTGAGCTACAAAGATGACCCCCTGATCCTGGCGCATACCGTCTGGCCCCAAATAGGCTGAATCATGAGAATTTTGAATCGGAAAAAGAACGCCTAAATCGGCAAAAATGTCGAAGGTTCTTGTCAGCCTACCGGGTTGAACCACACGGTATTTTAAAATACGATTCTGGAAATGTTCAGAAACGAGAAGAGAGCTACCATCTGAACTCAGAGCGATCCCATTTGAATAATGAATCCCAGAGGCCACTTCATCAATCACCCCAGATCGATTCAAGTAATAAACGCGACCATCCACCGGAATTTCTGGCGCCACATTAAACTCGCCAGACGAAGTAAAATAAACCCCACCCCATTCGTCTTTCACAAAGTCATTAGGAGTCATAGGTGAGTTACTCAAGCGAGGAGATTCCCAGACTCGAGTGAGTTGCCCTCGATCCGAGATTAAGATGAGCTGATTTGAAGAGTAACAAGCAACCAGAAAGCCCGTTAAGTAAGGTGTCACGGCTGCAGGTCCGCAGCCCGGACTCTGCCAAAACTCTGTTTTTAATCCATCTCGAATTCGAATCACACGATCCTGACTGAACTCGACCTGGTAAAAATCCCCTTGATGCACCAATGGACTTTCAGAATAAAAAGACCGGGAATTGATGACTCGACTTGAAACCTGCTCAACTCCATCCCGACAATCGATTTGAGAAGCAAATTCATCAGCCGAGTTAGCCAGATTTAAGTTTAAAAAACTGATGAAAAAAATAGCTATTTTTATTCTTAATTTCACATGAATAAAGCTAGCACGAGTCAATTATAATTCAAATTATCATTTTTTAATTATCTAATTAAACCATCTCATTTCGTCTCAGCTGAATCAACTTGACAGTTTCAACTACCGACGGAACGATGCAACCTAAAAAAAATGCAAGTACAATACGTCGATCAGAGAGTGAGGCTAGCTGAAAGATCTTCTGTGTCAAATCAAAGTAGAGAAGCCCAATCTGTGAGAGCAGGGTCAAAATAATTACGTTCAGTAAGGGTAAGTTCGAGAAAAGCCCAATCTGCCAAGGGAGTCGGATGGAACTCCGAGCACCCCAGGAGCGTAGAATTTGACTGATAATAAGTACATTAAAAGCGAATGTTCTTGCGGTCAACGTTGGATCCTTGTCGACAGCACTGCTCCCTGGTCCAAGTGCCCAGGCAAAAGCAGAAAGCACAACTGTTCCTTCAAGAATACCTACAGTTCCCATTCTCAACCACTGCTTCTTACCCAGCATAGGCTCTCGAGGATCACGAGGAGGCTCAAGCATGACATCATCAGAAACTGGGTCCATACTCAAGGCCAGTGCTGGTAAGCCATCCGTCACAAGATTAATCCAAAGGAGATGAATAGGAACAAGAGGCAATGGTAAACCTAAGGTTAAACCACCTAGCATCACAAAAATCTCAGCAACATTGCCAGTGAGCAAGTAGACCAAGGCTTTGCGGATGTTGGCGTAAATTCCTCTACCCTCTCGAACTGCCGCAATAATGCTCGCGAAGTGATCATCAGTCAGAATCATATCCGAAGCTTCTCGGGCCACTTCAGTTCCACTTTTTCCCATGGCAATCCCAACGTGGGCCTCTTTCAGGGCTGGGGCATCGTTTACGCCATCTCCAGTCATGCCCACGATAGCCCCCCGACTTTTGAATCGCTTCACGATATCAATCTTGTCCTGAGGAGTTGCTCGTGCATAGATCAACTCAGAAACATTTTTTTGTTCAGAACTAATGATACCAAGCTCTTCAGCTATTGATCGAGCAGTGATCGGGTGATCCCCCGTAATCATTACAGTTCGAATGCCCGCTTTAGTTGCTTCTGAAATTGCATCAACAACTTCGGGTCTCGGCGGGTCGGCGATTCCAACCAATCCAGATAGAATCAAATCTTGCTCCTGCTCGCTTTTTCCAGTAGCTACAGCGAGCACTCTCAAACCTTTTTTTAACATCCCCGCATAAGCGTCGTGAATAGCCGGATCTAAAGCTGAACAGAGAGAAAAAATCGATTCCGGAGCACCCTTGCAGTAAAGCGTGTCATCCGAACGAAAGATGGACATTCGTTTTCGATCAGAGTCAAATGGGTGTACTAATCTCCTCGGAATCTGGGCTTCGATTGAGGATTTACGAATTCCCATTTTCAAGGCCTCTTGCAAAATGGCAATCTCCGTAGGGTCGCCGGTACCCGACCTTTCATCCTGAGTAAGCTCCGCCTCGCTGCAGGCTGCACCCTGAAATAAAATCTCCTTTTGATCAGCGCCCCAAAGTTCCCTGACCTCCATTCGCCCAGTAGTCAGAGTCCCCGTCTTATCAGTACACAGTACGGAGACTGAACCCAAAGCTTCGACCACCGGGAGTTTCCGCACCAAGACATGCCGAGCAGACATCCGTCTAACTCCTAGAGCAAGAGCAATGGTCACCATGGCAGGGAGCCCCTCAGGAACTGCGGCAACTGCAAGAGTAACAGAAGAAAGAACAAGATCGAGCCATCCGATACCCCGGATCCAGCCAACGACAGCAACCAATAAGACGGCGACCAGACTGAGTCGCACCAAGGATTTACCAACCCGATTCATCTCTTTTTGAAGCGGGGTCAATTCGCGCTGTGTCGTTTGCAACAGGTGAGCCACTTTTCCAAGCTCCGTGTTCATCCCGGTTGCAATCACCAAACCGGTGGCTGAACCTGTCAGAACTGATGTCCCAAGAAAAGCCTCACCGCTCCGCTCAGCCAAGTGGAGGACGTCTCCCGGAGAAAAGATTTTTTTTTCAACTGGCGTGCTCTCACCCGTTAAGGCTGCTTCATGGGTCGACACTGAATGAGCTGTGATGAGCTGAACATCTGCTGGAATTGAATCTCCGGCCTCCAGGACCACTAGATCCCCTGGCACAATCTCTCGCGAATCAATCGCTTTAGAGTAACCATCTCGAACAACACGTGCTCGAGGCGCCTCGAGTGCTCTCAGTGCCATAATTGCCTTTTCAGCTCGGTATTCCTGAATAAAGCCCACAAGTGCGTTAATCACTACGATGAGTCCAATCGCAATTGCATCAATCGCTTCACCCAAAAAGAGCGAGGCACCACAGGCGCACAAAAGGAGGAGAATTGGACCTTGACGAAACTGATCCAACAACAAAATCAGGGGAGATGCCTTTGTTTCCTTTTTGATTTCATTGGGGCCTACCTCTGAGAATCTCCTGAGAGCCTCTTCCGAAGTTAAACCCACGGATCTCATGGAAATACCCTGAACATCATCTTGAAGCCGATTCATAGAATATCCCTTGTCTAAGTCATCGTTCTTTATGATTCACCTTCAATCAAAATAGCATTTCTAAAAAGATATCCAGCACTTATTTGGGGAAAATTTAGTTAAGAGTCGCGGCAAAAGAACCGAAAAGAACTTCAATGAGTAAACCCTCGCGCGCTCGATCTCGATATCCACTCTGGCTCCTTGCGCCCTTGACCTCACTTTGGCCAACTGCAGCAATGGAGTCGCCGACTTCACTTCGCTTTTCTGAGATTTACAAAAATGAAAGTTTAACTGGCCTAACGCTCGGCATTAACGGCCGCATTGAAATCGAACAACAGTATCAGTACTGGTCTGAGTTTAAAAACAATGAAATGCCCCAAGAACGTCAGAAAACTTGGATTGATCGTTGCCGCACTATCCCTATTCACAGCTCGTCGCCCTTTTGTCCCTTTTTTATCAAAGAAGGAAAGATCAAAGCCAAGGAACTCGGCCTAGCATCACTGCCTGCCTCATCTGGCGTTGCATCACGTTTAACCTCCGCTCAAGCCCTCACTGCATGGAAGAGTCAACACTGGGCAGCTCTTGCTGGACGCACTGAACCCGAGGTTCAACCGATCTTAAACACGATTCGGTCTCCACAGTCCGCGCTTAATACGGCAGACCTCATTTTAAAACGCTCGCAATGTATTTCTAGCTCTCTTCTTTTTGGCGTCGGTCTAAAACTCGAATCTGCATTCCCAAACCCCGTCTATCGAACTAAGGCTGAAGCACTTTACCAAATGGCCCTCAGCTGCGGAAATGACCAGGGAGCTGTGACAGCAGGATACCGCCTGGGTCTTTTCAAAATTTGGCAAGCCCGCTATGACGAAGCAGAGACTATTCTCTCGAAGATTCCAGATCTGCCCCATGCCTCGGACTATCGAATGAGGGTTGGATACTGGCGGTACTACTGCGCCGTCCAGAACAAGAATGAGGTTCTTAAAGCTCAGCTCCGAGCCTGGGTGACTCACGAATATCCACTCAGTTTCCATAGCTTACTCATGCATTCGAGCAAATTTGGAAGTGATCTCCAGTGGAAACAAGCCCAAGACCCAGAGGTCTTCTTCCGTCCTGTTTCGAACTCCGACCTCGGCGCTAGCACAGCAGCAATTGAATACCTGCTCAGTCGAGGCGATAAGCGATCCGCACGCTCATTACTTTTTACCTATCAAGAGGAAGCACTCAAGGAAGCCCCACAGTTCAGACTCTATTGGGCGATTCTGCTAAAAAGAGCTGGGGTGTACTCCGAAAATTTCCGATTCATGGCATCTGCATTCCGTGAGAACCCAAGTCTCATTTCACGACCCACTCTAGAGATCCTGTACCCGACTCAATTCTTAGAATATGTCCCTGAAGTCCAATCCCATTTGGATCGATTCTTCACACTCTCAATCATTCGACAAGAAAGCGCATTCGATCCAAACGCCGCCAGTCCCGCGCGGGCTATGGGCTTGATGCAACTCCAACTCCCCACTGCACGCACCTATGACAAACGGGTCAGCATCCAACAACTCTGGGAACCCGCAACCAATATTCGAATCGGCAGTAAATACATCAATCGTTTGGTTGACAGCGAAAGAGGATCGATCGAACTAGCGCTCGCAGCTTACAATGCGGGCCCCGGACGAATCCGACAATGGAAAGCCCGCTATCCCATCAGCAACAGACTCCTCTTCATTGACCTGCTTCCGGCACGAGAGACTCGTGAATATGTTTCATCGATTCTAAGAAACTATTTTTGGTATATCAAACTTTACTCACACGATGAGCCCAGTCGAACCATCGCTAACGAGGCCAAAAATTCGGCTTCAGCAAGTCTTTTCAGAGAAGGTCTTGAGCCCTACCTTCGATCAATGACCTCAAGTCAGTAACCGTTTCCTCTAAGACCTTCTCCTGAATCTTTGCAGTGAGCGAGCCTCGTTCTTGGATGGGTTGATGCCGAGCAGGAATTAAAACCGCCTTGTTATTAACCCAATCATAAAGCTCAGCGAACCGTTCATCACTAGGAGATCGACTGTCTGCATCCAAATCAGGATACCGAATCCATGCAAAACACTTCTTTCCATACGGCTGCGTGCACTCTACGTCGTGATATGCCGCAGACCAAGTCCCAGTATTTAACACCTCGACTCCACCGTTCAGCCGATGATCTTCATGATGTGTGTGCCCTTGGACGATCCGCCTGACTTTAGCGATTTGAGCGCTTAGCGGAGCCATCCGAAAGGCTGCGCGCTGGGTATCCTCCACCTCCGATTCAACATTTCGCGCGTAGAGAATAAAAGCGGGAACTAAAAACAGCATCGGGAACGCGATCCAAAACACAGAAACCGGCAGGAAAATATTAAGAAACGAGAAAAACTGAAAACTAATGAAGAAGATCGTCCCCAACAATAGAGCCCGATCCAACCACAGCTCTCGCATAATTTTGATCGGATTGAAGATCGCTGGATGAACGTGAACTTCTTTCAAAGCAAGAACCATAGGCACCGTTGCATTAGATCGATCAGCAATCCCCTGCAAACGACTATCTACAGTGAATGGATCCCGCATGGCCGGTAAAAACCCTTCAACTAAGGAGTAGATGAGAGTGACCATTGCACTCCAAAACCAGGTCCAAATCAAAAAAGGCTGAGTCTTAAAAACATATTTAAAATAGAAAACGACATATTCCCATACAGAGCTTTTAATAAAGCTCTCTGTCGCGTGAGGATTAATAAATCCCATACCATTAGTCATGTACTTACCGGCTAAATTTCCGAATGGCATTCGAATCTGAGACTTTGTCCCCATTTTAATTAGAGGATGAACCGGATTTGAACAGAGACAGTAGGCATCATACTGGTTTCCATGCTCAATAAGAGTGTCTTGATTACTAATATAGAACCACTCACAAAATCTGACCTGAGACTCAAACTCCTGAGTAAGATTGAGACGCTCTAAAAAATCATGCTGTACGGCTGGCCAATGAAGCTCAAGATCATGATTGCCAATGACGAAGATTACTCGATTTCCGGCAAGAATGAAGCTACGAACTTCTCTGATCCAAACCGGATGGGTATCTAAAATAACCTTAAATTTAAATCTAGATTTTTCTTCCTCTGAATTCAGACCTCTTAATTTTTCGATCCAACTAATATTGCTCTGGAAATCGTCGTTTGGACCTGGTTGCACCATGACGGAATCAAAATCAAAAATATCACCATTGAAAACGAGCTCAATGGGAGAATTACTTTTTCTCTGAATTTCTAGCAGAAAAGATGCAAACTCTTGATCAATGAGGTGCTCTTGGGTTTTAAATTGTTTCCACAAATGATGATGAATTCCTGGATCTTCCACATCGGCCAGGTGGATATCACTTACAACAACCGTATTTTTTGAACGGGAAAAATCTAACTGAGTCATCAGAGTCCCTTCTCGAAATATTAGATATATCACCCGTTTGAAATGAATTTGCAAGCGTGGGTGCGAATGCTAACGAGAGTCTAATCAAACCTTAATCTTGTCCAGGCAGCTTAGAACCTTCCTAAAAGTACCCGTCGAGTAAGAATTTTTTCTAGCTGCCACAAAATCATGAATCGAATCAGAGAAATCCCGCATTGAATCTGAACCAGACACCTTACGCTCTAATATAAAATCAACCCAATCATGGACCACAATAAAAATACTAGAAAGCGGCCCAATTCGAGTGGAGGTTAACCCCTTTGGAAAACCGGTTCCATCGGGAAGCTCATGATGCTGAGCAATAATCAAATCTACGTCGGGCGGCACTTCATGAAAAGTACGAGCTAGCTCAGCACCCTTCAACGGATGATCTCTCACAATACGAAAAATTTCGTTAGTCTTTTTTGAATCATTTTTATAATCAAGCTCAGCGATTTGATTCAAATTCTTAATTCTAGCGAGGTCCTCGTTCTGAATCGCAACATCGTGAAGAAACGAAGATAGGACTAGTTTCTGATAAGTCGTATCTGAACTCCACTCCATTTGAGTCGCTACTGCACAGGACAAAAAACTTAATAGCATACTATGGCTTGCTAGATAGCTTTCTTGACTCTGCTGAAGGTGCCGAAGTAAATCGTTTAGGCGCGGAGCCTTTCGAACATGCTGGACCACCTGCGTTACATTGCGTTTTGCAACCTCTTGAACCGCTGGAGTCATTCCAGAAACCTCGATCATTTTTTGCATCGAGTCCAAATCCAAGAGCATTTTTTTTTCCGGAGTAGCTAGCCTTGCCTTCGGGGGTCTCGATTGAATTTCTGCCTTAAGTCGAGCTAAGGCCTCTGTTTTCTGCTGGGCTTCCACTTCTGCCCGCCTCTTGGATTCTGCCTCCTCCTTGAGTTCTGCCGTAATCTTAGCTTCAACGCGAAGCTGAGCGGCAATCGCCTGTCGAGTCTCTTGCTCTAAACTCAACGAGGGGTCAAACTGAACACTCGTAACGACCGAGATCGTCTCACTCGCCTCCTGTCCCTGGTGTATAGCGGCTCGAGGCTGAGGATCTTCGTTCGGAACCGAGCCCGGCAGGCTCTTAGACTCACCTCGACTCATCTGGGATTCAGGAGGTGAGAATTTCTCAAGCACTCCATCAGAAATCAACGATACCGCATCCCTTGAGACCCAGAGTCGATCAATCTTTTTCTTATTTTGAAAAAAATCAACATCCTCTTTAGAGAAACTCTGACCCGCCCGGAGGATCTTAACCAATTTCTTGTTTGACAATTGAGCATAGATGTCGGCCTGAACTGGACTCACATGAATCAAAAATTCGGAATTGGCTTGAACATAGTCTGAATCCCGCTCAGGTATTTGATCTTTAGACAGAAGTTCCCTGAGGCGAGTGAGCAGTCCATGATGATCAGAAAAATAGAATCCCTGTTTGGTCCTAGCATTGAAAGCGTCTACCTGAGCTTTAGAGACCCGAAAAAGAAACTGCGTCTTGAGTTCCCTTTTTAGACTCAACGGAACTAAAGTCTTTGCAGAATTTGTATAGTCACAGACAATCAAGTTCCATGAATTTGGATCTTGCTCCAACAGCTCTATCGCTTCTTCGTTGTTTTTCAAGGTTTGAACCTGAGCTTTGAAGTGACTCTCTACAAAAAACTGCAATAGTAGACCAAGTTCGTTTTCTTGAAAGATCGTAAGAATTTTCACTCATTCATGATACAAAACGATTGGATTTAATACTTCATAAATAATAATCAATAAAAAATAATTACTAAAAAAGCTCCATTTGCTCTAATTCAGGCTCAAGAGTGACGATCGACGCAGGGCATCTTTTTTGATGACGGCATACATTGCAGTGCCCCCCTGGGCGAGCTTCTCCTTGAACGCCAGAAATGATCTCAGCAGAAAGGGATACAAAGCTCTGAGCAAGACTCATGCAGTTCTGAAGATCAATGGGGATCATCACCTCTTGAACCCCTCGGGGAGAAATGTGAACTACTGAGGCCTGAACTCGATCCATTTTGCGTTCGGACCCCGAACCTAAGATTCTTACGGCCAGGGCATAAAGTTGAATCTGGGTCGAATAAGACTGGATGATCATCCGAGGTGATTTTGGACTTTGACCCACTTTAAAATCGACGATCGCGTACTGACTTTGATTCCCCTGGGTTTCAGAACTCAGCCGATCCAAAGATCCCACGAGAATCTCATTTTGAATGGGGACTTCAAAAGCCATCTCCTTCCAAACTTCACGCCCTAGGGTCGGGTTTTCAGGCATCATCGAAGGAGCTTTTTCTGCCCATCGAATCAATGCCTCGGCGTTAAGTCGGTCGGAACCCACTTCGGTTTCAATTTCTCTTAGCTCTGAAAATTTCGAATACTGGAGGCACTGATGCACCCGGGTACCTAGATCTTGGCGAGTCTGTCCCGGTTCTTCGGCTAGGTTCTCAATGACGGGTTGGGGACGAATAAAAGTCCACTCATAGGCGCGAGGACACTGAGCCAAAAGACTCCACTCCGTGACGCTGTGACGAGCACGCTTCTTCTTAACTCGGGCAGGATTAAAAGTCAGGAGTTGAGGAGTCAGGGTGTTGACCGAAGGTGAGGTTTGTAGTTCGACCGGCCCCTCTGAAAGTGGAGTGGAAACAGCGAGGACCTCGGGAGCTTGAACACCTGAATGCTCGACCCAGTTGCGCCAATGGTCCTCTAAAAACAGGGTGGCTCGGTCAGGCTCCCCCTCCCCTTCACTTTCTTGGCAAGCAAGAATCAATCGCTCTCGGGCTCGCGTCAACGCGACATAAAAGACCCGTTTACTTTCAGCAAGATTCTTCTTCTTCTCGAGACCCCGCCATTGGGCTTCGACAGGACTTTTTCGATCTCGGTTTCCATCTTCATCTCGCCCTCCGAGAAAGGCACCGTCTTCTCGATCCCAAAATAAAAGGGGTGCATCAGAACTTCGAGGTTTCAACGGAAAATCAATCAAGATGACATGAGGGAACTCAAGACCCTTGGCTCCATGAAAAGTCAAAACAGAAAGCTGTCCGAGCTGTCGAGGAGCTGGCACTTCTCGATCTCGCCGTTTTTCCTCTACAGCACGACTCAGCTCTTGAACAACCTCATGGAATTCAAGACCCTGAGCAGAATATTCCTCAACACGGTGCCAAAGGCCCATCAAGGGAGCCCAAAGTTCATTCTCACGCGTTTCGTCCAGTAGAAGACTCATCAAAAGCTCTCCTGGACGGACCGGTGAACCTCTCCATGGGTTGAGACGCAATGCAATAGGATGCTGAGAGCTGAAGAATGGAGAAGTAAACGTCGCATCCTCTTTCACCCAGCGATCGAGCACTTCATCGGAAATTTCCATCCAAGGCGCCCGAAGAAAAATCGCGCCTGAAAGACTGTTAAACGGGTGATCCCACCACTTTAAAAATGCAACTAACTCTCGAATCCTAGGATCATCCCAAAATAAGCCACCACTCCCAAAAGCCAGTGGAATGCCGTTTGCCGAAAGCGCCTTAAACCAAGGTTCATTACCCCGAATTCTTCGAACCAGGAGAGCCATCTCGTCCAATGGCACGCCTTTTTGATTTTCATTGAGAATCCACTGGGACAACTCAGCAGGGCTTTTTACACGAACCTTCACTACAGGTTCCAAATCAGTTCGCACCTCTCTTTGAGGTACAAGGGCCTCAAATCGCATCTGAGAGGCTTCAAAGGCGGGCGCACAGATCTCGTTTGAAAAATGAATAATTCCTGGGCGACTTCTAAAATTCCACGTGAGGGATTGCCGAAAAGGGAGTCTCGCACAGAACTCCTCGAAAACAGTGACGTCAGCATCACGAAACCGGTAAATCGATTGCTTGGGATCACCGACAACGCAAAGATTGGCTCCGGAGGGTTGAGCCAGTTTCCAGATCAGTCGAGCTTGAAGCGGATTGGTGTCTTGAAATT
The DNA here is from genome assembly GCA_947380295.1 of Bdellovibrionales bacterium. GTDB lineage: Bacteria > Bdellovibrionota > UBA1018 > UBA1018 > UBA1018 > CAINWE01. The sequence goes on along the minus strand of CANCQK010000004.1, from coordinate 74,489 downwards.
CATCTACCAAAACCAGGTGAAAACGCCGGTGAAAAATCTCTTGAACACGCGGCGAGTTCAGCGCTCGGTCGGCACAGATTTCAAGATCGTTAAAATCTAAGGCGCCCCGTCTCCGCTTAAGTCGGGCGTATTTTTCTAAAACAAACTCACTCACTTGGGCCAGTGCTAGTGAACTTGGATCCAACTTTTGTTTCAAGGAATCTAAGACGCCAAAGGCCATCAACTCCCTGACTCTTCTCAACAAATCCGACAAGCCCTGCTGAGACTCTCGATCCAGGAGTGAGTCCAGTGCCTCAGCGACGTGATCCGGCAGTTCATCTAACCACAAGCTATCTAAAGCAGATTCCCAAAGGAGAACTGACTCTGATTCGCTCAAGACTTGTTCTTCGCCGTCCAGACCGGCTTCTCTCGGAAATTCCTGAATCACGGCTCCGCAGAGTCCGTGGATCGTCATGACCCAGTGGTGATGAATCGCGCCTGGATTATCAGCTTGGGTAAATTTCTCCGCAAGCTTAGCTCGCAAATCACTCGTTGACCTCTCTGTAAACGAAACTGCTGCAAACCGTGCATCGGGTTGCCTTTTTAAAAGTTCGAGGCACTTCGTCACTAAGGTGGTCGTTTTACCGGAACCTGCTCCAGCCATGACCGCCAGACCTTGACCCCAAGTATCGATCACTTTTTGTTGCTCAGGTGACGGAGCGTGAACACTCACATTTTTTAATTCTGACATCACAGATCATCCGTTCTACGTTTGACACCACAGAGATCTCCCACGCGACAACTGCTGCATTCTTTTGCGGCAGGCTTCATCCGAGGCCGAGCTTCAAATCGGCCCGCCACGTAGGCTTTTGCGACTTGAATCATTTGTTCTTCTAAGTCGGCCCACACTTCCTCTCGAGGCCTATTAAAAAGACTTTTAGAGTTGGATCTGAGCTGCGTCAATTTACCGGGCTCTTTCCCATTAAACTCGGTAAAATGAACACCACTCCGTCTGGCACCTTTAGAATCAAGTTCAACAAATTGAACGCCTAAGATTTCCTGGTTCAACTGCCGAGCTGCAGCGATGGCGTAAAACGGGAGCTGAAGTCGGTAGCCATGCTCCAAAATGTCCTGACCGTGGGGTACAGTGCCAGCACTTTTGTAGTCCATAATAAAAAGACCTTCAGGACCTTGGTCAATCCGATCGGGCTTTCCTCGAATTGAAAAGTCCGGATAGTTGACCCGTAAAGTTAAATCATCCAAACTCACCGGGCGGGTCTGAGCCCTAAGAAAATACTCACGCTCTTTTTCGCAAAAAACATCTAAAACCCGAACTAACCGAGAGCGGACATAACTCTCAACCCGGCGAGTGCGAACTAATCCCTGAGGCCTCTGACGCAGCCATGCCTCATCTAATGCCTCACTCGGCTGGACTCCGAAATGCCCTGCACTATTTCGTGAAAGCATCAAAATCCTCACCGCATCATGCAGTAATGTTCCGCGAACATCTGGCCAGAGCTCAGTTCCCGGTTCACGAATGTCTTTCAGCTTCCACCGATGAAATGCCAAAGCCTGAAATCCGCATCGGCTCGAACGATCAATTAAAGTCGCACTCAGTTCGGCTGACTGCCCTGTGGCCGAGGCTTCCAAGGGCGGCAATTGAACCCGAGTAGGTTGGGAGACCCGAGCAGCAGAATAGCTCTGCAAGGTTCTTGAATGAGCACCTCGACTTTCGGGCGCGTCGGGCAAACTCCATCCGACGTGCTGGGCTAGCTCTTTGACCAGGGGTAAGAGAGTTTCCCGCTCACGGCCCGTTGAATCAAATTCAGATTCCAATAAAATGACTTTCTGGGACGTTCTGAGCCAAAGTGCCAGCACTTTAAGTCGCTCTTCTCGAACTTGAAAGCGAGACCGCACGGCAAATTCGTTCGATAAGATTTCCCGATCTCGCTCGGAAAACCAAAAATCGCCGGCCCCTTCTCCACCCAACCATCGCGGTGGCATCCCAAAAAGCCAAATCGTTTCGGCCTCTAGAACTGGCGCTTGTTGAAGGCGATAAAGTCTCAAGCCCTCGCGAGGCTTAAGTGCTTCAATCGGAGGAGATGCTTCACGCAGACGACTTTCCAATCGCTCCAACCAAAACAGGAAAGGAGCTTTTCGATCGCCCTGTCCAATTCGCTCGAAGTCTTCAGCCATAACGTTCCAGATTGACTCAAAAACTGGGTAGATCTGATTGAGCTTAGGGTGAGACTCTTTTCGATCCTTGAAAAGTTGAAGATGCGCGTTTCCTGATTCGCGGCAAGTTTTACGTCCACCCAGCAGGGTTTGAAGACTCTCCAGCTGTGAGTAAAAAGCTTCTAAAGCCCCGCCTTGGTACGCTTTAAGTCCGGAACGAATCCCTCTTGCGTGAATTTCTTTCACCCAAACCGAGTGCTGTTCATCGGAATCTGGCAACCAAGCTCGTAACCACGCAATGACTTTAGGCCTTTCAAAACCACGACCCACGACTTGAAGTGGCAAAAGTCCCATTTTCAAAGCCTCATCGCTTTTCACTTGGGTAGGATCGCGTGGCTCAGCCAGAGGAATTCCTCTCATTTCTAGAGTTCTCTTCAAGGCTCGACGGACTCCAGGAATATCGGGAATTAAGACAGCATGGCGGTCAAAAACGAATGCCTCGGAATCCTCGGCACCCTCGGCCTTCCGTTCGTCCATCTGTCGCAAGAGTTCATCGGCAAAAGACTCCGCGGCGTCCTCAAGGGTATGCCACCTTTGCCATGCGAATTCAGGCATCGGAGCTTCCTCACTCGCTTGGTCCAACGGACTCACCTGAACGTAATTTCCAAGCACATCCCAAAACTCGCGCTCTAAACTTTCAGGAAGGTTCACCGATGCCGTGTGAATGATTTGCGGTTTCCTCACTTTTTCAGGCCAACCTCGATCGCGCAGGGACTCAATCGTACGCTTGAACAACAGAGGGAGATCCCACCATCCTGATGACTCTAACCAAGCCTCGTAGGCTGCTGTAAAAGCTCGAAGTTCGTGCCGCAAAGGCTGATCTCCGAAAATCTGCCCCAAACGCTCCAGATAAACTTCTTCTTCTTGGGGATGAGCAAACGCCATCCGTCCAGCTTGGATTGCAGAGTCCAAACTTTTCACAAAACCCAATTGTCGACGAATTCTCTTCAGCTCCCCCAAGTTTCCGACAATCCTCTTTTCAGCTAAAAAAAGGCGCAAGATTTCTTGTCTTGCTGAAGGCGTCAAAACGCGCTCCTTGGGGAGATCCAAAATCTTCAGGCAAATCTCTTGGGGAGTGGTCACCGCTTCTGCCACAAATCCTCGCCCTTGATTCAAAATCAAGGCCTTAAAGTCCTCGCGAGAGTATCCCGAGCCCACACAAAGCCACGCTTGTGGCCGAAGCCCAGTGATTAAATTGATAAAGTTAAGATCCAGAAGAGGCATACTCACCGTTGTGACTACTCCCACCACTAAATTTTAGTAGGGGCTTCTAGGGACTGGGTACCCACAGACTCTAATCCGAGTCTGGTTTTAGAACAAAAATTTTTGTGAGGAGAATCTAATGCTTGGTTATCGCGGAAACTCTCTTCAGCTCATACATAGTAGGAGGGATGAACATATGCCAAATATGTGGAAGCGAGAACAAAAAAATGGGGAGAATGACGAATCACCTCCCCTGCTCCTACTTTGTATGAGCTGTGACGGTTCCCTTTCGGGTTTCTAAGGACTGCCGCCCCAGTCGTGCCAGAAAAATAATGCAAAAACACAAAAACAGCAATTGGAAACAGGCATTCATCTCACCTCTTGATTCTAACGAATCTAAGAGGGAGAATTCTGCCGGAGATTGTTAAAACAAGTGAGCAATTTGGATGCAGCTACCAGCCGACGATCCATCTCATCATTTGGGTCTCAGTAGGGTCAGTCCCAGAAAGGGTCAATTCTCAAATTAATTTTTAGATGAATATTTTTTTTATCATGCTACAAAAAAAAGCTCGAACTTCCGGGGGGAACTGGGGATTTCAAAAGGAGCTCATTCGTCATGAGTAAGAAGCAGACCGTCCTCAAGCAGTCGCTCAGCATTTTTCTAGCCAGTTGTATTTTGGCTTGGAGCGCTTCAGCAAACCCAACCCGACCAGGAAAATGCCCCTCCATCAGTCCTCGCAACTTCATCCAAAAATGTGCTCGTATGACTCTCCCCATCCTCATGGCAGCACCCAGCGCGGAGGCAGGCTATTGGGCAACAGGAACTACGCTCAATTGTGCCTCCTGGGACGCTCTGACCTTGCCTGGAGTTGCTTCGGTAGGTTGTACGCAATTTGGTAGTACTGATCACGGCGTCACCTGCTCACTCTATGGTTTTAGCTATGCAGGACCGATCTCAGGAGTCATCTGCACCCAGATCTACACTCCAGATGAATCGGGATACCGCGACTGTACACAAGTTGGATATGACACCATTGGTTTGGACGCCGGAGTCGTCTGCGATCAATATGGACTCGACTACTATGCACCCTATTGCACTGCCACCGCGATCGCACAAGCTCGAGGAGTCGAAAATGTCATGTGCAGTCAAATCTACTGTCCATCCTGCCTACACTATGTCTCTGAACAGCAGTGTTTTCCTGATAAAACTTGGGTAAAAGTTAGGATGAATGACGGAACGACTCAAATTAAATCCATGCGAGACCTTCGATTGGGCGATCCAGTCCTGTCGGGTTTGGACACCGAAGGGCACGAAGTATTCTCACCGGTCATCGACGTTCCGCATCGACAACCTGGAAAAAAAGGGGCGTTCCTAAAGATCACGATTGGAGAATCTCCATTTTTAGTATCACCAGAACACCTCATTTATGTCGCAGGTGCACTGGATGAAGAATTTGAAGTCTCAAAGGCTAATACAAAGTTCGCTAAAGATTTAGAGCCAGGAGATATCCTTTGGAATCATGACCAAAAAACATTAAGACTCGAGACCGCACCAGAACCCATTGATGAAAGAGGCATGTATGCTCCTGAAACCGAATCCGGAGCCCTGGTTGTTTTTGGTAGTGAGGAGGCGACCCAAGGAGTGTTGGTCAGCTGTTACTCGACATTCAAGCATCCATCCATTACCCGAAACTACTTTAAAGCTAAACACGCGTTTTCCCCCCCTCAGCAAATCGAGGAAAACACTGTAAAACGCCAGAGTCGTTTTGAAGACGCTCTGCTCAGCGGCTTACAGTCGGTTTACTCATCTGGATTTTCAGAAAATTCAAACCCTGAAACTGAATCCAGTCGGCCTCAAAAGAGAGCTCTGAGAGGAACTGAGAACTAGTTACGTATTTAATCACTCCCAGGGGACGAAAGCATTTTCGATTCTCTGGGAGTGATTACATCGCTTCGTGATAGGCATTTTCAAAAAAAGTAAGTCCCACCCCAGGAGCTCCTGCCCGGCCGCGCTGAGCAGTCCACTCAGGATGCGCGGTTCCACGAATATAACTCTCAGGACGCGGCATCAGCCCTAGAATCCGCCCTGTAGGATCGCAAAGTCCTGCTAGTTTTTCATCGCTCCCAATCGAGTTTTCTTCATACTTCAAGCAGGCCATTCCCAAACGGTCAAGTTTTGCTAGGGTTTCAGCGCGTCGCGAAGCACCAATCACAATTCGACCCTCTGCATGACGAATCGGGAGATCCATTGTTCCCAGCCCTCTCAGCCAAACGCATCGATTGCCAGAGGGTGTGACCTTGGTCCAAGTATCGCTCCACTTCCCAGTCGCATTATGGGTAATCGAAAGATCTTTTCCAAAAATTCCCATTCGAATTAAAGCCTGAAAACCATTTCCAATACCAAGAACGAGCCCACCGCGAGAAGCATAGGTCGCCAGGTCCCAACCGAGCTGGTAGGTGAGCTTCAAACCCAGAATTCTGCCTGCCCCTAGGTCATCGCCAAAAGAAAATCCACCAGGAAAGGCGACAGCCGAATACTTACGACAAAGCTCATCCATTCCTAGTTTTTCTTGAATAAGATCATTAAGATGTCGGATATCGACGTCAAATTTGGCAAGTCTAAAGGCATGTGCAGTTTCGCCTTCACCCTGAATTCCATCGCCAGTCACGACTAATGCACGAGGATTTTGCGGTCTCATTCCCAATACCCCTCTCTTGACCAGGCAGCACGGAGCTGAGTAATCGTTGCCGTGAAGGCGAGATCACCAAAGCCATTTGAACTCGTCGCCGGGGCAGATCCCCGTACAAAAACCTCCACCCGATCATGATTTTCGACGCTCCCAATTCGTTGAAACGGTATACCCAGTTCGTCCCACTCTGCCTCAATCGAAGGAGCATCATCCGGAGCGACACTCCCAACAAATGAATGAAATCCCTCGCCAAATGATAGCTCCCATGGATCTCTGCCACCAGAGATCCAAAGCGAGGCTCCTAGACCGCGGGAAATCAAACTCTCTGCAACGGCAACCATGAGTCCTCCCTCAGACAGGTCGTGGAGGCTCTTTAAGCGAAACTGCTGCTTTCCTTGAGCACCTCCCAACCAGGAATACAACTGAGTGGCTAAACTCCAATTGGGACGGCCGAGATGAAGTTGTCCAGAAACGGGATGGATCTGGGCAGATTCGCGGAGCATCGACTGTAGTTCGGAGCCCTGAAGACCAAATTCATTATTCCCAATCAGGTAGATAAAATCCCCAACCGACTTGAAATCCGCAGTACGCGCCTGCTTAATATCAGTCACCCGAGCTACCGCAGTGATCAACAAAGTAGGTGGAACTGAAATCGAGACAGACTGTCCTCGACGCATGCCCTGATACTCATTTTTCATGCTGTCTTTCCCTGAAATAAGGGGAGTCCCCAAGGCCAGAGCAGCATTCTGAAGTCCTTGGCAAGCTCGCACCAGGGCGCCCATTTTCTCAACATCATGAATCGGGTCAGACCAACAAAAATTATCTACGAGAGCCAGCACTGACTCTGGTGTGCCATATTCGGCTCCTACGCACAGGACATTTCTCACTGCTTCGTCGACCGCAGCCTGAGCCATAAGAAAGGGATCGATATCGGAAAGTTTGGGTTGAATCCCACATCCCACAGCAAGACCCAAATCGGAAGTGGCCTTGGGCTTGATCACACTTGCGTCATTAGGACCGCTCCAAGCCCGAGCTGTTCCCGAAGCAGATGTATGCAAAGGCTTGATCACAGATGTGCCTTGAGCCTCATGGTCATACTGGCGAATGATCCATTCCTTTGAAGCAATATTAGGGCGCGACAACAAACCGAGAAGAACAGGTTGCCCCAGCTTTTTAAATGACTCCAGAACCTGCTCTAAATTTGTGCTGACTAAAATAGGACTTGGCGTTTCGACCGGAGGAGTCCATTGGGCAGACAACTTCAGCCGAGGGACCCCCTCGTGAAGAAAGTTAAGACTTAGACTTGCCACTTGCACTGAGGCGTTAAAGATGTCGAAGCTGCCACTCGAGTTAAACTCACCTAGGTCACTCACCTCAACTCCGCGACGCTCAGCCAAAGATTGAAAACCTGCAACCTGAATCGGAGGAACAATGACCGTCATCCTCTCTTGCGACTCACTCACAATGATTTCAAAAGGTTTCAAGCCGGTGTATTTCGCCTTAGCCTGGCTCACATCGACTTGCGCCCCGCCCGAAATGAGTGCCATTTCACCTACAGAAGAAGATAGCCCTCCGGCTCCATTATCTGTAAGGGTGCGATAAAGACCAAGATCTCTAGCCTCTAACAAAAAATCTGCCATTCGCTTTTGAATCATGGTGTCGCCCAACTGAACGGCCGACGTAGGGGAATGATCACTCAAAGCAAGAGACGAAAAAGTAGCGCCATGAATCCCATCTTTCCCCACGCGCCCGCCCACCATGAAGATTCGGTCACCTGGTAGAATCTTTTTAACCTCACACGGTTCGCCAGCGCTCATTCGAGGCATGATTCCGCCGCTCCCACAATAAACTAAGGGCTTACCTAAGTAGCGCTCATCAAAAATTAAAGCTCCATTGATCGTGGGAATTCCACTTTGATTTCCAGCTTGCTGGACTCCACGTCGAACTCCATCCAAGATCCGCCGCGGGTGCAAAATCCGATCGGGTAGAGTCTCACGATAATCCAACGGAGCGATACACATGACATTCGTATTAAAAATTGGTTTTGCTCCCAAGCCACAGCCGAGGATGTCCCGATTCACTGCGAGCATTCCAGTGAGAGATCCTCCGAATGGCTCAAGTGCCGAAGCGGAATTATGTGTTTCAACTTTGACGCAAAATGCATCATCGTCATCAAATACGCAAATGCCCCCGTTATCTTTAAAAACTGAAAGCAACCAGGGTTTTTTAATGTTTTGAGTGGTTCCCACAACATAGGTTTTAAAGAGACTATCAATGGTCTGACCTTCAAACGTAACCACTGCATTGAAAATCTTATGTTTACAATGCTCAGACCAGGTTTGAGCAATGACTTCAAGTTCAACGTCCGTAGAGTCCTTCATCCCCATGAGGGACCGTTTTTCTTGGACTTTGGGATCATTAAAGTAGGCTTGAATCGCCTTCATTTCTTCAAGAGACAAGGCAAATGTTTTTTTACGACTCAAGGTTTCCAGGTCGGAGTCCGACATTTTACTCAAATCAAAAGTCTCGACGACTTGAAGTCCTCGCGGCTGCCACTTGGGAAGGTCGTACTTAACTCGCTCCTGATGAAAACGTTCATTTTTCTTGAGCCCGTCCTCAGGAACCAAGGTCCAAGTCTCCAAGGTTTCATTACAGAGGATATCTCGGGCGATTCTAGCAAGGACATCTTCGTCTAAGCCAGGCCCTTCCATCACAAAAAGTCCACCACTCGAAGCACGTCCTTGATCGAGTTTTTTACCCAAAACAATTTCTAATGCGTCGAGAAAGCTCCTTCCCTTGGTATCAGTTACACCTGGGCGAAATCGCCGCTCGACCCCACAAAATCGACCTGGTCGGTAAGGAGCAACTTCCATGAGATCCTGGAGGCCGCCCGTTTTACCTGCTGCGGCTGGCATGAGATTACCCGTAAAAACCCACTGAAGGACACGGTCCCATGCGATTTCGGAAAGCGCCGGAATTAACTCTTCTCGTCCCACAGGAAGGTCAAGCCAGTAAATTTCAAGATACCTCGCCCAACGGATCTGACGCCTTAAATGAGGATCCGTCAGTTCAATCTGCCTCAATAAACTTTGAGCAGTGGAATCAACAAGATCTGGTCGAACTGCAATTTCAATTCTAGCGAACAAAACGCCTCCCTTCAGGTCGACTCACGTAACCGAGTCACCACTTGTTCGAGAGGCCATGCCTCAGGAAACCACTTACGCCCCGTCAACTCATTACTCAGAGCTAGGTAGCAGTGCGTGGCCAACTCTTTATACTGGACGGGCAAACTAGGTGGAACTTCGTGAACCAATTTTTTCCACTCTGAACTTCCCTGAGATTGAGCCTGAGTTCTGGCCGACTCAACTGCTTGGTACCAGCGAGTTCGCCGATAAAATGTCTGGAGGAAATCTTTGCCAATGAAAACCCCACCCTTGGAAATTCGAAGCTCATCAGGACCCAGCAGGCCAACTAAAAAACATTTACCATCCGCCGAAAGAGCCCACTCGAGTTTGCCTTCATTCAACTCAAACCCTCGCTTGCCACAAAGGTATTTCAGTAAAGCTGCAATCCAAGCAGTCTTGAGGAGCGCATCTTGAAGAAGTCCTGCAGAAATACCAGAAAGTGCAAGCGCCTCGGCCAAATGAATGGGTCGCTCCGTAGACTCAAGCTTAGTGAAAAGCTCAACCAGTGGAAAACCCCATTTTTGGCCCACTTCAGCCTTCAAATGACTAAAGCCTAAAGAGGAGAGATAGCCGGGGTCATGAGCAACCCGCTCGACCAGTCCACTTCCTTCGAAACATCCAAATCGAAACTGCATCGCCAACGGGATGAGACGCGGAAGCGGTGAGGTCCGAGTGGGATAATAATCTGGAAGGGTCCGCCCCAAAACAGAAGTCATCCGCGGCCTAACGACAGAGACCGGTAAAGTTGCCAGATGTCGAAACGGTGCTCTCAACTCATCGGTTTTTTTAGGAGTAATCTCTAGAGCAGAGGGAGCTGCCTCAAGCGCGCCAAGTAGGTAAGTTCTCAAGCCGACCGATTGTAATTCCTCTCCGATTTCGTTAAAGATCCCACCAAAACGATTCGATTTACGTAAAGTGAGAGCCTCAGGTGAGCGAGAAAATTCCTTCCAAGTTTCTGGGCTTTCCAGTTTCTCAAAAAAATCTGCAGTAAGAACCGCAAGTGCCTCTCCTTTTCGAGAAAGAAGGTCAGGCATTTTTCCCCAATCAAAAATAGAGTAAGAATCTGCAAATTCCATCACTATTGCGTCATTTTGACCAGAACGCACGGGACCTATCTTATCCTTAATCGAGCTTGAATCGAGTTGAGTGAACATTTCAGTCTTTCCCTTCTTGGATTGATCGCATCATATCATAGGCGTCACGATAACACAGTGCGTTAACTTTTAACTTGGACGGTCCTTGCAAGTCCATTGCACTGTTTGTACAATTCAATCAGGGGGTACATCATGAGTGCAAGTGGAAGTCCGGTAACTGGAATTATTGAAGAGAACCTGGTCATTATTGATTTTGGAAAATACGTGGGGAAAAGTGTTCAAGAAGTTGCTGAAATCGATCCAGTTTTTTACGAAAAACTAGCCCATGAAAAAGAGAATGGGATTTTTGCCATTCGGAGACATAAGGATAAAAGTTTCCGTCTCTACATCAATCCACTCTCGAACATCGATCACTAATAGCGATACAGCCCTGAAAAAACCTCAGTCGCAGGACCGGTCATTTTCACGGTAGCACCGTTCCAGGATATTTCCAGGTTCCCGCCGGGAAGCTGCACTTTCACTGGACTTTTTACTTGACCGGTCGTTAAGCTTGCAACCGCCGAGGCACATGCGCCCGTACCACAAGCCAGAGTTACCCCTGCTCCCCTCTCCCAGACTCGAATGCGAATCGTATGAGGGTCGATCACTTGAACAAACTCGACGTTGGTTTTTTTAGGAAATCTCGAATGAGTTTCAATTTGGGGTCCGACTTGCTCCAAAGGCACCGAATCGACATGATCAGAAAAAATCACCGCATGAGGATTTCCCATACTCACTTCAAAAAATTTGAAGTCTTGTCCTCCTACAGAAATCACCTCTCCGCCCTGACCGACACCTTGACCCAAGACCGGCCGACCCATATCCACCTCAACCTCATCGCCTCGCAAAATCACACGAATCACCCCGGCAAGGGTCTCAATCGAATATTCTGATTTTTTTGCCACACCCGCAGACTCAGCATGATCGCGCAGATAGAGCGCCACGGCTCGAATGCCGTTTCCGCACATCTCGGCAGTAGAACCATCCGCATTGAGGATCTCCATCCTGGCATCTAATGTGGTCTCATGAGGGCTTTTAAGCCAAAGAATTTGATCAGCCCCGACTCCAAAACGCCGATCGCAAAGCGCTTTTGCAAGCTCGGTTGAGATGACTTGAACAGGACCATTCAGATCGTCAATGACAATGAAGTCATTTCCTAAGCCGTGCATCTTAGTGAAGGGCAAATTTTTCATCTGTCGAGGCTAACCGAAAAATCAGTCGCGATCAATCCCGCTTTACTTTGATCTCGATCGTGCACCTGTCGATGTATTTTGACCTGATGAATTTGAGGAACTCGGCAGACCTAGGCTCCCTTTGGCTCCCATGAGTGCGCCCATATAGGCTTCACAATTCTGCTTAGATCCAGAGTTGTTGTAGCGACTCGCATTGTTCATGGCCTGTTTGTAATGATCTTTCTCATGTTTCTTCCACTCAGCAGAGGATCTATCGATCGGCCTATCGCCCCATAGTTCCTCCAAAGCCCCTTGAATTTGAGAGTTCCCAACCCGATTCTCACATGCGCTTGCAATCCCCGATCGAAGCTGACTCAAAGACCCTTGAAGCATATAATTCTGCCCCAACGCCAAATTAATCTCATTGATCGCACCTTCGTATTTCACTTTTTCATCTAGACAAAGGTCTGTATCATGGCATCCCTGGGGATTGATCTGATTCAGTGATTCCAAGATCGTCCTCTTCCTCTCCGCTTCGCACTTCGGCCATAACGTCTGAATTTGCATCAACTGGGAACTGGCTTGAGCCATTCTTGAGTTCACATTTTGCACCGAAGATCCGACCCCCCCCATGAAACTCTGATTCGACAAATCGGGAAGTGGAGGACTCACAAACTGTGCGATAAAATTGAGCGGATTTTGAGGAGGTCTATGCAACCCAAACTGATCCGGCTGCAGTTGTTCCCCGCGGAGTGGTTGGGGCGTCATAGGACTTCCACCAATGGAAGCGAGCGCCAAATTCAGATCACTCAACTGTTTGTTGATCATCATACTGGCACCACTCAACTGCGCACCCAGCATTTTAGCAAAGGTCTCCATTCCTTGATTTTGAGTAAGAATATAGGATTGCCTCTCGGCAAAGACCTGCTGCTGATGAGAGACCAAGCTCCTCTTATTTTTCTGGAGCGCCGAAATACAACCACTTAAACCCGAGCAGGGGATTGGAATTGCTTTAGCAGCGTTATTCCCACTCAGTGTGATCACATTTCTTGAATCAGCAGCCGAGCCCGTTAAAAGTCCCTGAATCGCATTCCTGGCATTTTGAAGGCAATTAATTCGGCTCTGGGTCGGGCCAGAAACACAGGCAGGCGCATTGAGCTGCATATTTTCCCCCCTCAAAGCCCCCTGAATCCCAGTATATCTCTGACTGAGTTTTTGGTAGCTCTCGGTAATCTGCCTGTTCACATCGTTTACATTGGTCTGGATCTTATTGAGCGACACACCGATCGCTGAACCTGCATTGGATTTTTCTGCATTCACCTGATTGGTTGCTCGCGAGTAGCAGCTCTGCATCGTCTGCATCACGAAATCACGAGCACTGGTATTTCCAATCCTAAACTGAGCGAGCTGACCTCCATATAAGCGATCGACGTCAGCCGGGGAGGCAATCATCGCTTGACCACTTGTATTCCCCTGACTCAGCATCTGATCGGGATCAGTGGGAACATCCTTCGTCCCGTTCCCATTCCCGTCGGTGGACATCTGTTCCAGCAATGAACTCAGCGCATTAGCTCCCGCCTCCGCCTTGCCCGTGATGAGATTGTTTTGCTCGATTAACCCATTGCGCCCCACCGACTGGCTTTGCTTATATCGACAGGCCACATACTCAGAGGCGCTGACAGTCGGTCCATTGGGAATGCATCGAAAGTTAGCTACGGGCCGCTTTGCAAAGCAATCCATCATCAACCCGGAAGTTCGACTTTGAATAAAACTATTGAGTGTTTTTTGCTGCTGCTGAGAGTCCTTGTAGGCATTTTGCATCTGGAGTAACTCTTGTGGCATTCTAGCGAGCTCATCCTGAGTTTCCTTTTGCATTTGGAGCAGACCTCCTGCCCCCCCTTCGTCTCCATTAAGCAGGTTCCCAACTTGGAGTAACTTTGCCTGGTCATCGTCAAATGCCAGCTGGTAGCCTTGGGCTCGCTGTTGAGCAATTTGAGAGGCTTGCTGAAAAAGCCCACCCAATGTCGCGGCCTGAGCATTCACTTTTTGCCCCAGGGATTGGAGGCAGCTCAGCTCAGCTTGGATCACATCAGCTTTCGCCTTTTTACACTGGAGAGTGCAGTAGGTCATTTTTAACAACTGCTCAGTTTGTTGAACCATTGCGGGTGATGCGGTAGAGCAATCCATAGTACCGAGGGTCGGAACTTCATCCGAACCAGGACAAGCCGATGTGATACTAATTGCACCCATGGCACCACAGCCGAGGCCTGAAGCCATCCCACTCATGGAATTATTTCCACCTACGCCGAGAGCCGTGCCTCCCATCGCGGAACCCATTGCACCCAGTGCAACGTTGGTCGGATTAAAACAGCTCCCCACCATAGTCACATAGTTAGAAGCAAAGCTCGAGCCCCCTGATCCGCTATTTAAATAATTCAATACATCTTGCGGGGCCGTCACGATCTCACCTGCAGCATGAACGGAAGGGATCAGATTCGGTCCGAGGATCAGGTTTAAAATGCTGAACTGCGCCAACAAAAAGCCCTGCCAACGGCCAAAACGATATCTATTCCACATAGAATCTAGTTTAGCGATCTGCAGCAGGTTTTGGCAACATTTAACAAAAAACCGCCACCCTGCACTCTGAATTGAGCAACACGATGGCGGTTATATTTAATGAAACCTATTTATTTCAATAAGTTAGGCGCGCTCAGCAGCTACCTCTCGAATGGCTTCTGTAATCGAACCTAATTGAGGAGTACTTGCCATTTCGAGCGGATCGGCCAGGCCTACACCCGGAATAAAAGCTCCAGCAAGGAGGCGAGGACGCGCTTCGAGATGATAAAAGTGATCTTCGATGGTCCGACGAATCAAGTGCTCACCGAAATTGGTCACCTCTGTGTCTTCATTGACATAGAGAACACGTCCGGTTTTCCGGATGGACTCGGAGACCAAATTCCAGTCATAGGGCCAAAGAGTTCTAAGATCAATGACTTCGACCGAGATTCCCTCTTGTCTCAGTGCATCAGCTGCCTGAGCACAAATTGGCAAAGTGCGCCCGTAGCTCACAACAGTGACCTGATCGCCTTCGCGAACCGTTTTTCCCACGCCGAGTTCAACGGTATAATCAGTCAGCCCTTCGGGCCAACGAGCCTTCCATTGAGATCGATCACCTAGGGGGGCATCGATCATTTCCTTGAGCTGTCTCTCTCCCTCGGCAGTCAGTGGAGGTTCACCAGGAATTTGCTCAGTACCACGAATCCGCATCAATGCCTTAGGCTTGAGGTACATCGTAGGATTTGGATCTTTCATGCACGCAATCATGAGGCCGTATGCATCCAATGGATTGGAAGGCATCACGACTTTCCAGCCCGGAATATGGGTCATGGTCGCATCAAATGAGTGGGAGTGATAAATCGAACCCCGAATTCCGCTGCCCACAGGGGTCATGACGGTCATGGGTAGATGCCAATCCCCGTTCGAAGCCCAGCTTTGCATCCCACCGAGCTTAAGCATGTCGATGGTGTTGTAGATATAATCGCAAAACTGAATTTCAGCGACACAGCGATCACCGGCAAGTCCTAGACCGATTGCGGCGCCAATGATGCCACGCTCATCCAGAGGAGAGTTCCAGCTGTTTTTAAGACCTTGGGTTGCAGTGAAAACGCCGCCCAGAGGTGCCCCTACGTCTTCACCAAAGATGTCTTTCACGCCTAGGTGAGTTTCACCATAATGGAGAGCCATTCGAATGGCTTGTACGAGAGTGGCCATTACCAGTACCGTCCCTTCTGTCCTAAATAAACATGATCATAAATTGTTGAAGCATCTGGAAGAGGCTCCTGCTTTACCCTTTGTGAAAGCTCAAGCATTTCTGCATTGTAAGTTTCGCGAACCTGATCCATTTCTTTGCGGGTCATGATTTGCGCAGCTTCGAGCTTTGCCTCGAAAGTGGTCAAGCAATCTTCTTCTTCAGCGATGTAGTTACAGCCCGTCGCAGAGCTGTGACCATAGAGTCGGGACACTCGAGCTTCCATAAGAAACGGCTTACGCTCCTTACGGATGTAGTTCATCGCATCTTGAAGTGCTAGGAAAGATTCTTCAACGTCATTGCCGTTGATGACACCAGTTTTGATTCCGAATGCCTTACCACGATCCGCAATGCACTTGTCGCCATGCTGAGTCGCTGCGGCAGTAGAAATTCCCCACTGATTATTGGTTACAATAATCAGCATCGGCAGTTCATTGCCTGGGCGGGAAGCCCAAACCAAGCAGGATGCAAAATCGCCTTCAGCTGTACCGGCGTCGCCACCATTTACGATGGTAATTCCAGTTCCGCCATGGCGTTTGTGAGCAAGACCAGTCCCGATTGCAGTCAAGTACTGAGTCTCAATGGTCGAGGAGACAGGAACCACGTTCCAAGCGCGCTTGGAGAAATGGTTCGAGAAATTCCTGCCGCCTGAGAATGGATCCAGTGCAGTGTTTTTCATCTGTCTGAGAGCATCGATGGGTTCCATACCGAGGCACGTCATGATTCCGGCTGAGCGGTAATGGAGGTGTAGAAAGTCGTAATCCAGACCGTGACCCTTTTTCACCAGCATACCCAGAGGGATACTGAAGGCTTCCTCACCGGGACCGCCAATCCAGAAGTAGCCGTCGGACTGCTTGTACATCCGAATTTCTCGCTCTTCTAGAACTCTGGTTTTCACCATATTGTTGTGAATCTTAATGAGCAGTTCAGGATCGAGCCTGAACTTGGCTCCTGCGGACTTAGGGCGCAGACGAGTGCCCTCACTTATGATTTCTTTCAAGGTCGTTCCTCCATTTAAGTGTTCGAACCATAGCCCAAAGAGGCAGGTTGCTCAAGCCTTAGCAGCGCAACTCCTCATTAGACCTGATAAAAAACTGAAAAACTCAGTACTGTTTCCAAAAGTAGGCCATTACTGCAACGAAGGCAATCAACCCAAAAAATGAGAGAAATGCTTCGTGAGCCTTATTTTTCATGGCTAGCTCGAAAGAAAAATGCTGATGCTGGGCATCGGGATTAATCTGTCGGCGTACACCTGCGTCAGGGGTCATCGGGGGCAAGATTTTTGGAAAAAACCGGGAAACGTGAGCGCAATAGACGTCGTACGGCTCTCCAAAAATTCTCTTAAGTTTGATTTCTTCATCCAGAATGATGAAATGATAAATGGCGACGAAAACCACGCTCATCACTCCAAGGAGTACCCAGTTTTCAATTGACCAGGCCACGCCAAGAGCCATGAAGTAGGTCCCCAGGTAAAGCGGGTTACGAACCCAAGCATAAGGGCCACCCACTGCTGGGCGGGAATCTTTTCTGAGAAACCCACTTGCCCAAAAACGCAGAGCCGCACCTAAAAAACAAAGCAAAACACCCGGCCATGTCGGGTATTCCCGAGCAGTGAAGCCCAAGGCAAATGCAAAAACCCAGGCTAGAACGATTCGCGTTTTTCCTTGAACCCAGCCTCGATACCAACTCGGTGGGTTTTGGTTTTGATCGGCAGTAGAAGTCATCATGGAGATAGTTCTCTCATGGAAGGTGAAAAGTGTCTACTTCTCGATCTCTCTCAAGTGTCATTTCTATCAGGTGGTTAGCTCTTTTTTTCAGGAGAAGTTGCGATGGCAAACCGTTCGGCGCCGGCCTTTCTTGCGTGGTCCATCACCTCGATCGCTGAACCTAAGAATGCCTGACGATCACCTTCGAGAATCACCAGCTTGGACTTGGAGTGAGCGAAAGCCTCACGAATGAGTTTTTCTAAAAGCCCCCAGTCGCCGTTACCCACTTCTTTTTGATTCACCAGAATCTTAGAGCCAGGCAGGAGGGTAACGATCACCCCATCAGGCTGAGACTGGGAGGTCTCCTGACTTGCCCGAGGCAAATCAACACCCACCCCGGACTGAGACATGGCTGTGCTCGTAACCATGAAAATAATCAAAAGCACGAGAAAGATATCGGTCAGAGGCGTAATATTAATCTCAGCTACAATGGGAGCATCGTGATCCAGCTCATCTTTTGAAGATTGAGTTCTAAGTGTCATCTACAGACCCAGCTTGAGCAGACCCAGCTTGCTCTGCCAAAAGCCCCAGAAGCTCGGCCAACTCCTCAGTCTGAAGACGTACGGTCAGCACCAGCCGGCTCCAACGGGTTTGAAACGCATTGAATGACATGACTGCAACCACTGCCACAACAATGCCTGCCGCAGTAGCCACCAGCGACTCGGAAATCCCGGCAGCAACAACCGCAAATCCTCCCGACCCGGTGCGCGCCATTTCCTGAAACGAACGCAGAATCCCAACAACCGTGCCGAGCAGCCCGATAAAAGGGGCGGCGCTCCCGATGGTTCCTAAAATCCAAAGATTTTGACGGAGGTCTTGATTTAGAACCTGCCGTCTGCGCTCTAATGCATCCCGCCACGAAGCACGTAACCGCCGATCTTTCGCACCGAGGCGTTCCAGCGCAGTCATGAGCAAAACAGCTGTGGGCAACTGAGAGTTTTGATGGCAGACCCCTTTGAGCGCATCAAGATCGCTGCGCAAGAGGGTATTCATCGCTTCAAGATGAAAGGACCTCAACCCACGACTGAGGCGATAAAAACTCCAGAGTCGCTCGAAAATCACTCCCCAAACCAAAA
Source organism: Bdellovibrionales bacterium (assembly GCA_947380295.1). GTDB lineage: Bacteria > Bdellovibrionota > UBA1018 > UBA1018 > UBA1018 > CAINWE01. The sequence goes on along the minus strand of CANCQK010000004.1, from coordinate 56,242 downwards.
GAGAGCAAAGAATGAGTGGGTACATGACGAACCCACCCGCAGTAATTAAGCTCCAGAGACTATTATTGGGCAGATTCAACATAGCTCTTGCCAGGGTAGCGAGCCCCTCCTAGGATGTCAATCAGGAAGGAATCTTCGTGTGATGACTTCGGTAAAATCGGGCGTAAATTTGGGGCTCTTTTTTCTATTCAGTTTAGCAGTCATCAATTTATCAGGATGCTTCTCCTCACGGACTACGCTCCCAGTCGATCCTCGACCCTTCAAAATTCAAGTCAACGCAATCGAGGCCCTCACCCTCATGGGAAGTGACCTAGAATCAAACTCCCCTTGGATTGCCTCGCTGAGTCAAAAATCAGGAGAGTGGTCACTGGATTCGGTGTCCACCTCCTCAAGCCTCTCAGATCACCACGCAAATCAAGGACTAATTCTCCACCTCCTGGACAGCATCAGCACCCTTAAGCTCCAAGAACCGGGCCCGAACGTGCCCTTCAACTCCTTGGGCTTAGAACCGCCTCGGTTTGCTCTCCGGTGGCGTTCCGCCAAGGGCACCCAGGAACTCTCCATCGGGAACCCATCCAAAGACCAAGTCCATATGAACGTTTCACTCGACGGAAAAACCTCCTGGCTAGCAACTGGCGCCGTATTCCCCGTCCTCCACCAAATTCAAAAATGGCAAGATTTGCGCAGTCCTACCTGGGTCACCGAGTCACCGGATGACATCAATGAGGTGATCGTAAGATCAGGCAAGCAAACCCTCTTTTATGCCCAACGAGATGGTGACCATTGGGGTGACCCCTCCCACCGTCCAGTAAAGCCAGACGTAGATCAACTTCTTGACGAACTCATCCGTCACTCTTGGACAAAGATCCTGGAATCTACGCCGGAAGCCACCTCACTCCAAGGCTCACTTCAAACCCAGCCTGACACGACCATCATCCTCACACCCCGCGCAGGGACACCCATCCCACTAGCACTGAAAAAGCAAAAAGGAACCCTTTATGGGTACAACCCTACCCGACCCGGCTGTGTTTTTGTCCTCGACGACTCAAAGATCAAGGTACTGAAAAAGCTTTAAACTCAGATCACTCCGTCACGAGAGACTGGGTCAACTCAACACCGAAGCTCAACCTTTACGCCCAAAAAAAACGTGCTACACTAAGACTATGTTCGTTCGCGGCGATTTATCATTCCAATTAGATTCATCGACATTTCAATTTGAAAATCAGAAAATTTCTTCATCGGGGGTCTACGGTCTCTCCTGGAAAGAACTAGATCCAGTAAAACACTACGGACGGTCAGTTTTCGTAAATGTTAAGATCAACCAGCCGGTACCCTTGAACTTTATTGTTCCTGCACAAATCATCAGAGAATTTACTCGAGCAGCGAGTACTCTGGGACTCCTATTTCATTTTGAAGAGCAGCCGTTGAAAGAGTTTACAGAATTTGCCAAGCAACATGGAGAACCTCCAATTGCTTATACGCGAAAATTCCCAAGAATTCCCGCAATCCACCTGATCCAAACCTACCCACTCAAAGTCCACGTACCCATCCAAGGAGAGAGGGTTACCTTTGAGGTTGAAAACATCAGCCCTGAAGGAATCATGATTTTCACACAAAATCCTCTCGCCTTCAAGATGGTCATCGAAGAGGGACAACCCTTCATGATCGACCCTGGATCTTACTTCCCCACAAAAATCAGCATCAAGGGCTCAATCCGCCGAATTTTAGATGACTTCAACCTTGGAACAGGAGCACCAGTCAGGCACCTTGGAATTCAACTCATTGACTTAGCCGAGACCGACAGAAAAAATCTAATGGCACTTCTGAAAGACATCCTCCTGCAAATCAAAGACAAACTCAAAGACGGCGAGGATTGAATCGTTTATGCAGCCTCACGCTCAAATTCAGGGCTGCTCACCTGTGGAACCGTTCCCTTAGTTAATTCACCCAACTCCTTGCTCAACACAGCCAGGATATCTCCAAATGAAACAATTCCAATCACTTCCCCCGATCGATCTACCACAGGAATCCGACGAACTTTAGCGCTCTTCATCGTTTCGATGCAGTCGAAAATCCCATCAGTCTCCCTCACTGTAGTCGGAGCAGGTGTCATGACAGATTCGACACTGCAGTCATCTAGGGAAACTGACTTAGCAAGACACCGCATCACAATATCTCGGTCAGTGATAATTCCCTTAATTTTCTTATCGTCGACCACCAAGACTGAGCCCACATCATGATGAGCCATGAGTTTAGCAATGTCGAAAATTTTAGTTGATGGTTCGGCTGTGACCAGTTTTCGATTCACGATATCTTTTAGCATATGAAGCGTCCTCTCCGTTTTTACGAAGAAACTGCACCGCATGTGCCAAAGCCAATCCGAGCATCCCAAGCAGCCCACCCATCATCAGAAAAATAATACCCGAATTGAGGTAAGCTAAGGCCGCATGCCCCTGCTCAGCCATGGGCAGGAAATTCTGGAAAACAGTTTGCACCGCTGCCGTTAGGGTCGTAACAGCGACAAAAGACAAGGGAACCAAAGTCACCCAGAGGTAGCGAACTTTTCCAGTCTGAATCAGCCAAACTGTGCCCACAACCAGGGCAATAGAGGCTAAAAGCTGATTGGCCACACCGAATAGCGGCCAAAGCGTTGAGATATTTCCTGTCCAGATAAACGCGGTCCAAGAAAAAACAACAAGTGTGGTCGATAACAAATTCCCAGGGAGCCAGTCAGGACGACCCCACTCTGGCCTCACTTTGCCAAAAAACTCCTGAACCAAGAATCGAGCAACCCGAGTGCCTGAGTCAATTGTCGTAAGAATAAATAAGGCTTCAAACAGAATTGCGAAGTGATACCAATAAGCCATCAAGTGCTTCAGCCCAGGAAGCTCTGAGAAAACTTGCGCCATTCCAACAGCCAAGGAAACGGCTCCCCCCGAACGACCGGCCACCGATTCTCCCACTTGAGCCGAGAGCTCTGGCAAATTCACAGCAGACATCCCGAGCTCAACCAGCTTTTCAGGGCTCACATTGATCGCAAAATAGTCTTCTGGAAATAGAGCCGAAGCAGCAATCAAGGAAATCAGCCCCACCCAGCCCTCGCAAAGCATGGCCCCGTACCCGATCATTCGACAGTCTCTCTCACGATGAACCATCTTCGGGGTAGTTCCAGACGCAATCAAGGAATGGAATCCAGAAATTGCACCGCAGGCGATTGTAATAAAAACAAACGGAAACACCTTCCCAGGCACGATTGGTCCACCGCCATCAACGAACCGAGTCACCATAGGCATATGGAGTTCTGGATTGACAATAATCACTGCCAAAGTGAGTCCACCAATGGTCCCCAGTTTCATAAAACTGGAAAGATAATCACGTGGACAGAGCAGTAGCCACACAGGCAGAACGCTCGCGACGAAACCATAAACTGCAATTGCAATCATGAGCGACTGTCGAGAAAGATTGAAGTAGCTGCCAAATCCAGTTTCAGAGATCGACTGACCAAAGATCACGGCTGCGAGCAGACAAACAATTCCAAAAATCGTGGACTCTAAAACCCCATTCGGGCGAATCACTCCGGTATAGGTTCCCATGAGCAATGCGATAGGAATCGTACTCGCCAGAGTAAAAGTGCCCCACGGGCTATTCTCAAGGGCATTCACTACAGCCAGGCCTAGACCTGCAAGAGCTATAGTTACGATAAAGAGGATCGCTACGCCTGTAATTCGACCGGCCCAAGGCCCCATGACCTTTTGAGCAATCTGAGCAATACTTTTTCCGTCATGCCTCACGCTAGCTGTCAAAATCACAAAATCATGAACGGAACCCCCGATCACGACCCCGATCACAAGCCAAAGAAAACCTGGTAAGAATCCAAACTGGGCAGCCAATACAGGACCTATCAATGGACCGGCACCCGTGATGGCGGCAAAGTGATGTCCAAAAAGTACCCACCGATTTGTGGGAACGAAATTCTGTCCATCATTGAGACGATGAGCGGGAGTTAATCTTTCATCACTCAGCGCCAAGACTTTTGCAGCCAAAAATGCACTATAGAAACGGTAAGCGATCACAAAAACGCAAAGTGCGCCAACAATAAAAGGTAGGGCTTTCATAAGAATGTGCGAGATGATAACAACTTATTTGCTGGACTGCCACTAGAAAGCGGGTAACTGTATGAAAAAAATTAAAAAAAGCCCAATCGAATATATCCTTTTTGACATGGACGGAACCATCGTAGATACCGAACTCACAGCCGCCTTGGCAGTCCAAAGAGTCTTCGCTGAGTGGAACATCCAAGTTGATCCGAACGACGCCAATTACATCACGGGTCGGACCTGGGAATCTGCGTTTCAGTTTCTTTTTAAAAAATACCCAATCCCAGTCTCTTTTGAGGCTGCAGGCGAGGCCTGCTTAAATCGATATCGAGAAGCACTCCATGACGACTTAAAAGTCGTTCCCGGAAGTATCGCAGCAATTCAAAGCCTTGCTCAACGATTTCCACTCGGACTCGTTTCTGGATCAGGACGCAAAGAGATTCTGTGGATACTAAAAAAACTAGGAGTCGAGAGTCAATTTCGGGTCATTTTGGGCGCCGAAGATTACTCGCGAAGTAAGCCGCATCCAGATGGGTATCAAAAAGCGTTAAACTTTTTTAAAGCCGAGCCCAAGAATTGCTTGGTTTTCGAGGATTCAGTTGCAGGTATCAACTCAGCACTGAGTGCCGGGTTATGGGTTGTAGCAATTACCTCAACTAATCACTTCAAACAGAAAATTGAGGGTGCCCACTTTGAAATCCACGATCTCACGGAGGTCACGGAAAATTGGATTGAACAATTGCCTTTCGGTTGATTTGCGCAGTAAGATCTTTTCAAAAGGAGACCACTATGAATAAAGCAATATTAGGTTTAGTAGCAATTGTCGTAGTCCTCGGCGGAGCCTACTACGTCAGCACTATGAAAAAGCCCTCTGAAGGATCAAATACAACTGCAGCAGGAACTTCAGCTCAAAATCCAGCCAATCCAGCGCAAACTACCACCACAGATGGTGCAGCTCAACTCAAAGCCGAGGATCAGCAGGCCGGCAATGGCGCTGTCGCTGAAAATGGCAAGGAAGTGACTGTTCACTACACAGGCACCCTCACGAATGGGACTGTTTTTGACTCTTCTGTTCAACGAAATGAGCCGTTTAAATTTAAATTAGGAGCGGGCCAAGTGATTCAAGGATGGGATCGCGGTATTGGCGGAGATCAAGCTCTCGGCATTCAACCCATGAAAGTGGGCGGCAAACGCAAGCTCACCATTCCCGCACAACTCGCCTACGGCGACCGCCCTGTGGGTCCAATTCCGCCTAATTCCACTTTGATTTTTGAAGTTGAACTTCTGGGCGTGAACTAAAATAGGAGCACTCATGGAAAACACAACCACCGAAGAAACTAAAGAAGTCTTGGTCGTCGCGTCCAAACTTAAAAACTACATCCGCGCCCACGCTGGCATGAATACTTCAAGTGCCGTGATCGACGTGATCTCAGATCGCGTTCGTCAGCTTTGTGATCAAGCCATTGAGAATGCAAAGCGCGAAGGACGAAAAACCGTCATGGATCGCGATTTCGCTTAGTTTTACCGACTTTAGCTAGGTCCGTTTAGTAGTGAAGACTCGGAATGACTGGGTGACGATCCATCACCTTCTCGAGCACTCACTACTAAACTCCTGGCTAGCCAGGAAAGTGGAAAGCATTCACGATCACCTCTCCTCCTTGGAACGGAGGGAGTGGTCAAACACAATGAAAGTATTCCCAATTTTTCGACCGGGGTCACTTGGTTCATTGAGAACCTCTCCTTTGTCCTCATTCCTTCTGACAAATAAGGTGGTCGAGCCTCCCCCATCTAAATTGCAGGCGTCTTTAATTTTGAGATCGTTTGGCAACGCCATTAAAAAACTGACTTGTTCGGCAAAATCCATACCAATCCACGCAGAACTTTGAAGTCCATTAACCCTCTTATGTCCATCTACAGTCACGATCACTATAGATCCTTTCTTTGTGATTCCAAACATCGTGCGCGGGTTAGGATTAAACAGATGCCCTAATGCCATCGGAGGATTAATAATTCCATATAGAATTGGCTTTGCTCCTGTATCCTGGATCTTTACCGGGACTTCATTTTCAATGAGCATTGGCGAGCAGCCCACCACATATTTATGCTGAAAGAGGAAGTGCTGAAACTCCGTTAACGAGGAGTTATCGTGATTTCTAGCTATTAAAAAGGGATAGCCACTTTTTAACTGTAAAATATATCCGAATTGATGAACAAAAGGAGACAAGAACGGTTTTGAAAACTCGAAGGAGCGATATTTTGTATAAATAGCCGGATCTCCCTTTTTAAATGGAGTTGGGAAGCTATCGCTAGAATACATTGTAGTGCTGTAATGATGAAAAGTACCATTAACGATGACCCGAGCATCAATTTGCTTGCTTGCGATGTCTAAGATCGACTCTTCTTCACCCTGATGATTTCTGTCGAGTTCTAAAGCAACTGCCGCAGAAGCTTTCGATGGAACTAGGGACAAATCCGTATTTAGAAAAGGATCCAACTCAATGATATGGATACTTTGCTGCCCTCCAAATACTATTCCTTGGAATGAATAATGATTCAGACCTACAACAATGGATTCCTTTTGAAATTGAAGTTTTAGATCCGGTATTGAGGCTTCAAGTCTGAGCTGCTTTTGAATGGCTGCTTCGATCACGGGATCCGGATCCCCACCCCAGACAGAACATAATAAATAAAAGCACGCAAGCATAGCCAGTGGAACCAACAAAGAAAGCTTCATAGGAGGCCAGGTCCAGAGTATAGCGTTCAAGAACACATTTTTTGGCACGGGATCCAAATCCTTAACGCGCCAGAACATTTTCCGGAGGACTATGAACTAAACAAAGTTACCGCGCTTGATTTTATCCACGATGATTTTTTCAGGCATAGTGGGGTCGCGGGGATCGACCGTAAAAAACGCTTGTTGCTCACAACGACGCTTATTTTCAAGAAGCCACCGCAAAATTTGAGCCAACCCTTTGTTCTTCTTATCTTGGAAAAAGGGGTCATTTTTCAAGGCGTCGTGAGCTTTTTTCAGCGCACGAACTTCTTGAGCATCGTTTTCTTTGACGGGATAGTCATTCAGGTCGTACTTTTTAATGTCCTCAGGCAAAACACCTAAAAATCTCACATCAGGAGCGCTATAATCCGAATTACGGATCAAGCTGGCAGCGGACCCTGCCTTCAAGGTTCTAAAGATGTTCTGCATGGTGTACGCGTCAAGATCTCCGAAGAAGTACAAGGGAACGCTGAGTTGATCCTGAATGAGCTTACACCAGCCCCGCACTGCATTGGACGGAACACCCTGAGCACCCAGAAGGATGCTTGCGTGACGCTTAGTAAAACCGTTAGCAACGAGGGTGTTTGCAGTACCTTCGGATTCAACAATCAAGCAGAAATCAATTTTCTTCCGAGCAGAAAGCTTCAAGTTCTGAGGTCTATTTTTAGGCTGAAACGGGGTTGTTCCCAACTTAGAGAGATCCACCACTGCCTTGTCCCCGTCCGGAAGCGTTTCAGTGACGACCAGCTGCTGAGAATAAGTCTGTCCGCCTCGATCATTTGCATAACAATTCAGCTCTTCGCGGTAACACTCAAGCATCTCACAGATAAAGTCGATAATATCATCGGATTCATTTTGATCCGCAAAATCCAAAGCCCTCAAGCTAGGATTGTGTTTAATTTCACCCTTACTGATGTAGTAAAGTTCACGCTTTGTATTCACAGCGCCAGTATCGATGTTACGAAGCAAAACCTCTAACATGAAGATGGCACGAGCCATTTTCTTAACTGAACTCACATTGAGCTCGGTCGCAACCTTCTTTGGGCCAGGCGTGAGGTAACCATTCCGGTGGTTGTAAATTGAATTATCAAGTGAGCATTTAGTTGCATACAAAACTGGCCGTTTCGCCCGCTCAAGGTCTGACAGCAGGCGACTACAGAGTTCTTTGCTAAGTTTTGGTATATTTTGATCTGTGCTAGGCATTAGTCTCTCACTTCTTCGGCAATAATTTCATCTGCCAAAATCGAACTTTTTTGTGCTTCTAAGACTGCATGGGCTTCATCGAGCTCTGTCTTGGTGACATGTGCGTCACGACCCAAGATCTTCACTAGGCCATCCTCTGCTTTTTTTCTTCGAGCAGCGCTTGCCTCTGTAATCCTACAAAGCCCATCCACCAGGATGGGGCAGAATTGCTCGATGTGACGAATTTTCTCCTCCAACTCATTCGCTTTGACTTCTCGACGGATATGTTTAGAGAGCTTTTGGCCCGCTTGAATCAGAGCACGACGAATCTCTTCGACTAGCTCATCCGAGGCGTCAATCGTCTCCTTGGAAGCATTTTTGAATTTAATAAACGGAGAAACCACACTGACTGCAACAATATATGGCCCCTGGGGTAAAGCATTCTTCGGTTGGACAATCCCATAGGAGCGCCAGTTCACGGACTCAATCGCGTGAACAATCGCACAGGAGGACTTATCAAACTGAAGAGGAACGCGATTTGCGAAACGCAGCACCTGCGCAGCAGACTCTGCTTCAACCGAGCGATCTTCAAGGCGCGCAACAGCCACTTCGATTTGAACTGGCTTAAAATCACAAATCGTTGGTTTCCTCGAAACCACCGCAAAAAAGTCAATTGCGCCGAGGCGCTTGATACTCTTAGCAAAGCCCTCCTCTCCGATCGAAATAACCGATTTAGTCGAAGGGGCCATCAGCTTAAGATTTTGAAGCGCAACGAAAAGATTTTTGAACTGCGTATCACCCAAAGAATCAACAGATTTTTCAAGCAGACTCGCTGGAAATCCGCCCTGACTAAGGTCTTTGAGTGTTCCTTCATTGACTCGGGAGAATCCCTTTTTAAGCCAGGCATTCACTTTGACTCGGCCGAAAAGATGGGAGTGGGCAATGAACTCTCCAAGCTTCATCGTGTGGGGATGAGGCTCTGTGGCCTCGGGAATTTCTGGGATTGAGGTACTCACACGGTCGACTCGATGTGGCTCAAAATCGGGCAGCTTATAGGTCAAAGTCAGGTGAGGATTAACTAAGGTCGTACCACTGAGGTAATTCAATAACCCAGCTTCTCCGTTCAGCTGAACTCGACCATCCACAACGAACTCGACTGCCGTACCATGGGCGCGATCCCAGTCAAACATCGCACGATCTTTAAGAACACCTCGATTGTGCTTAATATCGACCTCAACGAGACAAGACAGCGCCTTTCTCATGGATTTAGTCTTGGTCGTGACACGAGCTCCAATTGCACTCGTGAGCTGAGCCCAGGTCGTTGCAGCAGAAATTCCGATTCCTTGCTGTCCCCGAGAACAACGACCGCGACCGAACTTGGAAGAGGCTAAATACTCACCAAAAACCTTGGGGACGTCTTCTGGGTCGATCCCTGGACCATTGTCTTCGACCCGAATTCGGATCTGATCAGAATTTTTAAGAGAGCCCTGACCTACTTTTTCGACGAGAATTGATATTTCGGGAAGAATGCCATGCTCTTCACATGCATCAAGGGCGTTGTCCACGGCTTCCTTGAGAGTGGTCAAAATGGCTTTGGTCTGAGAAGAAAAACCCACCTGCTGGAGGTTTTTAGAGAAATACTCAGCCGTACTACTCGTCGTGATTTTGTTGCTGCCAGGTTGTTTTGCCATGGCCGCGATTCAATCAGACGAACCAGCGTTCTGTCAAGTTCCCTCTCCAAATGAGTGAAGAACCGCGACTAGAGAGCCCGAGAAGGCAGTCGCCCCATACGATCCGATGGAGCCGACCGCTCCACATTTTCGCTAAGACCCATCGTCACTGCATGGGCGAAAGTCTGTAAGAGAGCCCAGGAAAGCAACCCCAAGATGAGCTTGTGCCCAAAACTAAGTTTCATAGGCCGTTTGGATTATCATTTTATTATTTAAATACCAAGAAAATAAAAAACAATCTAACTAATCAACTTCACTGACCACTTGAATTGTTGCAACAAAAAGAGCTGCGATAATGGGCCCCAGAAAAACCCCTAAAAAACCAAGCACTTGAAGGCCACCCAGTGCGGCTACAAAAGCCAAAAGAGGATGAAGATTCGTGGAACCACGTAAAAACAACGGACGAACCGCATTATCGATTCCCCCAATTACGAAGGCCACAATTAAAAGTGCTATACCTTGCGACTGTCGTCCCGGCTCAAAAAGCTGCTCGATAGCAACGCCCAGGGTAATCGGTGAAGCCCCAACAATTGGGATAAATGAAGCGATAAAAACGCAAAGGCCAATCAAAACGGCATTTGGGGTGCCCGTAAGAAAACAAGCCCCTAACTCAACGAGCGCCTGAGCGAGGCCTGCTAAAAGCGCTGCCAAGATGACAGAGCGACAGATGGACTCCAAAGTCCGCAGGAGTTTCTCAGTTTGATTGGGTGAGAAGATGGAATTCCTGCGCACGAAGTAAAGTAATCGGCGTCCATCCACTAGCCAAAAATAGATGCTCAAAATCATGATAATCAGAGCCAAGGTCAACCCCGGAAGATACGAGATCACTCCCCCTAAAAACTCGGTAAGTTTGGATCCAATGCCCCCTGCGATGTCACGAAAAGTTGAATTGAGCTCGTCAACAGTCAGAGGCAGGTACTCGGTCACAGACTTCATGAATCCTTGGACGCGACTGGAATTTAAGATCGAATCAAAAAAGGCAAGACCCTCACCGGGAACATGAGAAGCTTTAAACATCTGAAGCTGCTGGAAAGCTGCCTTAATCGTAAAAAAAAGCAAAAAGGACGTCGGTAGAATGAAAATCACAGTCACAGCAAAAGTCAAAAGAACTGACGCAAAGGGCGTCGACAGACGCTTTCTTTCAAGCTTGAGCAAAAGTGGGTAAATCAAAACTGCCATCACTCCCCCCATCACGACAGGGAAAAGCAGCGGAGAGGCGATATACAGGAACGCAAGGGTCACCAGGGTCGTGAAAATCCTTCGATTCGTCATGTATCCTTTCTAATTCGTAGCGGATGAAGCCACTTAAACAGTTGATTTCTCGTCTTTTACGCGACCTTCTAAAGTACCGAAAGCAAAATCCCAAAATGGGGAACTCACACCCCATCTCGAATTGGGATCAACGAAATGATGCTGCATATGATGGTTTTTGAGCATTTTTCCATACCGAGTCGTAGGTCTAAAATGATGAACTGCGAAATGGGTGTAATCATAAACGAGGTAACCCACTAAGAAGAATGCAAAAAATGCCTCTACCCTTTCAGGACCTAAGAGAGCTCTAAACACCGGAAATAAGATCGCAGCAAAAGCAATACCTCCCATCGGGGGCATGACTAAGCGGGTTGGGTCGTTCGGATCAGAATGGTGAAGACCATGAATCAGAAAATGTAACTTTTGCGACCAAACACTTTCGCCCTCGTAATGAAAGAGAAAGCGGTGTAGGACGTACTCAGTTAAAGTCCATGCAACTAGAGCGCTGACTGATAAAGTCACCATCTCAGAGGACGTGACGTGCCAAACCTTAGCGGAGTGCCAGAGCAGCCACGCGATCACCGGGGACCAAAAAAGAAGCGGTGTAATTGGATGAACGTGAGTCAGTTTTTCCAAAAAGGGGTTCTTGAAGACCTGAATGCTCTTATAAGGCTTTTGCATAGATGGGTTTAACCATACAATCGCCTTTTGGGACGGGCAATCACTTTTTTAAAGATTGAACATTCCGGTAGAACTGAGATCGAGGAAAAGTATGAACGAAGTTGAAAGTTGGATGAGTTTCGCACTAATCATTTCTCTAGCAGGAATCATTTTCGTCCTAATGCGTCGAAATCAAGAGAAAAAAAAGCCCGTCGATCTAACCCCTTTTCTTACTCCTCTGTTCAATGAAATGTCAGAAAAGATGATCCGCATGAACGGAGAAGTTCGAGAGGCAGTGGCCGACCGGCTATCTAAGTCTTTTCTCGATACCCAAGAAAGACTAGATCGAACTCTGGCCCAGAACCGCTTTGAGCTTCAAACTGGCCTAGAAAAATCCACTCAAGCATTAGAAGGTAAGTTCAAGTCACTCGAACTTCAAGTCGGCAATCGCCTTGAGACGATTGGAAAAAATGTTGAGTCCAAACTCAACGAAAACCTAAAAGAAGGTTTCAAACACTTTGAAAAAGTTCAACAGCACCTTCAGGCTGCAGAACTAAAACTCTCATCTCTCAACACAGTTGGACAATCCATTTCTGATTTGAATAATCTACTCAAACTCCCTCATCTTCGGGGAGGTTTTGGAGAGGCAACTTTAGAAAGAATTTTGTCAGATTTTTTACCCCTAGGGACCTTCGAGCTCCAGTATACAATCGTCCCTCACTCGGCGGAGCGCGTCGACGCGATCGTAAAACTCCCCAGACAACTACTCCCGATTGACAGCAAATTTCCTCGTGAGCAAGTGCTTCCACTTTTTGAGTCTCAAGACCCGTCCGCACTCGAAGCGGCTCGAAAGACACTTTCAGATGTGATCAAAACCCAAGCAAAATCGATCGCTCAAAAATATATCCGACCCGATCACGGAACATCAGACATGGCTCTCCTGTTTTTGCCAAGTGAGACGCTCTACTTTGAGGTGATCCGAAACGGCGACCTTTTTGAGTCTCTGGCCAAACTGAAGGTATTTCCAGTATCTCCAAACACCCTGGCCGTTTCCCTTCGCTCGATAGCCATCGCTCAAGACTATTACGAGATGGCCAAAGGGGTGGAAAAGACAGTAGAAGACGTTAAAAAGGCCCGACGTCATTTCGAACATTTCGAGAAAAAATTTGAAGACATCGGCAAGGGTCTCAAAAAAGCACAAGAAGCCTTTGACACCGCAACGACTCATCTCACCCACTATGAGAGTAGCGTCTACAGACTAACGGGAGAAGAGCGCCTTCAAATCTCAGACCAAGTAGAGAACGTCACAAATTAATAGAAATAAATCAATAAAACTTTGATAATAATTCAGCGCAATTCCTTTGGTTATTTAGAACGCAGATTATGAAAAAATCTTTCACCTTCAAACATCAACTCGGCATCTCAGCGATCTTATTGCTTTTATTGGCCAACACTCCTCTTTCGTACTCAATGCCGAATGGGCGCGAATCCGAATGGTTCCCTGAATGGCTCACCTTACCCCAGAGTATCCAGCTCATGGATATCATCCTGGCCGAGCCGGCATCAGAGATCATTCCCACTGATGAATCCCCTCAAATAGGATTTCGAGGCCAAATCTCTGAACGAGACTTTGGGTGGGGCTGGGGGTTCGTAGACGATCTGCGACTCGAGTGCCTCAAAGAAGTCAAGAGACGATCAGAACAAGCTAAAACCAGACCTCGAGTCCTCGATCTGGGAGCAGGCCTCGGACACATGGGATGGAAACTCATCGTCGCGGGTGCAGACTATACTGCGATCGAAGGACAAGGAGCAGCGGCCAAAGCCCTCCAACAAAAACTTTTATTGTCTAAAAAGTTTTTAAAATCTGGAGAAAAACTAGCTCAGTTTGCACGGATTAAAAATTCGGACGTCACCAAATGGATTCAGCGGATCGCTCAAGATCCAACCTTAAAACCGGAACCCTTTGACGTCATCTTCATGGGAGACTTCCTCCACTTTCTCACTCCCGAACAAATCAATCTCACCCTTGCCACTCTCCATTCAATGATCAACCCAGGCGGCGAAATCTTTGCAACTGCAGATTCACCTGGAATCTTCAGCATAGCCCACTCAGGCTGGCAAAAAACGAATCAAGTTGCCCAGGTTTTCTTTCAAAATCGATCTCGCGGGCTCGAATTTCCTGGATCGATTATCCTGAACATCGAAAGCTCAGGGCTCATGGAGTACTCCGCAAGCACAACCAACGTGCTCAATCAAACCTACTCAGAAAATCAAATTTTAGGCGGTTTTCACTCTTCAAACCCCAATGTCTTGGGCCTAAAAATCGCTCCTGGTGAGAGTCAACTCGGATGGATTGGCACACAACCCACATCCCTCTTTGAGTCCATGACCGAAAAAACGACTCATCAGTGTGGTGACTCCTGCACACTCGTTTTCAAATCAACGAGTAAACGAGCCATTCACATCTTTGACAATAAAACGCTTAGAACAGTCTTTGAAAAAAATGGCTTCGTTTCGGTAGACACTTTCTACACAAATAACCTGGGCAAGCGATCCTCCCCTGAACCCGAATCACAGAGTGATTTTGAGCACAACTTCTATAAAGTTGCGATTCGAGCAAAGAAATCTGAAGACTGAGAGTTACAAGTCCTCGACTAGGCGGGAGCCGATATCGGCGTAGCGGTACCCGCCGCTACCGCCGTAACAAAAGGACGACAACGCGCTGTCAATGATGGTGCGGAAGGAACCGCCCCTAACCACACCTTCCGCACTTCGGATCCAAACATGACCTATCGCATGAATCAGACCAAAGGAGTTCCGAGAATCATCGAGGATACGACCTGGCAAAGGCTCTCGCACGCCGTTAGCTTGAAAACCTGAGTTTGCATGGAGCCAAGCACGGTTGCGGACTTCCATATGATCATTCCCAAAATGGTATCTCGTAGTCGTGATTGCCCCTTGAGTGCGACCGCGAATCGAGTACTCCACTTCGCTTTCGGTGGGGAGCCTGAAAGGAGAAAAAATGCGCTCCGTCCCCAGGTTTGTTCCCCCATTCTTTGGATAAAAAAACACCCCATTGACAATGATATCACTTATGATATCATTCTAAATATGAGCAAGACTGAAAAACTCATCGCAAAGTTGAAATCAGGCTATATCGATGCAATGGAGCTAAAGTCACTACTCAAAAAATTAAATTGGTCACTTGACCACACAACAGGAAGTCACGAAGTTTGGTTCAAAGATGGTGCCCGCTTTGTACTCGCAACTCATGGGAAGGACCTGAAATTATATCAGATCAAGCAGGCCCAGAAGGTTCTATTGTAGGAGGTAATATGGAAAAGAAATCTAAAACTAAGCCTAAATACAAATATCAAATCATGATCCACTGGAGTCCTGAAGACTCTGCCTATATTGCGATTGTGCCAGAGCTTGAAGGATGCATCACCCACGGGGAGACTCAAAAAGAGGCTCTGGAGATGGCCGAGGATGCGATTGGGGCATATATCGAAAGTCTTAAAAAGCGTGATCAAGAAGTCCCTCAACCCCTGGCAGAGAAGTCTTTTTCGGGAAATATCCCGCTTAGAGTCGAGCCAGCACTCCACAGAAAGTTAGCAATTGAAGCAAGCTTTAAGAATAAGAGTCTGAATAAGCTGATTGCTGAGAAATTAAAGGCTTCCTAGTCCTTTATCCGTAGTTCCTTCTCGATCGCATCCCAATGCGTATCCTGGTAGCGGTAAACACCAATCGCATGAAGCGCGACCAGGGCCGAGGCTCTAGGGGCTGATGCTGCTCCCCTCTTTTCCTTACTTTACGACTTTAAAAAAAGTACTCTGACTCCGTCCCAAAGGTCTTTCCAGGGTAAGAGGGCCGAGAGTTACAGGTCCTCGACTAGGTGGGTGCCAATATTCGCGGCACGGTGCTCGCCGCAACCGCTGTTGTAATTCAACGAAACTGCGTCGTCAAAGTAGTAGTTGAAGGAACTGCCCCGAATCACACCCTCGGCACTTCGGATCCAGGCGCTCCAAGAGGGACGGAGCTCATGCTGGCCCCTACACGACTCAAACTGCGCCCATTGATAGTTATTTTCAGTGGATATTCTGGCCGTAGCTTCACCCCCAAAAGTATCCAATAACTTGATAAATTTATCAAGTCCACTAGGCTCGACCTCAAAGAAAAAAAATGCGCTCCGTCCCCAGGTTTGTTCGCTCTCTCAAACAACCTAGGTTAAATGCCAATGGTTTTAGTGACTTAAGTTCATTTTTTGATTTTAGCACGTCGACCTTCGAAAATGACCGGGCTTTTAAGTTATGCCGAAGTAGCCTTCAGTGCTCTGGATCTGCTCCGTCCCCAAGTTCCCCATGGCACCTTTTCTGCCAAACCAGAAAATGACTAAAAACCTGCCTCAAGATATTCCACCGCAATTAGCTGACCCCTGGTGTCCATTCACTTTAAAGCGGGACTACTGAGCCATTCGACTCAAATAGTCCCGCCTAGTGTTCTCTCCAAGCGGCCTAACGAACGCACCGGACCGATCTGTCGTAGTCACGGGAGTATTGATCGACGTTACCGTAATAGCCATTGAAGAAGAAGGCGTCACCATGTTCTTGACGCGTCAATGAAGCCGACCAAAAAAGTCTGTTATGCATATCTGGAATTAGGTTTCTAGCATAACCCGGAACGTGGTAGCCAAAACCCTCCCATTCAGGGTATCTTCCACCCATGGCTTGGCCCAGAGCGATGTATTCGTCTTTCGTAGGCAATCTAGCGCCGCCACCCAAGCCCGCACAGTAAGCAACTGCATCTCGTTGATTCATGTTTTGTGGAGCAACACCACTCCAGATCAAGCCTGCGACTTCGTACATATTTCCAAGTGCTCGGAACTGCCGGCTGAGCTGATTGAATTGCGGGTAATCTTCCAAGACTGGCGCGATGCCGTGCGCTGCGACTGGGTGAGGTGCTGCAAAAGGCTGGTGAGCTGGAACAGCTACCTGGGCCACTGGGTGGGCGGGGGCTACTTGGGCTACCGCAGCGACTTGAGCGATTCTGGGTGCAGCGACTCCGGCGCCAGCAGCTGGACCGCCGATGCCTGCAGCGTCTTTCACGTCGAGGGACGCTAGGACCAGGCCACCGAGTCGGCGGATTTCTGCTTCAACGAGATCTCCGTTCTTTTTGTCTTTCATCTGCCGGCGATAGATCGCTTCGTTTTGTAAAAGCTCAATCTTTGCAGCCGGAGTGAGTTCAGCATTGGATCTCACTTGCTCAAGCCACATACCAGCTGCCAATCCGGCAGGCATGGGCCACATTTTCTTTTCTTTGAGGAGAGCCTGACTCTCTTCGAGGGCTTGATTGCGAGTCGACTCTTCAACTTTACTTTTCAATAAAGCGGTTAGACTTTTTCTAGCCAGCAACCAGTGGTAGCGTTCCAAATAGCCAGGACGTTGTTCCCAGTAATTATTACTGTGAGCTCTCGCGTGAGCGTGACCGGTTGTATTATCCTCTTGAGATTCAAGGCAAAGGTAACAAAATCGGTTTCCACATTCTCCGCTCTGACATTGAGCTGCATTACATCCTTCGATTCGATCGCAAGCTGCGCCGCAGCCATCTGTAGGGCACTGAATCACAAAAGACTCTGTGAATCCGAGCTTGAGACGATTCACTTCTTCTTTAGTCTTACTCTCTTCCACCGGGCTCGTAGCTCGATCGAATCGGGCTTGCAGTGCTACCTGCTCTGCAGGCGCCAAGAGCGCCCTCACTTCATCGAGCGGAAACTTATGCTTGCATGCGTCTCCAGCACCGCCGACTCCGCAACAGCCTAAACCCTGAGTTCGTAAAACTTTGAGATCTTCGTGGCTCTTCACTTGATGAGTGAGACACTCTTGATCAATCGCGTGGCCCGCTGGGCATTGGAGGGCTTCCTTCTTCGCCACTTGGGCATCCGTTACATCACCAAAACAGGTGGTACAAGACTTCACAGCGTAAGCCTCGTTGTAAAAACCTAGAACTAAAACTGATACAAGAACCAAATTCTTAATTAAACTTCTCATACTCAAAATTCCTCCAAAGCTCCCAATGGAGCGACCACACCCCATCCAAAGGAAGCAAGCCCCGCGCCAACTTGCGGCGGCGCGTGAATATTGTATATTCAATGAGTTAAGTGCAGGTGTGTCAGCTGGGACATTGCTAAGAGTTTTTCGAGTGACTAAAAAATAGACACCATTCAATTTTTTAGATTTAATTAATTTTGAATAGAATTACAAACTCAGCTCTTTCTCAAGTGCATCCCAATGCTGATCCAGGTACCGGTAAACACCCAGGTTTGCTCCGTCCCCAGGTTTATTCGTCCCCAGGTTTATTCAAGAAATCTGAAGACTGAGAGTTAAAAGTCCTCGACTAAGCGGGAGCCAAAATTCGCGAAGCGGTACTCAGAGTAACCACCGCCCCGAAAGAACGACTGCGTGTAGCCGGCGCTGCTGCCGAACGAGCCGCCCCGAACCACACCCTCCGAGCTTCGATTCCAAACATTACCTGTCGAGTGAATCAGACCAAAGGAGTTCCGAGAATCATCGAGGGTGCGACCCGGCAGAGGCTCTCGCACGCCGTGAGCTTGATCGCCTGAGTTTAAATTGAACCAAGTCCGGTTGCAAACTTCGTTACCGTCATTTCCAAAATGGTATCTCGTAGTCGTAATTGCGCCTTGAATGCGACCGCGGATCGAGTACTCCACTTCGCTTTCAGTCGGGAGCCTGAAATGTCGTCCCGTTCTCGTATTGAGCGCAGCAATAAAAGCCTGATCTTCAGCTACCGTCGTATTGGTCAGAGGGAGGTCAGGGTTCATTTCCCATCGGGCTCGAAGCGCATCGCTCTCGCCTGGTTTATGTGACCAATTACTTAGGCTCAGATCAGGGTAGTGCCCCATCACGGCGTGATAAAGGCCAATCGTAATCGGAGTATCGCTGATCTTGAATGATCTCAGCGGCGCGCGAATGGAGGTCTCCACTCCTACTTGCTGCAGATGCGCCACATCGGCTTGCGTCACTTCAGGGATCGTGAGCAGGATCATTTTAGCAAACTCGATCTTAAACGCCTGCTTTTTAACTTCATTTGCAGCCTCATGCCCCGCCTTGTGGGTACAAGCAAACCGGGCACACGACACTGGGTCTAAGTTTCTCGCTATTTCATACAACACGCTATCAGGTAAATCATTCAATGGACCGGGCACTTCAGGCTGCCACGCATCTCTCGCTGGACGAAAAAACTTCTGCCCCGCCCCTGCAGGTGAAACTTGCGCTGTCAATGACATCAAAAATAAACTGATTTTAATTAACTTCTTCAAACCCAAATCTCCAGTGCCGAAATTCAATCCTGGGAACCGTCTGATTTCAAATGAGCAGAGATCCGCAGCCGAGCTCCGTCCCCGTCGCGCCCCCGCCCGATCGAAACGATCGAAACGGTAAAAATAGAGCCTACTTTTGCTGAAGTTCCGCCAAGTTCTGAAAAAGATAAACCTGACTCACGCAGGCGCTTTTAAAATCAGAGAGCAGGAGGCTCTCGTTCTCGCCATGAGCATTGGTGTAGGGATCCTCGACCCCAATCAAGAGAGCAGGAACTCCCCCCAGCGCGTCTGCAAAGGGCTGAACAAACGGGATACTCCCTCCCGTCCCGATCTTGTAGGGGGCGTGACCGTAGCCTTTTTTCAGGGCCGCTTCGGCTGCCTCAAAGGCAGGTCCTTTTCCTTCAGTTGCCCAAGGACCATTGCAAGCCTCGGTCTTAAACTGAACTTCAAGCCCCCAAGGGAGCTGAGATTGGAGATGGGCCTTAAGTTGCTCAAGAACTTGCTCGGGCTTCATATCGGGCACCAAGCGGATGGTCACTTTAGCCCAGGCCACGTCGTTGATGATGTTTCCAGCCTGAAGTCGAGAGGAGGCCTGGATCGCGTTCACTGTTAAACTAGGCAACCGCCACACTTGAACCACTGGAGATGGACCCTGTTTGAGGAGTTGAGCCCCCGGAATCAAACCAGCCTGTTTTCTGAACTCGGCCTCATCATAAGGGATTTCAGCTAACTCACGAGCCTCTTGTCCTACGATGGGCTTCACTAAGTCCAAGACGCCTGGAATCGCGATCTGGCCCTGATCATCCACCAAGGTGGCAAGCATTTTGGACAGGGCCATCGCAGGGTCAGGGATCGGTCCGCCCCACATCCCGGAATGAACCGTTTTAGTCAGAGCACGAACTTCAATCTCAAGCCCAACCATCCCGCGCAAGGCAATGGTCAAAGCGGGAATGCCGCAGTCAAAATTTCCGGTATCCGTAAGAACAAGTACGTCCGCATCCATCAGGTGGCGGTGGGTTTTTAAAAACTCACTCAAGTGCGAACTGCCGATTTCCTCCTCCCCTTCTACAATGATCTTAACATTCAAAGGAAGTTCGCCCACGGTTTCGAGAAACGAGGCAATCGCCGAGGTATGAACGACAATCCCAGCCTTATCGTCGGCTGTACCGCGCCCATAGAGCCGCATTCCAGCAGGTCCCTCCTTTACGGTAGGCTCGAATGGAGGGGTTTGCCAGAGCTCGGTTCGTCCCGGGGGTTGCACGTCATGATGGGCGTAGAGCAGCAAGGTCGGCTTTCCTGGGGCACGGAGACGCTCCCCATAGACGTAGGGATGGGCGCCAGGGACTTTCAAAATTTGGACATTCTCTAGGCCCCGTCGCTGAAGTAGATCTGCCACACCCTGAGCGCTCCGATCGAGCTCAGCCTCAGGGAACCCGGCAAAGCTAACACTGGGGATTCTCACCAGGGATTTAAGATCCTCTAAAAAAGCTGGGAATTTTTCTTGGAGGTAAACAGCTGCATCTAAAGAGGTTTTGTCCATGGAGCCGAGTTTGCCCCCCCCTCCCTCCCTTGACAAGTAAAAAGCTTCCGGCGACAGTGGGTCAACTCATGAACGCCCCAACTACCCGCGTCAAACTCAATGCTTCGTTTTGGAAGCACCTCAGCTGCGTCCCCTTTTCAGAGGACGTCATCCCTTCCAGCTTATTTCTAAAGCATCGTCACTTCCTGGTGATCGACGTAGAAACCCAGAAACTGGTTCAAGAAGTGGGGGGCTGGGAGCATGTGGACAAACTCGGAATTTCCGTGGCCTGTGCCTACGACAGCAAGACTGACAAATTCCTCAGCTACAGAGAGAATGAGTTGAAGAACCTCATCGACCTTTGCGAAGAGCGCCTGGTGGTCGGCTATAACATCCGTGGATTCGACCTCCCAGTGATGGTGCCTTACGGACTGGATCCTAAGCGCCTCGATGTTTTTGACATCATGTACGATCTTGAGACCCTCACGCGTCAACGATTTCTTAAGCTGGAGGCGGTTGCACGCGGAACCTTGAACGCCGGAAAGTCGGCCGACGGTTTGCTCGCCGTTGAGTGGTGGAAGTCCGGACAAGTTCAGAAAATCATCGACTACTGCATTCAAGACGTCCGAGTGACTCGTGACATTTTCCAGTTTGGCCGACAAAATGGCTATGTAAAAATCCAACGCTCTGCTGAAGCCGACGCTAAAGTGACTCAAGTCGTTGTTCAGTGGAACTAGCTTCACCTTTTCTTGAACCGTTTTACTGGAAAACCAGGTCAAAATCGGCCATCATTAGGCTATCGACCCCTGATTAAAGGAGAACTCATGAAGAACCAATTCAAAGCGATCCCTTGGGTTTTTACCCTCATCTTAATTTGTACAGAAACATTCAGCTCTGCTCACGGGCCTACGGTGAACGTCAAGGGACTTTCAACCGGAGACCACAAGGAAACTTCCATCACGATCCGCAAGGGAAGCTCCCAAGAATCGAAAAGACCCGAGTTCACGATCTTAAAAGGCGACCAAGAAATCGAAGGCGAGCCAAGTGTGAACTCAAAAGACGCCTATCAAAACTGGAAAACGGCCTGTAATGAGTGGAAAAAAGAAACCAAGGATTTAAATAAAAATAACGAAGTTTTGACATTGGACTGCGGACGCTCTGCTCTAACTAAAGCAGATTTCAGTCAAAAATTGGTTCGCTCCAATGGACAGTACCAAATCAAAGTCCGCATGCGAAGCACGCCTGAAAAAGCAGAACTCACAACCGCCCCCTCCTCCGTAGATGACGACGACGAGGAAGACGATCTAGGTGAATAAAATAGGCTTTTGACCAGATGAATCTTAGATCAGGGTATTCTCGCAAACGAGCTCGAGTCGCCGTGGGGAGTTTTTTCTTCCTCCATGGGTTTTGCTTTTCAAGCTGGGGAGCGAGAATTCCTGACCTTCAGCAAAAACTCTCTCTTTCCGAATCTGAACTGGGCACACTTCTTTTTGCTCTTCCGGTTGGATCAATGCTCTGCCTCACTTTTTCATCTCAACTCATCACTCAACTTGGCACACGAAGAGTCTTGCAGTTCTCGATGATGTTCTACGCCACCGCACTTCTACTTTTGGGTTTTGCAACAAATGTTGTGCAGCTCAGTTTATTTCTGCTCCTCTTTGGAGTCGCAGGTAATCTAGTCAATGTTTCGGTGAACACTCAAGCCGTCGGAATCGAGAAACTCTACCAGAAGCAAATCATGGCCGGCTTCCACGGCCTCTGGAGCCTAGCTGGATTTGTGGGTGCGGCAATCGGCGCACTCATGATGGCAAAAAAAATCTCACCTCTGACTCACTTTACTTTTTCGTTCAGTGTCATATTAGCTGCCGCTTTTCTTCAGTCTCGGGCCCTCTTGATTGACTCACCTAGAGATCGCAACGAAAAAAAGATCCCCTGGCAATGGCCAGATCGCCCTCTGATCTTATTAGGAATTATTACTTTTTGCTCGATGGTCTGCGAAGGAACCATGTTTGATTGGAGCGGAGTTTATTTTGAAAAAGTTGTTTTGGCCAAGGACGGTTGGATTGGCACAGGTTACGCTGCCTTTATGAGCACCATGGCTGGGACTCGCTTTATCGCCGACCAGTTGAAGAATCGATTGGGCTTTACCCGCGTTCTCCAGGCCTGCGGAATTTTCATTGCCCTGGGACTCTCACTGTCGATTCTTTTCCCCACCTTAGGCCCTGCATTGTTCGGGTTCTTCTTGGTAGGTGCCGGGACTTCTGCAGTAGTTCCTTTCACCTATAGCGAAGCAGGACGTGGCTCAAAACGCACAGCAAGCTCTGCGATTACTGTGGTCTCTGCCGTTGGATTTTTGGGGTTTTTAATTGGACCGCCGCTCATCGGTTGGATCGCGGGAGCCAGTAGCCTCAAAGCTTCTTTTAGCGTGATCGTACTTTTCGCTATGGCCATTACAGCAGTGGTGAGCCTCAGAGGCCGAGTTGTTTAAGCAAAACATTTTTAAAACTTTTATTTGCAGAGCTTTTTTTTGGTAACCGAATCAAAACACATGAGTTTGCTGATGACAGCTGCTTTTTTATTCAATCCCATCAAGGCTTTTCAGCCTTCAAGTGTTAGCTTTGTCTCCACAACCCACAAGCCTTAAATATGTCTATTTTTTAGTCACCTGTAAAACCCTTAGCAATGTACCACCCGACTCACCAAGGCCTAAGACATTGATTCCAAGGCACTCACGCGCCGAGGCACTTTGGCGCGGGGCTTGCTTGATTAGTTAGGCAAGATGGGATTGTAACTATGAAAAAGATCATTAAAAAATGTTTAATATCTCTGGCATTGAGTGCGCAAATCGCGCCGGTGTTTGCTGGTAGCAATGACTACAAACCTGCACACGGCGGGTATTCAGGCATGGTGCCCCAGCCTACGCCGTTGGCTCGACCGACAAAATTTACCAACATGCCGCGGGATGTGATGCTCAAGATTTCCGATTATTTAGATTCTGCTTCAAGCAAACAAATAGCTTGTACCAATCAACAGACTGCAAGTGACATCCGCTTTCATCGTGAGATCATCGAAAGACCGCGAATCATCGCAGAAAGTGAGAGGTTAGCCTCGGAACAAACCAGGTTGCAGGGCACCTCTATTACCCCTCTAAGTCGATTTGACGCCTCAGTGAGAACAAAGGTCACTCCGGAATTTGCGAAGGTCGGACCGATGTACGAGGTCGCAGGCGTGATCTGGAGTGGTGTGGCTCCGAGAACTATGAATCAAAAAGACGCAGTAGCTTACTGCACTGGACTCGGTGGCGGCTCAAGATTGCCTACGAAAGACGAATACATCGCACTTTCCCGAACGATGGGTTCAAGCCAGCCTGATCCTTATTGGCGTGCCTACGAGGGCGGTAATATTCACCCTGATGATCCTGATCTCCCTGCATACGAGCTTGAATCGTTTGAGCCTGGTGACCTGGATGTTGCTGGTTATCGTCGAGACCTGATTCCGAATATAACTGGCCGATGGTATTGGTCGGCGTCCACTCAGCCCATCCATGATCGCGCCACCGTTTTCCGAGGTAACAGTGGCAGTGTCTCTTACGAGGAACTTGGCAACATCGGCGGATCGGTCCGGTGTATAGTGGGCGGCTAAGCGTGGGTTCTTTCCAATCAAGATTGAAGCTGTAACTGTGTCATCGCCCGCGACGACCTCTAAGTACTGACGGTAGAATACACTTCTTGAACGCTAGTCTAATTTGATCAAAGTTGATGAATACCTACCGACTGACATCATCGCACAGAGGGCGAATGAAACCTAAGTGGAGTGAAGGGATATTCCCAACAGAGGTGTGGAAGCTCTGCGGCAGTCTCAGTTTCAAGAGCACAGTGACAAATTCCCGCTCCAGCATCAGCCATCCCTTGAACACATCCCTGAACTGCTGATACTAACCCAGGACGTAATTGGCATCGATGTCCCGACTGTTCAGAATCGAGCAGTGAAGTCCAGATACACTGAGTGCAACATTGCAACCCAACCCCAGAACAACACAGAGGCAGGCAAAGGTTACAACAGCAGGGAAGAGTGCAAATCATGGAAAACTCTAGGGAGACTGCAGTAGTGAACGATAAGCAACACACTGAGTGTATGCAACATTCGATACTTTCTCGAGAAACATTGCACGATCGCCGTGTTTGAGGTTTCAATTGACTCTTCAATTGCTGAGCCTCTGAGATAGAAATGAAGTTTGAACCGCGATCAGATGCTCTTAGTCTTCGAACCAGATAAAATGAAAAAGCAAATTGATTTCGCATAATCACTTGATATCGATAACTCAGCGCCTGACTAGTTAATCGATCCAGACTTTCTTCAGGTAATTGGTCAAAAAACCAAAGTGTCTCTGGAATGATCGGCATCGGGCGTTCATTCAACAAGCGAACTTCAACAGGTGTACTCTCGACTTCCCGAATAAAAAGCTGAGGCCCACCTTTGGCGAACAAAACCTCCCAATCTTGATAGGGCGTTCCCGTTGCAAGAATATCAGCCATAAAATCTTCGACTCGAATTCGAGGCGGGCTGAGTGAACTCTGATGACTTGAATCTTCCATGAGATCAACTTCAGTCATCAATTCATCTGCATTAGAGTTTGGGTGATCAGACGCCTCCAGTGCTCCTTTTGGCTCGCCCGACAGGCTCGTTATTTGATGATCCTCACGAGCAGCATGCACCGGTATTTCGAGCAGAAAAAATTGCAACCAGAGGATCGAGCTAACTAACAAAAATTTTGACTTTCTCTCAGATCTCGGCATAGAGTCAGCCACTCTATTGAAGAATCAGAAGCATTGTCAACCATCAAAACCAGAAAAAACACAGCATTCCAAAAGACCAGTGATCAGATGAAATTCATGAACTCTCTCGGGCGATTTAGAAAATTCGAACTTCCTACTTTTTCCAAGATCGCAGAAACTATAGCCCTATTCTCAATTGGAATCCTGAGTCCAATTCGCCCCATTTTAGCCGCCACCCATTCACCCGATGCACACCAAGCTTTTGATCAAATTCAAGAAATTATACGTGTGAACCTTTCTTCACACTTGAAAAGCTGTCCTTCTCCTATTTTTTTTAGAAACCTCTCAAGGGCCCACTTTTCGCCTGGAGCTGATGATTTCGTTCAGTCCGACGCTGATTATGTCATCGGAGCTCTCGATCGTCGTCTCGAGCAAGCAAAAACCCTCTGGATCAAAGCTGAGACATTGCCCCACATCACGGAGCGACACATTCAGCAGGCAGATCAATTAGTCATCGATATCCTGGCCAGCTTACCTGACGGACGCGCTGGACGCCTACGCCCCTGGGTTGAGCAGGTAGAACACTACATTCGCACCGATCTTCACCTCAAAAATAGACTTAAACTGGCATGTTTCAACCCGTTGCCGGTATCAATTTCTTTTTGGACAGCAGGACTAGCAGCTGCTGCGATCACACAGGCACCAGGTGCCTTAGCATTTTCCTCGTTCGCCATTACAGCTGGAACAGCACACTGCCTCTCCACTACTTCTCCAGAAATTTTATCAACTACGGTGCCCTCTCCGGAGAGAGCAGCTGATTATCATACAGCCAGAAGTCTACTTGGGACACCGATATGCTCAGTCAATTTACACGAACGATCTACCGCTGCCACCCACCTCACCTCCCACCTCAGTCTCGTCGAAGTCCCCGAGGTCATTACCTCAGATTATTTGTTTATGATTTTTTTAAATTTATACTTGGCGGATCTATTTCATCCTCATCAAGAGAACAGCACCAGCCACAGTCAAACAGGAGCTCCCAGAATGCCTACTTCCGCTCCTTGTGCTCCTATCCAATCATCCAGAACGCTGGTCGTAGCGCGGACTCAGAGTCCACTAGAAGAACTACCTGCAGCACCAGATACTGCACCCGATAACTGTGTCATTTGCCTAGAGCCCAATTCTCTCGACTCCAATAACGCAATCAGCACGCCCTGTGCTCACCGATTCCATCCTCACTGCTTACGCCGCTGGATAAGAACCCAAGGCGAGGGAGCCCGATGCCCAATTTGTAGATCTCTTATTCTAGACAAAAAGAGATCGCTTTAAAACTTTCTAGAATCAAAAACTTGACCCTCGATTACCAAGGCAAGTACAAGACTATCTTTTTGACTCTTGATTTCAGCCGTGATAGAAAACCCATCACTCTAAACTTACTTAATATATTAAGCTCACCCAAATAGTAAAGCCGCACACCACACGAAAGCCCAAAATTAAGGGAAAAAACTGTGAAGTATATCAATTTATCATTTTTCCTATTTCTTTTGATCTTGCACCCATCTCAACGTGTTTACGCAGAGGAAGTTGATATCGCAAACAAGGCCCAACTCCTCGCACTCAGATCTGAAGAATTCTTTTTATTAAAAAAGATGGGCGTTACAGACCAAGCCATGAGTGATTCCCTTGCACCGATTGCGCAGCTATTTTGCACTCACCATAACTTTACAGGTCTTGTTTCATTTCAGTGGGCAACACAAACTAGCTCAGGCCTTTATTCAACAGTAAATCGCTCAGGCCCTTATTTAATAGTAAATCAAGGTGTTCAATTCATTCCATTGAGCTGGAATTTTTATTATATTGGTACAGCTGATAAGCCCATCGGACTCATTGATTATCCTCAGTATGTTCAATTACAAAGGGAAAAAACCACCCCCGTTTTTGAAGAATCCCGGCGACCGCCAGAAGGTGGAATTTACTTCAAGGAGCTCATCTGCTCAAGACCGACCGCTCCTCCTCAAAAATCTCCTCCACAAGTTCAAATCAATCGAAACGCATCAGCATTCTCCTCCATTGCAACCTCTGTTGGCTCCCCCATGAATCGCAGATCCGGTAATACGTTAATCGAGGAGCACGAAGTCAATCTACTTCACTTTCCGTCTTCTGTAGTTGAAGGCGATTCCGACTCTAGATCTGAGATTACACTCGGCGATCTACATGGAAATGCACTGAAATTGGTCCATTTTCTCGTAAGAGAAGGGGTCTTGCGAGTCAGCAAAGATGATTATTACAACTGGGTAAATCTGTACCGTTTGGAATCAGCAGAAAACAAAACTCAACTTAAAGAAATTCATCTGAGCTCATTGAATGATTGGCTACAGCGGGTAGAAGTCGTGAAAGTGGGCCCTAAAGTGCGGTTTCTAGGGGATCTTCTTTGCGACCGAGGAGCAAATGATTATTTCACGCTAAAAATCCTGGAAAAACTCGTCACTGGAGGGCGCAAAATCGAGATTATCTTATCAAACCATGATCTTGGGTTCTTATACTTTTATCAGGCCCTTAAAACGACACCCCTCCCGTTCAGTAAGGACCCGTTTGCTGACCTGAACGTCAGAGTAGCTCCCAATCTATCTCTCTTTCGGCTGATCCACTTAATCACGCGCTATCCGTCTCTCAAGGATGAAGTTCAAAACATTGTCAAATCCGTTTTTTTGCCAGTTCTGCGGCTTTTTGAGATTGGCACTGATAGGGCTCGTGGCCAAATCACTCTTTTTTCACATGCTTATGTTGGGCTAGAAGCCATTTCCGCACTGAGTGAAATCATGGGAGACACACCCTGTTCAATCGAACTTCTGCAACACGACCTCACTCTAAAAGCCTGCGTTCTTAGGATGAATAGCAAATTACAGGAACAATTTCGCAGTGAAAGCGGCATTTCAAGTTTTCTTGATCTGCTCAGATCCGAATCAGATATTTTTGATCGTCATAACGCAAGTCCCCCGGGCGAGCTGGGTGACGTGCAAACCCCAGATCAAATGTTTCCACTGCACTATGCAGTTTGGAATAGAGAACCTGGATCCCCGGATCACTTTAGATCCGTCATTCGTCCTAAATCCATTGGCCATTACACTGCGAAGTACGTACATGGACACGTCGGTGAAATTGTGCCCATCAGCGAGGGTAATCTCGATACCCACCTAGGAAAAGGTCAGAGCGCGGATGTAGGCACTTATCGCATTCACGCATTTTAAAGCAACCCATCAAAGCCCAACCTAGGATGACCTGTGAGGCTTTGCAGCAACAGGCCAAAAATAAGTTCAGTCCCGCATGGAACATGGGCGTATGCCTATGGTGGGCTATTGGATGGAAAAACAATCAAATTTGTTTATTTTGCCACTTAAAGCACTAACAAATATATCATTTTTAATATTTATAAAAATTGTAATATATTTTTTGTTTAATAAATGCTAAGAAAGAGTCCGCCTTCTTTCTCGAGGGCAGGAGGTAAAAAATGAGACTACCTAGCCTTTCTTGGTATTTAGCCGGGGTCTTTTTAATTAACATTTCCACCAATTCAATTCTGTCCCATGCTGGCAAGGCGCTCACTCTAGGACCAGAAAAGAACAATAAACTTCCCAAGATTTTTGGATTTCTCAGCCCATCTAGTCGCGCAAAAAACCTCTATAATTCTGGAAAGCTTCAGGAGGCCATCTGGGCTGCAAATGAAGATGACATGCACGGGGAAGCAGAACAAATTAAAAGCGCTCTCAAGGACCTCCTGGAAAATGGAACCGCAACAACGATTCAAACGAAAGCGGTAACTGGAATCTCAGGCATCACTGATTCAGCAGTTCTCACCTTCAGGGCAGATGCCAAGGAAGTGAAAGCTATTTTTAAGGTCGACGGCGGTACTAAATTCGTATCCAGGACAAGCGTCGCCAAGGATCATTCTCAGCTCGCAGTATACGCTGCCGATGCAAATTCAGAAGCCGCAGCATTTGCTTTTGATGAATTTTTAGGACTCGACGTAGTCCCTTACACGATCGCTCGACCTATGGGTGAGGCTGGCTTAGGATCACTTCAAGTCATGGTGGCAAACCCGATCTCGGGTAAAGACCTTGAGACGGCTCGAGGAGACCCATACTTAGACTACAGGAGCACAACGAAGCCCGAGAAGCAGTGGTCTTCCTATGTTCACTTAGCCTTATTAGACTTTATTATTGGTAATTCTGATCGACACTCAAATAATTGGCTCTATCTGCCGGAGCTGAAGCGAGTGGTGGCTATCGATCATGGCCTCTCGTTTCGGCGTGGTGAGGGAGGGTGCCTCGTAGAACAATCCCTGTTTTCAGTTTTTGGATCAGCACTTTTCTCAGGTTGCAGGGAGTTTGTGAAGTCTCTGGCGTTACATAGAGTGAACAGGGAACGTGTTAAGAATATTTCAAATACATCTGAGCTTTACAAGGCACTTAGGACGAACCTCATGGAAAGCTTAGAGATCAGCTATGAACCAATTCAACTGAGCTGGGTGAAGCCATCTGTAAAAGAAAAATTTCTCCGCACAACTGATCGAGACCTTGAACACATTCTTGCCCCCTATGTTCAGGATCAGTACCTAGAAGTGGTGATTGAGCGATTCATGAGAATTAAAGCCGCTTTCGAGGCCAATCAGTAGGCCCAGGAAAAAAGGAGTCTTCCAATGAGCTATCGGCATATTTTCAAATCCCAACCCGAAAACCCCAGGATACTCGTTAGTCTAATCCTACTTGGACTGGCGACCTCTGGCTGTGGTCAACGAGAAGATCACAAAATGCCGCTTGTGACTCGTTCGACCGAGATCGCAACACCCACTACAAGAACAAGTGAAGAAACATCTCAATCTTTCGTCCCAGGCCCCCTAGACAACTCTGTGAGACCCAAACATTCCGATGACCGCAGGCCTAAGATTGAGATCATTGAAGATGAATCCACTGTTAGCGAACCTGTTTCAGTAGCAGAATCGACCCACTCATCTTTCTTCATGATCAATAGCAACAGAAGCAGTACACAAAATGAGCCTAAACAAGACCTCCCGATTTCGCCGGCCTCAATCCTAGGAATTGTAAGTTCCCCAGATGGTGCGCGGGAATCGAATCGCCCACCTCAAGCCACTCGGAACGCATTTGAAATGCATTCGAGACAAGCGTTCGCCCAAGAAGCGCCAGAAATAAGTTCTGCCCACAAACTGCGCGAAAACTTAGAGGAAAACTATAAAACCGCAAAGGATCATTCGCTACGAAGAGAAGAAGTTTGGCCGAAATACTTGAAACGGCTGAGCGATTACATTTTCAAACCTACACCTCAGAAGAATCTTCGAGTGAAAAATTTTTTCTCAAATCAGGTATACAAATTATGGAAGGCCAATAAAGGGCAGGAGGCCATCTGGCTCGCTCAATCCGAAGCCGAACAAAATCCCATGAAGCGTCCTGCTTTGCAAAAGATGAAGAATAAGCTTAAGAACTGGCTATTCAGCGACGCTTTTGAAATTCAAAGCAGTGTTCTACCTGGAGTTACGCGGGCACACGTGATTCGTCTTAAAAATTTCAATATTTTTGGAATTTTCAAATCTGACGGCGGCACCCACTATTTAGTTGAAAACCCAGATCTCCCTCCTGATGAGGGCTTTCGGCGCTCAGTGGCAAATGCTCTCTCCGAGGTGGCAGCCTATGAACTTGACCAGCTCTTAGAGCTCAATATCGTCCCAATCACCGCTTTTAGAGAACTTAATGGTGAGTGGGGCTCCATCCAGTACTTTTTGCGTGGAGACCACTTCAAAAATTTACATCAGGGAAAATATCCGCGCAGAAGTGAATCTTTCACAAGCTTAATGGTTTTGGACTTTTTAGCCGGCAACCCTGATAGGCACAGGAATAATTGGCTGAATCTTGAGACTATTAAAAGAAATGAATTCGATCAAGTCGTTGCCATTGATCATGGTCTTGCGTTTCGCGGCCGTGACGGCGGTTGTATGATTGGGAACCAGCTCGTATTATTCTTTGGAATAGGAGAACGCTGCTGGTCCCATGAAGAAATTCTTCATGAGAGCGTAAGGAGAACGATTTCAGTTGGGCAAATGGAGTCAGAACTTGTAAAAGAATTCAAAAAGAGGGCTGCCACAGAGTTTTCACCGCGCTACCTCAACGCCAACGTGCGAGAACGCATTAATACAGTGACTGACAAAGAGGTTTCCGAAGCCCTCTCTCAATGGGTTGAAGAAGACGAGATCTACCGCTTGATTGAAAGGCTCCACCAACTGAGAGCCTACCTGGCGTCTCCTCGACTAGTGATGGGTGGCAAACCCTGAAGGCGAATCAGATATGGGACAACCAAATCGGTCAGAATCTAGGATTTTAAAGCTCAACTCTAAACCCAATTGCAGATCACCGATTCGGTAAATCACTGAATCAAGAGGAACTGTAAAAATTAAGTGATTTGGAGGTGACGGTCGGAATCGAACCGACAAACAACGGTTTTGCAAACCGTGCCATTAGCCATTCTGGTACGTCACCCCAATAGATCAGCTTACCGATCAACTAGCAAGAGGAACACAGAGTTGTCAATCAGGGAATGGCTGTAGGCGGCATTTTGCTCAACTTCACGTCAAGCGAGATTGCCTGTTGAGATGACCTAGTTTACTCTCATCTCATGAATCATCGTAGCTCGTCGATTTCACTATTGGCTTTGGGTTTGTCCATTTATGGGGCGTCAACACTCACTTCAATGGCAATGATGGGAATAGGACTAGGGACCCTGGCAGTGTGCTACGGTTTAGCTCTGAAAAACGGACAGGTCCTACCAGGCCCGTTACTTGAAATCGACACCACAACCAAGAAACGGTACGCCTTGATCTCAATGGCGCTGGTAGGCACCTGCCTCATCAGTCTAATAGGAGCTTGGGCGTTTCCAGTCCACTATGCTGGCCGCGGCCCCCGCTTGCAGTGGGGGGCTGACCTGAGTAAACTAGGTTATTTCGCCTTGCCGCTATTTTTGGCGCACCTTTTTTCTCGCTTACCTCAGAAGGAGTTTGCCCGGGTCGTTCGCATTTGGCTGCTTTTCGCGGGGCTAATTTCTTTTATTGCCATCCCTCAGTTTTTTACTGGCTGGCCACGCCCACAAGGAATTCCCGAGTTTTCGGGTCATTTTCATGCAACTCTCTTCTTTGGGCATCATCTTTCAACCGCAAGTATTCTGATTTTCCCATGCTTCTTAGCTTTATCGCTGGCAGCATCATCATGGTTCCGAAAATCTCCTCGATTTAGAGAGCCAGTTACAGACGAGTTTCAAATTGGCTTAAATCCCCTCATCCTAACGTTAATCGGAACGCTGGGAGTGATCGCCCTCTTTTTGACGTGGTCTCGCATGGTTTGGGTCGCACTCCCTCTGGGACTCGTCGTTTGGGTTTTTCGATATTTTAATCGCCGAAAGGCCGCTGCATTCGTTGGTGCAATAGCACTAGCAGGACTGATTGTGGTGCCCCAAGTCCCCCAACTTCGAAATCGATTGAGTAGCACCATGGGCACGTCTGATCGATTTGAACTTTGGCGGGCCAATATTGCATTTTTTGAAGCTCGCCCTTGGACGGGGATTGGCTGGAAGAAGGCGGAAGGACTCACCGCTGCTTATTATGAAGAGGTTTACGGCGTTGATGCTTCAAGGCGGTTTGTAGGACACGCTCATAACAATTTTTTAGACGTTCTGAGCGGCACGGGTCTGATCGGCGTTTTTACCTGGATCGCATGGTCACTCTTAATGTTTCAGATGAGCTGGACTCTCTCTCGCCGAAGAGATTTCTGGGGTGAATTAGGGTGGGCTTATTTTTGTGCTTGGATTGTATTTCAGATCAATGGACTCACCCAGGTCAATTTTTGGGAAGGCAAGGTGATGCACCAAGTGATGTGGGGTGCTGCTTTGATCTTATTTTCAAGCGCAGCCACTGCAAGATCAGATTCAGGTAAAAACTAGTCTTCGTCTGGGATTTATGGTGGCCTCACCAAGAATCGAACTTGGATCAGTCCTTTAGGAAAGGACCGTTTTATCCATTAAACTATGAGGCCGGTACATTCGAACTTCCCTAGTCTTAATACAGGGGTTGAGATTTAGCAACGAGAAGCCTAGGCATTAACTAGGTCGAAGACAGACGAGCTGATTTTTTCCCATGAGGAGCTCGTCCGAGCGACCGAGCAGCCGGATCAGCTGCAGAGGAAATATCGAAAGGTCTAGAAGCAGGCAGGACTTGAAGGGGATTCATGGCGGCAACGTCCCGACGGACCTCAAAATGCAAATGAGGGCCGGTAGAGTGCCCTGAATTGCCAGTCAGGGCAATTTCCTGCCCCTGTCTCACCACATCTCCCCGTCTGACCAAGAGAGTTGAATTATGGGCATAGATCGTAGCAACCTTGCCAGCGTGCCGAATTACGATCATTTTTCCATAGCCGCGAACTTTTGAAGAAGCGTAGATCACCTTGCCTGCTTGAGCCGCTCGCACTGATGTACCTACGTTGGCCCTGAGGTCAATGCCCTCATGAAAACTACGACCCCTACGACCGAAGCGGGATGAGATTTCAACCCGATCCAGTGGCCACTGAAGGTCCACGCCATCCGACTCGTGCTTAACCTCAGCCGCATAGAGACGAGTCCGCTTTTTCTTGCTCCGAAAGTATTTTACAGCTTCACGACCCAGTTGACGACTCTTGGCGTGCTGAAGATCAGTAGCTACTGAGACTTCAGACTCAGCAGTTTTTACGCCCGGCGATTCACGTTCTTCAGTCAGCGCCTCTGAGTTAGATTCACTTTCAAGTTCATCAGAATGGACCGAGCGTCGATAATCCAAAATGCCTTTTCGAGCTGAATTCCAAGGTTTAGGCATCGACGTGCAGCCAATACCCATCACTCCAAGACTTGTAATTAAAACCACTCCAAGCAACTCTAACTTCATTCGCGGCGAACTTCCTTACTCATTCTAGAGCGATTTCCAGATTTTTTTCGAGCTTTGGTCCCAAATTCAATCCCACCCATCTCCTCCCAGTCACCGAGGCATTCGCGATCCGTGGAATCTAATTTGAGTGGGGTCAGAGAAGCATACCCCGAGTCAACAATTGAGCAATCCGTGCCCTCATCGTTTTGAAACCCTTGGTATTGGCCACCCACCCAAAAGTAATCTTTTCCGCGGTGATCTTTTCGCCGCAGGATACTTCCGCTGTAAAACCGAAATCCTTGTCTAGCAAGTTTAAGACCCTTAATTTGACTCATCGGGCGGTCGGGCACATTCAAATTCAATAACGTGTGTTTAGGAATATGATTATCTTTAAGTGATCGAATCACTTTCACTGCCATGCTTGCGGCACTTGCATAATGAAGCTCTCTTTCAAGCTGAGCCTTCTTAAAATCGACAGCAAGAGAAACAGCCATAGATGGAATTCCTAAAATACAAGCCTCGCGCGCTGCAGATACAGTCCCAGAGTAATAAACGTCCTGACCTAAGTTGGCGCCACGATTAATCCCTGAAACTACCATATCCGGCATTTCACCCATGACTTGGCGAATACCCAAATAAACGCAGTCAGCCGGACTCCCACTCACTCCGTAAAAATTAGGCTCCATCTGAATGAGTCGAAGCGGTTTATGGATGGTTAAGGAGTGCCCGGTGGTGCTTTTTTCCTCTAACGGCGCAACAACCCATACTTTCCCTAATTTTTTAAGCGCTTGGTAAATGGCTCTCAAACCCAACGCATGAACACCATCGTCATTAGAAAGTAAGATTCGCATCATTTAATTAGTTTAAGCTTTGAAGTGGGTCCAAAGCAAACTCCTTCCTTAAGAAATGACTTTTATTGATTGCTCACCTAGTTCTACTCACAAAAAGACTCAATGCAAAGGGAAAATTTTCCTAAAGTCTGAGCAAATTTATTGCCCCAAATAATAAATCAGAAATGATTACCCCCCTGTAGCTTGCGCTGCTTGACCGACGTAACTACCCACATTTCCAAATCCCGTACCAATGAGATTTATGGAAAAATCGGGGCTCACGGCGAAACCCTGAGGACCCGGCGTATAAGAAGCATTCAATGCAACTTTCCAACACCGAGACGGGCTCTGAATAATTAAGCCTGCACTAGCTCCAAGAAATAGACCGGCCGCCTGAGCAACTCCAGGACGACCGTAGTTAGGGAGAGCAAATCGATAATTTATTGCAAAAGAGGGCATAAAATAGTCATTAATTGAGAAAGACGTACCTAGCGTCAAGTTATTGGCAAATGGATTTTGACCACTATAGCTATAACCCACACTAATGCTCCGCTCGAACGCGAGAAGACCTTGATGAGTCGCCCTAGAAAAAACATACCCAAAACTAGTTGAAACTTGGTGCAAATTAATTACGCTTGGATTCACGACTTGCGGTCCATCAATGGTTTGGTCTGCTAAATATGAATAAACCGTGCGAGATGACCATTGACCATACTCAAGACTAAGCTCTGACACGACTCGCGCAAAAGGGCGCGGCGAGTTGCGATCTACGGGGTCCGTGAGTTCAAGCAAATTCACAACCTGTGAAGCTTTAAAGTCAATCGCCGTCTGGTAGGAAGGGCTTCCTCCTGGCGCTGATGGATTTTTTCTCCGAACCCACTGACTAGATAGACCATAACTCAACGAATGCCCTATCGGGGTAAAATACTGCGAAGCATTTCGGGTTATATTCAGCGGAGTAATATCGTTGTCATCAAAATTATAGCCAGCTTGGTTGTTATTATAAATTTGCTGAATAAATGGATGACCACTTGCACTTCGGTCATCTCCTGCAATGGTAAAGCTTGGAATAAAAGAATGAATCAGGAAAGGTCGAAACAAATGTTTTGACTTCGACACAGTGAGATCCTCGGGAAACTCGTAGATTCGTTCAATCTGAGTCATGAGATCAGTCTGAACCAGCATATAGCTGCGATAAAGCGGCTTAATCCCCCCTCCAAAGCTATAGAAATAATTACGGTACTGAACCGAAGGGACCACTGAAAAATAGTCCCAAGGTCTCCAATTTCCGTAAACACTAGGACTCATAGACAGCCGCACTGCCTTACGAATTGGATCCACTCCAGGCCGAAAACCAGGAGCTACAGCCGGGACTGATGTCCCAAAAGGCACTGAGGTGTTATCATAGTCAAACAGACCAGCATCCCGAGTAAAGTTAACCGCAGAAAAAGAGAGGCCTCCTAAGAGGTGGGAGTTACCGAGGAATCGATCTGGCAAGCTAAAACTAAAACGCGGAAACGCCTGAACAGCACGAGGATCAAATTCACTCAGACGTCGAGACGAGTCAGCCAAGCTCTGGGTAGGGTCGAGCAACCCATCCGTTCTCAATAAATTCCGATAACGTTCAAAACTAAGCGATGCATTCCAACTCCGGGCCGACTTCGAGAACATGAGGCTTGACCCCAGAAACACGTCATTACCACCCCGAATATCTCCAAAGTAATACGGAAAATAACTGTCTCCGACCTCCGCTAAACTCAGATTCTCCTGTATACCCCATGGCAATTTATGATTTTGATCGACTGAAAATCCCCATCGATTGGTGCCAAACTGGAACTGTTGATAGAAATCACTATCTCGATTGAACTGAAAATTAGCAGAGGCCGATCCATACTCCAGGGCATATCGGGCCTCACCTTGAAAGTGAAGTCCCCGCCGAGAATAATACCCTAAACCGAAGGTCAAATCGGCACTGCGATCAACAGCCCAAAAATAGGGCAACACAATGGTCGTACCGTTGGAAGAGCCAAAAGAGAAAGCTGGAAACAAAATCCCAGACTGACGCCTCGTTTTCATCGGCATGAAAAGGTAAGGAAACCAAAATATAGGCGAATCCTTGACTCTTGGGGTTACATTCTTAAAAAATGCGTAGCCCTCGATTTGCATATCAACGTCTTCTGCAAGAATAGTCCAAGACGGCGCGCAATCGGCGCAGGTAGTATACTCACCCCATTGGGTTTTAAAACGACCCTCGTCCAGTCGATGTATCGTTTCGCCGCGAAGGGTAAATCGACCGTTGGAAACTCGACCTCGAAGTACCTCGCCTTGACGATTATCGATGTTAAATCGCATCTCATCGCCCCAAATTGAGGTGCTCTCGGTGCTGTAAATACAGCCCCCTTTTGCCTCTAATATTCGAGTTTTAAAGTTAATCTCAATATGATCCGCTGTCAGCGTTTCCCCAGACTGCACTACTGCGGCGTGACCATCCAGTAAAACTTGGTTGGCTTTTCGGTCCCAGATTTCTTTATCGCCCGAAAAGTGGATCGCCGCCCCATCTTTCAATGCGTAAGCTGTCGACGTTACTACAGAGCTGAAAACGAGGGCGAAAGCGAGGTTAAAAAGTCCGAAAGACCTCACCCCACTGAGGATCGATTTTAAATACCCGAAGGAAACCGGCATGTGAGTCGCCCCAGTCGCCACATCCATTGGCGCAGTTCGCTCGCGAGCTCTTTTCTGCTCACGATTCGATCTACGAAACCGTGCTGCAACAGAAACTCACTTCTCTGAAAGCCCTCTGGCAATGACTGCCGGATCGTCTGTTGAATCACCCGAGGTCCAGCGAATCCCACCAAAGCCTTAGGTTCGGCCAAGATGAGATCTCCCAGCATGGCAAACGATGCAGCCACGCCCCCGGTCGTTGGGTCGGTCACAATTGAAATGTAAGGAATGCCTTGCTCTCTGAGTTGACTAATTAGAGCAGAGGTTTTCGCCATCTGCATCAGGGACAAAATCCCCTCCTGCATTCGAGCACCCCCCGAGGCCGAGACGATCACGGCCGGCAACTTCTCTTGAAGGGCAGCCTCAAAAACGCGGGTGACTTTCTCACCTACGACCGTTCCCATACTCCCACCCATAAACTTAAACTCAAAAACTCCAAGATGGTAAGGCAGTTCTCCAAGTCGAGCTTTACCTGCTACGAAAGCGTCCCGCAGCCCAGTAGAACTTGCTGCTGAGCGAAGTCTCGCCTTGTAGGGTTTCAAGTCGTCGAACTCGAGTGGGTCGGTAGAAACCAAATCTTCGGCATACTCGTCGAAGCTGCCTTCATCCGTGAGGAGCGCAATTCGCTCTGCTGCAGACATCCGAAAGTGATGCGAGCACTCTGGACAAACTTGAAAATTGTCCTTGAGAACTTTAGTTTGCAGGATCTCACCGCACTCCTGACACTTTACCCATAATCCTTCGGGCACCTTGGAGGTACGTTGAGAGACCTGAGTCTTAATCCTAGGTGTTTTTAAATCATCGAACCATGCCATGTACCGGAAAACTTAACAGGGTATTTGCGAGGACGCAAGAATTGATCCGCAAATCTTTACACAGATGCAAGTCAGTTTAGGTTACGAGGGGTTAGCGGTTTGAACCGCCTGATCCTTTACCCATTTTTTCAACATGAAAAGCCTCAATAAATGCATCCACAATCCTAGGATCAAACTGAGTTCCCCGACTTCTTAAAATTTCCTCATATGCGAGAGCAGGCTCGACTCCGTCTCGATAGGGACGATTGCTCGTAAGAGCATCATAGGCATCAGCGAGTGAAACAATTCGGGCCGTCAAGGGGATCTCCTCCCCTTTTAGACCTCGCGGGTAACCCGTTCCATCCCAACGCTCATGATGATAGTGAGCGCCGTCGATTGCCTCTTGAGCCCCCTCCATTCGGGACATGATCTCAAATCCTAATTGAGGGTGAGTTTTCATCTCAACCCACTCTGCTTCATCCAATGGGGCGCGCTTCTTGAGAACTCGGTCTTCGATTCCAATTTTCCCAACGTCGTGAAGGACTGCCGCCAACCTGACCATCTCACTCTGCTCGGCATTCAGATTCAGATGCTTAGCAATAAGAACGGCATAATAGGCAACTCGCTTGGTATGGCCGCCTGTGTAGCGATCTTTCTTTTCTATAGCTTCAGCCAAGACATCCACAGTCTCTGCAAAGCTTTTCTTAAGCTTCAGCTTTAAACGAGAATTTTCAAGTCCAACGGCGAGCTGTTTACCCAACTCTTCCAAAAGTCGCTGATCATCCAGATCAAACGAAGGGAGCGCTCTTCCCTGCTTCACAGCAGCGAGTAGCGTGACCTTGTTCATCACCTGCAAAGATCCTAGAGTATTTTGACCGATTTTTAAGGGAATCTGAAGAACAGACTTCACTCGACGTTCCTCTACCTTTGACTGAAGAGCCACAGCGACAGGAACATCAAAAAGATCGACAATTGCAGCCTCACACTGGAGAAGCTCACATGCCAATTTCTGGGCTCCGCGGATCAAATCCTCACGGCTCGCATCGGAAGCTACCAAAGACGCAAACTGACTGAGGCAGTCGAAATGCCTAACGGTTTGCTCCATTTCTTGAATAACAATTGAAATCTCTGATTCGAGGCTGCGAATCTTAGCGAGGGCTTCAGAGGACTTTTTACTCCGAGAAGGCGTCACCTTCTTTTTTTTGACTGGCATGGGCCTCCTGCCCAACCTCATCTTGAGGTCACCGATCAATCCTTGATCGGAATCTCTATAGACAGTGGATATCGGAGGATTTTTACGACGAGATCAGCAAGTTGCTAACGCCCCAGTTAAGAGTCATCCTAACTCCACCGAGGCCCACGAAAAATCCTACGCTCTTGAACCCATCCATGGATTCTTTCCACAACCACAACTTTAAGTCTACGGAGGTTCTGTACTGGGTCAACACAAAAAAAAAATTAATTCTTAGCGCTGAGATGAATCGCTCGTTCGTAGGCCTGATTTTTCGGAACGTTGAAAGTCTGACTCACCCGTTTCGCAGCTCGAGAAGGACTCACTCCTTCCTCAATTAAACAACCTAATGCAAGCACCCACGCAGCAAAACCATGAGAGTCTGTCCCCACTTGATCCTCTGCCTCACTCTTTGACTTCGGAAACTCAACTCCAAAACACCACTCCCCTAGAGCACCCTCTGAGGTGATTTCCTTTTCTACGGCAGTGTAAACACTCAAAGCTGTTCCAGAAAAAATCTTTTCATGAAGCTTAGTTAACTCTTTTACAGCAACCACTTTAAGCTCAATCTGGTTTTGACGTGAAAAATTCTCGACCCCAAGCAGAGCATCTTGAATTCGATGAGGGCTCTCGAACCAAATCCAAATCGGCGAAAGTGGCGAATGGTGCGCGTCACTCAACAAGCGAGATCGCTCAGAACTCTTTCTAGGGAAAAATCCACCAAAAGTGAACGTGGTACCAACCCAACCAGCCACAGACAGAAATGTAGAAACCGCAGAAACACCGGGCACCGGAGTCACCCGAATCCCTTCGGCATGAGCCGCAGCAACGAGAGCAGAACCTGGATCACTGACCGACGGCGTACCCGCGTCAGTCACCAGGGCAACCGACTTACCTGAACTCAGAAAATGAATCCACCTCGCAACTGTCGATAAGTCAGAGTGAGCATCAAATCGAGCGAGTCGCCCAGGATCCAACGGCAGACCAACGGCAGAAAAAAGATGAGCCGTTCTCCGCGTGTCCTCACAAAGAATTTGATCGGCACTCTCCAAGGCCCTAAGAGCTCGAGGCGTTAAATCATCTAAGTTGCCTATGGGGGTAGCCACCACCCAGAGGCCGGCAGGTAAATCTTTCCTATTGGTCACATTCATTTTCGAATGGATAATAGAAGGCTAAGGGAGGGTTTTCAATGAAAACTCACATCAAAAAGTCTGAAAATTTTATCGTAGTCTCCATGGACGGAAAACTTGACTTCGGCACTCATATCCCACTTCGGGACGAACTCTATCGCCTGATCCGCGAAGCTCGGACCGATTCCACTCCTAGAAACATTATTTTCAATTTAGAAAAACTTGAATTTGTCGGTTCAAGCGGCATTTCCTCTTTTGTTCAAACATTAAAGGAATTCAACGTGCAATTCCCCAATAACCCCCGCTATTGCAACGTAAAAAGCGAATTTAAGAAAGTTATTCAGGCGTTCGACGAAAACGATCTATTTCAGTTCTTTGACAACGAAGACCGAGCCCGTGGCACCTTAGATCATTAGTCGTTTTCCCCAACCGGAACAAACTCACTCCAACGAATTGAGCCACAGATTCGGCAAGTGCCCCCAAGCTTCGCCATCGCGATAGAGTAGATCAAATCTCATGGAACGAGCAGGACCCTGATATTGAGATAAAAAGTAGGCGGCGGTTTTTTGGAGTCTTCGTTGTTTCTTCCAGTCAACACTTTCAGCAGCACTCACCCATCCCTGAACACCTCGGGCACGTACCTCGACAAAAACCAATTCCACACTCCCATCAGGATGGAGGTCGTGCTCGAAAATTAAATCAATCTCTCCCCAGCGGCAGCGATAGTTACTTTGCAAAAAGTGATATCCCGATTGAGTCAGGAGCCAGCTTTTAGCCTGTTCTTCGCTCTCTTTGCCATACTGGTGACGCGCGTACATCGGGAGCCTTAATTAAAGAAGAGCTGAAACAGTCTTAAACGACCGTCGATGAACCCCAGAAACTCCAGCCTCCTTGAGTGCTCGAGCATGGGCGGGCGTTGGATAGCCCTTGTGCTTAGAAAAGCCGTAGGCAGGATACTCCAAATGGAGCTCCTCCATATGCTGGTCACGCCAAACTTTAGCAACGACTGAAGCAGCCGCAATACTAAGACATTTCTGATCGCCCTTAATCACAGCTGTAGCCGGAGCAGAAAAGCCCTGTTTTGGTAGAAACTTTCCGTCCACAAGAATTTTTTGAGGAGAAAGAGAGAGTGCTTGAACGGCTCGAATCAATGCAAGATGAGAGGCATGAAAAATATTGAACTGATCAATCTCTTCAACTGAGGCCAAGCCAATTCCGACCGCAGGAGCCCACTGGTAGATCAAAGGAGCAATTCGACTTCGCTGCAACTCTGTCATTTTTTTACTGTCGTCAACCTCAAGAAGCCAGGGATGCGCCTCAAAGTCAATTTTGGCGGGAAGTATCACCGCACCAGCCACAACTGGTCCGGCGATACATCCTCGACCTACTTCATCAACGCCTGCTACTCGAATCTTTGGGAAGCCGAGTTGGCATTCGTACTCAAGATTGGGCATGAATCACCCAGCTGATTTAGGCGTTTCTTTTAGCAGCGCGCGCCGAAGCAGAAGCCGCAGCAGAAGCAACGGTTTCAACTTCACGCTCAATGCGGGCAGCTTTACCTTCCAAGCCTCGGAGGTAGTACAATTTAGCGCGACGAACGCGGCCTTGTTGCACAATTTCCAACTTGGCGATCTTAGGTGAGCTTTCCAAGAAAATTCTTTCCACGCCAACGCCGTGGGAGATCTTTCTCACGGTGAATGAGCGATTGACTCCACGATTGGACTGAGCAATCACGACGCCTTCGTAAAT
Source organism: Bdellovibrionales bacterium (assembly GCA_947380295.1). Classification (GTDB taxonomy): domain Bacteria; phylum Bdellovibrionota; class UBA1018; order UBA1018; family UBA1018; genus CAINWE01. Next base: position 13,514 of record CANCQK010000004.1, on the reverse strand, counting down.
CTGAATTCGCTCTTTTTCACCTTCTTTGATCCTGACGTGCACGCGAACGGTGTCACCGGAGTCATACTGTGGGAAATCAGTACGGGCCATGGACTTTTCGAGCTGAGCGATGCGCTCAGCGAGACCGCGTTGTCCTACGAGTTTACCTTTTGAAGTTCTACGATATTTCTGTTTAGTGGCTGCCATTTTATTTCCTTAATCATTGAAGATCTCAACTCGATAGCGAAATCCTCTGACTTTTTTCAGTCTAGCTTAGTGACACCCTTAAAAAACCAGAAGGAGCCTGTACAGCACTTCCAGTTTTCGAGGGCCGGTTACTTTCCGAACAACCGATCGAGAATAATCGCGACAGCTGAACGAACAGAGAGGTGATTGTACCCCTGGCTTCCCTCTGGCCCGTACACCGGCGCTAGAATCCGATGTACCTCGGGATAGAAGGTATCTGACACTCCCCAACCAGTCCCAAATACCAGGACTACAGGCTTAGGAGGTCGTCCAGGCTCAGCCAGCTCCTTGCGGTAATCCGCATAGCTAACTGAGTTGGGAAGTGGGCGCGCATCGGTCAGAACCACCTCTGGATTCTGTCCGTGTTCTGCAAAAATAGCCGCCTTGACTTCCTCAAAATCTCGCGCCAGTTGCACTAGAGAAACTGCTTCCACTCGATCCGGGTGATATGCCCGCGACTGGTCCGTTCTCCAGTGACCCAAAATTCGGCCGACAAGTTGATGCTGGTCCTCAATCGGTGTGACAATGAAGTATTTTCGAGCTCCGTAGGTCCTTGCAGACCTAGAAATATCGTGAATATCCATATTGGTCACAGCCGTGGTTACAAGTGCACCCTTTCGATTCACAATAGGGAAATGAAGTAATGCTATGTAAATAGGTACCGACACAAGACCTGAGCTTTTATCACTGAGAAGACTTATTTTTCAAGATGAATTTTTGCCAAAGATCCGGACGCTTGCGCTGGGTTCGCTCTCGCATCTGGCGATCTCTCCAAGCCGCAATGGCGCGATGATCGCCACTCAAGAGAACATCCGGTACCCCATGCCCCTGAAACTCTCGAGGACGGGTGTACTGAGGGTATTTTACCAAACCCCTCTCCAAGCTATCCTCGGAGAGTGAGCGCTCATTCCCAACGACCCCTGGAACGAGTCGAGTGACCGCGTCCGCAATCACTAAAGCGGGAAGTTCCCCTCCAGTTAGGACATAATCTCCGATGGAAACCTCACGATCGACGCAAAGCTCGATAAACCGCTCGTCCACGCCTTCGTAGTGTCCACACACTAGAATGAGATGATCGTACTGAGTTAATTCTCGAGCTAGATTTTGATCGAGAAGTTGACCTTGAGGAGAAAGAAGTAGGGTTGCCGTTTTCGGCGACTGGGACTGCTGCTCATTCAAACACGCCTTTTTAGCTGATTCCCAGGCCGCAAAAAGTACGTCTGGCTTGAGGAGCATCCCCTCGCTTCCGCCAAACGGCGTATCGTCGACGGTGCGATGTTTGTCTGTAGCAAAATCACGAATTTGAGTGATCGCATACGAAACAAGGCCCTTTTTCTGGGCCTTGCCGAGTAAACTAGATTCCAGAACTGGTTTAAATACGTCTGGAAAAAGAGAGATGAAGTGAAAACTAAGCGAAGGACTACAACTACTCGATGATTTCGAGCACTGTTCTTTTTCTGAGTTTTGTGGATGCGCCATTCAGAACCGTCCGAACTGCCCGAGCTGTTCTTCCTTGCTTGCCTATGATTTTGCCCAGATCTTCCTTAGCCACCTTTAACTCGATGACTGTGGTGTTCTCACCTGTAATTTCATGGACATGAACTTGATCAGGCAAATCAACCAGCATTTTCGCTAGGTAACGAATCATCTGAGCTAATTCGCTGATGTTCTCATTGGCACTGCCCGGTTTTGTAGGTTCAGCCATTTTCGACTCTCTTTCAATTCAGGGAGCCAAACACCTGCATACTACTCAGAAGACTAACTCCCCTAGTCAAGTAATGATCCTACAAAAGAGGATCGCTTACTTTATTTTGCAAGGGTTTTAACGAGTTGTCCAACCGTTTGTGAGAACTGAGCGCCTTTTGCCTGCCAGGCTTTCAACGCTTCGTAATTCACTTTGATTTTTTCTGCAGCAGTTTTTGCCTTAGGATAGTAATGACCTAAGTTCTCGAGGTAAGCGCCATCTCGCTTTTTAGCGGAATCCACTGCGACGATGAGATACTGGGGGTTTTTCTTAGCTCCCTGACGAGATAGACGAATAGTAACAGCCATTTAAAAAATTTCCTTTCCCCCCTCTCCTAACAAGTTGTACCAGGACCGTCAAGATCAAACTCGGCACAATCGCCCGCAAACCGCTAACAGCCCTTGCTTTAAGACTGACTGGAAAAAAATCCAGCCACTACGCGAGCCCAGCTATCACTTGAGTTCAGTGACGGGACTAATTTAAGATCTTCACCCCCGTGAAGAATAAATTCCTCTTTGCCCCGAATCTGAATTTCCTCAAGAGTTTCGAGACAATCCGCCACAAATGCCGGACAAACCACTGCTATTTTTTTCACGCCACGAGCAGGCAAACTTTCGTAAAAATGATCCGTGTAGGGCCGAATCCAGGGATTTCTACCTAACCTGGACTGAAAGCACACAGTATACTGATCCGGTTTAAGTCCTAAAGAATGAGCCATCGCATTTGCCGTCTGATAGCATTGAGCGCGGTAACAATTCTGGTTGGCCTCATTCATGACCGAGCAGCACTCTTGTTGATTGAGGCAATGCTCCCCCGTAAGATCGGTTTTCTTTACGTGCCGCTCAGGCAATCCATGAAAACTAAATAAAATATGCTCGTAGGGGTAGTCTGCGAGTGAGTTTTTCACGCTCTCGACATAAGCACTAATAAATCCGGGATGGCGGTAAAAAGCGCCGACAAAATCTAACTTAAAATCCCCGCTGACCTTCTGAGCGATTCGACGGCACTCTTGAATTGAGGTTTCTGTCGCAGCCAGGGAGTATTGAGGATAAAGAGGGAACACAGTTACATCGGTCACGCCTTCGCTCTGAAGTCGCCTAAAAGCGGACTCAATACTCGGTTGACCATAACGCATCGCGGGTTCAACCACCCAGCCTTCACCCAGGTGATTTCGAACCTTTTCAGCTAAATCTAAAAGATGAAAAAGCAAAGGTGAGCCGCGATCAGTCCAAATTTTTCGATAAGCCTCAGCAGACTTAGCAGGACGAGTGGGCAAAACAACACCATGTACGATCAGCCACCTCAACGGCCCTGGCACATCGATCACGAAAGGATCCATTAAGAACTCTCGGAGATAGGCCCTAACCTCGCGAGTTTGAGGCGCTTGGGGCGTGCCGAGATTCAGAACAATTGCACCTTTTCGTGTTCTCGTTTGCATCTGATTTTCGGAGTTATTCTGATTCATACTTTATACCCACAATTTCAAATTCTTGACGTCCGCCAGGCGTTTCAACCTGAACGACATCTCCCACTTTAGCCGACAAAAGGGACCGAGCCATCGGTGATTTCCAACTAATCCACCCTCGCTGGGGATCAATTTCATCTTGGCCAACAATCCTCAACTGACGTTTCTTTCCTTCTTCGTCTAGCACGATCACCGACGCCCCGAAAAGGACCTTCGAGTGATCTTGCAGGGAAGGGTTCACAATTTCTGCGGACTCAAGCTGCAGAGTGAGAAATCGAATTCTCCGATCGATCTCACGAAGACGGCGCTTCCCATAGATGTAATCCCCATTTTCAGAGCGATCCCCATTCGAGGCTGCCCAAGCCACAACCTTCACTAGCTCAGGGCGATCTTGAATTAAAAGTCGCTTAAGCTCGGCTTTGAGTTTTTCAGCCCCTGCTGCTGTGATATAGTTCTTGCTCATCAGAACACCGTGAGACTAGGTCGTTTCTTGACCGACGTCCAAATAAACTTCTTTGGTGTCGTCATTGTAGCCGAAGTACTCAGCAAATCGCCCCCAGGATACAAGACTCTCCACCACTTGATGGGGGTTTTCATTCGGGAGCCACTCCCCGACTTGATCCACCAGCTCTTGAATTGGCAAACGCAAGCTTTCGTCACGGCGCAGAAGATTGGCGGTCATTTGGACAATCTTGAGGGCTCCAAAAAGTTCGTGGAGCATGCGCTTCCGAACATTCATATCCCCTGCAACAAAATGCCGCCCGAGATCGGTTAAAAATACGTTTTGCTTCGGCGTATCGACCAGATCCAAAAGTTCGGCACCTTTGACCAGGTATAAAGTCCGTCCGAAATCCTTGCCCGTATCATGAGCTAATTCAAAAATATCTGCCGTCCCACCTTGATCCGCAATGGCCTCAAGAAGTCCAATCATCTCGATAATTTGAACATTGGGTAAGGTCTCAATTGGAGGCCCCTTTTGAGTCGGCTTCGGCTGAGAAATACCAACAGCAGTACTCGGGGCATCAGGCATCAATGTTTCAGTAATTAAAGCATGAATTCGAGACACCATCCGCTGAAAGGCTGGCGACTGATCGTCTCGAGGGTAGGGCAGATCGTTCACAATTTGTTGACGGATATGCCCAGGATGAATCCCCATCACCATAATTCGCTTAGCCATGAAAACAGCTTCTTGAATATTGTGAGTAACTAGAACCATCGACCGAGTCGCAGTTTTTTTGTTCATGAAGATTTTGACGACTTCCGCTCGGAGGGTATCTGCCGTCAAAACGTCAAGAGCACTGAAGGGCTCATCTAAAAAGAGAATTGGGCGCTCCATCACGAGTGCCCGTGCAATCCCAACACGCTGCTTCATCCCTCCGGATAGCTCACGCGGATAAGCCTCTTCGAAACCTTCCAACCCGACGAGATCGATCACCTTTTTAACTCGAACTCGAACTTCCTGAGCAGGTAAAGAAAGTGGCTCTAAAGCCAAAGCAATGTTCTGATAAACTGTTTCCCACGGAAAAAGAGCGAAAGACTGAAAAACAAGTGAGACTTCGAGGTTCACACCAGAAAGGGGCTTTTGACGTGCCATCACGTCTCCAGCCGTGGGTTGAATCAAGCCGCTCATAATCCGCAAGCAGGTACTTTTGCCTGAACCCGAAGGCCCCAAAAGGGCGACTACTTCGTCTTCCTGCACTGAAAAATTAACCCCTTCTAGAACCTTGATTTCGGCTCCAGACTCTAGGGTGAATGTTTTAGACACGTGACTCAGCTCAATCAGTGGGGTTGGGTTCATACTTTCAGATCTCCCTGATCTATCTGGGGGTTGTCCTCAATCAGTACCACAACTCAGGTGCCTCTTCCAGTCGCCTTCTGTGATCCCTTGTCCGGTCAGAATCGTTGGGTCTTAACAGATTCTTCAAGCTGAATCAGTTAGTAGCTCAGTTGAAACCCAGGTAAATTGGTACAGTGAATCTCCCCGCTGCCATCCTTCATTCTTTCGCATGCGTCAACCTTAGCGCAACGTCTATCGAGCTCTGCATCAGTATATGAGCCTCCAAAGTACGAATCACTCAAGCTCGCAGACCCTGAGAGTTGACAAAGGCCGGGGCGGTTATTTCGACAGCCGTTTGCGCCAGCTCCAGCTGTTTCATACCAATCTATATCCGTTTGTCCACAACTCACCACGGATTCAGATTTAAAACCATATCCCACTCTGAAAAAATTAAATCCTGAGGTTGCCATGGGGTAGGCTGCAGGAGAGCTGGCTCTATTGAAAATAAACCCAGTATTACGACCTGTGTTCGAACTATTACCTAGAATTGCAGCGGGTCTAAACCTCGGCCCTACCTGGAATGAATGACACAGATAGAGCGTTTTTTGCGCAGATCCCCCATAAAACTGGACACCAGTAACAGCTGTGGCCGTCACCTCGTAGCAAACTTTCCTAAATTTAAGAATTTCTGAGTCTTGCCATCGATCCGGCCCATTTCCGGCTGAGGTTTCAGCATCCAGATCTCCGATATTCAAGGTGTAGGTCCTGTAGCTGCAGCCTGGCACCACACTAGGATCTAGCCAAGTAAGATTCGAACTGCTGGCGCTTGCCCAGTCTTCGCTAGTAAAATCTGGCGGGGAACTTGAGCCCACCCAATCTAGTTCGGTGACTGACTTTTCCAGAACCTTCTTTTTGAAGACTAAACTTTGCAGATTGCCTGGTAATGTCACCTTGAATGGAACACGCCAATCCCAAGTCCGATTTCCTGAATCGGCACTAACCGCTATAGGGGTCGTTAAGCCATCACCAAAATAGGACTTCCAATTAAAAATCCAATCTGAATAACTCTTGCCAGACACGTTCTGCTGCGGATAGATGGGTGCGAGTTGAGTGCGCCTGAAGTTCCTTTGAATGATTGGCGCATCGTAACACAGGCTCTCTGGCAAATCCTGGCAAGCCCTAATTCCTGCACAGAGCAGAGTTCCTTGTCCGTCCGGAGGGGCATCACACGCAGTAAAAAACCAATTCAACGGTAAACCCTGAGGAAGGCCTGATTGAGAGTTGGCGGGAATAGAAATAGGAGAAGAGGTGAGATCACCAGCCGCCGGTGCTGAGCCGCAAGTCGTACCTGCTCCAGTCTTTTTCCACAACACAACTTCGTATCGAGTGAGACTATCCGCAAGCATTCCAGTACCCAAGAACGAAAGCTGATCCAAGGTCGAATCATAGCTCACCCCTGTCACATGAAAGGACGCTGAAGGCGAAGGAACAGGAATGACACTGGGCAGACCGCTCGGCAAGTCAGAGGTCAACTCGCGTCCACCTACCTGGAGCGAAAGTTGAATTACCCCGCCAGGAGTCGACGACCGGACCCAAGCATCGCTAGAATCAGCATAAATGTTACCTGGAAAGAACTGGTCATAACCATAATTTGAATAAAGATTAAATAAATACGGCATAAAGTAGTCAGAGTAAGTTGCACCTGGGTCAACGTATACTCCATTTACTCTAGCGGCCACAGAGCCAGGATGCCCCGGCTGCCAGACCATACTGCTCGATTGACTAGTGAGTCTAGCTTTAAAGCTCCAGGTCCAAAACATGCGCCCCGTAGTGTCAAAAGAGCTCCAAGGGGGACTGAACCTGACTAAATTCAGGCTCGGGGGACTAAAATGAAACTGAGTACAATAATAGGCCACGGCTGGGGTACCTAGATCTCCCGCCGAAGCGGTGACCTGATAACAAATCTTATGGTAAGAAAAATCATTACCCTCAGTCCAGGTCCTCGAATCTAGATCTCCACTCGACTCAGCTAGGGTTGGATCAACTCCCCTTAAGTTCATACTGTAGCGGTTGATCGGCCCTCCATTGGCACAGATTGGGCTGCCAGCAGGAAGAGGTACCACCCCCCCCCCTCCTCCTCCAAATCGTGTCAGAACGAACCCACCCCCACTCGCCAACTGCGCTATCACATCGCTGTCATTCGGATACGCGGCCTGATCGACACGATGCGCCCTGCGGACGATGACTGAACTTAATGCTGAAGTTGCATCGACTACTACGTTTGCGTTCCAGAACTTTGTCGTCTTATAAGCATAAGCAGACGAACCATACTGCGAAATAAAAAAATCCTGCACTCTCCGGGATTCACTCAAACTTTCACTCAATCGCAAGTCGATACTCGCATGATTTACACTACGATTAACCAGCCGACCACCGGTTGTAGCACAAACCGAGTCACTGACGGTGCAGGCTTTGATTCGCGCACAAAACCCCCCGGTTCTTTCAGTACAAGAGTCAAAAGGAGGGCTAAATTGCGAGAAATTCACTGAACTAGGTAGGACAGTAGAGGACCCAGTCCAAGAATGAATATTATTTGAGTTTGGTGAAGCTGAACAATTACCCGGTTCTGCTGGAATCCAGGATTCAATCTCGTAATGATGGAGCGAGTCTGCCACCATCGGATTAGCCGTGAGAAGGATTGTGTCGCCAGACTCAACGTAACTCAAATCATTCAACTGAAACCGCCCACTCACACCTGGGATAGTCAAACTCCATGAAGGTGAGGGAGCAGGCACAGACTGACCGGGTAATTCTAGGCGGTAGTTCAATACTCTCGAGGTCGCAATACTCAGGTAGCCTGAGTCGCTGAAGAAATCACTTGTGCTCGGTGTATCGAGTTTCTGATTAGCCACGCCCCGAGTAACTTCATCCGCGGTCGATGCCGAGTCTTGGTTCAGAGTCAACTGATAGCACCAAGGACCCATGCTCGAGCTAGCATAGCTGGTACAACTTGGCAGCGCCGAGGGAGGCGGCAGCGGGCCCGACCAAGAGCTCACCCCACCAGTACCGTCCCCGGATTGAATCGTTCGCTTGAGCTTCAAATCGCCGGGGATGAGAGTTTGCACTTTTGAAATCATTTGCCCTTGAAGGGTCCAAGTCCGCTGAATTTCTCCAACCGAGTTGAACTGCGAGTAAAGCGAAGGCACTGACGACCAACTCACCGTGGGCACATCCTGCGAATTAGCGAATTTATAGCAATACTCACTCGAGTCCGACGAACTGTCTGCAGCGGCACCCTCCGCACGATAAGTCACAGTGATTTGGTAACACACGGTATGGTCCATGAAGTCATTCGGCTGAATCCCCACTCCCACCGAAGTTTGAGCTCCGCCATCCGCTTGCAATCCAATGGCGTAAATCTGACGGCCGCACGAGGCATTGGGCGAAGGCAGCGAATTTCCAGCGTAAGTCGCCACCGCGCTTCCCGAGGGGATGCGCGCATAAGCAGCCGCATCTAGCTTGCGTTTGACATCAATAGCACTCACCGTCGCGCTCAGTGGCACATCGACCTCAAATTTTGGATTCCAGGTAAATACCCGGTAAGTTCTTGTGCTCCCATCTGGTAGGATACTTACCATCGGCGATGGGCTGGGGCTAATTGCCAAGCTTGGTGACACCGATGGCGACGGCCGAATCACAGGAGCTCCAGTCACCTCATAAAAAAACGATCTCGGGCCCTGAGTAGCACAGAGCTTTCCTACACCCACGCCAGCGTCACAGGCTTTAAGCCGAGTACAGTAATTGCCATAGGCGGAACAATTATCCACCAGAGTGGCACTCGTAAATGAGGGCACTACAGACGGAAAAGGCGACGGGCCTGCCGCCGATGGCCCCGGACCACTCCAGTTGAAATAAGACTGAGGTACTGATGCGCAGTTCCCTGCTGTATTCCTCCAGGAATCGACTTCATAGTGATCAAAGTTATCCGCCACCATAGGCGACCCACTCAATGCAAGCTCACGATTGGCGTTAATACTCGCCGCAGTGAGGGCGAAGGGAGTGGGTGCTGTTAAAGTCAGGGTGGTTACAGGTGAACTTTGATATTCGACAGTGTACGAACCTGCTGCTGCAGGAGAATAGGAACCCGAAAATGATCCTGAGTGTTGTCTGCAATTCGGATAACCAGTGACACAGGGAGTCCCGCTGCCGGCATTCACCCGATTTAAGCTCAAATAGGTTAAAGCCGATGAAGTAAGTCCTGCAGTCCCACTTAAGTCAAAGTTTGGAATACCAGAAATCGGAGATGGCGATGGATAAGTCTTTGATTGATATTGAACCGTCCAGTACCAGCTCACCACACCCTGCAAATCGAAAGAAGACCGAGGCGAAGGCGAGGGTGAAATAAAAACCGTAGGGGCTGGAGGGACTACCTCAAGTGAACTTCGTGCACCGGAGACCTCATCCGCGCCTGCAAGAGTAGGAATGCATCTCCCATCAGCGTTGCAGGCTTGAATCAAAACGCAAATCGCCCCGGGATAGGTAGCATTGGTCAGTTCTATCGAGCCAGAACACTGGGATGAATTGTCCGAGCAAGCTACCGTGTTCGCACTCGCACTCGCAAAATCAGTGCGACTATTGCAGGCGGCACTTCCGTCTTGGGGCAATACTCTATAGGCGTAGTGATCCAGCTTCCCAAAGAGCTTTGACAAACCTTGATCTGCCGTATCGTCGGCCCAGGTCAGAGTGATCTGGTGAGAGCGACTGACCTGCGATAAACTCAGGGGGGAGGGGGAAAAGTGAATCGGAGGAATATCTTGAGATTTCGCGCTGGCATAGAGGGCATTGCCTGAACGATTGCCAAAGGCATCGACTGCTCGGATACACACTCTATGATAGTGATTGGGAAGAGAAGATTGAAGAGGAGTGCTTCCCAACTCGAAATTCTGACGATCTGGGGCTAACTGAGCAGCTAGGGTACTACCTGAGATGAAATGAGAAGCAAGGGAAACAGGCGAAGTTGCAAAAGACTCTCCGGTACAATTCAAATCACTCAATGGAATTAGACTCGGACTTGGTGCCATCCACCCCACTTGGTATTGAACGACTTGATTTAAACGGGCTCGGAGCACGTCTAATCCTGACAAACTAGGATTAATTTTTGACAATCGAGTGGGCCAGGTCAACCTTGGTGCGACAGTATACCCTACTGGATTCATCGGCCCTAGAGGCGAGGTGATAGTGAGCTCTGCACTGTCGGTGTTGTTACCTTCTGTCCTCCAGCTTGGACGACTGAGTTTCGGTGCCTGGGCCATGACCTCGACGACTGTCGATTCAGCCGGATTATCTTGGAGATAAATGACTGAACGAAGTTTCTTCACAGTTAGGTATTCCACATCACCTGCTTCATGAAAGGTTTGGCTGGGATCGATGTGTGCTGAAATATAAGTCATGTCACTCGGGTCGGAATTGCAACGCAAAAAGTCCATTCCGTCACTGGCATTGAACTGAATACTACTTGCCGAAGTCATACTGGCTGAGCAGGGAGTCCACTGCCCCGGCTGTTTTGGAACTCCTTGGAGTCTGCCAGGGGGATCACTCAAAAATGGTGTGATCAGGTCATTTTTGACACATTCTAAGTTTTGAACCGAAAGTATTTGAGGATTGAAATTTGAATGCAAACCAATAAATGCCTGACATTCAGAAAGAGGCAAGAGACTGCCATTGAATCTGACTGGAATCCTGATTGAACCCCCGACGTAGTCTGGATTCGAGACTATTGGAAAGCTTGACGACACCAACGCGCTGCTATCAAAATTAACCCGATCCCCAGTTATAAAAGTGGATGCGCTGCCTGCACCCGGTAGATCGCTCACGTACGCGCTCGTAAAGGTAAAACTCGGCTCGGCAATAGATCGGGCCGCTAGCTCGACATTAAGCATGACTCTGCGACCCTGTTCTTGTCCCGACTCAATGTAGCCGGTATCATAATCAATCGTGAGTTGCCCTTGAAACGGCTTGCCTTCGGTCCCGAGTTCAGCCAGGCTCAATGGCACTGGAGCATTAAACACGATCTCCAATGAACACGTATTATGATCTTTAGAATGAGATAGATTCATTCCTTCTCTACAGTCCGAACCAGGTTGAATTGAAAATACAAGACCATCCACTGAAGATTCACTTTCCACTCGAAAATGAAGCGTGCCGGCCGGGATGTTTCCCTTATTTCTGAGGGTAATTTTGGAACTTCGCCTACCAGCAAAAGGTGTCCCGCCTAGGTCAAGCGTTTTTGTGTCACCCCCCGCGGCACCCATAGACTCAACGATTATCTTGGCTTGTGAAACTCTTGAAAAAAAAAGGGGGTTCACAGGATTAGTACACCCGCTCAGCAGAAACCCAAGCAACAAGGCCATCATCCATCCAACGTGGACTCCAGCGTAAGCTCCTCGGGGCCGTCCGCAAGCCAGACAGCGATTCATCAAATCCTTAAATAAGGTCACCGATCACTCCACGTTCAACAATTGAAGTTTCCTTTTCTCTAGTATAAGATTTGTTGACTTTTTTAGTCAAAAAATAATGCGATCGGTGCAAAATGACACACCTAACTCATCTGACCCAGGCGAACTAAAAACGAGTCCCCTGCACCAAGCTCTAAACTCGTCCAGATTGCCAAACCCGAGTCGCATTCTTTAATTCCCGAGTAAAATAAATTTTAGATATTTTAGAATCATGTTCATAATCAAACTATGAGTCCATTTCGACGCCGAATCCCTGCCTGTTTCAGAGTCCTAACAGGATCACTTGTAACCCTGATTTACTCCACCCTAGTGCTCGCGCATTCGGCACACGCAACGCAATGGGTCCAGGCCAAGGTCTCCAATCCATCAGGCGGGAAAGTCTTTAAAGATCCGAAAATCGGCGCCTCAGCCCTGGGCAACTACCCTGTCGGGACGGCCATGACAGTCCTTGGTACCCCGCGAAATGGATTTTATGCGATTGATTTAAAAAAAAATTGGAGGGGCTCTCGCTACCTTTGGATCGCAGCCTCGGATATAAAAATGAAGCAGCCCTCGCGAACAGTGTCTAGCACCCAAAACTCTTCAAACTGGCGTGAAACCACCCAAAAGAACTGGTCGATCACTCCCTCCTTAGGCTTAAGTTCAATTCAGTATCAACAATATGGGGTGAGCGGATACGACTTGGCCTTACTCACTGCAGAACTAATGGTTAATTACCGACTCAACTCGTCTCGATTTGAGGCACTTCTCGAGTCTACTTATGCTTTTTTGCCCCTGTCCAGCAATAGCCCCAATACATCGATCCAATTTTTCAATGGCGATCTCATGGCGGGGTACGGACTCCAGGTCGGCTCGGCACAGCTCACGCTGTATACAGGACTTTATTCTGCATGGATGAATACCAACTCAAATCGATTTGGTTATGCGCCCTTTTTTCGACCTGCAATCCTTCCTAAAATTACCTGGAGTTTTTCGCCAACAGTTTCAATCTTTGCTTCGATACGGTATGTACCAGAACTCTCCCCCTCCTTTAACCCAATCGAACTGGACATTACCGGAGGATTTCAATATTTTATCCTACCGCAGCACCCCATTACAGCTACAATCCGATCATCTACATTAAGTACAGGACAACTCACTTCTGCGGGTGGACTCAAGTCCCAGACGCTTTTAATTTCTTTAGGCTATAGCTTTTAAGTCCTGTGTCAAAACCGCTTCAGATCTGAAACTCAAAAAAATCTACCACCTCAAGATCGCTAAAATATTCAAATTATTTCAAAATCTTAGTTTAAAAAAGAGGGCCAGTGTTAAATCAGACACATTTTTTCGATGTCTCCAATGTGGTTTGATAGGGTTATGGAAATTAAGCGGGGTAACAAGCTTCAGACAGCAAAAACAACCTTCATTTATTTTGCTTTCTCTCTGCTTTTCTCGTCTTGCGAACCAGTCACCGTCCGCACCCCCTTAAATCAGCCCCTAATGAATCGAGTGAGTTCAGTCACGGGAACCTTGGTCGGCAACTCCTCCGTTTTAACGAATGCATCCGTGCCTATCATGGTCTCAGTGGTGGACGCGTCGGGGAATCCTTTGGAAAACGAGGTAATCAGACTCAAGGCCCAGCCTAGTCCGGGCTCTCCTTCGTGAGCGCTTCATGAACCTTTATAGGCAGTAAATATTGGCCTAGGGCTTTTGCTGGCATCTCCTTTTTTTGATCGATTGCTTTGAGCTACCGCAACGAGGGAGTAAAGAGACGATTGGTCAATTCCTCGTAGGACTCGCAGGTCGCCG
>CANCQK010000003.1 GCA_947380295.1 Bdellovibrionales bacterium | reverse complement strand
CCGCTCCGTCAAACTTATCCAAACCTATCCACATAGCAATTGGTGTTGACTTCCTGTTTCCACGATGCTGGTTACAAAAACCGGATGAACCGATCTTCGCAGAGCCGTCATCTCCGCAGGCGTAATTTCCCGAAGAGCTTTCGGTACTGGATTTAAATTCATTGCAGCATTCAGGTCTCGGTCCATCGTGAAGCCACACTCACACCTGTAGGTCCGTTCGGATAAGCTCAGAGCTTCTTTCACTTTTCCGCAGCTGCTGCATTTTTTTGACGATGGGAAAAATCGTGAGTGAATCACAACCTGAGCGCCTCGCCACTCAGCCTTGTAATTGAGCTGTCTACGAAATTCCCCCAGGCCCACATCCGAGATGGCTCGTGCCAGTTTTGGGTTTCTCACCATGCCTTTGACGTGCAGGTCTTCAACTCCGATCTCAGAGGAGTTGGATACAATTGCCATTGTGACCTTATGCAGGGTATCTCGCCTGATGTTGGCAATCCGCATATGAAGGCGAGCTAGATTTTCCGCTGCTTTCTTGGATTGCTGGGAACCTTTGACTTTTTTTGACAACTGCCTAGAGACTCGTCTGAGCCGCCGCAAGAGCTTTTGTAAAGGTCTGGGCGATTGAAACACCACCCCGTTTGACAGCGTCGCTAGTTGCAAGACCCCAAGATCGACTCCCACTGACACTTGGTTTTCGTGTTTTGGAAATGAAATCGGAGCTTCTACTTGAATCGACGCAAACCAGCGGTCCGCTGTTCGCGAAATGACTACAGAATTGATCTTGCCTTCGAACCTAAGGCTTTCTCTCAGCCTCACCCAACCTAGGTTGGGAATTTTAATCCTCCTTTTACGTTCGTCTAACTTGATCTGATCTCCGCCCACATAGAATGAGTCGTGAGATTTACCCTTCTTTTTGAATCTCGGTCTGCCGCCCAGCTTTTTAAAAAACCGCTTCCACGCATCTTGTAAGTCCAAGAAGGGCTGCTGCGATGCATACTTAGTGACCTCGTAGGTCCAGGGAAACTCAGCCTCTTTTAATGCATTGAATTGCTTTTTGAGAGCCATGCCCGAGGGCTTCTGGCCAGACTTGAACTGCTGATCCCACTCGGCCAATCCCCAATTCCAGGCAAAACGAGCCACACCACAGGCCTTTTTGAAGTAGGTCATCTGGATGTTGTTGGCTTTCAATTCGATTTTGTGGGCGATTTGCATAAAGAGTTTTGCTTGGTCAGTCAAAGTCTCAACCCGCGCGAAACTAACTCCGCAAAAAACTAAAAGCAAGCGCCTCTCAGGACGCGTCCCACTTAATTTGCGACTTTTTTGCGAAGTGTCCGACTTTCGGTCGCTCCATCGCAATTGCTCCCTTTAAGACCGTTCTGTAGGGCGCTAGGTGAACATAATATTCGTCTAATCTTAGGTCCCAACTAGAGCTCTGCTCAAAACTTACTAATTTTGAGCATTTTTAGATAGGTTTAGCTATGTTTTATAGATTCTGCTTCTAACCCAGGACTATCCAGTGAAGAAACGCAGTCAGGGAATGAGCCTCTCTTAGCTCTACTTTTTCTTCAGGTCCAAGATCACCACTGAGAAACGCTCCTGCCCTTGAGGATCAGGATGGCGGACACGAAGTAAATACGTTTGCTTCGCGTTTACGTGAGAGTAGAAGTCATCCAGATTTTTGATCGCCTTGCGATCTACCTCTAAAATGATGTCCCCGCGATTCAGACCAGCTAAATCAGCAGGACCGCCATAGGCGATCTGAGTGATCACAACACCCCCCACCTTAACTGAAACACCCAGTTCTTTAGCAACTTCAGGAGTGAGCTCCTCGAGGGTCATCCCAACGTCCACAGAGGCAGCTTTTTTCCTAGCTTTCTTTTTCTTCTCGCCCGAATTCTTGACCTGTTCCTGAGCACCAGGTCTTTGACTCACTATCAGTTTCAGCTCAAGCTGCTTTCCGCCTCGATAGACTTTTGCGCTCACAGTGTCACCCACGTTCACTGCCGTGACAGCAGCAATGAGCTCATTCCCATTGTGAATCGGGGTCCCGTTAAACTCTAAAATCACATCATAAGGTTTGATCCCTGCCTTATCAGCAGGTTGGTCTGGGTACACATGAGTAACAAACGAGCCCTGAATTTCAGACGGTACCCCGATCTTACCAGCCACTTCAGGTGTAAGTGGTTCGACGAGTACGCCAATAAAACCACGGGTGACCATCCCCTTGGTTCTCAACTGAGGCAGAACCTTCTTAATAAAATTAATCGGAATGGCAAATCCAATCCCTTGGGCCCTCTGATCAATCGCATTATTGATCGCAACAACTTCGCCTTTGAGATTCACGAGCGGCCCACCCGAATTACCGGGATTAATTGGAGTATCGGTTTGGATGTAATTGGCCAGTTGAAAATCCGGGGCTAGGCGGCCCTTAGCGGAGATAATCCCGTGAGTGACTGAATGACCTTGCCCAAACGGATTGCCCACCGCCATTACAAATTCGCCGACCTCAAGAGCATCAGAATCTCCTAAAACCACCGGAACCATTGCTCTCTTATTTTTGACTCGAATCAAGGCCACGTCGATATCAGGATCGCGGCCTACTACTTCAGCATCGGAGGGCTTTTCCTCCTTCGATTCTGTAAACGAAATCTTAATCTCATCCGCATCAGCAACGACGTGATTATTGGTGAGAATTAATCCCGAAGCATCGATAATAAACCCGGTCCCCAGAGACATCGCTTTCGGGAGACGCTGATTACTTCCAGGAGCGCTAAACTGCCCTGGCCCCTCATCCTCATCATCTGAATTATCGCCTCCACGACCTGCCCCCTGATTATATTGTCTAAAGAGGTCCCCAAAAAATTTCTTTAGGACGTCGTCTTGGCCACCCTGCAAAAACGGGCTCTTAACCGTGGTCAAAGTAGAGATGTTCACTACTGAGGGAACCACCTTTTTTGAAAGGTTCACAAAAACATTAGAGTCCAATGATTGAGTTGGGCCTGTGGCAGCCAAAATAGATGCCGGTTGGAGCCAAGTTGCAAACACTAATAGGGTAAATAAATTTCTATTTTTCATAATTCTAGTTTTCTTACTTTTAGGAATTTGCTAAGTCGCGCTTGATTTCTAAAAACTTCATGCGGGTCTCAAGAAGGAGACGTTCGATGAGTCGATCTTCCTCGGGGGTCCGATTACCCTTAGTCTTTTCCAACATGAGTTCGAGCAAATCAATATTCTGTCGAGCCAACTCCAAGTCGATCGTAGGCTCGCCCCCACCCGGAGGAGCGATCGCCCCTAATCCGATAAAGGCTGCTGAAGAAATTGAGAGAAAAAAAGTTGCTAAATCCATTCCGATTGAAGGTACCTCAGTTGCCATACTTCCTCAGGATTTACATCCATAAGAATAGATAGACAAGCCTGATGTTCAACGCGAAGGAGGCAAACCTCCAAGTCGAGCACTTAATCCAAGCGAGGTTTCCCAGGGCCCTAGAGCGCTCTCCAGCGACTGGATCAGATGCCTGAGTTCAACATCCGCCTTGCTTAATAAAAGTTGACTATTAAGCTCAATTACAAGGCGAACCAACAAGTTCAAAAGAGGAAATGCTATGCCAAGAGCTATTAAGCTCGATAAACTGAAATCTTTTTGTTCGCTCTCAGTCATCCGCTTCCGAGAGGACATCAAAGCTAACCATCCAGCTGGCATCACCCGAACTGCTAGGGCTAAAAGGACCGCGTTATAGCTCAGCAAGCAGGTCTGCACTTGCGGAAGTTTCTTAATAGCCTGACTGAAGAGCATATGAAATTCTGGTCCCTTTATAGAACTTACCAATCCTTGACTCAAGAACAGGGTTCCGGACCTCCCAAAAAGTCCACGAACCAACCAAACTTGAGGAAACGGGCTCGGATAAATCAAAACTCTAGGCCTTTTGACTTTGCTCATGGGCGCTTGGCTCCAGGTATTCAGGTCCCGAACCAAGGACAAGGAAACCCCTTGCGAACTCGCACCCAGAAACCAAGAGATCAACGTTTCGGCCAATCCACAAAGAACCAGAGAAACAAAAAGACCTAAGATTAACCCAAAAAGAGCCTGTCGGCTTGAAACAAACAAGAACCCAAAGAACGAAAAGATCAGTGCAAAAATTAGAAAAAGTACAATCTGGCCAAACACACCTAGTATACGCCTAGTTCTCATTTTACCAGTATATCCAGGTTCTCATTGATCTCAAGGACGTCTGATTTTACACTTGAAGTTACATGAACGATTGGGCCTTAAGTTTTCACTCTTTTCGGCACGGGCTAAACTCGCTCTCAAAGAAGGGCAGCCGATGGCTAGCTGCGCCGTTTTTAATGTCTTATCTTGCAGCATGCGCAGGAAGTCTGGATATAACTACAACCGGCAAAAATCTTATCAATGATGCAAGGCCTACTGGCAACCCAATTTATCAGGGGAACTTGGTAGGAGCAAGCGGCCAATCTAATGTGACAGGTGCTGCAATGATTTTTTTAAGCGGCAGCTCGTATACTCTGCGACTTGACGGCTTGAACGTTAATAACGAAGCTGCTTTGGTAGTTAACGTCTATCATTCTTCTGGATCCACCTCCACTTACCTCAGAAGCTCATCAGGAAACCAAAACTATTCTCTCCCAAACCTTCCACTGAATAGCACTTTCACCTCAGTCGTAATTTACTCAACCCTTCAACAAACTAACTATGCGATCGCTACCTTAATTAGGGCCGGTAGCACATTCAATTAACTTTCTACGGTAAAGATAAGGAGTTATTGAACTCAATTATTTCCTTAACATTCTTAACATCTGAAATGTACCATCGCCCATGCTCTGCTCTCAACATCTGACAGAGTTTTTTATTCGTGATTTTGGCCTCAATTATTTGACCGTCCACCTCTTTTTTGACCTCGTTGTAAATCAGCTCATAGGTAATTTGAGTTTCATCATCTGATATCGGCTTGATTTCGCGAATGGTAATTTTGCTCAAGGTTCTTTTTGAAATCAAAAAGGCGTCTCGAAATTGATCCTCACTCCAACTCTCAAGGCGTCGCTTCACATCTCCGGTCATATAACTGAGGAGCTGCTCACGATCCTGAAATTGCTTCACTGCAAAGCTTCTCGTCACATACTCAGTGAGTCGCTGCTTAGGATCACCAGAAATCTCAGGAGTTCGACTACAACCACTCCAAAGCGCGACCAAACCAAGCATACAGATCATTCCAGATATTTTCCTAAACATAGCCACCCCCTCGTAGTAACTCGACAAAATCCCCAACTTCCTTTTCTAGATCCGGCTTCATGCCGACAAACTGCAAACCCAATCCAACTCCACGCTCCACAAGTAAAATAGGCCTTGAGATACAGGAGATTTTTCTCGAATTGAACTCGAAGCGAACCTTGAGCCTCTTTTGCCTCAAAAGCTGCTCTAATTTTTTTTCCTTTTGAAGTCCCTGATGATCCTTGCAGAATGCGAAAGCGCCATCTTGATCCATCCGACTGACCGTCAATTTGAGCTCTTGATCGCCCTCTCCGATGACGCAAGTGAGTCCAGGAATAGGCGAAGGTACACCCTGATACCATGCGAGTTGCGGATCAATGAACGATCTACACATTTCAACGCGAATCCAATACAGTTGCGCACTCAAAAGTGCTAACAGACCCACAGTAAAAAAGCCAAGCAGGGGAAAGTTCATTCTTATAGCCATTGCAGCACTTGCAGCCACCCAAATTATTCCAAAAAAAATGGCTAAGAACCACACGATGCGTTTGAATGCTACAATCCAAGACACCAGTGGAATAACAATCATCGCGAATGCCAGTGACCAATAAAAAGCTTGGCGGTACGAGGCACCCCATCCCGGAGTACGGCTCACTAAAAGCACTTCAATGGCGATGAGAGGAATACACAGAAACAGAGAAACCGCCGCAACTCTGAGTCGGACTGGGACTGAAATAACCGTCATTGACTCATTTTTTCACCCAATACCCACCAAAAGCAATAGCATTTTCAAATCGACCGTTTAGATCTAACTGGGATGGAACAGGACCGTAGATCACTGCATTGGGTCCGATCTGAAGTCGAGTCTGAGATAACTCGACTCCCTCTCCAATATAGCTTGGACCTTGATCAAATGAGCTCATCGAACTGGGCCGGGATTGACAAGAACGGTGTGACCAACACCCAGGGGAAGATGAGTGATTCAGGCTGATGAAACGCTTTTGCCAGAGCCTCACCTGATCGTTCATGACACCATTGGCTTCGAATCGCCTCATCAGATCAAAATGAGTCTCCAACCAAAGCTGCGGAGCTCCAATATCGAACCAAAGTCCGTCACTCAGAAAAACACCGGCTCTTTGACTCCGAATGGCGGGTGCCAGAATTTGAGGAACAAACTCGGAGGATCCAGCCGACGGCACCTCAAGAAGGGCCTCGGGTTCAATAACGGCTGCCCCCGTCCAAAATGGACGAGAAGACTGAGGCTTTCCAATTCCTGTAATCAACCTTGATTTCTCGTCCACCAGAATTTCTGGATAATTTGCGTTTTTTGGCCCACTTCGAAAAACTGCCAACGTAATCACAACACCACGAGACCTGCGCAGCTCTTGATGTGCAGCCAAAAGAGCCGACCAATCTAGGTCGCAAATCACATCAGCATTGGCTCTGAAAAACGGACCTGATCCCAGCTCTTCTAAAGCATTGCGGATTCCACCAGCAGTGCCCAATATCAGCTGAGACTCATCTTTTACTTTTACCTCTACACCGTTTGAGTCAAGTTCCTGAAGGCGCTTGGCTGTATCTTGGGCTAAATGATGTACGTTCGCCACAACTCTTCTAACCCCTGCCGCCGCGAGGGTATCCAAAGTGTATTGAACTGAAGGAATTCCCAAAACAGGCAGGAGCGCCTTCGTCCTGACCTGCGTAAAAGGATGAAGTCGAGTGCCTAACCCTGCTGTCATTAACATAGCCGTCGTCAGGCCAGCATGCACCATGCGATACTCCTAAAAATAATAATTAAAAAACAAAGCCTCTCTCAATTGAGAATACCTTGGGTACTTGAGCAGAGTTTTACGAATGTTTTCAAATGTATTACCAATGTATTTCAGATAACCAGGATCCCCTCTTCGATTCATAAAAGAGGCGAAACTTCCAATGGCTTTAAAATTTCGCTGAACAGACATGAGATCGAAAACGCGGGAAAAGTGAGACCGATCAATTCCCAGGCCTGACTCAGCTTCATATCGGGCAATGTAGTAGTCCATCAGCCGCGTCACCTGAACCTCTTCAAGTTGATAGTAACTATCTTTTAGGAGCGACGCCAAATCATAATGAGGTGGTCCCATCCGGGCATCTTGAAAATCAATCATCACATAGCGAGCATTGCCATCTCCCACTCCCTCGGCTATCATCACATTACGACTGTGAAAATCCCGATGGGTAAGAGTGGTAGGCTGCTCTGCTAGGAAAGCGCAAATCTCACTAAATCCATCCCGAATCTGGCTAAAATCAGCATCATTCAAGGTCCGTTTTAAGTAGTTTCTATAAAGATGCTCAATAGTAAAATCCACTTCCCACATCAACTTTTCATAATCAAATCTCAGCCGAAAAGCTTCTAAGCTCTGATCGCCCGACCTAGGCGACGCATGAACTTGAAACCTGACCAAGCCGTCAATCACTCGCTCATAGAGGTGGCGCTCTGCGTCGGGCGTGCTGACTTCCTGAAGTTTACGAAGCAAAGTCACATCTCCTAGATCCTCGAGCAAAATCAGTCCTCGTTCTGCATCTAGATCCAAAATCTGAGGAACTTCAACTCCTGCACTGAAAAGATGTCGCGCCACGACCACAAAAGGAAGACTTTCTCTTTGATCCGCAAACGATTCCATTTTCATCAAAATAAAGGTCTTCTCGAGGGCCTGTATCCGATAATATTTTCGATTACTTGCATCTCCTGGAATCTTCGAAACAGTTTTCAAAACTTTAGCTTGCTTAAGCCACTCCGAAAAGGATTGCTCACCCAAATTCATCTGGTCATTCATTTGTCTAAGTTCGCTTAAGAATTCATTCACAAGCTATTTATCCTCTTTTGAATTTTCAAAAACCGGTTAGTCTGAATAATAGGATTTCTCAGCGGAGGAAAAATTGCAATTTCTCTCCGAACCTCGGGCAGAACTTGATCAAGAAACTCCGAATCAAATGGAGAATATGAAATATTCACCTGGTAAATCTGAATCAAAGAAACTAGACCTCGCGGGTCGTATCCTGTCTTATAAAGAATGGATATTGCCTCCTTGAAGATCTTTTTATCATCCTGAACCCAGTGAAACTCTTTACTAGCCGAAAGTAGTTCTCGGCTCGAGGGCATTGAATTCTTCCAATCTCGACCTGGAGAGCCCGATTGGACCTGCTGAAATCGTTGCAACCAGGTATTTTTTTGAGCATGAAGAGACTCTAATGCTAGCAGTGCTACAAGCTCGTTTTCAAATCTAATTTTTTTGATCAGCTCGATAGAGAAGTAAAGGTGATGATCTGGAGCGACAGAGCCCGGTAGACTCAGACTCTGCCAAAGCTCATTTTGATCTCTGGTTAAATCCACTTGAACAGTACCTGGACGGGGCACGAGTGAAGTATTCAAAAAATTACAGAGGCTTTTGAGATAAGCTTGAACATCAGGAGCCTTAACAGTCTTGATGTGAGATTGCAGCTCCGCAGCCCAAGTTAAATCTGGTGATTGAGACACCTTAGTTTTGAATTCAGGTGATTTGTCAGAAAGTTGCTTTGAGGAGCTACTGCAAGCAGCAACAAGCTCCAGAACGAACATCAAAGCGAAACATTTCAATCTAGTTTTCTTTAACCGCTCCCTAGGCTTCATCTTGAGCTAAGGATAACCTAGATTGACCCCCAGGGGTAAGAACAAATCGAATCTACAAGTTCCAAAAAATCCTAGTTTGATAAATTAGTTGGAGCAACAGCTTCAGAATTCACAAGATCCGCATTTGACTGAGTCAGCTGTGGATCGACTTTCGGCACTTGAGGTAACTGGCCATTCGGAACACCGACTTCGGCAGGTGACGCCTTAGCTTGAGACAATTCCGTCCCACCTTCCGAGCCCGAGGATGACCGAGATCCCAATACTTGGGAGTTTTGATCCGGTGTGTAATAAAGATAAAAGCCAACGAAAATCTTGTTCGGATCACGAATCAGTTGTTTGTTTTTTTCGTACAGCTCTTTCCAACGTTGGGGGGTCCCATAGAGTTGATGAGAAACTTTGCCCAGAGTGTCTCCTGTACGAATCCTGTACTTTTCGCCCTCGATAGCAGCGACCGGGTGACTAGTGTCCAAACGGATGACTTTTCCAACAGAAAGTTGATTTGGATCACTGATACTATCCTTGTTATTCTGGTAGATTTCCTTCCAGCGAGTCAGATCTCCATAGTATTCGTAGGCGATTTTCATCAAGGTGTCGCCTTTCCGAATCTTATAATCTTTTAGTTCGCCCGAAACTGCGACTTCACTACTCTGATCTGGCGCTACGGCAACCGACGGAGAGCTCGGACCAGCTGTAGCAGAATCTTTAACTGAATCTGCTACAGCAGGAGCTTGATCCAAAGGATTAGTCGGGCTCGCATCTGGAGCCAAACCTTCTGCAGTGGCAGGAACAGCATCTGTGCCTTCATTGGTGGTCTTTGAACCGGAGGCACACCCCCCCAAACCAGCCGTTAACAAAACAAACATCAAAAAATAAAGCCTGCACTGAGCCATACACTGCCCCCAAGAATATTTTTTAAAACTCTCAAGAGCTATTCGGAAAACCTACTCAAAGACTTGAGTAAATTGGGTTACAGCGACTGCGCCGCAAACCTCGCATCTGGCTTAGTCTTCAATCCAGAACCTAAGAAAAGATCTTCTTGACCCAGTGAGTCTAGAATTCTCTGACTAATCTCGTCAAAATCCTCAGACCTATTTACAAAATCAAGATCATCACACTCGATCACCAGCTTTTTCCCAAGATGATATTCACCGAGCCAGTCATCGTAATAGCGACTCAGGTCAATCAGATATTGATCTGGAATGTTGGCCTCAAATTCTCTCCCACGACGAGAAATACCCCGCTTGAGTTCGGGAAGCGATTTCCTAAGATAAATGACTAAATCCGGCGGACTCAGGGACTCACTCATACAGTGATAAAGAGAAAGGTAATTCTGGTAGTCTCTTTCAGACATCAGCTTTTGCTCGTAAAGGTTGCGGGCAAAGATATGAGCATCCTCGTAGATGCTTCGATCCTGAACGGCACTCTTTCCCCCTTCTGCAATGGTCCGGTGCGATTTAAAACGATGGGTCAGAAAATAGATTTGAAGAGGAAATGCCCATTTTTCCATGTCTTGATAAAAGTCAGTTAAATAGGGGTTATCACCCACGGGCTCAAAATGGGGATCCCAGCCAAAACGACCCGAAAGCATCCGAGTCAAGGTCGTTTTACCCGAACCAATATTACCAGCAACTGCGATAAAAATTTTTTGCGTCGACACTGAATTTCCCCTCATCTGTTTTTCGATTTCATAGGCTGCTCGACACACCTAAGTCAAGCTGCGATTTAAACCGCTTTAAAAACCAATGAGTTAGAATACATCGCAAGATGGACTAACCGCTTTCGAGGCGCACCTGAATCTGTTGCAAAAGTTTCTGAATTTCGGGCTTCAGATCTTTTCCCAGCCTTCTCGTTTCAGCATCGAGCTCCCAGTCCCTTTTTTCCTCAAGAACATAGGCGTCCAGACGACTCAAGGCGAGCTGTAAATCCTTACGAGCTGACCAGAGGCTATCCTGGTCGGGTCTCACTCCCTGAAGTTTCATTTTAGCTAGCCACCAGAGTGCCTGCACATGAAGTGGATTTTGGTCAAGATGAGCCTGCAATAGGCGAATCGCCTGCTGATTTTGCCCCGATAGAAACTGAACCTCCGCCAAAGACAGCACTCCCGCCTCAGAGTGGCGAATAGAAGGATCAAGAGCACCCAGCTCACGAAGGGCCTCTTTCGTATTTCCTCTGGCAAGAAATGCTTTGGCAAGCCAATACAACGTCTCAGAGTCCGTTGGGTTAATCTTTTTGGCCTGATTCAGCTTTTGGATCGCAATATCAACATCGTTCGACAGAATCAAACTTTTGCCCAGCTGAATCAAAACCTCGCAATTCTCTGGATCTTCCCTAAGAATTCGCTCAAACGTTTCTTGAGCAGATCGGTACTTCTGAGCCTCAAGAGCGTTCAAACCTTCTTGATAGAGTTCAAAACGAGAATTAAGTAGAAACCCTCTCGAAAGGACTTTAGAGCGCCGAAGTATGTGCCTTCTAACCTCAGGGCTCGAATGCTCGGCAAGACCCAAAAGTAGTCTTAATGACTCAGACCGCCTCCCCACCCGAGATAAGACCGACGCAAGCTCTCCAACCACCTTTGGATCCTTTGGATGCTGCTCATGAACCAACACGAGAGAATGAAGTACATCCGTCCAGTTTTGGCTTTTGGGAGATTTTTTAAGATCCAAAGGAAGCGTTGAATTAGCATTATAACCAATTCTGTCAGGAATTAATGAACTTGCCCAACCTCCTGCTTCCAGAGTCGCAAAAATACCCATCACTAAATAAAGGCTTCTCAAAAAATGCGAATTCTCGACACTGAATCTAAAGCAAGTTAAAATTAAGAAAGCTAACCATGAAAAAATGCCCGCTCCACCTACAAATTCCACTCTTTCGCTCAAAGCTTGTTTTAGGGGCACTTTTTTTCGGTGTAATTCTATCTTCATTTGCAAAATCCTCGGGTCCTGAATCCTCTGAAAATACTCAAACCATAGAGGCCACCGCTTATCCAGTCAAAGTACTCAGCAGAAGTAGCTCTAGGCGCTTTTATCTTTTCGATGACCCACTCTCGAAGAGTCCCTTTGTTGGGCATCTCATCTTGCTCAGGAACTCTAATCATGAGCCAGTAATGGCCTTAAGGGTTCTAAAAACCTATCCTGACCGGAAGGCTTTCGCAGCAAAATACCTCAAGTCTTATGGAAAAATTGAGTCCCTAGAAACTGGGCAGTCGCTTACTGCAGTTGAAAAAGTAATGGATATTCCTCTCAACCCCATAGCTTCGGCCGAGATCACCGAGCTCCGAGAGATCGAGGAAGAGAAGAGCCAACTAGTTCAGCCCCTCACCTCAACAGCTCCACCCCCAAGTGAGACACCACCCAACCTAAACAAGGCACCACTTAAACCCGGGGAGGACCCGCCCCCGCCCCCTCCTCCAGGTACGGACCCAGGCGAAGCCACAGGCGTTGCAGCTAGTGCTAAAAAATCGGCACCCAATCAAGACCATCAAGCCCCCCCGCCAGGCGAAGAGGATGATGATGAGGATCAAATAGACGCCGATGGAGTTACCATCCCAGAACGGCCAAAGTATGACCGATATTCCTATTGGCTCTCTGGGGGCTTAGGCGTTGTCCGGAGTCCCAACCCAGCCGAATTGACCCAATCAGTTTATATGAGCGCAGGTAATCTTAGGTTCGGAGTTACACTGAGCAACCCAGTTTTTTTTCGTAACAGCTCACTTCAAGACTCTTTCGTTTTGGAATCTGGGTTTTTTGGATACAAAGTAGTAGCCCAAACTAACGATACTTACACACTTTTAGGGGCTTTATTAACTCTGCGCTACAACTTAACCCTGGGTGAACGATTCGGTGTCTTTTTCTATGGTGGATTTGGGCGTGGATTAGTCATCACCGCCTCAAATCCTGTGTTGGCAACCTATAATGCCCTGAATACTTTCATTCCCAGCATCGGGGCAGGACTTCTCTTCCAAATCGGACCTGCCTGGTATACACGAGTAGACGTGGGCTATGAAGCCCTAACGATCAACCTGCTCCTTAGACTTTAAGGAAAAGATGCACATGACAATTCACTTCTCCCAGCCTCTTCTTGGATTTTGTCTTCTTTTTTGTGTCTTATTTTTGCCCGCATGTGGCGTCAAGGGCCCCCCACTTCCACCACTCCACGTCACCCCTCAGCAGACGGAGCCAAACGAAGGAGTTTCCCCGAGCCCATCGCCAGGAGTAAAGCCATGACTCGTCCCCTCCAGTTTTTTCAATATCAAAATGGAGTATTGAGCTCGGATGGTGTTTCCTTGGAAGCAATCGCAGAGCAAGTTGGAACACCCGTTTATATCTATTCAGCCAGCGGCTTTATCGATCCATTAAAAGAACTTCAAGAAGGCATGCGGGACCTCAACCATTTGATCTGTTTTGCTCTGAAGTCAAACTCCAATCTCTCGATTCTGCGCATGCTTGCAAAAGAGGGGGCGGGGATGGACCTAGTCTCTGGAGGAGAACTCTTTCGCGCATCACAAGCTGGGGTCCAAGGTGCTAAAATCGTTTTCTCGGGAGTTGGAAAAACTGCAGATGAAATGAAGCAAGGACTTCTCTACGAAGGCACTGGCATCTATTCGTTTAATGTCGAATCTCTGCCCGAACTCAGGCAACTCAACGATGTAGCAATCAGTCTTGGCAAACGAGCTCCAGTCGCTCTTCGATTTAATCCTGATGTGGATGCTAAGACTCATCCTTACATTTCAACAGGACTCAAGAGAAATAAGTTTGGCATCACTCGATCAGAAGTTCTAAGCGTTGTACGCTCGCTTGACCAACTTCGAGGCATACACCTTAAAGGACTCAGCATTCATATCGGAAGTCAGCTGCTCTCCCTAGCTCCGCTCGACGATGCATTTTCGAAGCTCAGTGATCTAGTGCATGAATTAGATCACCACCAGGATCGACCCTTGGAATTTGCTGATCTTGGCGGCGGAATTGGGATCACCTACAAAAATGAGAAAGCACCCCTGATTCAAAATTACTGCAAACTCATCAAGAAGCACTTTGGCAAGCGGGCCAAAAACTCGCCCCAATTCAAACTCCTCATCGAGCCGGGGCGTACCCTCTCCGGCAATGCCGGCGTATTGGTTTCAAAAGTCATCTACCGAAAGGAGCGACGAAATAAGGACTTTCTCGTCATTGATGCCGCGATGAACGACCTGATTCGACCTGCACTCTATGAGAGTTTTCACGAGATTGTTCCCCTTGAGAAACGCCTCGTGGTGTCTAAAAGTTCCCCCCAAAAAAAATGGGCCAAAACCAATATTGTTGGCCCTGTTTGTGAAAGTTCAGACTGTTTTGCGAGCGATCGTCCTTTCTCCTCCCAAATTGGACCTGGCGACCTAGTTGCAATTCTTTCGGCCGGTGCTTATGGCTTCAGCATGTCGAGCACCTACAACAGCCGACCTAGGCCTGCGGAAGTTTTAATCCAGGAAGGTAAGTTTCGCACCATCCGAACGAGAGAAACCTGGGAAGATCTTGTTCGAGGAGAGTGACTCACAGGCTATCGTAACCATCTCGCTTCGCCCCTAGAGCAAGTGGACACGACGATTGACAAACCCCCTCAAAATGCTAGTGATTCAAGGTCGGGATATCGGGATTTTAGCCTTAAATAAGGAGTTCAAATGCGCGGAGTCTGGACGGCAATCATCACCCCCTTTACGCAGTCGGGCGAGCTCGACCTGAATGCCCTGAAGAAGATCCTAAGGGACCAAGCCGATGCTGGTATTTCAGGCGTTATCCCTTGTGGCACCACGGGAGAGGCTCCTACGCTGACCAACGATGAAAAGAAACTCATGATTCAGACCTGCGTTCAAGAACTCAAAGGGTCACCCGTTCGAGTGGTCGCAGGAACTGGCTCAAACGTGACCCGTGACACAGTTGAGTTTTCTCAGTGGGCAAGCTCGGCTGGAGTGGACGGGGTTCTAGTCGTTACACCCTACTACAATAAGCCCTCTCAATCCGGGATGGAGGAGCACTTTAAAGCAGTTGCTTCCGAAATCAACTGCGAGGTCATCGTCTATAACGTCCCTGGTAGAACCGGGGTTTCACTTACGGCGAATACAGTGGCGCGTCTTGCCAAGCACCCGAAAATTCGAACGATCAAGGAAGCCACTGGCAACCCGACGCTCTCCTCAGAAATTCTCTATCAAGCAGCACAGCAAGGAGTCCAAATCGACGTCCTTTCTGGTGACGATGCGACCTACCTTCCTCTTTTATCAATTGGTGCAGTGGGGGTCATCTCTGTAGCCAGTAATCTATTTCCCCGAGCCATGGTCGAACTCCAAAAGTCATTTGATACGGGGGATCTCAAAAAGGCATTAGAAATTCACCAGCGCTACTACCCTCTTTTCAGAGATTTATTTATTGAGTCAAACCCAGTCCCCATCAAAGCTGCAATGGCCGCTCTCGGGTGGTGCTCTTCCCAAGTCCGTCTCCCGCTTTCGGATCTGCAGCCCACGAGTCTCCATCAGCTTGCAAACAGCATGGAGGAATGCAAAATCGTCCGGGGTCGCTCATGATTCGAATCGGATTACTTGGATCCTCTGGGAGAATGGGGACTCTCATTACCTCACTCGCCCAGAATGAATTTAAATCAGATCTAGAAATCATAGCAATGGCTCGCAAGGGAGATCCACTGGACCCTCTCCTTTCAGCCGACGTGATCATCGACGTATCGTTTCCTCCGGTCATGACCCAACTTGCAAACCTAGCACTCAAGAAGGGGAAGGACCTGCCTCGCTTCGTGGTTGGGAGCACAGGGTGGTCTCCGGAAGGCCTTTGCCTCCTTGAAAAACTAGCAGGGGCTACGCCAACTTTGCTTTCTACAAATTTCTCCTCTGGAGTTTTCGCGCTCTCCATGATGCTCAAGGAGTATGCCCCACTTTTTAAAAAAATGGGGTATGTTCCGGTGATGATCGAAAAACATCATATCCATAAAAAAGACGCCCCAAGTGGCACAGCTCGCACTCTACAAGGCTCGATTGACCCAGTTCATCCGGCACAAGTACAGACCCATAGCGTCCGAGCAGGCGAAGTGATTGGTGATCATGAAGTCACCTTCTACGGTGCTGGCGATCAAATCACGTTGTCTCACCACGCCCAAGACCGAACTATTTTTGCCCGCGGCGCAATCGAAACTGCGCGCTGGCTGGCAACCGCCAAAACATCGTCTCATTCACATCGAATTCTCGGAATGAGTGATTATTTTGAATCTCTGAAAACTAACTCACTAGGAGTGTCTTAAAATGGAAACCCTTTTCGAACCGTCAGAACGACTTAAACAACTGCCGCCTTATATTTTTGCCCGCATCGACAAAATCAAACAAGAAGAGCTCAAAAAGGGACGTAAACTCATCCCACTTGGCATTGGCGACCCTGATCTTCCCACGCCGCAATTCATTATTGACCGCCTCGTCTCGGCAGCCAAGAAGCCACAGAATCATCAGTATCCCTCTTACTGGGGCATGATTGAGTTTAGGAAAGCCGTAGCCCGTTGGTATGAGAGCCGTTTTGACGTGCGACTAAACCCTGAAAATGAAGTGCTCGCTCTCATTGGATCCAAAGAAGGGATCGCCCACATCCCTCTTGCCTTTGTGAATCCTGGCGAGGCGACTCTGGTACCCAATCCGGGTTATCCAGTTTATCATACGGCGACGACTTTTGTCGGTGGCATCCCTCTCCAGTTTGGATTGAGAAGGGAAAATCAGTTTCTTCCAGATTTTGCTGAACTTGAACAGCTCGTAAAGAAGGGTCCCAAAGTAAAACTTTTATTCCTGAATTACCCCAATAACCCCACTTCCGCTTCAGCAAGCTATGGGTTTTTTGAAGAGGTTGTCCGCTTCGCAAAAAAACATCAAATCCTGGTTTGTCATGACAATGCTTACTCGGAAATTTATTATGACGGCAAAAAACAACTGAGCTTCCTTGAAGTTCCTGGTGCTAAGGATATTGGTTGCGAGTTTCATAGTCTTTCGAAGACTTTTAATATGACCGGATGGCGAGTTGGATTTGTCGTAGGGCATCCAAAGATTGTCGAAGCTCTTGCTCAAGTCAAAACTAATATTGATTCCGGAATTTTCAATGCCTGCCAAGAAGCTGGAACCGAAGCATTAGACCACTACGAGCCCTTTTGTACTGAGCTGCGATCCATCTATCAGACAAGACGGGATATTTTAATTCCAGCCCTCCAAGCTATGGGGTTGAGTTGCCCAACTCCGGATGCGACTTTTTATGCCTGGGCTAAACTGTCTGGAAGTCAAAAATCGGAGGATTTCGTGATGAACCTCATTCGAGAAAAAGGAATCATCTCAACACCAGGAACTGGCTTCGGCCACGAAGGAGAGGGCTACGTTCGCTTTACATTCTGCTCGGATGCTGAAGTCCTAAAACAAGTTGCACAAGCATTAAAAGTCTCGGTATAAGAAAGGAACATATGAATATTTACGTTTGCATTAAGCAGGTTCCAGACACAGAAACCAAGATCAAACTCAACCCAGATCAAAGTGGGATCGACACAGCGGGAATCAAATGGATTATTTCGCCTTATGACGAGCTTGCGATCGAAGAATCTCTCCGACTCAGGGACAAGAATCCTGGAAGCACAGTAACGGTACTCGCAGCAGGTCCCGCACGTGTAGTCGAGAGCATGAGAACAGCTTTGGCCATGGGCGCAGACAATGCGATCCACGTTGAACTCCCAGAAGCGGCAGACAATAACTGGGTTGCCAAGTCTCTTGCGGGAGCATTGAAAAAAGAACCTAAGGTTGACATCATTTTTACCGGCAAAGAAGCAATTGATGATGGCGCCGCTCAAGTGAGTCAATTGGTGGCAGAATACTTAGGGATTTCGTATGTCACGGTTGTTCTCGGCATCGAATACCTACCCTCAGGCGTAAAGTGTAAACGCGAAATCGAGGGTGGCTCCTTTGAAATGGTTGAAGCGTCCTATCCAGTTTTAATTGCAGCCCAAAAAGGCCTCAATGAGCCTCGCTACGCCAGCTTGCCTAACATCATGAAAGCCAAGAAAAAGGAAATCAAAGTCCTTAAGACTAGCGATGTGGGTACAAGCGAAAGTGACCAAAAGATCCGGTACAAAAACTATCAACTGCCACCTCCAAAACAAGCTGGCAAAAAGATCTCGGGAGACCCTGCGGCCCAAGCTAAAGAGCTCGCTCGACTCCTCCACGAAGAAGCAAAGGTAGTGTAATTATGAGTAAAGTATTAGTCATTGCAGAACAACGAGATGGTCGTCTAAAGAAATCAACTTTCGAACTCATCGGAGCCTCGGCTGCTGCGGGTAACGAAACGCATGTAGCACTGCTCGGCGAGGGCGTCACGGGCCTAGCTCAAGAACTTGCCCATTATGGCGCCAAAAAGGTTCACATCGCGGACCATGCGGGATTGAAGTTTTATACCTCAGAAGCCTACTCCAAGGTTTTGTTTCCCCTGATTCAATCTCTTTCTCCCTCGGTGATCATGGCCAGCCATACTCCAACAGGCAGGGACCTCATGCCTCGACTCTCAGCAAAGCTCAATGTCGGCTTAGCTAGCGATTGCACGCAGCTCGCATTTGAGGGCGATCAAATCAAGGTTCGAAGACCTGTTTACGCAGGTAAGGCAACGGTTGAGGTCGAGTTTCTTGGATCTGGTCCTCGCATCGCCACGGTGAGACAGAATGCCTTGGGCGTTCCAAAACCAGACGCCTCAAGGACTGCCGAGACGGCTCAGCTCTCCGTCGATCTTGGCAAAATCGCTGCTCAAGTCACTGAAGTCGTCAAGGGCACCAGTGCCAGACCGGACGTGACTGAAGCTGCTATTGTTATTTCAGGCGGCCGATCTCTTAAGAACGCCGAGAACTTCAAGATCTTGGAAGAAACTGCAGATGTCATTGGCGCGGCCGTCGGTGCTTCTCGAGCAGCAGTAGATGCTGGCTTCCGACCCCATCGCGACCAAGTGGGACAGACGGGAAAAGTAGTCTCGCCCTCCCTCTACATTGCT
Source organism: Bdellovibrionales bacterium (assembly GCA_947380295.1). Lineage (GTDB taxonomy): Bacteria > Bdellovibrionota > UBA1018 > UBA1018 > UBA1018 > CAINWE01. The sequence continues at coordinate 246,965 of CANCQK010000003.1, read as the reverse complement.
TGCGGCATCAGCGGTGCGATTCAACACTTGGCTGGAATGAGAACTTCCAAGGTCATTGTGGCGATCAATACCGATTCGGAGGCCCCAATCTTTCAACTCGCTGACTACGGCGTCGTAGGCGACCTATTCGCGATTATTCCTCTCCTCAAAGAAGAACTCAAAAAGATCAAGGAACACTGAGATCATTCAAATCAGTAAGGGGAGATCCGTCGATTCGGCAGCCAGATCTCCCCTTACTGAATTTGCTGCCACTTGCAGGTTGTAATCAGCAACCGTTCTGATTAAGATCACGATGTTATGACATGGCAAACTTACCTCTTCTTACTTCTGGCAGGCGCAGCTTTTAGTTATTCAGCATATCGATTCAGTCTTCTCTATCGACTGATGAAAGGTCACCAGGGGAAAGCAAATCGCCTGGACCACATTCCAGAGCGAATACTAACTACGATAGCCAACGTTTTGGGACAAAAAGCGGTTCTCAAAAAACGAGCTGCTGGCATTATGCATGCCACCATTTTCTGGGGTTTTATCATCATCTCAGTAGGGACTCTGGAACAGTTTGTCGGAACACTCTACCAAGGCGCGAGCTTCGAGTTTATCGGCGAGCGGGCATATTCATCACTCCTTATTGTGCAGGACTCCCTGACGGCAGCAGTACTTTTGGCCGTGGGTTATGCCTTTTACCGCAGACTCATCGTCCGACCCGAGGGATTAGGCAAATCTAAGGATGCCACCATCGTTTTAATTCTGACAGGATCGCTGATGCTCTCGATCCTTTTAATGAACGGCTTTCATATTCTCGGATCAGAACCTTGGTATCAAGGTTCAATGCCAGTTTCAAACCTTGTAGCTCATCTCCTCAAGGGCTTCGGACTCACTCCTGAGTTTAACATCGCGATGAGCACCTTATTTAAGTGGGTACACATGTGCATTGTGCTGGGATTTTCAGTATATATCCCCAGCTCAAAGCACCTTCACATTGTGGCTGCAGGACCCAATACCTTTTTGAAAACCTTGCCTCGCGAAAAAGGAATGAAGCCGATTAACTTTGAGGATGAGTCTATCCAGCAATATGGCGCTGCAAAAGTGACCGATTTAAGTTGGAAAGATGCTCTCGACTATTACTCTTGCACTGAGTGTGGACGCTGCCAAGACCTTTGTCCCGCCCATAATACTGCTAAGCCTCTGACACCTAAGATGCTGATCTTGGATCTGAAAAACAACCTTTACAACAACAAGGAAAAAATTCTCGCCGGCAAGATCGACGAAGTCTCACCGATCATCGACGAGCACGTCACTGAAGATGTAATCTGGGCCTGCACATCCTGCCGTGCTTGTGAAATCGCCTGCCCAGTCTTTATTGAGCATACTGATAAAATTTACGACATCCGCCGCAACCTGGTCATGATGGAATCGAAATTTCCAGCAGAAGTTCAGACCGTCTTTAAGAACATGGAAACCAATGCTAGCCCCTGGGCTTTTGCATCGTCCGACCGAGCCAACTGGGCTGACGGACTCAATGTCAAAACGATGGCCGAAGACTCCCAAGTCGACGTCCTTCTTTGGGTTGGGTGCGCTGGCTCCTATGATGATCGGAACAAAAAGGTTCTTCGTGCGTTCGCAAGCCTCTTGAAGAAAGCTAATGTTAAATTTGCAATTTTAGGCACTGAGGAACAGTGCACCGGCGACCCAGCCCGACGCATCGGCAACGAATACCTCTACCAAACCTTGGCCAAGGCCAACATCGAGACTCTTAATCGCTATCAAGTGAAAAAGATTGTCACGGCCTGCCCACACTGCTTCAATACGATCAAAAATGAATACAAGGACTTTGGCGGAAACTACGAAGTCCATCATCATTCGCAGTTCATTGCTCAGTTAGTCACTCAAGGAAAAATCAAGCCTACCAAGACCTTGGACGAGTCCGTGACCTTCCATGATAGCTGCTACTTGGGCCGATGGAATAACATTTACGAACAGCCTCGGGCAGTTCTTCAGTCTCTTCCTGCGATCAATCTCGTAGAGATGAAAAGCAACCAAGACCAGAGCATGTGCTGCGGCGCAGGTGGCGGTCGAATGTGGATGGAAGAAAAGATTGGGGATCGAATCAACGTCGCCCGGACTGAACAAGCTCTGGCTACCAAAGCTGGTATTGTCGCGGCTTCCTGCCCCTTCTGCATGACGATGCTCACCGACGGCGTGAAGACTAAGGAAATGCAGGACAAGGTTAAGGTGATGGATATTGCTGAGCTCATGGATCAGGCGACACCATGACGGGCAGCTTCTAGATCCAGTAAGAGACCAAATTTACAATGGACATGAGCTCCTGAGCAGTGTCGGTGCTGTCATTAAGACAGGCTGATGCCTGATAGTGGCTCTGTCCAGGAATGCCTTCAACGGACACATTCACTCTCTGATTGAGGCAACGCTCTGAGGCTTCAAGCTTAGGCTGGATTGTTTCGAATTTTGAGATGAGGTACTTCAAATTCGTCAGCTCTACCGTGCGCTCTCGAGTGGGTTCGATGTTTGATTTAACTGAAATTTTGGCAGATTCCCGCTCCTCAATCACTAGAAATTCTGTCAGTTTATTTCCGAATAGGACTTGAATCTCAACCTTTGAAAGCACTTTCGCCTTTGAGGCCCCAACCTGTTTGGGTTGAGCGGCCCACACGAGCGAAGGACTCGTGAGAACAATCGCAATGAGTGCCAACGGTAAGTAACCCATTCTATTCATTTTTTTAACCTCTGACAAAAAGTCCAGTTACGGGATCAAAGAATCCCAGACTTTCTCTATCTACTCCAATACTGGAGTGCTGTCAGGCCTTTGGATGACGTATTTGTAGGAAGCCTAGCTTGCTTTTTTCGTTCCCGTGCCAGGGAGGAAATCCTTGTGTGCCACTATGAATCTCTTCAAGGCAGTATTGAGAATCTCTGATGAGGTGAGATTCATATTTTTGGCCATTTTTGACAACTTTTCAGCCACCTCAGCTTCAAGTTCAGCCTCGATTTTTACTTTTTGACCCTTTAACTTGTATTCACCTAACATTTCGTTACCCCCCGAAAAAAGAATAAATCTGTTTCATCAGTTTATCATAGAAGCTCATTGCGCAAATAGGATTTGCATGACTCGACTCGTTAACGCATTGACTCCTAATCAATGCCGATATTTGCGTGAGAAGGGCGCTGGATCGAGAGGTGATCTTCCACGACCGCTGGGCACGTATGGAGATGATCACCATTTTCGAAGGTGAGCTTTTACGTGAGTCAACTCGAGCTTCTGCGGCCCCGGATCAAGTCCTTCACTACCCCATACATAATTTTTGGCAGCGAGTTAAGGTCCTCCACTTCACGCAAGGCACCGTTGCCCTTTTTTGCCATCTCTAGGCAAAGTTCTCGGCTTGAGGTCTCAGTGCCCATTTTGAGAACAACGAGATGAGGGAAGCTCCGCGCTAAATACGCTGGATCTTTACCGGCAGTGTATTTGCCATCCGTCAAAAGTACGGTTGAGGTGACTTTGCCCTGACCCATTTTCTGAACCTCCTGGACTAGCCTCAAGGCGCAACGCATGCCATCTTCAAGATGGGTGTAGCCCTGGGCTGGGACGTCGAGAAATCGCTCTACTAAAAGAGGGATTGAGATGCGCTCGTTCGGGTGTTTGAGTATCTTGGCTTCGTTCTCAAAGGCAACGATCCCGATTGGGTCTTCTGGAAACTCAAGAAGCACCACTGCAATTGCCACAGCGGTGAGGGCGAGTTTCTCGCCGGTCATCGACAGACTCGTATCGACGCTCATCACCAGGGGTTGCTGCCGTCGCAGAGCGTAACTCATCCAGAGGTCCTGATCAGTCAAGGGGAACCGAGAACTCCCGGCTCTCTGAGCTTCCTTCAAAGCGAGGGGTGATAGCTCTAGGGTTTCCTCCAGGTCAAAGTCCACATCGGTCGCCTGAGGAGGAATATCACTTAAAGTCGAAATCTGCCGTTGAGAGGGGTGCACCACTGAGCCCAAGACCTCTTGAGCCCGATCCAAAATAGCCTGCGCTGATAGAGCTCTGAATTTCCGAATTAAATTTTGACTCACTCGTTTGCCTTTGAACTCGTGGTATCGAGTAGCCACATCCCAGTGACTCGACGCCTTAAGATCTAGGTCTTCATCCGGGTCGGAGCTGAATACGCTCCCAAATGCCTCTGGCGGAAAAAACATCGGTTCAGGCTGCTGATAGACATCCTTAGAAAAGTTAAACGCGCTCTTAAAAATGTGAAGCGGAGGCTCTGCTTTCTCAGTCGGTTGGTTCTCTACTTTTTTTTTACGTCCGTGCTGCCTAACTCTTGCCAGACGGAGTCCGTCCATTCTTTAAGCAAGGCTTCCATCTCTGCACGTGGCGTCACCTCGGACTCAGCATCTCGTTCAAATTCGATTCGAGTCGGCAACGCCAGAAGGGCGGCCTGAAAAAATGCCTCCTCAATCGGGAGACCCGAAACCATCAGCTCACTGGTGATCTCAGACACACTGAGAGCCGCACGAACCGATGCACCTCTGCGCACCCGTGGGTGACTGCGTGTGAGGCGAACCAGCTTGATCGAGGCCTGCGCTAAACGACGATCCTCGCGACCAGGAGGCGTGCGCTTCAAGTGTTGAACGACAATCTCGGTCTCCTCTTCTTCGGTTTGGTAATCCAGGGTGATCAGTTCGAACCGGTCCAGAATTGCCTCACTCAGATGAGAAGTTGCAACAAACTCCTTAGGATTTTGGGTCGCAATGACCAAAAACCCTTTTTCAGCGCGCACCTCACCCAGTCGAGGAACAACGATCAGTCGCTCATCAATCGCTGGTAAAAGGACATTCTGAACACCTTCAGGGAGTCGATTCAACTCATTAATAAAAAGAACTCCGCCCTTTCTCATCGCATCCACGAGGGGTCCCGGCATGAACGTGTCAGCAGAGTAACCCCGCTGAATGACACTCGGCGGATCAAACCAGCCTGAAAGTTTCTGCTCGGAATAACGATTGTCGCCGTCCACACGAAATACCGGCCGACCTAACTCGCGGGTCATCTCAAGAGCAAGGCTCGTTTTGCCCACGCCCACGGGCCCTTCCAAAAGTACATTTTTCCCAGCTCGGAGGCAGGCTCGCAATTTCAAAAGCTCTGCTTCGCGACCGACAATCGAAGTTGCAGGCATCGAATTTTTTTTCAAGACACGTCCCCCTTTTTACTCTTCTTAGCAAGTTCAGCCTGAGTTTGTAATTCTCGCTTGGCTTGACGTCGGAGAAACTCTTCCACAATATAACTCGCAACATCAGATGGCTTGGTTCCCACGCTAAATCCTGCGTCGAATCCACACTCCAAGGCCATCGGATGGGTCACACGAGGGCCGCCCGCTACAAAAATCAGCTGGTCTTTGAGCCCCATTTTTTCGGCCCTTTGAATGAGTTCTTTCATGTCTTTAATATGAATATTGTGCTGACTGACCACCTTAGAAATAAGTACCGCGTCAGCCTTCACTTCGACTGCCATTTTTAAAAGTTCTTCGCTTTGGACTTGAGCCCCCAAATTTCGAGCATCGAGCCACTGGTAGCGTTCCAGACCATAATCCCCTGCGAAGCCCTTCATATTCATAATTGCATCGATTCCAACCGTATGCGCGTCATAACCGGTGCAAGCGCCCAGTACGATCAATTTTCGGCCAATCTGAGTCTTAATGATTTCATCAATCTCATCTCTGGCTCGCTTTTGCGCATCCACTTTCAACACTTTAATCTGGGTAAAATCCACCGTGTGCTTGAGCCTGGCGTAGATAACAAAAAATGAAAATCCATCGGCGGCCTTTTCCATGGTCGCCACTTTAATTTGTTCAAACCCCATTTTTTGGGTCAAGAGAACGGCCGCCTCTCTCGCTTCAGGGGATGCCTCCACCGGTAGGGTAAATGCGAGCTGAACGGTCCCATCGTCCATGATATCTCCATATGGACGAAGCTTCTTGAGATTGACTTCGGCGACTTGTGAACTCATATCTCTCCTATTCTTTAAAGGATTTCAAAAAATGGATTTAAGTACTGAGCATCTCTCACTACGACTCCATCATGACCTTTACCGCCTGTTTCAGTTCGGCTGACTTCAGCAAAAGCCTTTTCTTGGATCGCCTTGAAGAGACCCTTAGACTGAATCATACTTAAATGAGTGTGAGTCTCATTCAATACTTTAGCAGCCCAATTCTCGATCACCCCTCCGGCCTTAAACTCAATCTCTTGTCCAAGGCTTTTTGCTCCATTAAAAATATACCGAGCATTCTTGATACTCATCCACCGATCCTGGAGCAAGGGAGTGTGCATGGCCTCAGTCGGCATCCCCAAAAGTTGAATGGTTTGCCCGGTCAGAACCCCAACAAAATTAAACATCGCATCCATCAGATGGCTATAAAAGATATCCCCACACTTGAACCGAGTCGGGGGCATGAACTTGATGGGGGCATCAGGGAAAATATCTCGAGTCATCTGTGCCCGCGCGATCTCCAATAAGAACACATCTGGGTGCTCAGGATCCATCTCCTGTGCATGGCCTAAGCCCATGAGATCCTCAGTCATTCCAGCATGCCTAGCGAAGCATTCGTTGATGAACTGCGACGCTAAGACCTGATGACCATTCTCAACGGCATCTGCTGTCGTAAGGTAGTTGTCCTCACCCGTGTGGATCACGATTCGAGAAAGGGCGATAATTTTTCGGGAGAAGTGCTGATCAATCAGCGTCCGCTTCATATTGATGTCGCGAAATAGAATCCCATACATGGCGTCATTGAGAAGGAAATCGAGCCGCTCCATTGCACCCAGCGCTGCGATTTCTGGCATGCAGAGGCCCGAGCAATAATTGGTCAGACGAATGTATCGCCCGATCCTGTGCCCTTCTTCGTCAAGGGCCCGTCGCATAATTCGGAAATTTTCCTGGGTTGCATACGTACCTCCAAAGCCCTCTGTCGTGGCCCCGTAGGGAATAAAGTCGAGCAGGGATTGGGCAGTACTTCTGATGACCGCAATTGCATCGGCTCCGGCTTGGACGGCTGCCTTCGCCTGAATCACGTCCTCAAAAATATTTCCCGTCGCAACAATTACGTAAAGAATAGGTCCACTTTTACCTTGAGGATCGAACTTATCCTTAAGCGAGGCTCTCAGTCCGTCCCGTATTTCTCTCTGAGCTACCAAATGGGTCCGGGCAGCTTGGCAGAGGGCATACGATTTTTCTTGAATCTCTTGCGCTGGAGCTTGCGAGAGCGTAGTCAGCCGAATTTTATTGAGAGCCGTAGCTTCAGCCAATTCGGTAGCACTCAGTTGGGTCTGAATCATTCCATTGACAAACCAGTGTAAAACGCCACGCCCCAGAACTCCTTCCCTTCGAAGTTCCTCGACAATGAGATTCACTTGGGGCACCCACTGGCTGTTCGATTGAGTGGCGCCTTCGACTCCAATCAACCTTAATGTGGCTCGCTCAATGGCAACCGTGGTGTGGCTATCGATGAGTTTTTCCACGGGCTTTGCAATTTCTTGGGCTAAATCCCGACATTGCTTCACTAAAACCTGATCGAGCTGAAGATGGGCCATCGTACCCCCCGTTTGTTTTTAACCGCAATAGACCTCAGTAAATAACCTTCTTAAGGTCGAACTTTCGCGAATCAGTTCGAGAGCAAGTTCTGCATGCCCACTGGTATATCCATTTCCGATTCGGAGGTCGACGTCTGCGCCAATTCCTTCGGCGCCAAGAGCTGCACGAGTGAAACTCGTGGCCATACTAAAAAAGTAGACCACACCGCCCTGGCGACAACTCAGAACACTCGACATTTCTGTCTCTGGTAGATTGGCTACATTGATCACCAGATCGGCCATCCGACCAGAGGTGGCCTCTGAGACTTTTCTCATCACTTCGACTGCATTGCGAGCGTCAACCTGAATTACCTGATCTACAAAGGGTAGAGCTTTAAGTCGGGCAATTCCCGCATCGGAATAGTCGATCGCAATCGTTTTTACACCTGACTTCCGTTTGGCTTCATACAGACAAAGCGTGCCCGATTTACCGCCTCCCCCAATGACTACAACCGTTTGATTCTCTTGAACTAGACGTCTCGTCTGCGCTGGAGCGCCTGCCACATCAAGAACTGCGAGCGCCAAAGATTCGGGTAGATCCGAGGGTAGTTGAGCAAAAAGTCCTGAAGCAAAAAGAATCGCGTGCCCTTCGATATCGACGCGATCGGTCTTGAGATGAATTTTCTTAATTTTTCGGATCTCAAGTGGAGTGAGAGAAAGGGACACCAGAGTCGCGATTCGGTCTCCAACTTTGACCGGCTTTTCTTGAATAGGAAAAGCTGGCCCGACCGCAGAGACTCGTCCGATCAGCATCCCACCAGATCCCGTGACGGGATTGTGGTGTTTACCTCTTCGCCTGACGAGATCAAAAATATGAGCCTCCATCTTTTCCAGACTCTCTCCGCAAGCGGTTGAAATCTGATGAAAGCTGGCTGAATCGATATTGAGGCTTTCGACCTCAATCCAAAGCTCATCCTCAGCCATGGGTAGGCTGGCATCGAGACGCTCTGCCTGCTGAGGCAAAACTCCCAAGGGGGCTAGCACCCTCTGAATTCCAAATCGATCAGCAGCCCGAAAGGAACTCACCATGCCCCCCCTTGATTGAGCCTATACGAGATTTTTGCGTTTCTTTTCAATTCGCTCTTGAGCCATTCGATCAGCGACGAGCTGAGCAGGCGTGTTTTCACTTTTGGATCGCTCCAAAACTTCAAAAACGGTTTGGCCGATCCTGGCAACATGTTCAAATGCTCGCGCTCTGGAATAGCCCCCTCGAGCTGGGTCTTCGTAATAAATATTGATCAATCCCCCACCGTTGATCACGTAGTCCGGAGCGTATACCATTCCACGACGCATGATCTCATAGCCTTCTTCAGGGGTAGCCAATTGATTATTAGCACCACCTGCGATCACCTTAGACTGAATCCGAGGAAGCGTCTTAGCATTCACTGACGAACCCAGAGCAGAAGGTGAAAAAATATCACACTTCACGTCGTATATCTGATCGGGTTGGACAATCTCAATCCCAAACTTTTTAACTGCCCGATCGACCATGGCAGGATCAATATCGCAGCCAATCACCTGAGCTCCCTCTTTAACGAGGTAGTCAAGGAGGTAGTAGGAAACGCTTCCTAAACCTTGGAGAGCGATCTTCAATCCTTTAAGAGAACGAGCTTGAAATGCGACTTGAGCAGCAGACTGCATTCCATTGTAGACACCCCAGGCAGTCGCAGGTGACGGATCACCGCTTGAACCTGCCTCACCCTCGATCCCAAGCACATGCCGAGTGGAGTGCTTAACTTGTCGCAAGTCGTCAGCGCCGATGCCCACGTCTTTTGCGGTAATGTAGTGCCCGCCGAGGCGATCGACATACTCACCAAACCGCTTGAGCAAAGCAGGAGTCTTTTGAGTTTTGGCGTCCCCGATGATCACGGCTTTTCCGCCGCCCCAGTTCAGCCCAGCCATAGCTGCTTTATAAGTCATTCCCTCGGAGAGCCGAAGGACGTCAGTGAGAGCTTCTTCTTCAGATGCATAGTTCCACATCCGGCATCCGCCTGTCGCGGGCCCAAGAACGGAGGAGTGAATGGAGATGAGGGCTTTTAATCCGACACGCTCATCCTGACAGAAGACCACTTGTTCAAAACCACTGGGTTGCATTTGCTTAAAAACCATAATCATCTCCCTTTTCTAACGTAGCCAGAGCTTAACAAGGCAGCCGGCTAGACGCAAGACTTCACCTCAATGGATTTCGATCTGTTTGGGCACTGATTGAACCGACTGCCTCGCCAAAACTCAGCCGAAAACCCTAACTTATTCCGTCGAACTTTTTTACAACTTAATGCACCTCAGACACCTTGCATCGCCTGAACTCACTCGATTTAAGCTCAAGTACCTGTAATGTATAGATTTTTTTATTCTGACTCACTTGGTCATTTTTGGCCCACCCCTTGCTTACTCTAGGTTCGCTGAAGTGAATTCTCAAACGTTGAGATTTGCGCAGCTCTGAAACAAGCGCGACTCCGAAGCAGCACTTCGGCATCGAAGCTTCCTAGCGTGATGTGGAGTGGTTGTTATGTGGAAAAGTAAAAGTCGGACTAAAATGAGCTTGCTGAGCCTCGCGTACTTTTTTTTGGTACATCCTGCGTTTGCTGCACCCTCAAAGACCTGGGATCGAGAAACAGTCGAAACGTTGATTCCTACATTCACTCTCAAGATCAGTGGCAACCAAGCACACATTGAGGGCGAACTTCCAAAGTCCTGCCTAGATTTACTTGAAATTAAGTGGATAACCCCTAAGCGGGACCGTGAGTACGACCCATCCTGTGGCCAAACCATTCAGGCGATTCAGTTTCTTGACGAAGGAGGAAAAGCTGAAGCTTGCATCGGAGAGTTCAAAGCGAAAGGTCCTTTTACACGCGACATCTCCATCAAAATTTCTCCCGGTGCAAACTGGAAGTTTTTTCGCGAGTTGGACAGCAAAATTCAGACTAAAATGGGCCTTACTAAGTCGGGCGATGTATCGATTCTTCACTGGGATGAATCCATAGATCGATACAAATGCGATCCCATCGAGACCTATCAGACTGAAGCAGACAAAAAGGCAGCCGAAGATCAAGCCAAAGCAAAGGCCGAAGAAAAGAAACGAAGCGAAAGGGAAGTTCAAATTGAACTTCATCGTGAAATCATTGCAACCTGCAGCGACGGGCGGAAAGTAAAAACTGCCATCGATCAACTCCTCAATCAATTTCACGATATTGATGCATTTGAGGCCAACCGTCTTCATAAGGACTTTAAAGAGCGTTCTCGCAAACAGCAATTTGAAGCACTTAAGGAAGAAATTAATCGCGTCGGACGAGAGCGACCTGACGAGATCGAGTCTCTCCGCGAGGAACTCGCTCAGTGGTCCGATGAAATTCGGTCAAAATCCACACGCGATGCCGAAGAGAGGGAAGCAGCAGCCAAATTTAGCCTTTTGGCAGCAAAACTTTGTTCGGGAGCAGAAGCCAAAGTCTCAAACTGTGACAAGGCCATTTCAATCATGGAACGAGAAATCTTTGATCGTTTCGGTGACCGTTACCGAGAATCTTACGAGGAGATTCATTTCACGCTAAAAATTAATCGACTTCATGCTGAAGCTCAACAAGGCAATGCCTCCATGCAGATGATCAAGCTCAAAGAGCTACAACTCACCCGAGAATGGACAAGACTCCAGGAGCAGTATTGTTCTAGTAGAAATACCACTTCGTCTGAAGCATGCTCAAGAATTCGAGGAAAAAGAGTGGATATCCTCAAGACTTCTCAAATCGCGCAGGAATCATTAGCAATCAGGCACCAGCAAGTTCTAGCTGAGAATCCAAATCTAGCGACAGACCCAACATTCGGGCAGAACATGCCCCAGCAAGGTATGATGCCAGGTATGGGCATGAACAACCCCATGATGATGCCAGGTATGGGCATGAACAACCCCATGATGATGCAAGGCATGGGTATGGGCCTAAACAATCCCATGATGATGCCGGGCATGGGTATGGGCCTAAACAATCCCATGATGATGCAAGGCATGGGTATGGGCCTAAACAATCCCATGATGATGCCGGGTATGGGCATGAACAACCCTGCTATGATGGGCGCAGGTTTTGGTTTCCAAATGGGATATAATCCATCCGGATTCGGCACTGGCGGAATGAACCAGTTTGGACCCGGAGTACCCATGACTCGCCCTTACTGACCCACTCAAATCAGAGAGTCAGAGATGACGCTAGTTACCAAAAATATTTGAATTCCTGTTTTTTTATTTGACGCCAATCTGAAAGCAGGATTACTTCTTTTCCTGGTTGCTCTTCTCTTTTATTTACAGGGGGTATTTCGATGGCAACAGGACAAGTAAAGTGGTTCAACGACAGCAAAGGGTACGGGTTCATCCAAACTGATGGTACAGAACGGGATGTATTCGTGCATTACTCTGCAATTCAGGGTGATGGTTTTAAAACTCTCGCAGAAGGTCAAAAAGTAGATTTTGATTTGATCGAGGGTCCAAAAGGACCTCAAGCTTCCAACGTAGAAAAGGGACTTCAATCCAATTAGTTTGAGAATAGAGGCCCTCATTTGATGAGGGCCTCCCGAAATGCTCAATCAGCGAGCTTCTATTTCCAATTGAGTCCCGGATTTTTTTCAGCCAATACAGCTACAGGCTGAGGCATTACTGTTTCGAGAGAAGCGACGGGTGATGTACAATAAAGTGGTGCCGTGAGTGCTGTTGGAAAGTGATTGCCGCTCTTCTTAAGCCCGCCAAAAGGAAGTTTCGAGGAAGCGCCAACCGTAGATTTATTCCAATTAACTAACCCCATCTCAAGTCCTTCAAGACATTGCTCATAAACAGATCGTGTCTTACTGAAGACACTCGTAACCAATCCAAACTGAGTCGCATTTGCTTGAGCAATCGCTTCATCCAAATCATCCACTCCAAGAATCGCAATGTTAGGAGCAAAAAGTTCTGTCTGCTGGTACGTACTCTTTCGAGTCTGCTCGAGAGTCGCATGGGCCATGAGACTAATCGTAGGAGTGACATAATTTCCGCGCTGGGATAGATCCAGAGCTTTGCCACTCATGATCGGCTCAAAGCCCTCTCTCGAAGCAATTCCTTGAAACTTCATGTAACGGTCAACAGAGCCCTGATCAATCAAAGGTCCCATAAAGGGATTATCGAGCGGATGTCCAATCTGGAATGCCTTAGATCTCGCATGAAATTGACTCACAAACGAATCCAAAATCTTTCGATGAACCAAGACACGACTCGTAGCGCTGCATCTCTGGCCAGCGGTAAGAAACCCTCCCAGAAGGGTTTCAAAAACTGTAGCCTCCAGATCAGCATCTTCCCAGACAATCACTGAATTCTTGCCGCCCATCTCAAGTGCAAGGAGCTTCCAATGCTGATGAAGAGTATCTTGCTTAATCTGAACGCCAACGTCATAAGAACCAGTGAACAGAACTCCATTGACACCCTCGTGAGCGCAGAGTCTCCGACTGACCTCGCGTTCCCCTTGAACTAGATTAAAGACTCCAGAAGGTAGACCCGCCTCTTGAAAACTTTCTGCCATGAGTTGACCTACCCAGGCAGCTTTTTCAGAAGGTTTAAACACAACTGTATTCCCAGTTAAGAGTGCCGGTATAATATGACCATTTGGCAAATGACCGGGAAAGTTAAAGGGCCCGATGACCGCTAAAACTCCCAGAGGACGGTACCTACAGGCACCTGTCGTATTCTCTAAAATTTTTGGAATTTCAAAGTCGGCAACCAGCTTCATGCTCTCTTGAATGGTGATATCCACCTTATTGATCATGGCAGCAAGTTCAGTTTTGGCTTCCCAATGAGGCTTGCCCACTTCTCTTGCGATGGCCTCGGTCCATTCACTCTCACGCTTTTTAAGAACTGCTTGAAATTTTTTCAGGTACTCGGCCCGCTCAGAAACTGTCTTTTTTTTCCACTGAGGAAAACTCTCTCGTCCTGCTAAAACTGCCTCATCTACATGAGAATAGGAGTATTGATAGCAGCCCAACTCATCCGCATACTGAGCAGGACTGCGACTCACCCAAGCGCCATTGGGATCGCTGGGAATTCTAAACTCCCCGCCTATGAAATCACCTAAAACCTTTGCCTGAAATCGAGTCTGAGTCATTCGACACCTCGTTAATCTAGTAAAATGGCATAAAGGCAACCTGGGCATCCGACCCAAGTCCCAAAACAGAACAAACCATCGCGTGGTTGGGCTCAGTCAGTTGGATTCGATCCTCATGGACTGCTGCCTGAACCATGACACTCCGAAATTCACCTGGAGCTTGTTCCAGATTGCAGATCAGCCCGACCTGTGAAGGCGAATACAGCGCGGCAGTTTCCCGACAGTTGAGCTTTAGTTTTTGAATTTTTTTAACAGGTAGAACCTCCTCAACTTTTGATAATAAGTGAGGCCCTCCATCAAAAGGATCAACATGTCCACGGTATGTGAATCCGATTTTATTCAACATATGAACCACTGGCTCGGTCTCTTTTCCAACTTTTCCGATCGAATTTCGAGCCTCGGCAGACAAGAAGGCCGTATAGATTTTGCCCGATGGGAAAAGAGACAAAATGAAGTCTTTACTCTTCTGAGAAAGCTGATCGGCTTCCCAATAATCCATGTTGGTGAATCGGCGACCAATGGCCTCCCACAAAGGAGATTGACCCCGCTTGTTTAGAGGCGGCAAGAGCTCAGCGAGGATCTTTTTTTTAAACCGCTCCCGATTTAATCCCAGGAATAGGAACCGGATAAACGAAATCTGCCGCCCAATTCGTGCCTCAGAGTTTCTTAGCTCAGGGTCTAAAACAAGTCCGCCAATTTCGGACGGGCCATCCGTTTCGTATTTTAACTTTAAAGTGCCGTGAATAAATCCTGTACTGATTGTCGAAGAATAGCGCTCCTCGCTACCCACTTCAAAGTAGAAATGAGGGGATTCGACGGTACCGTGTTGTCCAGCAATCATCGAGGTACCCAAGATCTTTTTAGTTTCCAGGTCCTCCGCCACAAAGAGGTATTTGCTATCTTGGATGAGTGGTGCCGCCTGACCAAACGAGTTCTTGGCTCGCTGGATCTTCTCCATTAAAAGGTCTCTATCATTTGGGAGATTAATGAATCCTGGAATTTGGGAAAACGACTCCAGGGCTTCGAGGTCCTGTTCTCGGATTTCCCGCAGTAGGATCATAGACAGACTCTTTCTATCACCTTCTCATAAAAGGCAATTGCCTTCTCTAGATCATCGAGACGATTGTGCTCGTTTGGACTGTGACTATTACCCTGAGAAGTCCCAGGTCCGAAAACAACAGCCTGATAGCCGGCTTGGAAGTATTGAGCGGCTTCAGTTGAGGTTGCTTTTTTCGAAAATTGAGGCGCAATTCCAACGCTTTCCATGGAGTCTCGACAGATATCGATCAGTTGGTCTTCCATTTTCATATTAAGACTTGGGTTCATCCGCTCAAGAGTGACCCCAATATTTAGATTCGGGTATTTTCCAGCAATCTCCTGGATTCCAGCCTTTATTTTCTTTTCGATTTCCTGAGGTGAAATTTCGGGTAGGAGTCTAATATCAAAGTGAAGATCCATCCCCCCTAGCTTTTGTTTGAGTTGGCCAAAATTGACAGTAGAGTGCTGGGGGTCATAGGTCTCGTCACGAACCTGCTCGAGTTCGGATGAAGTATGCTTAAAAAACTCCACAATCTCTGTCAAGCAGGGAAAAAGAGGATCAGGCAGGAACCTCACACCCGATTCACCTACACCACCTAGCTCCACTCGAAATGATCGCTCCTTGCCCTCTACTCGGACTAGGTCACGGAAAAATCGCTTGAAATCCTCGAATTGATGAGAGGTTAAGTAGAACTGGATCATCGAATGATCCGGAACTTTATTCACTGTGTCCCCACCGTCGAGTCGAGTAAATCGCATCTCAAAACCCTGGTCCATCGCTCGATGCAGAAAATCTACTGCACCCAAGATAGCGTTTGTTCCCAAGTGAGGATAGGAGCTGTGTGCTGACTTCCCAAACGAGTGAAGATCAATTCTCCGATTAAACCCTCGGGCATCTCTCTCAACCAATTGGTAGCCAATGGACACTCGAAAAATATTTAGGCATTTATGGGCATAAACCACCTTCAGGTCCGAAGGCTCACCTACAAGGACGTATTTAGGATTAAGCGCTAGAGACTTAATGAGATATTTCGCACCAAACATACCAATTTCTTCGCCACAAGTGCCCACCAGGTAAATTGGGTTTTTCAGCTTCCGCTCTCGAAACTTTTCCACTGCATGCAGCTTGCACAAGAAGTCCAGTTTTACATCAGCGGTGCCCAAACCATAGATTTTTCCATCCTTGAGAGTAGCCGCAAACGGATCCCCCCCGGTCTCCGTCCAGTTCTCAAGAATTCCTGGACTAACCGTATCCAAATGGGTGTTGAGCAAAATCCCTTTACGGATTTTGCGGTCAACCAAGGGATCTCCTACGATCCCTATGACGTTAAACTGCCGCTTAGAAATCGATTCATTCGAATGGGTGACATGCTGGACCTGAGTTTTCAATCCTCGGTCTTGCATGAGAGAGGCCGCGTAATTAGCTAGCTCCTCGTTTCCGTTGGTACTAACGGAGTTCATCCGAATGATCCGTTTTGCCTCATCAAGAAATCGTTTCATACTTTCCCCTTCAAGGACTCAGCTTTTCGTTGAGCCACTACTGCGACCAAAGCCTGCTCGATGATGCGGCAAACCTGACTAATATGACTACTCTCCATCGCACCCAATGGCGGAAGCATTCGAATCAAATACGGACCATGTCCGCAATAAAATGCAACAACACCTAGATCGAATAACTTCATTAAGACGGCCTTGACGTCGTCCATTGTGCCGTTCAGCGGCTCAAAGCCAATCATGCCACCGACCGCTCGGATTTCGCCGATTAATCCCTTACAGGTGGAGGACTTGAGAGCCTCCAGGCCATG
Source organism: Bdellovibrionales bacterium (assembly GCA_947380295.1). Classification (GTDB taxonomy): domain Bacteria; phylum Bdellovibrionota; class UBA1018; order UBA1018; family UBA1018; genus CAINWE01. The sequence goes on along the minus strand of CANCQK010000003.1, from coordinate 230,383 downwards.
GACGAATTCAGTCGAGAGCCGATCAATGCGCCCACCCTCGCCCAGAAATTGACCTTCGTCCAAGAGCTCCAAAACCCGCCTCGCGGTCCTGAGAGCCGCTGTACTTCCGGAAAAAGTCCCTGCGACCAAGCCCGGTTTAGGAGCAATTTCGGATGTAAACAAAAGAGCACATGCTTGGAGCATCTTCCCGACGGTGACCACGTCGACGTATTCGTTGAGGCCAAATTTTTGATAGGCAAAGAGCTCGCCCGTGCGGCCAAAAGTCTGCACCTCGTCCATCCAAAGAGCCAGCCCTGCCTTTTTGGCTTCGTCGAAAACCCGAACATAAAACTCTCGAGGGGCGGACTGAAATCCACCCTCGCCTTGAACCAGCTCAGTCATCAAGAGCGCAAACTGCCCCGGATATCTAATGAAGAGTTCTTTCATCTCTCCGAGAGTACGAGCGATGCTGTCGCTTAGACCTACCTTTGCATCGTAAAAGGAAAGGTAGTGAACCTCGCCGTAGGTGGGTTGCCCCTGGCGATAGCTTGGATTGTCGGTAATTTCCTGCATTGCAGTTGATCGACCTGCGAAGCAATCTTTAAAAGCGAGGACTTTAGTTGCTGGGAATTTCTTCTGCCGGACAATCTTAAGAGCAACCTCATTGACCATGGTACCACTGCACATGAGCCATCCATGTGCCAACCGACTTCCTTCACCCACTCTAGATAAAAGGGCCTTGAGCAAGTCATTCATCTCAATTCCAGGCTCCAGGTTGCCCTGCATGATATCTCCTGGCAAGCCCTTGATCATCTCCTCAATGAGTGCAGGATGAGAATGACCAAAGAAATGAATCCCGATTCCGGTGATCATATCAAACTTAACGCTGCCATCAACTAGCTCCACCCACGGCCCGGAGCCAATGCCGGATGCCAAAAAGGGAAAGTAAAGATCGCGGCCTCGATTCTTAGCAAATTCCTTCAACGACGCCTGATAACTGCTGATCATCTCGTCGGATCTGGAGCCGGAACGCACCCCTTGAATCGATTCACTGGACTCAACTATGGTAGCCAACAACTCATTCTTTGCTGAAATGAACCGAGGGGAATCTCTAAGAGTAGTAATGAGGGAATTTAAAATCTGAGGCATGAAAGCTCCTATATACACAGGAAACGGGGTGCAAAATCGGTCAAAAAGCCTAGAAAACGGCTCGCTGAAGAAATATCATGAGCTTATTTTTGTTGCAAGCTTTCGACTCTGATGGGATTTTCTTGAAATGCGGAAAACGTTGAGCTTTTTAGTTTTTCTTTCTTTACTAGCTGGTTCTTTTCAATGGTCCTATGCATCGCCTAGCCCAGATTCGTGGGCAATTTGGAAAGATGCAAAGAGCCACTTTGACGCGGGGCAGCTAAACGAGGCTATTACCGAGTTATTAGCGCACCCCAACTCATTGGACAGCTCCTATTACTACAACCTAGGAACTACCTACTATCGAGCCGGAAACCTAGGGCTCGCGGTGGCACACCTTGAAAAGGCAAACCGACTTCAACCGCACCAGCCAGATATTCAAACCAATTTGAATATCGCCCGACAAGCCCTGAGCGATAAGCTAGGGCCTGAAAAGCTCGATCCGGCTTCATTTTGGATTGAACAGCTGGCTGATCAGGTATCCTTTGAGGAGGCTCGCGCAACTCTAGGATTTCTCTGCCTTGCGCTCGTTCTCATCTGGATCAGAAGTTATTCTAAAACCCGCCAGCTCAGGACGGCCCTCCTTCAACCAGCCTCCTACTGGGGTCTCGCAGCCCTTGCAATCACATTCGGAATGTATTCAATCCGACTGTGGGCTAATTCCCATCCTTGTGGCGTCCTCCTAGAGAAGCAGACGGTCCGAGTTGGACCAGGTGACCACTTTCAGTCACTCGAAGAGGTCGAGCCGGGATCTAAGCTGCGGGTACTGGGGCCAGCTACCCCCTCGGAGGGATCACCTGACGACTGGAATCAGGTCCGATACTCAGCTGATGGAATTGGCTGGGTGAGAGCAAAAAGCTTGCTGATTTTATAACATCCATGATCCAGTCACTTTGATATTGGGAGAGCGAATCAAATGAAGAAAGTTTTTCACCTATTAGTCCTCTTTTTAATTGCATGGACGGCCGCCTGCAGCTCAATGCATATTGACGAAAATGATCCAGCCTCCCTTTATAAGGAAGCCCAGGCCGATATTGATAGTGACCATTATCAAATCGCAATCGATAAACTACGGGCCATTAAAAACAAGTTCCCCTACTCAAGCTTCGCATCTGAGTGCCAGCTCCGCATTGCGGACGTCTACTACATGCAAGATCTCTTTGCAGAGGCGGCGGTCAATTATCAAATCTTTAAGGATCTCCATCCAAAACACCCCAAGGTGCCCTATGCAATGTTCCGGGTAGCAAAGGCTTACTACAAGGATGCTCCAACACTAGTCGATCGAGACCTCACACCCCTGAAAAAGTCCCAAGACGCCTATAACGAATTTCTAGCCCGATTCCCTAGTGCTACCGAGGCGGTTGAAGCGAAAAAAGACATTGCCGAAATTAGGTCCAAGCTTGCAGCAAAAGAACTTCTTATCGGAGAATTCTACATTCGGAGAAACCTGTTCGAATCCGCCAAACCTAGACTGGAGAAGGTCGCAGCAAATTTTCCAGATACAGAGGAGGCAAAACTCGCTTTGAAAAAACTAGATTACGTCAATCAAAGACTCACAGAAAAGCAAGGAAATTCTAAATAGAATGGAACAACTCAAAGGCCTAGATGGATTTGATTCGGCCCACATTCAAGAACTCCTCTCAAACAAGGAATATCAATTAGCTGAGGCGCTCATTAGAAGTCACCTCGCGACACATCCAAACGACCCTGATGGCCACTACCTACTTGGGGTACTCTTTTACTTTCAAGGGCAGATCCCTAAAACTATCGAATCCATCAAAAAAGCCCTGAAACTTAACCCACAGCATACCGACGCAGCCATTTGTTTATCTGTTTTATTAAATGATGTCGGAAAATATGATGAAGCGAAGCACATTTTTGACCAGGCAAATCATTCAATTGCCAAGGGTGCCTCCCGTAACGAGGACGGGATCAACCGAAAGTTTGCAGTGAAGCACCTCGAAATAGCAGACCTGTACTTTCGCTACCGTCGCTATGACGAGGCAATCGAAGAATACAATAAGGCAGCCGATTTACACCCTGAGCTTCTTGAAATTCGAATTCGACGAGCTAAGGCTTTCGCAAAAAAAGGCTATCTCACGCGATCCATTCAAGAATTACAGCAACTAAAGCGAGAAAACCCAACGTACTCACCCGCACGCATTCAGTTAGGACTCCTCCACTACAGTCAAGGAAACCTCTTGGACGCAGAACTGGAGTGGGAGGCAACATTTCAAATTGAGCCAAGCAACAGAGAGGCTAAAGCCTATTTAGAAATGGCAAAAAAAACCCGAGGCCAATCCTAGAACCTCTAGAGCGCCAGACTCTTCACAGTCAAGGAGGGTGGAATATTACGGATCGGAATTGCTGCACTTTGAGCATGCTCTTCGCGTGCACTTGAACCCGCTCTACTTTGAGAACTAATTGTGATCAGATGAGCACGAAGTTCCTTAAACATTTCACTCTTAATCGTGTACTCATTCTCCTGCAAAACAACTTGCTTCGCCAGGCGTTCCTTCAAGTTAATCACCAGGGGGGCCTTAAGATTGGCAGTCATCTTGGTAATATCTTCGGGAATGGTAAGAATGCTAAAAACTGCCGACTGATTCACGTTCTCCAGCTTCAGCTCTCTGAGTTCAGCAGCGGAGAGTCGAGCAGCATAATCGGGCTTGAAAATTTTAGGTTCTAGGAGAGGAAAAGCAATCTCCGGATGATCTAAACATTGAAGCCAGACAATTAAGGTATCATCGCCCGGATCTACTAAACAAAAATGTTTATACTCCGGAAACCCCAAAATCCCTTGAGGTATGGTCACTTTCTCGTCGTCACCGACTGTGAGCTGTCCAAAACGTCCTGTTTCTATGATCACGCTCGACCCCTTGGTTATGTATTAGATAATACCCTAAAATCTAACCTTTTAAAACTTTTGATACTTGCCCCACAGCAACAGGCGCCTTGACGGCCTCCTTATTCTGATCCTGAATGGCAGCATAGACTTCTTCGCGGTGAATTTTAGTTTCTTTAGGCGCTTGAATCCCGAGCCGGACTTGCTTGCCCTTGATTTGAACAACGACGACTTTGATGTGGTCGTCGATCGCGATGCTTTCACCCAATTTGCGGGTTAGTACTAACATAAGATCTCCATCTTTTATTAAAGCCAGTATTCCTTTACCGGAAGAACCTTTATTCTAACGCCCTACCAGTTGCAACTTTTTTCTCTGTCATCCACTGCGTTTCAAGCTCTCCTTCATCGTAAGAAATCCAAAAGACTCGGCTGAATTAGGCGCTTCGAAGCTGCGAGAGAACTTTTAAATACTGATTCTTCCTTGTTTAAATCAGTTACTACTTGAGCCATATCAGCATCCTCTAAAGAAGAACTCAGGACTGAGTTTGAAATCTGTTGTCGCTCAGTCGCCTGATTAGTGTATTGCACTCCCTGCAAACGAGCGCCTACTTTAGCACGGGTCGCAATGAGTTGACCATGCAATTGATCGAAGCGATCCAGTGTATCTCGAATTCCATCTAAGTCACCCGCTAGCAGGCCCACTTTGAAGTGCTGAAGCTCAGTAAAGAGGTTCACGTTATCTGGTCCCGGTTCAGAATGATCCTGGGAACCTGGCGACATGGGACTTGGGTGAGTATTAAAGACCTCATCGCCCGGGATATTCAATGCTATAAATACATCACTTCCGATTTCGACCATTATCTGCCCGCGGTCGCCCAAATACTGGCCATTTGAGTTGACTGCCGGACTCTGGGTTTTGTACCCGGAGAAAATCGATCGATCGCCGACGCGACGGTTTGCAACTGAGACTGCCTGGTTAAAAAGCTGATTCACCTCTTCAGCAACCGCCCTACGCGTTTCCTCGCTCGAACTAGCCATACTGGACTGACTGATGGCAAGCTCCTTGGAACGGACCACAATATCAGACAACTCGGCAATAGACTGATCCGTATTCACAAGAAAGTTTTCAGCAATTTTTGAGTTCAGTTGAAAGTGCTCAACCTTTGCCTTGTCGCTTCGAATGCGAAGGACTTCAGCCGCCGCAGCCGGATCATCGGAGGGGCGATTGAGCTTCTTCAAGGAGGCTGCTTGATTTTGAAGGGTCTCCATCTTCTCGCGGCCTCTTCGCATCGTATCGCGGACTGTCTCGTAGTTTGAGCCCTCGGTTATTCGCATGAAAATCCCTGATTAAATGAAGTCATTTCCTATCAATCCCGCTTCAGCGAAAGTATGGTTTTAAACATTTCATCTGCTAATTGAATAATCTTTGCAGACGCTTCAAAAGTATGCTGAAACTCAAGCAGCCGCGTCGTTTCTTCATCTACAGAAACCCCGGAAATTTGGTCTCGAACCCGTCCAAGTTGAGTGACAATGTCACGTTCTCGACTGAGCGCAAACTGAGTATGAGATGATTGAGACCCTATATCGCTTACAATGGAGTTGTACCATTCGTCGATGGTCGAGTGATCATCTCCCAGAATTTTCTGTGCTTGAAGTCCCGAGATTGCCAGGGCAATTCGATTGTCCCCAGGCGAATCTGGCTCGGCCGCAGTAACAATCTTCGATGCATCAGACAAAATTTCGTCCGAAAGTTGAATGGAGCCAGATGCTCCCTTCAACTCGACGGGCTCGAAAAAATCAACATCAGTGATTCCGCTCTGGGTATATCCTTGAGAATGAATTCCATTTACACTTTGAGCTACGGCAAAAGCCATTTCGTCAAGTCGACCTAGTACGGATGAAATGACCTGATCTCTAGCCTCCAGGAGGGCACCCAGTTTTCCGCCCTGAATCTGATGGGTAATTCTACCATGGGCGCTTCCAGACGATGAAATATCCAACATCCCATCTTCCTTGCCCTGACCATCAGACAAGGTTCGAATTGCCTGAATCGTTTCTGAGCGGGAACCGGCTACCAAGGGACCTACCCCTCGAATATCCAGGTTCACGCCACCGGAATTATCTTTAAACGCGCTCAGCTCCATGTAAGCACTCAGCTTTTTGATTACAGAATCACGTTTATCCAAAAGATCGTTGGGAGGGCCGTTATTCAACTCTTGAAGACGGATCTTGTCATTCAACTCGGCAACGTCTTTAGCGAGAGCATTCGCCTCCGTAACGGAGGTTTGAATCCTTGCATCCAGATGATCCCTGATTTCGACAATTTGTTTTTGTAAACGGTGGAATTCCTGAGTTAAGGATCGGCCTGCTTCTCGCACTGCACTTTTTAGCCCGATGTTTTCAGGCCCAGTTGAAAGCTGCCTAAATTCGTTAAAGAATTTTGAAACCAACCGATTCAGTCCGTCACCGCCCATTTCATTAAAAACTTCTTCAATTTGATTTAATGCCATCGACTTTTCTTCGAAATGCGACAGCTCCCGATTGGAATTTCGGATCTGTTTTTCGACGAACTCATCGTTGACACGCTCCACCCGGCTGACTTCGGTTCCATTTCCGAAGAAATTGTGCCCGAAGGAACTCGAGCCGGGTAAGGTCGGATCAGTAATCACTCTTTGCCGCGAATAGCCTTCCGTCGAGGCATTAGCAATATTATGGCCGGCTGTAGCAATTCCTGCTTTTGCCGCCTTAAGCCCTGACTGTCCTATTTGACTGATGTTAGAAATAGCCATCCTAGGCTTCCCTAGAGATCAGATGACGACCCGTAGGCCCCGCCACTCGCTGACCAGATTGGGAATAGGTTCCAGCTTTCCCGGATGCCACCCCCAGTATGTTTTTTTTCATCTCATAGATATTTTCAAGTGAACGCTGAAGTAATTTTTGGTTGTCTTTATTTTGTTCACTAATCCTTTGAATGAGAATGGTTAAAGCGTGAAACGAACTTCGAAGCGCTTCAGCCATTTTCGGGTCAAACGCCTGAACATGTAAAATCAGGTTCGGCAGACTCAAGTCGACTGTAGGCTTGCCCCATTCAGAAGCCAGTTCTGCGATTTGCTTGATTCGCAGGCTTTCGGTCTTTCCAATCAACTCGATTGAATCTTGCTTCCTTTGAATAATCGCTTGAATCGCTTGGTGGTCGGCTTGAACCAAGTTTTCGCGCTCAGCACGAACGATCTCAAGAAGCTGTCGATGCTGGCCTACTAACTTCTGCAGGGTTTGAAAAAACTCACCCAATCCATTTTCCACGTCGCAATCCTCCTGACTGCTCCGAAGTCCAACCTATTTGAGGAACTATGCCGTTCTCGGCCCCCTCAAATGCTCATCTACCATTCGATCAGCTATCGCATCCTCATCAATTCGATAAGTTCCCTCTGAAATTCTCTTTTTCAGATCCGCAACTCGATCTTCTCGGATATCTGGAGCTTGTGAGGCCACTGCCTTGGCTTGAGAAAATTCTCGGGCTTTAGGCGAAATCTCTGTTCGAGCGCCTGATGAGCCGCCATTTTTTACAGCCCCATCGGCCTTATCAGGCTTCTCTGAGTGCTCACTGCGTTCAGTGTGCTTTGCCTCTTGAGTCTCAGATGAATAGGGTCCGCGCTTAGCGGAACGCGCTTCGTTATTCTGTACGGGACTATTTCCTGGTTGGCCAACCTTCATGGTTTCTCCTTAGAGGGAGTTCCACGCCCCTCTATTACAGGATACCCCGGGGTCCCCAGATAAGCAATGACCTGATCGGCCAATCCTACTCCGCCTCGATGGGCTGCTTTCTGAGCAAACTCCGAGTCCTGCATTCCTCGGTAAATCTGAGTCGCAGGATTTTCTAGGTCCATTTCATTTTTAGGCACGGTCTCCCTCATCACCTTCATCATGTAGTCGATGAACATCGCTTCCATGCCCTCAGCTGCCTGAAGGAGCTTTGGGTCAACCTTTGACCTATCCACAGAAGGGATCGCTCTATTGGGGGAGGTTGGTGCCGAGCGAGCATCTCGTCCTTGATGCAAAGCTTCCTGATTCGTAGTAAAGGGGGGAAAGACTGTCCCTGGGCCTTTTATTCCTTGAGTCATCTCTCCCCCCTTCTTCGCATCTGTGAATAACTGAGATCTGATCCGGCTTCCATGCCGGTAGCAGCAGAATCAAGACTTGAATAACCCACCATCCTAGCGGGCCGTTGATCCTGTCCTGTTTCCTGGATTATGGTGCTGCCTCGATCTTCCATGATGGTCCAGAACCTCAGTTTCACCGTACGAAATTTTTTAAGACCTATTTCAAAACTACAAAAATTCATCACATCGTTTCCAATTCAGCCTGGAGAGCCCCTACCTCTTTAAGGCTTTGAAAAATTGCCGTCAAATCCTTGGGGTGAACCCCAAGAGCATTAAGAGCCTTTACCAAGTCTGCCACACTTGTATCTGACTTAATCTCGGTCACACGCTCGGGCTTACTCCCCTTGGTCGCCCCCTTTACTTCGATGGAAAGGTCACCGTGGGATAAGGCTACAGGGAGGATCTGTATCGAGCCACCCATCACAACGGTTCCCGTGCGCTCGTTCAAAACAATCTTAGCTCGCGACTCTACATTGACCTGAACATTCTCAAGTAAGGCCAATAACTCAACTGAGTTTCCATCATAGTTAAATGGAACCACAACATCGACTGTACCGCTATCTCTAGCAGTCGCATACTTTCCACCCAACTCACTATTAATCAACAGGACCATCCGAGCGGCCGTAGTAAAATCAGGCTGATGCAGTGCAAGACGAAAATTCTTCTTCGATGCAAAATTGCTCTCTACGTCCTTCTCAACAGTCGCCCCACTGACAACTCGTCCAACCGTAGGAAAATTCTTAGACGTACCGTCTGCCACACTGCCTAAGCTCACGGGGCCCTGCGCTACTGCATAGACGTTTTGATCGCCCGCCCTCAAGGGAGTAACCAGAAGAATACCCCCTTCAAGACTTGAAGCATCCCCAATTGAACTCACAGTAATATCCAACCTGTTGCCTACTCTCGAAAAAGGAGGAAGTGACGCAGTTGCAATGACAGCGGCAGCATTTTTAGATTTTACTGCAGCATTATTTTGAATGTCTAAGCCCAACTTTGTAAACAACCTCGACAGTGACTGACTCGTAATTTCTGTGCTCGAATCTCCCGTGCCCTTCAGTCCGACCACAATTCCGTATCCAATAAGAATATTGTCTCTTACACCTTTGACTGTGGCAATATCTTTAATCTTTGATGCAGAGGCACAAGGGACAAAAGCTCCAAACCCAACAAGAACGAGCACTATAATTTTAGTGTGCCACTTCAACTCGATGCTCATAGAGCCTCCCTGAATGGACACCATCATTTTCATCACTGATGTCTGAATTTTTCACAATCCCCACGACACTTACAGAGCGCTGTGCGCCATTTTTGTAGGCGATTTTTTTGACTGCGCGAATTCTATAATTTCCGTTTGGAAACCGCTCAATGATCTCCCCTATCAAGGTGTCGCCAACTTTCAAATCAAGGGATTTGGCCAAATCGACATCGCTAGACCTAGCCCGAGGTGCGAGTTTTGCGAGCTCCTGAGTCAATTCTGATTTCGGCTGCTTTTGTGCACTTTCGGCGCCAGCTGGAGAGGGAGCCTTAGGCGATGCCGAAGTAGCAGATGGACCTTCGGTGGCGGCGGCTGAGGTGGTCACCTCATCTCTTTTTTGTCCGAGTCTTTCAGCAATAAATTTCGCTGTTAGAGCCTCCTGCGCTAAATTGAGTTCCACTTCTCTTTCGGGGTAAGTCAGGCTCTCTTTACTTTCTGCGACAATCTCACGATAGAGGTCATCATCTAGAATCACTGTGACTAAGTCACCTGGACTACGGACGCGGTTCTTTGTGAAAAAATAATTGGTTTGTCCAACAGATGCCCAGAGCGAGCCCTCGTCTTGGGATTGATCAATAAAGTCGTTTCGCGTAGCCCGCGATGCGGAGGTGTAAAGCCGTTGAACTCGGGGCAGGTATACTGGAGTATCTGCTGTAGAAGGTTCACTCTGCTGAACGCGAGGTGCTCCTCCCCGTGGGCGTTTCCAGTCGAGTTTTTCGTGAGGTTGCTCAACTGTCTCTTGTCGTCGTTGGCCACCTGCTTCACCGCGACCAGCATTAGCTGCATCCGCTCTCTTCCCAGACTCCGCGCGCCCCTCATCATCTCCGTAGTCGACACTTTGCTCATCTGAATCCTTACGAAAGGATCCCATCAGACCCCCGCACGAAGACAGGCAAACCATAGCCAGAATCAGCAGCAGCCCTCTCTGTGGCATGCACCCCAGAAAAAGACTATTTCGTGAGGGATCAAACTGGTGAAATCGCATCAGATTCGAACCTCCACAATACCGCCCTCAAGAAGTTGGCCAGTCAGCTCTCTTTTTGCCCTTAAGGTTTGCACACGAATCGTCCGTCCCACATAGGACGGCTCTTCTGCGACTCCAGAAGTCCTAATCACCAACCCACTCGACTCAATCTGAACCTGAAGAGGATCTCCTCGTCTCACATCTGGAATTCTCCGCACCGCAGTCGAAGTTAGGAACTGGCCTTCTAGGATCGTCTGAAGCGATTCTAACTTTGAAGTCGGTACCGTGGCAGGCAAAATGACTCCCCGGTATTCGCGTGCACTTCCCACTGCTACATCAATTTTTTGTTCGACGAACGAACCTGCATCGAGAACCTCTCCGGGCCGAATTCGTTTCGTAGCAACCCGCCCCAAAGTCCATGCAGAAAAACTAAACCAACCCTCAGCATCATTCGAAAAATTTTCGCCTTGCACTGAAAAGTGGATGTGACCTTTTGAATCATCTCCTAGGAGTGTTACTCTTCGTGGCGACTCAAGAGATTTTTCGGTCAGCCAGCGCGGGTGTCCATAGACCTCCACTTGAGCTTCTGGATAAGCTTTAGCAAGCTCCAGCTTGATCATTTTTTTCAATTGAACTTCCAACGAACGCTCCGTGCTAGCTCGCAACTCCGCACCACTCACAACCATCGAGGTGATGAGGGAGGCAAAAGTTAATTTTCTAAGTAGCCCAAGAATTCTCAAAATTAAGTCTCCTCACTTCACATTCACAGTGGCAGCTAGCATCTGATCAGCAACACCCATGACCTTGGTTCCCATTTCATACGCTCTTTGAGTCGTAATCATATCCACCATGCTGTTCGCGACGTTCACATTAGAGCCTTCTAGTGCTCCTTGCTGGAGGGGACCCAAACCATTTTCTCCTGGTAGCCCTTGAATCGGCGCCCCACTTGCTTGTGAAGCCTTGTACAAACCTTCACCCATGGCCATTAGCCCCTGCTGATTCGCAAAATCAGCGACTTGAATCTGGCCTAGTACCGCCTCGCCAGTACCTGGTATCGTTGCTCGCACTTCCCCAGAGGTCGATATCACGACGTTCATCGCATTATGAGGAATGACAATTTGGGGATTAAGTTTTGAGCCATTAGAGAGCTGCAGAATACCTTGAGAGTCAACGTGAAATGCACCACTCCGAGTGAATGCGGTTTCACCCTGTGGAGTTTGAACCTGGAAAAACCCAGGACCCTCGATCATCAGATCAAAAGGATTGTAAGTCATTTTTGCAGGACCAGGCTCAAATTGTTTATGTGATGCTCCGATTTTTACTCCCATTCCAATTTGAATCCCAACGGGAGTCTGACTTCCACTACCCAGGGCCCCGCCAGGTTGCTTCACAGTCTCATACATGAGATCTTGGAACTCGGTTGTGGTCCTCTTGTAGCCATCCGTGTTCACATTGGCGAGATCGTTGGCAATATTAGCAATCTTAGTTTGCTGTGCTTCCAGGCCAGTTGCTGCTGCAGAAAGAGCTCGAATCATAATTTGCCTACCTCATTCACTTCCTTGGCCATCAAATCCCCAAAGGTTCTCATCGCTTTAAGGTCATGCTCAAAAAGTCGATTAGATTTGATCATATTAGTCATTTCTTCAATGGGGTTGACATTCGATGTCTCAAGGGCCCCCTGACGAACTAAAGTCTGGGTCGCAGGGTTAGCAGTAACGTTAGGAGAAACCTCAAAGAGTTGCCCGCCTACTTTTCTCAAACCGTTCCGAGTGTTGAATTCAACTACATTCAATTTAGTCACTAGATCTTCGCCGGCATAGATTTCACCGCGCTCATTAATGGTCAGAGGAGAGGGGGCGTCCTTCAAATTAATAAACCGAGCCGCGGGACCTGTTCCTGACCCTGGCAAGCCAGACAATCCCCCTGACTCTTGAGAAAGCACTGGAAACCCCTCTCGGGTGACGAGTCGACCATCTGCTCCAACCTTTAATGCTCCGTCGCGGGTGTAGCGAATTCCGTTCGGGGTGCTTACCTCAAGAAAACCTGGGCCGTCCATTGCGACATCCAGCGGGCCGTGAGTCACTTTAAGGTGTCCCTGTCTCTGACTAATATGGGTCCCATCCATCACCACAAAAGCTTGGTCACGGCCATCAAGTGGATAAAGGTCCTTATCTTTGACTGGGCCGCGAGGGATATCCTGGGGATCCTTGTTCCTCTCGGCCGTCGCAAGGTACTCTTTAAAAGTTGGCAAATCTTTTTTAAACGCATTGGTATCTGCGTTTGCCAGATTATTGGCAATTAAATCTAGATTTTGTGATTGCACAGCTGCCCCGGCTGCCGCCGTCCACATGCCACTTGCCAAAATAACCTCCCTGTTGAATCTGGCCCTATTGTTATAGAATAAACTAAAGTCGTCGTCAGATCTAAATAAAACTTAAATATTTTTTAACTTTTTTTAGATGGGAAATTAATTCCTATTGAAACAGAAGTTCATTCTAACATGAGGCCAAACTCGGCACCTTTTCGCTAATCCGTCGTTGACGAATTGCTAGGTTTTGTGATCTTTACAGTGCAGGCCTTCGCCCAGGCGTGCATTCGCTTTTTACGAGGCAGGACGTTCTAGAAATCAAGTCGAGTACAGAGTTCAATTATGTTGCTTTTGACCGCAAAACCGGTGGCCGAGAAGATTCGGGTAGAAGTAAAAAGAAGAGTTTATCTCTTTTCCCAGCAGTTTGGTCGAAGGCCAAAGCTTTCCGTAATTTTAGTGGGCGATGATAATGCCAGCCAAATCTACACCCAACGAAAGGGCGAATTAGCCTTACAATTGGGAATGGATCATGAAACGATCACTTTTCCGAAGTCCGTAACCCCGGCAGAAGTTCGTAATCGAGTCCAAAAACTCAATCAGGACCCGGGCGTGGACGGCATTCTGATTCAGCGTCCGCTTCCGAAAAAATTTCTAGAGGGGGATGTTCTTTTCTGGATTTCGCCTGAAAAAGACGTAGATGCATTTCATCCGCAACACGCGGGCGAATTACATTTAGGACTTCCTACTTTCGAACCCTGCACGCCAGCAGGCATCATGGAGCTCCTATCCCATTATCAAATTTCGATCCAAGGCAAGGTGGCCTGCGTCATCGGCAGGAGTCCCATTGTGGGTCAGCCAATGGCCGCTCTTTTGCTCAAAGCTGATGCCACTGTGATTCAATGCCACAGCAAGACTCAGGACTTAAGGGCACTTGCACGGCAGGCTGACATTTTGGTCGTAGCCGCAGGAAAAGCAGGACTGGTCGACGCAACCTACATCAAACCTGGTGCCACTGTCATTGATGTCGGAATTCATCGAACGTCCGATGGAAAACTGACTGGGGACGTTCTGTTTGAAGAGGTTGCCAAGGTGGCATCTGCGATCTCGCCCGTTCCTGGCGGGGTTGGGCCCATGACTCTTTCTATTCTCATGAGAAATACCATCCACGCTGCCGAAATCCGCGAACGAGCTCGGCAACATCTCTCCTAAGTTAATTTTTTAAAGACTCCATTCCACGATCGGTGTAATGGTTGAAACATGCTTAAGAAAACTGCACTGTTTTCGGAACATCAGCGTCTTGGCGGTAGATTGGTCGATTTTGGTGGTTGGGAGCTACCCGTACAATATTCCGGAGTCATGGATGAGCATCTAGCATGCCGAAAAGCGGCCGGATTATTCGACGTCAGCCACATGGGCGAAATCCAAATCGAGGGACCAGGATCTGAATCATTCCTGAATTTTCTTGTCACAAACGAAGTCTCGAAACTAGCAGTAGGGCAGGCCCAGTACACTGCTCTATGCAACGAGTCCGGAGGGATTGTCGATGACCTGGTCATTTATCGCAGGTCGAGCCAAAATTTCCTACTCGTAGTGAATGCTAGTAATACTGACAAAGACTTTCAGCATATTCTGGATGTTCACTCCCGATTTGAAAAAAACTTTGATGAACTCAGGGTCACAAATGCAAGTGCCCAATACAGTCAAATTGCAGTCCAAGGCCCCAGGGCGGCAGAAATTGTTTCAAAAATTTCATCGATCCCACTTGACGGAATTCGCACCTATCATTTTGTAGAGGGAACTCTTTGCGGAACAACCCAGGCCCTCATCGCTAGAACTGGATACACAGGGGAGGACGGATTCGAGCTTTATACTCCTTGGGATAGCGGGCCTGAGATTTGGAACAAGCTTCTTGAGGTTGGAATTCCTCTCGGCATGAAGCCGTGCGGACTCGGTGCCCGCGACACCCTGCGCTTAGAGATGAAGTATCCTCTTTATGGAAACGAGCTATCTGATCACACCCACCCTCTAGAAGCTGGCCTAGGATGGGTAGTAAAAATGAATAAGGCAGATTTCTTGGGCAAAGCTGCGCTCACCAAGGCCAAGCAAGCAGGGCTGACCAGACAGCTCGTTGGAATCCGCATGATTGGGAAGGGAATCCCCCGGCATGGTTATGATCTTTACTCAGAGACTGGGGATCGAAAGATCGGAAATGTCACCAGTGGAACCCAATCCCCCTCACTTCAGGTAGCTATTGGAATTGGTTATGTTGAATTATCTGAAGCAAAACCCGGAACTAAAATCAGGGTTGATATTCGAGGCACACGAGTGAGTGCCGAAGTAATACCCACTCCTTTTTATCAACGCAACAAAACCTAGGAGAAAACCTGTGAACTATCCAGAGAATTTAAAATACACCAAAGATCATGAATGGGCTCGCATTGATGGCAATCAGGCAGTCATTGGTATAACTCACCATGCTCAAAACGCACTGGGCGACGTTGTGTTTGTTGAGCTTCCGAAGGTTGGCAGAATCCTCAAAATGGGTGAGACCTTTGGAGTGGTAGAAAGTATCAAGGCAGTTTCTGACCTTTACTCACCCTGCGCCGGGAAGGTGATTGAAGTGAATCAGGCACTCGTGGATCAACCCGCACTAGCCAATCAAGACCCCCATGAAAAAGCTTGGATGATAAAGGTTGAAATCGCTGACACCAGCTTCATTGATAGCTTGATGTCAGCGCAATCCTATTGTCACTACGTAGAAACGTTAAACTAAGCTATTGGCCTACTGAGTAGGAATCCATGGGTGGGCACGAGCAAATCAGATTTCTGTCACCTAGAACATTATTGATTCTGCCCACCGATGGCCAAAACTTACTTTCCAAGCATTTACGGGCGGGAAAGGCAGCTCTCTCTCGACTATAAGGTCTCGACCACTCGGTTTGTGTCACGTGAAGCGCAGTGTGCGGAGCATTTTTCAACAAATTATTTTGTCGATCTGCCTTGCCGTGCTCAATCTCTCGAATTTCTTCTCGAATAGCAATCATAGCATCACAGAAATCATCTAGCTCCTGCTTGGACTCGCTTTCCGTAGGCTCAACCATCATCGTCCCCGCTACAGGAAAGGAAACGGTCGGTGCGTGAAATCCATAGTCCATGAGTCTCTTAGCGACGTCTTCGACCTCAATATTTGCGGATGTCTTGAATTGTCTCAGATCAAAAATACACTCATGCGCTACAAATCCTGATTTACCTCGATAAAGGACAGGAAAATGCGGACTCAATCGCTTTGCAATATAATTAGCATTGAGGATGGCTACCTGCGTAGCCAACTTTAGCCCATGCCCCCCCATCATCCGAATATACATCCATGAAATCGGTAAAATGCTTGCGCTACCCCAGGCAGCGGCAGACACCGGCCCGGTGCCACGAGCAGAGCCTGTCGGGGTAACTGGGTGAGACGGAAGAAAATCCACCAAGTGTTTCGCAACACAAATGGGTCCCATGCCAGGACCTCCCCCTCCGTGAGGAATACAAAATGTTTTGTGAAGATTTAGATGACACACGTCTGGACCGAAATCACCGGGCCTACACAAACCAATCTGGGCATTCATGTTTGCCCCATCCATGTAAACCTGACCGCCATTTTCGTGAATGATTGAACAAACCTCAACAATTGAGTCCTCGAAAACGCCATGAGTAGAGGGGTACGTCACCATCAGAGCCGCCAGCTGATCTTGATACTCGTTCACCTTTTTTCTAAGATCAGTTAAATCAATATTTCCCTCTAAATCACACTCAACCGGCACGACCGTCATCCCAGCCATCACTGCGCTGGCTGGATTAGTTCCGTGAGCCGATTTCGGAATGAGGCAGATCGTACGATTAGCCTCGCCCCGACTCTCAAGGTATTTTCGAATCACCAAAAGCCCAGCGTACTCACCTTGCGAACCAGCATTAGGCTGAAGAGATACCCCAGAGAAACCAGTAATCTCGCTGAGCCATAGCTCCAACTGCTTCAGCATCACCTGATATCCCTGAGTCTGCTCATCGGGCGCAAAGGGGTGCAACTGAGAGAACTCAGGCCAGGTGACTGGCAACATTTCGCTCGTAGCGTTGAGCTTCATTGTGCAAGAGCCGAGGGGAATCATTGAATAGGCAAGCGACAGGTCCTTGGATTGAAGCCTGAAAATATAGCGGAGCATCTCAGTCTCTGAATGATATGAATTGAAAACGGGATGAGTAAGATACTTTGTCTTCCGGCTCAATCCCTTACCCACTAGAGGGCTAGTCATAGGTAGAAGGCCACTCAAATTCATACCTGACTTTTGGATCGACCCCGCGGCAAAGATCTCAATCAGATCTGACAGATCTGTTTCTGTCACAGTTTCATCCAAAGTAACTGAAAAATTCATTGAATTAAAAATACGAAGATTAATTCCCTTTGATTGTGCCGCATTAAGGATCGCAACTCCTGCACTCTCACTTACTGAGATTTTTAAGGTATCGAAAAACGCTCCTCCGCGGAGAGAGTACCCCAATCGCTCTAGTGCTGCTGCGAGAAGGCAAGTCTTTCGATGAACCTCCTCAGCAATTGCTCGAATGCCACTCGGCCCATGATAAACGGCAAACATAGAAGCCATGACAGCGAGTAGAACTTGCGCCGTACAAATATTACTCGTAGCTTTATCTCTGCGGATGTGTTGTTCACGGGTCTGAAGAGCAAGACGAATCGCGGGCTTACCGTCTACATCTTGAGAAAGACCCACAATTCTACCAGGCATTTGCCTCTTATATTCATCGCGGGTAGCAAAAAAGGCTGCATGCGGTCCACCAAATCCCATCGGAACCCCAAACCGCTGGGAGCTGCCAATAGCAACGTCGACTCCAAGCTCACCTGGAGATTTTAAAATTGCTAAACTGAGGAGGTCACAAGCCAAAATGACTAGGGCACCTTTTTCATGAAGGCCCTGAACCGCCTCCTCAAGATGTAAGACCACTCCATCAGTTCCTGGATACTGAAGAAGAACGCCAAACCATTCACCCTGCTTCAAAGCTGAATCGAGATCTCCCTCAACCACCTTAATCCCAAGCGGCTCTGCACGAGTGCGCAGAACAGCCTTGGTTTGCGGATGGCAAAGCTCCGAAACGAAAAAGGACTTACCTTCGGGCCTACCCTGAGCGTGGTAGCAAAGACTCATCGCCTCCGCCGCGGCAGTGGCCTCATCTAATAGTGAGGCGTTTGCGACTGGCAGGCCCGTCAAATCACAGATTAAGGTCTGAAAGTTTAAGAGTGCTTCTAACCTTCCTTGTGCAATTTCGGCCTGATAAGGCGTGTACTGAGTGTACCAACCTGGATTTTCTAAAATGTTTCTTTGGATCACGGAAGGAGTAATACAGTTGGAATAACCCATCCCAATGTAGGATCTCATTTTCTTATTTTTTGAGGCAATCTGATAGAGCTCCTCAAGAGCATTCCGCTCGCTCCGAGCATCAGGCAAGTGAAAATTTCGTTTAAATCGGATCTGTTTTGGAACTATTTGGTCCACTAATTCATCCAAGGTACCGAACCCTAAATCTCCGAGCATCGTACTCAAGTCCTTAGACCTAGGCCCGATGTGACGCCCAATAAACTGGCTATCACTAGAGAAAGATTCAATAAGTTCCGCAGGTTGAGTTGCAAAGGTAGATTGGGTTTTCATTTCTAGAGTTCTACCAAGTATTAATCGCAAAAAAAAGCCTTGACGATTTTTCTAATAAAGTTACTTGTGGTGTACGGCCGCCTGAGAGTAGTGTAGGACATCAAGAAATTTAGCTTAACAAGGGATATTCCGATCACAATGCAACAGCGATCACTATTTGGACAACCAGAAATTCCAGCTCAAAATTCCTCTTCACTACAGCCGGAGAACAGAAGTGCGCCCGTCTCCCGCGCGACGCCTATCCATCGGCCGTCTTCCTCTCCCACCGAAGCAGCTAAGATGTTCAATACTGTTTTGGTTTCATCGCGGGTTCGATCGAAGAAAGATTTTTCAAAGGAACTTTTTGAATTAGCAGAAAGTTCTGCATTTAAGGCGATCCTCAGCGCAGTTAAGCAGCTCTCCCAGATTCAGGGAATTTCTGAACGCCAAGCAACAGAGCAAGTCATCCATACTTTTCGAAAAATGGATGAGGTCTGGGGTGAATACTTGTTTCATGAAGGCGTAGACCGGCTCAGAGGACAGAGAAACACTTAGGTTTTTAAAACAAAGTCCCAAGGGATCTCAATTTCTTCACGATTACCCACCATTCCCTTGGGCGGATTCGGAAAGGGGCCAGCCTCATTGAAGGCGGCAACAGCAGCAGCATCCAGATCGTAGGTACCCGAAGTTCCTATCACTTCGACGCGAGTGATTTCGCCGTTTCGACTCAGATGGACTACAACTCGAGTCGTATGTTCGTAGTCCTGGGCAAGATGTCTTCCCGCGCGATAAAAGTATTCAACTTTTGATTTAATAATTGGAAACCAAGCCTGTTCCAATTTTCCACGAATTCTTTGATAGTAACTGTAATAGACATACTCTCTTGTATTGAGGGCAGTTCGATTTGACTCCGCAACGCCGATCAGAGAATCTTCAGGACGGAAACCAGGGGTCTCCCAATGAGGTGTATCGCGTCGTGCCGCTATCACTAGCTCTTGACCCGGCAAGGCAACTCCAAGAGTTTTAAGTTGAGGAACTGTTGAATCGTTCACACTTTGGTTGGAACCGCTACCTAATCTGACCATCCGATTTCTACTGACCGTTTCCCGATCAACGCGTTGATTCTGCGCGCCCAAGTAACTCTCCTGGATGGATTCAGTTATTTTTTTTTCAGACTCGGTTTGAACCATTCGGTCTCGGGGTTTTTGCATAGCGGGTTCAAGCTTGCGCGAGGGGGAAATCAGACTCACCTGAAGGGGCCGGACAGGCTGGTCCGTAGGGCGGGAATCACGGCACAACAGCCCCCACGCCATCAGCAGGCCGAGATGAACCACGAAAGAATAGATTAAGGGTCTCCCCAGACTCCAAGGCCTAGACATTTGCCGAACAAGCACCTCTAGGTGAGTTCGGTATTAGTCTCGATCTTCTTTAAGGAAATCAGCATGGGCGGCAGAACCGCTTGTCTCCGAGTCAGACCCATGGGTTGGCTGAGTGCCGTCAATAAAAGCTTCTTTAATTGCAGAACTAGAATTGGGGGAAGCTAACTGACCCGATACTGGATCAATGGTAGCAAACGCCACCCCAGGAGGAATGATAAACTCCTCCTCGGGGTACCTCTTTACGGCTTCTTTCATGAAGTTGAGCCAAATCGGAAGCGCCGCTCGCGCCCCCGTCTCCCCTGGACCCAGAGTCTTTTGAGTATCAAAACCTACCCAAACGCCAGTAATCACATCAGGAGTAAAGCCGATGAACCATGCATCCATGTAATCATTGGTCGTTCCCGTCTTACCGGCTGCGGGCCTCCCCAAATTCTTGGCCTCGTGCCCGGTCCCAAAAGTCACTACCTCTTTCATCAAGTGACTCATGACAAATGCAACCCGCGGATCGAGAATCTGGTCTGGATCATTGGCAAGAGGGTACTCTGGAAAATCAATTCCATATGGATTTTTTTGAGCGGCTGAGACACTAGGGTTCTCAGGCGATGGACTCGGAGACGGACTAGCAACCGAAACAGAAGCCCTAGAGACCATCGCCTTTTCTTCGAGAGTTTTTCCATCTCGGTCTGTGACCCGATCTAAAAATAAGGGAGTCGCTTTACGTCCCAATCGAGGAAATAATGAATAGATCTTGGTTAAATCCATCAAGCTAATGGAAGTACTCCCAAGAGAAATCGACAGATCTGGGCTCAGTGGCGAGGTCACCCCCAACCTCTTGGCGTATTGAATTAAAAAAGGAACCTGCACTGCTTGAACAATTTTGATGGTCGGAATATTTCTCGACTTAATGAGTGCCTGCCTAAACGTCGTGTCGCCATAGAATTTAGATTCAAAATTATTGGGCTTCCAACTTCCCATTCCGTCAGAGTCTCTAAAAACCATAGGAGAATCGACAATGACGGTAGCAGGAGTAAAACCTCGCTCAAGAGCAGAAGCGTAGATAATTGGCTTGAACGCTGATCCACACTGCCTAGCAGCCTGGGTTGCTCGATTGAACTCTGATCTTTCGAAATCGTAGCCGCCTTCCATAGCCAAAACCTTGCCCGTTTTCACCTCCATAGAAAAAAGCGCGCCTTGCACAGCAGGCTCTTGCTCGAGAGACACTTGAACCAACGCACTTGCACTCAAGTTCGGCTTCTTCGGGTCCTTCTTAGAAAGACTCACTAGAATGACGTCCCCTTTTTGGAGATTCGGAGCAATCAATCGAGGGGCGTTCGGCTCAAGGGGGTTTGCACGGCCAGCTAGCGGAAGCTCTGCTGGAATAGCCCCAATCATCAAGAGAGCTGTCTTTTTAGTATAGTCCACACCAGAGACTACTGCCTGATAAAACTCATCGTTTTCTAACAGCTCACGATCGGATTCAAAGCCTGCAAGCTTCATCGCTTGCATCATATCCATCTGGCCCTCGCTCCGGAAAACCTGAAATTCAAGGCGATCTTGAATGAGCCTAGCTCGCTGCTCTTTAAGAAATTTTTCTATTTCCTCGCTCGTTTTGAGACGTTGAATCGGGCCTCTATACCCGATCCGCTTGTCTAAAGCGCGAAGCCCATCTCTCAAACTCTTCTTTGCAGATAATGCAAGATCAGCATCAACTGGCACAGAGACGATTAACCCGTCTTCATAAACGGCTTTCTCACCGTACTTCTCAACTAAGTATCGCCGAATATGCTCGACGTAGTAAGGCGAATATTTAGAGTTCAAATCTTCGTCATGATAAATTTTTAATTCCTGTCGCCCTGCCTCTGTCATTTGAACTGAAGAAATGTACCTATTCTCCATCATCCGCTTCAGGACATAGAGCTGTCGCTCTTTGGCGCGCTTAGGATTCAGCAGGGGGCTATATTTGCCGGGAGCCTGGGGCATACCTGCAAGCAGCGCAGCCTCGGCGACTGTAATTTCAGAAACATCTTTTCTAAAATAGGTGCGACTCGCTGCTTGAATACCGTATGCACCATGCCCCAAATAGATTTGGTTCAAGTAGAGATAGAGGATCTGTTTTTTGGTCAGATTCTTCTCGATCCGACTTGCAAGAATGATTTCCTTAAACTTTCGATCGAAGCTGCGTTCCGGTGTGAGAAGGAGAGACTTTGCAACCTGCTGAGTGATAGTACTTCCACCTTGAACGACATGGCCCGCACGAAAGTTGGCGACACTTGCGCGAACCATACTTGCGATGTTAATTCCTGGGTGTTCGAAAAACCGATCATCCTCAGCCGAAATAAAGGCCCGAACTACGTGTTCCGGGATTTTTTCATAGGGGACGATGTATCGGCGCTCTTTAAAAAACTCACCGATCTCAACGGCTTTGTTCCCGCCTGTCGCAAAGACTTGAGTTACTCCTAATGGCCGGTAGTCCCCAACCGTGATAATTCTAGGCAAATCACGCGAAAACTTCCAAAGCGCTCCGCCGACAATAAAACAAGTGAGAAAAGTCCCACCCAAAATGAAAAGAAAAATAGATTTTGCGACTTTACCTTCGTCGAGATCAGACTGGGAGAATTTCGATTTTTTTTGATCTAACTCTTTATTCACGGACGAATGCCCCCCCGACTTGTCGTTTGATCTCAGCTATATTTTGAATTATTGCATTTTTTCCGCGAAATGCAGCTTCTGTTTTCTTATGGAAGTCGAGATATCCAATTCCCGGCATCTCAGGCCTAATTACTAAATCGGCCTTTTCTAGTCTCCCTTTGACCCGACTTGAATCACGATCCTCTAAAACATTGATGGCAACTGTAGATCCTAAATTGAGTGAACGAGCATAGTCTATCAAAAATGTCCACTGTTCCGCAACTGACCGAACAGACCCTCCGCCACGAAAGGACTGCTCAACCTGGCGAGCCAAGCTGCCCTCGTGAATGATTTCAAAAAAGCCTCTTTTCGACTGAGCGCCAAAATAAATTGGGATCGATGAATCAGATGCCGCTTTAGGTCCCAAATTCTGTTGAATCCATTGCAAAAAAGTCCCTCCCAGTTCTGAGCGAATCTTGGAATCGCCAAGAAGTGATCGGGTCACAAAAAAATCTTCCTTGAGTTTTAGGACCTTCCACTCGAATTGATTGACACTTGCGCTGGTTGAATAAAGGGCGCCCATCAATGCCCCCATTTCGGAACCCACGATTGCCGCTATGGGAATCTGATTGGCTCGAAGCGACTCAAGCACCCCGATATAAGCGAATGCCCGGGCCATTCCAGGCCCTAAGACTAAGACTATTGCCCGATTTTGAATAGGCTGCGGTCCATAGTCTGGCAACTGTTCTGGCGCTGGAGGACCATATGGCTCGGTTGGTCCCATCGTCTCTTTCTGAGCCTGGGGCTGAGATCCCACCGAGGGAAAAGCACTCTGTCCAAGTCCCTGAGGCTCAGTCACGCGCCGGCCAGTGGAGCAACCCAGGGCCCCAGTGAGAGCAGCTAAACAGAGCCAGGCAGTGAATTGAACTAAGTTTCGATTGATTTGAGCTTCCAATGGACTAAGAACTCCTTATTACCTTCGGTTCCGGTGATGGGGGAATCCATCCATTTGACTGCCATAAGATCTATAGTTTTACCAAACTCGAGGATTTTCGCCAACACCTCTTGATGAACTGCAGGAGAGGTCACAATCCCACCTTTTCCAAGCTGGCCCTTACCGGCTTCAAACTGAGGTTTTACAAGAGTAATCCAGTCCGTACGAGAATCAGCGAACTGCACCAAGGAGGGTAAAATCTTTTCTAAGGAAATGAAAGAAACGTCGATCACGATCAAATCGACTTTTTCTCCAATTTGATCGAAGTTTAGGTAGCGGGCGTTGACCTTTTCTTGAACGATGACACGTGGGTCAGACCGGATTTTCCAGTCCATTTGGTTCTGACCCACGTCGATTGCAAAAATTTTTTGAACTCCGCCCAATAATAAAACGTGTGAAAATCCTCCGGTAGAAGCACCCACATCGAGAGCGACTCGCTGGGCAACGGGAATCTCAAAGGACCTCAATGCAGCCTCTAACTTAAGCCCCCCGCGTGAAACGTAGGGGTGATCTTGACCTCGAATCCGAATTTGGGCATCTACAGGCACGGCCAAACCCGATTTCGTAATCGGTGTATCGTTGACCAACACCTGTCCTGCCAAGATGAGCCCTTGAGCTCTCTCGCGACTACTGACTAGACCTTTTTCGATCAGTAAGAGGTCTAGCCTTTTTTTTGAAGGGCCCTGGGTGGGGGGCATGGATTCAATCTCCGAACCTATGGAAAGTTCTGCATTTGAACTGAATCGTTGGTGGTTCCTTTGGTCAGAATCTCAACCTTATGCTCGGCAGCGGTCAAGTACTCCTGGCAGATTCGAGTGAGCTTAACCCCCTCTTCAAACTGCCTCAGAGCGTCCTCGAGACTCAATTCTCCACTTTCCAACTTCTTAACAGATAGTTGAAGCTTTTCGAGTGCAGCTTCAAAACTTGGCTTTTCAGCCTGGCCTTCTTGAGAGGGTTGATTGATCATACAACGTTCTTTAGCACTCCGCGGACTTGATGTCTATTCGGGCCCTAGAACGTTAACCACTCCTGAGGATGCATAAGCCCACTCTGAATACAGAGTAGCTCCACCCTCACCCTGAATTCCCATCAAAAATCCTGAGTTTGGCTGCTGAACTGCTACAACTCGACTATCGTGGACACTCAGGTAGACATCCTTTTCAAGTAAGCCACCAGGGGACCGAACATAGGCTGTCGGATGAGCTACCCCTCGGGCAGGCAGAAGCTTCAGGAAGGGTAACAAGTCGATCTCTCCCTGTCTGGCAATGAGATTACGTAAATATCCGACCGCCAAGGGCGACTCTCGATTGACCTGATAGCCACCCACTGAGGGATCAGGCTCGAGAAGATTGAGTTGGGCCCGCCAAGAATCAATTTCGCGCTCCTTCATCCGGTATAAAACCAACGAATTAAATTGCTCCGGCAAAGCTCGATACCGAAGGGTTGATTTCCCATTCCTCTGAATATCTAAAAATATCGGATAATGGGAAACCTTGAGGACCTGGTTCAGGCGAAAATTGCCCTGAGAGTCAGCCACTGTCCAAGGAGACTCCTGCCCGGCGACCCGAATCACCGAGGGTTCAAAACCCACTGAGTCAGAATCTTGCTCACGATCCTGAACTCTCCCGACAATCTGCTTCATTTCCGGCCGACTCAAATCCAAGTAAGTTGCCTTATTTTCAAGAACCGGAAATCTAACAGAACCGCTGAACGGAAACTGTGTGGAAATCAACTGAATCAGCCCGGTGCCACTCCCTATCCCAGCCATAATGAAGTAGCGGGGCACTTGTGTCGCCTCAGAAGACATCACCTCAAACCGCTCGCTCAAAAAAACCGGGTGCTGAGTGCCTTCTCCAGCCCATTTCAATGCCCAACCACTCGCTACTTTACCGAAAACGATGCCGCCTCGTAACGGGCCCCCGCTCTTGCTCTCTAAAATTCTAATCGTATTACTGGAAACTAACGGAATTGGACCTGGATTTCGATCCCCTGGATCAATCCAACTTAAAGTGGGCCAATACGATTCGGTGGCCTTGCCCTCAGAAAAGTCCGAGGAATGGATTTCCTTCGAGGCCTCCTGCCAACCTCTCATTCCTCGATGAGTCCTCTCGACCGATACCATCTCAGCGCGAACTGCTTCAAGATAAGTCTCATCCCGATCAAACGCGCGAACAAAACCTGCCTTGAGATACTTGCCCTGTGACCCCTGTGGTCCAGTCAAGGAGTCATCCCGATTGGGATCAACACCTTGATTTTGCTGCGCAGTTCTCGAATTTTGAATCGGGATCCCTGTACCCTCTAAACTGAACCGCGCCTGAACTGATGAAATACCCCACTTTGCGAGGACGCGATCGAACTCCCATTCTTCCAAATTATCCCCTAACAAAGGAATCTCAGCGCAACCCTGCCGACTCACCGAGCAAAGACTTTCCAAGTCACTGACTACCTGAAGACGACTGGCCTCTGCAATTCTCTGGTAAGTCTTGATCTCAATCGCCCGTACTTGCTCCACCAATCGACTCAGATCAGCCTCGTAAACTTGGTAAAGATACTCCTTAAATGGAACAAGCGAATTTAAATAGAGGGGATGAAGCCCCTGGTTGGCCTCGATGGCAGCGTCGATTCGATCGGAAATTCTCCTGAGCTCTAAGAATTCGGCCGCAGGATCAATGGACGCAAATGCGCTGAATGAAACCAGGAAGAAAGAAAGGAATGTAAAAGAAATGCCCCACATTTTCAAGTTCCAGCCAGCCATCTTGATTGAATAAGCCCTCTATTCAAGATTAATCGGCCACCCATCAATTAGCAAGCCAACCTGCTGGGCATAAAAAATACAGGGTTTGACTCCAGGAAACTTCCCAAAGCCAAACCCTGATTGAATTTACTGAAATTCGTGACCGGCAACTTGCTGACGAATCAACGAACGCTGAAGCTTGAGTTGATACTTATTGAACCGATGGCCATCCAAATCAGCAGCCTGAAGGGTCTCCTCGGCCAATTTCTGTGCTCGTTTTGCGCGATTCACATCAATCTCCGATTTCAACTCTACAGTCTCAGCCATGACCTGCACCTCTGCCCCAGAGACCCGGAAAAATCCGGTCGAGATCACTCCCAAAACGGGATCCTGCCCCTTGGAGCGATACCGAAACACTCCAGTTCTCAAAGTACCAATCATAGGCGCATGTCCAGGCAAAATTTGAATCTGCCCTTCGCTCCCAGTCAACGTCACTTCATCAACCGATATAGACTCGACCAGTCTTCTTTCGGGTGACAGAATACTGAGTCTCAAATCTTGGCTCACGTCGATTCATCCTTCTCTTCGTTTTACTGAAGCGTCTTAGCCTTTTCGATGGCGTCTTCGATCGTACCAACCAAATAGAAGGCCTGTTCAGGAAGATCGTCGTATTTACCTTCGGCGATTTCCTTGAACCCACGGATCGTGTCTTCGATCTTAACGAATTTACCTTTAATACCGGTAAACTGTTCGGCGACGAAGAATGGCTGGGACAAGAATCGTTGAATTTTTCTCGCACGAGAAACAGCAAGCTTGTCTTCTTCAGACAACTCATCCATCCCCAAAATCGCAATAATATCTTGTAGATCTTTATAGCGTTGGAGAACAGCCTGAACCAAACGCGCAACACGGTAATGCTCTTCACCCACAACACGTGGGTCCAGCACTCTTGAAGTCGAGGCCAAAGGGTCCACGGCAGGATAAATCCCCAGCTCAGCAATTTGCCGCGACAAGTTCGTCGTCGCATCCAAGTGAGCGAAGGTGGTTGCAGGCGCAGGATCAGTGTAATCGTCAGCAGGAACGTAAATTGCCTGAATCGAGGTAATAGATCCTTTATTGGTCGAAGTAATACGCTCTTGAAGCTCACCCATTTCAGTCGCCAAGTTAGGTTGATAACCCACGGCTGAAGGAATACGTCCTAACAAAGCGGAGACCTCAGAACCAGCCTGAGTGAATCGGAAAATGTTATCAACGAAAAGGAGAACGTCTTGGTTCTCTTCGTCACGGAAATACTCAGCGACAGAAAGAGCTGAAAGAGCAACACGAGCGCGGGCTCCTGGTGGCTCATTCATCTGTCCATAAACCAATGCGGTTTTGTTGATAACTCCGGACTCTTTCATTTCCATCCAGAGGTCGTTACCTTCACGAGTGCGCTCGCCCACTCCGGCGAACACGGAAAAGCCCCCGTGCTGGGTGGCGATGTTGTTAATCAACTCCATAATTAAAACGGTTTTACCGACGCCGGCGCCGCCGAACAAACCGATCTTCCCACCTCGTGCATAAGGCGCGAGCAGGTCGACGACTTTAATACCAGTGAAAAACGGCTGAATGGTCGTCGATTGATCTTTAAACGCAGGGGCTGCACGATGAATTGGGTAATACTTTTTCGCATCAATTGGCCCTGCTTCATCGACAGGCTCACCAATGACATTCAGAATACGGCCTAGGGTCTCACGACCTACAGGCACCTGAATCTGAGCTCCCGTATCACGAGCAGCCTGCCCACGAGTCAACCCGTCGGTACTGTCCATCGAAATACAACGAACTGTATTATCACCGAGATGCTGAGCAACCTCCAATACGAGGTTCCACTCACTGTCGCTGACCGTCGGATTGGTCACACGAACAGCGTTATAGATCGCGGGTAACTTACCCGAATCAAACTCCACGTCCACGATAGGGCCAATCACTTGCTTGATTTGGCCCTGGTTTTCTAGCTTAGCGCTTGCTGACATAAACTCCCTCTCCTTTAATTCTTCTGAGACTCACTGCCTGCAATAATTTCCAAAAGTTCCTTGGTAATACCAGCCTGTCGCTGCTTATTGTACTGCAGCGTCAGACGTCGAATCATCTCACCAGCATTCTTGGTCGCATTCTCCATGGCCGACATTCGAGCGCCGTGCTCACCTGCCTGCGACTCAAGAAGCACACGGAAAAGCTGAATGGAGAAATTCTTCTGGAGTAACTCATCTAGTACATCCTCGATGCTCGGCTTAATGATGACGCTACCCACCCCAGGTGAACCCTGCTGGCCCTGAAGCTCGGTCTTCAGCGGCAACAAATCTTCAACCAAGGGCCTCTGCGAAGCTGCATTTTTAAACTCGTTGTAGATCAGTTTTACCTCATCCACTTCACCGCTCAAAAACCGCCGGACTAGCTCATCCGCAAGTTTTTTCGCCTTAGCGAAAGTCACTTTTCCGCCCGCCTCGGGGAAATACCCGGCAACCTTGACCTTCTTCCCTTTGAAGAAGTCATGCCCTTTTCTTCCAACAAAAGCCAACTCAACAGAAACGCCTGGCTCGCGACTCATCGAGGTCAACCACCGCTGACAAGTCTTGATTACGTTTCCGTTAAATCCACCACACAGTCCGCGATCCGAGGAAATCACCACCGCGAGAACTTTTCGCTCAGCACCCACGGACTCCTGTCTCAAGACTGGGTACTTCTCGACTAGATCGCTTCCAGCGCAGGCGAGACTCAACTCACGAATCAATCCAGAAACCGCCCGCGAATACGGCCTTTGGTTTTGAATGGCTTCTTGGGCCCGGCGGAGCTTCGCAGCAGAGACCATTTTCATGGCTTTGGTGGTCTGCTGCGTGTTTTTCACCGTCCCGATACGCTTTTTAAGGTCTTTGATGCTGGCCATGAAAGCTCCGTCTCTTTGCCAATTAGGCTACGAACACTCCGTCGAATTCCTTCAACGCCTGCTCTATTTTTGCCTTAAGCGCATCATCAATTTTTCCGCTCGAAACAATAGTCTGATAGATCTCAGGATATTTCTTATCGAGGAATGCGGACAATTGCGTTTCATATTCGCGCAGGCGATCCACGGGGTGCTTATCCAAGAATCCGTTCGTACCGGCGTAGATAATCACAACCTGGCGCTCGACCGACATAGGCACGTACTGGCCCTGTTTCAAAATCTCAGTCAATCGCTGACCGCGAGCCAACTGCTTCTGAGTGGCAGGGTCGAGATCACTGCCGAACTGGGCAAATGCCGCTTTTTCGCGATATTGAGCAAGCTCAAGACGCAAAGTTCCTGCAACTTGCCTCATCGCCTTGATTTGCGCGCTTCCGCCGACGCGGGAAACCGAAATACCCACGTTCACGGCAGGACGAACACCTGAGTAGAACAAATCTGTTTCGAGGAAAATCTGGCCATCCGTAATGGAGATCACATTCGTAGGAATGTATGCCGAGACGTCACCCGCCTGAGTTTCGATAATAGGAAGAGCCGTGAGTGAACCTCCGCCGAGCTGATCAGAAAGCTTCGCAGCGCGCTCCAATAGGCGGGAGTGCAGATAAAACACGTCCCCAGGATACGCTTCACGACCTGGAGGTCTGCGGAGAAGCAACGAAAGCTGACGGTAAGCCTGAGCTTGCTTGGTCAAGTCATCGTAAACAATCAGAGCGTGTTTGCCGTTGTCACGGAACCATTCACCAATGGTCACGCCTGTATAGGCGGATAAAAACTGCAATGGAGCTTGATCCGAAGCAGTAGCTGCAACCACGATGGTATGCTCCATCGCGCCAGCTTCCTTGAGCTTATCGACCACTTGAGCGACTGTAGATTGCTTCTGTCCGATTGCGACATAAATGCAGTAAACGCCACGTCCCTTTTGGTTGATAATCGTATCGAGGGCGACGGCAGTCTTACCCGTTTGTCGGTCACCGATGATCAACTCTCGCTGACCGCGCCCGATTGGAATCATCGAGTCAATCGCCTTTAGGCCGGTCTGGAGCGGCTCCTTAACTGATTGTCTTCCTACGATCCCAGGCGCCTTCACTTCAACCTTGCGGTAATGCTTAGCCTGAATGTCGCCTTTTCCGTCAATCGGTACTCCGAGAGCGTTCACAACACGACCGAGCAACTCAGTTCCAACCGGAACCTGGACGATCTTGTTGGTTCGCTTAACGATTGAGCCTTCCTTGATTTGGGTGTCATCACCCAAAATAGCAACCCCTACGCTTTCCTCTTCGAGGTTGAGGATCATTCCGGTGACTCCGTTACCGAAATCCACCAACTCACCGGCCATAGCCTTATCGAGTCCGTAGACCTTAGCCACGCCGTCACCGACGGCCATCACGGAGCCAGTTTCTGAGACATCGAGTCTTTTTTCGAAATTAGCTAATTGTGATTTGAGAATTTGAGTGATTTCTTCAGGGCGAACACGAGTTTGCATATCTTCCTCTAAAAATTGAAACTAATGACCTAAGCCTGAGCGATTGGTGCCCCAGCTACTAAATGATCATGAAGTTTTTGGAGTTGAGAACGAAGTGAACCATCATAGGTTACTCCATTTACGGTGACTTTAATACCTGCCAAGAGTGTAGGATCGGTCGAGACTCGGAAAGCCAACTTTTTACCGAGTTTATCGCTGAAAGCCTTCACTAAAGTTTCAATATCGGCTTGCTCCATTGCGTGCGCAGAAACAAGGATTCCCTGCACGCCACCTTCAGCCTCGAGCCGAACCAAATTCCATGCGTCGTGAATTTCATCTAGCGCTGACAGGCGGCCCTTTTTAGCTAAGAGTACCAGGAAGTTCCGAAGTACAGAGCTCAGCTTCATTTGCTCAGACAATTGATTTACGACGTTTAGTTTTTCTTGAAGTGACGTAAGCGGGGAACCCAGAGCCGCAGCCAATTCCTTGGACTGAGAAACCAGCTCTACCCACTCACCAAATTGGAGTTCAACTTCATTCATGAGGCCTGGTTCTTTAGCCTCTTGGGCCTGAGCTGTTTCAAACAATGCTCTCGCGTAAGCGTGACCGACACTCATTGAAATTTCTCCACTTGTTGTGAAAACTCTTTCTGTATCCGAGCTTGATCAGTGCTGGTCAGGCGAGCTCTGAGGATCTCTTCAGAGCGAGACAGAACCTTCGCCGAAAGCTCTTGGTAAAGATCATTTTTAAGGTCGGACAACAGGGTCTTAGCAGAGACTCGAGCATCAGATACAATATTGGCAGCCAAACGACGTCCGTCAGCTGTAATTCTCTGAGCCATAGCGATCGTGTCTTGCTGCGACTGCTCTCTTAATACCGCTACTTCAGAGTTAAGTGCTTTGAACTTAGTTGAAAATTCTTCGTACTTTTCTTGAGCAGATTTGAGTTGATCTCGAACAGCATGCAATTCCGCCCTCATGGACTCATGTCGATTTCTAACATAGTCCTGGGTAGGCTTTTTCAGCTTATAAACTAGAATCCCAACCAGAATGGATAAATTGAGAAAAGATAAAGCAATGCTACTCATCGAACGTTCCTTGATAATAGTCGTTCTGAAATCGATTCAGCCAAGGCTTCCACATCCGCGTGAAGTTGAGACTTCAGGGTTTCTTGCTGTTGCTGAATCGACTCTAGCGTTTCATGGGTGATTTTTTTAGCTTCATCTCGAGCTTGAGTAAGAATGGCAGATTCTTCTTTTTTCGCCTCTAAAAGCGCGGCTTCCACGGTCTTTTTTAGGCGAGTCCGCTCCTCAGCCAGAAACCGCTGATATTCAGCCATTTTAGAATCAGCTTGCTGAACGAGGCGTTCAGCCGCCTCACGGTCCTCAATCGTCTTTTTATGTCTAGCCTGGATCAGCTTGAGGAAGGGCTTAAAATAAAGCTGCGAAAGCGCGAAAAAGATCACGGCAATTAATGCCAGCTCTACAAAAAATGTCTGATCTAAGCTCAGCTGCTCCAAAAGCTCGTTCACGTTGTTCTCCACCTTACGTTGGCATGATTAGGG
Source organism: Bdellovibrionales bacterium (assembly GCA_947380295.1). Classification (GTDB taxonomy): domain Bacteria; phylum Bdellovibrionota; class UBA1018; order UBA1018; family UBA1018; genus CAINWE01. The sequence continues at coordinate 198,266 of CANCQK010000003.1, read as the reverse complement.
CCGCATTGTTTGGAAACTTAACTGGTCGCTAGCATGGATCAGCTAGTGGGGTCAAGTTTTGATTTTAGTTTTCGCTCGAGCGCAAAGGCGCTGATAAGGAATGAGCCATCTTACTGCTGCCCTCAAAGATCACGCCTTCGTCGACACTCAGACTGGGCGTTAAAATATCACCACGAAACACCGCGGGTCGATGAATTTCAACCCGGTGCTTGGCTCGAATACTTCCATTCACTTCGCCACTGATGATGATGATGCCAGCTTCAATTTGAGCATCCACACGAGCGCCTTCGCCAATCACCAAGGTGTCAGGGGTATAAATCTCGCCTCGAAAGGTCCCGCCAATTCGGACTGTGCCCTGAAAGCAAAGTTTTCCTTCAAATTCGCAACCATGGTCAATGACCGCAGTTACTGATGGATGGGCTATTGGAACCTCAAGTGAAATTGCTCGACTCATACCTTCTTAGTGTGCATGGCTTCGACGATCCTTTCAAGGTCTTGTCGCGTAGAATAGTGAATTACAATTTTTCCCTTCGAGTCGGAACCCTTCACCTCGACCTTAGTCGACCAGTGCCGAGCCAACTCTTTGGACAAATTCAAAAGCCTCGCAGCCAGAGGAGTTTTCTTGAGAGGCGACTCTGCTCCCTCTGCATTTGCCGCTGCTTGCTTCATAGTTTCGACTAGCGCTTCGCTCTCTCGAACGCTCAACCGCTTTTCAATGATTTGGGACCGGGCCCGAAGCCTCAGCTCAGCATCATCTAAGCCGAGCAATGCTTTGCCATGACCGAAAGACAATACTTGACGCTTTAAGTCGTCTATAATTACCTCTGGTAATCTCAAAAGTCTCAGGTAGTTAGCAATGGTTGCCCGATCCTTACCCACTCTTTCGGAAACCTCTTCCTGAGTGAGAGAAAAATCTTGGATGAGCTGAAAATAAGCCACTGCCTCATCGACACAATTTAAATTCTGCCGCTGAATATTTTCAATCAAAGCAAGTTCGAGGGCTTCACGATCCGTGGATTTTCGAATCACAATTGGAACTTGCTTAAGACCGGCCAACTTAGCAGCTCGAAGGCGCCTCTCACCTGCGATCAACTCATAACCGTCTTTCGCAGTTTTTCTCACCACAAGAGGCTGAATTATTCCACTGCTTCTAATGGACTGGGCCAACTCCTGGAGGGCGTGGTCATCAAAATCTCTGCGAGGCTGAAAGTGGTTGGCGCGAATATCTCCGACATTGGCCATGCTAATGCCAAGATGGCGATCCCGGTGACTGACCTCGGAGCTTGCAGAAGCTGAAGTTGGAACTGGATTGCCTGCCGCCGTTGCCCCGGCGGGCTTACTCGAAGCGGGAGCCGCATCCTGAGTCGGAGCTTGCGCAGGGGCGGGAGTAGAGGTCGCCGCCTGAGCTGCCGCTAGTGGTGGAAGTAGTGATGCCAAGCCTTTACCTAAAACTGGTTTTTGAGCCATAAGATCCTCCAAATCGATGCGATTTTTCTTAAACTAATTTATATTCTTTAGCAGTTCTCATTGCTCTACAGAAACACCCTCATTGTGGCCAGAATCCTTCTTTGCTGCTCGAGTCAGCGCTTGGTTTCTACCTAACACCTCTTTGGCAAGATTCAGATAAGCAAGGCAACCCTTTGAGTCAATGTCGTAGAGAAGGATGGGCTTACCGAAGCTAGAGCACTCACTCAATCGGACATTCCTTGGCACTACAGTCTGGAATACCTTTTCGCCAAAATGGGAACGAACTTCTTTGACTACCTCATTAGCTAAGTTGTTTCGGCTATCAAACATAGTGAGAACAATCCCTTCTTCTGCCAAATTCGGATTCAAACTCTGCCGAACCAGCGAGACAGTATGAAGAAGCTGAGTCAGCCCCTCCAAGGCAAAGTATTCGCACTGAAGAGGCACCAGAAAACTGTTTGCTGCATTGAGCGCATTAATAGTGAGCAGCCCAAGAGAGGGCGGACAATCGATGAGGATAAAATCGTATTGGTCCTGAATTTCAGCAATTGCGGTCTTGAGCTTCGCTTCTCGCGCGAATGACCCGACCAACTCGATCTCAGCACCTGCCAAGTCACCCGTTGCTGGCGCAACAAAAAGACACTCGAGTTCCGTGGGCTGAATCACTTTGGACAATTTAGTCTGTCCAATCAGCGCTTGGTAGATGGTCCCCTTTTCTCCAATCACCGATCGATCTAGACCGAAAGCAGAGCTGGCGTTCCCTTGAGGATCGAAATCCAAAACCAAGGTTTTCTTTTCCGCCACAGCCAAAGAAGCCGCTAAATTCACTGTAGTCGTCGTTTTTCCTACCCCACCCTTTTGATTGGCGATCGCTATGATTTTACCCATAAAGAAGACTCCTTAAACGAATTCTACCCCTCATCTGAGCGACTCGCTTTCTCGGATCGAGGAATTGTTGTTGGTGTGGTTGATGCGATACCCACCCAGGCTAGCGGTGAAACTAAAACCAAGCAATCGAAATTTTTGGATTTTTTACAAAAGGACCCTACAGAACAAGCCCTTAATGTGGAGTGCAATTCAGAATGTTCCACGTGGAACACGTGCAACCCAACTCATCTTATCGGCGATCAGACCGCGTTAATTTAATAATTTTCCGCTCCCGGCCAGACTCCGCGATCTGGTAGGAATGAGTTCCAAGAATCCTCAATTTCCCTCGATAGCGACTATTTTCAAACTGATTCCATTCCTCGTCCCAGCTAGGTCCCTTCAGTAGAATCAGACTGTTCCACGTGGAACATTTAGAAATCCAAGAATAAATCTTCTCCACAGTCCCCACCGCCCTCGCAACAATGCTGTGAGTGGCGTGATTTTTAAGATAACCCTCAAGTCGCTCAGCCCGAACCTGCACCTGCGCATTCAAACTCAGTTCGTCAACGGCTCTCTGAAGAAAATCAGCTTTGCGCTTTTCGGATTCAACCAGCGTCCAATCGCCAGGCGCAATCACAGCAGCAAGGAGCCCTGGAACCCCACAACCAGACCCTAAATCTACTACAGGATAATCAACCCAACCCGTCTTAAGGAGCTCGAGAACATCCACCAGATGGCCGCTTTTAAAGTCCTCCGGTGAAATCAGCCGGGTTAAATTCTGCTTAAGATTCTCAGCAGCCAACAGTTCATAAAAATGAACTACTCGCCCCCGCACCTCATCTGGCAAATCGACCAAAAGCTCCTGCATTCGCTGAGAATCGGTTAAGCTCATTTCAGTTTTCCTTGAGATTGGCCAGCAATTCTAGCTTCTGCGGCTTTCATTTTCATATGGATCATTAAATTTGCCACCGCTGCTGGAGTCATTCCCGCCATTCGGGAGGCTTGCCCCAAGGTTTCGGGACGCGTCAGTTTCAATCGGTGTTTAATCTCATTTGAAAGACCAGCCACTTCATCGAAGTTCAGACTTAACGGAATGCCCGTGGCCTCACCTTTTTTAACGACCTCTAAAAGCTCCAAGTCTCTCTTAATGTAACCCTCATATTTGACCTGAATTTCGACCTGCTCCTGAACATCCTCAGGAGCACCCTGCCCCTCAAATCCTAACTCACAAAGTTCAGACCAAGTGATCTCAGGTCTCCGAAGAAAAAGATCCCCTGCAACCCGATCCTTCAGGAGACTTACACCCTTCTTTGCCAGCGCCTGATTGGTTGATTCATTGGGCATCAAATAATACTCCGATAATGCACTTCTCCATCGAGAGACTTCACTTTTTTTCTCTTCGTACTTACGGAATTCCTCGTCTCCGAGCAGTCCGATTTTTCGACCGATTTCACTGAGTCGCAAGTCTGCATTATCTTCACGCAACAAAAGTCGATGCTCGGCTCTTGACGTGAACATGCGGTAGGGTTCATCAGCTCCTTTAAGAACCAGGTCATCCGCCATAACGCCGAGATAGCCATCGGTTCGGGAGAACACAATAGGCTCCTTACTCATCACGCCCAAGGCAGCATTCACGCCAGCAATCATTCCCTGAGCGCCAGCCTCTTCGTAGCCCGACGTTCCATTGACTTGCCCCGCGAAAAAAAGCCCTGCCAGATCCTTAGACTCAAAGGTAGCCTTCAGCTGACGAGCATCAATACTATCGTATTCAACTGCGTAACCGTAACGTATGAATTGAGCCTTTTCTAAACCCGGGATCGTCCGAACGAACTGCTCCTGCACGTCCCAAGGAAGGCTCGTTGAAATCCCATTGGCATAAACTTCATTGGTCGTAAGGCCCTCGGGCTCTAGAAAAACTTGGTGTCTTTCTTTATCCCTAAAACGCTTCACTTTATCCTCAACCGACGGGCAATAACGAGGACCTACGCCTTCGATCAAGCCAGAAAACATGGGAGACCGACCAAAATTAGCCTCAATCACCGAATGAGTCTGCTCATTAGTATAGGTAATGAAGCAGTTCACCTGAGGCAGAAATGGGAAAGGATTTGGTTTATGAAAAAAAGAAAATGGGATCGGTTTCACGTCGCCGGGCTGTGCCTCGGTTCGACTATAATCAATTGAATCTTTATGGAGTCGAGGCGGCGTTCCAGTCTTGAGTCGCCTCAGCCGAAAACCGAGATCAATCAAACTTGCACTCAAACCAATCGACGATGAATCTCCTAAACGTCCACCTGGTGTTTTATCGAAACCAGTGTACATCAGACCCTGCAAGAAGGTCCCAGAAGTCAGAACAACAGCCCGGCACGAAATCTTGGACCCATCCTTGAGTTCAATTCCAGTCACGCGACCCGCTTCTGTCAAAATCCTTGCGGCTTCACCTTCAAGCAGAGAAAGGTTCATTACCTGACTTAAAAACTCCCTCATCCGAACCGAATAGAGCTCTTTGTCACATTGAGCTCGAGAGGAGCGAACGGCCGGGCCCTTGCTGGAGTTGAGGCGGCGATATTGAATCGCTGTCAGATCAGTGATTCGCCCCATCACCCCACCGAGCGCGTCGATTTCCTTCACCAGCTGCCCCTTCGCTAACCCGCCAATTGCCGGATTACACGGCATAAAACCAATGCGATCTCGATTGAGCGTCAAAATAGCCGTCGAGCAGCCCATTTTTGCAGCAGCATGACCAGCCTCGCAGCCTGCATGACCGCCTCCAATAACTACGACATCAAAATGGTTCATGGAAATTTTGCCTTTTTTTCGCCTGATTTTATGTAACTCTAGCGATGAACTACTACCATTAACCCCCTCAAAGAGTCAACTTCTCGGAAATCTAACTTAAAAACAATTCAGAACTCGCACCTGAAACATCCAGCTGTGTTATCCTCCAAGCCCTATGAGCACTCAAGACCCTCCACGCCCCCATCAACCGTTCAGCATTCTCGCGCTGCTCAGGGCCCGATGCCCTGCATGTCACCAAGGTAAGGTCACGGAGGGCTTAATCGGAATCCGCCCCAAGTGCGCTACCTGCGAGTATAATTTCTATCCGGAAAGTGGTTTTTATCTCGGAGCCATCGCAGTCGGATTTCTCCTCACTGCTGCACTGACCATCCCACCCATGATTGCCCTGAAACTCATGAACGTCGAGATCGAGATCCTACTTGGATTTCCCCTGGTTGAATTTTTGTTTTTGGGAACGTTTTTGACCTTTTATTCAAAAATTCTCTGGCTGCACCTAGAATACAAGATGAGCCGAAGCCTTGAGTCGCTTGACAGAGTCATGGACCGAGAATCCAACCCATCCGCGGGCACTCCAAATTCCCCATAGGCGACAAAAAATCTAATTAGAAAAGTTAAGTATCCTACCCACGCTTCCCCGTGGATGCACGGAATAATCCTCCACGGCGCTACCCTGTGCCGGTAACACCTCGGGTGCCGCACTCGAAGCAGGCGGGGAAACGCCTAATTGCCCAGGACCTGCTCCTAGCATCGATTTCATAAGCGCATTCTTCTTTGCTGGATCAAAACGCTCGCCTGCCTCGTAAAACTCAATCGAATTAAGGATCGAAGGATCCTCGCGATAACGATCCACAATCGCGCGAAACTCGTGGCCCGTAAAGCTTCCGTAATGGCGATTGCGAACATCAACTGCATGGCGCGGGTCAAAACCATCCAACACGAAATGAATTTTTTGCCTCTCCTGAGCAGTGAAGAAGATGGCCAGAATACAGGCCTCCCTGATAAAGTCGTCTGACTCCATTTTCTGCTTTTCTACTGACATTCCTCTTCCGAGAAAGAGCAAATACCGCCCAAATCGGTCAGCATCCAACCCATGAAGCTTGCCACTCTGAACTAAACCGGCCACCCGCTCCCGAATCAAGTCCTCTTGAGTGATCAGACCTTTGCCCGGAGCCCTAAAATGGCCAAGAATCAAGTTATTAAAGACATCGACTGTGAAGGCTTTACCCTCGGGATAATCGCGTTTCAATGAACTCAGGGTCTCCTCGCGCCCCGTCTGCAATCCGTATAAAAGGTCGCCGTTGTGATAGTCCAGCTGACTTTTGTAATTAAATGCAAACCCCCCAGAAGATAAAGATAAGCGATTCAACTTTTTCACCGGAGACCCGGGGGCCGTAGCATTCTGCTGAGGGTCTGAACCCCCCTTTCGCTTTCTTTTGCTGCGCACATTGTCGCAATGAGAGGCAGGGAGAAGCACTTGAACGGACTCTTGAATGACTGCTGGAACAGCAGCTACGCTGCTTAAAAGATCAGCAGAGACCCTACCACCGGCTTCTTCAGTATCGCCATCCCCTTCACCCGCCAAGCACTGCGTGCTCAAACAAAGCGACGTCAATAAAAACACCCAATTTTTCCACAATAAGCGACTCATAGGCCCACAATCCCCTCGCTTACCATTTCGGGCTAACCCTAATTTGCCTTTAGCTTTCTTTATGACATCGAAGTTGCATCCGAATCCAATCTGCGATACCAAAGACGGGTTCAATCTGGAATGCGGGTGTAGCTCAGTTGGCTAGAGTGCGAGCTTCCCAAGCTTGAGGTCGAGGGTTCGAGCCCCTTCACCCGCTCCACTTCGTGAACCCAGTCAGACAAAACCAAGACGCACTGAGTCATAACCTTTCAAAAAACACCCCCACCACGACAAAAGTAATCGCAGAAAAACGAATCTAATTCTTTCATCAATTTTCATTTATTTATAAATTTTTATTTTATTTTAATTTAATAGATTACGAATTTAATTTTTCTTAAATTACCCATAAAAAGAATATTAAAACTCAATATATTTAAACATAATTTATGTGCTATCCTAAAATAAAATGAGCACACTAATCTCAAGAAATCCGGCTACAGGTGAAATTATACAAGAAATTCAACTGACTTCAGTCGAATCAATGACGGAGATTTTTGAGCGCGCACAATCGGCTCAAAAACAATGGGCAAATGTGCCAGCAAAAAAAAGAGCTTCTTACCTGCTTCAACTCCGAGAGGTCCTCGTTCAAAGAGCAGACGAACTGATTGACATCATCTCTCGTGAGAATGGTAAACCTCAATTCGAGGCTTTAAGTAACGAAATTATACCTTCAGCAGATTTACTCACTTTTTTCGCTAAGAATGCACCAAGAGTCCTCAAAGATCAGCGCATTCCCCTGGTTCTTATGAAGCATCGACGAAGTGACCTAAACTACTGGCCAATCGGGGTGGTTGCGGTCATCTCACCTTGGAATTACCCCTTTTTGCTCCCGTTTGCAGACATCGTGATGGCTCTCGTTGCAGGCAATGCAGTGATCTTTAAGCCGAGCGAAGTGACCCCAAGTGTAGGATTACGAATCCAAGATATTTGCAGTGAAGCAGGACTACCGCCTTTTGTCCTCCAAACCGTGATCGGAACCGGAGACCTAGGCGCAGCCCTGATTGACAAAAAACCTGGGAAAATATTTTTCACTGGGAGTGTCGCAACCGGAAAAAAAGTCATGGAAGCTGCCGCTCGCCACCTGATCCCAGTTAACTTAGAGCTGGGCGGAAAAGATGCGATGATCGTGCTACCCGATGCGGATCTCGATTATGCGACTTCGGCTGCCCTCTGGGGTTCGATGAGCAATTCTGGCCAAATCTGCGCCTCTGTCGAACGAATCCTAGTACACGAGCGAATCAAAGAACCCTTTATGGAGCTTCTCAAGGCAAAAATCCGGTTGCTCCGACAAGGCCCTTCTGTCGATGGCCGAAATGACATTGGCCCCATCACACTCGAAAAACAAAAATCAATTTACTCCCAGCAGATGGAGGAGGCCAAGGCAAAGGGGGCTACATTTGAAATCGGCGGCGAGTTCAGTTCAGATCGTCGATATTTAGCCCCTACTTTAGTCAGTGGCCAAGAAATCGAAGAGACCTCGATCTACCAAGAGGAAACCTTTGGCCCAGTCGCCGCTATCACTACCTTCAAGTCTGTGGCCGAGGCCATCGAGAAGGCGAACCACAATCGTTACGGCTTACTAGCAAGCATCATCACAAAAAACATCCCCCTGGCCGAAGACATGGCAAGACAACTTGAGGTTGGAACTGTCACTATCAATGAAGTCGTTTACACGGCTGGACTTGGCGAAACCCCTTGGGGAGGAGTCAAAGACAGTGGCTTCGGGCGGACTCACTCTGAAGCGGGCTTGTACGAATTCGTCAACGTGCGACACATTCACAAACCCCGATCATCCTGGCTTTACTTTAAATCGCCTTGGTGGTTCCCCTACACAACTTTTCAATACATCACCTTTAGACTCTTGTTAAATCTGTATCGTCGGAGCTGGGTTGAGAAGATCAAGATTTTTCCACACTTTTTGTGGAATTTTATTCAATTCATCAAACTAGAAAAAAGGCTCTAGAGAAGATTCTGAATCGCCTCGACTGCATCACGGATCGGCTGATCTAGCTCAAGACCGGCTTCAATTTTTCCGCAGGCGTGTAAAATAGTGGTGTGATCTTTTCCACCAAAATAGAGCCCAATTTCCTTAAATCCGAGACCCGTATATTTCCGAATCAAATACATGGCAATTTGCCTAGGAAATGCAACCGAACGAGATCGCACGGAGGATTTAAGATCTAGAACCTTAATGTTAAAATGCCGAGCTACAGCATTTTGGATCGACTCAATGGTGTAATTCGAGCCTTCCACCGGAACGGCAGTCCTGAGCTCGTGTTTGGCCATTTCGAGCGAAATTTCCGCCCCACTCAACGAGGCTTGAGCCTGAAGTCGAATCAAAACTCCTTCGAGTTCACGTACGTTGGACTTAATATAAGACGCAAGAAACGTCGCTACATCATCGGGTAGATAAATATCATCGCGCTCAGCCTTGGACTTAAGAATCGCGATTCGCGTCTCAATCTCAGGCGGGCTGATATCAGCTACTAAGCCCCATTCAAAGCGGGTTCGCACGCGTTCCTCTAGGCCTTCAATCTCCTTAGGCGGACGATCACTGCTCACCACGATCTGACGCTTCGAGCTGTGAAGGGCGTTAAAAGTATGAAAAAATTCTTCTTCGCTCGTATTTTTGCCCGCTATAAACTGAATATCGTCGATCAAAATCATGTCATAACTATCGCGATATTTTGCCCGAAACTGAGGCATCCTACGATGCTGAAGAGAGTCAATCAGCTCATTCACAAATTTTTCAGCTGACAAATAAGCCACCCGAGCATTCGGATTCATAGCAATGAGATGATTGCCGATCGCATGCAAAAGGTGCGTCTTTCCAAGCCCAGGTGGGCTGTACAAAAACAGAGGGTTATATTGCCTCGCTGGCTGTTCGGCGACCGCGATTGCACTTGCATGAGCAAACTGGTTACTTGCACCCACCACAAAACTTTCAAACACGTAGCGCGGATCGGGCTGATCGTGAGAACTCCTAGATCCAGGACCTGCAACGGCACCCATAGTAACAGCTGGAGCCTGAATCGGGGCCGGGGCAATACTAGGCTCAGTCAATGCGAAAGCATCTTCTCTAATGGTATTTCTAGCTTCCTTGACTAAAAAATGAAGCTCGCAGGGACTGGCTGTGATCTGCGTAATCGCCGCTTCGATGGCCTTCTGATAATGATCCCGAACCCACTGCGCAGAAAAATCATTGGGAGCCGCCATTTTAACCCTGAGACCGTGCTCGGAGTCTTGAACATCAATGAGTTCGAGCGGAAGAATCCAGGCATGGAGCTGATTTTGAACAACAGTTTGCTCCAAAATCCGACAGGTGGACTCCCAGAGTTCTGGCCATCTTTTGAGATCAGAATGATTTGAGTGGTTCATACAAAGATGCAAATACCAGTAGCATGAGGTATTTCTTATAGCTAGTCATTCTAACTGGCTAACTGCCTAACTGCGTCGCAGCCCAACCCCCTTTCGCCACGCTCATCAAGACACTCTCCTGACGAGTCTGCTCGAGCCCTTTGTAAGACTTGACAAGTCAACCTAGGTTGGGTACTCATGGTCGAATCTAATTTTTGTCGAGTATTATCTAAACAGGATTTTTTATGAAGAGAACTTTTCAGCCAAGCAGAACCAAGCGCCGTCGCCGTCACGGATTCCGAGCCAGAATGAAGACTTCAGATGGTCAGAAGGTATTGAACAGACGCCGCGCAAAAGGTCGCAAACGCCTTACCGTAAAGGTGTCGGGCAAATAAAGCTTTGGTTGTGATCTCACAAGATCTCAGCACCGAAAAGCGGCTCCATCATCCTTGGGAATATCGCAACTTTTTTGGTCAAAGCCAGGTTTTCAAGCTACCGGAATGTACGATTTTTCGAGTTCCGAATCAGCTTGGGCACTTTAGGCTGGGTATTACCCTAAAGGCAAAGGGCTCGTCCGTTGAAAGAAATCGGGTCAAGCGCCAGATCCGCGAATCATTCAGAACTCAGCAAGCATCCTTGGGTAGCTTTGACTACAATGTCGTAGTTCCGGCCTACAAAAAGATGGCCTACCCCTATCCGGAAAAGCTAGGCCAATGCATTCGGGAACGCATCATTCGTGCTGTCTCGGGGCGCTGATCTCCTGATTAAGGGCTACCGACTGGTCATTTCGCCAGTCATCCATTGGTTTTGTGGGCCTTACTTCGGGTGCCGCTTTGTGCCGTCTTGTAGCCAATACGCCCGTGAAGCCATAGCAGTTCATGGGTTTTTAAAGGGCTCTAGACTTTCCCTGTTCAGGATTTGTCGTTGCAACCCCCTCTCTACTGCTGGCTATGACCCCGTGCCCCATGCTATAGAAAACTCACAATTCAATCATAAATCTCAGTACGGAAGGTAACGAATGGACCGTCGGACAGTATTAGCAGTAGTTCTGTGTTTTTTGATCTTACTGGGGTGGCAGAAGTTTTACGTTGAACCCCGAATGCCCACCCAAGCAACCTCCCAGGTGGCTCAAATTGCTCAGCAGAGTCCCGAGCAACCCGCCACCAAAAATGCCCAGGGTGCTACAACTCCGGCCCCTGCTACTCCAACGGAGAAGCGCCCTTCACAAACCCTTTCACTCCAAGGCCCAAACGGTCAGATCACCCTAGATGACGGTGGCTCTTTTATCTCTGATTGGATCCTGAAAGACTACAAACAGGGAATGTCCAAAGAGGCTCCTCAGGTCGACTTAAAGTCAGTCACCCACCAAGGTGGGCAGCTTCAACTTGCTTTTGATGACAATAGCCTAGAATACCTCAATCACGTTCAAGGCGCGCTCCAGCCAACCGCCCAAGGCGCACTCTGGTCTTTCGAGGACGCCAACGTCAAGCTCACCCGAGAATTCACACTGTCGCCTCAGTCCAATCATATGAATGCGCGAATTACAGCCGAATTCAAAACTCGCTCGCCTCGATTCGCATTTCTTTCGCTCGTCTCTCAAGGGATGGGTCAAGATCAAGAGGCTCAAGATCAGCAGCTTCTCTATTGGCATGAGGGAGTTGAACGCGTCCAACTCAAGGACACCATCGAGCAAAAGCAAATTGCTTCGCCCGTGAAGTTCATCGCCGCTACAAGCCGATATTTCATTCTAACTGCGGTTGACCAGAGCCCCGTGGCTCCTAACGGTCTTCAACAACCTGTCGGCCCTCACACAGGTCGGATGAGCCTGGTTTATCCAGTGACCAGCAACTCAATCCAAATCCCCCTCAAGATCTATTTCGGTCCAAAGGACTTAAACGCTTTGAGACAAGTGGACTCGACACTTGATCACGCTGTTGATTTTGGTTGGTTCACCATCTTTGCCTACCCGCTCTTGCAGCTGTTGAAATGGTTCTACCAGTTTGTCCAAAACTACGGGGTTGCCATCATTTTGCTCACTCTCTTACTTAAGGCAGTGACCTTCCCGCTCAACTACAAGAGCATGAAGAACATGAAAAACATGGCAAAGCTCCAACCTCAGTTGCAACGAATCAAAGAAAAATACAAAGATGATAAAGAAACTCTCAATCGTGAGATGCTTTCTTTGATGAAAACTCACGGATACAATCCGGCCGCTGGATGTTTGCCCATCGTGATCCAAATGCCCATCTTTTTCGCCCTCTACCGGGTTTTGTATGGATCGATCGAACTCTATCACGCGCCTTTTGGGTTCTGGATTCATGATCTTTCGAGTCGCGACCCATTTTACATCACCCCAGTTCTGCTTTCGCTCACCATGTTTATTCAGCAGAAGCTGACTCCAAATACGGCGACCGATCCAGCCCAGGCAAAAATGATGCAATTAATGCCCCTGATTTTCGGGGCATTCATGATCTCATTACCCTCAGGACTCACGCTTTATATGCTGGTCAATGCCCTTGCAAGTATTGCCCAACAAGTCTTCTTAAATAAGAAGCTCGATATTAAGCCTGCGTAAACTAAAGCATCGATGTCTCAAAAGGAAAACTACTTATCCGAAGATACGATCGCAGCTCTCTCCACCCCAACGGGTGGAGCGGTTGCGATCGTTCGGATGAGTGGGCCACGTTCTTTCGAAATTCACCTGCGCCTCATCAAAGCAGGTGCTCAAAGCCCACAACTCACTCTCAGAAGGCTAACCCTTGGCACCCTCTATTCTCAAGCAGATGAACTGCTTGACCAAGCCCTCTGGGTTGCTTTTGCACGCCCTGATACATATACGGGCGAAGACCTGATTGAGTACCACATTCATGGAAATCCCTGGATCGCCCAGCGGCTCCTAGAAACTCTCTCTACGTTCGGAGCCCGACAAGCCCTCCCGGGAGAATTTAGCTTTCGAGCGGTCAGAAATGGCAAAATGAGCCTTTTCCAGGCTCAGGCAGTAGCTGATCTCATCGCAGCAACGAATGATTCTGCCGTTTCAGTCGCTCTAGAGAAGGTCACAGGCACGCAGGCGCAACACCTCACCAGCCTGGGACAAAATCTTCGTGAGATCGCCGCACTCAGTGAAATCGGAATTGATTTTGCCGACCAAGATGTCGAGGAGGTCTCTCTCCCTCGCCTCAAAGAAAGACTTAGGCCGACTATTCAGAGGCTCGAAGAACTCAGCCACACCTACTCGCGAGGAGTGCAACTCCAAGACGGCGTCCGTGTCGCTCTGGTGGGACTACCCAACGCAGGCAAATCCAGCTTTTTTAACGCACTCCTGGGAGAAGATCGTTCTATCGTCTCCGAAGTCGCAGGAACCACCCGAGATGTAATCCGAGAACGACTCACACTCAGAGGTCAGAAAACGACCGTGACCCTTCGCCTTGAGGACACCGCCGGGCTGCGTTCGACTCAGGATGCCGTTGAAAAATTTGGAATCGAAAGAACTCTCGATTCTGCGAGGAATGCCGATCTCATTTTATGGATCATTGATCCTCACTCGTCGTTTGATTCCATGGAGCAACTCCCGACGCAATCAGCAAATCAACAAATCATCGCAATCTTGACCAAGCTTGACACCGCTGAAGCTGAAATCCTCGACTCAGCCCACAAAGCCCTCAATCAACTTGGAATCTCTACGGCGGTTGAAATTTCCTCCATCACTGGACAGGGCATCAGCGAAGCCGCGAAAAAAATTGCTGAAATCTGCGAAAAATCACTGGAACGCAAACCTGGTGAGCTGATTCTCACCCGATTAGACCACTCCAAGGCTGTTCACGAGACCCTCGCTCATCTGAGGCGATCAGTTCAAGTCCCAGAAATCGACCTTTTTGCGTCTGATCTCAGACAGGCCCTGAACTCTCTAGCCCCACTGATTGGCGAGACGCTTCCTGACGATATCCTAGGAAAAATATTTTCAAATTTTTGTATTGGAAAGTGACTCAATTTTTGGGCAAATGATCCTTAATCTCTTGGAGGAGGTAAGGATTATGACACTTAGCATCCAAAAAATTGGTATTCTCGGCGCAGGTCAAATGGGTGCAGGCATTGCCCAGACCGGAGCCCAATCTGGTTTCCAAATTCTTTTACTGGACCAAAATCGGGATTTTGCTGCGAAAAGTCGCGAAAAAATTGCTGCACAACTCAAAAAGCTTGTCGAAAAAGGCAAAATCACCCCCACTGAGGAAAAAGAAACGATCGAAAGAATTCAAGTGGTCACATCGGTCCAAGACTTAGTCAAAACCGACTTGGTCATTGAGGCCGTCTCTGAAAAGCCCGAAATCAAATTTGCTCTCTTCAAGACTCTCGACGAAGTCTGCTCACCCGAAACTCTGCTTGCATCTAATACCTCCTCAATCAGTATCACAGCTATTGCAGCCCAAACTCGCCGTCCTGAGAAGGTCGCAGGAATGCACTTTATGAATCCAGTTCCGGTGATGAAACTCGTCGAAGGGATTCGAGGACTTCAAACCTCCGACACGACATTTTCTCAAATCCGCGCAGTCTCCGAAAAAATGGGAAAGACCTTTATTGAGGCCAAGGACCAACCCGGATTCGCCGTCAATCGGATCCTCATGCCGATGATCAACGAAGCGGTCACTGCCCTTCATGAAGGCGTTGCCAGCATCGAGGATATCGACACGGCTATGAAACTAGGCACAAATCAGCCGATGGGACCGCTCACCTTAGCTGATTTCATCGGCCTTGATACCTGCTTAGCGATTATGGAAGTGCTTCACCAAGGATTAGGTGATTCTAAATACCGTCCCTGCCCCCTCCTCAGACAGTATGTTGCGGCAGGTTGGTTGGGGAAAAAAACTGGGAGAGGATTTTATCGTTATGACGCATAAATATTTAGTTACCGAGGCATTTGATCCAGGCATTTTGCTCCTCAAGATCTCGCGTCCCGAAGCTCTCAACGCATTAAACAGTGATGTTTTACGGGAGCTTAAAGAATTTCTCACCGAAGAAGCCCAGAACCCAAAAACTCGCGTGATCATCCTGACTGGGGACGGGACCAAGGCCTTCATTGCAGGGGCTGATATCTCTGAAATGAAGGAGAAAAATCCGGAGGAGGGTGTGTTCTTTGCGCAGATGGGCCATGAAGTCGCAAAGCTTCTTGAGCTCATGCCCAAGCCTACAATTGCAGCAGTCAATGGCTATGCACTCGGCGGCGGAGCTGAAATGGCAATTGCTTGCGACTTCATCGTTGCGAGCGAAAACGCCGTTTTTGGACAGCCCGAGGTGGGTCTAGGAGTAATCCCAGGATTTGGTGCCACCCTCAGACTCGCTAAGTTTGTAGGCCTCCCCCGAGCTAAGGAGCTGATTTTCTCAGGGAGAAAAGTCAAAGCCCAAGAGGCGCTAGCCTTAGGCCTCGTCAACCACGTCTACTCCCAAGACCAACTCATCCCTCAAGCAATTGAACTCGCCCGCTCCATCAGTCACCAATCCGCAGGAGCAGTCGCTCGAGCTAAACAGCTCCTCAACGAATTCTCTGAAAGCTCGGGATTGAATTTTAAGCTGGATGCCGAGGCACAAGCCTTCGGTCGACTTTTTGGTTCAGCAGACCAAGTTGAAGGAATGACCGCTTTCGTAGAGAAGCGAAAGCCGCAGTTTCAAGGACTATAGAAACCAGCCCAACTACGGGCCAAAGGAGCGCAGCATGAGTTCAACTGAATCTACTACCACGATGTTTCAAGGCTGGCCCGAAGTAGACGAGTCGAAAAAACTTCTCATCGAGCAGGTCCACACCTTTGCTGAAAGCAAAATTAAACCCCTCGCTGCAAAACTCGATGCAACAGGCGAATTTCCCACCGAACTCGTCCAGCAACTCGCTGAGATGGGCATTATGGGCATCATGGTCCCCGAACAGTGGGGAGGCTCTGGCATGGATGCAGTTGCCTATGCCATGGTCATGGAGGAAATCGCGGCAGCCTGTGCTTCAACAGCAGTGGTGATCTCCGTTAACAACTCCTTAGTCTGCGCGCCCATTGCTCTTTTTGGTAATGACCTCCAAAAGGAAAAATACCTCAAGCCTCTGGCTCAAGGGAAAAAACTCGGCTGCTTTGCCCTCTCTGAGCCAGGTCACGGCTCTGACCCTGCAGGATTAGAATGCTCCGCAAAAAAGGTCCCCGGTGGTTACCAAATCCGGGGCACCAAGAATTGGATTACCAACGGAAAAGAAGCCGACACTGCCATCGTTTTTGCAACCCTCGACAAATCACAGGGACATAAAGGCATTTGCGCATTTATTGTCGATACCAAAACTCCAGGCTTTCAAGTCGCAAAGCTCGAAGACAAACTGGGAATCACCGCATCATCAACAGCCCAGCTCTTTTTCGACGACGTAGTCGTCCCCGAAGAATGTCTCCTAGGCAAACCCGGTGAAGGTCTGAAAATTGCTCTCAACACCTTAGACGGAGGAAGAATCGGGATCGCAGCCCAAGCACTAGGAATTGCTCGCTGTGCATTTGATGCCTCAAAACGATTTGCGACCGAGCGTGAACAATTCGGTGCACCCATCGCCAAACTCCAAGCAATTCAATGGTTCATTGCTGATATGGCAACCCGACTTCAAGGAGCTCGCCTTCTCACCTGGGCCGCTGCAAGAGCCAAAGATCAAGGCCTGAGGTACACTAAAGAGGCAGCCATGGCTAAGCTTGCGGCATCTGAGGCAGCTATGTGGATCACTACGAAAGCGATCCAAGTTCACGGTGGCTATGGATACACGAAAGAGTATGTCGTCGAGCGAAACTTCAGAGATGCCAAAATTACTGAAATCTACGAAGGCACCTCGGAAATCCAGCGGATCGTGATTGCAGCTCAGGAACTCGCAGCTTTAAGCAAAACCTAATTCAGAGAGCGGGGACTTATGGGGAATCAAAAATCAAAAGAGACCATTAAAGGAAAGCAAACTCAAGCGGAGGCTTCGAACTTGGACAGCATCCAAGAAGCTCAAAGAAATTGGGAGTCCAGCCTCAAGCAAACCGAGACAAAAGCTCCTCCTCGAAATGTGAAGTTCACAACTCTGAGCGATATGGAAGTCCCCCTTCTCTCGACTCCAGCAGATCTCGAAGCCGAAGGATTTGATTATCTCAGAGACTCTGGATTCCCTGGAGAATACCCCTACACTCGCGGAGTGCAGCGAAATATGTACCGCGGCAAGCTCTGGACCATGCGCCAATTTGCAGGGTTCGCCAGCGCCGAGGATACCAACAAACGCTTTAAACTCCTCTTAGAAAACGGGCAAACCGGACTATCAACCGCGTTTGATATGCCGACACTCATGGGCTATGACGCTGACAGTCCTCGTGGCAAAGGCGAAGTCGGTAAATGCGGTGTTTCGGTTTCATCCATCCAAGACATGGAAGCACTTTTTAGTGGCATCCCTCTTGGGGAAGTCACCACATCGATGACCATCAATGCTCCAGCGATCGTCGTCTTGGCCATGTACTTTGCCGTTGCCGAGGGCCAAGGGGTTCCGAAAGAAAAGGTTCGAGGAACCCTCCAAAATGACATCCTCAAAGAATACATCGCTCAAAAAGAATGGATCTACCCAGTCGTTCCGGCCGTAGGCCTCGTTACGGACACGATTGAGTACTGCACGCAGTATTACCCTAATTGGAATACCGTGAGCATCAGTGGCTACCATATCCGAGAAGCTGGCGCGACCGCCGTGCAGGAACTGGCATTTACCCTAGCCGACGGACTCGGATACATCGATTCATGCCTGGCACGAGGAATGAAGATTGATGACTTTGCGCCTCGCCTTTCATTTTTCTTCGACGTTCATAATGACTTCTTCGAAGAGATCGCCAAATTTCGTGCGGCCCGACGCATTTGGGCTCGCCTCATGAAAGAGAGATACCACGCGAAAGATCCCAAATCATGGATGCTCAGAACTCACGCACAAACTGCTGGCGTCTCACTCACCGCTCAACAGCCTTATAATAATATCGTGCGCGTCACCGTCCAGGCTCTCGCAGGCATTCTAGGTGGAACCAACTCACTCCACACCAATAGTATGGATGAGACCCTCTCACTGCCCACCGACGACGCCGTCATGATTGCACTGAGGACCCAACAAATCATTGCCGAGGAGAGTGGCGTCGCGAATGTAGCAGACCCCTTCGGTGGCTCTTACTTTATGGAGATTCTCACCCTGCGCGTTGAGAAGGCGGCCCTCGATTACATCGAAAAAATTGACAAAATGGGCGGAATCATCCAAGCCATTGAAAAGGGATTTCCCCAAGCCGAAATTGCGAACAGCGCTTACCACTTTCAACGACAACTCGAAGCGAAAGAAAAGGTGATGGTGGGCGTTAATAAATACAAAATGAAGGAAGATGAGCGCAAAGTCGACACCCTTTACATCGACCGAAGCGTTGAAGAAAAGCAGGTTCAAAAGCTTGCTCAACTCCGCAAGTCCAGATCCCCCCAGGTCCATCAAGAAGCACTACGACGAGTCAAGGAATCAGCTCAGGCGGGGCAAAACCTCATGGAACCCGTCCTAGGTGCCGTGAAAGCTTACGCCACTCTCCAAGAAATCTGTGATACACTGAGACCCGTTTTTGGAGAATATCGAGAATCAGGAAACTTCTGAGCGCCGGAGAATACCCATATGCCTAATTCAACTCAAAACCCCTCTAAGATCCGCGTTTTAGTCGCCAAACCAGGACTAGACGGCCATGACCGTGGAGCCAAAGTCATCGCCCGAGCACTGCGAGATGCAGGATTTGAAGTGATCTACACTGGCCTCCACCAAACCCCCGAGATGATCGTCAACGCCGCTGTTCAAGAAGACGTTCAAGTCATCGGCCTCAGCATCCTCTCCGGCGCACACAATGCCTTGGTCCCAGAGATTATTGACGGGCTTAAAAAAGAGGGACTCAACGACGCCCTGCTTGTTGTAGGTGGAATTATTCCAAACGAAGATATTCCAGAGCTTAAAAAACAAGGGGTCCACATGGTCTTCACCCCGGGCGCAAGCTTGCAAGAAGTAGTGGATTACATCCGTGCCCACGCTCCGGCCCGAATTTAGGACGTCCTGAAAACATTAATGATTCACGGTAAAAACAGAGGCTGAAGATCATGGCAGAAAATCAGACGAGATGGCATCAACGACTTCAAAATTTCTCCCGCGCGCAGGAACGACTCCGATCTGCTGTAAAAATCATCCAAGTGCGAAGCTTAAATGAGCTGGAAGAACAAGGATTGATTCAGGCTTTTGAGTTTACCCATGAACTCGCTTGGAACGTCATGAAGGACTACTTCGTAGACCAAGGTAACACCAGTATCACAGGTTCAAAAGATGCAACCCGAGAGGCCTTCAAGCAGGGCTTAATTACTGATGGGGAAGGATGGATGGATATGATCCGTTCCCGAAATCTAAGTAGTCACACTTATAACGAAGAGACTGCACAAGAAATCGTTAAAAAAGTAACAAAAAAGTATGATCAATTATTTTCGGATTTTTTGATCAAAATGAACCAACTGAAGTCTCAATCATGAATCCCTACGGGCTCAAACCAGAAGTTCTGGAAATGATGATCCACATCTTTCGAAACTACCCAGCCGTAGAGCAGGTGATCCTTTTTGGATCGAGAGCAAAAGGGACCCAAAAACTCGGGTCAGATATTGACTTGTGCCTGGTTGGCGAGCTGGACGAAACCATTCTTGGAAAAATAGACAATGACCTCGATGATTTACTCTTGCCATACGAGTTCGATCTCATCTCTTTCGAAACCATCACCCATACCGATCTTTTGAAGCACATTTCGGTCGTAGGCAAAACGATCTACAGACGGGCATGACGGCGAAGCCAAAGGAATCGAACCTGCCTTGACGTCCTCACCGGCCTGAAGGCTGACCTTTCGGTCCCCTGCTTGCGCAGGCGATGATTCCCTTAAGCAGCTTTCGCCGCTCTTAGCGATTCACGTCCGAATCGGAGAATATTCTTCGCTGCGTTGACGTCGCGATCATCGTGATGAGCGTGACACTCGCTGCAAGTCCATTCTCTTACTCCAAGGCCACTTAGTCCACTCGGGCCTGTCTTATTGTGACAGGCTGAGCAAGTGACGGTGGAGGAATTCTCATTCACTTCATAGCAATTTCCTGAGTGCCTAATGGCTTTATATTTCAGAAGATCTCGGATGACTCCGATTGAAGCGTCTGTTGAACTTTTTCCGTTCCCGGATTGTACAAACTTCCCACTGACGTCGCCTACGAATACCGAGTGGTATTTCTTGGCGATCTTCGTGGTTTCCTGATGAAGAAAATCCCTGCGCTTGTTCTTGATCTTGGCGTGGATTTTCTTCGCTTGCCTCTTTTTCTTGGCTCTCTGGGCCTTACCTAGCTTCTCCTCTAGTTTTCTGAATTCGGAGCGATTCTCAATGACCGTGCCGTCACTGAGGACTGCCGAAGTCTTGAGTCCTAAATCGATCCCGACTTCCTCGACCTGGTGCCTGTGCTCTAACTTTGCGACCTCACAAGCGAGATTGACATACCAACGGCCCTGGGCGTCTTGAGAGAATGAGCCGGATAGAACCCTCCCCTCGATCGGTCTTGATAGCCAGAGCTTGTACTCGTGGCCTAGGTAGGTGATTCGGTCGCCTTTGGCTTGGATTGAATTTGCCTTGAAGGGGATCCAGCCAAGGGATCTCTTAGTGCCAGAGGATGCTCTCCAGCGGAGTTTTCTTTTTTTGAACTGAATTCGCCTGATTGCGTATTCTTCACAGATTGCCTGAACCGTTACGCTGCTGATCCCAAGTTCCTTGGCTGAGCCAGAGGTGAGATTTTTTAGGTCAATGGCCGAGAGCCATTTGCTGTGATTGCGGATGGCGTTAAATGAGGTTTCATTGCAATAGTTCCAAACGAAATTCACCGACCGCGCAAGCCGATCTAATCGGTTCATCTTCGAGCTGTCTTTGAGGCGGTATCTTAGCGTAGTGACCACTACGCTCGGGTCTTTTGGCTTTTTTGCAGCCATTTTTCGTTTGGGTTTCTCAGCAATCATTGCTTTGCCAATCTATCTGAGTAGGGATGTATGTCAAGACATGCCGCACTGACGCGCGGGCGCCTTATATCCCGCCCCTGAACGGGCGAGTTTTACGGCGCATGTGATAACCGAGTTCACGCGACGCTTCGGGCTCGAGTCTGGCCGGCATGCCTGGCGGCTCCGCTTCGCCAGGACAGCTCGGACCAGCCTAGAGACCGAAGCTAAAACCAAACCAGGGGACCAGGGTAAAAGGGTAAGAGGGCCGAGAGTTACAGGTCCTCGACAAGGCGGGCGCCGATATTAGCGCCGCGGATCCCGCCGCTACCGCCGGACCGAAGGAACGACCGGGCGTTAACATCGTCGTTGCCGAAGGAACCGCCCCGAACCACACCCTCCGCACTTCGGACCCAAACATTACCTATCGCGTGAATCAGACCAAAGGAGTTCCGAGAATCATCGAGGGTACGACCTGGTAGAGGCTCCCGCACGCCGTGAGCTTGATTGCCTGAGTTTGAATAGACCCAAGCACGGTTGCGGACTTCGTTTTCGTCATCTCCGAAATGGTAGGTCGTAGTCGTAATCGCCCCCTGAGCGCGACCGCGGATCGAGTACTCCACTTCGCTTTCAGTCGGGAGCCTGAAATGTCGACCCGTTCTCGCATTGAGCGCAGCAATAAAAGCTTGATCTTCAGCTACCGTCGTATTGGTCAAAGGGAGATCTGGATTGGCTTGCCATCGGGCTCGAAGTGCATCTCTCTCGCCCTGGTCAGCCGGCCAATCGCTTCGACTCAGATCGGGGTAGTGCCCCATCACGGCGTGATAAAGGCCAATGGTGATCGGAGTGTCGCTGATCTTGAAGGATCGCAGCGGCGCGCGGATGGAAGTCTGCGCTCCTGCTTGCTCCAGGTGTGCCACATCGGCTTGCGTCACTTCAGGGAGCGTGAGCAGGTTCACTTTCGCAAACTCGCGCTTAAATGCCTGAGCCTGGACAACCTTTACCGCATCTCGCGCGTTTTGATGAGTTTGTGAAAATCTCGCCAAAGAAACTGGATCGAGATACCCTGCGATCACAGTCAGAGGATCACCCATCTGATTGTGAGTCATAGAAGCAGGAACATGCGCTGGCGCAGCAGCAACTACAGGGGTCGAAGGATGCGATACCTCAGCAACCGCTGTCACAGTAGCCACACGAGTGCCCGGGCGGAAATAGTCCGTGATCCGAGTCTGTCCTTTGACTTTCGTCGATAGAGATGGAGCTGAAGATCCAGCGCCAGTGGTCCTAAAATAATCTGTCATCTTCTTTTGCCCAGCAATCGCAGGCTCAATCTGTGCTGCAAGAACCACCGCAATTACACTGGTTTTAATTAACTTTTTCATGCCCAAACTCCCTTTAGCGCGCACAAAGGCGCAAATTACATCGACTAAAGAGAGCAAGAACAGCGCCAACTTGCTGCGGAGCGTGAGTACTTTGATTTCAGGAACTTAAGTGCTGCAGAGTCGGGTGTCACTTGAACAAGGAATTTACGAATGTCGAATATTTTGACAACTATAAATTAATTAAATTTAGGCAGCATTGGAGTTTTTTGCGTCGATAGACGCCTCTCCGCATTGCGGTTAAATCGAAGCGTAGTTTTATACGTACACACGGCACTCTACGACCAAGTGATTTTAGCTCGGACCAGACTAGAATTCTCTCTGTTAAAAAAACTCTCTCGACCAAAGTGCCTTTAGAAACTCTTTTGCAGGAAAAATTTCAATATCATTTTGCGTGATCCTCTTAAAATCTTCCAGAGTAACCACTATTTTTCTTATCTCAGGATATTCCTCAGAAAATGCAATCAATCCATTGTAATCTTTGGTTCTCACTATTTTTTTCCCTTTGACTTCTATCGCACAAAAGGGCTTGCTCTCATTCGCCCGAGTCAAGACAAAATCGACTTCGAACTTAGACAAGGATCTCCAATAACTCAGCTCTATGTCTCGATTCAGATAGGCAATTGCGGTCTCAAGTTCTCTCCAAATCAAATGTTCAAAAACTTTTCCAAATTCCGGAGTACCTTCTTGTGTGTCCCACCGTTTTAAGAGGGCATTCGCAACACCAATATCAAAAAAATAAAACTTAGGAGTTGCCATTGCTTTTCTGCTTTTTGTACCCTTGTGCGCAGGAAGTAGCTTTCCAATAAGAGTATCTTCTAAAATACTGAAGTATCCTTTCACGGTATGCGCTTTAAGTTGAGCATCGGAAGCTACTGCCGTCAGATTAACTTGTTCGGCGTTCATGAGTGCTGCAGCATTGAGAAATCTTGAAAAATCAGGAAGTGACCTAACCAAGGCTTCGGCTTGTATTTCTTCTTTCAAGTAAACATCTACATAGTCCTGTAAATCTTCTTTAGGTGTCGACGAAAGAAGGATCGACGGCAGGCCGCCCCAATGAAGCATCGTGTTTAAATAATTAACTTCTCCCAAACCAGTAAGAATTTCTTGAGATGTGATCGGTAGGAGAAAAAGACGTCTTGCTCGACCGCCCAGGAGATTGATGTTCTGCTGTTTTAGTTTTCTTGCGCTACTTCCTGTAAGAATGAAGCGCAGATTTTTATTCTCCTCAATCATAAAGTGCACTTCATTGAGCAACTCTGGGAGCTTCTGAATTTCATCGATGATCACAGTTTGAGCACCGGAGCTGTAAACACGTTCGCGTAACTGCTCAGGAGCCGTAGCTAGCGCCCGAAGTTCGTTTGACAGCAGAAGGTTAATGACCAATGCATCCGGAAAGGTGGATTTAATGAGCGTGGATTTGCCAACCTGCCTGGGACCGAGCAACAAAACGCTTTTATTCTGAGGAAGGGAGAAGAGGTCAAGAGTGCGCTTAAAAACAGCCATAATGGACTTATTTTAACTATTTAAATGAAGATTTCCAACAACTTTTAGAATTTTAGCTATATATTCAAAATAATCTTTAAAAATTAGCGAAAATCTGCCGTTAGTGACTTAAAGCGAGTGCCTTGTTGCTCCGTCCCTCTTTTCCCCTCTGGCCGGCATGCCTGGCGGCTCCATTTCGCCAGGGCAGCTCGCACCAGCCTAGAGACCCAAGCTAAAACCAAACCAGGGCCCCAGGGAAAAAGGGTAAGAGAGCCGAGAGTTACAGGTCCTCAACTAGCCGAACACCGATGTGATCGCCGCGGAAGCTGAGCCAACCGCCGCTCCAATTGGACGACCGCTCGTTGGCTTCGTCGCAGATGAAGGAACCGCCCCGAGCCACACCCTCCGCACTGCGGATCAAAACATTACCAGTCGCGTGAATCAGGCCAAAGGAGTTCTTCGAATCCTCAAGTGTCCGCCCTGGCAGAGGCTCCCGCACTCCGTGAGCTTGTTTGCCAGAATTACTATGAATCCAGGCGCGGTTACGAACTTCGCCTGCGTCATCTCCGAAATGGTATCTCGTGGTCGTGATGGCCCCCTGAGCGCGACCGCGAATCGAGTACTCCACTTCGCTTTCAGTCGGGAGCCTGAAATGTCGACCCGTTCTCGCATTGAGCGCAGCAATAAAAGCCTGATCTTCAGCTACAGTGGTATTAGTCAAAGGGAGATCCGGGTTGGCTTGCCATCGGGCTCGAAGTGCATTTCTCGCGTTTAGGTCAGTCGGGTAGTCGCTTCGACCCAGATCGGGGTAGTGCCCCATCACGGCGTGATAAAGGCCAATGGTGATCGGAGTGTCGCTGATCTTGAAGGATCGCAGCGGCGCGCGGATGGAAGTCTGCACCCCCGCTTGCTGGAGATGCGCCACATCGGCTTGCGTCACTTCAGGGAGCGTGAGCAGATTCACCTTAGATAACTCACGCTTGATTGCCGAAGCCTGGACAATCTTAACTGCCTCTCGCGCGTTTCGCTGGGTTTGTGAAAATCTCGCCAAAGAAACCGGATCGAGGTAACTCCCAATCACGGACAAAGGATCGCGCATTTCATGATGACTCATCGAGATCGGAGCATTCGCCACAGACAACACTCGAGCCCCAGGCCGAAAGGCATCGCTCATCGGGGCTTGTCCTTTTACTCTGGAGAGAACGGTCGAAGCCGGTGGGAGCGCGCCAGGGAATCCAGCGTGCCCAGGCTTGTAGTCTTTTGCTCCCGCAAGCGCAGGCGCGACCTGCACTGTCAGTGACATCAAAACTAAACTGATTTTAATGAACTTTTTCATGCTCAAATTCCCTCCGGCGCACGTAAAGGCGCGCCTCACACAGACTGAAGAAGGCAAGAACAGCGCCAACTTACTGCGGCGCATGAATGGTGTGATTTCAGGGAGTTAAACAGGACTGTGTTGGGTATGACTTGAAGGAGAAGTTTGCGGATGTCGAAAATTTTGACATTCTTTTTTTGTAAATTTTTTTAATTTATTTTTAAAAACTCTTATTTCATTATAGAACTTAACAGCCCATTGACTTTAATTCTTTTTTTAATCTATCATTAATGTATAACAAATTTAACCTTAGGAGAAAAAAGGAGTAGATCTAAAGGTTTTGCTACCGCCCTGGCTTTAACTCTCTGGATTGTCTCATCTTCCTTACTCAGCGCCTCTGCAGAGGCTGGCCCAAAACTGAGCCGGCAAACAGGAGCTCGTAATTTGTTAAAATCTCAGACCCAAGGTGAAGCCCAAGCGCCTGCATCCGTTAGGCATTTACATGACGCTAAGAAGCAAATGGACGCTTCAAATAAGCGTATTCAATTTGCACCTACTCCCGCCAGAAAATAGGAGAGTGGGAGCCGGTCTGCTGTTGCCTTTGGATCAACCCTAAGAGGGTGTCACACTCTTTATGCAAGCAACTTTTCAATCTCCAATACAGGTGAAGGTTAGCAGAAGCTAGGGGACGGAGACATCATTTGGAACCTTAGCTTGATGCGAAGCCTCATTGAGCAAAACCTTCATCTGCCAAAATAGTCGACACAATCTTCAAGGCCTCGAGGACCTCGGGCGCATCGTATGAAGTCCTCTCAATCTTTCTGCAAGCATAAAGAACTGACGTGTGATCCCTCCCACCAAAAATCTTCCCGATCTCATTTAAGCTCAGGCCTATATTTTTGCGAACCGAATACATAGCAACCTGTCGAGCTAATGCCACCTTCCTATCCCTGCACCCACCTCTCAGGTCCGCTAAACCTATTCCAAAATAACGGGCAACTGAATGTTGAATCTTTCTTACTCTGGAGGACACCTGCAAGGAGCTCTGCCTAAAACTAGCCCTGTCTCTATCAAGCAGAGGCAAGCCTATCTCTGCTTGCAGTTTACAAATCGTCCGCTCAACAGAGTCAAGTCTTCGACCCATGTTTACTTCTAGAAACTCTCGATGACGCAGGTCAATAAAAGCTCGCATGATCGCAATATTAACCTGTATGGCCCGATCACTTTTTAAGACACTCGATAGCATGGCCACACCTGGTTCGCTGAACGCAAACGGAGAGTAGCGATCTCCGCCATGGCAAATCTGTTCTCCCTCTAAACTTGAGGTGCCAGTTTGGCACCTCAAGTTCTCAACTTCGGATTTGGTAAGTTCGAACATAAAATCGGAGGGAAACCGCTCAAGATTTCGCCGCACACTTCTTTTGAGCATCTTAGTCTCCACCTGGTAAAGGTGAGCTAGATCCCGATCCATCATGACTTGCTTTCCGCGCAGAATATAAATGGAATTTTCAATTTCATTCATGCGTAGTTCGGTATTTCTAGGAGAGGTTTTCTCATGAAAAATTAAATCCATTAGCAACAGGGCCTAACACTCCAAACAAATTGGAATCAAGCGCACAAATCTATCAAATGATGAATTCTAAAAAATTTTTAAAAGGAGTCCGATTATCGGTCGATATCGTGCTTGGAGTTGAGAGATTGATTGACCCATAGCTGATCTATTCTAAAACAAGGCGGGCTAAGCAAGAGTTTGAATTGATCCAGCCTTCTCGATCTCTTTTTTGATCATGCAGTAGGCATACAGGACAGTGGTGTGATCCTGCCCACCGAAAATTTGGCCAACCTCGGCAAACCCCAAGTCCGTATGTTTGCGAATGAGATCAATCGCAATTTGCCTCGGAGTTACGACAGACCGTTTCCGAGTGGGCTTCCTCAATTCTGAGACCTTCAAACCAAAGTAGCTTGCTCAACTTGTCAAAAATACCCGACTTTTTTTTTGAGGTCACAATTTGTGACCTCAAAAATCGCTCATCACAATGGGAAGCGAGCCCTAGTTGCAGGCGCACCAATGGTAGCTAAATTTTCGAAATCTAAGCACTACAATTTCATTATGGAGTTCAAAAAGAAGTCCTAAATTCAGACTCAGTCATCTGAAAATCTTCACCTTCACTATTAAGCGCATTCAACTTCCACCCGCCCCGTTCATCTCTCAGCTTACAAAAAGCTTCAATAGTTGACTAATAAAATCAATAAATAGAACTTAAACATTGGACTATTTTGATCAAAACGTGATTTTTTGTGGATAAGTATGTGGATAAGTATGTGGATAACTTGTGGACAAAAAAGTTATCCACAAGTTATCCACATACTTATCCACAGGGTTATCCACATTTTTTTTAACCTTTTTATGAATGATATTAAAGATTTGAAAAAGTTATCCACATATCCACATCGACGATCCGTTTTAGAATATTTTTAATAGTTGATCGTGATCAGGGGTCTTTGTGGATAACTCTGAAATTGGGCCTAAAAAAGCACCTAAAAAATTGTATTAACTGATTTAGTAGGTGGGATATAAAAAGTTATCCACATTTTCGTGTGGATAAGTATGTGGATAACTTTTTTTTTAGCCCTTTAAAAAGTTATCCACATTTTTGAAAAAGTTATCCACAGAGTTATCCACAGAGTTATCCACACGCTTTCGCTTTAAATTTCATATAGTTAAGTGAGTTATCCACATATCCACACCCCCTACTACTACTACTGCTTTATATATATATGTTCTTTTGGAAAAATTGAGCGTGACAAGAATTCACAAAACAGGGAAAGAACACGCTATAAGAAGATTTCTGAAAGAGGTGACAGTCAGATGAACTTTTCAATCGATCGAGCGCCGTTACTTGAGGCACTCCAAACGATCCAGTCAGTAGTTGAGAAAAAAAATACAATTCAGATCCTGGGGAACATTCTTTGTTCTGTCAAAAACCAGGAGCTGTCTCTGTGTGCAACGGATCTCGAGGTGGGAATCAAAATCACTCTTTCGGTAGAGAGCCAACAAGAGGGAAGAATCACTCTCTCAGCCAAGAACTTTTTGGACATCGTTAAGGAATTACCTGACAAAAAGCTTTATCTAGTCCGCAAGGAAAACCACTGGGTTGAGTTGACCTGTGGAAAATCAAAGTTTAACCTCGTTGGACTTCCTGCAGATCAATACCCCAATCTCCCCACTTTCGAAGACAAGAAATACTTCGAAGGCCGTTCCAACGGCTTGATCGAGATGATTGATCGAACTCAATTTGCAGCCTCGACTGATGCGGCTCGATACCACATCAACGGAGTCTACTTTGAACAGCTAGAGAGCAACATGATGCGGATGACTGCGACAGATGGACACCGCCTGTCTTTTGTCGACCATGAAGTTTTCCTAAATACTCCAGACCTGAGGCGCGGAGTGATTATTCCGAAAAAGGGTCTCGCCGAACTTCGTAAGTTATTAGACTCAGGCGAGGAGAGCATTGGGATTTCTTTTGAGCGCGGTTATATTTTTGCTCGGCTCAACACCACGTTTCTTTTTGTCAAACTCCTCGACGGCGAGTACCCAGATTACCGCCCTGTGATCCCAAAGTCAGTAGATCGTCTGGTTAAGATCAATCGAGTGGAGTTTAATTCTGCACTCAAAAGAGTCAGCCTTTTAGCTAACGAAAAGAGTCGGGGAATTAAACTCTCGCTACAACCTGGACTCATAGTGATTTCGTCAAGTAATTCAGAAATGGGCGAAGCTCGCGAAGAAATCGACGTCGAGTACACTTCAGAAGCCATGGAAATTGGGTTTAATTCCAAGTATCTCCTCGAGTGTTTGAGTGTCATGCATGGAGAAAAAGTCGAATTTCACCTCAAGGATCGCTTGAGTCCTGGTATTTTGAGAGATTCGGACCAACAAAATCACACTTATGTGATTATGCCGATGCGGATCTAAAGTCGCTTCCTATGAAGCTGACTGAAATCAGACTGAAACAGTTTCGAAACCTGAGTGATACAGTTTTAAGGCCTACGCCAGGAGTTAACTTTTTAATCGGCTCGAACGGCCAGGGAAAGACCAGTTTAATTGAGGCCATCAGTTATTTGGCCACCCTTCGGTCGTTTCGAGACAAAAAATTGGGCCATGTAGTTCAATGGGGACAAAAGCAGTCGGAAATTAGTTGCCAATTGTCCTCCGAACCCAGCGCTCCTGGTCTCAATGACTCATGGACGAGCGATTTCAGGATCCAGTTTGAACTGGTTGATCCCGAAAAAAAGAAAGCAACCAAGTCGGCTTTTATTAACGGCAAGCCTTACAAGAGCTCAACTCAATACCTGACTCAACGATTTGGATCAGTTGAGTTAGGGTTTCACACGGTTGTATTTAACCCTTCTGATCATGACTTAGTGCGCGGAGAGCCCGCGATCCGCCGATCTTATTTGGATCAGGTCATTGCTGCACAGGATGTCGAGTATCTGAAAACTTTGCAAAAGTTTCAGCGAGTGCTCCAGCAGCGAAATATGCTTCTAAAAAATCGCGGGGTATCTTACCCCTCACCCGAGCTGCTTTCGGGCTTTACGGAGCCTTTTTGTACGACTGGGGCTATTTTAGCTGAACGCCGCCTGGCCTGGGTAGAAAAGATCAATCCCCTCCTCCAGGAAATCTTATCAAAAATCGCCCCCTCGCAAGCACCGGTTCGAATCTCCTACCTTTCTTCTTGGTTACCCAACGAAAAAGGTGAAGTTTTCAAAAAATTAGCTTTAAAAAACCACGAGTTAGATTCTGTTCATTTCGCTGGACAAGAACGTTCAGGTTCATTAGAACTTTTAAATCGGTCCCTCTGGGAAAAGTTAGTGGCTTTAGAAGCCGAGGAACGGAAAGTAGGGTTTTCCCTCGCTGGACCTCACCGAGATGACTGGATATTTTTGTTGGGCGATCAAGTTCTGAAAGGACATGGTTCTCAAGGAGAAGTGCGCTCTGCGTTGTTGGCCTTAAAATTGGCCGAAGTGATTCTTTTTCAAAGAGTAACTGGACACCGGCCTCTTTTCCTTTTGGACGATCTTTCGTCCGAGTTGGATCAGAAAAGAAGATCTTTTTTGCTTCAATTTCTATCAGAAACCGACCTTCAAACATTTGTCACAACGACGGATGATCCATCGCTTTCGGGAGCTCGCTTTTGGGTCAGTAGTGGAAAAATAAAAGAAGGCAGACATGACGATCGAACATAAAGAATCAGATCTCAGTGAAGCAAGTGACTATTCAGCAGATAAAATTAAAATTCTCGAAGGACTAGAAGCTGTCCGAAAGAGACCAGGGATGTACATCGGTGATACCGGTGTTCGCGGCCTGCATCATTGCGTTTATGAAGTTGTAGACAACTCAATCGATGAGGCTTTGGCTGGATTTGCAAAAAACATTAAGGCCACGATTCACGTCGATAACAGTGTCACTGTAGAAGATGACGGTCGAGGGATTCCTGTTGGAATTCATAAAGGCGCCGGGATTTCTGCAGTTGAAGTCGTCATGACTAAGTTGCATGCTGGCGGAAAATTTAATGAAGAAGGTGGAGCTTATAAAGTTTCAGGTGGTTTGCACGGAGTAGGTGCAGCTGTCGTGAACGCTCTGTCTGAGTCTCTTGTCGTTGAAGTACGACAAGGGGGTAAAGTTTACCGACAGAGTTATAAGCGCGGAACACCATTAGGTCCTCTTAAAGAAGTCGGGGTTACGGATAAAAGAGGAACTCAAACTACTTTTAAACCAGATCCTGAAATTTTTGAATCTGTCGAATACAGTGTAGATACTCTCGCTACTCGCCTGAGAGAACTCGCATTTTTGAATAGTGGAATTAAAATTCTTTTAATTGATGAGCGAATTGAGCCTCAGAAAGAATATGATTTTCACTACACAGGTGGATTGGTTCAGTTTGTTGAGCATATCAATAAATCGAAACAGAAGCTTCATGATCAAGTGATTTTCCTAACGCAAACTAAAGATTTCATGAGTGTTGAAATTGCGTTGCAATGGAATGATTCTTACGCTGAGACCGTTTCATCTTATGTGAATAATATTAACACAATCGAAGGTGGCACGCACGTTTCCGGATTCCGTAATGCCTTAACGCGTGTGGTGAATAAGTACGCACAAGATTCAGGATTATCGAAGAATTTCAAAGAATCTCTCACGGGTGATGATATTCGTGAGGGCTTGGCTTGTGTGATTAGTGCTAAGGTTCCTGAACCTCAGTTTGAAGGTCAAACCAAGACTAAATTAGGAAATAGTGAGGTCGAGGGTTTTATTAATGGGGTCGTTTATGATCGACTCACTGGATTTTTTGAGCAGAATCCTTCGATTGCAAAAAAAGTCATTCAAAAGGCGATCGACTCAGCCGTAGCGCGAATTGCCGCTAGAAAAGCTCGGGACCTCACGCGTAGAAAAACAGCTCTTGATTGGGGCGGCTTGCCAGGGAAAATGGCAGATTGCCAAGAGAAGGATCCTGCACTTTGTGAAATTTTCCTGGTTGAGGGTGATAGCGCCGGCGGCTCTGCAAAACAGGGACGCTCGAGAAAGAATCAAGCGATTCTCCCCTTGAAGGGGAAAATTCTTAATGTTGAAAAGGCTCGTTTCGACAAGATGCTCTCGTTCGAAGAAATTAAAATTTTGATCACCGCGCTGGGTGCCGGAATTGGTAAAGATGATTTTGATATTACCAAAATCCGTTATCACAAGATTGTGATCATGACTGACGCCGACGTTGACGGGTCGCACATTAGAACATTGCTGTTGACCTTCTTTTATCGGCAAATGCCTCTCGTAGTTGAAAAGGGCTACCTATACATTGCTCAGCCACCTCTGTACAAAGTGAAAAAAGGTCAAAAGGACCGTTATTTGAAAAACGAGCAAGATTTGTCTGAGTACCTACTTTCAAGTAGTTTGGAAAATATTCAGATTAAATCAGGTGAGAATGTTGTTCCTTCAAGTCAAGTGGTATCTGCTTTGAAAGCAGCGTCTCGATATATCAAGGCAGTTGATCGAGTGGCTCGTAAGTTACACCCAGATGTTCTTAAGGGTTTAGTGAGTGCAGGGGTTGGACCAGAAACCTTGGAATCACGTGAGCGGTTTGAGTCGGTTCTTGAGGCTATCAGTGAAAAATTTAAGGCCCGAAATCTCCCTTTTAGTTACGAGATGACTCAAGACAAGGAGCATAACTCCTGGTGTGCGACGGTTGAAAATGTGATCCACGGATCCAAGAAAATTGCTCCGATTAATATCGCAATTCTGGGTTCACCTGAGTACGAAGAGCTTTGTAAATTTTTTCAGGCTGCTCATAGTTTAGGAGACGGCCCGTATCGATTGAGTCTTGCTGGAAAAACTGAGATTGAAGTTTCTAGTGTTGAAGAATTATCAGATCGAGTTCTTGAAATTGCCAAAGCTGGCGCAACTATCCAGCGATACAAAGGTCTTGGAGAAATGAATCCTGAGCAATTGTGGGAGACCACGATGGACCCTGAGCGACGGACTTTGCTCAAGGTCACCGTGGATGATGCAGTTGAGGCGGATGGGATTTTCTCAGTTCTTATGGGCGATCAGGTGGAACCTCGTCGTCAGTTTATCGAAGAAAACGCACTCAGAGTGAGGAATTTGGATATATGAACTATTCAAGGATCTTAGGGGTTGGGTCGTACGTTCCTCCAAATGTTTGGACGAATCAGGATTTAAGTCGTTTGATGGAAACATCCGATGAGTGGATTCAACAGCGTACAGGGATTAAGCAGCGCCATTGGGTTGATTTGAACTCGGAGACTTGTTCCTCTGATTTGGCAGTTCCAGCTGCTGAAAAAGCCCTCAAGGCAGCGGGTGTTCGTAAAGAAGAAATTGAACTGATTATTTTTGCAACTCTCAGTCCGGATCATGAATTTCCGGGTACGGGATGTTTTTTTCAGGAGAAGTTGGGAGTTCCTGGCATTCCTGCATTAGATATCCGCCAGCAGTGCACTGGCTTTCTTTATGGACTCTCTATTGCGGATCAGTTCATTAAAACGGGAATGTATAAGAAGATCCTATTGGTGGGCGCTGAAGTTCACTCTAAAGGGCTTGAGCGCACGACTCACGGGCGTGATGTTGCTGTTCTTTTCGGTGATGGTGCTGGAGCCGCTGTGATTGGAGTGGGTGAAGAGCCTCGCACGCCTGATGCATCTCAGATCTTTTCGACTCATCTTCATGCAGATGGTCGTTTTGCTAAGGAACTTTGGGTTCCAGAGCCAGGAAATGCTCATTCCGGTGATCGGCTGACTCCAGAGAGACTTAAGGATGGCGGTCAATTTCCAAAAATGAATGGTAAGACGGTTTTCATGCATGCTGTAAAAAAAATGCCTGAAGTATTGATCGAGTCACTCAAGGCAAATCAAGTTCGACTTGAGGATGTTGATCTCTTTGTTTTTCATCAAGCAAATCTGAGAATTAACGAAATGGTTGCTCAACAGTTGGGTATTCCAGCCGAGAAAATTTTCAACACGATTGATCGCTTTGGAAACACGACTGCTGCGACCATTCCAATAGGGCTCGATGAAGCAATTCAAGAGGGCAAGCTTAAGCCTGGAATGTTGGTTGCTACAGCCGCTTTTGGTAGCGGTTTCACTTGGGCCTCGGCCTTATTTAGATGGTAAGCTAAAATGGAAGAAAATTTAAATCAGGACAAAAATTCGGTCATTGTCTACATCGAAGACGAGATGAGAGGGGCCTATCTAGATTACGCAATGAGCGTAATTGTGGGTCGCGCGCTTCCCGATGTTCGAGATGGCTTAAAGCCCGTTCATCGCCGTGCTTTGTACGCGATGTATGATTTGGGAAATGTCTATAACAAGCCCTACAAGAAATCTGCCCGCGTAGTCGGGGATGTAATCGGTAAATACCACCCCCACGGCGACGTAGCTGTTTATGACACCATCGTCCGAATGGCTCAGGATTTTTCTCTCCGCTATCCGTTGATTGACGGACAAGGGAATTTCGGTTCCATTGACGGCGACTCACCTGCTGCGATGAGGTACACCGAGATTCGAATGTCCAAGATCACGGACGAGCTTCTGGCAGATCTTGATCGTGAGACGGTCGATTTTGGACCCAACTACGATGAGAGTTTGACTGAGCCCAAAGTCTTACCTGCTAGGATTCCAAATCTCTTGGTGAATGGTTCCTCTGGAATTGCAGTTGGGATGGCTACTAATATTCCGCCCCATAATTTGGGTGAGATGATTCAAGCTACAGTTGCTCTCATCGATAACCCATCCCTAGATGCTCAAAGCATTTTAGAGTTTGTGAAGGGTCCTGATTTTCCTACAGGCGCATTTGTATTTGGTGGACAAGGGTTGAGGGATGCCTACCTCACAGGTCGTGGCTCGATTGTCATGCGAGCTAAGACTGAGATTGAAACTTGGAAGGGAGATCGTGAACGAATTATCGTTACTGAGCTTCCTTATCAGGTAAATAAAGCCAAATTGATCGAGAAAATTGCTGATCTGGTTCGTGAAAAGAGAATCGAGGGCATATCCGATCTGAGAGATGAGTCTGATCGCAGTGGGATGAGAATTGTTATTGAGATCAAGAAGGGCGAGAGCTCAAACGTGCTTCTCAACAGACTTTATAAACTCACGCAGCTTCAGGATTCTTTTGGAATTCATCTGCTTGCAATTCATCAGAATCAGCCGAAAACTTTTAATCTTCGCGACATGCTTTGGGCTTTCGTGGAGCACAGAAAAGATGTGGTGATTCGCCGCACTCTCTATGACCTGAAGAAAGCCGAAGCGCGTGCGCATATTTTAGAGGGTCTCAAGCGCGCCGTTGAAAATATCGACGAAGTGATTCAATTGATTCGATCGGCTGCTGCTCCAGATGAAGCAAGAATACAGTTGATTGGACGGTTCCAGTTTACCGAGATTCAAGCTCAGGCAATCTTAGAGATGAGGCTCCAGAGATTGACAGGGCTCGAGAGAGATAAAATTGTCGATGAGTATCGACAGGTCTTGCTCGTGATTGAAGATTTGAAATCCATTCTTGGAAGCGAATCTCGTGTTTATCGAGTAATCAAGGAAGAGCTTCTTGAAATTCAAAAGAACTACTCCGACCCGCGACGAACTGAAATTGTTTACGGCGGCTCCACCAGTTTTGAAGTGGAAGATCTCATTGCAGATGAAGACACTTTGGTGAGCATCACCCATGCGGGTTACATCAAGCGATCGGATCCAAATTCATTTCGAAGTCAGCATCGTGGAGGTAAGGGAATTCGAGCCGTTACCACGAGTGAAGAGGATTTTGTTACCGCAATTTACCATACCAATACCTTGAGTTATCTACTCTGCTTTACGGACCAAGGAAGACTCTATTGGCTCAAAGTGTACCAGATTCCCGAAGCTTCAAGAGTGGCTAGAGGTAAGGCTGTCGTAAATTTGGTCTCGCTCCAGGCGGGAGAAAAAATTAAGGCTATTTTACCGGTCCGCGAGTTTAAAGAAAACGAGTACGTCTTGATGGTCACTCGCGCAGGGATTATTAAAAAGACTGCCCTGAGTGAATTCAAAAATGTGAGGGCCGTCGGACTTTCAGCAATTTCAGTGGATGAAGGTGACGAATTAGTGAGTGCAAAACTCACTCAAGGCTCAAACGATGTGTTTCTCTGTTCTCATAGCGGAATGAGCATTCGATTCAATGAAGAAGATGTGAGACCTACAGGGCGTGGGGCTCGCGGAGTCATCGCAATGAGCTTGGATCAGGGTGATCAAGTCGTAGCGATCGAAGTCTTGAGTCGTTCCTCACTTCCGGGTCAGGGAGACAACGAAGTCCTCATTGTGACAGACAATGGCTACGGCAAGAGAACTCCTGTTCAGGATTACCGACTTCAAGGACGAGGTGGATCAGGAGTGATCGCCATGCGTTCTAATGAGAAGAATGGATTAGTCATGGGTTGCAGGCAGGTGGTCCCGAAGGATGATCTGATGCTGGTCTCGAATAAAGGCCAAATGATTCGAATCAAGGTTGGAGAAATCTCTGAGCAAGGCCGCACAGCTCAAGGGGTGCGACTGATCTCTTTGGCGCCAAACGAAAAGCTCGTCTCCATCGAGCTTTTAGCTGAGAATGTCGCTGATTCGGAAACCGCCGTGGCAAATCCTTCAAACGAAACGATTACTCCGATTAGTGAACATTGATGAGCAATCGGGGGGTTTTGGGAGCTTTTCTTGGCTTCAACCTGTTACTGGGATCTGCGTGCAGCGTAGATAGTCCCCGTCACCATTACTCTTTGGCTGAGCGGTTTTGGGGGGACAAGAACTATGCTGCTGCTGTAGCCGAGTTTGAGAGAGTCGTCGTAAAAGATCCCTCTAGCGAACTCGCTCAGCAGGCGCTTTTTAGGGCTGCTACAACTCAAGCCCTTTTTTTAGGGCAGTATTCTGAGGCGGTTCAAAAGTTGCGGACTTTTATCCAAAAGTCCTCCGATATCCAACTCATCTGGAGTGCTCAGACCCAAATAGGTGACCTACTTTACTCGTCTCTTGAGAATTACGAGCAATCGATCCTCCATTATCACAGCTTGCTCAAGGCTTACGCCCATTCGGATGAGGCGCCGTCTTTTTACTTTCGAATTGCTAAGAGCCATTTCTTTCTTTTTCAGTTTTCTGAGGCGTTACAGACTTATCAGAGAATAATTGAGAAATACCCGAAAACAATTTGGTCGGAAAAGGCGAGCTTCGAAGTGGGTATGACCCACTACACCCGAGGACAGAGACAGGTGGGTGCAAAAGAGGGAGATGCCTCAGACTTCAAAAAAGCGATCTCTGCTTATGAACACCTCATTCAGGACTACCCTAAAAGCGAACTCATTTCCGAAGCCAGGTTTGGGATCGCTTCATGTTTGGAGGAACTGGATCAATTGGAAGAGGCATTTAGAATCTACTCGGAGTTAAAAAAGACCTACCCTTCTCCTAACGTCATTGAGATCAAGCTCATTCGAATCCGCGAGCGAATGGCTCACCGGAGGAGAAAACGTTAATTGATGCTCATTTCTGGTTGTGCTAACCAACCGAGATCCTATGGAAAATAAACCGGACCAGCGATGGAAGAAGCTTGGCCTGATTTGGATAGTTCTCGGAGAAGTGGTTGGATATACTCTGGGGGGGTTGGCGCTAGGCTATTTAGCCTGGTCAAAGTTTCACCTCTCAGATTGGATTTTAATTTTATGCCCGATGGTGGGCTTAGCCTTAGCTTTTTACCAGTTGTACAAACTGACTCAAAAAGACCGCTAATTCAGGTTGCGACGTGAAAACTAATCATCATACACTGCAAAAGCAAATTAGATATTTTGGAGGAGTTGGACTCATTTTGCTGATTTTGAGTCTCGCCCTGATTCAGTTCCTGGAAGACTCCCCTTCTCGATCCTCTAGTCAGAGGGGTGTTTTCGTTTTCTGGTTCCTGTCCATTCTTGATCTTTTTGTTTTAAGAATGGTGTTTTACTCCGCTCTTGAAGAAAGGCGAACTCAGTCTCGAAATAGGGGGCAAAAATCGATCCAGCTGTGGATTTGGGGCTCTTTAAAGTTAATTTGCATGGGACTTTTTATTGTAGTTCTGCTAGAAGGGCAGAAAATTACTCTGCTTGGGTACTTAACGGGTATTGGAACGCTTTGGATCGTACCTCTTGCTGGAGGATTTCTCTGGCATTTGAGAGAACGAAAAGGAAAATAAGAAAATGCATGAAGAGCATGGCGTAAACATATTATCCTACATTCCTTTCCTTCAGGATCTGCCTTCCCACGTGGCAATGACTATTTTGTTGGGCTTGATTTTAGTGGTCACGACTTTTGTGGCCAAAAATCAGCTGGTAGCCGCAATGAAAAAGTCTGACGGGGGGTTGGTTCCAGATTCAAAACTGACGTACCGAAATTTTTTCGAGATTTTGGCTGAGAAACTCTACGCATTGTGTGAGTCGGTCCTGGGGCATCATAATGCAGCGACGTTTTTCCCCGTTGTGGGAAGTATCTTCATATTTATTTTCGCAGCCAACCTAATCGGTTTGATCCCTGCTTTTCAGCCTTGTACTGATAATTTGAACACGACCCTAGCGCTTGGTATTTTTGTTTTGATTTATTACAATTTCGCTGGGTTCAGAGCCCACGGTATTGGCTATCTCAAGCATTTTTTGGGTCCTATTTTGTGGTTAGCGCCTCTTTTGGTGATTATTGAAATTGCCTCTCACTTGTTCAGGCCGCTTT
Source organism: Bdellovibrionales bacterium (assembly GCA_947380295.1). GTDB lineage: Bacteria > Bdellovibrionota > UBA1018 > UBA1018 > UBA1018 > CAINWE01. Next base: position 159,612 of record CANCQK010000003.1, on the reverse strand, counting down.
CGCTGGCGCTTCGTCTTAGAGGAAATATCCTCGGGGACCACATTGTTCTTTCAGTTTTTAGTGAATTGGTTCCTTTCCTCCTGCCTGTAATCTTTTATGGTTTGGGAGTGTTAGTAGCCTTTATTCAGGCCTTCGTTTTTTGTTTGATGACGATGGTCTATATTTCTATGTCAACATCACATGACCATTGAGAAGAAAGGATGGATGGAAAAATGAATTTTCGTAAGACTCTCGTATTGTTAGGGGTTGCGTTTCTAACTTTTGGCTCTTCATTTGCTATGGCAGCTGAAGAGATCGCAACTGGACATTCTGACCCATATGCTTCACTGGCTTCTGCATTTGCAATCAGCGTTGCAGCTTTTGGTGGTGCACTTGCCCAAGGTAGAACTGCAACTGCTGCTTTGGAAGCAATCGGCCGCAACCCTGCGTCTAGCGATAAAGTGTTTGTTCCAATGATGATCGGTCTCGCGCTGATCGAATCATTAGTTCTCTACGCTTTCGTCGTAGCTTTCATCAAGATCAAGATCTAGTTTTTTTAGATCTTAGGAAATTCGGGGTTAGGCTGTAAAGCCTACCCCGTGTTTTCTATAGATAACTTTTTAAAAATTTCCCTGTATAGCTTCCCTTGGTCATTGCAACCTTTTCTGGTGTGCCACAAGCAATGATCTCCCCTCCTGCTTTTCCACCTTCAGGTCCCAAGTCAATCAAATGATCTGCCACTTTAATGATGTCTAAGTTGTGTTCGATCACAATGACAGTGTTACCTTGGTCAACTAGTGCCTGGAGGAGAGCAATGAGTTTACGGATGTCATCAAAGTGCAAGCCAGTCGATGGCTCATCTAGGATGTAGACGGTCTTTCCTGTGCCTCGGCGAGAAAGTTCTTTTGAAAGTTTAATACGTTGAGCTTCGCCACCTGAGAGGGTAGTTGCGCTCTGACCGAGCGCGAGATAGCCAAGTCCTACATCATTCAAGACTTTAAGTTTGGCTTTAATGCTTGGAATAGGATCAAAAAATTCCAGTGCTTCAGCCCCTGTCATCGCTAGTACTTCGGAGATGTTTTTGCCTTTATAGCGGACGTCGAGGGTCTCCCGATTGTAGCGCTTGCCCCCACAGACTTCACATCGGACGAAAACATCCGGTAGAAAATGCATTTCTACCCTCATCATGCCGTCGCCCTGGCAGCCCTCGCACCGGCCCCCTTTCACGTTGAAGGAGTAGCGTCCCGGACCGTATCCGCGGATCTGAGATTCGGGGAGTTGAGCAAATAAATCTCTGATCAGTGTAAAGAGGCCTGTGTAGGTAGCGGGATTGGATCTCGGGGTCTTACCAATGGGACTTTGGTCAATATCGATGACTTTATCGACGAGTTCCAGCCCATCAATGTGCTGAAATTTTAAGTTCTTTGCCGGCACGTGATAAACGGATTGGAGCAGAAGTCGGTACAGGGTGTCGATGATGAGGGTACTTTTTCCGCTGCCTGATACGCCGGTAACACAAGTAAAGAGCCCGAGCGGGATTTCGGTGGAGACGTTTTTTAAGTTGTTTTGAGTTGCGCCAGTGAGGACAAGTTTTTTTTCTGGGTTCCAGGGGCGCCGTTTTTTGGGAACTTCGATCCTCAAATTTCCGCTGAGGTACTGGCCGGTGATGCTGTTTTCGATCTTTAGGATTTCCGGGTAAGTGCCCGCAGCGACGACAGTGCCGCCCTCAGTCCCAGCACCGGGTCCTAAATCGACAATCCAATCTGCCTTTTCCATGGTTTCGCGGTCGTGTTCGACCACTAAAACTGTATTTCCAAGGTCTCGGAGCCGAGTGAGGGTTGAGATCAGCTTTTCATTGTCTCTTTGGTGGAGTCCGATACTGGGTTCATCTAAAACGTAGATGACTCCGACTAACGAGGTTCCAATTTGAGTAGCGAGACGGATTCTCTGGGCTTCCCCACCGGAGAGGGTCTGGGCAGTTCGATTCAAGTTGAGGTAGCCGACCCCGACCTCATTTAAAAACTGAAGGCGATCTCGAATTTCTTTTAGAATGCGATCTGCAATCAAGATCTCTCTTTGGGAGAGTTCTAGGTTCTTGAAAAGGCTTAATTCCTCTTCGATTGAGAGTTGTCCAATTTGATAGATATTTAGGTCATTGAGGCGATAGCAGAGACTTTCTTTTTTTAGGCGCGCGCCTTGGCACTCTGGACAAGGAATTGCTTCAGGAGATACATCCGGCTCAACTCTGGGAATATCGGTTTCACTTTGCTGCTCATCGAGCAGCTCACTCACTTGATCTGGGTCAGTTCCCAGGCCCTCGCATGAGGGGCAGGCCCCCATTGGGCTATTAAATGAGAAGGTTCGTGGCTCGGGACTCGGATAGCTGATTTGACAGGTAGGGCAGGAAAAGCGCTCGGACATGAGCTTCTCAGTTCGTCCTGAGTCCTCGGATGTTTCCAGAATTAAAAGTCCTTCGCCTAATTTCAGGGCCAAATCGACTGAGTCGCTCAAACGGGAGGCGAGGGCCCCAGGGTCGGTCTTTTTTAGAATGAGGCGATCAACATAGACCTCGATTGAATGCTTCTTGTTTTTATCGACTCGGATGTCCTCAGATAGGTCAAGGACCTCGCCATCGATCCGAACTCTGACGAAACCACGCTGTCTGAGTTGCTCTAACTCCTTCTGATGCTCTCCTTTTCTCCCCCGAATGATTGGGGCTAAAATTGAGGCTCGTGTTCCTTCTTTGAGTGCCAGGATTTGGTCCACCATCTGCTGTGGGGTTTGAGACTGGATACTTCCACCGCACTTCCAGCAGTAAGGCTTGGCTATTCGGGCAAATAGGAGTCGTAAATAATCATAGATTTCGGTGACGGTTCCGACGGTTGAGCGTGGATTGTAGCTGGTGGTGCGTTGCTCAATTGAAATCGTCGGGCTTAGGCCAGAGATGGATTCAACATCGGGTTTGTCGAGTTGTTCTAGAAACTGCCGAGCGTAGGCCGATAGACTCTCCACGTACCGTCTTTGACCTTCTGCATAGATGGTATCAAATGCAAGGGACGATTTTCCTGATCCCGATGGCCCGGTAATAACGGTGAGCTGATTTCTAGGTATGAAAACATCGACGTTCTTGAGGTTATGTACTCGTGCCCCTCGAACGATGATGGCTTCATCGTTTACCAGATTCAATGGAGAGTCTATTTTCATTTCCTACGTGAATAACCCAATTGATCCGCTAAACGAAAGCGGAATCAACACCTAGTGTCCAGCTGATGCAGTAGTGTCAATCGGTGGGTGACCAATCTGCTCAGCTGCTCTCCGGAGAGCAGCCTCAACGACTTCTCGATTCTTTTCGAGTCCGGTAATGGAGGTTGCTTCAAATCTCAAGACCAGAACGGGTTGTGTATTTGAAGCACGCACCAGTCCCCAGCCATCCGTGAAGGCTACACGGACTCCGTCGATATCAGTAATTTCATATTTAGAGTGCAGGAGCTTTTTAGTTGCTTCGACCAGTTCAAATTTGAGTGCTTCATGGCATTCGACTCGAATTTCTGGAGTAGAAACGCTCGGGGGCAAGTCAGCAAGCAGGTCCGACAAAGGACGGGTTGAATCTGATAGGATCTCAAAAACTCGGACTCCAGCATAAATGGCGTCGTCGAAGCCAAAGTAGCGGTCTGCAAAGAAGATGTGGCCTGACATTTCTCCAGCCAGAGCAGCCTGGGTCTCTTTCATCTTGGATTTGATCAGAGAATGGCCCGTTTTCCACATGATTGCATTTCCACCTTTGGCACGGATATCATCATAGAGGCGGTGGCTTGATTTGACTTCTGAGATGATCGTCGCACCAGGATTCTCCTTTAAGACTGTGCGAGAGAGTAAAACCATGAGCTCATCGCCGTAGAGAATTCTCCCCTGATTGTCTACCACTCCGAGGCGATCAGAGTCTCCGTCAAAGGCCAAACCGAAGTCAGCTTTTTCTTCTAGAACTGTTTTTACGAGCTGCTTGAGGTTTTCAGGAACCGTTGGATCTGGGTGATGGTTGGGAAATCTTCCGTCGAGTTCGCAATAAAGGGGGATCACTTCAGCTCCCAGTTTTTCGAAGAGTTCTGGGGCGACCGTGCTTGCGGTGCCGTTTCCAGCATCTAAGACTATTTTCATCTTTCGAACAGGTCTGGTCTTTGAAATCACATAATCGATGTATCTGGAGATGATGGGGTATTCAGAAACCTTTCCGGTGCGCGATGGGGAAAAGGGCACGTTGAGAGACTTTTCCATGAGAATCCTGATTTCCTGAATCTTGGAACCGTGGATGGTGTCTTTTCCCACGCAGGTTTTAAAACCATTGTAATTGGCTGGATTATGGGAGCCGGTCACCATAATGCCACCGTCGAGATTGAGGTCGTGAACACTAAAGTATGTCAGTGGTGTTGGGCAAACTCCAAGTCGAATGACATCAAGTCCACTCTGCACCATTCCCTGTACCAGGGCGTTTGAGTAGCTATCACTGGTGAGGCGACAATCTTGTCCAACGGCTACGGTTAAATTCTTTCTGGATGCAGTCGGTGTTCTGCCTTGGATGAGTTGAGCGTAAGCCCTTCCCAGAGCTTCTGCGAAATTCGGATTTAAGTCTTTTCCGGCAATACCGCGAATATCATACTCTCTGAAAATAGAAGGTGGAATGATAAGTTGAGTCATGCTCAGGTCTCTTTCTTAGTGATGAGTTTTGCTAGCTAACTGTATCGCAAGCTCCAAAGCTGCTTGAAGGCTTGACGGATTTGCAATTCCCTTGCCTGCAATGTCAAAGGCTACCCCATGATCCACGGAAGTTCGAACGATAGGGAGCCCCAAAGTTATATTGATGGTTCTATGAAAATCAAGAAGCTTCACAGGAATTAATCCTTGATCATGGTACATACAGACGACCGCGTCAAATCGGTCGGTCGGCGGCAGATTAAACTGTTGTGCAAAGAAGGTGTCCGCAGGGAATGGCCCTTGGATCTGGGCATCTTGATCCAGTTCCCTTTGGATCGTTTGAATTAAGGGCTGGATTACGTCGATTTCTTCGCGGCCAAAAAGTCCAGATTCGCCACAGTGAGGGTTTAGGCCCAAAAGAGCAACCCTGGGACGAGGGATTTTCCAAAACTTTCTAAGACTCATAACGGTTTGGTTAACCGCTCGGCGGATTCGATCAGGGGTGAGAGTGCTGGGCACTTCACCAAGCGCAACGTGCGTGGTGACGAGGCTGACCCGAAGATGCGAGTTCGCGAGCATCATCGTGACCTCTTTGACCCCGCAAAGCTGAGCCAAGAGCTCCGTATGACCTGGATAAAGATAGCCCCCTTTTTGAAGGCGATCTTTGCTGATGGGTCCAGTGACTATTGCTTCTGCTTGGCCTTTGAGTACGAGTTGAGTCGCCTGTTCAATCGCCCAGCCTGCTTGATAGCCCGGCAAAAACAAAGAGCCTGGGGCTTGGCCGGGTGCAGGCAAGAGCCATACCTTGGGTTCAGATTCGAATGAAGGTGGGCTTTGGTGGGAACAAAAGACTTCGACTGGGGCACCTAGCTTTTCAAACGGGGCCTGTGCCCCGACACAAAGAATGGCGAAATTGCGATGAAGGCCTTTCTGGTGAAGTGCTTGAATCGTTTTCCAGGTGATTTCGGGGCCAATCCCATCGGGATCTCCCGGCGTTAAGGCAAGTATTTTTTTTTTCATTTTTCTACGTGGATTACGGCCGACTGCCTTTTTCGTTCTACCCAGAGTTTAATCTGCTGCTCATATTCTTTAGCCATGAGTTGGGCGCGGATTTCATCTTTCATTTTTTCTAACTGCTCAATTTCGTTCGATCGGATGTCGACCAATTTTAAAATGAGATGTCGTCCATTTAAATCGGTGAAAACGTCAGTCACCTGTCCAATTTGCAGATTTTTAGTTGATTCTTTAATCACCGGACTCATCTGGTCTTCATCAATAAATCCTAGATCTCCGCCTTGGGGAGCAGTTGCATCATCGCTGACTCTTTTTGCAACTTCTTCGAAAGATTCCCCTTGCCTTACCTTTTTTAGTGCGTCTTGGGCTGTTTTGGTCGCTGACGAAGCTATTTTGTAGTTCTTTGGATTTACTGAGATCAGCTGTAAGTGAAACGCACGATGTGAAATCGAATTTTTTGGTAAGTGGTTGAAGTAGTAATTTTTAATGTCATCCTCTGAGATGCTCACTTTAGGTTGAATCTCTCGACCGATGAGTTCTTTTTTGCTGGACGCCTCACGAATGAGGTCGAAGTAATCGGGAAACGCATAGCCCTCTTTCTGTAATGCAAGCTTGAGCGTATTTCTGTCGATATGTCCGGCATTTTGAATTGTGTTAATTTCTTGTTCAACCTCGGCGTCTGTTTTTGGAATTTCTTTCTCAATGAGATTGTTATTTATGAGAGCGTCAACGACCTCGACCTGACTGATATTCTCGCCCTTTTTGGCTATTTCTGAGTGGGCATATAAGGGGTCAATTTGGGCTCTCAACCCTAGTGTCCGGAGGTATTTTTGAATATCCGATCGTAAGATTGGCTGAGTGTTGACGTACCCCATGAGTTGGTCGATTAGAATGGCTTCGCCGGCTTGAGCATATCCGCTTAAACCTACAACCCAAGCTAAAAAGGTGAAGCAGGCGGTAATCCATGGGCGAAGGATAAGCGGATTTTTTGAGCAATTCATTTTTCAATTTGTACATGATTTCAGAGAGATTTCCAGCGCGAACCGAATTCGTGAGAACTCATTCCGTGGCTTAGAGTCTTGAGACGGGAATGAGTCCTTTCTGTATCCAGGATTGCGCGATGAGTCGATCGGCAGCTCCTCACTGAGACCGTGCCGGTCTCAGTTCTGGTGAGAACAGCCCGTTTCCCCGATATTAATCATGAAGCAGTTCAGGATGAGTGGTCACTTTTGCCTTTGCTCTCAGTTGACTCATGTAGGACTGAAAAATCTGAGCCTTTTTTTGCTCCAGAAGAGTTCGTTTGAATTGGGAGGGGTCAACGTCTTTCCATGCTTTGATTGCCGTGAGTTGGATGATTTGAAATCCGAACGAAGTTCTAATAGCTGAGCTGACTTGGCCTGGCTTTTTTAATCCAAGAGCCGTTTCGTAGTAAAGTGGGTCGAGCCGTTCTTTGGATTGGAAGTCAATGTCTCCTCCGAGAGCTGCTGAAGGCCCGTCTGAATCGGACTGAGCCACTTCGGAAAGTGTTTTGCCGCTTTTAAGCTTCGCCTGAATGATTTTAACCCTCTCTAGAGCCTTCGTCTCGTCTTCGGAATTGGGGTGAGGAGGGAGGGCAACCAAAATGTGGCTGGTTCGGATGAGTGGAGCCGTTTGATAGAACTCCTTGGCTTCATGATCTGTGACACGTAGTGCTTCAATCTCTTGTTTTAAATTTTTTTCGATGAATGAGTTAAAAAGTACCGTATTGAGACGCTCCGCAACCTCTGGGTTTTTGTCGATGGACTGCTTTTTTGCTTCTTGAATCCCTAATTCCCTTCGAATGAGATCATCCAAAACGGCTTTTTTAGAGGGTGCTTTTCCGGGAAAGAATTTGAGATTTTCCTGATATTTTCGATTGAATTCTTCAAGTGTGATGATGGTCGTGTTGATCCGCGCCAATTCGGTCGAAGCCGTTGCTGAATGGATTAAGAGAGTCAGTGTCGTAGCCAGGATGATCTGCGTTAGAGCGCTGAATTGAGATTTAATATGCAACATGGGGCCCCCTGAGATTCCTTTTCCATTACTCTGAACTTAAGATCAAGTGGATCGCTTAGAAAAATCGCGAGCCAGCTTTTCTAAAGCAAAGAACAGCTCCTGAAGAGAACTCACTTGCAGTTGGACAATCAATTTAGAGTCTGGGGTGAGTTGGTAGGCTTTTGGATTGGCAGCTAAAAGAGCGATCGTACGCACTGGGTCAAAAGAGCTATTTTTTCCAGGAAGGAGAGAGATTTTGTCAGTCCCAACTGTAAGGGACTCAATTCCTTGTTTTTTGAGTTGGAGTTTCACACGGATTAACCAGATGAGATTTTGTGCCTCAGAGGGGAGCGTTCCAAATCGATCTCGCAGTTCTTCCTCTAGGGTATCGATGTCGCTTTCTTGGCGAGACGAGGAAAGTCTGCGGTAGAGAGACAATCTTTGTCTGACATCGGGAACGAGTTCTTCTGAGAAAAAAGCTGGAAAAGGTGTTCGAATTTCCGGCTCTTTTTGACTGACTTCCGGTGAGGTGGGCTTGTTTTGCAGCTCTCTGACTGCTTCATCTAAAAGTTCGAGGAAAAGATCAAATCCTACGGCGCCAATGTTTCCGGATTGTTGAGGTCCGAGCAGGTCACCGCCCCCGCGAATTTCTAAATCGTGGGAAGCAATATTAAATCCACTGCCTAACTCAACGAATTTTTGGATCACTTCGAGGCGCTTGAGGGCGTCCTGAGTGAGGAGTCCTTCGTCCGGAATAAAAAGATAGGCATACCCTCTTTGTTGTCCTCTGCCGACTCGTCCGCGAATTTGGTAGAGCTGAGCAAGACCCAAAGTGTCTGCCCGGGTGATGAGGATTGTGTTTGCAGACGGGAGATCTAAGCCTGACTCGATAATCGTGGTAGAGACTAAGACATTTGCCTCTTTTTGATAAAATGAGGCCACCCTTTTTTCGAGAGTCGCTTCATCCATTTGGCCATGAGCAACCACAACCCGGGCATCTGGCACAAGCTCTCTCAGTCGAGTTGCTGCCTTCTCAATCGTTTGGACACGATTGTGTAGGTAAAAGACCTGACCTCCCCGAGCGAGCTCAAAGGAAACCGATTTCTTAACGATAGTATCCTCATAAGTAGAAACAAAGGTCCGAATAGGGAGTCGATCAACGGGTGGCGTATTGATCAGGCTGATATCCCGAATTCCTGATAGGGACATATGGAGTGTGCGTGGAATTGGGGTCGCTGTTAAAGTGAGAACGTGGGTGTTAATTTTGAGGGCTTTGAGTCTCTCTTTATGCTCAACGCCGAACCGGTGTTCTTCGTCGACAATGAGAAGGCCTAGGTCATTCAGCTGAACATCTCGAGATAACAGGCGATGGGTTCCAATAATAATGTCAATTTTGCCGTCTGCGAGTGCTTTGAGGGTCGTTTTTTGTTCTTTAGCCGTTTTAAATCGAGTGATCGAGTCGATCATGACGGCGTGATCTTTCATTCTTGCCTTGAATGTTTGCTCATGTTGAATCGCAAGAATAGTTGTGGGAACTAAGACGACGACCTGTTTGCCTTCGCTCACAGCGCGAAATGCAGCTCGCATGGCCACTTCAGTCTTGCCATATCCTACGTCGCCACAAATCAGACGATCCATCATTTGGCCTGATTCAAGATCGTTGAGGACAGCTCGGATGGCTTTAATTTGGTCGGGAGTCTCTTGAAATGGGAATTGATTCTCAAATTCTTCGTAGTCTGCCCCAGGAGGAGAAAACTGAATCCCAGGCCTCATTTTCCTCTCTGCATAAAGTTGAAGAAGGTTAACGGCCAATTTTTTGGCCGATTCTCGAGCCTTTTCTTTTGCAACAGCAAAGTGCTGACTTCCGAGTCGATCAAGAGTGGCAGCTCCTCCCGATCCTACGTATTTTTGTACTAAGTTCAGACGGTAGATCGGTAGATACAGTTTATCCTTACCGGCGTATTCGATCTGTATAAAATCACTGGGTGCTCCAGAGAGAGAAAGGCGCACGAGGCCCTGGTATTGGCCAATGCCATGGTCTCGGTGAACCACAAAGTCATGGGTTGCGAGGTCAGATAAGGCTTGAATTTCAGTCCACTCTTGAGAGGTAGTTTGAGCTTCTCCTGTAGATTTAGACCTCCGCTTCTTTCCTGCTGGACGATTCAGAATCTCATCGTCTGTGAGGAGAACAAGATTCTCACTTCGCCACTGAAATCCGGCGCTTAAGCTCCCTAACGTGAGGTGGACCTTGGCCTCTTGAACGGGGAATTGACCCTGGCTTGGAATTTCATGCTCTGTCAAGAAGGCCCGAAACCGCTCAAGCTGGGTTTGAGTTGAGCTAAAAAGGATGATCCGCGCTCCGCGATTCGTCCACGTTTTAAGCGTGTCGTCGAGTTTGGTCAGGTTGATGTTTTGTAGCTGTGTTGAGTGGGGCTGAATTTCTAGGTCAAAATGTCGCAGACCTTTCTTGGGTTCTTGAGCCGCCAAAAGTTGGACTTGATCTAAGTAGATACTTTGCTTCTTCTCGAGCCGCTCAGCCCAGTTCCAGGGGGATGGATAGAGTTCTGAGAGTGGAGGGAGGATCTTTGCGCCTTGGGTCAAATCCGAGCTCAGTTCCGTCTGTTCCTGACAAAACTGTTGCCACTCCTGTTGGCACCTGAATTCATCGTTCCAAATGACAAGAGGTGGTGGTGCATCGTGATGGAGAGGTAGATAATCCCAGAGGCAAGCGGGTGTCGAGTAGACTAATGGCACCCAAGCGTCTGAGTGGTCAGGATAAATCCCTTCGCGGATTGCCGCCAAAATCGGGTCTCTGACCGAGCGAGGGATGCCCAGGTCGTCAGCATGTGATTTGAGTTTTTCACGCAGTGCCGTCGAAGTTGAAGAGTTAATTAAGACTTCGCGAGCAGGAGGAATTGAAAGCTCCATGAGTGAACCGCTCGGATCTGAACGGGTTCGCTGTGACTTTGGATCGAATATCCGAATTCGTTCAATCACATCATCGAAAAACTCCACTCTTACCGGGTGGGCTGAAAGAGGGAGAAATAGATCGAAAATTTCGCCACGGATTGAGAATGTGCCTGGGTCTTCGACCAGATCAACACGCTGGTACCCTCGTTCAGTGAGTAACGCAGCGAGTTGGCTCGGAGATTCGACTTGATCATTGAGCTTAAGATTCAATGTCCACTGACTGCAGAGGTCGCGAGGAATAGCTGCTTGAATCGAGGCTGCCCAGGTGGTGATAATGATCTCGGGACCTTGAGGCTGAGTGAGGGCCGAGAGAGTTCCAATTCGAGCGTGCCGAGTTCGAATTGATGGAGCTACCGAGCTGTAGGGGGACGGATCCCAGCTTGGGAGATGGGATAGGTTCAGGCTTTTACCAAAAATGAGTGAAGTAATAGTCTGTAAGTCTGAGCAAAACTCACTGGCAATTTCATCGTTCGGGCAAAGAACAACTTTACGACGCCGAGATGGACCCAAGTGCGCCTCATGTTTGAGGAGTTGAGCAACAAAATAGGCCCGAGCACTCGGCGGAGCTCCCCGGATTCGGACTGAATCACTTGTTTCTGAGATCAGTTCCAGAATTTCTTCTAATTTTGGGGAAGCCATCAGGTTTTAACTCTACTTACCTTGACACAAATTTTCAACTTCAGTAATCTTTTCGCTAGCTTCACAAAACCAGAGAGATCGAGATGAGAGTAAAATTCTCGGGGTAAACGTCCATGATGAGTAGTTGGGATTCTTATTACATTGTATTCTTGTCCGCTCTGCTATCACTTTCGGTTCCCGGCGTTCTTGCTTTGATTTCGTTTGTGTTTTTTCCAAAGGTTCGTCGAAAGTCCAATGACTCCAGGGATTCAGTTCCCTCATCGAGTAAGACGATCCTCGGTCAGCGGGTGAATGTTCGATTTTTTTTGGCTGCTAACGCGGCGCTTGTTCTGATTGCATTGGCTCTTGAGCTGATTCCGAGTGCAACCACTTTGCAGACTGAAAACCGAGAGGGCCTACTCAAAGGGCTTGTCGCCATCGTCAGCATCGCTAGCTTTTCGGTTTTGGGATTGCTTTACTCGGTGAGAAAGGGCGACATGGGGTGGTTAAGCTCCTACCAAAGTAAAAATCATCCTGAAAGGAAACGTCGCTAGAAAATGGCTGGGTCATTTTACTTATCAACAGTTGGAAGAGTGCTGAAATGGGCTAGATCTAAGTCCCTTTGGTATATCTCGACCGGTACCGCTTGTTGTGCGGATGAGGTCTTGGGTGCCATGGGGTGTCGCTACGATTTAGAGAGGTTTGGCTGCCTCCCTCAAGTAGATCCTCGACAGGCGGATTTGCTCATAGTGTGTGGAATGGTGTCTCATAAGATCGCGCCATACCTTAAGGAGCTTTATAATGAAATGTTAGCTCCTAAATATGTTCTGGCTGTAGGTGCGTGTGCAAATTGTGGAGGACCCTTTTCGTCTGAATCGAACTATTCGGTGATTTCAGGCGTGGATCAGGTGATCCCAGTCGATGTGTTTGTGCCAGGCTGCCCGCCGCGGCCAGAGGCGATTATGAACGGTTTAATAGCGCTTCAGGAAAAAATCAGTGGACAAGAATCTTATCGTCACGAAAATCAATAAAGCTGTTCAAGGTGCCGTGCTGGAAGTGAGGCGATTTGGCCGTTCAGACACTCGCTCGATTTGGGTTGAGGCTCAGTCGATTCAAAAAGTAGCCAAGATTTTAAGAACAGATCCTGAGCTTTCCTTGGATTGGCTTGAGAATCTCTCGGTGGTCGAGTTGTCAGATGCCTTGGTTATTTCCTATTTTCTTCAGTCGACTCAAGGAACACAGCCAGAGGTCATTTTAAGAGCATCGGTCGTTCCTGATTCTCCAACGTCTCCCGTAAAGCTGCCGACAATTCAGACCATTTGGCCGATGGGGATTCCCATGGAGCGAGAAGCGAGGGAAATGTTTGGAATACAATTCGAAACTTCTCCCCAAGACGATGATGCTGACGTGGAGTTCGACTTTGAAAGTAGTCCTTCTCTTTGCCTTCCTTCGGGATTGAGTGGGTTTCCCTTGAGAAAGAAATTTAACAAATGAATCTAACTCAGCCTGAATCGCTAAAAACCGATTTAACGACTTGGATCATTGGTCCCTACCATGGCTCGCTCCCGGCTCCGATGCGACTTAGTCTGAGTCTGGACGGCGAGATGATTTCTGATTGTCATGTGGAAACTGGTTTTCTCCACCGTGGACTGGAAAAATCCTGTGAGCTACACTCATGGAAGGCTGCGGTCGCCTATTCGGATCACTTGGATCCAGAATGCGCCATTTTTGGGGAATTAGTTTTGTGCCTTGCTGTGGAGCAATTGAGTGAGTTGGAAGTGCCAGAGAGGGCGCAGAGTATTCGAGTTATTTTGTCGGAGCTGGCAAGAATCTCAGGGCATCTGTCATTTATGGTTCGAATGGCAAAGGCGGTTGGGTCCGAGACGATTATTCATTATTTACTGAGAGATCGGGAACGAATTCTCGATTTATTCGAGCTTTTGACGGGCGCTCGCTTTTCCCTAAACTTCTTGAGGTTCGGTGGAGTGAGTGCTGATGTTACAGATGGATTTATTGAGAGAGTATTGGAAGTTTGTGAGCTAATTCGGATCAGAATGAAAGAGTATAACGATCTTTTCACCTTCAATTTCGGGTTTTTGAAAAGAACGGCCCAAGTGGTGCCGATCTCGAAGCGATTGGTGCTAGCGTCTGGGATGACCGGTCCTAACGCGCGAGCTTCGGGGATTGAGCTCGATGTTAGAAAAAAATTTCCATACTCAGGGTACTCTAAATTAGACTTTAGTGTCCCAGTTGGACGGGGAGATAGTGGGATTTTAGGTGACGTTCACGATCGATTTCTGATTCGTCTTCGTGAAATTACAGAGAGCATGGAAATTTTAAAGCAACTCCTGGATGTGGTACCCTCTGGTGAATATCTCAATCGGAAGTTCAAGAGGGATTTTGTTGTGCCGGCTGGAGAGGCCTACGCTAGAGTTGAAAGTTCGCGCGGTTTATTGGGCTGTCATGTGGTCTCCGATGGTGGGCCCACGCCGAGTCGGGTTCAGTTTAGGACACCAACAGTGGCTAATCTTATGGCTATTCCACAAGTGGTTCGGGGAATTCGGATTGAAGATCTTCCGGTGGTTTTAGCAAGCTTAGATCTTGGAATCGCAGAGGCTGATCGATGATGACATCGGAAAACTCTTGGATTGTTGCATGGAGTAACGCTTTAGGCTTTCCTGAGGGCTTACCTCAATGGCTTTATGCTGTAGGGGCTTTGATCAGCGTTTTTGTTTTTGTTGTGGTTCCCTCTGGCGGATTGATGTCCTACCTGGAGCGAAAGCTGGCAGCAGATCTTCAAGCCCGTGTTGGTCCGAATCGCACGGGCCCAGCGGGCCTATTGCAGCCGATTGCCGATCTTTTCAAGTTGCTTCAGAAAGAGTCTCGAGTGGATTGGAGCTGGAAGGAAAATCTCTGGCTAAGTGTCCACACTATGGCGCTTTACTCTACGTTGGCCGTACTTCCTTTGGGTTCGATGGCTGTTCTGGTGAATACTGAAATGAGTGTTTTTCTCCCTTTTTGGTCTGCGCTGGTGCTGGCTTTGGGGACGATGCTCCTGGGATTAAGTCAAAATTCCGTGCCTGGTTGGTTTGGCGGTATTCGAGTTGCCGCGCAGACTCTGGCCGGATCGTTTCCGGCATTAATCTCCCTTCTTTGTACAGGTGTCAGGTCTGGGAGTTTCCGCTGGAGTGCCCTGGCCGAGTCTCAAGGGTTCTCGCCTTGGGAATGGACCGTGTTTGCTAATCCCTTTCAGATGGTAGCTTTCAGTGTTTTTGTTATGAGTGGCTTGGTGTTGTTGGCGATCCCGCCACTCGACGGGGGACTGTCCATGTCTGATATTCATGGGGGTGTCTCGTCTCACCTTTATGGTAGACGACTGAGTCTGTTCCAGTTTGGTCGGTTCTACGGCTTTTTCTTCTGGAGCGTAATCACAGTCGTTTTATTTCTAGGGGCATGGGATTTACCTGCCCAAGTAACGGTTTCACTGAAGGCAGGTGGCGCAAATCAAGTATTGGCGCTCCTGGAGCTCATTTGGCTTCTGCTTAAGACTTTCGGGCTCATGCTTTTAATCGTATGGGTTGCAAAGGTCAACTCAAGGAGTCGGGTGGATCAAATCACAGATTTTACTTGGAAAGTTCTCAGTCCATTTTCCTTGTTTGCGCTGGTGGGTGCAAGTCTTTGGGCTGGGTGGAGGGCTATTTAGGTGAAGGAATCAGTCTTTTCAGCCTTAGCTCTTTACGTACAAAGTGTTTTCAGAGGTGCCTGGTCGATTGCAGGGTCTTGCAAGACTGCCCTTCCTTATTTGATTCGCTGGGGCGATTTGAAAAAAGAGGTGACCGAGGGTTACCCTGATCCAATCTCTTCTAAGACTGCTGATGATCTACCGACTCGGAGTCGTGGGCTCCTCTTTAATGATATTGACCGGTGCACGGGATGTCGAGATTGCGAGGTTGCTTGTCCGTCTCGATGCATCCGGGTTGAAAGTGAGCCTGGGTCGGATCCAGCTAAAATTTGGGTATCAACATTTGATATTGATTTTTCGCGGTGCATTTTTTGTGGACTTTGCGTTGAGGCGTGCCATCCAGGCTCCCTAGTTCATACAAAACAATACGAGGGTGCGGCATATGCTGTTCCTGATTTGGTTGCAAGCTTTGGACGAGGTCAGATTACCGACGAACATCGGAATAAATGGGCAATGATGCGTAAATTGGGTGAGAGTGATGGCGTAGCACCCTAATTGAGGCAAGATATGTTGGAGATCACCTAAAGATGATGAGCTGGATTTTTTCTGGAATTACCTTGGCCGCAGTGCTGATGGCGACTTTTGTCGGACATATGCGAGTTGCTATTCTCGCATTGTGGGTAGCTGGTCTGGGTATCGGAGCGGTTTACCTGACCTTAGGGGCTGAGTTTCTAGCGATAGTTCAATGGATTGTGTCCACTTTGGTGACTATTTCATTTTTGTTCTTCGCAGTGATGTTCGGAGAATATCATCCGCCTGCTGCGAAACGAAACAGCAAGACATTGTTTGTTCAGATTGTTTCCTTGGTTCTGGGATGCATTTTTACGATTTGTATTGCCCTGATTTCACGCAATCTTCCGAGTGGACCTCAAACCGAATTTGCCGACGGAAGCGATTTAAGATTGGTAGGGCGGGTTCTTACCCAAGAAAACTTGTTATCGCTCGAGGTGCTCGCATTAACTCTCTTTTTGGTGTTGGTGGGAGGCGGAGTGGTTGCTCGTTCTGAGGGTGGTGACTCAATATGATGGCGATTGCAGGACTGATTGGCGGATTAGGGTTGGTTGCGATGATTTCGAGGAAGTCAGTCCTAGGCCTGTTGGTTGGAATCCAGCTGCTCATTATTGGTTCCACCATGATTTTCGTGATTGCGGGTTTACATTCAGGCCTTAGGATTCAAGGGCATATTTTTGGTTTGTTTATTACTTTAGGAGGTATAGCGCAGCTGGTCGTTGGGTATTCTTTAGCGATTCGACTCTTTTTTCTTAAAAGGCGAATCTCAATGGATGATCTGCAAGCGCTGAAACAATGATTAATCAACAGGGATCCCCGACGTTTTTATTGATCTCCATAGCAGTCCTGTTCCTCATGAGTCTCTTTGTAGCTGCTCTAGGAAAAAAGCTGCCAGGCCGCGGGAGTTGGCTCATCTGGGCGGGGCTCATGATCCTTTTAGTAGGTGTGGGTCTAGATTCGGGCATTTTTCTCAAGGATCACTTTGAAACTCGAGTTTGGAGTGCGGGCTGGATTTGGTCCCGCGATGAGAACGGGGCAATCACCCTTGGAATGTTTCAGGATCCTATTGCTCTCGCAATGGTCACTCTCCTAGCCTTAGTGAGTGGAACGGTATTATTGAGCCAGGGCGCTTTTTCAAAGGAGGTTTACTTTGAGAAGGTATTAACTGGTCTTGGGATTTCCACTGCCGGTGTAGCATTAGCTTGGGCCTCATTGACGCCGTGGATGGAGTTTTTGGGACTCAGTTTAACGATCTTGGGCGGATTCTTGACCATTGGTTCACGCTGGGACTCCGGAATGGACGCTAAACTCTCTGCTAAGTTTGCGACCGAACGCTCAGTTGGATTTCTACTGGCGTTTTTAGGGGCTTGTATACTCGCTGCTTCCCGACCGGCATTGATTCTCAATGACCCGGAGTTATGGATGAGTCATGCTGACTTGGTTCATTCAACTTGGGTTGGAGCGATTCTTTTGATTTCGGGAACCTGCGTCCAGCTTCAGCCTTTTCCATTTCTAGGGTTATTGGTGGCAAAGACAGAGGGATACTTGCCTTTAAGAATTCTCTTAGGTCAGGTTTTGCCTGCATGGGCTTGTTTTCCTCTCCTGATCAGGCTTGAGCCTCAGTTTAGATCCTTGGAGTTATTTCCGTCCTTTGGTTGGGTGGCGCTCACCTCTTCTATTCTGACTGTCTTTGCTGGACTGTTCCAAAAAGACTGGGACCTGATGGTCGGACTCTGGCTGTCGGCGGGCCTTTCTCTGTCGGTTGCTGCTCTCGCGTTTAGTGGTCCTTATTCGGCAATGGCACTGTTGATTGGTGTGAGTCTTTCAGCCATATCTATGGCTGGATCTGCAACTGCACTCGACTCTGGGGGGACTGAGATTGTTTCTCAACAAAAGAAGGCCCTTTGGATTAAAGCCGCTGTATTTTTGGCTGTCAGCGCCGGAACTGGGATGGTTGGGTTTGTTACGACCACGGGTTATGTTCGGTGGATTACCCAAGCGCTTGCAGTCCCTGCAACTGCAGCCGTTTTTCTTTTTAATTTTGCTCTTTTTGTTTTCCTTGGCTGGCGACTCGCATGGAAGATTTCCTTCCGGCGCTCAGGCTCTAAGGCGTCCTTGGCCGTGATTATATCGTCATTTTTGTTAGTGGCTCTGAGTTTAGCTTCGATTTGGACAGGTACGGTAACAGGCGAACTGATTCAGGACTCGCCGGATCGTTTGATTAAGTCGCTCTTTGATCGGTTTTTTACTGCTCAAAGTTTTGAGGCTTATCGCTCAGAGAATTACTTCTCAGCTTCGAGCCTCTATTGGGGTGTTCTTGTTTTTTCAATTATCCTGGCTTACTGGGTTTCAGGTCGAAAACAGGACCGTTGGACTCAGATTACTTCATTTTTTCCCAGGGCAAGTCAGTTTATCGCCCGAGGCTACGGCGTGGACCACTCGACAGGCAGATTAATGGATAGTCTAGAGTGGTTGGGGCGCTGCGCGGAAAAGCTGGTTGACGTAAAAATTTGGTCGCAGTGGATGCCGAATTTGTTGAGTTTTGGAGTTAAGAACGTGTCTGAGGTGACGCGGGCTATTGATCATAAACTGACTGAATCCTTGAATGTGTCAGTGAAGAAGTTGGTGGATGTCCCCGCAAAATTATTGCAACTCATTCAGACGGGTGATCTCAGGTGGTATTTGTTTTTTGCGCTAAGCTCGGGTTTTGCGCTTTTAGCTCATTTTTTAAAATTGTAAAGGAACGATCGTGAATCATCATTTGATCAGTTTGACATTAGTTTTTCCGTTGATTGGCGCACTTCTTCAGACGGTAGTCCAGGTTCCGAGGAGCCGGTGGATAGCTCTTGCGTCAAGTCTTGCGGCTAGTATCTGCGCAGTGATCTTGATTGTATCCATGCAAAATCAAAATGCAGACTTACAAATGACAGAACTGCTTCCTTGGGTGGGTTCGTATGCAATCAGTTACGATATGGCAGTCGACGGACTCAACGCTCTTCTGATGATCTTGATTGCCATTCTTTTTCCTGTCCTAATTGCCTCGGAATGGGATCAAAAAGTGGGTGTCCGGGGCATGCAGGGTCTGCTCCTTGTGTTGCAGGCTTCGCTCTTTGGTGCAGTTTGTGCCCAGGATCTTTTTCTCCAGTTTTTTTTCTGGGGAGTGAGTGCGTTACCGTTGTATTTCCTGGTTGGAATCTGGGGTGGCGAAGGGCGCGAGAAAGCTGCGTTCAAGGCGATGGTGGCAGGTTCTTTAGGGGATGCCTTGATTTTTTCAGCTCTTATTTTGATTTATTACTCGTTAGATCCGCACACATTTTCCCTGCGGGAGTTAGCAGGCGGAAAGTTGGCTGGGAAGGATTTCAATTTCCTCGGTTTTGAATTATCGGTTTCTCATGTCGCATTTATGTTGATGAGTGCTGGGCTTTCATTGCGCGCACCGATTTGGCCCCTTCATGGTTGGTTTACAGAAGTGTCACAGGAGGCACCCTCTTCTGTTTTTGTAGCTCTTTGTGCAGGCGTCGTTCCCGTCTCCCTTTATTTGTTTTCTCGTTATTGCTACGTACTTTTCCCGGATGCGCTCAGTTCGGCTTATAAGTGGATTGTAGGTGTTGGGATTCTTAATCTCTTTGTAGGCGGGATTTGTGCCATGGCTCAAAGAGGACTGAGGAGACTTCTAGCATTTATCTGTTTGAGTGAAGTTGGGTTGGTTCTGATGGGGATTGGATCCTTGAATCCTGTGGGTGTGGTTGGATCTGTTTATCAACAGCTCATGATGGGTCTTGGCCTAGCTGGATTTGGTTTGTTTTCTGGAATTATTGCTGACCGGACCGGAAGTTCTTGGTTTATGGATGAAAATCGAGAGCGAGTTCTCGGTGGAATCGTGACTCGTGCTCCTGTGGTGGCGGTGATCTCAGGTTTGATTGTGGCTTCATTGATGGGATTTCCAGGATTTGGCGGTTTTGTGGGTCACGCATTAATCATCATTGGAAGTTACTCGATTCATCCGTTGACGGTGATCATTTCAGGAGGAGCTTTGTTACTTGCCTCCTACTACTTGTTCACCATGTACCGGCTCCTTTTTTTGGGCGGTGTAAATGAACGCTCCGCAGCATTTGAGGATCTCACCTTGAGGGAGAGAGCTTATATGCTCCCGGTCGTTTTGAGTTTGTTGTTTTTCGGACTCTATCCCAAGCCGCTGATCGAGCTAATTCGGCCCACGGTCTTGACAGTACTATCGACCGTAAAATAGGGGAAAAAAGGAAAATGAAAAGAAGAGGGAAACTTTCGTGAAGGAATTCGTGTACATCATGCCGGAGATTCTGATCGCCTTAACCCTCGCTTTTGTGATTGCAAGTGAGATTACTTACGAGGGAGAGCAACTGCGGTTGGTTACCGCGATTTCACTACTAGGTTTGGGTGCCGCATTTTTCTATGCGGTTTACAGCTATCAATTTGGTCCCACCCCCGTTTTTGGTGGAGTTCTGTGTTTGGATGGATTCTCTCTATTCTTTAAACTGATTTTTATTGCCCTCGCTGCTTTGAGTATTGCATCAGTTGGACAAACTGCAGAAATCAACCCAGGTCGAAGAACGGAGTACGTAGCGCTGGTTCTAGCTGCTTCGCTGGCAATGTGCTTGGTGTCGTCCGCTGCTGATGTAATTCTTGCCTATTTATCTCTGCTTTTTTTGAATATAGTTTCCTATTTTCTTGCTGCTTTCGGGCGGAAGTCGCTTCTGTCAACAGAAGCAGGAGTAAAATATTTGGCATTTGGTTCTGTAGCAGGTGCCCTTTTTCTTTACTCCCTCGCTATTCTTTTTGCATACACTCATTCCCTGAATATTTACGAAATTCATAAGCACCTTTTGGCTCAACCCTTGCCTCCGCAGGTGATGTTAGTTGTATTTATGTTCATGCTTTTGGCTTTGAGTTTTCAAATTGGGGCCTTTCCCATGTATTTGGTCACTCCTGATGTCATGGAGGGATCCCCTACGCCTGTTGCAGCGTTTCTTTCAGTTGGAGCTCGAGCGGCTGGATTTGCGATTGCTGTTCGCTTCTTGATTGTTATATTCACGCAACCCGGCATGACTGAGGGCCACTGGGAAGTTCTGGGTGGAATCGATTGGACTCAAATTTTCGCGGTTGTTGCTGGCTTGACTATGATGGTGGGGTCTCTTCTTGCCTTGAAGCAAGAATCTGTAAAGCGATTGGTGGGTTATTTAGTGGTCGCCGAAACGGGATTTATGATGATGGGGCTTCTCGTCTTGGATCAAGTGGGAATTGCGGCCCTTCTCTACAATTTGGTGATTCAGCTTTTTGCTCTCACTGGGATCTTCTACGTTTTGTCTTTTGTTTTTGATGAAGTTCAGTCGGATCGAATTCAGGACCTTCGAGGTCTTCTAAAAAGAGCGGTTTTTGAGTGCGTCTGCTTGATTGCATTTTTGCTTTGTTTGGTTGGTAGTCCTCCGTTCCCAGGATTTATCGGGAAGTTTACCTTAATTGGTGCAGTCATCGGGAGTGGGCGTTATCCGCTCGCGTTAGTCGGGATATTGGCAATGGTTTTATCGACAGTGGCAGTAGCGAGACTCTCCTATCACCTCGTGGGGGATTTTAAAAAGTCACTGGCGCCCCTCACTTCTCAGTGGGCAAGAAAAGCTTACCTGACTGTCCTCGTGATTCCGATGACATTAGCCGGGATCTTTGCTGGCCTTGTTCTAAAAGGAGCGGGAGAGTCTCTTGGATTTATTTTTTGGTAGCACCTGTTCACGCAACGGGCTATAAAAATGGCATGACCTATATCCCCGTGCTTATTTTGTTGCTGGTAGGGCTCGCCGTCGGTTTGGGAGCTTTGCTTCTGACTACGCTGTTAGGTGCAGGAATTCCCAACGCCCGAAAAAATCGACCGTTTGAGTGTGGTATGCCTTCTTTTGGTTCCGCTCATCATCGGTTTTCAGTTCGGTTTTACTTGGTCGCGATTTTATTTTTGCTTTTCGATGTCGAGGGAATCTTCTTCTACCCATGGGCAGTGGTTTACAGAAAGTACCTGAGTGTGAATTCTTTTATCTTAGTTGAGATGGGACTTTTCGTTGGAATCCTGCTCATCGGGTATTTCTACGTGTTAAAAAAGGGCGCACTGGAGTGGGAATAGCTCTTTAAGAGCTTCGTTTCGGTCACTAGATTGTGCTGAGAAGCTGATCGAAAGGATCCAAAAAACAAGGATAGATTTATGTCAAAAGATGGATCAGTAGGATATGTCACCACGCGCTTAGATGACTTCATTAATTGGGGCAGAAAGCATTCGATTTGGCCTCTCCCCTTCGGCACGAGTTGTTGCGGGATTGAGATGATGGCGTCCCTTGCTGCTGACTATGATATGTCTCGGTTTGGCGCAGAGGTCATTCGGTTTTCGCCTAGGCAAAGCGATCTCCTCATTGTTGCGGGCATCATTAATCTCAAGATGGCTCCGGTATTGAAGACGGTCTATGACCAAATGAGTGATCCAAAGTATGTCATGTCTTTCGGTGCATGCGCTTCCTCAGGCGGAATTTTCAATGTTTATAGCGTTCTTCAGGGAATCGATACGATGATTCCCGTGGATGTTTATATTCCAGGATGTCCCCCTTCTCCTGAGGGGGTGATTCATGGATTGATGAGATTGCAAGAGTTGATTACCCAGGGCCAGACCCACTCGCAAAGGCGATTGGCTCAGGCTAAACAAGGATAGCAAAGGATTTGTAATGGATATTAGACATCCGATACCGACGAATGGTGGAGAATGGGTGACCCAGTTCGGTGAGATCTGGAGAGGTCAAGTAGCAGACCTGAAGAAAACCTTTGATGGAGCCATCGAAGAGGTGAAGATGCCTCAAGCAGATGCTACTGACGTGCCTATCATCTATGTTAAGCGAGACCGGTTGGTTGAGGTTCTTAAGTTTCTCAAAGAAACTGATGGCTTCGAGTATGGTTTTCTCGCAGACATTACGGCTACAGATGAGTCCTCTGAACTGCGATTTGAGGTTGTTTATCAGCTTTTTTCTCAGTCGAAACTCTGCCGAATTCGAGTGAAGGTGAGAGTGCCGGAAGGCGTGAGTGTGCCGAGTGCTGTCTCCGTTTGGAAGGGTGCAGACTGGGCTGAGCGTGAAGTCTATGACATGTACGGCGTTCAGTTCGAAGGTCACCCTAACTTGAGAAGAATTCTCATGGACGAACGATGGGTCGGTCATCCACTGAGGAAGGACTATCCTATCAAGGGCTATCAAATTTTCACAGATCCTCAGGCCGTTGACCCAGAGCGATTAAAGTAGAGGCGAGCCATGACAGAATCAAAAGAAGCCAGAAGAAGCCAAATCGACCTGCCATCCGGGTATCAAGTTGAACATGATCCCGATGACCTATGGGGCGATTCCCGAGTCATCGTGAATATTGGACCTACTCACCCTGCCATGCACGGGGCCCTTCGTATGGTTGCCAAACTCAATGGCGAGACCATCGAAAAATCTTATTGTGAATTTGGTTTTACCCATCGTGCCAAGGAAAAGTTGGGTGAAAACCGAACTTTCCACAATTTTACAGTTTATACTGATCGACTTAATTACTGCTCAGCTCTCATTAATAACGTCACCTATGCCATGTCAGTTGAAAAGCTGATGGGAGTTGAAGTTCCTGAGCGATGCGTTTGGATTCGGATGATTTGCTGCGAGCTTGCACGAGTCATGGATCACTTGATTTGCGTTGGGATTAACGCGGTTGATTTGGGCGCATTTTCATTTTTCCTCTACGGTTTTCATCAAAGAGAAGAAGCCTATACTTTGGTTGAAAAGCTCTGTGGAGCTCGCCTCACTACCTCTTTTACTCGAATTGGTGGATTGATGGGCGATGCGCCAGATGGCTTTGAAAAGGAACTCAAGGCCTGGGTTGAAAAGACCCGCAAAGTGATTGACGAAATGGATGAGTTACTCACCAATAATAAGATCTGGAAAAAGCGAACCGTTGGAGTCGGGGTTTTCAGTAAGCAGGATTGTATGGATTATTCTTTTTCGGGTCCCAATGCGCGAGCTGCGGGAATCGATCTTGATCTGAGACGCGATCAGCCGTGCATGTTTTATAAGAACGTTGAGTTTGATGTACCTGTGGCTCAGAATGGCGATGTTTTTGACCGATACATGGTTCGAATTAACGAAATTCGGCAATCCCTTAATATTTTGAGTCAGTGCGCAGATAAGATGAAAAAGGGTCCGATTTGGTCTGAAGACAAGCGGGTTCGAATTCCAGAGAAAACTGTCGTTCACAACACCATGGAAGGATTGATTCATCATTTTAAATTCTTCATGACCGGTTTTGAAGTGCCAGCAGGCGAGGCCTACACTCAGTTTGAGGCCGCAAACGGCGAGTTGGGATTCTATATTGTGAGCAAGGGCGCGACCCGTGCTCATCGGATGAGAATTCGCGGCCCATCAGTTTGGCATTTTCAGGCGCTCAGTCCCATGGTCGAAGGTGAAAAAATCGCAGACATGGTGGCGGCATTAGGGAGCATTAACATTATTGCTGGGGAGCTAGACCGGTAGAGCGGTTGAAGATGAGGTTTTAATCATGGGAAAGAAATTACTTTCTGAAAAGTTTTACAAGTCGATGGAGAAGCTTGAAAGCCGATATCCGTCAAAGGTAGCGCTGCTTTTGCCTGCTCTTCATGCAGCGCAGGAGGAGTGGAGCTGGCTTCCTCCTGAAATTCTAGACGAAGTGGGCGCCTATATTGGTGTTCATCCGGCTCAAGTGCGGGAAGTGGCTTCGTTTTATACGATGTATAATCTGAAGCCAGTCGGAAAATACCATTTGAAAATTTGCACCAACGTGGCTTGTTGCCTCAGGGGCTCGGAAGAGCTGGTTGAGCACTGTGAGAAAAAGTTTGGTATTGAACGGGGTGAAACGACTCCGGACAAGAGGTTCACTGTTGTTGAGGAAGAGTGCCTAGGTGCATGCGGCACTGCTCCTGCCATGATGTTGAACGATGATTATCATGAGAGTTTGACGGTCTCTAAGCTCGATCAACTTTTGGATCATTTGGAGTAGGGCTATGGAAATGTCAGAAACTTTATTTGCTCAGTATTTTAATGAAGAGTCACGACCCCTCGATTTCTATTTGAAAAAGATGGGGGGCTACACCGCCTCTAAAAAGGCTCTCTCGATGAATCAGGATGACATCATTGGAGAGATGAAAAAGTCAAACATGAGGGGCCGAGGAGGCGCTGGTTTTCCTACAGGGATGAAGTGGGGATTTATTCCAAAGCAGTCCGCCAAGGCTAAATACCTCGTTTGTAATGCCGACGAGTCCGAGCCTGGAACATTTAAGGATCGGGATATCATGAGATATACCCCTCACCTCTTGATCGAAGGGATGGTCATTGGTGCCTATGCCATCGGCGCAAATCACGGATACATCTATATCCGTGGTGAGTACACCCGAGAGGCTAAGCTTTTGGACCAGGCCATTCAAGAAGCATACGACGCTGGGTGCTTAGGCAAAAATATTCATGGAACAGGTTTTAGTTTTGATCTGACCGTCCACCGAGGAGCAGGCGCTTACATCTGCGGCGAAGAAACGGGCTTGCTCAATTCGCTCGAAGGAAAGCGCGGCGAGCCGCGGGTGAAGCCTCCGTTTCCAGCTCAGGCGGGCGCATTTGGCGGTCCTACAATCGTGAACAACGTTGAGACCCTAGCTGCTGTGCCCTATATTATCAACCGGGGTGGGGAGTGGTTCTCTAATCTCGGTAAACTGGAAAAATCGGGTGGCACTCGTCTTTTCTGTGTTTCAGGGCATGTTAAAAAGCCTGGGGTTTACGAGTTACCTGCGGGAAGCGTGACCTTGAGGCAGTTGATTTACGATCACTGCCACGGCATTTTGGGCGACAAGAAGCTGAAAGCGGTGATTCCAGGTGGATCATCTGCGCCGGTTCTAACGGCGGATGAAATCGACGTCGTAGCCGATATTGAGCCGCTGATGAAGATTGGAACCATGCTCGGCTCAGCAGCCATTGTTGTAGTGAGCGAAGACTACTGCGTGGTGAAATTATTAGCGCGCATTACTCGGTTCTATGCTCATGAGTCCTGTGGCCAATGCACTCCCTGTCGTGAGGGTTGCAAATGGATGGAAGACATTATTGAGCGAATTGAACACGGACATGGGCGTGAGGAAGACTTGGCCATGTTACTGGATATCTCCAACAACATTGCAGGCAAGACGCTCTGTGCGCTCGGAGACGCGGCGGCGGGTCCAGTGATGAGTTTCGTTAAAAAATTTAGAGCTGACTTTGAAGCTCATATTCGAGGTGGAAAATGCCCAAGTGCATAATTGACGGGCGTGAAGTTGAGTTTACGCCGGGACAGAATTTGATTGAAGTAGCGAAAAGTGCAGGGATCGATATTCCTCTTTTTTGTTATCATCCAGGGCTTTCTGTGGTTGCCCAGTGTCGAATGTGCGCTGTCGAGATTGAGAAAATGCCAAAACTTCAAACGGCATGCTCTACGATGGCCACTGAGGGAATGGTTGTAAAGACCAAATCTGAGAAGACCAAAGAGAATCAAGAATCGGTGATGGAATTTCTCCTAGCAAATCACCCCCTTGATTGCCCGGTTTGCGACAAATCGGGAGAATGCGATCTACAGGATAACTCTTATAAACACGGTTCATCGTATTCTCGCTACACTGAAGAGAGACGAACTTATCTCGATTTAGATATGGGTCCAGTGATTAAAAAAAACATGAACCGATGCATCCATTGCACTCGGTGCATTCGATTCGGTAATGAGATCGCCGGGCTTCGTGAGATGGTAGCTCTTAAGCGAGGTAATAACACCGAAATCACCACGATTGATGGTCGTCCTCTTGAGACCGATTATGCTGGAAACTATTCAGATATCTGTCCAACTGGGTCGCTCACTTTAAAAGATTTTCGTTTTAAAAAACGGGCTTGGTATTTAACCAAGGTCCCGACCATCTGTGAGGGATGCTCCAAGGGTTGTAATATGGAGATCCAACAAGACAACGACCAAATCTATCGCTGTGTTCCACGCGAAAATTTAGAAATTAATCGCCATTGGCTTTGCGATGAAGGCCGGTTTAATTTTCACTATGTAGAGCGAGAAGATCGACTGGTCGATCCAGCGCGGGCCAAAAGTAGCGGCATTGAGATTTGTGACTGGGGAACTTCTATTGACGCGGCAAAGGCCACATTGGAAGGGCAAAGAGTTGCCATTCTTTTGGGCTCGGATCTCACTCAAGAAGAAGCCTCTAGCGTATTACAGTTCAAAGCGCAGCACTATGCCGACTCCCCAATTTTCCACTTTGGTACCCCTGGGATCGTCTCATCAAAGGATGATGGGCCAGAGGATCGGATCTTAAAGCAGAAGAGCAAGACTTCTAATCTCAATGGGATGGAGAAGTTGGGAATTCCAGGCTTTGAGCGACTCCCTGCAGAAATCACTGCAGCCTTGGTGATTCGGGGTGGACGAGCTGTCCTACCGCCTGAGATTGACGGGATCGAAAAAGTCGGTATCGGCGTTTTCATGAAAGATCAAGCCATGATGTTTTCAGCGATCCTTCCTGGTCTCTCCTTTGCCGAAAAAGATGGCACGATTCTAAACTATGAAGGGCGGGCGCAGAAGCTGAAGCGTGCAGTTCAAGCCCCCGGCCAATCTAAGTCGCTTTCGGAGATTCTCATGATTTGGACCAACCGAAAGAACTCTCACGGAGTAGCGTAAGATATGGAAACCTTTGATTGGATAGAAGTTGGCGCTAAAGCGGCCTTTTTGGTGATCGTTCTGCTCCAAGTGGTGCCGATCATGGTTTGGGTTGAACGGCGAGGCTCTGCATTAATGCAGAATCGTCTCGGTCCTAACCGATGCGGACCCCTTGGATTGCTCCAGTCCCTTGCTGACGTGGTTAAGTTTCTTTGGAAAGAAGATCCCGTTCCCGGTCATGTCGAGCCTTTTTATTACCTATTGGCACCGTTGGTGTCAGTCGTTCCGGCCTTCATGACGTTTGCGGTGATTCCATTTGCAAGCTCCATTCAGATTGGAACCCACACAGTACACTTTCAAGTGGCCGATTTAAATGTGGGCTTGCTCTACGTTTTTTCGATCGCTTCTCTTGGGGTGTATGGAATCATCATGGCGGGCTGGGCTTCCAACAATAAGTATACGATGTTGGGGAGTCTTCGAAGCTCATCGCAAATGATCAGTTATGAGCTTTCAATGGGTCTATCCGTGATCGGGATTATCATGACCTTCTCGAGTCTTAAGTTGGGAGATATTGCCCAGCAACAAGGACAGTTCATTACCCAAATTGGACCCATTGTTTTACCTGAGTGGTTGGCAATTCCACGATGGGGCATCTTTTTGCAACCCCTGGGATTTTTGATTTTCCTAGTTTCAGTTTTTGCCGAAACGAATCGATTACCGTTCGACTTACCTGAAGGGGAGTCTGAGCTCGTTGCGGGCTATCACCTTGAATACGGAGCAATGAAGTTTGCTCTTTTCATGATGGCTGAATACCTCAACATGACCACAGCCTCAGGGCTTCTTGCGACCCTTTATTTTGGGGGTTGGCAGTTGCTTCCAGGAATGCATACGATTCTTGGCCTGGTGCAGAGTTCTCTCGGTCTTACGGGAATGGCTGCTGAATGGGCTAGAGTCCTTTTTGAGGGGACTTCCTTCTCGATTAAGACTGCGTTTTTCATGTGGTTCTTTGTTTGGGTGCGTTGGACCTTGCCGCGATTCAGGTATGACCAATTGATGGATCTTGGCTGGAAGGTTATGCTTCCGTTATCCCTGGCTAATATTTTTATTACCGCCATTTTGACCTTCTACGGGTGGGTTTAAACTATGCTTTTAAAGAAGAAAAAAGGATTCATCCAAGAGCTTTATTTGGTCGAAATCATCAAGGGCTTGATGATTACGATGAAAAATATGCTTTTTGCTCCAAAGGTGACCATTCAGTTTCCTGAGGAACGAAGAAATTATTCGGATCGATTCCGAGGAATGCACTATATCAAGGCGACTAACGGTGTTGAAAACTGCACCGCTTGTATGCTTTGTCCTACGGTTTGTCCGGCTGAATGTATTCACATCGAAGCTGGAGAGAGACCTGATAAGGAAAAGTATCCGGTCAAGTTTGAAATCGATCTACTTCGGTGCTGTTTTTGTGGAATGTGCGAAGAGGCCTGCCCTAAGGATGCGATCAAGCTCAGCAATATTTATGAAATGAGCACGACCTATCGCGAAGTCTACGACAAACAATTCTTGCTCGAGCAAAGAGGGAACAAATGAATATTTCCCCATATTTTTTCTACGGTTTTGGAGGGATCGCAATCGCGTGCTCCCTTTTGGTCATTTTAAAGCGAAATCCAGTAGCCAGTGCATTTAGCCTCGTGATGGTCTTTTTCGCGTTTGCTGGGATTTATGCCTTGCTTGATGCTCACCTGATCGCGACCCTGCAAATTTTTGTTTACGCTGGCGCGATTATGGTTTTGTTCATCTTTGTCATCATGCTTCTCAACGCTGATGTTCCTTCCTTTGATTTGGGAAGAACTCATCTTGGGATTCGTATAGCAGCTGGACTATTGTCCGTTGCGACGCTGGCTCTGTTTATTTGGGCGTTTAGTACGACACAACTCACTCCCCCTGTAGATCAGTTTACTCCAGAGCGGATTGAGGCCGCCGGCGGGAACACCCAAGTTGTTTCTGAACTCATGTTTTCCGAATATATTTTACCCTTTGAGCTCACGTCCGTTCTGCTCTTGGCCGCCATTGTTGGCGCTGTCGCTATTGCCAAGAGAAAGCTGTCTGAGGGGAGGTCTTAATTTATGAGTGTTGAACCTTGGGTAGTCCTTTCTTTTTGCGCGATGATTTTCTTCATTGGTTTTACGGGAGTGTTAATTCGACGAAATATTCTCGTAGTTCTGATGAGCATTGAGTTGATGTTAAATGCCGTCAATCTTACCTTCGTTACATTTTCTAAACACCTTCAGCATATGGGTGGTCAAATGTCTGTGTTTTTCGTGATCACCGTCGCAGCAGCTGAGTCTGCAGTTGGCCTAGGCCTAGTGATTGCGATGTTCAGAACGCTTCGAAGTGTTGATACGGATCAAATTCAATTTCTTAAGGAGTAAGCATGCTGGCTCTGATACCTCTTTTTCCCTTAATTGGCTTTCTGATCAATGGGAGCTGGTACCTTTTTGGTCAGGCTCCTGAGGGCAGACAAAAGGCAAGTTCTCAAGTGACGGGCCTGATCGGCACCTTTTTCATTTTCATGTCGTTTTTGGTGTCTGTTTATCTGTTCCTTCAATTGTTCGCGATGGATGGCGAGCATCGAATTGTCCAGCAAGTGGTTTTTCCATGGATTTATGTCGGGGCAGTTCATCTTGATTTTGCGTTCCGAGTGGATTCGTTATCGACCCTATTTACTCTAGTGATTACAGGTGTCGGAACTCTCATTCATATTTACTCCATCGGCTATATGAGCCACGATGAGACGCCGGGCAAATTCTTTGCATATTTAAATCTGTTTTGTTTCGCGATGTTAATGCTTGTCCTCGGAGCCTCTCTTCCGATTCTCTTTTTGGGTTGGGAAGGTGTTGGTCTCTGTAGTTACCTTTTGATTGGGTATTGGTACACAGACGAAGACAAGGCTAAGGCAGGAAAAAAGGCCTTCGTGGTCAATCGCGTGGGAGATCTCGGCTTTTTGTTGGGGATGTTCTTGATCTTTTCGACCTTTGGAACCCTTGATTTCGAGGCGCTTCGTTCGCTGTTGGCCGAGGCAGGCCACATTGGCGGCGCAGTTCGGATTGATTTGGAAGCAGTCACAGCCATTTGCTTGCTCCTGTTTGTGGGCTGCATGGGTAAATCAGCTCAGATTCCACTCTACGTTTGGCTGCCCGATGCAATGGCCGGGCCGACCCCTGTTTCCGCCTTGATCCACGCTGCGACCATGGTGACCTCGGGGATCTACATGATCGCTAGATTGAATTTCTTTTATAGCCTGTCTCCTACCGCTTTGAGTGTGGTTGCAACAGTCGGGGCGGTTACCGCTTTTTTCGCGGCCACGATTGCAATTGCTCAAAAAGATATCAAAAAAGTATTGGCCTATTCGACCGTGTCTCAACTCGGGTACATGTTCCTAGCGTGCGGAGTGGGCGCCTATACCGCAGGGGTTTTTCACGTCATTACCCATGCATTTTTCAAGGCTTTGTTGTTCTTGGGTGCGGGTAGCGTGATTCATGGCATGCATGAGGAGCAGAACATCCTCAAGATGGGTGGACTCAGATCGAAAATGCCAAAAACGTTTTTAACCTTCGCAATTGGATGGTTGGCTATTTGCGGAATTCCTCCTTTTTCTGGGTTTTTCTCCAAAGACGAAATCCTGTGGCAGGCATTTAGCTCTCCGACCGGTTCAACTTTGCTATGGGGCTTGGGCGCTGTGACGGCGGTCATGACTGCATTCTACATGACCCGCCTTTTTACACTTACCTTCCTCGGTACACCCCGATTTGAGGGGCATGAGGAACACGGGCACGGTCATGATCACGGTCACTCAAAGAGCGGCGTCCATGAGTCACCCACGTTCATGACGCTTCCGCTTCAGATTCTTGCGATTTTGAGCGCCATTGGAGGACTGCTGAGTATTCCTCACTGGAGCTGGCTAGAGCATTGGCTTGAGCCTGTGATTCCGGTTCATGAGATGGCGGCCACAGCAGGTCACTCAGATATGGAATGGATCCTGATGGCAGTCAGCGTGATCGGCGCCATTTGTGGGATTGCTTGGGCTTTACAAAAGTATCGCAATTTCAAACCTGAGGCTGCAGGTGCAGAGCCAGGCGCTCTTTACCAGGCCATGGAAGAAAAGTGGTACGTGGATGAGATTTACGATGCGTTGATCGTTAAGCCGATCCATAGACTCTCTGAAGTTCTCTGGAAAGTCTTTGATATACAGATCATTGATCGAATCGTTGTTGGTTTTGGACGGATTTCCCTGTGGAGTGGCGAGACCGCTCGTGTCATGCAAACCGGCTCCATTCAAGTTTACGCATTGATGCTACTCATCGGACTCATCGCAACTGCGGGGTATTTAATTTATGTCTGGGTTTAATTCAAGTTTACTGACAATTCTGGTTTTTCTACCGGCCGCCTGGGCGCTTGCTGGGTTGCTGATTCCCGTAAAAATGGGAGGGAGTGCGCCCTTAAAATATTGGGCCCTAGCGGGCAGTTTGGTCACTTTTTTCCTCTCAATTTTTCTCTATGTCCAGTTTTCTCCTCATGGAGAGGAATTTCAGTGGCTCGAGACCGCAAGTTGGATTCCAAGTTTGGGAATTTCCTACTCGGTTGGAATCG
The DNA here is from genome assembly GCA_947380295.1 of Bdellovibrionales bacterium. Classification (GTDB taxonomy): domain Bacteria; phylum Bdellovibrionota; class UBA1018; order UBA1018; family UBA1018; genus CAINWE01. The sequence goes on along the minus strand of CANCQK010000003.1, from coordinate 127,700 downwards.
ATGGAATCAGTCTTTGGCTGGTCATGCTGACCACATTTCTCATGCCGATTGCGATCTTGGGTTCGTTTAAGGCAGTGGATCACCGAGAAAAGGAGTATTACTTCCTTCTTTTGGCTCTTGAGACTGGGATGCTGGGAGCGTTTGTCTCTCTAGATCTATTCTTGTTCTACGTGTTCTGGGAAGTCATGCTGATTCCTATGTATTTCCTCGTCGGAATCTGGGGAGGTAAGGAACGAATTTACGCTGCCATGAAGTTTTTTCTCTATACCATGGTGGGATCACTTCTGATGTTGGTCGCGATTTTCTATCTGGCGTATCAACATAAAGTGCAGTTGGGGAGCTATTCGACCCTAATTTTAGATTTGTACAAGTTGCACATTCCTGGCGCCGGATATTTTGGCGCACAGAGCCTGTTGTTTCTTGCATTTTCTTTGGCTTTTGCGATCAAGGTGCCGTTGTTCCCGTTGCATACTTGGTTACCCGATGCTCATGTTCAGGCTCCTACAGCGGGCAGTGTGATCTTGGCCGCCGTTTTGCTCAAAATGGGTGGATACGGTTTTCTTCGAATTGCTTTCCCCCTCTTTCCTCAAGCGGTGAGCCTGTATCAGGTGCCGTTTATGACTTTGGGCGCAATCGCAATTATCTATGGAGCGCTTGTTGCGACGGTTCAGCCGGATATTAAAAAGCTGGTTGCTTACTCGTCAGTGAGCCATATGGGTTACGTCATCCTCGGATTGTTCTCTCTGAATCAGATCGGCGTTACGGGCTCGATTTATCAAATGCTCAATCACGGGATTTCGACCGGAGCCCTTTTCCTTTTGGTAGGCATGATTTACGAACGACGGCATACTCGTGAGATCTCTGCATTTGGGGGCATCACTCGTGTCATGCCTCTTTTTGCTGTCGCATTTATGATCGTCACCCTCTCATCGGTTGCGCTTCCTGGAACCAACGGGTTCGTGGGTGAGTTTTTGATTCTCCTGGGATCTTGGAATACTAACCGGATTCTCGCTTCAGTAGCAGCTCTTGGGGTCGTACTGGGTGCTGTTTACATGCTGTGGATGTTCCAGCGGGTCATGTTCGGACCCATCACGCACGAGGAAAACAAGAAACTTCACGATTTGTCTTTAAGAGAAGTTTTAGTTCTTGCTCCGTTGGTGATCGCTATTTTCGTGATGGGAATTTTTCCCAATCTTTTCTTCGAGAAGATGGACCCCTCGGTTCAGAGATTTCTTAACCGGAGTTCTGCCGGAATAACGAGCCAGCCGAATTCTGCTTCTCAAACTTCTTACGCACAAGGAAATAACCATGGAAGTTCTTAAAACCATCCGACCCGAGCTCCTCACCCTCAGTCAGGAGCAGCTGAACTGTCTTCTTCCTTATTTTACGGTTTTCGGTGGCACATGCCTTTCCATTGTATTGAGCGTTTGGGGAGGACTTAAGCCGAAGTGGCCAGTATTTTTGGTCACTTCCTTGACCTGCATCATTGCGATGTTTTTAGGTTCCAGTTCAGGTGACGGAACCTCTCACACCCTTTTCAACGGCATGATGGTGGCTGACGCCTACTCACAGTTCTTTAACGTGATTTTCTTGGGCGCCGCATTATTTACCATTTTTTCCTCGTTTCGATATTTGGACGACGAAAAGCTCCAGCACCCAGAATATTACGTTTTGGTGATGTTTGCGGCGTTGGGAATGATGCTCATGGCTTCGGCTTTGGATTTGATTGTCATTTTCATCGCTCTCGAGTTGATGTCTCTGAGTGTTTACATTTTGGTTGGCTTTAGAAGAAACGATCGAAAGAGCAATGAAGCTGCGATGAAGTATTTTATCCTGGGCTCAGCCGCCTCCGCAGTTCTTCTTTATGGCTCCGCGCTCATTTATGGTGCGACGGGTTCTACTGAAATTCGATCGGTACTCAAGTTTCTGCAGGAGCATCCGCAGAGCTTGAATCCAATTTTTGGACTTGGCTTTGCTTTGGTCCTGTTTGGATTTCTTTTTAAGGTGGCCTCCGTTCCGTTTCACATGTGGATGCCGGATGTCTATGAAGGCGCCCCAGTTCCTGTGACTGGTTTTATGACCACAGGGCTGAAAGCAGCCGCCTTTGCTACCTTTGTTCGCATCTTGGCGACCATGGGTTATGGCAATGGAATATCAGCGGCCATCCAAAACCATCTTCATGATGTCCTTTGGGTTTCTTGCGCTTTGACGATGTTGCTTGGAAATTTTATTGCTCTCACTCAGGTGAATCTGAAGAGAATGTTAGCCTATTCATCGATTGCGCACACTGGCTACCTGCTCTTGGGCATTTTGTCGGGAACACGAAGTGAGCTCGGATTTGCTCCAGGAGTCATGTATATCTTGGTCTATGCAGCGATGAATCTCGGGGCGTTCGTGATCTTGACCTTGCTTGCAGCTGAGGGTGATTCAAAGCTGAATCTTCATGACCTCTCCGGAGTGGCGCGTCGACACCCATGGCTTGCCTTTGCAATGTCTGTTTTTCTCCTTTCGATGGCCGGTATTCCTCCTACGGCGGGTTTTGCAGCTAAATACCTGGTATTTTATTCGGCCATTCAGGCCAACGAAATCCCACTGGCTGTGATTGGAGTGCTTAGCAGCGCAGTTTCGGTTTATTATTATCTGAGAGTTTTAGTCTATATGTATATGAAAGACCCTGTGGGGAGTCCTCCTGTGCTCCGGATTTCCCTCTGGTCTGGACTGGCCGTCGCGGCCATGATCCTCATCACCATTCAGGTTGGAGTCCTTCCTGAAAGAATGATAGACTTAGCTAAGAGAGCCGTTTTGAGTCTGTAGATCCTTGACCTCACTGAGGTCAAATGCCACCAAGGATGGGGGCGGATGTGCAAGAGAGTGAATCTAAGTCGGGTAAGACTTTTTATATCAGACTGAAGTCTGGGCGCGTATTGGGTCCTCTCGATCTTGAGAGAATTGCGCGTCTTGTCGTCAAAAAGCAGATTTTGGGTGAAGAAGTCGCTCGAGAATCTGAGGTTGGCGAGTGGAGGCCCATCAGTCAATTTCCAGAATTATTTAACCTTTTGGTCGGGCGACTTGAAAAGGGCACATTTGCCTTTTCCTCGGGACCGTCCGGTCCTGGCGGGGCTTTGCCGGGCACGACTCAGGATCAAGCTTTTGAGTCGGCGTCGGATCTTGAAGATCAGGCAGCACCCTCCGAATCCCCTTCCTCCTCAGACCAAGACGCTACCTTGCTGGTGGTGCGCCAGGAGCATGAGCCTCTCGTGGGTGATGATGCTCAAGGTGAGGCGACTCGAATTGGTGTTCAGGTGATCGAGGCGAGTGATGGGCATTCAGCACAGTCAACTGAGAGACCGGACGAAACTTTTTCGAGTGACCGGACCGTATTGATCTCTCGCGATCCTTCGTTGGTTAATGTGAGTCAGTCGAGATCCGATCCTGCATCGTTGGGGAAGCGGGTTTGGCAGATTGGCAGAGGGCTGGTACTTGTCCTGGGTTTCAGCTACCTCGTTTATGATCAATTTTTGAGCACACCCGAACAGCCGAGGATGAATTCACTCGAAATTATTCGGCCCAAGCTGCCCGAGGCTGATCGAGGAAAGGTGAATCCGAGTCGCAGCATAGAAAGGTATAATGATGCCTTTCAATATTATCAGCTCGATACAGTGCTTGGCTATAAACTGGCGTCAGAGAGGTTTAGAGAAGCCATTACCTTGGATCCGAATAACGTCAAGGCATTGGCGATGTTGGCTTCGAGCTATTTGAACTTGATCGACTCTTCGAATAAAGACGAAAACTACTTTGATGTCCTAACGCGGCTCATTGACATGTCGCGGGCCAAGTCTGTGGATCTGCCTGAGTCTGTGATTGCGGATGTTGAGTTCTTTATTGTGGTGAATAAGGCCGAAGCGGCTCAAGCCCGGGTGATTGACTATACGAAAGCTCACTCAAATTACGGTCCTGAGATGTTCTATTATTTGGCACTGGCATTTTTTAGCCGTGGCGACAGCGTCAATGCCGCTCGATTTATTGAGCAGTTGCCCGACTCAAAGGCATTCTCTGCTAAGGTATTTTACTTGAGGGGACAAATTGCCGAGCGTTTAAAAGATGTGGGGTCAGCCCTTGTTCAGTATAACAAAGCCATTGCTTTCAATAGTAGACATGTAAAGTCTCGTTTGAGACTTGCTTGGATTTCGAATGGTCAGGGAAAAATCGGAAATGCTGCGACTCATTTGAATTATAATCTGGGTCATGTTGAGCTGCTTTCTCCGAAGGAACTCAGCGAAACTTATTTTCTTCATTCGCAGCTCATGGCATCTGAGAAGAACTGGAAGTCTGCAGATGAGTCGATTGAAAGTGCTGTGAAGTTAGACCCAGAAAATCATAGTTATCTTTTAGAACTTTATTCGATCAAGGCTAAGGCTGGGAGTTCGATTGAGGCTGTTCAAGGCCAGGCCCGAATGTATTATTTTTTAGTAGAAGGGGAACGATTGGTACAGGCAGGGCGGTATCATGATGCGCTCATTCCATTTCTTCAAGCCCGGCAAGCCGATGATCGGTCACCAATTCCCCCAGTCAAGATTGGGGACATGTTTAGCTACTTACACGATGTCGAAAATGCGCGTAAGAATTACAAGCTTGCCGCAGACCGTGCACCAAATCATATCCAGATCTGGTCAAAATACATTAAAACCTTGATTCAAAGCTTTGATTGGTCGGAAGCCAACAAGGCAATGGACCGGTTTCGAAAACTCAATGTGAGCCAAAGTGCGATTGATAAGGCCGCAGCGGATATGTATCAGCAGCAGGGTCGTTTTGTAGAGGCTCAGATGTTCTACAAGAAAGCCATGGCTCGTCCATCGATCGATCCAGAGGTCTATATTGCTTATGCAAAGAGTTTAATGTCGACCAAGAATTATAAGGACGCTCCATTTTTCTTTGCACTTGCATTGAGATTTGACCCTCTTAATTTTGAAGCCATGATTGGTACTGCCAAGTGTATCGCCGAAACTGAGTCGATCGAGCGAGCCATTAGTCTTTTGCAAGATGAATTGAGAGCCGGCAGTATTGCACGTGCTGAGTATTTGGCCGCGATTGCTGAACTTCAAATGCAGAAAGGTAATTTGGATCTTGCTCAAGAGAATGTTGATCAAGCAATTCAAGTCAATCCAGACTACGCGTATTCATGGAAGCTTCAGGCTCAAATCCACATGAGTCGAGAGTCAGTCGATCGTCAGGCGCTCGACAAGGCCCTTGCTTCTTATAAGTCGTATTCTGATCGCAACCTTTCTGATCCGTCAGGGTACCTCGAGCGGTACCAGATCTTTGTGAGAAGAACTCAGTACGACCAGGCGAAAGAAGAACTGAACAAGATTTTCGAGATTTACCCCAAATATCCTAACCTACACTACTATCTGGGAGCCCTTTACGGACTTCAAGGAAATCACAAACTGGCGATCGAGGAGTTCAAGGCTGAAACGCAAAATAACCCAATGAATGCCCAGGCTCTGATTGGTTATGGAAAAGAACTTCTCGAGCTGAATGAGCCCGATGCGACTCGCGAAGCCCTCACTCAGCTCACCAAAGCCATGCAAGTCAATCCACGCTCTGCCGACGCAAAGCAGAACGCAGGTTGGGCCAATTTCAAATTGAAAAATTACACCGCTGGAGTTGCCTTGATTCGAGAGGCGATTGCACTGGACCCTGCTAACCCGGCACATTATCGGCGGCTTGGCTTAGTCTATCGAGATTCTGGCGACCCAGCCAGTGCTTGCGTTGCTCTGAGAAAGTACATTGAGATGGAGCCCGATGCCTCTGATCGAGGCATCGTAATTCAAGGCTGCTTATGACTTCATCCTGCAAACGCAATATGTTACGGTGAAATGACTATGTTGGATTCTCGATATTTTCAAGAAGGCGTTGAAGAACTAAAAATGGGCCTCCGCAAACGCAGTGGAGGTGAGGAATTGGTTGAGCAAGTGGCGCAACTCTCCCAATCTCGCAAGGAGCTCATTTTGGCGACGGATGCGTTGAAGGCTAATCGCAACGCTGTTTCTCAAGAGATTGCTAAGCTGAAAGCCCAAGCTAAAACCAATCCTCAAGCAGCCCAAGAGGCGGATCAAAAAGTTTTGGCTATGCGAGCCGCTGGCGACGAAATTAAGACCATGGATGAGAAGCTCCGCCTAGTAGAGGAGCAGTATCAAGCTTTGACCTTGAGAATTCCCAACCTTCCCCATTCGAGCGTTCCGGTTGGCAAGTCGAGTGAGGAAAACGTCGAGGTGAGACGATGGGGAAAACCCACCGAGCTTTCATTTGACCCAAAAAGTCACGTCGACTTAGGGGAACACCTAAAGATTATCGATTTTGAGAGGGCCGGCAAGATGTCCGGTGCTCGTTTCGCTCTTTACCGGGGCGCAGGTGCGCGTTTGGAGCGTGCGCTGATTCAATTCATGCTGGACCTCCACACCTCGGAACATGGCTACCAGGAAGTGATCCCTCCGTTCATGGTCTCACGCGATGCGATGACTGGAACTGGCCAGCTGCCGAAATTTGAGGAAGATCTATTTAAGACGCATGTCGCCGATCGAGAGCTTTTTCTAATTCCAACGTCAGAGGTCCCTCTGACCAATATGTATCGAGAGGAAATTATCGAGTCCGGTGCCCTTCCCTACTACCTAACGGCCTACTCTCCTTGTTTTCGCAGTGAGGCCGGATCGTACGGCAAGGACACTCGGGGACTCATTCGACTCCATCAATTCCAAAAAGTGGAGCTCGTTAAAATTGTAGAGCCTGATCAATCCTACGAAGAACTCGAGAAAATGGTCCAAAACGCAGAAAAGGTGCTTCAGCTCCTTGAGTTGCCGTATCGGGTCCTTTTGCTTTGTTCCGGCGATATGGGGTTCTCTGCCACCAAAACCTATGACCTCGAGGTTTGGCTCCCGAGTCAAAATACTTATCGCGAAATCTCCTCCTGCTCCAACTGTGAGGACTTCCAAGCTCGACGCGCTCAGATCCGCTATCGCCCTGAGCCCCAGGCTAAGCCCAAACTAGCGCATACCTTGAACGGTTCTGGGCTTGCTGTGGGTCGGACGTTTGTCGCGATCTTGGAGAATTACCAAGACCAAAACGGCAATATTCGGATCCCTCGAGTTTTGCATAGGTACCTAGAGGGCGCCCCTGGCTTTACCCGACGGGGAGATGACCTCTACATTTTGGCTCAAGTCTAACTTCAAGCGCTTTCTTGCTGCAAATAGGTTGGTTTCAGTGTAAAACTAGGCCTTCAAATTGTAGCTTCCGACCCAATGGAGAGATGGCAGAGTGGTCGAATGCATCGGTTTTGAAAACCGACGTAGGGGCAACCTTACCGGGGGTTCGAATCCCTCTCTCTCCGCCATCATAGCTCCGAGGCCTCCCAAAGGTCGGCACAACTTTTCGGCTCCTGCCTCAAAGTCTCTCCGCCACCTTTTTTAGTTTCGAAGCTCAGTTCCTCTAATCAACTTTGGACACCTCATCCTATGAAAAATTTTCGGCACCTTCTTTTTTTGATCTCCATTTTTATACCGAGTATTGCTTGGGCAAGCCAGTCATCCCAAACAGTTGTCATTGGAGCGCAAGATATTGTTTCTTTGCGAACTGATGAGCATCCAGAGTTTGTCCTCATGCAGGGTACGATTCCAGATCATCAAGAACTTTTTGAGGTGATCGATATCGTTGAGGGCGGAGATGAAGGCACTCACATTCCACTTTGGGAGATCATTGTTCATTACAAGCGGAGTGCAGATGCTCCGGCGACCGTCGGCTTAGACGATCTGGTGGGCGAATATGTTTTCCACATCATCATTGCAGATCGAGCAGACCTCCCTCAGTTAGAGGAAAATGCTGCCTCAGATTCTGATCCAGATTCTGCGATTCAGTAATTTGTTGATCCTTTAAGAGCCTGAGTTAATTCGAATCGAAACCAAGCGACCTCTCGACCTCGACAACAGCAGCACCAATCGCCTGATTTACTTTTGATTTGGTGGAGATACGCTCAACAGCATGGATGAGTGTGGCGTGGTTCCGACCCCCAAATACTTGCCCAATTTCCTTAAAGCTGATTCCTAGATGTTTTCGGATGAGATAGATAGTGATTTGCCGTGGAAGAACAAACTTTTGCTCTCGCTTTGCGCTGCTCAAGTCCGATGTATTTATCCCGAATTTTTTGGCAACGGCTGATCGGATGGAATAGAGCCTTTTAACCTGGTGCTCATCGGAGTGGCCACCTTTAAAATGGACAGAATCTGATATCTGATGAGTGGCTTGGTTAATCGGCTTTTTGGATTGCATGGTCAAAGCCTTCAATTCGCTGATGGTATGCTCCAGCTTTAAATCGATCATATCAATTTTACCAAGCAGGGCATTCACTTGCAAGCTGTGCACATGATTACTCGACTCCTTTTGACTGCGAAGCTGCGTAAAGGCCCGTGCGGAAGCAATACTTACTTGAATTGCTCGATCGGTGTTCAAGATGCTCGACAATATAAGAACCGCGTGTTCAGTAAAAACCCGAGGTAGATACTTTCGATGTTGCCCATGAGCCAAGTTTCTTAAGGTCACAATTTGTGACCTTAAGGTTTCGTATTCTTCACGAGTCATAGTGAATGAAAAGTCTTCTGGAAATCGCTCTTTGTTTCGGCTCACAGTTTGATTGAGCGCTTTTGTTTTGGTCTGAAACAGGATTGCAAGATCACTATCCATCATGACATGCGAGCCTCTGATCAGATGGATGTGACTTTTGACTTCACTGGTCGCTAGTTCCATAAGCAGTTCTCCTTCAATGCCTTGAGATTTCAATCCCGACCTTAAACGCTGTTACGATTGAAGAATCTTAAGGTCACAATTTGTGACCTTAAGATTCTTCAGGTGATTTCTCATGGAGTCTTCGCAAGCGAAACACGAAAAGCGAGTTTTTAAGTCCGATATTCGGACTAACGTTGACTTTTTTTAGGCAAGATGTCGTTTTTGGCAAAAACGCTATTCTGATTCTATTTGATTCAGGTAGGACTCTTGGGTAATCTCATTGTGGAGCAGATCAAATTGCGAACTAGAGTCCCTACAGTGGTTAAGGTTTTTTTAGTTTGCTTGATTGTGATTCATTCTGCCCAAGCACAGTCCGATCATCGAGATTCTAGTCAGTGCTTCGGGCGCTCCGAAGAGCTTCAAAAGCTGGCTCGAGAGGATCAAAAAGATCGTGAAGCGCCGGTCGATTGGTCACGAGTAAGCACTCGAGACCAAAAAACGGGGACGGAGCAGGAGCGCCCGGGAAGAGTTTGTTCTGATGCAGGGAATAATTCCAGATCATCAAGAACTTTTTGAGGTGATCAATATCTTTGACGGCGAAGATGAAGTCACCCTCATTCCTCTCTGGGAGATCATTGTTCATTACAAGGATTTGCTATTGGGATACTTGCGCGTTAATTCCTGCATTGTCCTAAAAAACTTGGATGATTTTCTTATTAGCCAATTTATGAAACCACCGATCAAGGGTGAAAACAGGACAATGATGGACCTTTGCTAAGAACGCAATTGAAGCATCGGTATATTTTCCTAGTAGTCCTTGTTTCTTTAATTGAAAGGCGAAGTGATTAAACTGAGCGCGCCTTTCTGTCGTAAGCGAATACTCTCGCAGTGCTGATAGCATTTCATCTAGAGCTTGATAGTCTTTCGAAGTTGCAGCGCCGACGACTAGTTCATGTCGAATGACATCGGTGATCGCCACCGAATCTGCATCAAGTAATCCCCGCATAGAATTCACGATAGAATCAGACGCGTCTCCGCGAAAATAGTCAATCCAAACTGAGGTATCCACAATGATCAAATCAGCCACCTGATTTATCCTCGGTACTTCTTTAAGCTGCCCTGAGTCCAAGTGAGCTCAATTTTGCCGGCTGACTGAATCAGTCGCTCGATTTTCTTTCTCCGCAGATAGTCCTCCATGGCAATTACAAGCGCCTCTCGCTTAGATTTTGCGCCTGAAAGTCGAACAACTTCAGCTAGGGTTTCAGCGGGGAGATCAAAATTTGCTTTTGCCATAACACTACCTCTTTGTACAATAATTTCATTATTTATGTACACAGTCAAGCTTGTGATTTGACATTTTATCCTCGGAACACGGATTATTTCCGCCCGCGCTCCCTGAAGTGACGCAAGCCGATGTGGCGCATCTGCAGCAGGCAGGTGGCTGCGCTTAAAAAACAAACGGGGACGGAGCAGGAGTGCCGTGCGCCACTCTGATGCGAAACGAGTGGAATTCAGTGGGAAAAACTTAAAGGACGCTCTTTCGTCGCTAGAGACGTTAAATTCAGGCAGGTCTCAATGCAAATCTGTCGGCACCTGCAAAAAGGCGCTCAAGCCATCACCCTCGGGGTTTGTTCCCGGGCTTGAGAACTTATACTAGTGCCATTTTCATCCTCAGGCAGACGACCCTAAAAGCCTCGCTAACACAAACTCAGTCATAGCAACGTCCTGTGCGCCGATGCCTGAAAAGGCTGCCACAATAGTCTTGGCATTGTTAAGTACTCCTTGTTTTAATGCAGTTCCGATTTCAAGGAGTGAATCTGACTTAATCACTTCAGACTTCAAAGCTTTTGCAACATCGCCCAATTTTTCAGCTTGTGATTTACTATCTACAAGGACAACATCAGCCTGAGCATAGACATCCAAGGATAGCTCGCTCTTGTGCTCATCATCACTGCCCAGGGCAATGATCGCTTGGTTTGCAAATTTGTGGATATGATGAATGATCGGCTGAGTTGAGGAAGTAGCTGTAAAAACTACGTCGCAATTTGCTATTAAATCCTCCACAGAATTACACAATACACTCTTCAAATTTTGAGCCTTAGATTGATTTCTGGCGTAAATCTGAGTTCTTGAGTGAGGGTATTTTAGCTGCGCAAGTTTGGAGAGCTGAGTGGCTAAGTGACCGCTACCGATAATTCCAAGGTTCTGAACCTTCCAAGGGAGAAGTTCGGTTGCGATTAGGCCTGCGATTGCTGTCCTAAGAGTTGTAAGATAGCCATCGTCACGTAAAATAAATTTAAGTTCCCCGTTTTTAGCCGAAAAAATGAGGATCACCCCTCTGTTGCCGAAGGGGCTGCCAGTTGCGATTTTAATCGAGTAAGTGTCACTGCCCTGCTTGTAACCGCCCTTGATATGGCAATCACTTCTAAACTGGGGGAAAAGAAATTGCATAGGATGCGGCACGTCGTAAAGACAGTCCGAAAAATCCATAAACGCGGATTTTTGACAATTGCCTAGCTTCTTGAAGTCTGCTTCAAGAGCGATACTTTTTTTAATTTGATCAAGTTCAAATATTTTCATGGTTTAAAAAATCTCTGAATTGTTCAAGGCAGTCCTTCATGTTTTTTCTGCCGAACCCAATTCTGAAGTGATTACTAGGATAGTTATAGATTGAGGCTGGTATGAGTAGCACACCTTTTTTAGCGATCAATCGTTCGCAAAAAGAGTCTATAGATTCAGGTCTATTGTATTTTACAAAACCAACACAGCCACCTTGTGGTCGTACCCACTCAAAAAGGTGTCTATAATCTGAGAAAAATTGATCGAGTAAGAAAAGATTCTCGCTAGCGATCTGATTATTTCGCTTTAATATTTTATCCTTATTCCTCAGAGAGATTAAGCTTAAGATTTCAGCTGGGGCGCTGTTACAGATCGAAGTATAGTGTTTCACCTGCTCAATCTTTTTAAGTATGGCTTGGTCTTGGCAAGTGATCCAACCAATGCGGAGCCCAGGCATGCCAAATGCCTTGCTCATCACACCGAGAGATAGAGCTTTATTGTACAAGCAGGCTGCCGGTCGCGCCCACGAACGATTTGGGCTGCCTAGGAGTCGATACACTTCATCAGAGAAAATCCAAATTCCCTTTGACTCGCATAGGGCAATGAGATTTTTTAATTCTTCCTCTTCAATGACTTGCCCGGTGGGGTTGTGGGGAAAGTTCATCACAATACATTTTGTATTCGGTTGAATTGCGTTTCGAATCGCCTGCAGGTCAATGCGCCACTCATTTTCTGCAGTAAGTTCGATTTCCGTAACTTCTGCTCCTTTTAATTTTGGAACTTCAAGGAGGGATTGATAGCACGGAGTTAGGATAATGGCGTGGTCTCCTGCTTCAATTATGGCATGTAGCGAACAAAATAAGCCTTCTTCAGCTCCTGCAAACATGAGGACATGGTCTGCCTCAAGTCCTTGATACAACTCATCTGCTACTGTTTTACGTAGCAGTGGTAGGCCTGGAGCTTTCGTATAGCCCAAACGTAAGTGATCCCACAAAGCTATTTCGTTAGGCGATCCCATAGCTAGAACTTCAGACATACTCAAGCTTTCTGCGTCGGAGCAGCAGAGTAAGTACTTGGCTGAGAATTCGTATTTTGCCAGGTATTCCTCGAGCTTAAAAACGTTCATTGATTCTTCCATTCTTTTAAGTACTTGAAGACTGTTGCTCTTCCGAGTTGGAGAGCTTTTGCGACATAATCTGCCGCATTTTTTTCACGAAATGCTCCAAGATTGAATAAATGCTGGATTAGGGCTTTTTTGTCTCGTTGGGTGAGGTGACTAAATGATAAATGATGACCTTGCAGGTAGGAGTGAATGCTTGCGTGTAACTTTTCCTGCCAATCACTATTAAATAAGGACTTGGGTTGATCGCTAGTAGTACTCAGCAATATTGCCTGACTTACTTCCTGCATCCTGCCGAATAGTGAGACATCGCAATTGATGCAGAGTAACCATTTTTCTTCCAAGGTAATTGAAATCGATTTCACTAATTTTCCGTCAAAATTAATTTTCGGGTAGATGATTCGATCGATGTGATCTGATTGTTCTTGATCCAATAAACTCGGGTCGCTCACTTTTCTTCCCGACAATTTGCCATTCACATAAACGATACGATTTTTTTCGATATGGTGAATGACGACCTCAACGAGTGGGTTCATCAAAAGTACAATGGAGTCACAAATTGGAATGTAGTTGGATAAAGCCACTTTGATACCTCAAGGGTCTAATTACCCAAGAGGTTCTACACTAATTAGTTTACTTTTAAAAGTAATATAGACTAATTAGTCTAGAAATTTAATTTGTTCGGCTTTTTCACTGCCCCATAGGCCTTCGTCTGGCTAAGGTCAACATACCCGAGCTTAATCGTTTGAAATGACTCGATTCTCGACCTGCGGTAGGTTGGGCTGCGTTTTACTTTGTTCCATGCGTAAGACCCTCGCTTCGTTGGGTGCGCCGAAAAAGGCTTGAAATATGAATCAGTTAATTAAAAAAAGTTTAATCGTGATGACTTTAGTAGTGCAGGTTTCGCCAGCGGTGGCACATGGTCCGGCCTCGATGAATCATCCTGAAATGCGTGATCCTATGACTGGGATTGCGAGTTACCTCGATCCGGTTTCTTTGGCGAGATTCTCCCAAACTCATCGAAACGCGCAAGATGCAGCTAGGATTGCCCAGGCTCTGGCATTTAAGCGCGAGTTTGCAAAAGTAAACATGCTCACGCTCCCTGAAGTGACGCAAGCCGATGTGGCGCATCTGCAGCAAGCAGGAGTGGAGACCTCAATCCGCGCGCCGCTGATATCCTTCAAGATCAGCGACACTCCGATTACCATTGGCCTTTATCACGCTGTGGTGGGTCGCTACCCTGACCTGAGTCAAAGCCACTGGCCTACGGATACAGGAAGGAGAAATGCACTTCGAGCTAGATGGCAAGCGGACTCGGATCTCCCTCTGACCAATACGACGGTAGCTGAGGACAAAGCATTCATTGCTGACCTCAATGCGAGAACGGGGCGACTTTTTCGGCTCCCGACTGAAAGCGAAGTGGAGTACTCGATCCGGGGTCGCGTCGTTACAGGAGATCAAATGGGTGCAATCACGACTTCGACCTACCATTTTGGAAATGACGATCACGAAATGCGCAACCGTGCTTGGGTTAAATCAAACTCCGGCGAACAAGCTCACGGCGTGTGGGAGCCTTTACCAGGTCGCACGCTCGATGATTCCTGGAACTCTTTTGGTCTGATTCACGCAATCGGTAATGTTTGGATTCGAAGCTCGGAGGGTGTGGTTCGGGGCGGCTCGTTTTATTACTACGACGACGGTACCCAGTCGTCCTATCGTCGCGATGGTTTCGCCGGGTTCCGCTACGCGTATTTCAGCTTCCGCCTAGTCGAGGACCTGTAACTCTCGGCCCTTTTACCTTAGGGGAAAAGGGGAACGGGGCACTAGCCGGTAGTCGGCAGGGAGAACCAGTAGAGAGTGCTCCGTCCCGAGTGCTTCCCTTAGGCTACTTTAAATTTGGCTTCATGGTCCACCATTTCAAGGTAGGACATGAGTCGATCTGCCGTGACGCGTTTTACTTTGTAGTGAATAATCTCGCTGACCCGGGACTCATTGATACCCAGTATCTTGGCAAACTGGCGCTGACTCAGTTCCTGGTTCTTCATGTGGATGAGAAGTTTCTTACATAGGTCAAACTTAAAGCGCTCAATGGCGCTAGCATCGGGGGAAAGAGTAGCTGCCGATTCTGCCCGGATCAGCTTCTTGTCCATCTTTTTTAGTGTCTCTTCACTTGTCCATCTTTTTGCCATAATTCCTCCTCAAACAATCTGCGGTTCACCTGGACTTTTAATGGGTAGTGGCGCCTCACATAAGCCAGGATACCAAACTTGCATTTAAATGCAAGTTCAAGGAAGTGACGGCGGAATATCTCAATGGGAGTCGGCCCCTGCTAGCTAAATTCAATCAATTTAAAGTGTCGAAATTTTTAACAGTCCTACGATCTCTCGTCAGGTCAAAGTCGACACACCCAAGCCTAATCCACTGAAATCACTCGAGTCATGCACTGCGACAAGTTGGTCCGGAGCTTGCTTTCTTACGTGGGTATAGGTCGCCTCCTTTGGGGGCGCGGGAGAGGATTCGAGGGATGAAAAAGTTAATTCAAACAAGTGTAATTGTGGTGGTTCTTGCAGCACAGGTTGAGCCTGCGATTGCTGGGCAAAAGAAGATTACCGATTATTTTAGGTCCACTGGCGCTGGATCGTCAGCTCCATCTCCGGCTCTATCGACAAAAGTCAAAGGACAGACTCGGATCACGGATTATTTCCGCCCGAGCACTCGTATGGCTACTGTGACAGCGGTTGCTGAGGTATCGCATCCTTCGACCCCTGTAGTTGCTGCTGCGCCAGCACCAGCACCAGAGCCTGCGTCAATGACTCACAATCAGATGGGTGATCCTTTGGCTGTGATCGCAGAGTATCTCGATCCAGTTTCTTTGGCGAGATTTTCACAAACTCATCGAAACGCGCGAGATGCGGTAAAGGTTGTCCAGGCTCAGGCATTTAAGCGCGAGTTTGCGAAAGTGAACCTGCTCACACTCCCTGGAGTGTGGCAAGTCGATGTGGAGCATCTGCAGCGAGCGGGAGCGGAGACTTCCATCCGCGCGCCGCGGCGATCCTTCAAGATCAGCGACACTCCAATCACGATTGGCCTTTATCACTCCGTGATGGGGCATTACCCCGATCTGAGTCGAAGCGATTGGCCGGCGTACCCGGAGCAGAGAAATGCACTTCGAGCCCGATGGCAAGCCAACCCCGATCTCCCTCTGACTAATACCACTGTAGCTGAAGATCAGGCTTTTATTGCTGCGCTCAATGCGAGAACGGGGCGACATTTTAGGCTCCCGACTGAAAGCGAATTAGAGTACTCGATCCGTGGGCGCGCTCAGGGGATCGGTTGGCGCGCTCAAATTACGACCACGAGATACCATTTCGGAGATGACTATGGCGAAGTCCCCAACCGTGCTTGGGTCTCCTCAAACTCAGGCGGTCAGGCTCACGGCGTGCGGGAGGCTCTGCCAGGGCGGACACTTGAGGATTCGAAGAACTCTTTTGGTCTGATTCACGCGATAGGTAATGTTTGGGTCCGAAGTGCGGAGGGTGCGGTTCGGGGCGGCTCGTTCGATTCCACCTTTGACCATGCGCGGTCGTCCTTTCGGAGCATTGACAGCGCCGTCAGGTTCCGCCTCCCTAATATCGGCGCCCGCCTTGTCGAGGACCTGTAACTCTCGGCCCTCTTACCCTTTTACCCTGGGCCCCTGATTTGGTTTTAGCTTCGGTCTCTAGGCTGGTCCGAGCTGCCCTGGCAAGGCGAAGCCGCCAGGCATGCCGGCCAGACTCGAGGCGGAAGCGTCGCGTAAGCACTGGTTGAAGTAAGAACAAAGCTTACCCCGTCAGCATCCAGCTTACCATTGTTCCTGAACAGCGATCATCAGAGCGGTCAGTCTTAGGTAATTCCGCTGGTCTAAACGTCATCAAATGGAGTTTTAATCATACTGGGCACAGCTTAAAGCTATGTTTTTATTATTATATTTCATATTGCGATACGCGATTTGAAATACTCAATAGGCTCAGTTATACTCAGCTCATGGGAATTCGAAAAGAAAGATCTCATCTAAAACCGCAAGACGCACTGATTCTCCTCAAGCTTTTGTCGGGACCGGAGAAGCCCGTTAGATTGATTGATTTGGCATACGAGTTAGGAATCAGCCAGTCAGAGGTCTCCCAAGGACTCGAACGACTTCGCAATTCTCGCCTAGTTGACTCAGAAAAAAGGAAGCCCCTGAGGGGCGCCGCTTATGAGCTTCTGGTGCATGCGTTAAAATATGTATTTCCAGTTTCACCCGGGCCAGTACTGGGTGGCCTACCCACAGCGCACTCAGCGAAGCCGTTATCAGACCAGATCTTGGCCAGCGACCAAGAGAAATATGTTTGGCCTTGTGCAGACGGTGAGACTCGAGGTCAATCCATAGAACCCCTTTATCCAAGCGTTCCCAAAGCGGCCAGGCTTGACCCGCAACTCTACGAATTATTGGCCTTGGTCGATGCGATTCGAGTCGGCAGAGCTAGAGAGCAGAAGCTAGCCCAAGAAGAACTCAAGAAGCGGATATTGAAAGAGAAGGAGTAGCGATGAGTGATGCGCAAAAGTGTACAGAGCTCCTCACCTTGGTAGCTCAAGCAATGAAGGATCTCCGGGATCAGGTAGTATTTATCGGAGGGATTACAACTTTTGCTTACCTTGATTCACCAGTGGCTCTAGAGGTGCGACCGACTGAAGATGTAGATTGCACGGTCGAAGTTACAAACCTTCTTGCCTACAAACAGCTTGAAACCAAGCTGATGTCCCTTGGGTTCAAACACGATACCTCAAGGGGCGCCCCAACCTGTCGCTGGACTATTTATGGAGTAAAAGTTGATGTCATGCCAACTGAGGAAAAGATTCTTGGATTTAGCAACCGATGGTATCCAAGGGGTATTGCAAATAAGATTGCTTATACTCTGAAGTCAACAGAAGTAATTTATTTATTTTCGTTACCCTATTTCATTGCCTCAAAACTTGAGGCCTACCATTCCCGCGGACATGGAGACCCAAGGACCAGCACCGACATTGAAGACATTTTATTAATTCTGGATGGAGCTAAGACCGTGGAGCACGCAATTCTGAAAGCTAGTCCAGAAATCCAAATGTTTCTTGGGCAGAGTTTCTCGGGACTTTTTAAAACCAATCTCTTTAACGAAACAATCGAAGGGATGTTCTCGCGAGAAGGGATCGAGCGCGTTCAAAGAGTTCGAAGCCTAGCGCAAAAATTCGCATCTAAGGTATAAGTCGCTTGGTAGCGAAGTAGTCCCTGTTTTGAAGCTCACTCGGTTGGAGCAGGAAGTTCTGGGTTCTGCCAATTCGTGGAAACGTTGAATGAGTCTTTCACTGCTAGCTAAATCCAATCAATTTAAAGTGTCGAAAATTTTAACAGTCCTACGATCTCTCGTCAGGTCAAAGTCGACACACACAAGCCTAATCCACTGAAATCAATCGAGTCATGCACCGCGGCAAGTTGGTCCGGGGCTTGCTTTGTTACGTGGGTATAGGTCGCCTCCTTTGGGGGCGCGGGAGAGGATTCGAGGGATGAAAAAGTTAATTCAAACAAGTGTAATTGTGGTGGTTCTTGCAGCACAGATTGAGCCTGCGATTGCTGGGCAAAAGAAGATGACTGATTATTTTAAGCCCTCCGGGAGTGTAGCTCAGGCATCATCCCGTTCTAAGAGGCAGGCGGCGATTACGGATTACTTTCATCCTCTGACTCGGGTCTCGTCTACCGTTCATGCTGGCGCTCCAGATCATTCAACGGAGGCTACCGCCGCAGCAGCAGCTGCTCATGTGCCGACCACGATTCATGATCTGCCGATGGAGATTCTTTCGGGTGAGGTTGCGGCCTATCTTGATCCGGTGTCTTTGGCGAGGTTTTCACAAACTCATCGGGACGGGCGTGAGGCTGCAAACCAAATTAAAGCCCAGGCATTTAAGCGCGAGTTTGCGAAAGTGAACCTACTCACGCTCCCTGAAGTGACGCAAGCCGATGTGGCACACCTGGAGCAAGCAAGAGTGGAGACTTCCATTCGCGCGCCACTGCGTTCGTTCAAAATTAGTGACACCCCGATTAGCATTGGCCTTTATCACGCCATGATGGGGCACTACCCCGATCTGAGCCAAAGCCATTGGCCGAGTGACCCAGGTGAGAGAGATGCACTTCGAGTCCGATGGCAAGCGAACCCAGATCTCCCTTTGACCAATACTACGGTAGCTGAAGATCAGGCTTTTATTGCTGCGCTCAATGCGAGAACGGGGCGACATTTCAGGCTCCCGTCTGCAAGCGAAGTGGAGTACTCGATTCGCGGGCGCTCTCAGGGGGCGATTACGACTACGAGATACCATTTCGGAGATGACGATCACGAAGTTCCCAACCGTGCTTGGATCGATTCAAACTCAGGTGATCAAGCTCACGGCGTGCGGGAGCCTCTACCAGGGCGGACACTTGAGAATTCGAAGAACTCCTTTGGGCTGATTCACCCGATTGGCAATGTTTGTGTCCGAAGTGCGGAGGGTGTGGTTCGGGGTGGCTCGTTCGCTGACTTCGGCGAGTTTACGCAATCGTCCTTTCGGGACGGTGGTGACGCCGGGTGCCGCTACGCGGATATCGGCGCCCGCCTAGTCGAGGACCTGTAGCTCTTGGCCATTTTACCCTGGGCCCCTGATTTGGTTTTCGATCACGCTGGTTTCCGTCTAAGTACTTAGAAATACGCAATTTTCTGCTGTTTGGGTTTTCCCTGACGGGCGCTTGTGATCGGTGAGCTGTGGAGCAAGCGAACGTGGGGTGAACTCTAGAGTGCCGCTGGAGCAAAATCTTTGGTAAAGTGCTTCGAACCATGACCGAAATACCGTTGAAGCCAAATCAATTCTGTGAGTTTTGCCAAAAGCCCCTGAGCTATGAAAAGAACCCCGATTGGGAGATTCAAAAACGCTGGATGAAGACCATGAGCGAGAAGCTCTACTGGAAGGAAATTGAGCACAAGGCCTGTGCGGCCGCT
This sequence comes from Bdellovibrionales bacterium, assembly GCA_947380295.1. GTDB lineage: Bacteria > Bdellovibrionota > UBA1018 > UBA1018 > UBA1018 > CAINWE01. Next base: position 108,230 of record CANCQK010000003.1, on the reverse strand, counting down.
CTCGAGGAAAGAAAAAGAGCTGAAAAAGAGGCTAAGGATCGAGACGCTCAACGGTTAGCTGTAAAGAGAAACTTGCAAGAACTCGGATTCTCTCAGTTCACAGACGGTCCTCAAAAGGCCTTCGACGTGTGTGACGAGAATCGTGAGGCTTATACGGCAACCAGTGGATGGACTTACCAAAGAAAAGGAATCCTCTTAATGGGGCCTCCTGGGCGAGGGAAAAGTCACTTGATGGCAAGTTTAGGGGCAAGGCTTTGTATGGGGAGCGCCATGAGCGGAGCTTTTCAAAATATGAGCGGCCTTTTGGCGCTCCTGCGGCGAGGTTACGACGAAGACCTCTTCGACGAAAGATTGAGAATGGTGTCGAGTCAGGTGCATCTCTTGATGCTAGACGATCTGGGTGCTGAAAAAGCCACAGACTGGGGCGAAGAAAAACTTTACATGATCATCGACACGCGCCTCAACTCAAAGGAGGACCGTCCCCTCTTCGTGACGACGAATCTGAATGAGGCTGAGTTAGAAGAGCGATATCACCAACGAGTGATTAGTCGCCTCCATGAGATGTGTCAATGGATCAAAGTCGGCGGCACAGATCATCGGAGAGAGCAAAAGGAGAGGGCGTCACAACAGAGATTTGTCGTTGATACCGTGGATCCTACTCCGCAGCAGCGATTCGTTATGCCTCCAAAAATGGCGCCAAGACGCTGGACCTGAGAGGCAATGAGCTGACGATCTCTTTTTTGCATTCCGTTCTCTTTTGCGTTAACCAGGTTAGGTATTGTCATGGTTTCATAAAAATCGAGAGGAAATTTATGAAGTTGAGTCGTTCATTTGCATCGTTCATCGGGATTACTTTGTCTCTCTTGATTCCAGTTTCAAAAGGTTATGGCTCGATCGACTCTGATCTGAGAGCAATCGCTGCCACGCTCGAGCACAAGAAAGAAGTCTTCTCAAAAGCAGCGACCTCAAATAGAGCGGCTGGGGCGGGCTGCTGCATATTGGGGACGATGACTTGTGGGGCTCCTTGCTGCTGTGCTGAGGACCCTATTCATGAGAGTTTCTGTCGTAATGGTGGAAAATATGAGTGTGGGATTGACGATTGCAACGTGATTCTGCGAGATCTTTATCGGCCGATTTCATTTTTAGACAGCGTTGAGAAAGCTTTTTCACAGTTTTTGTCGGCTGGGAAAATTGATTGGAAAAAGCTTCCTGCTTCATTCAAGGAAGATTTGGCTCGGTATGTCAATGCTAATTACTCCACTTTCGAGAGGGCTGTGGCTGCCATTCATACTTGCAATCAGTCAGGCTTGAATGATTTGATTTCAGACCGAAGAGGGGACTCGGTTCTGCCTCGCGTTCAACAAGTTCCTCTTTTGAACTTTGCGGTCCATGCATCTCTTAATCCTCAAAGAATTTCAGCTCCTCTAAACTACACTGCTTTTGTCACTGCAGCGATTATTCAGGAGATGTCGCTCAATCCATCATTGGCTAATTTAGTTACAGATTCGCAAGATTACGTCCCATTAAGTGAAGAAAGTAGCGACGGCAGAACTGTCGACACATCAGTGGGCGCCGATCCTAGTCCGCTCATTTCAGGTGTGCCGGGCATTCGAGCAAGCGCTCCGCCTGCAACGACCTGCGGAAAACCCTGAGAGAGATTTAAATCCAATCGACAACAGGGCAGTTTATTTCTGCTTTTCTGTGGGCGCATCGTGGTGATCATGCCCACCCTTGTGATGAGAGCAGGTTTTTGGATCGCAGCCCCCACTTTTGGAGCATTCTTTACAGGAGCACTCCTTGGCCTTTCCCTGGGTGCAACGATCGGCACAGTGCTCGTCGCAGGAACAGTGGGCGAAAGCAGAGACGGGTGCAGCGATTGTGAGGAGTGAGGCAGCTAAACAGACAGCAAGAAGTTTTGACATGAATAAGTCTCCTATGAATAGGATCTATAGCGGTAATTCAGAGACTTTGGAAGTATCGACTTCGGGAACAATTAGTGTGGGTCGCCTGTTTCGTTGTTGATTTCATCTAATTCCCTCGCCTCTGCTCGAGTGATTGCATTCGGATCTTCGTAGGGACTCAGGGTGTCAAGTTTCTCTTGGATTAAATCGTAGAGTCGCAAAAGGTGAATTGCAAGGTGCTCAGGGGTGTAAAAACCGGAGCAAAGGGGCCGACCGAGGTCGTCCCGGTTGAGTATTCCATATCGGTTAATGAAGTCTAGTGATCTGATCACCTGACTTGGGGTTAAGTACTCGTTGAGGTTCATTCGAAAGTAAAAGTCCCTGAGAGAGTCAAGCGCCTTTTTCGAGACCTGATTCTCAATCTGCTCATGCCTTTTGAAGCGGTTGAGGAACGTTGAGTTGTTTAGTATTGCTACAATTTGGAGTCTGCTCTGAGCTGGGTTTCCGGTTTCAACTAAGTCAAGACGGGTATTTTGCGATGTGATCACTCTGCGATTGAGTCGATGTGAGAGAGGAATGTTGCCAAAAATTAGATTAAATGGAACAGTTACCGCCCCAAAGGTGGACCATTTTGCTGCCTTCCAGCGATAGAGATCTGCGCAAGTTTGTACGAGTGATGCTTGAGTGGGGGTGCTGAGTCCGAAAATGAGGGCAAATGTGCCTAGACCAATGGATTGATAAATTTTCTTTTGGTCCAACCCCATCCCCCCGGTGAAAGTGATCCTGACGGAGCATCTAACATTTTTTGCAACGATTTCAATAAAAATCACCTTGGGAATATAGATAAGCCCAAATTTTTTTGAAAAAATTGAGTATCTTATAGAACCGTGTAGGATCCTCGGATAGGAAATTCCCATGATAAAAAAATTGTCGTTCAGCTCCGAGTCGCCGAATTGGAAGCGGTGGTTTTTTGGGTCGCTCTCGGTGAGTCTCTTGATGCACCTGCTTTGTAGCTACTTTAGCGTGGGATACCACGGGGCGGATGAGCACTTTCAAATTTTGGAATTTCTCAATTACAAACTGGGTCTCACTCCGCAGAGTGTGCTTCCGGATGAATTTCATGAGCAGATGCGACCCTGGTTGCAGCCTGCCTTCTATTACGGAGTGGTTAAGATATTGAAGGGATTCGGGGTTCAGAGTCCGTTCAGCTGGGCCTGGGTATTTCGGATCTTTTGCTCGTTGGTAGGGTGGTCAAGTTTGGTGCTGATGGCTCTTTGCTCTCGCTTTTGGTTTCAAGGTGAGCGAGCTCAGCGATTTTTTCTGGCGGCGAACGGTTTGCTTTGGTTCCTGCCTGCGCTTCATAGCCGGACTTCCTCCGAGGGTCTTGGGGGTTCTCTTTTCTTAATTGGTCTTTGTATTCTTTCGCTTGATCTCGAGTTTTCCAAATCGTTGGAGCGTTCGAGTCGGAGCCTTTCAGTGATGGTGGGCATTGGGATTTTATTCGGATTAAGTTTTGAGTGCCGATTTCAGATGGCTCTTATGCTCGTCGGCACATTAGGGTGGGTCTTAGTTTATCAAAAATTGCGTTGGGGCCAGATTTTCACAGTATTTTCAGGTTTTTTAGTCATCTTCGCCTTGGGTCGATGGGTAGATGTTTGGGGGTATGGATCATGGACTTGGTCACCTTGGAATTATTTTTCTTATAATTTGATTCGTGGTGGAGCTTCTCAATACGGAACTTCTCCCTGGTGGGATATTTTTAGGATGTCCTTGACGGAGTCTTGGCCTCCGCTTGGATTTTTGCTCTTGATTGCGATGATCGTAGCTTGGCTGAGGCACCCAAAGCATTTGCTGACTTGGGCTCATCTGCCCTTTTTTGTGGTTCATGAGGTGATCGGGCACAAAGAGTTGAGGTTCTTTTTGCCTCTGGCATCAGCAGCGCCAGCGCTTTTGACGTTTTGTTTTTACTCGGAGAAAAGTCGGGCATTTTTTTCCGTATCCTCTTTGCCTGAGCGTCTCCGAGCTTTGGTGAGCTGGACTTCTCGATTCCTCATTCTTGATAACTGCCTTGCGCTCCTTGTGATGAGTTTTTCTCCTGCTTCGAGGACAATTCTGTTTTATCAAGGGTTGTATGGGGAGCTCAAACGTCGTCCTGATGTGAAGTTAATCTACACACTGGATCGAGATCCTTATGATTTATTTGGGACCCCGACCTTTTTCTATCGCCCCGCAGGTCTGGAGATTCGTCGGGTCGAGTCGGGTCAGGCGTTCGAGAGTCTTTTGAAATCCAATCATCAGCCGATCTACTTGGTTCACCACGCGTTTGATTTGCCGCAAGAATTCCCGGCGTTGCGTTCCTTTTGTCATCCGGTCTATCAATCTTTGCCTAGATGGGTAGAAAAATTCAATTTTGGCGTTCTAGGAAGCTCGAACGGCTGGTTGGAGCGCATCACGATTTGGGGCCTATTCGAATGCGAGCGGAGTTAATCTAAGATCTGATCGAGAATCGAGTCCTCGACCAAGTGAGGGAGAGTCACCTTGAGCCGAGGCTCCTCTTGCATCGCTCGTTCGATTGCAAATCGTGCTTCGGGGTTTCGTGCCCAGCTTCTCCGTGCAATTCCGTTATTCACATCCCAAAAAAGCATCGATTCTAGCCGTCGATCGGCTTCAGGGGTTCCGTCTAAGACTAGTCCAAATCCGCCATTAATGACCTCACCCCAGCCCACTCCCCCTCCGTTGTGGAGAGAAACCCAGGTGGCGCCTCGGAAGGAGTCTCCGACAAAATTGTGGACTGCCATGTCGGCTGTAAATTGGGAGCCGTCATAAATGTTTGAGGTTTCACGATAGGGCGAGTCAGTTCCTGATACATCGTGGTGATCACGACCTAAGACAATGGGGGCAGAAATTTTGCCCTCTCGAATGGCTTGATTCAGTGCGCGTGAAATCTCGATCCGGCCTTCAGAGTCAGCATAAAGAATGCGGGCTTGTGAACCGACCACGAGGCGATTTTCCTTTGCAGATTCAATCCACCGGATGTTGTCCATGAGCTGAGACTGAATTTCCTTTGGGGACTCCCTCAAGCGGTCTTGCAAGACCTGGGTAGCGATTGCATCTGTCGTATCCAAGTCTTTTTCTGATCCCGAGGTGCAGACCCAGCGAAAGGGTCCAAATCCATAATCAAAGCAAAGAGGCCCGAGAATATCTTGGACATATGACGGGTATTTGAATTGTCCATCAGCATTTAAAACATCAGCCTTGGCTCGGCTTGCCTCGAGTAAGAAAGCATTACCGTAGTCAAAAAAATACATTCCCTGTTGGGTGAGTAAGTTAATGGCTGCAACTTGCCGTTTGAGACTCTGCTGGACCCGTAATTTAAAGTCATCGGGACGTTCTGCCATCATTCGATTTGACTCTTCGAGAGTGAGCCCAGCTGGGTAGTAACCACCACTCCACGGGTTATGCAGAGAGGTTTGGTCTGAGCCTAAATCGACCGCGATTTTACTTTTCGCGAGGTACTCCCAGAGGTCTACGGCATTTCCCTGATAGGCGAGAGCGATTCCCTCCCCCTTGATCCGCGCAATTTCGATCCGTTTAGTCAGTAGCTCCAGATCAGTGAAAACTTCGTTGACCCAGCCCTGCAAATGCCGCTTTGAAATTGCCTTAGGATTGATCTCTGCAATCACTCCAATCGCTCCAGCAATTACTGCGGCTTTTCCTTGAGCACCCGACATTCCGCCGAGTCCTGAGGAGACGAAGAGTTTCCCCTCGAGGGAGTTGAGGTTGGGGTTGGATCTTCGACCTGCATTCAAGAGGGTGATTGTCGTACCATGCACGATTCCCTGCGGACCAATGTACATAAAGGATCCCGCAGTCATTTGGCCAAACTGGGTGACCCCGAGCGCATTAAACCGCTCGAGGTCATCTTTTTTTGAGTAGTTGGGGATCATAAGACCGTTGGTCACTACGACGCGCGGAGCCTCGGCGTGAGATGGAAAGAGTCCCAGTGGGTGGCCAGAGTAGAGTACTAAAGTTTGTTCTTCAGTCATTCGACTGAGGTATTGCATCGTGAGTAGGTATTGGGCCCAGTTTTGAAAAACAGCACCATTCCCACCATAAGTAATCAATTCATGGGGATGCTGGGCAACCTGCAGATCAAGATTATTTGTGATCATGAGCATGATGGCTGCTGCTTGATGAGATTGAGCGGGATATTCGGTAATGGGTCGAGCATAGATGGGATAATCAGGACGAAACCGATGCATATAGATTCGTCCGTAAGCTTGAAGCTCCTCTAAGAATTCAGGGGCCAGAATCGGATGATGCTCTCGTTTAAAATATCTCAGTGCATTCTTCAGTGCGAGCCGTTTTTCCCCTGGAGAGAGAATATCTTTGCGTTTGGGGGCGTGATTCACCCTCGGGTCATAGGGTTTTTTTTCAGGTATGACGTCGGGAATGCCAGCAAGGATAGCGTCTTTAAAGTCTTGTGAGGAAGTATTCTTGGCTTTCATAAAAGAATAGTTATCAAAAACAATCAGGATCATCCACGAAAAGTTCATTGGGAATTCTTGACTTCTATTAGCTCGGTCGATACTTCTGGCTTGGGGGAATTTCACGTGAAAAATGCCTTATTTCGATTGCTGCCCATTTGGATGGCGATGGCCCAAGTTTCCTATGCTGACACGGCCTATGAGGCGCTGTTTCCTTATTATGTGATGGCTTGCGGTTCGACTCAGGAAACATCAGGAAATGCCTGGGGTCATGCAGTCACCTATCTCAAAGGTGTTTGTCGGGAACGAGTTCCGCCTGTGGATATTGAAGTGGGCAAGAAGGCCCCGGCTCCCTGGAAGCTTAAGATTTGCTCGGATGATGAACCTTCCGAAGATGTTTCCCTAGCGGGTGAGGCAGTCCAAAAGGGGGTTTTTCTTAGTGCTAACGCCCGAGTTGCCAATAGTCACTGGATCGCGGTTCCTGGTAGGAATTTAGGGTTGAGTGGAGGCTTGGCAGCGACAGCGCCTTTGGACGCGAAATTTCATGAACAGCTCTTAAAACGGATTGTAGACTTGGGGGTTTATTCGGGTCTGCAACTCCATTCTTCAAGGCAGCGTCAATTTGAAGGTCGAGACTTTGGAGAATCTCTAGATCACTATTTGGCCGAATATGGCCTGACCACTGATTACGGCCTGACCTTGGGGCGAGAGGCGAAGTGTTGGAAAATTCCGGTCAACATGAAGCAAATGAGTGCGATCGTAACCTGGGCAAATAAAATCAATGAAGAGAGCTATTTTTGGGATGCCATTCAGTCAAATTGCAATCATTTGGTAGTCAACATCCTGGCTGCAGCGAAGCTGATGAAGCCAATGCCGAAGGGCCTTAAAAATCTTTTCTCATTAACTCAGCTAACTCCCGCTGCAACCCTGACTCGAATTGCAAAAAAAGTTCAGGCCGAAATTCCGACGGTCGATCAGGTGTTTAATCAACCGCACTTGAAAGATTCCTTAATTCAGTTTGGACAGCTTCCATTTCAATATGGAGTGGTATTTGAAAGCTTCGATTTTCACTCATTTGGGAATGTGGAATTTGTCGAAAATGCTGAAGCTTGGGGCTGTTTCGGAGAGGCAAAGTGTCTCAAGGCAATCGATCAGAATAAAAACCTGACTCAGTTCGATCAGGCATTAAACCGGTATTATGAAAAACTGCTAGCTGCCAGAAAAAAGTACGAGAGTCGAACTATGCTGGATCGCCTGAGTGGTATTTCAAAGTCCAGTCGAGATGAGTATGCGCGGATCCATTCTGCCTACGAACGATGGCTCGCGGAAACAGAAAATGAATTGGTGAAAGCCTTGCACCGTTAATCTGCAGCAGAGATCAGCTAGAGAGAGCTTGATCTCGGATGATTGCCGAAAGCTTTGAAGAAATTTGCTCTTTTTCTTCAGGATTGAATGGTTCAGCTAAATCTCTGGGGAGTGGTTGGCTCGATCTCTGCCAATGATCTAACCAGTCTTTGGAGAGTGGATTCGCGAGGGACGTTTTTCGGGTATTTGCAAGAGTGGTCTCTTTTTTTCCTGCCGTAGATTTCCCTTTTCCAACATAAAAGCCGTTCAATAAGAGAGCTGCTCGAACTGCGGTTGATGCACTGTAGGTAATGAGGGTTGTTTCGCGAAGATCCAGGCTATTTTTGGGCTGATGGCACTTTTCGGCGAGTAATTGAAAGGTTTGATAGCTCCAGAGCTCTGGGAGTGATTTGGGTGAGTAGAGATCGAAAAAAATGAGATCTGCTTTTGGACACTGAGCGAGCTGAGTGCGAAAGTCCCCCAGTTTTAGCTCCCAGTGGAAGTGAATTCCGGATGCCAGCTGACCCGTCCAGACCCCTTGCTCCAGTAGCGTTTTTACAATTTCTTGGTTTCTCTCCAAAAAAGGAAAAAGCTCGGGTCTTTGCAGTGCTCTTTTAATTCCATCGAGGTCAGTTTCAAAACTCATCATTTCAATCTGAGGAGATACACGGTCAATCCAAGGAGATGCACTGGCGGTTTGGGATTGACCCAAGTGTTCCAAAACGGCAAGCGAGTTTGCGGCGATTCCCAAGCCCACATCATAGATCACCCAGGGGGCAGCGTGGGGTACTTGAGACGCAGTGGCCAGGCAATGAAGAAGATTTGATTGTGCTAGGTAAATCTCCTGGGCCTCAACCCACGGACCGATGGTCGAGTGCATGCACTCGTTGAGTTCCGTATTTCGTACGGAAAAACTCCCGTTCGGGAAAGCCTCAATCTGATGCTGAGTTGCCGGAGGTGTCAGAGTAGGTGTCATAGATTGGTTTTAGGCCTCGACCCGTGTATATAAGGATCATGGCTTATTTACCAAACCGTTTTGAATCCAAGTGGCAGAAATTTTGGGATGATCAGGGTACCTTCCGCGCTGAGCAGAAAAGCACCAAGCCCAAGTACTACGTTTTGGATATGTTCCCCTACCCGAGCAGTTCAGGGCTTCATGTGGGCCATCCCGAGGGGTACACCGCTTCAGATATTGTAGCTCGCTATAAACGAGCCAAGGGATTCAATGTCCTTCACCCGATGGGTTGGGACGCGTTTGGATTGCCAGCCGAGCAATACGCCCTCAAGACGGGAGTGCATCCGGCGATCACGACTCAAGGCGCGATTGAAAACTTTAAGCGTCAGTTGAAGTCCATTGGATTCAGCTTCGATTGGTCGAGAGAAGTGTCGACCTGTGAGCCTGATTATTACAAGTGGACCCAGTTCATTTTTTTAAAGCTCCACGAAAAGGGACTTGCTTACCAAAAAGAAGTCCCCGTGAACTGGTGCCCTGCCCTCAAGACGGTTTTAGCCAATGAAGAGGTCGTAGACGGAAAGTCCGAGCGCGGGGGGCATCCTGTTTACCGAGTGCCGATGAAGCAGTGGATGTTGAAGATTACTGCCTACGCTGAACGGCTGCTCACGGATCTGGATGATTTGGATTGGCCTGAGAGCACGAAAGAACTTCAGCGGAACTGGATCGGTCGAAGTGAGGGATTGCTCCTGAGATTTCCACTCGCTTCCGGATCAGAGTCAATTGAAGTCTTTACCACGCGGCCCGACACGGTTTACGGCGCGACCTTCTTGGTTTTGGCACCTGAACATCCTCTAGTTCAGTCGCTGACCACTCCAGAGCAGAAAACTGCAGTTGAGGACTACCGGAAGCAATCAGCTCAAAAATCAGAAATTGCTCGCCAAGATCAGACCCAGGAAAAAACCGGCGTTTTCACCGGCGGCAACGTGATCAATCCTTTCAGCGGTGAAAAAGTCCCTGTTTGGATTGCTGACTATGTTCTGATGGGGTACGGCACCGGCGCAGTCATGGCTGTGCCAGGTCATGACGAGAGAGATCACGAGTTTGCCAAGGCATTTGGCCTGCCGATTCGAGTGGTCGTCCAAGGGGGTGCTGAGGGCGAGGGGTGTTTCGCTGGACACGGCACCGCAGTTCATTCTGACTTTATTAATGGGATGGCGACAGCCGATGCAATTCAAGCCGTAATCCAGCGAGCCGAACATCAAGGCTTTGGGAAAAAAACGATTCAATACAAACTCCGTGATTGGCTTTTTTCTAGGCAGCGCTACTGGGGTGAGCCTTTGCCACTCATCCATTCAAAAAGCGGCGACACCCGACCTGTGCCTTTAAATGAGCTTCCAGTCGTCTTACCGAGCGTTCAAAGCTATGAGCCTACCGGCACAGGGGAGAGTCCCCTGGCTGCCATTTCGGATTGGGTGAACGTGGTGGACCCTGTGACGGGCGAACCTGCTCGACGAGAAACCGACACGATGCCCGGAAGCGCCGGATCATCTTGGTATTTTTTGCGGTACTGCGACCCCAAAAACATGAATGAGCCATTCAGTGCCGAATCTGAAAAGTACTGGATGCCGGTGGATCTCTACGTGGGGGGGCCTGAACATGCCGTTGGTCATCTCCTTTACTCCCGCTTTTGGACTAAGGTTCTCTATGACTTGGGACTCGTTTCTCATTCTGAGCCTTTTAAAAAGCTAGTCCATCAGGGAATGATCCTGGGCGAGGACGGCGAAAAAATGTCCAAATCTCGAGGAAACGTGATCAACCCAGACCTCGTGATTGAGAAGTACGGTGCCGATACCCTTCGCATCTATGAAATGTTCATGGGGCCTTTGGATCGAGATAAGCCGTGGTCAATGACCGCAATTGAAGGCGTTTATCGATTCTTGCAACGCACCTGGCGCCTTTTCGCCGAGGAAGTCGGCGAGAATCAGGCAGATGTCTTAAGTGCTGCAGTGGTCGATTGCGAGCCTACAGCCGAAGATCTCAAGGTGACTCATAAAACGATCAAGAAAGTGACCGAAGATTTGGAGCACCTCCGATTCAATACGGCGGTGAGCCAGATGATGATTTTTGTGAATCACATGACTGGGTTAAAGCAAAAGCCACTCTCTTGCTTAAGACCATTTGTACAGCTTTTGCAGCCGTTTGCGCCTCATATTGCCGAAGAGCTTTGGGAAATGCTGGGTCAGCAGAGTTCGCTTTCTCACGAATCTTGGCCTAGTTTTGATCCCGAACTGGCCAAAGATCAGGTGATCTCAGTAGCGGTCCAAGTGATGGGCAAAATGAGGGGAACCATTGAGGTTGAACCCGGCTCAGAGCAAGTGGTAGTGGAAAAGCTTGCTCGAGAACTCCCCTCCGTGTCCAATCAACTCGAAGGAAAGGTCATTCGCAAAACCATATTCGTTAAGGATAAGATCATTAATTTTGTCGTAGCCTAGGCCGGAAGCACCTACCAAAATAGTCCAATTTGAGGTAGTTAAAGGCATGCGAATGCGAGATTGGGTCATCCTTTCTGGAAGTGCCACGCGGCCTTTAGCTCAGAGTATCTGTGAGAAACTGGGCAAGCCTCTAGCTCACGCTGAGATTAGACGGTTTAGTGACGGTGAGATTTTTGTCGAAATCGGCGAAAATGTAAGGGGTCGTGACGTTTATGTGATTCAAAGCACTTGCCGTCCCGTGAACGAGACTCTCATGGAGATGCTCATCATGATCGACGCCCTGAAACGGGCGAGTGCTAAGGAGATCACGGCCGTGGTCCCCTATTACGGTTACGCACGGCAAGATCGTAAAGTGGCTCCGAGAACCCCCATTAGCGCTAAATTAGTTGCAGATCTTTTCACGGCAGCGGGGACAACCCGGATGGTTTCGATGGATCTTCATGCGAGCCAAATCCAGGGCTTTTTTGGAATCCCTTTTGATAACCTCTACGCCTCCCCTGTGATCTTAGAGTACGTGAAGAAAAATCTCGTCACCAAAGCTCCGCCGGTCATCGTAAGTCCTGATGCAGGTGGTGTGGAGCGTGCGCGATCTTTTGCAAAACGATTGGATACGACCGTAGCGGTGATCGACAAACGACGAACTGCACCTAACGTGGCCAAGGCTATGAACGTGATCGGCGATGTGGCCGGCAAGTCAGCCATTATTCTGGACGATATGATTGATACCGCAGGTACTCTTTGCGAGGCGGCCGACGCCGTTTTGAACCAGGGTGCCGTCGAGGTCTTTGCCGCTGCGACCCATGGGATTCTATCGGGTCCGGCCATTCAAAGAATTCAAAATTCTAAGATCGAGCGTGTGATTGTGACTGATACCATCCCACTTACGGATGAAGCAGCTGCATGCGGAAAAATCGTTCAGCTCACTGTTGCGGATCTTCTCGCTGAAGCTATTTACAGAATCCACAATTACGATAGCGTGAGCAGCCTCTTTATATGAAGCTAGTCGTTGGACTGGGCAATCCCGGTCTCAAATATGAAACCACTCGACATAACGTCGGTTTTTTAGCGATCGACCGACTCATCGAAAGATGGAAGGCCCAGGGCCCGCAAGTCAAAAATCAGGGTGAAATTTACCAGGCGACCGTTCAAGGCGAAAAGGTTTTACTGGTGAAGCCTCAGACTTTTATGAATCGTTCTGGGATTTGCGTCGCGCCGATTTTTCAATTTTATCAATGTGCAGCGAGCGACCTCATTGTGATTCATGATGAATTGGATCTTAATCCGCTCGTCCTCCGCCTTAAAACCGGGGGTGGCGCAGGTGGACATAATGGGCTAAAGTCCATCGACGAAAGTTTGGGTAAGAATCTGAATGGTTATCACCGCGTGAGAATTGGCATCGGGCATCCTGCCCGTTTGCCTGCGGATGCAGGAGGATTAGGGCGCGATTGCTCCCGGATGTCACCTGCAGATTATGTTCTGATGCCATTTTCAGATCAGGAGTTAAGTGAGTTGGACCCTCTGCTCGATGAAGCCGCAGGGGCGATTGAAGAAATCATTCAGGGTAAAGTTCAGGCGGCGATGACGCGAGTTCATCGCCAAAAAAAGGAGTAATCAGATGGGTTTTCAATGCGGGATTGTAGGACTTCCGAACGTCGGTAAATCAACTATTTTTAATGCGTTAACATCAGCTAAAGCAGAAGCGGCTAACTATCCGTTTTGTACCATCGACCCCAACACAGGGATTGTGAAAGTCCCGGATCCGCGTTTGGCTGACATCGCTCGGTACATTCCGCCGCAGAAACTCGTTCCGGCGAGCATGGTTTTCGTCGATATCGCAGGGTTGGTGAAGGGTGCATCCAAAGGTGAAGGACTCGGGAATCAGTTCCTCGGTCACATCCGCGAAACCAACGCAATCGCTCACGTGGTTCGATGCTTCTCAGACCCAAACGTGATTCATGTGGATGGCTCCGTCGACCCAGTTCGAGATATTTCGGTTATCGACACCGAGCTCATGTTTGCTGACTTGGATACCGTGAATAAGCGGTTTGCTTCCATGCAGAAGGCTGCTCGAGCAGGGAGTGATAAAAAAGCCGCTGCCGTCATGACAGTTCTTGAGCCTGTGAAAGCAGCCCTAGAGTCAGGCAAACCAGTGCGTTCGCTCAATTTGAGTGAAGATGAGTTACAGTTGATTCATGACTTCCACTTGATTACGGCTAAAAAAGTGATGTACGTAGCCAACGTAGATGACAGCGATATTGGCAATAGCGAGCCTAATGAGTACGTGAAAAAACTCATGGCCCACGCGGCGATCGAAGGGAGTCCAGTCGTTCAGATTTGCGGTAAAATTGAATCTGAAATTTCTGAGCTCTCTCAAGATGAAAAAGAATCGTTTCTCAAAGAGATGGGAATGGACGAGCCGGGATTGAATCGGGTGATCCGAGCCGGTTACGAATTACTAGGACTCCAAACCTACTTCACCGCAGGTGAAACTGAAGTTCGGGCCTGGACGATTGAAAAAGGATTTAAAGCGCCTCAGGCTGCCGGCGTGATTCACACTGACTTTGAAAAAGGGTTTATCAAAGCCGAAGTGTACCATTACAACGACCTGATGAAGCACAAGAGCGAATCTGCTATTCGTGATGCCGGCTCACTTCGCTTGGAAGGTAAAGAATACGTCGTTAAAGACGGTGATATTATGCACTTCCGTTTTGCGGTTTAGTCTGACTGGGAGGCGGGATGGGCTTCCAAAACTGGTCTAGGTTTTGGAGTCGATTCCCCTTCATCTGGTAAGTATACCAAAAATAATTTCTAATAATCGCGGCCACATACTCTCTGGTTTCTTTGTAGGGAATGGTCTCGATAAACTCCGTTAGGCCAGTTTCGGGCTTGGCGTTTTTTAGCCAGCGATCGACGGCGTTGGGTCCTGCGTTGTAGGATGCTAGAGCTAGAGCGGTGTTGCCTTGAAAACGATCGAGTAGTTTTTTAAGGTAGGTCGTACCCACTCGGATATTATCCTCGGCCTGGTGGAGATGGGAGATCGGAATCCCTGATTCAGTTTCGAGGGCCGTCGCAGGCATGAGTTGCATCAAGCCCAGCGCGCCCGATGATGAGCCTGCCATCTCGTCAAACGCCGACTCTTGCTTGATCAAGCTCAGGACTAAAATCGGATCGAGCTGCTTTGAGTCCGCATATTTTTCGATGAGATCAAAATGGCGTTTAGGGAAAATTGAGCGAAGTCCAAATGAGGTTCGGATTCCTTCAAATCCGCGTTGCCCCAGGTCTGAGAAAATTTGGAGTCCCGTAGCGATATTCTGGGCCTTTGAGTTGAGTAAGGCTAAATAAAGCAAAAACTCGTTGGATAACCCATCTCGGGCTTTGAGTTGACTCAATTCTAGGGCTGCCAATTCATAGGCTTTCTCGGCGATGAATTCCTGGCCTCGTCTTAAGTGGAAAACTTCGTTCGGCTGAAGCGAGGGATCTGTTTCAGACGCTAAAGGAATTTGACCTTGAATTCCCTCATTGATCGGCTCTCCTGTTTTAAAAGACGCTAAAAGACCGTAATAAGTGAGCGGTGCCTCGAGCTGGAGTTCTGCATAGGCTTTTTTTGCCTTCTCCGGCTCTTTGTCCTTTTCCAGGGAGTTGGCGAGCAAATACTTAGCCCTCACTCGAAAACTAGATCGGGGGAAATCGACTAAAAACTGGTCGAATGCTTTTGCAGATTTTGAGTAACTTTGATCTAGCGATAACTGAAGCGCTGCTGTGAACGCAGTTTGGTCCAAGTCTCCCGAGCGGTAGAGGGTATAGAGTTTTTGTGCGCGGAAGGGTTTGATCTTGGGCTGATCCGAGATTTCTGGGAACTCCTGAATAATCGCGGCGACTTCCTGCGATCGGGCAGCAAACGAGGCCTTCACCTTGTTGAGCCAAGTGATGCAAGCTTGAGTGGTCTCTTTCCGGCAGGTTGCAGCGTAATGGGCAAAGGATTCTGGCTGAACCGCAATCAGAGCATTTTGAGAATTGAGTCTGAACAGAGCCTTTTCGTAATAGCTTTGGGAGAGCTTCCAGTTCTTCAAACCCCAATTTGCATCCGCAATGACCAACTCGATTGAAGCAAGGTCCTTGCTTGAATTGCGAGTCAGGGGTGACATCGGACTAGTCTGTAAGATTTGCAAATAAGCTTGAAACGCAAGCTCCGCCCAGTGGCTGACCATTGCATACTTTTTTTGAGCCGTTGCCTTCTGAGCTCTAGCGCGATTGACCTGAAATACGATCCAGTGGGCATAATCGACGTAGGGATCAGAAAGTCCTAACTTGGATGTCGGGTGAATGATCGACTTCACCGCCTGAGCTGCAAGATCGAGTTTGCCCTTTTGAAACGCTTGATAAGCATTTCCGATTCGATGGGCTTGTTTTGACTTAAATTTCTTGTCCAGGTTTTGGACCAGAGTGTCGAGGGGTTGATTCTCAGTTTCACTCATCTTGGGACTGGGACTGGGACTGGGAGATGGGTGGGGCGTCGATTTTGCCAAGGCAATTGAAGCGCCGAGGTCAGCACCGATTCCGGTGAGTGTGATGAGACCCAGTACCGCAAAAGAGCCTATTTTTGATCGATTTGTTTTCAAATGCCCCCCTTAATCTGAATTACTTTTCGGCAATTCGGAGTCGTTCGACCGGCTTTCCGTTGATTAGATGCGACTGTACAATCTCAGATACGTCCTCGGGTGTCACTTTCCCGTACCAGACTCCCTCCGGGTAAACCACCACGGCTGGCCCGTATTCGCAAGCATCCAGGCATCCAGCCTTTTGGGCTCTGATTTCCTTTGCTGATCCTACGCGTCTCAACTCCTGTTTGAAGAGCTGGACGAGGTTTTCCGAGTTCTTGGATTGGCAGCACCCTCGAGGGTGTCCTTCTGGGCGTTGATTCGTACAGACAAAAACATGCGATTTGAGCTTCATAGGACTCAAACTATGCCGCGTTTTAGACTCTCTGTAAACCGCCCATAGCCCCGATATCGTTTAAAGAACGCAGTTTTCGTGTCGCACTGTATTGTCATCCCTGAGTTTTCATGCTAGGTTTTTGAAGTTCTTTGCATTTACCATTCAGGAGTAGCTCAGTGGTAGAGCAGCCGGCTGTTAACCGGCTGGTCGGGGGTTCGAATCCCTCCTCCTGAGCCAATTGCAAAAGCCTCTGAAGTCTTAATTGATTTCAGGGGCTTTTTTTTGGGGTTTGAAAGGCTCTAGACTCTTCCCCATTAAGGGGCGAAAGACCGGCCTTGGGGGACGAACACGAGTCCTGAAGGAACGTTGCCAGCAGTATTTTGCGAAAAGAAATCCCCCATGAGAACAAGACCACCGGTACCACCGCCACCATTGTTCCAGATAATATCAATCGTGTTATCCCCAGGAGCGAAGGTCCAGGTGACGGCGCCTGTGCTGCTATTCAGGCGAGAGGCCGGTGAAACTGCAGCTCCCGCGCCCCCTGAAATGTAAAAGTAAACATGATCATCTACCCAGCTCACAAATTGGGTGATTTGGATGGAGGCTGAAGTTGGATTACGGATTTTCATTTCGAACAAGGCTGACTGAGGCTGTGGCGTTCCTCCAGTGAGGTAGAGGTCTCCACCACTGGCCCATTTTCCAGAATAATAGGGAGTAACCGCTGTAAACCCGGCTTTGGTGGTCTTATTATTAGTAGACCAATCAATTAAAAATATATAACTCGACGTCGTTGCGGCGGTTTGCTGGAGCGTTCCGTCTTGAAATTTGAGTGGGACTTTTAGCTCAACTTGAGAGCTATCCACCAAAACGCGGTCGACCGGGAGTGCCGAAACACTGGGTATAGGGAAAGGATTAGCGCAGGGGGAAGCACTGCATTGCGCGGGGGCGGTTGCAAGCCGGATCTGTCCGTATCCCACGGAAACTCTTGAGGTTCCACCCCAGTAGGTTCCCACATGGTCTGAAGTGGTCGCAGGCGCAGCGACGCTTGATGCTGTCACCCCATCATTGTAATAGTTGTAACCCAAGTGGAGTCCATCGCCGAGGTTAGATCCGTAAAAGGCACCATAGAGGAACCCTAGCTGATTGCCACCCGTCATCTTGATGCTGTTATATCGACCTCCTCCAGGAGGTACTAGGTTCAATTGCCCTGGGATAGTTACTGTGCCGTCGCTTTCTACGATGACTCGTGGAGTGGGAGACGTCGATGAGTTCGGGGTAGTATTTAAACTGATGGCACCGGGGGCTGAGGTTGAAGTGACGTTACCGTCGGCCTTAAAGTCGATGGACGCTAGAGATTTAAAACCCGCAGAGCTAGCGGAGAGTGCATTGATGGTCAATGCGGGACTCCCCGGCGGCACTGGCGTCGTCGAAGTTGGCGTGGCAGCGTAGTTTGTCTGGGCCGTAATGGAAGCAGCAGAGCCTAAGGCAGTGTAAGTCACCCCTGAAGCGCTTGTGCTTGTTGTGGCAAAAGAACAGGCTGACGTGATGGAGGAGCAAGTTCCACCCCAGTTGGTGATCCTTGCTGCAGGGATCGCTAAAGAAGAACTATTCCAACCCGTGATATTTGTTGCAGGGATCGACGATGGAACGCAGCCTCCAGCCATGGCGGTGCATGGAATGCTGCCAGCTGGCACTTTACTCCAATTGATTGTCCCGCTATCAGCTGTGCCTGATCCTGCCACGGACTGAAGTTGAATTGGGTCGGAACAGCCTGTGAACGACAGCGTCAAGAACGCGCCTAAAAGGAATACGTTTCGCGACTGCTTTAAAAGCTTTAACCCTAAGGATTGGCTAAATTGGTCCCCTAATTGGCGATGAATGGACCGTGTTCTCATAAGTCACTTATCAGATAATTTATGGAAAACTTGAGGCTTTTTTATTTGAGGATAGACGTGAGCAGGGCATCTCAGCTCCCTCGTGACTTCATAAGTTTTCGAAGACTCCTACAAAGTGTTGTATTTTTTAAATAATTAGAATAAAAAAGGGTCTTTTTTTACTGCGAATTAAAAATAGTCTTTCTGAGGTCTTTTGATGAAGCTAATTAGGCTGTTAAGTGTTTTGGGCGTGAGTTTGGTCCTGGTGGGGTTGGTTCCTGCGAGTGCAATGGATTCGCCTCCTAGGTCCTCAAAAGCCAAAGACCTGTCGCTTTTCTCTCCTGAGCGGCCTCGGCCTAAAATGTTTTGTCCGGCAGGTATCACTCCAAGGACTCGTGCGAGTTTGAACTTCTCAGCAGTCTTGGGCGAGGGGAATTTTGGAAAAGTCTATCGCGCTAGCTTGGATGGCCAGACGGTCGCAGTCAAGGTTTTAACCAGAGAGTTTCAACCCCTTAAGCTTTCAGCTGAGTTCCGCACTCAGCAGCAAGCAGGAAGGGAGCATGTTGCTCCACGAGTGATTGGAGACTCCTATTTTTGCATCCCAGATTATTCTGAAAAGGGTGCAGCCTTAGCATTTTCTATGGAATTAATCGAGAATGCTCAGACTTTAGAGAGTGTATTTGAAGAGATGAATTCGCTCTCAATCTCTGAGAGAAATGAACGCATTCAAGCCCTTGCAAATCAAAACTTTCAGAAGTTGAGCGCTCTTCACAGCAAAGGAATTTCACATCGTGACCTGGCTCCCTCTAATGTCCTCGTGGCTTCTGGGCTGGATAGAAGGCCCGACGTTGTTTACATTATTGATTACGGCGTGGGCACGAGTTCTGTAGGTCATGCGCAGTACCACGTTGCTGAGATGCTGACGGCAAAAGCTGAGGATATGGATTTTGTCGCTTTAACTCTGATTTATCTCGAAGCCTTGGATCAGGTGGATACGTCGGAGACACAACTTACGATTGATGAACTCATCGATGTTGTGGATCGTCTTTCAGAGCTCAATGATTTCAGGAGTCTGGTACTCGATCGACTCCAGGAGATTAAAAGGGCTTTAGTCAAGCGGCGGGGATAGAACCTTTTTCTTTTGACTGAGTTTTTAAATCATTCTTTTGATCAAATTGAGCCGGTTGAAAATCCAAGCCTTTGCGATTCCGCCGATATGGAGCGCAGTGAGGCCGACGATACCCCAGGCTAAAAGCTCATGCATTTCTGAGAAGGTTTTACCCAGATCCTTGTTTTCATGGAGCGGATTCGGGAGCTCAAAGAAGAAAAATGGAACCTTGTAGCCACTCAAAAGTGTCATGAGGATTCCTGAGAGCGGCATCACGAAGAGAGCCGCATAAAATAGCCCGTGAGTTGTGGTGGCTAATTTTCTTTCCCAAGATGGGAGTTCTGATGAAAGCTCTGGACCTTTGGATGCAAACTTGAGGGTGAGTCTGATCGCAGCCAATGCCAAGATCAAAACGCCGGTCGATTGGTGGTAATTGATCAGAGAAAACTTGAGTGGATGGGAGTCGTCGAGGTCACTCATGTACCACCCGATGGGTAGCATTCCAAAAATCAAAAGCGCCATGAACCAGTGTAAAACTCGAATCCCTAGAGAATAGCGGTCTGACTTATTCATGAGCTGAGTTTAACACCCATTTCATATTCTGGCCATATCAACGTTAAAAACGATCCCTTATTGAGGGATTCCGATCCAAGTATGCACCTGCGATTGCGAGACTTGGTAAAGTCCTTTAAAAACTGTGCCCTGAGGAAAACCATTCTTAGGCTGGGTCAGTTGAATACAAAAGCTTCCCGAAGACGGTAATTCCATTTTTTGATCTGGAGAAATACTCACGACTCGAGCAGATTCAAATCCAAAGTACTCTCCTTTGATGGGATAGAGAGCTTTGAATAAACTCTCTTTGGCAGAAAAGATGAGAAAAAGCCACGTTTTGAGAGGGAGATTGGCGTGGTGAATGAGCTGTTTTTCATGCTCATCCGCAAATGTTTTAGCGATTTCCTCAATCGGAGTGGTGCGAGACATCTCTTCGGAGTCGATTCCGATTCCTAAAAAATGTGTCGATGCGGTTACGGCGGTCATGACCAAGCGATCCGTATGGGTCACTGCACCCAGAATGCCAGATGGCCATTTTGGACTGCGATCAGGGTTGGTTTCGATCTGGACTCGTGGATGCCCGAGTTGTTCTAGGGCTTGAGCAACGCAGGCGCGGCCCAGAAAGTAGTGCAGTTTTCTTTTGAAAACGGCTGTCTTGAGATGGGCAGGAAATTGGAAGTCAGGAAAATGAGAGTCGATCATCGATTGAAGCTCAGTCTCTTGAGGGGAGCTAAACGCATACGCGCAGTAGGCAACGTTTGGGATAGTAAACGGGGATTGAATCAGAGCCAACCAGGAGGGAAGTGGAGGAGGCGTTTTAATCTGTGTTGGAGGCGGGAAACCCATAGTCATTGCAAGGTATCATAGCAGGGGTGAGGACGACAATTGGGGAGGGAGGGGTTTGAGCGGGGCGAGATTTTTGAATCTCGCCCCGTGGAAGTGATGGGATCTTAGTTGAAGTAGTTGTAATAGGCCGGAGGTTCGCGCCTCTTACGCTTGTTTGAAAGGGTACCCCAACGGAGCTTTACCTCTGAACCCAGCTCAGGATCAGTGTGGATCAGAGCATGCGCAATCAGGTCCTCAACTGCTGACAAGTGTTTGCGAATGTCCCGGTAATCGGTATCCTCATGATAGCCCTTCATGATCTCGGCCAATAGCTCGTCCTGATTTTCGAGGACAAATTTGTAGCCATGTCGATCTGACTCACGCTTCAGGGTTGATGCGAGCGCCTTGAGGACCCCATTTTTAAACTCTTCCTGAGTGGGTGTGGTCATTGGCACAATGTGTTGGATTCGAGAGAGAATGGGTTCAGAGATCCCCTCCTCTACGAGAGTTTGTCTCAAATCGCCATCGTCCAATCCTCCATTTTTGCGCAGTTCGCGCTTAATGTAGGCTCCGGCAGCATTCGAGGTCATGACAAAGAGAGCATGCTTCGCACTGACGTCACGAACGACCGTCTTGCCCATGGGGAGTTCTTCAGTGACCTGAAATGCTCCCGTTTGAAGCATCGAGAGTGCTCCCGCTTGCACCGTCGTATGAGCCTTTTCCATCTCATCCAAAACAATCACTCGGAATGGGTGTTCCAGCAGAGCTTGGTAAATTTCGCGACGGAAAAGATCGATCCCGCCGTGCGCGAATTTGTTCATCTCTACAATGGTTTTCTTGTAACCCATGAGTCCTGCTGAAAGCTCTGCAATCCGAGTTTTGCCAACGCCCGGAGGGCCAGCCAAAAGGAGACTGTTGACTTGTTGGTCGTCTCCGACTCCAGTGATCTTTCGGGCCCAAAGTCGATACATCAGAGCTTTTGCCTCGTCTTGACCAATGAGTTGTTCATCCAATCCGGGGATGAGTTTGGCGAGTTGATCTCGGAGATTTTTTGGGTTTAACTGAGAAGGATCAAAGCCATACTTAATGACTGCAGTTTCCTTGAGGTAGCTGAGTGGAATTTCTCTGACCTCATCTCCTTGGGCAGAAAGTCGGGCCACTGCTTTTTTAAGTAGATTCACGGCCGATCGAGGTTGTGCAGCGGTGACATCATAATTTTGAGACAGGTCAATGGCCGACTGAATGAGTGCTGGACTCAGATCCAAATTGTATTCAGCCCTAAATCGAGACCGAATGATCTCTTGAAGAGCGGCTCCCTCAGGAGGGCTGACTTTTTTGACATCAAATCGCTCTACAAACGCAGGGTCGTGGCCAAAGGCGTTATAGAATTCATGATCGGTATCGGTGCCAATGAGTAGAAGCTCGCCCCCTTCTAAAGCCTTTTTAAAGAATTGGGTGACATCATTGGAATTGTTAGAGCTAGTGCCTGCACCTGAAAGGGTATGAAACTCATCGATAAAGAAAATGCATCCTGATTGCCGTGCTGCTGAAAGGAGCTCGGCAACTCTTCTCTCCGTTGCGCCAACATACATTGTGCCGCTGAGGAGGGAGGAGACTTTAACTTCATAAATCTGGGTGGTTCTCGGGACGCCCCTCACCATTCCACGACCGACTTCACGGGCAAAAGCCTTTACTGCGCTGCTTTTGCCAGTGCCCGGTTTACCGAGAAGAATTACGCTTCGGCGGGCCCAAAAAGCCTCACCAAAGTGCTGGGTGATTCCACTGTCTGAGCTTTCATTGTATCGCTCAGGGTGCTCAATGGAGTCAGCAACGAGGTCAGTGTATTTGGTTCGAACCGCCTTAAGAGCATCGACTGTTTTTCCGTGTTCGTCGAGGACGGTGTCGCCCTTTCCAAGAAACCCGAAACGTCTGATCTCAGCATCAAACTGATTGAGATCAATTTGGTAGCCATCAGCACCCTTGATTTCTAGTATTCCGTCTTTAATCGAGGTAGAGCCCGCGATTCGAAGAGCTGTCCAGTTGGTTTCATCCAGCTGGTACTGCTTCTGATCGGTCATTCGGAGCAGGTAGGTCCCGTCGATTACAGGGTTTTTTTCGCAGGTTTTAATTGCGAAATCAGGACGTCCCGCAAGCGGATAATAATAGCAGTTTGACTTAAGGTCAATTTGGGGGACAACTCCCTGAACTTTGAGAATCCCAGCTGCTGAGACCTCAATGGAATTTTCCATGTGAAGCATGGGTAAGTATTCAGCGTTCAGAGCGATACAATCAGTTCCATTCAGATTTGAGGAAAGATAGAGGATTCCCGTATTTCCCTTCTTGACGCTTTCAATCACCCAGCGTTTGCCTTCAAAATCGAAAATTCGGGCACTTGCTAGGCTCCAATCCTGACCACATGATGTTGCTACTGTGCCGTCCTCGAAAAGATAAAAAGCACTTTTTTCTCGAAGATTTCGAATCCAGAAAAAGCTCTGAGGACTCGGGACTGAGGTAGGAATTTTGAACGATGGACCCGAAGAGATACCTTGATTAGGGTTTCTGGGGTCCCTCTGCCCGAGGATCTGGAACCTACCTCGATCGGAGTAAATTTCCTTGGGGGCAGCGATGTTGAGTGAGTCAGAAAAAAGTACGCTTAATTCGGTTAAATCCTCATCTAATGAATAATTAATTTGTGCTTGGCTGTTATTAGAAAAGGTAAAGTACCTAGTCCAATCATCAGCAAGAGCACTTTGAGGTCCACTAAAGACCAAAGTACCTGAGACCAAAATAAAAAAGCCCATAGTTTTATTTATGATAGAATTTTGCAAGATTTCCCCTCCCGGATGCAAATTGGCATTTGCCCACATTCAGGTCAATATCACTGAATAGTGCGGAGTGTTACCAAAAAAATGTTCAAAAAATCGAAAAATTGGATTTTAAACTAAACAAGAAATTTCAGAATTGAACTTCCAATGGTCTTGCCTTGAGAGATGCATCCCTGAATTAAAAATCCGCCAGTCGGAGCATCCCAGTCCAGCATTTCACCGCCAACGAAAACGCCAGGAAATCGTTTGAGCATAAAAGAAGGGTCGATTTCGTTCAGATTTAATCCACCTGCAGATGAGATCGCCTCAGCAAGAGGTTGTTTGCCGGTGAGCGTGATGGGGAATGATTTAATTATTTTGCAAAGAGTTTCAATCGTACTTTTAGAGTCATGTTCGGCCTCATGAAAGAGTAAGGCTAGCGCTGCATCGGAGAGGTTGAGTTGTTTCTTGACCCTCCTCATGGGGGAGAGATTTTCTCGAAATGCTCGACATTTTGAGATGAGCTGTTCCGGGGAAAGATCAGGCTTAAGGTCGATCTGAACGTTGCCCTCTTGGCCCACAAAGTAGACTGGAGTTCCTTCGATTCCATAGCTTGTAATCACGAGCTCTCCTCGTCGGGAACCTTTTTTCGAGGTGAGTAGAATATTTTTAAGTGGCTTACCTTCGGCTTCCTTAAGAAATTCCTTTGACCAATCGACTTTTAATCCTACGTTTGAAGGGGTAAAGTTTTCAAAGGCTATTCCTTTTCGTTTAAATATTTCGGGCCATCGGAGAGGGTCTTCTTTGGTTTCGTAACTCCCTCCTCCGAGGGCAAAAAGGATGGCATCGAATCGATCATTTTTCCCATTTTGAAACGTAAGTGAAATTTTCTTCGAGTCAGACAGGACTTCAAAATCAACACATTCAGAATCAAAGTAGAATTGAACACCTCGTTCATCGAGTCGTGATTTCCATTTTTTTAGAACTCCCGTAGCCTTCATGTCCTGAACAAAATAACGACCACTGGTTCCCTTGAACGTGGGTGAACCTAGTTTCTCGATAAACTGAATCCAGTCTTGGGGTGTAAATCCCTTAAGAACGTGTTGCCACAGCTCAGGAGGTCCAGAGTAGTGTCGTGCAAATTCGTCTACTGGAA
This sequence comes from Bdellovibrionales bacterium, assembly GCA_947380295.1. Taxonomy (GTDB): domain Bacteria; phylum Bdellovibrionota; class UBA1018; order UBA1018; family UBA1018; genus CAINWE01. The sequence continues at coordinate 83,797 of CANCQK010000003.1, read as the reverse complement.
GATCGTTCGTGATGTTGAGTCCGGAGCTTCCGGCGATTAAAAGCTTCCTGCCTAGACTCTTTCTTTTTTCAAAGATTGAAACTCGATGAGTCGAATGGGACAAGACATCGGCTGCCATAAGCGCTGCGGGCCCGGTACCAACGATGGCAACGGATAGAGAGGCATTTTTCATAGTTTTAAGATTGAGGGCTAGCTTTCCAGCTTCGATAGCCGCCGTTCAGGTTGGTGACTTGAAAGCCTTTTTGAGTCAAGATGCGGTAAGCCAGATATCCTCTAAAGCCCACCTGGCAGTAGACCACAACAGGGACTTCCTGTTTGATTTCTGAGAGTCTGGATCTCAGGTCGTCGATTGGGATGTTTTTCGAATTGGGGATGCTGCCACGTTCGTATTCTTGGGGAGATCTGACATCGATGAGCTGGATGGAGCTGGGATGGGTTTGCTTAAGCTGATCCGTGTGGATTAAACGAGTATCCCCTCGAATCACATTGGAGGCCACAAATCCCGCCATATTAACGGGATCTTTAGCTGAGCCGTAGGGTGGCGCATAGGCGAGTTCAAGATGTTCCAAGTCCTCGACAGTGAGGGCCGTTTGAATGGCCATGGACAGAACGTCAATTCGCTTATCAACTCCAGCTTTGCCAACGATCTGGGCTCCCAGAATCTTTGAGTTCTCCGGGTTAAAAATCAGTTTCAGAGTCATTTGCTCTGCGCCCGGATAATATCCGGCATGGTGGTTGGGGTGTACGGTAACCCAGTCAAATGGAGTTCCCTGTTTTTGAAGCGCTTTGACCGAAAGGCCTGTGGTTGCCACTGTGAGATCAAAAACCTGACAGACAGCTGTTCCGATGGTGCCACGGTAGGCTGGAGTCTTGCCGAAGATATGGTCGGCGGCAATTCTGCCTTGTCGATTGGCTGGTCCAGCCAGGGGAATGTAGGAGGCGCGCCCGGATTGGGGCTGGGTGGTTTCGATCACGTCCCCAACGGCATAAATTTTTGGATCAGACGTTCGCATGAACTCATCGACCTGAATTCCACCCGTTTTACCGATGGTGAGACCCGAGCTTTGGGCGAGCTGAGTTCTGGGACGCACCCCAATTGCCATGATGATCAAATCGGTTTCAATCACCTGCTCGGCATTTCCCCTGGCTAGAGTGAGCTTAGACTTTCTGCCCGGAGCGGATTCGATCGATTTGAGTTCCGAATTCAGGAGGAGATGAACGCCATGGGTCTTCATCTCCTGGTGCAGAAATTCTGCCGTGTCTCGATCAGCGGGCGGAAAAATTTGATCACCCCTTTCGATGAGAGTGACTTCAATGCCGCGTTTGACTAAGTTTTCTGCAGCCTCAATCCCAATGAAGCCTCCGCCAATGACGGCGGCCGACTTGAGGTTCGTCTCCGAGATGCAGGTTTGAATTTTGTCCAAATCAGGCAACGTTTGAAGCGTGAATACATTCTTGGAGTTCATTCCCGGAAGAGCTGGACGAATCGCCTCGGCTCCGGGCGATAAAATGAGAAAATCGTAACTCAGTATAAGCTCTTGGCCTGTGATTAAATTCCGGGCTTTGACCGTGTCTTGGGTTCTGTCAATCGCAAGAGCCTCGGTGTTGATGAGGACATCTAAGTTGAATCGCTCCTTGAGAGATTCAGGAGTTTGGAGAAGAAGTTCTTCTCGATCCTCGATCAGGCCGCCTAGGGCGTAAGGGAGTCCGCAATTAGCAAAGCTGACGTATGGGCCTTTTTCAAGAATCGTGATCGACGCGTCCTCTGAGAGTCGTCGTGCACGAGCAGCGGCTGAAGCTCCGCCAGCAACTCCACCGATGATGATAATTTTTTTTACTTTTTGAGGCATAATCTGGACTCCTGCAAAATTTATAGCGTGATTTGGCTGTGTTGGAAAGCGGGAACCATCTTGGGCAGCTGAGGCATGAGTTCTTCAAAAAAACCCTCTAAAATGAGCCGGTCCTTTTTGGCGCGGGCTATTCGGTAAGCAGCGAGTTGAGTCTCATATTGTGCTAAGTCAGCCAGGTAAGACTGAACCGAAGTTTTCAGATGCTGAACTTGACTCTGGGAGAGGTTTTCAGGATTCTGAAAGGTGGAATTAATTTCCTGAAACTTGAATTCGATTTCCTCTCTGGATTTAAATTTTATACATAAATCGAGTGCAGAGTTAAATTCGAGTGCCAGTTGGTAAGCGTTTCTATAGAGTATAGACTTGAGCTGATCCCGTTTTACTTCGAGTTCTCGGGTTTGAGATTTACTCACCGGGACTTGACCAATCCAGTTTAAGCCCAGACTGGTTCTTTGATCAGCAGAGGGATCAAGCCAGGTAAAATAGAGTTCCAGGTTCTTAATTTTTGAAATTTGAATCAGGTACTCGATTTGATCGAGCTCAAATGATCGCCGATGAGCCCAATCGGCGAGTTCAAGTTGGTTGAGTGGTTTGGCTTGATTAAATGGCTCGTATTCATCTCCTATGATGACTTTTTGAATTGCATCTGGGTTGTATTTTCCTAGAGCCAGACTTAAGGCGTAGCGATCTTCTTTGAGTACCCGTTCAACTGCATTTTGAAGAGGCAAAACCCAATCCTGAATTTCTGGAATCTGAACAGCTAGAGCGCCAACTCTCTGATAGGCCTTTAATATCTTAGAGTCGCGCTCAAGAGCGTAGAAAAGTTGCTCAACGGTGGATGCGAGATTGGCTTGCTGAATGAGGTGAGCGTCGCCCTCAATCTTGGTATTGAGGCTGGCTACCTTTCCTTCCATCCACCAGGTGGGGAGCAAAAATGGGGTCAATCCCTCGAGGGTCGCGATGACACTGATATAATTAGGAAGGGGTGCATTCCAGATGAGGTTACTCGTCAGATGAGGTAAAAGATTGAGCCATGCCGCCGTAGCGTTGCCACGTGCTTGCAAAACGTGTTCGAGTGAGATTCGAGCATCAAATCCCTTTTTTAGAGCCTCGCGAACAGAGTTTTCTAGTTCATAATTTTCAGGAATTTCGAGAGGGATCGGAGCCTGGTCCTTGAGTAAGCTTCCCGAGATTGTGAAAGTGGGCTTCTGCTGTGAGTCTAAAAAGCGCAGAAAAAATTGACCTGAATGATAACACAAGCTGACGTCAGAAAGGCTTAGAGAAGCAAAACATTTGGATCGATGGATTGGGTCTCTCACGGGAATCCGTCTGAGAAGGTACAAACCATTCTTAAATCCCTCGAGTTTTAAAAGAAGCTGGTGCTTCTTGGGTCTTGAAATGAGGGCAGTCTCGAGGATTTCAAGGTTCTGTCCCGTGACGCGAATCTCGAACTGATCAGGTCCTAGATTGATCACGTTCAAGTGAACAGGATCGATTCGGTATTTAAAGCTGATTCGTTGAAGGAGTGAGCCCTCGTAGTGTCCGGGCTGAATTTTTTGTCTGCATCCTTGTGCGGAGGTGAACAGAAGAACTATGATTGAGCTGCAGGCAAGTCTTGAAAAAAAGTCTGTCATTTTAAATCGAGTTTGACTCATGTATCCCCCTGGAACAATTGCCTAAAAACGAAATCACTTAACAAGTATTCGATCTCGATGTTTCTGTCAAATTTGATGGGGTTTCATTTCTATTTGAGATAGTTGATTTATTTGTTTTTTTATACCTTTCGTGTTAAATAAGGTCTAATTATGAAAAAATTAAGTGCTTTGAGAAGTGTGAAAACGCTCAGTCTTGCTGTTTTGATTACGGTTGCTTCAATTCAATCTTCGTATTCAGGGGTTTTAGTTGAAATTGGACAAGGTTCTATCGAGCTTTCGTCTGACTCTGAAAAAGTGCTTCGAAGAATTGACGGGAAACGGCCTGAGGTCAGTATTGGGGCGCTCAGGGGCTTGATTCTTGAGTTGTCTTCTCAGGTCCTTAGCCCTTCTTCGGTTGAATCTAGGGCGCTTTCGTCCGAGACTGAGCAACGCAACAGAATCCTGGATGAGATGGCAGAGTTTATTCAGACTCAAGAGGCTGGGGGCGCTGCAGGGGGTTCGTCGTCTTATGCGCTGACTGACCTTAGAAAGCAGTTTTTAAAGATTTTTGGAGATATTCAATCGGAGATCTTAGGGAGAAGTACTCCCACCGAAAGAGCAGCTTTATCAAAAGAGACCCTCAGCGATGGAGAGCTCCTTTGTCACTATGTGAATGGTGTCATATCGGGAAGGTTTGAATCCCTACGGGGCTACTTGTCCAGGGTTGATTCTCCCGCTTCTGATTCTCCAACGCGCATGAGCCCGCAGTTGGCTGATCACTTTCGCAGGCATCAGGGCGATGCTGTCAATGAGACGCATGTGGATCTTGCTATTCGATCGATGCGAGGACTTTGGTTGTCTCATCAGTCAGCATCAGGAAGGGCAGCTGAAAACTCGAGTCCATTGTCCCGAAGGGATTCATCCCGATCTCGCGAAAGTGCGTTTTCGGTTGTGAAAGACTTCAGAAGTAAGAGCCTAGAGTCTGCGCAGTTTGACGAAGTTGAAGGCGAAATTGCACTCCAGTTGCCGGCTGAATTGTTAAAAAAGTAATTTTCGTGGACCTCGAAGCAAGACCCAGCCCGAGGTGCACGCTAAAAGTGAGGCTAAAAGAATCCCAAGTTTAGCTTCAGCTAGAAGTGTGCCCTCGGGAAAGGTGAGCTGCGAGACGAAGAGAGAGACCGTGAATCCGATTCCTCCGAGACAGGCTACCCCTGTCAACTGCCTCCAGGTGATTTCTCTGGGGAGGTGGGCTAGGCCGGTACTGGTACTCAAAAAGGTGGACACTAAAATTCCAATTGGCTTGCCCAAGGCAAGTCCGAACAGGACACCTAAGCACACCGGGTGATTTAAAGAGAGGGTGTGTCCAGAGGTGATTGAAATTCCTGCATTTGCCATCGCGAAGAGCGGTACGATTCCCCAGGTCACCCAAGGTTCAGTAATTTTTTCGAGTTTTTTGACTTTGAAGGATTCTGTTGAGAGTCCAACCGCTCCGATCACGCCAGCCAAAGTGGGTTGAACTCCTGCACGATCGAGTGCAAGCCACAGTGCAAAACAGAGGATGAGGTAGGGCAGCGAGGGATCTGCTTTTTTTCTTTGAAGTGTCCAGATTAAAAAGAGAACTAAAGCGGCAGCGCCTAAAGCCAAGATTGAAGTGTGGCTTGAGTAAAAGAAAGCAATCAATAAAATCGACCCGAGATCATCTAGAACAGCGAGAGCCGTAAGAAATACGCGTAATGAAGTAGGTAAGCTGCGGCCGAAAAACGCGAGAGCTCCCAATGCAAACGCGATATCTGTAGCCATCGGAATTCCCCAGCCTGCGCCCGCTGGGCTGCCCCAGTTGAAAAGGCTGTAGATGAGGCCGGGAAAGAGCATTCCTCCTAGTGCCCCAAAGACGGGAAGAATGGCTTTTTTAGCTGTTGCTAATTCACCCCAAAGGAGCTCGCGCTTGAGTTCGAGTCCGACTAGAAAGAAGAAAAGAGTCATTCCTCCCTCGTTGAGCCACTGTCGCAAAGAAAGTCCAGCGATTCTAAAATTCCAAACCGCCTCATAAGATTGAACCCAAGGAGAGTTCGACCAGAGAAGAGCGAAAAGAGTACATGCCAGGAGAAATAAAGAAGATCGCTTTTTAGAATGATTCATGGGTGAGTTGATAGGAAGAGACCAGGGAGGCTCAGAAAGGACATTTACTCTAAGAGCGCTCCCCTGGTGAGGATCGATGAAGGATTAAGCTTTCTTATTCCAAGAGCCGCACCAACCCTGAGCTGAAACAACCCCATTGGCAAGCATCTGGCATTTGCCCCAACCTTCATTCTTTGCAGAATAAAGTGCGCAGTTCTTACAAAACTGATCTTTTGCTTCAGGTTTTTTTCGTTGTGGATACCGGGTGAAGTCGATGTCTTTCACATTGTGGTGAAATCCGAGGGCTTTTGCAACAGCATCGTTTTCATCGAGTTTCTTTTCGCCTGGTGGGAGTGGAATTTCTTTTTCCGCAGCTTTTGCAAAAACCTTGATCGGTTTTAAGAAAGAGCCCGAAAACGCCACAGCTCCGGCCATGAGAAGGCTAGATTTAATAAAGTCTCTACGCGAAGGTTTAGACATAGTTGATTTCTCCTTTTTTCATCGCGAGTAAAACGCGTTTAAAAGGTCAAATCAACAAGTATTTTTGCAAGAGTCTGAATTAAGGCCCTGGTGTAGGGAGTTCATCGGGATCTACCCAACATTCGAAGAGGACCGGGCCTGGCTGGGCAAGACCCTTCTCTAAAATCTCGCCACAGCTTTCAGGTGCTTTTATGGCATAAGCATTTAAGCCGAACGCTTCTGCCGCTTTGACAAAGTCGATCGGCTCGAGCTCACAGCCAAAAGCAGAATGACCAGAGATCACCTTTTGTTCCCAGTGAGTGAGACCGAATCGATTATTTTTTAACACTAAAATTTTAATTGGAAATTGATATTTAACACACGTAGAAAGCTCAGCGAGTGACATAGCCAGGCTTCCGTCTCCGACGAGTGCAACCACTTGTCGCTTTGGGTGAGCGATTTGCGCTGCGATGGCATAAGGGAGTGCACTTCCCATGGTTCCAAGAGCCCCGGAAACACAGTAAGTCTGTCCAATGCGAGCAGGGATCTGCCTAGCAAGCCAGGTGACCGAAGTGCCTGAATCACAGGTTAAAATCGCTTGAGAAGTGAGCTGCTTGCCTAACTCCCAAAAGGGGACCTGAGGTTTTAAGGGGTGGGAGACCCGTCGGCCGAGGCTTTCCATTTGTTTCCACCAAACGAGCATTTCATCCTGCAAGGTTTTAATAAAATCTCGATTCTGCTTCTGCTTGCTCAGTGGAATGAGTTGGCGCAGGACTGTGGCGCTGTCTCCGATGATTCCTACTTCAACCGGATAGCGGAGTCCAATTCGCTCGGGGTTTCGATCAATTTGGACCCCTCGGGCCCGCGGGAATTGAGGAAGAAACTCAGGGTAAGGGAAAGATGTCCCAATCATGAGAAGTGTGTCACATCGCTCCATGGCGTGTTTGGCTGGAAGAGTTCCGATCAGTCCGAGGCAACCCAGTGAGAGAGGTGAGTCGTCGGGTAGGCAGCCCTTTCCAAGCAGGGTCTTGACGATTGGAGCGCCTAGGAGTTCAGCCAACTCGATCAGTTCTTGAGTCGCCCCCTCAGCTCCCTGACCCGCCAGGATTGCGACCCGTTTTCCAGAGTTGAGCAGGTCTGATGCAGATTGAAGCGCCTCATTCGAACTTCTGGTTTCGATGGCGGCTCTGAGTCGAAGCAGCTCGGTCTCTGGGCGTCGCCCTGCTCGTTCCGGCCTGGCTGGTAGATCCTGAAAGTCAGAGGGAATGGAGATATGCGCCACACCGCGTCGAGAAAGAGCGGTTCTGCAAGCGAGCTGGAGTACCGACTCCAGGTGAGAAGGTCCCATGAGTCGTGCGTTGTAAACCGAGACGTCTTGAAAGAGTCGGTCGAGTCCGACATCCTGCTGATAGTAGGTGTCGATTCGATCATGCTCTGGCATTCCGGTAATTGCCAAAACAGGAGCTCCATCGAGCTTTGCATCATAGAGTCCATTCAAGAGGTGGATGCCGCCTGGTCCCGACGAGGCGATACAAACCCCCAGCTTGCCGGTGAGTTTTGCATAATTGCAAGCCATGAGAGCTGCGGACTCTTCGTGTCGAGTTTGAATGAGCTGAATTTTTTTGGAATGATTCCTTAGGGCCTCCATGAGGCCAGAGATCCCCTCGCCTGGTATTCCAAAGACTACTTGGACGTCCCATTGAGTTGCCAGGAGTTCAACGAGTAAATCTGCGGTTGTTTGCTTCATGGGAGATTCTTTCTTGTGTGTAATTCAGTTCAGCGGAAGGAGAGCAAAATGGGGGCCATTTTGAGAGTGGCCTCGAGCCTGCATCAATTAAGAGAAGTTCGAGAAAATAAATACTAAGAAAGGATTGATGAGATGAGAATTCAACTTATATTGGCCCTGTTTTTAGGGTTGCTCGCTATGCCTGGCTTGACTAGGGCGGCTGATTTACCTTCGATGGTCCAAACGGTTCAGGGTTCGGAAATTGACGTGAAAAAACCACTGTCAGATGTGGGCAAAAAAACTGAAGAAGTTTTTAAGGCGATGGGCATTCAGGTGATTAGCAATCAAGTCGAGGAGTCTGGCACTAAGCAGGTGATCCAAGGGAGAAAGGGCGAGAACACGGTTGAAGTTCTGCTGTCCCAAAAAACCGCAGATCAGACGCACGTGAACGTCACCGCAAAGAAGGGTTTAGTCTCTCTCAATAAGGACCTTGCTCAGCAGGTGATTGAGCAGATTATTCGATCTTCATAATTTCGAGAAGACCTCCTCTGTTCCGAGGAGGTCTTCATGGTTGCTCAGAATGTCTTTGACTGATGAATTATGCAGCGAGCTGAGCTGTTGCTCTTCTTTCCAGCATATTGCGGATGAAGTGCCGAGTGCGCTCAGCGAAAGCAAGCTTCTCAGCGGTGATGCTTTGTAAAAGTACGCCAACGCCATGATGACCGGTTAGGTCGGCTGCTGCAACGAGTGCAACATATTCCCCAATGCGAAGGTGGGTGAGGTGGCATGCCTTAGATAAAACAAAAAGAGCCTTGGCTTCTGGTGCTTGGATTTCGGTCAACTCTCGATGAAAATCTTCGGCAAAAGTGTCGCTCATCTTGCTGACTAACTTCATGGGCTTTTCGCCCATCATTCTAAAACATTCTTCGAGAGCCTTGATGTTTTGATTAGCGACGAAAACGCGAGCCTCGAGGGCTTCTTTGATTCCCTTGTCTTGAACAACTTGGGCCATTTCGCCGTAGATCTTTGCAGAACGCTCTGCGCCTTGCCAAACATTGCTCAAAAGCATAGTGAAAAGTTCTTTGTGGTTTTTGATAGGCATTTGATTTGCTCCTTTGAGTCGATGCGTTAGTTCGTTGTTTGCTCTATTAAAGTGTCAACGTCATTGAAAGCGCTGAACTTTCTCGGCGTGGGCTTGCAACAATGATTCCTAAGACCGCTGGAGCGGCGCGTTAGCTGCGTTGACGTTCACCAAATAGAGACGTTCCGACTCGGATATGAGTGGCTCCCTCTTGGAGAGCAATTGGATAATCGTTTGACATGCCCATAGAGAGAGCGCCACGAGTAAAGGGATGACAAGAGAACTCGAGGGCCTTGAGCGCTGCAAAACTCGTCTTTGGATCAAAAGTTGGATCAGGGATGCACATGAGCCCTAGGACTTCAAGATTTTCAAGGGCTGAAATGGTTTGAGATCGAGATTGAATCTCTGAGGGCTCAAAGCCAGCTTTAGAGGTCTCCGAGTGAAGGTTGACTTCAAGAAAAACCGGGACGGGTTGAGAAATTTTTAAAGCCTTTGAGCGCTTGGATAGCTCTTGGGCAAGCTCGATAGAATCGACCGTATGAATGGCATGAACGACGGGAAGAAGGGCTTTGACCTTGTTTCGTTGAAGGTGGCCGATAAAATGCCAACGAATATCTTGAATGCCTCTTTCTCTCAGGTTCCGGTCTTTCTCTAAGAGTTCTTGAACGTAGTTTTCTCCAAAGTCTCTCTGGCCCAATTCGTAAAGGGTTTGGATAGCCTCGACAGGTTGAAACTTACTGACAGCAATGAGAGTGACGGCTGGTGAGGAGGGTGAGCGCTCATCAGAAATTTGAGATAAAATTGTTTTATATCGTTCTTGAAGTGAGGTCATTTTTTGCTACGAGTGGTTTTCTTTTAAAAATTAGAGCCAACTCAAAGGCTTGATTTTGAAGCCTACTTCAAGATCCTTTAAGATTTCCGTGATTGGCAAACCAACTACATTGGTGAAACTCCCCTCGATCTTCTCGATGAGCGCTCCTCCGATACCTTGAGCTCCGTAAGACCCAGCTTTGTCCATGGGCTCGCCAGTGGAAATATAATCAGCAATTGTCTTTTCAGTGAGCTGACGCATTTTGACTTTGGTTTCTACAACCCGAACCCAAGGCTCTTTTTTGGAGGTAGATTGGGAATTTAAAATGCAGTAGCCCGTTAAAACGGAGTGAGTCTTGCCTGAAAGTGATTTTAGCATCCTTCGGGCTTCCGTTGAGTCGGCTGGCTTACCGAGAACTTTTTTGCCTTGAGGAGAAACAACGATGGTGTCGGCAGCGACAATGAAACCCGCTCGATTTTGATTTCGGATCATGGTTTGCGCTGAAAGGGCTTTGGCAAGACTCAGTCGCTGAACGAGTTGCTTGGGCTTCTCGCCTCGGAAAGGAGTCTCATCCGCGTCTGGAGCGATGACAATGACCGGAAGTCGTACTTGCTTGACTAGGTCCAGTCGGCGAGGTGACGTTGAAGCGAGGATAATGAGTAGATCTGATTTTGATTCGTTTTGTTTAGGCACTTTTTGGTATTAGACTAAAAATAAAACTGAGTCGAAACAAATCGAAATTGCCGTTTAAAATCTTTGAATTTATCTGTTTTTTTGAAAAACAGCATAGCTTCAGTTTTTACATTTGTTTGACTCATGAATAATAAACTACCGCCGGTCTGATGAACGATGGATAAGCCGATCCCTGCGTTAAAGGAGCTGGCTTTGACTTTGTACTCAGACTTAGAAAATTCCTTAGCGATGTGTTTCATCAGACGTCCCTTATCTAGGCTTCCGTAGAAATCAGTGACCGAAACACCAAAGTAAACTCCATCAAAGGCTAGACGGAGCGTTACATTGGCTCTTTTTGAAATCTCGTTTAAATTCAAGCTGGGATACGTCGCATCTGACGTCAAGCCCGCAGCGAGAGGTGCATCATAGAATGCGTTCATGAGGAGTTCATCTACGGAAGACGTGATTCTATTTGCGGTTCTGGGAGTCCAGTTTGCTGCTAGGAGATAGGCCTTCACTGCTTCAAGCGTCTTTTGTTTGTGAGTAACGCTTTCGATTTCAATGGCTTGTGTTTTGGCATCCTTTTGAAACACTTCGCTCAAATCAAAAGGAGTACCCTTGGTTGCAGCCTTTACGATTCTCCCGTAGTGGCGGCCCGACGCAATGGAGTCCTCTGGATCCCGAGTTACAAAATTTCCAAGAATCTGGCTTTGTGCAAGAAAGGGAGCCTGACTGACTTCGTCGTCAGTGAGAAAATGGATTGCGTTGGGTTGAACTTTTTCGGAAAAAATCCCGAGAGTTTTTCCGACGGATTCTTCAAAGTTTGTATAGAGTTTTTCGGTCGAGCCGTCCACAAAAATGACGGGATGGGCGTCCTGACTTAAGGCCTGTACGGCTTCCTCTGTTTCTGCGGTTGTTTTGAGGTGGAGTCCAGTGGACTTGCAAACTTGCTCAGCGAAAACTTTGTCTTCGGGTCGCTCGGATAAAAGGATGAGTGATTTTTTCAAGGATTCGTTCCCTTTATTCCCGCTCACCTATTGGCCTAGAAATGCAAGGTAGTCTTCGGGGATGTCATCAAACTCGGCTTTTCCGCTACATTTAGTGCATTTTAATGTGGGTAGGTTCATCTTCATTTTTTTGAGGTCTTCTGTTTTGAAAAGACCTGATAGTTCGGTCTTGCAGCTCAAGCAAGAAAAAGGAAGGTAAATGCTCTCAACAGTTCCACCACAAGTAAAATTCGAGATCAGATTAATTTGTTCTACAATTGCAGTTGAGCATTCTGAGAAATTCAGTTTTGTTCCCGACTTTTGACAAGTTTGAAAGTACTTAATCCAAGCCTTAACTCCCATGGAGTTGATTCTTAAGATGCCCTTACAGTTGATTTCCATTTCAGGGTTGCTAGGACCCATGACGTCGTCAAAATGGGTGTCCTCACTGATATTGCCGGATAGTTTATATACGGAAATAGAGCCTTTCTGTTCTCTGACTACTTGAATCATCGAATTCTTCCCCCTGCCTTAATAGCTTCCTATAACTAAAGTTTATAGAAATAAAGGGAGATGGGCAACATTAAATCAATTGAGGATTTAGCGTTTTTCTTCTAAGTCAGTGGAGTCAGTATCTTTGCCTTCGAGCCCGCGCTTGAAAGCGCCTGCTCCTTTCCCGAGGGCATGCCCTAATTCAGGAAGGCGACGATGGCCAAATAAAAGAACGACAACTGTTAGAATGAGGAGGTGTCCAGCACTTAAACCAAACATAGTGTCTTTGATACTCTAACAGGACCGTGGCGTCAATTGGGATACTATGTTAAAACTCGAATCGATGAAGCCAATTGAATTTCAATGCCAAGTTAATTCCCATAAGATGATCACCCCTACTGTCTTCGAGACTTCGTTTGAGACGCACCAGCCGCTTCCTTTCGATGCCGGACAGTTTGTGAGTGTGATCGTTCCTGGCGCCGGCCCTGGTGGGCGCGACCTGAGGCGGGCTTACTCGATTGCTTCGTCTCCTGAGAACCAACACATTGAACTTTGCGTAAAGATTGTGGAAAATGGTCCTGGTACGAGCTATCTCAATCGCTTGAGGCCAGGAGATTCCCTGCGGGTTTTGGCGCCCTACGGTACTTTTGTTTATGAAGAAAAGTCCAGTCGCAATGTTTGCTTCATCTCTACGGGGACGGGGATTGCACCGTTCCGCTCTATGGCTTTCAGCCGAAAATTTCAACAGAACTTGCCTTCTCGGAGCTACTGCCTATTGGGCGTGAGGACGGAAGATGAGATTCTGTACGAGCAGCAATTTGCCTCCATCCCTAATATGGCATTCATTCCGACCGTCTCCCAGCCGACCTCTGATTGGAACGGTTTCCGTGGGCGGGTCACCGATTATTTGAAAAGCATTGGATCAGACTTCCCTTGGCTCGAAACTGAGTTTTACCTGTGTGGTAACGGTGGGATGATTACCGAGGTGAAAGCGCTTTTGTCCGAAAGAGGGGTCAGTAAAACCTCAGTTCATCAGGAAATCTACTATAAATAGGCCGCTCAGACGCTGAGATGGGGTGGGCTTGCGACCATCGAACTTCGGCTCTTGATCTGGTGTTTAGCTTTAAGAAATAAGACGTCTCGTTCTTTTTGGCTAACTGGGTAGGAGTGCTCTGAAACCAGGCGCCTAGCTTGATGAAGCGGTTGAATTTCATGTTTCCAAAAAGAAAGGATCTGTCGGAGCTCTAGCTGAATTGCTTTGCTTCGCCTTCTCGCGCCTGCATTTTCGAGGAGTTCGAGGGAAAGATCTTCGAGAAACTTTTTGGATTCGCCCTTGAGAAATAACCTAAATGATAAAAACCATTCTTCAGGGATTTGTCGAAAAGCACGAATGTAAGTAAATTTTGGAACAAGCAGGTGCTGGGACAGCTTGGATTGATGGCCAATCCACCCTAGAAGTGCCATGAGTGAGAAGTAGCTATTTCGAGTGATTTCTCTTGAACGAAAAGCTCCATGGAATTCAAAATCGGAAAACAGCTCAGGCTGAGTGGTGTAGCAAAATGATACTTCATTCGCTTCTTTCTTGATCCCGATGAGTGGATAAAGAAAGTAAAAAGCCCCTACAATATTCCATCGTGGACGAAGCGTCTGAATCAGCTGCGTTTCAAGGAGTTCTGCATCTGCTTCTGAGGAGCAGGTTTGAAACTCAAGTTGGGCTGCATCTGCCACAATGACTTTCATCTTGCGATGTTTTTTTCTTCGTTTGGCATTCCTATACTGGTCAATCCGTCGTTTTAGATTTTTTGCCTTCCCGACATAAATGACCTCACTGGAATCATTCACGAAACGATAGACACCCGGTGATTGCGGGAGTTGCTGAGTAAAGTCTTTGCCAAATTTTCGATCAAAAGCGTTCATGGGTCACAATTCAAGATGGATCATTTTCTCCGGGGACGCTGGGGGGCTCTTTTCCTTCATGGAGTTGAGTTCCTTCAGAGTCTCCGCTAGTTTTGTTTCGGCCTCAGTCAGGATCTTGAGAGCAAGGTCTTTTTCTCGTTTAGTCTTGCTCAATTGATCTTCGAGGTCCTGTCTGAGTCTACGCTCGTGTTCGAATTGATGTCTAGAGGTGGTCGATTCAGTTTCTGTATTTTGCATGATTTCTAGATGACTGCGGAGAGCTGATTCACGATTTTTGAGTTGGCTCCAGGCTTTTTTGAACTCTTCGAATTTGAGGAGCAAGGCTTGGTTCTGTCCCTTGAGTCGGCAATTGTCTGTTAATGCCACATCTTGAGTTCTTCTGAGAGATTCAAGAGTTTCACGGAGCATTCGTTCTTGCTCTCTGCTTTGATCTGCAATGGATTTCTGGAGGTCGCGCTCAAGCTGAGACGATTTTCTTTCGTCTTCGAGTCTTCTTCGTTCCTCCGAGAGGGCCTTGATTTGGTCAACGTAGGTGCTCAGTTCGAGTTTTAAGTTTCTTTCGTTTCTTTGTGTCTGAAATAATTCGGTTTTTAATCGATCTAGGTCCTCTTCGGTCCTTCTATGGCTCGATTTAGTTTGACTGAATTCTTCGAGCTGGATTTCTAATCGCTCCCTTCGAGACTTTTCACTCAAAAAAGCGGTCTTAAGTTGGTTAAATCGGGAGTAACTTTCGTGGTAGTTCTGTACAGTTTTTTTATATGCCTCACGAAGCTGTAGGTTTTCGACTTGGGTTTCTTCCAATTTTCCCTGGAGTCGCCGCGCGGTGGCTTCAAGTTCTGCAGCTCTGAGTTTTTCTGTATGAATCGTAGTTTCCAAGAGTTGAGTGCGCGAGAGTATGGCTTCAATTTCAGCAATGACCCTCGTTACGCTTGGATCGTGAGACGTAGTGGCAGTTTGGCGCGGCTCAATCCTGGCTCGCTCAGGAGTGGGTTCGAAAGGATGAAGCGGAATGATGCGGCCCTGGGGATCGTTGAGATAGGCACTCATAGGTTAATTTTTGCAAGAGAGTGTCGAGATGTAAATGGGCATCATTTGCCGACTTAATCGGTCTCACTAGAGTTTTTCATAAACCAAGAAAATCTCGTCCCCGATGACTCTCTGGCTTTTGAGTTTCAGGTTGAGAATTGCTTTAGCAAGGAATCCCTCTCCGTCGACGAGTGTTGCGGCCTTTTCGCCGCCGATGATCTTGGGAGTTAGGGTGACATGGTATTCCTGGATGAGGTGAGCGCTGGTGAAGTCCCACATGACGGCTCCGCCTCCCTCAATCAAAAGGCTTTTGAGGCCATTTTTTTTGCACCAGTTGGCGATCTGGGTAGCTGCAGGGGCTCTCTTTGTGGGTCGGCTGAGAGTCACGATCTCCGAGGTTTTTTCGAATTTCCTAAGTCGATGAGCAGGGGTGTTTGGGCCTACAAAAAGGACCCGCCGGATTTGCGGATCAGTAAAAAATGGCCATCGAGGCGAAATGCCATCCAAGCTGGAACTTACAATCGCATTGATCGGCTGACGCTTTTGCCCGGAGATGAGGTTGGGTTTTTTATAGCCCCTCAGAGTGGAAGCTCCGATGAGGATGAGATCGGCTTTTTTGCGCAAACGTTGCATTTCCTGGTGGTCATGCTTCGTGCCCAGGAGAAAAAGTTCTCTTTTTCGAGTGGCGATTTTTCCATCCAAGCTGATTGCCAGATTTGAAAAAATCTTCATGTTTGTGGTTTTTCCCCGCTTGCAGGAGGCGTATTGGGCTTGAAAAGGGTAGCGATGAAGAAAATTTCTTTGCTTTCTTTTCGTGTGCTTTTAGGTCGAAGGACGTCTACTTTTCCAAAGCGGCTTCGGAGGCCGTTCCTGAAGCTGTCGAATTCTTCACTGTGGAAAAGTTTGCAGATAAATGATCCTCGAGGCTTGAGGAACTTCTCGGCAGTGGCTAGGGCCAGCTCGCAAAGTTCAAGAGAGCGGGTTTGATCCGTGATTCTCACCCCAGTAGTTTTAGGAGCCATATCGGACATGACCACATCGACCGGGAGTCGAATTCCGTTTTCTCGGATGGTCTCGTCTAGGTTCAGGTCTCTCAAGTCAGCGGAAACAAATGCCGCATTAGTCAGCGTAAGTTTAATCGGCTGGATATCAATCCCCAAAATGCGGCCTGATTTGCCGACTTTCTGCGAGGCGTACTGAGACCAGGAGCCGGGGGCGGCACCTAGATCTAAAACCTGGTAACCAGGTTTCATGATCTTGAAGCGATCATCAATCTCTTGAAGTTTAAAAACAGACCGAGCTGCATAGTTCTCGGTCTTTGCCTTTTTAAAGTAATAGTCCTTCGGATTAAAAGCCATTCTAAAGCCAAGCTAATTTCTAAACGATTGTCACCTTTCGGAGGAGATCCATGTCTTGGAGGGCCTTACCTGAGCCACGAACGACGCAAGTGAGGGGATCTTCTGCGAGTGCGACGGGGAGTCCCGTTTTTTCTTTGATTAAGATATCCAAGTTTGCCAGGAGGGCTCCGCCGCCGGCTAGAATGATCCCGTTATCCACGATATCAGCAGCGAGTTCAGGAGGAGTTCTCTCAAGAGCGGTCTTGATGGTGTCTACTACGGCAGAGACCGGTTCGGCAAGCGCGTCCCGAATTTCTTCGGAGTTGACCTCGATCGTCTTGGGGGCGCCGCTAATCAAGTCGCGTCCTTTGACTTCGTAGGTTTTCTCTTCTTCAAACGGATAAGCACAGCCGATTGAGAGTTTGATCTGCTCAGCCGTCCGCTCCCCAATGAGGAGAGAGTATTTGCGCTTGATGTAGTTGACGATTGCATCATCAAACTTGTCACCTGCGACCCGGACGGATTTAGAGTACACGATGCCGCCGAGAGAGATGACAGCTACCTCTGTGGTGCCGCCGCCGATATCGACGATCATGTTGCCGCTCGGTTCGCGGATCGGGAGGCCCGCACCCAGGGCTGCTGCCATGGGTTCTTCAATTAAGTAAACTTCCCGAGCTCCAGCAGATTGTGCGGATTCCTTGACGGCTCGCTTTTCAACCTGGGTGATGCCGAATGGGATGCAGATGATGATCCTGGGTCGAATGAAAGTTCTTCGCTCACTGGACTTATGGATAAAGTACTTGAGCATGGACTGGGTGACTTCAAAGTCGGCAATGACGCCGTCCTTGAGAGGGCGAATTGCTTGGATCGATCCTGGGGTTCGACCTAGCATGTCTTTCGCTTCCTTGCCAACCGCGAGGACGCGGGTTTGTCCCCGCGAGTTTCGATGAATTGCAACGACCGACGGCTCATTGATAATGATTCCACGGTCCCTGGCAAATACGAGAGTATTGGCAGTTCCTAAATCGATCGCAAGATCGTTTGCGAAAAAATCTAACATTTTTTTAAGCATGACTTTTTCTCACCACTTGTAGTGTCGAATGTGCTCGCCTCGTTCGGCAATCTCACTCATTGATTTAATCCCGATTTCTAAATGCAGATCCGTAAACTGACGGAAAACCGCTTTGGCCGACTTCTTGGTTTTAATCCCGCCTCGAACCAGAGGGAGATCTGACACGAGAAGGAGTGCACCAATCGGAACCTTGCTTGCGAAACCTGCTACGAAAAGAGTGGCAGATTCCATCTCAATAGCCAAGGCGCGTTCTTCATAAAGTTGCGCTTTAAATTTTTCGTCGAACTCCCAAAACCGATAGTCGGTCGTATGAACGACACCCGTTCGGTAATCCATTCCCTTCTCAACGATGATTTGGGAAACGAACTTCTGGATCTTGAAGGTGGGTAGAGCGGGCACCTGGACCGGCATAAAGTGGCGTGATGCTCCCTCGTCTCGGATTGCAGCGGTAGGCAAAATAAAGTCCCCGACTTTGAGAGATCGATGCAAGCCTCCGCACATTCCCAGAAGGAGCACTGCTTTCGGATCAACAATCGCTAGAAGCTCAATGATTAATGCTGCGGTAGGAGATCCAATTGAAAAATCAATGATGGAAACCCCGGTGGATGAGCTGTGGACAACGCCCATGGCAGAGCCTTGGGTTCGCTTGTCTCCGCAAAGAGTGTGGAAACGCTCAAGATAGTAGTCGAAATTGGTCAGAATAATCTGTTTACCGAATGCCTCCGCAGGACTCCCGGTGTAACGCTCCAGCATGTCGCGAGCAATTTTCTGTTTGTTCCGATTGCTGTAAATCCGGTTGTTGTTTGGAATGATAAAAGGATTCTTGGGTAATCCTTGCCCAGGTTGATTGAGTGTTTTTTTGGTTTGCACAGAGAATAGCTTACATTTTGAGTTCTTCAGAGACAAGGCCAGAATGGAATAGAATTTAGGGTTTTAGCCGAAAGAGGTTTGCTAGCTTGAAAAGGCAGAAAAAACTCAGTGCTCCTTTGATTCCTTGCTTGACCCGCCCTTCAAGATTAAGGAAACTCTTATATATGATGAAGTCTAGAGCTCTCACTGTCGGGGCTCTCCTGATTGCCTCTTTTTTTGTCTACGGTGCGTTTTCTCGCGGTTCAGGTCATTTCGACCTCAGTTTGGGTGTAACCCCGAAGAAAGCTTCCATTACCAAAGATCGGCTCGCGGAGACCATAGGACCCTTTGCAAAGTTTCACGAACTTCCCGAGGAACTTGATTTTGACCTGGGACGCCATGAGCCGTCTCGTCTCAAAGTCCAGTACACTTTGGACGCCAAGCTTCAAAAAACCATGGAAGCGCTTTTTCGTTCTTATAGCCCCGACTATGGAGCATTTGTGGCGTTGGATGCTCAGACGGGGCGAGTTTTATCTTTGATTAGTTACTCGAGAGACAAGGGGTCTCACGGTAATCTTGCGCTCAGGGCGACATTTCCCTCGGCTTCGGTCTTCAAAGTGGTCACTGCAACTGCTGCAATCGAGAGCAAAAAGGTAGCTCCCGAAACCGTGATCCCATTTAATGGAAGAAATCATACGCTTTACCGAGGGCAAATCCTTAAATCCAATATCACGCGTTGGACGCGGTTCATTACTTTTAAAGATGCATTTGCTCAATCAATCAATACGGTTTTTGGCAAGGTGGGAGCCTTTACAGTAGGTCAGTCAGGACTTCGTACGTATGCAGATCGTTTTGGATTTAACCGTAAAATTAACACAGACTTGCCCGTGCAAGAAGGCCGAGCCCCGATTCCTGAAGATGCATGGGGGCTCGCAGAGACTGCCTCGGGTTATACGGTCGAAAACACGATGAGTCCACTTCAGGGAGCGTTGATTGCCGCCGCTGTTGCGAATGATGGTGTCATGATGGAGCCTTTCGTTGTGCAAAATCTTTTCGCTGCGGATGGTTCATCTGTCTATTTGGGGGAGCCCAAAGTTTCTGGGGTGACCATGGATCGCTCCACTTCTCATCAACTCAAGACACTCATGAAAGAAACGGTCTTGCGAGGGACTTCTCGGGGCTCGTTTCGGGGATTTTTCAAAAGCAACTTTGCGCTTCTTGATGTGGGCGGAAAGACGGGTTCCCTGACTGGATATGATCCTAAGGGCAAATATGATTGGTTTGTGGGTTATGCTGGATCGTCCAGTCACCGGATTGCCGTTGCAGCATTGACCATTCACGCAAAGCAATGGCGCGTCAAATCTTCTTATCTAGCTCGGCGTGCAATTGAGAGTTACTATAAGGAAGCGTTTCAAAATAAGAACGTTGCGAAGCGATGAGCTCCTCTGAAGTAAAGCATGTTCCCATCCTTAAGGATGTGATCGTCCAATCTTTAATCGAACCGTTCAAGCTCCTGCCTTCGGATGCACCCTCATGCTGGTTAGTGGATTGTACATTTGGGGGCGGAGGACATACTGGAGCATTTCTTAAAGCTTTTGAGGACTCCCCTGAGTTAAGGCGTCATTCGATTTTGGCTCTTGATCAAGATCCTGAAGCGGTAGAGCGCGGAAAGATTCGCTTTAAAGATGCGATTGCGGCGGGTCGACTCGAAATTCTCCAGCAAAACTTTAGCGAGGCAGGTGAGCTTCTGAATCAGCGTCCCGTGCTCGGGCTCCTGGCTGATCTTGGGTTTTCGAGTGATCAGCTTGAAGATCGAAATCGGGGCTTAAGTTTTCAGTGGGAGGGACCACTGGATATGCGGCTGAATCCGACTCAGGGGAGAAGTTGCCTTGAGTTGCTCAAGCAGGTCTCCGAATTTGAGTTGGAACAGATTCTCCGTGAGTTTGGAGAAGAGCGATTTTCCAAGCGAATTGCAGCATTTCTGGTTGAAAGTCGTAGGCGAGGGGAGCTTCCAAAAACCACCAAAGGGCTTGTGGATTTGGTCGTTCGAGCTACTCCTCATCATGCTCGACATGGAAAAATCCACGTTGCGACGAGAACCTTTCAGGCCCTAAGAATTGCCGTGAATGAAGAGATGGAAGTTTTAGATCGACTTCTGGATCATGTGATCCCACGGATTCGGCCGGGTGGGCGTGCAGCAGTGATCAGCTTTCACTCGTTAGAGGACCGCAAAGTCAAAAATCAATTTAAGAATAAGGATCTTTTTCGAGCTTTGACTAAAAAGCCTATTGAGGCCAATGATGAGGAGTTGAGCGTGAATCCTAGATCGAGGAGCGCAAAGCTGAGAATCGCGGAAAGGCTTGCAGGATGAAAAAGTGGATACCGATTTGGGCCATTGTTTTGATTCCTCTTTTTTCAATCGGAACGGTCTGGCTTAGGCTCAAAATCATAAGGACAACTTACGCAATTCATGAGGTCGACCAGAGCCTGGCAAAAATTCGCCGAGAAAAGGAGCAGCTTTTACTCAGGGTTGCTGCCTTGCGATCGCCGAAGCGATTGGAGGGCTTGGCTCGTCATCAATTTGGATTGGCTCAGCCTCGGTCGGGTCAGGTGGTTTATCTTCAACAGATCTCTTCCCTGAAAAATTAGATTATGCTCAAGAATCGCTTCACCGCTCTGATGTTGTCCTGCATCGTTTTGGCGCTGGGGATTTTGGTGAGAGCTGCATACATTCAAATTTTATCTAATCCTAGACTAGAGGCTATGGCCCGAAGGCAGTATACTAGCCGCTCCTTAATTAGGCCTCAGCGTGGGACCATTTTTGACAGAAACGGCGAGCCTTTGGTCGTGAATCTGGAGGTCAGCAGTCTAGCGGCTAATCCTAATGCTGTTGCTCATAAAAAGACGATGGCCAAGTTGCTTTCGCGAAGTACGGATATTCCCGTTGCTAAGCTCTTCAGCAAGTTGAGTGAGGATCGCGAATTTGTCTGGATTAAGCGTCATTTGAGTGAAAATGAATTGAGACGCTTGAAGAAAACGCGACTTTTGGACCGAGATGGGGATCTGGCAGAGGGGCTCATCTTTGTGAAAGAAAGCGATCGAGTCTATCCTCACGGCGCATTAGCTTCCCATATCGTGGGCAGCGTAAACATCGATGTTGAGGGAGTCGAAGGAGTAGAACTCTGGTTGAATGATCGATTGCGGGGACGAGTTGCGTCAGTGCAAGCGGTTAAAGATGCCTTGGGACGTCCGACCTTTATTGATGCAGTGGCCGCTAAAAATGTTCAAGATGGTGAGCCCGTGACTTTGACGATCGATGCTGCGCTTCAGTATGAGGTCGAACGAAGTCTTAAGGACGCCGTTCAAAAGGCCAATGCTCAAGCTGGTTCTGTCATTGTCATGAACGCAGACACTGGCGAAATTATGGCCATGGCCAACGAGCCTAGTTTTACACCGAGTGACAAAGCGGCTTCGCCTGATCGTCGGAGGAACCGAGCGGTTACGGATGGCTTTGAGCCCGGCTCTACTCTTAAAGCGATGCTGACAGCGAGTGCAATTTCTCACGGCTGGAAAATGAGCGACCAGGTCTGGGGGGAGCACGGCTCTTTTGTGATTCAAAAACACAAAATTTCGGAGGCTGAGGCTAAAGAGAAATTTGAGTGGGTCAGTCTGCAGAAGATGCTCAAAGTCTCCAGTAATGTAGCTGCAGCAAAAGTTGCCCTGAAGCTAGGAACTGAAAAGTACCTCAGAACTTTGCAGTTGTTTGGGTTTGGTAGCAAAACAGGTCTTGGATTTCCCGGTGAAATTTCAGGACGAATTCCCAAAAAAAAGGATTGGCAGCCCCTGACCTTGGCCAATATTGGTTTTGGCCAGGGAATTTTAGTGACGCCGCTTCAAATGGTTCGCGCATATGCTGCTGTTCTCAATGGAGGGCTTTTAGTTCAACCTTCGCTTTTAAAAAATACGAGTCCAACATTAGGGACTGAGCCACCGGTTCGCATTTTTTCTCAACGAGTGAGTAGAGAGCTGATCGGGGCCTTGGAGACAGTCACCGAGGAGGGTGGCACTGGAGTGAAAGCGGCTTTACCTGGATTTAAAGTGGCGGGCAAAACTGGCACGGCACAGATGGTCGATCCGACCACTGGGAAGTATTCGCGTGAAAAATACATTGCCTCCTTCATCGGGTTTCCCGTGGGTGTGGAGCCTAAAGTGGTCATTTTCACCTCAGTTGTTGAACCTCGCGGAGTTTACTACGCCTCTGAAACAGCAGCTCCGCTGTTTCGAGAAGTGCTCGCTTCGGTGGCGAATCGGTGTAGTTTACCGGTTCATTTGCCTATGGATCCGGTCTTAGCTCGGGGTGAGGGCCTGATCGATGCTGTGCATCTCCATCAGGCTGCACCTGAAGTTCCATCCAAAGAAGTTGCCGAAAACAGCCTAAATTCTTCGGAGGCCGACTCCGGATCGGCTGCGAGGGAGTTGGCCCCCTCATTTCTAGGCTTGACTCCTCGTGAGATCTTCAGGAAGTTCACGGGACGTCATTTTCAATGGGAAGTGGTCGGATCAGGCGTGGTCAAAATGCAAGTTCCCCCAGCAGGAAAGCCGCTCGAAGACGGTGCGACGATCCGCTTAATTCTCTCCGAACCATGATCCGAAAATGTACTGAGAAAGATGAGTTATGAGCGTGAAGAAGTTAAAAATTTTAGATTTAGGATTGAGTCAGTCGGTGTCAGGCGTGACAGCCGATACGCGGGCTCTTAAGCCCGGAATGATTTTCGTGGCAGTACGCGGAGTCAGTCAGGATGGTCACCTCTTTTTTCAAGAAGCGGTTCAACGGGGCGCAATCGCGTTGGTGGGGGAAATTTCACCTGCAGATGTGGGTGCGGCGTTGCCGTATTTCCAGGTGAAAGAAAGTTCCATCGCATTGGCTGAGCTAGCAGCTGATTTTTATGAAAACCCTTCTCGTGATCTGTTGGTTTTAGGAGTGACTGGAACGAGTGGTAAGACGACGACGAGTTACCTCTTGGAGTCGATCTTGAGGGCGGCAGGGCATCAGGTCGGACTGATTGGTACCGTGAGTGTTCGATATGGTAAAATAGAGATTCCCTCGACTCATACGACTCCGGGCGCAGTTGAAATTCAATCCCTGCTTGCAACTATGAGGCAGCATGGCTGCACTGCCGTTGTGATGGAGGTTTCCTCTCATGCGCTGAAGCAGAGACGCGTTCACGGAATCACTTTTGACGGAATGATTTTTACTAACTTGTCGCCTGAGCATCTAGATTATCATTCCGACATGGAGGATTATTTTGAGGCCAAAGCGATTCTCTTTACTGAAATTGCGAGCGACTCATTTCTTCAGGGGAAGCGCCCTTATGCGGCGTTGAACTCATCTGATCCCTACTGTCAAAGGTTGATTCAAAGATTGTCCAAGGCCCATTCTGCTGGCGAAATTGGCTTAGGTGAGTTTGGGGATGGGTCTCAGCTAGAATGCCGTGTCAATGGGACTTTTGGGAAAATTCAAGAAATTGAAATAGAATCCTCTCTAGTGGGGCGATTTAATGCCTCGAACGTCGCAGCTGCAGCCACCTTGGCTCATGGATTAGGGCTTTCAAATGATCACATCCGATTAGGAATAAAAAATCTCTCTGGCGTTCCAGGGCGCTTGGAAAGAGTTTCCAACTCAAAGGGAGTTCACATCTGGGTGGACTACGCTCATAAGCCGGACGCCTTGGAGAAGGTGATCAAAACCCTTCGAGAAATGAGGAATGGAAAAAAGCTGATTACAGTTTTTGGGTGTGGTGGAGATCGAGATCGCAAGAAGCGCCCGGTCATGGGGCAAATCGCAACCCAGTGGTCAGATCAGGTCTGGATCACCTCAGACAATCCGCGCACTGAAGAGCCTCATGCAATCATTACAGAAATCGTCCAGGGAGTGGGAAATGCTCAGAATTTTACGGTCCAAGTAGATCGTAAGAAGGCAATTTTCGAAGCTGTTGCCTCGGCTCGTCCAGGGGACTTGGTTTTAATCGCCGGGAAGGGTCACGAGGATTACCAGATTGTAGGGACACAGAAAGTTCACTTCGACGATCGAGAAGTGGCTGCCGACGCGATTAGGTGTTGACACGGACTTTCGAAAATCAGTAGCATTCCCCCATGCTCTTCTATTTCCTCTATCCTCTTCACGTGAAGTTTTCGTTCTTCAACGTTTTCAAATACATCACGTTTCGGACATTCGGTGCGAGTATCACCAGCGTGCTGCTCTGCATGTTTATGGGTCCTGCCTATATTCGGCTCCTTCAAAGGATGCAAATGGGGCAGACGATTCGAGAAGATGGCCCCAAAACTCACCTGTCGAAAAAAGGCACCCCCACCATGGGTGGCGGCCTGATCCTTTTTGCTATTGTTCTGCCGACGCTACTCTGGGCGGATCTCACCAATCCTAATGTTTGGGTGGCTGTCATTGTCACACTCCTTTTTGGAGTGGTTGGGTATGTGGATGATCATCGAAAAGTCGTTCAAAAGAACCCAAAAGGGCTATCTGGGAGGCAAAAGCTTTTCTGGCAAACCTTGATTGCACTTGCTGCTGCAGTTTTTATTTATGTGACTCGAGAAACTCCGCCTGTTCTAAAATTTCCATTTTTCAAAGAATGGTCATTTTACTTGGGTGCTCTTTTTATTCCCTTCGCAACTTTTGTGATTGTGGGAGCATCTAACGCAGTGAATCTTACGGATGGTTTAGATGGTTTGGCTGTAGGACCAACGATCACAACCTCCGCTACATTTTTAATTTTAGCTTATTGCGCTGGCCATATGAAAATAGCCGAATATTTGCAGATTCCCTACATTGCAGGAGCAGGGGAGTTAGCAGTTTTCTGTGGCTGTGTGGCTGCCTCTTGCTTAGGCTTTTTGTGGTTTAATACCTACCCTGCTCAAGTCTTTATGGGTGACGTGGGCAGTCTGGCATTAGGAGCTGCTCTAGCGGTGGTTGCTGTCATTACCAAGAATGAGATTCTGCTTGCTTTGTGTGGAGGAGTTTTCGTAGTTGAAGCTCTTTCGGTCATGGCTCAAGTAGCCTCTTTTAAAATGACTGGAAAAAGGGTATTCAAAATGGCCCCAATTCACCATCATTTTGAACTGAAGGGCTGGGCAGAGCCTAAAGTAATCGTAAGATTTTGGATTATCTCGATCCTGCTGGCGTTATTCACTCTGTCTACGCTTAAACTGAGATAACGAAAAGGAAACTAGTATTTTTTTATGAGTAAGTACAAAGGTAAAAAAGTCTTAGTTGTAGGTTTTGGAGTCTCGGGCGTCGCCGTTGCCAAGTATATGGTTAGGCAAGGTGCAAAGGTGACCATTGTTGACGCCAAACAGAAAGCTGAACTCAATGACTCGGTGAGTGCCTGTGAGGGGCTTAAAGTTGAGTATGAGTTTGGAAAACACAATCCCAAAACATTTCTGACCTCAGAGTTAATTGTGGTGAGCCCCGGCGTGCCGCTGAATATTAAGCCACTCGAGGAAGCTCGAACGAATAATATCCCCATCATGAGCGAAATCGAGCTTGCGATTAGTGGAATCAAAGAGCCGATCGTCGCTGTGACTGGGACTAACGGCAAGACCACGACTACGGCTTTGATTGGAGAAATGTTCAAAGCCGATGGAAGGTCGGTGTACGTGGGGGGCAATATTGGCAAGCCGCTTACAGACTATTTGAACGAAAATCAAAAGGCCTCCGTTGTGATCGCGGAACTCTCCAGTTTTCAGCTGGAGCTCACCGATAAGCTCGTTCCAGCGGCTGCTGTATTTACTAATCTAGAAGAAGACCATTTGGATCGATATGGTACTTTTCAGGCTTATATTGACGCTAAGAAGCGATTACTCAAGGTCTGCGACAAAAATAGTTTTGTAGTTTTGAATTACGACTGCCCGACCATCTCCAAGTTTGCTGAAGAGAATGTAGGCAAGCTCCTTTGGTTCACCAAGAAAAATCCGATGTCCGTTGATGGGACTTTCGCCGAGGACTTTATTGGAGTTTACTGGGATTCAAAAAACAAACGAATCATCAGCAAAGTCACGGGTAAGGAAGAGATTTACGATCTCTCTCAGTTCAAGCTCTTCGGGGAGCATAATCGAGAGAACCTCATGGCAGCCATTTCGGCGGCTCGATCTATGGGGGTAGATCCCAAGGCGATTCAAACAGTGATTAATACCTTCAAGGGTGTTGCTCATCGTCTGGAGTTCATTCGGAAAAAAGACGGTGTTTTCTTTTTTAACGACTCAAAGGGAACCAACGTGATGAGCGTGAAAAAGAGCTTGTCTGCTTTTTCCACCAACCCAATCATCTTGATTGCGGGCGGTAAAGATAAGGGTATGGACTACACCCCGCTCGTGGATCTGGTTAAAAAGAAATGCAAAATCTTGATTCTCTTGGGTGAGGCGAAAGAAAAGATTAATCGTGCCATTGGGGACTTCGCGGAGACCTATTTGGTGGGAACTTTTGAGGAAGCCGTCCTGTTAGCTTACCAGAAATCAAGAAGTGGTGACATCATCTTGCTCTCTCCTGGCTGTGCCAGTTACGATATGTTTAAGAACTACGAAGAGAGAGGTGAGTACTTCCGCAAGCTGGTTTCTCAGCTGTAAAACCCCCCTCTCTCTGATGGAGAGGGTCCTATGAGTGGAATGGAACAAGCCGAGGCCCCCGTGATTGATCCAAAAGTGGATCAGGGATACGCCCTAGGGTTGCTGTTTATTGTTTTGGGAATGGTCGTCTTCGGGTTGATCATGGTCTACAGCGCGTCGTTTATCTATGCGCAAGAAAAGACCGGCGATGGTTTAAGTTTGATTCGCAAACAGCTTTCGTTTGCTTCGTTGGGACTAGTGGCTCTTTGGGGCGGATACCGAATCCCCTATTCATTTTGGAAAAAAGCAGCTTATCCGGCTCTCGGTGCTGCGATCCTGCTGCTCCTTATGGTTTTTATCCCTGGAGTTGGGCTGAAAGTAGGAGGGGCTCAACGCTGGGTTCATTTCTGGAAGTTTCAATTTCAACCAGGTGAGTTTGCTAAGTTTGCTGTCATTTTCTTTATTGCGCACCAGCTCGACAAAAAAGCAGAGCGGATTGATCGGATCACAGCGGGCGTTCTCTCTCATTTTGTGACCCCACTGCCTGTTTTTTTACTTCTTCTCTGTCAGCCGGACTTCGGGACGACTGTTATTATTACAGTGGTCATTTTTTGCATGATGTTTTTGGCTGGTGTTCCTAGTAAATACCTTTCAGTAACGCTGTTCTCTGGTCTTAGCATCGGAGCCTGGTTGGCTTTAGGGACTGGGTATC
This sequence comes from Bdellovibrionales bacterium, assembly GCA_947380295.1. Classification (GTDB taxonomy): domain Bacteria; phylum Bdellovibrionota; class UBA1018; order UBA1018; family UBA1018; genus CAINWE01. Next base: position 56,439 of record CANCQK010000003.1, on the reverse strand, counting down.
GGCGTATGCGAGTGATGACATTCGTTGACCCCTGGAGTGATCCGGGTGGGAAAGGCTTTCAGATTCTCCAGTCTTTTGTGGGTCTTCATAACGGTAGGCTTTGGGGTGTTGGTCTTGGCAACAGTAAAGAAAAGCTTCTTTTTCTTCCCGAGGCCCATAACGATTTCATTTTTTCTGTTATTGGCGAAGAGCTGGGATTTATTGGGATTGTGGGGGTTGTTTTAGCCTATTTGTATTTTATTTATTCAGGACTTCGGATTGCCTTTGATTGCCATAAGGCTCGTCAGGATCGCTTTGGAATGCTTCTTGCGGCCGGGATTACCTTGGCTCTCGGACTGCAAGGGTTTGTGAATATTTCAGTGGCTCTGGGCTTGGTTCCGACTAAGGGTTTGACCTTGCCATTTATGAGTTACGGGGGATCGGCCCTTTTGGTGGATCTCTTTGCAGTCGGTGTTTTGCTGAATATTGGAAAGAGGAGTCCAGTTCATGTCTAACTCTCAACAGTTGATGATTGCAGGGGGTGGAACGGGAGGACACGTTCTCGCCGGGATTGCAGTAGCCGATGCATGGACTAAGACTTCAGGTGGAGACTGCGTCCAATTCGTGGGCGCTAAAGGAGGGATGGAGGAACGGTTGGTTCCCAAATCGGGTTACCCCCTTCACCTTTTGAAGCTCGGTTCTTTGAATCGGGTTAGTCTGAAACAGAAGCTAAAAACGATGGTTCAACTCCCTTTGGCGTTGGGAGCGTCGATTCAGATTCTACTCAAGTTCAGACCTGGATTTGTGTTGGGCGTGGGAGGATATGCTTCGGGACCAGTGATTCTCATGGCCCGAATTTTAAGGGCCTTGAAACTGATCGATTGCAAGATTGCTATCTTAGAACAAAACTCCGTTCCCGGTTTTACCAACCGACTGTTGAGTCGATGTGTGGACGTCATTTTTGCTGCTTTTCCTGGGACTGAAAAGCAATTTCCCAAGAAACGGGTAATTTTGACTGGAAATCCGATTCGATCCGCTATGAAGCCCCTCGCGAGTGCGCCCTCTGAACCCTTTACTCTTTTCATTTTTGGAGGTAGCCAGGGCGCCGTTGGTATGAATTCCTTGGTGATTGAATCTCTCCCCTACTTGTCAGGTGTGACGAGTCGTATGCGCTGGATCCATCAGACGGGAGAACGAGATTATGAGCGCGTCAAGCAATCCTATGAAAAGCAGGGTATTACAGCTCGGGTTGAGAAATTCATTGATCGAATGGCCGACGCCTACGGTGAGGCTTCTCTTCTCGTTTGCCGAGCGGGTTCATCGACCCTTTCTGAAGTAGCAACAGTGGGTCGCGCAGCTCTTTTTGTGCCGCTTCCCACCGCTGCTGATAACCACCAAGAGATGAATGCACGGGTGTTTTCAGACTCAGGCGCTGGATTTTTAATTCCTCAGAACTCAACCACCGGACAACAATTTGCTGAGAAAGTTCGGCAGTTGATGAATGAAAGCGCAGAGATTCGGCGGGTCGAAAAAGCCGTTCAGGCTTTTGCTATGCCGGGGGCTGCGGAAAAACTAGCCGAATATTTGAAATCTCTCACCACCTGATAGACAGGCTCTAAGAACTCTATCCAGAACTCTTGGTTTTTGGTAACGTCCCGAGCCTATGCATATTAAACAGGAAACTGGGCTCCACTTTGTGGGTATTGGCGGCATTGGGATGAGTGGCATTGCCGAAGTATTCTTAAATCAAGGATACCGGGTCAGCGGATCCGACTTAGCAGAGTCTGAGACCACCCGACGCCTGGCCGACTTGGGCATTCAGGTGTCGATCGGTCATCGAGCTGAGAACGTCGATGAAGCGAGTGTGGTTGTGATTTCTTCAGCTGTCAAAGCCAATAACCCAGAGGTTTTGGAAGCAAAACGCCTACGAATTCCTGTGATTCCAAGAGCTGAAATGTTGGGCGAACTCATGCGGGGTAAAGTAGGGATAGCCGTAGCCGGTACTCATGGGAAGACGACCACCACATCGATGCTGGCTTGTGTTCTCATTGAAGCTGAAATTGATCCGACGATTGTCATTGGCGGTAAAGTCAATTCTCTGGGTGGAAATGCTAAACTGGGCCAAGGACGAATTGTGGTGGCTGAGGCTGACGAGAGCGATGGGTCATTTCTCCATCTGCCCGCAACCTTTGGAGTAGTTACTAATATTGATAATGATCACCTCGATCACTTTGGGAATCTCGCAGCGATCGAAGATGCATTTATCGGTTTTGTAGGCAAATTGCCGTTTTATGGTTTAGTCGCATTGTGTGGAGATGATCCCGGCGTGAAGCGCTGCTTGAGTCGATTGACCAAGCCGTATCTGACTTATGGATTTTCTGAAAACTCCGATTTTTATGCCACTCAATGGGCAAGCGAAGGTCTGGCTTCACGATTTCAGGTCATTCATCGTAATGGTCCCGAGGGGGCGAAGGAAGAACTGGGTGAGTTTCACCTTTCTGTTCCTGGACAGCACAATGTGCTCAATGCTTTAGCTACGATTGCGATCGCAACTCAACTCGATGTGCCACTCGAAAAAATTAAAAAAGCTTTGAGAGAGTTCCGAGGAGTTCGCAGACGATTTGATATCCGATGGCAGGATGCAAAGACTCAGCGAATGATTGTGGATGACTATGGTCACCATCCAACTGAAATTGCAGCTACGCTTTCGGCTGCAAGAAAAGTTTGGCCTGGGCGAGTGGTTTCGGTATTTCAGCCGCATCGATATTCCCGAACTCTTCACTGCAAAGACGGTTTTTTGTCCGCTTTTTCACTCAGTGACGTCGTTGTTTTAACCGATGTCTACGCAGCGGGGGAGGAGCCTATTCCCGGCGTGGATGCAGAGTCCCTAGCAAATGAGATTAAAAAACTTGCCCATCCAAATCAGACGGTGATTTACGCAGGGGATCTCAAGTCGACACAAAAAATTGTGAGCGGACTTTTATCTCAAGGTGATCTGGTGATTTGCCTCGGGGCAGGGACCATCACGAAACTCCCTGATCTTCTCATCTCAGATTTAAAAACTCATGACGCGATCAATCATGGATAAAAGGCAAAAATCTGAAGAGAATTGGCCTCAGTGGTTTAAAAATCATGCGAGTGGTTTTACGGGAGCTCTCCTCTTTAATGAGCCTCTGGCGCGCTACACTTATTATCAAATCGGTGGGCCCGCTCGGATTTTGGCTGCGCCTAAGAGCCTTGAAGATTTGAAATGGCTCAAAGAAGGGATCGAAGCGACAGGCGTACCTTTTTTTATTCTGGGAAAAGGTTCTAACTTGCTGGTATCGGACCAAGGTTTTGAAGGCCTGGTCATTCGGACACATCAGCTCAACTTAGAGGTGCAGACTGAGTCTGAGAAGGCCTCAGGCTCCAGAGAGGGCGAGGGGTTTGTGCTGAGGACGGGTGGGAGTGTTCTGATTTCAAGTCTTTTGAGAAAGACAGCGCAAGAGGGCTGGTCCGGGCTTGAGTTTTGGACGGGTATCCCTGGCTCAGTGGGTGGCGCGATTATCATGAACGCCGGTACTCATCTGGGTGAGTCTCAAGATCGCCTGACAAGGGTAGAGACTTATTCCCTTGAGCGAGGGACTCGTTTCGGTCCTTCCATTTTTACGGGTGAAGACCTCAAGTTTCAGTACCGCAAAAATCTCTTTCTACCGCCAGGGCACATCGTTTGGAGCGCAGACTGGCGAATGGACCAAGTCGAGCCCGAAAAAGTTAAAAACCTCATCGACGAAACCTTAAAAAGGCGAAAATCCACGCAACCCATCGATTACCCATCTTGCGGCAGTGTGTTCAAGAATCCCAAATCCTCGGGCAAGAATGCTTGGCAGGTCATCGACCAGCTTGGCCTCCGTGGCCACATCGAGGGTAAAGCTCAGTTTTCTGAAAAGCATCCGAACTTCATTATCAATCTCGGAGGGGCAAAGGCCTCTGATGTCCTCGCCCTCATTCGCCTTGCGCAGTCTCGTGCAGCAGTGGAGTTAGGGATTGAGCTCGAGGAAGAGGTGATTTTTGTGGGAGATGATTTTAAATAGGACGTGCGTGGATCTCAAAACTCAGCCTAAAAGATGAGTTCAATCGGGAGAGTCATTTCGTCTGGCGCGATGATTTCTGTTCGTGTGCCAGTATGGAGATGAACCACTTTTGCCCCTGGGAAGTTCTTTTTAAATGAGTCGGCGCTTCGAATCGCGCCGAGTGAAGGTTTCTCTTCAGTGGAGCACATGAAGCCTAAAACGTTTCCCTCGCTCTGGACCATGAAAGGAAGGTAAGCACCACCTTGCTGGCGATACTGATGAATTTCAAAGCTAAGACCAGGCTCATAGGAGAGCGGCACTCTGATGTGTGCGAAGCAGATTCGTTCCAGATCGTCGATTTCGTCGTAGGTTCCCTGGGCGAGATAAGTCGCCTCTCCTTGGTCTTCTAAAAAAACCACCGGTCTTGACTCGTTTCCATGTGTGCTTAAGATCCGGACAAAGAAAATTGATTCTAGACCTCTGATAATCTTTTTAAGGGTAGGAGTCGAGATTCTCGACTTCCTCGAGATCTCAGAGTAGTTCAAGGGCTTGTTCTGATTTTGCGCAATGAGTCGGGCAAGGCTACGTAATTGAGGAAGCGGCACCTCGGTTTCACAAACGAGTCGGAGATCTCGATCTAAGATGAGATCGAGCTGGGACTCAATTAGATCTTTTCGGTCACGTGAATCTCGAACAAAACAGATTCCAGGTAATCCGCCCAATGTTAGGTATTTTTTTGCGAGTGAGTGGCGTTCGAATCCCAACGCCTTTTTACTTGTAAAATCCTTGCTTTGAAAACCCTTCGAATGGAGCAATTTAAGGACTAGCCGGTTGATCGGTTTTTCTTCAAGTTCAGAGATCGAAAATGGTAAAAGCTCATACGATAACATTCTGCCCGTGAGTGATTCTCGAATGGCTTTGCGAGAGGAAAATCTAACCGAACCGGATAGAATGAGTTGTCCTGGTTTTTTATGGGTGCGGATGTATTCTTTGATCTCTGGAAAAAGTGGCGGTGCCAATTGGCATTCGTCAATTGCAGCGGGGAGACTTTTTGGAAGCTCGCATAAGCCCGACACGAATGAAGCTGGGCTGGAGTTGGCCCGCTCCCGCTGAATCGTACTATCCAGAGTGGTATAGTTATTAGTAATCCCTTCTATTAAGGTCGTCTTTCCAACTTGACGGTGACCAAAGATGCCGACAACGCCTTTGTGGGTCAGTCCTTTTTTTACAAGTGGTGTGAGATATCTATGACGAAGGTGAGGCATAAGGTGCTCCTTCTTCTTAGTATAAACGTTCCTGGCAAATTAGAAAAGATCCTTTCAAATTTGCCAGGAACATGCTCGGGTCGCATGATTGGACTGGAGGGGAGTGGCCGATTGAGTTACGGCGCTTAACTCCTAGTGAACTCTGGACTCGTGGGAGATGGTTTGAGCTCACATTCGCCCTCGTGGACGAGCATTCGAACGAGAAGTGCGTAGGGCTTTCCTCGTTCTTTTGCCATGATCTTAAGGGCTCGAATGGCCCCTGGTTCGAGGATGACCTCGTTGGGGGCCTTTCGAGTTACCTTGAGCCGTTCCTTTAGTTTTGAATTGAACATTTTAGCATTCTCTACAGCATTTTCTGGGTTTATTCCGCGTCGTAGGCCTTTACATCTACGGCGCTCTCACTTAGGCCAGCGGCTTTCGCGAGGGGAGCTTTCAGGTCCTTAGCGGTGCCGACAACGGCTATCGTGAGTTGATCAGGTTGGATAAAATTCTTCAGGGCTGTATTAACATCAACGAGTTTAAGTGACGCGATTTTCTCAGCATGAGATTTCATTAAACCAGTGGGTAAGTTGAGGGTCTTTTCAAGTAATGTGTTTTCGACCCGCTTGCTAGGTGTGTTGTACATAAACCCTGCACTGTTGATGAGGCTCTTTTTCGCAAATTCGAACTGATCAGACGTGATTCCATTGGTTTTCAAATCAGCAACGATTTGAAGAGTATAGGCCAAAGCAGCGGGGGTGTCTTTAGCTGCGGGAAAAAGATGGACTAACCAAGACCGAGGTTGGAGCCCAAAGCGGAAGGCGCTATTAGCCCCGTAACTCCATCCCCGTTTGACTCTGATCTCTTGCATCAGGATGGAAGAAAAGGAATGTCCTCCAACTGCGTGATTGCCCAGATAAAGTTTAAAATAATCTGGATCAGTCATTTTAACGCCAATTTGACCGAGGTTGATCTGGGTCTGCGTGCGGTCGGGTTTATCGATGATCAGCAAACGTTTATGTTCTGCTGGCAGAGGTGAAGCAACGGTCCAGTGGGTATCAGAAATGCTTTGTTGAGTGACTCGAGAAGCAAGCCTCTGTCCCAGCGACTGGGTCCACTGTTTGATTTGGTTCTCAGCCGCGTCTCCTGATCCAACGACGAGGAGCAGGGGCTCTCTGATTAGCTTTTCATAGTGCTGGGAGATGTCTTTCTGCTTTAAAGACTTTAAGTCAGGAATTCTGCCTAGAATAGGGTTTCCGTAGGGGTGACCTCCAAAAAGATAGCGAGCAAAGCCACGGCTGCCCAATGCACCATCGTGGCCGAGTTCCTCTTGGATTCCTGCGCTGATCTCAGACCGGAGCTTTTCGATCTCAGCGGGAGGAAAGCTAGGTTGAGTGATGATTTCAGTCAAAAGAAATAGGTAAGGTTCGAGCTGTGAGGACAACACCGATCCTCGCAGAATAATGGACTCAGCTCGAGTTTCAAAGGCAAGCACTGCACCCATCTGGTCGAGAGCCAATTCAATTTTCTTTTTGGAGTGCTTTTTTGTTCCCCTGAGGAGCATCTCACCCATGAAGTTAGTGAGTCCGCTTTTTCCAGCGGGATCCGCTACGGCGCCAACTTTAAATGCGACGTTGATATTCACAATGGGCACACCCGGGTCTCGCTCAAAGGAAAAATCAGCTGCAGAGCTAGGCGTAGTGTTTAAGAGAAAAAGAAGGGGCAGGCTAAAAAGGGACCTAGAGAAGGATGAAATTCTTTTCATTTTCTGACTCCTGTGATGACGGTGCGCGAGTTGGGCTTGAAATACCTTTGCACGACGCTTAAAACGTCTTGTGCGCTGACTGCCTCCACCCTCTTCTCGTGCTCAAGTCCTGCTGAGAAGTGGTCAGCAAGGGATTCGTAGGCCCCTAAAAAGTAGGCCTTTTGATAGTTGGATTCAAGACCTTTGTAAAAACCATATCGGCTCTTGTTTTTTGCTCGCTGAAGCTCTTCTGTTGGGACTAATCCACGAGCGAGCTGCTGGAGTTGCTGGAGAATCACCTTCTCTGCTTCCTTCGCCTTTCTGCCTTTTTGAAGATTAACCATGATCACAAATAAAGATGGGTCGCGATCTTCAAAATCATATGCTCCGACGCTGCCCGCAATTCCGGTTTCCACTAAGGCTTCGCGGAGGCGATTGTTTTTACCTCCGGTGAGGAGACTTTGCAGGACATCCAAGGCCGGCATGTCCTCATGAGCGAAGCCCGGAATTTTATAACCGATCAAAAGCTTTTCAAGTTGAATATTTAAAGCGAGCTGCTTTTTGCGTGGGTCTGTCTGAATCGGCTCGGCGATCTGAAGTTTCTGGGGTGTGGGCTGGGTAGGGAGCGATCCATAATGTTTTTGAATGAGAGACGTGACTTCGTCCGTTTTAACGTCTCCAACGACTACAATGGTAGCATGATTCGGTGCATAATAAGTCTTGTAGAATTTCGAAGCATCTTGAGCCGACATTGAGTCGAGGTCATTCTGATATCCGATGACTGGCCAATGGTAGGGATGTTGATTAAACGCGAGTTCAAATAAGTTCTGATCCATGATTCCGTCTGGACTGTTCTCATTCCTGAATCGGCGCTCATTTTGAACTACTTCACGTTCAGTCTTGAAAGATTGATCATTCACGATGACATTAGTCATACGGTCAGATTCAGCCTTAACGATGAGTTCAATTTGGGTTGATGGTAGCTCTTGGATATAGGCAGTGTAATCTCGACTCGTGAAGGCATTTTCTCCTTCAGCACCAGAGCTCTCGAGGAGGCGGTCGAACTCCCCGTCCTTCATGGTTTTTGTCTCTTTGAACATCATATGCTCAAAAAGATGGGCGAGTCCCGTCTTTCCAGGAACCTCATTTCTTGATCCAACCTTGAACCAGGTTTGGTAAGCGAACGTGGGAGATGAGTGATCCTCGACGACTAGCAAGCGGAGGCCGTTCTTAAATTGGATTCGATTGACTGCAAAAGGACCTGTAAGAGAAACGGTCTCCTTTTTGAGAATCATACCATCTGTTTGACTACCAGAGGGGAGTCGACTGGGAGAAGTACTTGAACAACCCATTGAAATTAAAAAAGCCGGTAATAAGATCTTCATTTTCATAGTCGATACTTCGCACATCCAGAGAATCAGCTCAAATCAAATCTATGGTCATTAAGCTAGCGTCAAGATATGATCGATTCAACGAAATGGGTAAACTTAAAAACTTACTAACCGTATGGATTTCAGCTGCAGTAGTTTCGACAACTGCAATTGGAATCTTTTATGCGCTGCGATCTGACCTTTATACAGTCCGTGAGATTGAGGTGCGAGGCTCGATAGAGCCACCCCCCTTGAGTTCTCAGGCTGTTCTAAGCTTGGCGGCAGTGCCGACTGGGAAGATTAGCCTTTTTCGATTGGATTTGAAGGCGATTGAGAAACGATTGATCGCGAGCGAATGGGTTGATCGGGTGCAGGTCTTAGTTCGGCCTAAGGATACTTTGAGTATCTATGTTTACTATCGTCAGCCAAGGGCTATGATTCAAACCAAGCGGGACGGATTGGCCTTGGTTGATGTTTCAGGTAGAGTTTACGGAGCGGCGAGTCAGATGAGTTCTCCCGATCTTCCTATCCTAGGAGGCTTTTCTGAGCAGTCGCCCGAAAAAATTCAACAAGCGCTAAAATTTCTAGCTACTTGGGAAGCTTCAACTCTGGGTGCCTTATCTTTGATCTCGTCGATTGATTGGGACGAAGAGCGAGGATTTCGGACCCTGGTTTCGTACCCAATTAAAAATACAAAGAAGAATATAGGTTCTGATTTACCATTTTTTGGCAGAACCATGGTGGACTTTGGAAGTGATATTTCAACAGATTTGGAATTGAGACTTTCTTACTTAGCTAATGTTTTTCAATATTTGGGTCAAGAAGGTGTTTCCGCGCGTCAGATCTGGGCAGACGCAGGGAAAAAGATTGTTGTAAAAACCTCGCGTGGTTCTTAGACTTCTTGTAGGGGTAAATTTTGCCTAGCTAGTTAGGGGTCCGACTAAACGTGGAGGTTTTCTGACTCTACGGGGGGAATGGGAGATGTCTAAGAGTCAATTTGTAGTTGGACTAGATCTTGGGACGACCAAAACGGTTTGTCTAGTCGGTGAGGTAGTTGATGCTGAGGCCGGGTCCTCGCTCCAAGTGGTAGGATTGGGATCTGTGCCTTCTACGGGCCTTCGCAGGGGAATGATTGTTGATCAGGATGCGACCATCGAGAGTATCGTGAGGGCAGTCGAGGAGGCTGAACTCATGGCTGGAGTGAAGGTGTCCACCGTATACACGGGTATCGCGGGTGGATTGATTAGGCCCAGGATATCGGATGGAATTGGAACCGTTCAAGAGGGGCAACAGGTTGAGGGTAACCTACAGGGAGTAGTGGCTTCGGCGGAAAATATGACTCAGTGCGCTGCAAAGGCAGGCCTGGAAGTGGCTGAGTTTTGCCTTGAGCCGATCGCATCAGCTGAGGCTGTGCTGAGGCGGCAGGAGTGCCAGGCGGGAGTAATTTTAGTGGATATGGGTGGCGGTACGACCGACATTGCTATCTTTAAGGACGGATCTCTTGTTCATGCTGGAGTTCTTCCGATGGGTGGCCACCAAATCACGAACGATATCGCCTTGGGTCTTAGGATTACCCAGTTTGAGGCAGAACGATTAAAAATGCGCCATGGATGTGCGCTGAGATCTCTTGTCAGTTCAGACGAGATGTTCGAGGTGGTTGGAGTTGGCGGCAAAGCGAGAAAGATGATTTCTCGACGGGAACTTTCTGAGATGATTGAACCGCGTGTGGAAGAGATTTTTGGTTTGATTCAGAAAGAAGTAATTAAATCTGGATTTAAAGGCTTGCTGTCGGCAGGAGTTGTAGTTACAGGGGGAGCAACTCTATTGGAGGGAGTGCCAGAACTGGCTGGATGGGTCTTCGAGGGACCGGCTAGGAGGGGACTGCCCCAAGGGATCGGCGGTTTGAAGGACGTGGTGAATTCCCCGAGGTATGCAACGGTTGTCGGGCTTTTGAAATATGGCGCAAGAAATACTTCAAAAACTCGATCTCCAGTCAGGGAGAAAAACATCTACGATAAGGTCCGCGGATCCATGCGAACCTGGATCAAAGACTTATTCTAAAACAGAAGGGTGCCAAATCAATATGTTCGATCTGAATCAATTTGCCAGTCAAGGTGCTAAAATTAAAGTAGTCGGCGTCGGAGGAAGTGGTTGTAACGCAGTTAACACCATGATTCGAACTGGCTTGGAAGGTGTCGAATTCATCACAGCGAATACAGATAGGCAGGCGCTTGAAGCTTCTTTAGCACCAATTAAGTTGTCCATTGGCCAAGAGTTAACCAAGGGACTGGGAGCTGGTGCCAACCCGGAGGTGGGTCGTAAAGCCGCACTCGAGGAATATGCACGCATCTCGGAGGTCTTGGCAGGTGCTGACATGGTGTTTATTACTGCTGGGATGGGCGGTGGCACCGGAACTGGAGCTGCACCCATCTTTGCAAAGATTGCAAAGGAGATTGGCGCCTTAACGGTGGGCGTAGTGACCAAGCCCTTCATGTTCGAAGGTAAAAAGAGAATGCGACATGCCGATCAAGGAATGGCCTGGCTCCGTGAAAGTGTTGACTCATTGATCACCATTCCCAATCAGCGGTTGCTGGCAATTTCGGGAACGACTTTGTCTATGATCGATGCATTTAAGAAAGCAGACGAAGTATTGCTCAATGCTGTTCAAGGGATTTCAGACCTTATTAATCACACTGGATTGATTAACAGCGACTTTGCTGACGTCAAAACGATCATGCAAAATAAGGGTTTGGCTTTGATGGGGATTGGTTTTGGTGAGGGTGAGCACCGTGCTGTCGAGGCAGCAACCAACGCTATTTCAAGTCCTTTGCTTGAGGATATTTCGATCGATGGTGCTACTGGGATTATCATCAACATCACCGGCGGTTCGAACCTCAAGATTCACGAAGTGAACGAGGCGACCACTCTTATTATGGAAGCTGCTCATGATGATGCCGAAATTATCTTCGGTACTGTCATTGATGAATCCATGAAGGATGGTGTTAAGGTCACAGTGATTGCAACAGGCTTGGGTGGTGCTCTTGCCGCTCAAAATCATACGACCATGATTCAAGTGCCGGCTTCAGCTCCTGTGCAAGCCTATCACGCAGCAGTAGAGTCAAGATTTGCTGCCGAACCAGTGGAGTCTACGCCATCTCGGCAGGTTGCACCAGCACCAGCAGTAGCTCCTCCGCAGCCCCGTGCAAACTACGCTGCTCCTCAGGCGCCAGCTGCACCCGCTGCTCCTCATCAGTCGTCTTATCGCAATCCTCCGCAGCCTTCTCCAGCGATGCTTGCTGGAAGTAAGGCTCCAAGGACCCAGTCAGAAGTTCCAGCTTGGGCTGCAATGCCTGATTTTGGTGCCTCGAGTGAAATGGAAGATGTGATGGTGAAGGAATCTCCAGTGGTTTCCGGGATTGGTTCTGTGCCGCCCACGCACACGGGGTCTGCAGAATCCGTTGAGTTAGCTCGTGCTCGGGCGATTGCTCAGCGCCTGGGAATTACCAATTTGACTGATGATGAGTATGACATTCCGACCTATATGCGTAGGCAGCAGGAGAGAGAAGTCTAGAATCGTTTTTGAAAACAAGACGAATCGAGGGGGGTGCGAGATTCTCGGCCCCCCTCTTTTTTTAGGCGCCTGTGGTCAGACCTCCGTCCATAGAAATACATTGGCCAGTTAAATAAGAAGAGCTATCGCTGACTAAGAATGCAACGAGGTTGGCAATGTCCTCGGGTTTCCCCATTCTTTTGAGCGGGATTCTGTCTATAAATTTTTTTTTGATATCATTTGGTATTTGTTGTGTGAGCACCGAGTCGATAAAGCCCGGTGCGATGGCGTTGACATTGATATTGTACTTTGCAAGCTCCATCGCCCAAGTAGAGGTCATTCCTACGACCCCAGCTTTTGCTGCTGAGTAGTTAGTCTGTCCAACATTTCCGTTGAAAGCAACGGAAGAGATGTTGACGATTTTACCGTAGTTTTTAGTCATCATTTCCTGGGCGCAAACCTGACCCATATTGAAGGGACCCTTTAGATTGACGCGGATCACTTCGTCCCAATGCTCTTCAGAGAGTTTGTGTAGGAGGGCATCTCGTGTAATTCCAGCGTTATTGATCAAAATATCAACTCCTCCAAAGGTGGTTTTTGCCTTTTGAAGGAGGTCATGAGCACTTTTTTGATTAGATACGTCATGAGTTGAGATCATCGAGCGTTGCCCGAGATTTTCGACTTCCTTTGCGGTAGCCGCGGCGTTTTCTGGATTGATATCATTAACGACAATGTGGGCCCCAGATTGAGCGAGCCTGATTGCGATGGCGGCTCCAATTCCGCGCCCTGAGCCTGTTACGATTGCTACGCGACCAGAAATCGACGCTAATAATGGCTGAAGATTCATTATTTCTATTCCTTTTAAAATTAAAAAAAAGTTTACTTTAAGCCTTCTCTTTAGAAAGTACAACATCTAGAAAAAAAATAAAATACCGCGTCAAATTTGCAAAATATTCGGATCTAATTAAACTGCCTTGAGCATATTTATTTGTTATGATTCTGTTAGGGAAGTCTTATACAAATAGGGGGAAGTAAAAATGCTAAAATCAGGGAAGAAAATTCTTCTTGTTTTGCTGATGAGTACCAGCTCTGTTGCATCAGCCTCTCAGTACAAACAAGGGGAAGTTTTAGTTAAATACAAGGACGGAGTCCTTCGCACTCGTTCGACGATGGATCTGCTTTATCAGTCTGTCGGGGTGAAGAAGGTTCGACGCTACTCGAAATTGTTGAAAAGTCTTGAGCAGTTGACACTGGGTGACGGAACCTCGGTTGAAAATGCGATTCAGCAGCTCAGAAATGATAGCACAGTCGAATACGTGCAGCCCAATTACCTTCTTTACACTCTTCCTGTGCAGGAGGGGTCCCGTGCATTAGCTCGCGTGTCGGGCGATGAAAGGATTCCATGTTGGTTTCCAGGGGTTCCGCTTCCTCCGGGGTGCGATGACTCGGGTGGTGGAGGCGGCGGCAGTGATGAGAGTCAACCTGTGACTCCTCCAGGGAGTTCCTCTAGGCCTGATTTGGCGGCTGCTCCGTCCGAGGTAAATCCTCCTGTTGTAGATCCAGACATGGGTCGCCTTTGGGGGATGGGTAAGATTAGTGCCGAGGAAGCTTGGAAAGCCCATCGCGGTAGCCATGACTTCATCGTTGCTGATATTGATACTGGCATTGATTATAATCATACTGACTTGGGTTTCAATCTTTGGCGAAATCCGAATCCAACCGACAAGCAAGATATTACAGGGTTTGATTTTGTTCACAACGATGGTCTACCCTTCGATGATCAGGAGCATGGCACTCATACTGCGGGAACCATTGGAGCTGTCGGCGGGAACGGGTTGGGGATTTCTGGCGTGAATCAACAGGTTTCGCTGATGGCCCTTAAATTCATTTCTCAAGATGGCAGTGGGACGACAGCAGATGCAATTCGTGCAATCGACTATGCGATCACTCATGGAGCCAAAGTGTTAAGTAATAGTTGGGGTGGCCAAGGAGACCCAGACAATAAGGCGCTCTATGAAGCAATCGAACGAGCGAGGACAAAGGGGGTTCTCTTTGTTGCTGCTGCGGGCAATAGTTCGGCAGATAATGATGACCCAAGTTCTGCGTCTTACCCCGCCGCATTTGAGAATGATAATTTGATTTCTGTTGCAGCTACGGATCAAAATGACGGGCTCGCTTACTTCTCAAACTATGGGAAGAAAAGGACTCACCTTGCTGCTCCTGGCGACAAGATCTACAGCACGATACCTGGTAATCAGTACAAAGCAATGTCGGGGACGTCGATGGCTTGCCCTCATGTCGCTGGTGCAGCTGCTCTGGTTTGGTCAAAGCATCCAGAGTGGGACTATAAAAAAGTCAAACATGTCTTGCTGAGTACTGTAGATCCTCTGGCGGCTCTCAAGGAAAAGACAATTACGGGTGGGAGATTGAACGTACTCAAGGCATTGCAGTACCAAGAGTAGTAGGTTCAGTGATTAGCTGTGTATTGAAGGGGGTGCCATCGAAAAATGGTACCCCCTTTTTATTAAATTTGTTTTAATCTAGCTCAGAGATCTGCGGCGATCTGGGGAGCGGTAGTTTTGAGTTGCCTTGGATGCAGTGAGGATCTCGCGGCGTTCCTGGTCTTCCTTGCAGGCAACGCAGAGAGTCGCTGTAGGTCGAGCTTCAAGGCGCTTGAGCTCGATATCTTCATCGCACTCTTCGCAAAGTCCAAAAGTGCCCTCTTCAATTCTTCTGAGCGCATCTTCAACTTTCTTCATATGTGCAGTTTCACGATTTTTTAACTGCATCCGGAGTGCTTGTTCGATGTCTGCTCGAGCTTGGTCGGCTTCGTCGTATCGGTCTTCAGGGCAAATCTGGAAATCATCGCAAATAATACTATTATTTCCCTGGATTGCATTGCGTTGCGCCTCAAAAAGCTTTTTGAATTTCCTGAGCGTGTCCTTCTTCATCTTTTTACTTCCCCCTTTAGTTCGCGTATCACAAGTTGACTAACAGCTTGCAGGGTTTCCATGACTCCTTGCCCGCGGTTAGCGATAGCCTCAAAATAAGGCCGATGCATTGGATTAAGTGTAGCTTCAAGTTCTTGAACTGTGACGGCTGACGGCAAGTCTCTCTTATTGTATTGGAATGCTAGAGGGAGCTTGTGGATGTCATAGCCCTGTCGTTCCAAGCTTTTTTCTAGTGATTCAAAGCTTTCGATATTTGCCTCCATTCTCTCGGTTTGACTATCTGCGACAAATACAATTCCGTCCACTCCTTTGAGAATAAATTGGCGCGACACTTCATAAAATGTTTGGCCTGGAATCGTGTATAGATGAAATCTGGTTTTAAAGCCACGGACTTCTCCAATAGAAAGAGGAAGAAAGTCAAAAAATAATGTCCGCTCGTTTTCTGTGCTGAGAGTAACAAGCTTGCCGCGCTCTCTTTGTTGCGTTTTTTCGTATATGAATTGGATGTTTGTAGTTTTTCCGCCAAGCCCCGGACCAAAGTAAATCACCTTGCAGTTGATTTCTTTGGTCGTGTAGTTGATAAAACTCACTTAATCGATCTCCATACGATTTTCTAGCGCTCTGCCAATAGTCTGCTTATCTGAATATTCTAAAAGTCCACCTACGGGAAGACCATAAGCGAGCTGAGTTACTTTAATTCCGAACGGTTTAATCAGCTTGGCAAGGTAGAGAGCAGTAGCTTCACCCTCGACGCTTGGATTGGTCGCTAGAATAATTTCTGCAACCGAACCTGAACTCTGCTTAATCCGAAATAAGAGTTCCTTGATTTTGAGTTCGTCGGGTCCTATTCCTTCCAAGGGAGAAAGCGTGCCGTGTAAAACGTGATAGTAGCCCCGAAAAATTCCGGAATTTTCGATCGCTAGCACGTCTGTTGGGCGCTCGACGACGCAAATGAGGGATGAGTTTCGCTCTTTGCTTGAGCAAATAGGGCAGGGACTGGTGTCTGTGAAAACAAGGCAAATTTGGCAAAGACTTGTTTTTTGTTTGGCGTTGAGAATTGCCTCCGACAGCGCTCTGGCATAGTCTTCGGGCTGTTTTAAAATAAAATGAGTAAGTCGAGCTGCCGTCTTTTCTCCGATTCCTGGGAGCTTTGACAGTTCAAAAATTAATCTCGATACGGAGTCATGTCGAGGGCTCTGCATGCGTGTCCTCTAAAAGTTGAATCGGTCCAAGTTCACCACCAAAAAGAGATCTCGCCTCAGTAATGATTGGATGATGCGAAGCTTGATTTCTGATGGCTTCTCGTCGCTCTAGGTTCTCTCGTTCTCTTCGTGCTGCTAGACTTTCTCCGTTATTTTTGCACTCAATTTGAAGTCGAATGGGAAAGCCAAGGTATTCACGAGAAAGGGTACCGAGTTGTTCTTGGTAAATGCGGGATTGAAGTTGTTCTTTAAAGTAGGAGTTTTCTGGCGAGAAAAAGATAGTCACGTTCTGATTAGGAGTTGATGATTCAGGGAATAAAGTCCCTGAGGAATGCTCTAAAATTGAAGCTAAAAGAGGTCGTGATTTCTTAATGTGATCAATGAGGCCTTCCCACGTTTTTTTGCTCTCGCTGGGTTGAGGGCTCTGTGCGATAGGGATGCTTTCAGTGGCCTGAACTGGAGCGATTGGGGTCTGTTGAGAGATTGGAGCTTGAGTAACTGGAGTAGGGGTGGGTAAGATTGGGAACTTAGGTCCAGACGTAGGAGCGGGGGTGTTTGTCGATCCGCTTGAGGACTTTTGATCGGCCGAAAAAAGTGTCTCAGCAGTTGCACACTTAATGATTAAGACATTCAGTGCAATCCTGGGTTGAGGAGATCGGGCCAACGTCTCAAGTCCGTAGTGAAAAACTTGGAAAAAAAGTTCAATTTCTTCGGTGGACCGCAAGGTTGCAAGCGTTCGAAGTTCGACAATCTCTTCATCTGAGGCTTCAATGGAGGTCCGATTCACGGAATCGATCTGAATCAGGAGGATATAGTAAAGAAACTCAATCAGTCCTCGAGTTAGCACTCTCAGGTCATGGCCCTGTTCGTGTGCCTGATCGACGTAGGTCAGCGCTTCTGCTGCTTTTCTTTTGAAAATGCCGCTGAGAATTTGGATGAGCGTTTGACCCTCGATTAGTCCAATGCTTTCTCTCACTGATGTGAGGGAGATCGGGCCATTTGAGAATGCGATCACTTGGTCGAACAAGGATAGCGCGTCTCGCATGCTGCCTTCGGCTGCTCGACTGATTAAAGTCAGAGCTGCGGAGTCGATTTCAATTTTTTCAGCCTTGGCGATTTCCGTGAGGCGATCCTGAATCTGGCTCAGAGTGACTCGGCGGTAGTCGAAACGCTGGCAGCGTGAAAGTACAGTCGCTGGAATTTTATGAGGCTCAGTCGTTGCGAAAATGAAAATGACATGGGCTGGTGGCTCTTCAAGGGTTTTTAAGAGCGCATTAAATGCTGCTGTCGTCAGCATATGGACTTCGTCGATGATGTAAATTTTCCTTGAGCCTTGTGAGGGCATGTACTTGGCGTGGTCCCGAATTTCTCGGACAGCGTCGACCCCGTTGTTGGAAGCACCGTCGATTTCAATGACATCGACGCTGCTGCTATTTGAAATTTCTTTGCAGTTCGAACATTGATCACAGGACTGAAGGAGAGATTCTCCGCTGGGAGAAATAATGGCTTCTTGAGTGGCTTCGCAGCGTAGAACTTTTGCAAAAATCCGTGCGATCGAAGTTTTTCCGATTCCGCGCGAACCTGTAAAGAGGTAGGCGTGATGGAGTCGGTTGGAGCGAATTGCATTATTGAGTGTGCGAACAATGTGGGCTTGGCCTACAATGTCCTTGAAATGGGCAGGCCTCCACTTTCTTGCTAACACGACATACGAGTCTGAGTGCACTTCTTGAGTCTCCTACAATTCCTGGAATCGATGGTCGGCACATTAACTTGCCTAAACCTGATAAACAAGCGAAAACAAAGGATTTATTGTAGCTTAAACTGAGGATGAGTGAACAGCTCAAGTTCGCACTTTTGAGCCCTCTCTAAAAGGCGTTCGTTGAGTTGTGAAGTGGCTGGGCCGATGGCGTCCAAGCGGTTAACCCAAAAGATGATTTGAATTTGTTGGTAGCCTTCAGCGAGGTTCAGGAGTTGGACTGATTTGCTTTTTGTTTTGGACACCCATTCAATCTGATCGAGAATTTCTAGAGTGATTGCTCGTACTTGTGGAAACGGAACTGAGATTGGAACACGAATCTGAACGGTACACGACTTCTCCCGAGAGTGGATTGAGAGGTTGATGATTTTGGTATTCACGAGATCGGCATTGGGGACAATTAACGTATTGCCGTTTCCCAAGAGGAGCTGAGTGCTTCTTAGTCCGATCATCTGAACCTTTCCGGTTGAATCAGAGATTTGGATATCGTCGCCCGGTCTGAGATTTCGATCGAGCATCAGGATGAAACCTGAAATCATGTTCGACAGCGTATCTTTAGCTGCAAGACCCACGGCCAGAGAGCTGACGCCCAACGCCGTGATGAGCGACATGGCGTCATAGTGGAAATGATTGAGGATCATGATCCCGCCTGAGCCAAAGACAAAGACGGTGATCAGATTACTGATGAGTGGGAGGAACCCCTTTTGGAGCGCTTCGGCGTTTTCGGTCTGTCGTAAGCTCCACTCAATGCCCATGAGGGCAGCCTTTTCGCAGAGTCTTACGAGAACGAAAACTGCGAATACATAAATTCCGCCCTCGATCCATTTTTCCGGGGCGCCTTGGAGAGGGGCAAGCTCGAAAAAGATCCGAAATCCAAAAATGTAGAGGATGTTTGCAATGGATGGGGCTAGGGTTTTTAAGATTTTCCAGCCTCTTCGTTCATAAAGCCTCGTTAAAATTGACTTTAAAGCATTCGCTGCTAGTATTGTGGCGATAATGACCAACAAGGCTAACGACCATTCTTTTGAACTAGGGCTTAAAAGGCGCTTCAAATCTTCCATGGGGTTCTCCGTGCGTTGCATAAACGCATTGAATTTCTGTCTGGTGAGTGACAGACTCTCTTCGTGTGTGGATTCGTTAGGAAAATAACCTTGAACTATTTTCAATTTCCAGTGAGTTTTGGGACAGTTTTTATTTTCTGGGATCATCAGGGCTTGATGAGTCGAATTGAGCTCCTGCCAGGGGCTTGTCCTCATTCTCACTCACTTTTAGTTCCTATCGGTTTGGCCGAGACGATTCAAAAGTTGAGAAATTATTTTTATTCAGGAATTCCCGTGGGTCAGATTCCGTGGCAGCTTTTGAGTCTGAGTGGGCTGACTGAATTTCAGCTTCGAGTTTATGAAATGGCTTGCCAAGTTCCGCACGGTGAGACCCGTACTTATGGATGGGTTGCGAGAAATCTTGGGAAGCCTTCAGCGTCAAGAGCAGTGGGCCAGGCGCTGAGAAAGAATCCCTTTCCTGTTTTGATTCCGTGCCATCGCGTAGTGAGTGCTCATGGATTAGGTGGCTTTTTAGGCGAGGCAGATGAAACTCACTGTCTCCCCCAAATTAAATCTAGGCTCATCACACTCGAGGAAGAGTACCTCAATCCAGTCTTTTCATTTCTACCGGCAAGTATGAGAAGTTCAGATTTTCTCACTGGACAAGCTTTGTCCGTCTAAGGCCGGGTTTTTGGGGGGGAGATTGGGGTTTAAGATCGAGCAGCAAATTAAGAGAAGTTGGCTGCATAAAATCATCAGTGCATCCATCGTGTTCGTCGTTTTTGCGGCTGCTCTGCTGCGAGCTTATTCTCGTGTTTCGCCTGATTTTTCGGTTTTCCATCACGCTTGGCAATTGGTTTGGAGCGGACACGGCAGTCAAATTTATCAGGACAGTCCCGATCGCTATCTCTACAGTCCTGGTTTTGCCTGGCTTTTGGCTCCTTTAGGTGGACTTTCATTTGAACTAGCCTTTGGGATTTGGTGCCTTTTGAAGGTACTTGGGCTTTTGTTCGTTGCGAAATGGATGGTCTCCCTGATTGAGGAGCAATCAAAACGAATAGGAGTAGGGCCTGCTGACTCGTCGGTTCACTGGCTAAGTGTTGCTTTAGGGATCGCCTTTATCGCGCGGCCTCTCTTGATTGACTTCGAGTATGGCCAAGTGAATGTTTTTATTCTTACTGCGGTGGTTTTGTCGATTGCTACTCATCTCGACTCAAGAACGTCTCTCCTAAAGACAGCTGGCAGTTGGTTTTTGTTGGGTTGGCTTGCAGTGGCTAAAATTTTTCCGGGGCCGATTTTGCTCTTGCCGTGGTTTTTACCATTGAGGAACTCAGAGAAAAAATTGAACTTTGCTCGTGGATTCTCAGTATTTGGAGTTTTAGTGAGTATGTTCGCTCCTGTGGTTTCGCAGGGGTGGCAAGGGGCTTTACGATTACTTTTGGACTGGAAAGACGCACTGATTTCTCGTGGATTTCCTGTTGAGTCTCATAATCAGAGTTTTCTATCATTCGTTTACCGCTTTTTGAGCGGTCATCCGACTTCTGTGCTTTCACAGAATGGGCGAGAAATCACTTTTGGGTGGTCTTGTTTAACACCTGCTCAGCTCACCTTAGTGGGGAGTACGTGGTCGTTTTTGAGTATGGGCTGGCTCCTAGCCTGGCTCACTCGAGGGCCCGGCAAGCAATCGGCTCGATGGATGTCAGTGCTAACGGCATTTTTGATAATCCCGTCTCACTTGGTATGGAAACCTTACTTTTTAATGGCTCTTCCGCTGGCTATTTTTGGAGCAAGTCAGCTACTCATTCAAAAAAGACGAGCCCTGGATTGGTTCGGTTTTTTTATTTTGTTCGCTGCGTTTAATCTCACGTCTTTTGATTTTGTGGGTTCAAAATGGGGCCCCTTTTTCGAGGCATCGTCCACTTTTTTAGTGGCCCATCTGGCACTTATGGTTTGGGTAGCTTTGGAGTTGTCGCCAAGCGAAAAGTCTAAAATTTAAGTCTAAATTCATCCTTTTTTTGGATTTTTTTTCTTGGCTAAGTCTCGCCAGCTTTTTCCCTCTCGAGCTTTGGGGTCTAGTTGGAACTTGCGAACTGCGGCAAGGTGGGCTTCGTAGGTTGAGGTAAATTCGTGGGTCCCATCGTTATGCGATACGAAATAAAGAAAACTGCTTTGAGCTGGATAGAGAGCGGCCTGAATGGCTAGAGCTCCAGGGTTGGAGATTGGGCCAATCGGAAGCCCAGGAACTTGATAAGTATTATATTCATTCTTTTCCATGAGGTCGGCTTTTAAGAGATTGCCCCGGTACCTCTTCCAAATGCCATAAATCGTAGTGGGGTCGCTTTGAAGTCGCATCTTTTTTCGAATTCTGTTGTAAAAAACAGAGCTAATCAGAGGTCGTTCTGCAGGGGCTCCGGTTTCCCTTTCGATCATGGATGCAAGGGTGACAATCTGGGAGGGGGTCATTCCTAGGGTTGCAGAGCGCGTGTCCTGCTCTGCTTTCCAGTAGTCGAAAAAGTGGCGCACCATCTGTCGGGCAATGTCGTATTTGGTGAGGGAGTGATTGAAGTTATAAGTATCAGGAAACAAAAAGCCCTCTAGGCTTTTTGGGGGAGCGTCCTTGAATCGGGGGAAAGAGGCAATAAACTCTCGATCAAAGCAGAGGCGTGTGAACTCCTCCGGAGAATTTATGAGCTTCTTGTCCGCTAGGCTCTCGGCAATTTCATAGAGGTTTTCGCCTTCTCGCACGGTGATCGGATAAGCTACGCTAATGCCTGAGGTGAGGGTAGAGAAAATCTGGATGGGGCTCATCCCGGGTGAGACCTGATATTCACCTGCTTTGACTCGTCCCCACTGCCGGGTGAGGCGACCTAGCCAGATAAAATCTCTGCCACTAGAAATGACCTCTTGAGAGACGAGCTTCTTCGTAAGATCGTTCGGGGAGATGCCTTTTTGAACTTCGATGATCGTCGAGCTTTGGGTGCCAGCGTGATACGGAAAGTATGCGAACTGAAGAGCCTTTCCTAGCGGGAGAGCGACTAGGAGGACTGCAGCGACAATGGCAAAAACTGCTCGGGTCGGTTGTTTAGAGTTTTTAATCATCATGTATTCTGATTCTAAGTTAAAACTGAAATGGGTTCAAATTTTGTAAGCTGAAAGTTCATTTTTTCTTTACTCGGGTGAAATAGTTTGTTACCCGATCTTAAAAGTGGGTGTTGCCACTAAGTCACTTCAAACCTAACCGCGCGAAAATAACGGAAAAAAGTTGCGGTTCTAATAGGGTACGTTTTCAACTCCAACCGACAATCTGATGACAGTCAAAAAATGGGTTTGAGACGACCTAAGTCAAAAAAGCAATTGAGGAAATCTGAATGCATCTCAGAGAGCTAAAAGAAAAGAAAATCGGTGACCTGGTCGAAATGGGGAAAGAGCTCGGAATTGAGAATGCTGGCGGAATGCGCAAGCAAGATCTGATTTTTGCTGTTTTGCAAAAAAAGGCTGAGAAAGACGAGCACATCTACGCCGACGGCGTTTTAGAGTGCCTCCCCGACGGCTTCGGTTTTCTGAGAGCGCCTGATTACAATTACCTGCCAGGTCCAGATGATGTCTACGTGTCGCCTTCTCAAATTAGACGATTTGGGTTGCGCACCGGCGATACAGTGAGCGGCTCTGTGAGAGCTCCCAAAGAAGGCGAGCGCTATTTTGCTCTGCTGAAAGTCGAGCAGGTCAATTTCCAGACTCCGGAGCTGAACTCTGAAAAGGTTCTCTTCGATAACCTGACTCCTCTCTATCCTAACAAGCGGATTAATCTGGAGTACCAACCTAACGTTTACAGTACCCGCATTATTGACATGATGGTGCCGCTGGGAAAAGGACAGCGCTGCCTGATTGTTGCTCCTCCTCGTGCTGGTAAAACCGTTTTAATGCAGGATATCGCTAATGCGATCACAACCAATCACCCTGAGATTAAGTTGATTGTGTTGCTGATTGATGAGCGTCCTGAAGAAGTCACGGATATGCAACGCTCTGTTCGGGGCGAAGTGGTGAGCTCAACTTTTGACGAGCAAGCCTCTCGACACGTTCAGGTGGCTGAAATGGTCATTGAGAAAGCGAAGAGACTCGTTGAAAACAAGTACGACGTGGTCATTCTCTTGGATTCGATCACTCGCTTGGCGCGAGCTTATAACTCAGTGGTTCCTCCCTCGGGCAAAATTTTGTCCGGCGGTGTAGACTCAAACGCACTTCATAAGCCTAAGCGATTCTTTGGTGCAGCTAGAAATATCGAAGAAGGTGGATCGCTTACGATCATTGCAACTTCATTGATTGATACTGGTTCTAGAATGGACGAAGTGATTTTTGAAGAGTTTAAGGGAACGGGTAATTCTGAAATCCACCTCGATCGAAAGCTGATGGAAAAGCGAATTTTCCCATGCTTGGACATCAACAAGTCTGCGACTCGAAAGGAAGAGTTGCTCTTGCCTAAGGACATTCTTAACCGCCTCTGGGTTTTGAGAAAGGTGCTTCATCCGATGAACACCGTGGATGCCATGGACTTCTTATTAGATAAAGTATCCCATACTAAAACTAACGAGGAGTTTATCAAATCGATGAGCGGCTAACCGCCTTCATTCGAAAGAGACCGAGGTGCTGTTGCACCGTGTTATTGACTTGACGAAATTTTTTAAACCTGATAATTGAGGCCCCCTATGAAACAAGGAATTCATCCGCAGTATAATGAAACGACAGTGACCTGTGCTTGTGGTTTTGTTATTGAGACTCGCGCGACTAAAGATAATATTAAGATTGAAGTTTGCTCCAACTGCCATCCATTTTATACTGGTAAGGCTAAGTTGATGGATACCGAAGGCCGTGTTGAGCGCTTCTTGAATAAGTATAAGAAGAAGTAGATTCCTTTTGATGCGGAGTTCTGGTTTTCCGGGTCTCGCCATCTTTTGAGGAGTCTATTCATGAAGCCTACAAGTCGGTTCACCAGTATTGGTGGGCAAGCGGTCATCGAAGGTGTGATGATGCGCTCTCCACACTTCATTTCTGTCGCTGTTCGTAAACCTAATCGAAAAATCGTCATTCGAACGCATTCTTATGCTTCATTAGGCGATCGATATTCTTGGTTGAAGCGACCGCTCTTTAGGGGAGTGGTGATGCTGGTTGAGTCGATGAAAGAAGGTATGGAAGCCTTAGGCTTCTCGGCTTCTATTGCATCTCAGGAAACCCAAGGTGGAAACGAGAGTGAATTGTCGAACTGGGAAATTGCCGGATCGATGGTATTTGCTCTGGTGTTTGGACTTGGGCTTTTTGTAGCAGTACCTCATGGTTTGACTGCCTGGATCACTTCTTTTGAACGGTTTCGAGTCTCAGCTCAGAGCCCGATTTTTCATCTGATTGATGGTAGTATTAAACTGCTAATTTTAATTAGCTACGTTTTTCTCATCTCCCAGTTGAAAGACATTTACCGGGTTTTCCAGTACCACGGGGCGGAGCATAAATCGATCTACACCTTCGAGGCAAATGAAGACCTCACAGTCGAAAATGCTCGCAAAAAAAGCACTTTGCATCCTCGTTGCGGCACGAGTTTTTTGCTGTTTCTGGTGCTGATCAGTGTGCTGATTTTTAGTGTTGTTTTTCCGTTTCTGAAACTCACTGAGTTTTCCTCTCATCCTATTTATAACCACCTCCTGATGATTTTAACGAAAGTGTGTTTGATGCTCCCTGTAGCCGGATTGGCTTATGAGGTCATTCGTCTTTCAGCAGTTCGGATGAATCAGGGATTTTTTCGTTTTTTGATTTGGCCTGGTCTGACGTTGCAAAAGTTGACGACTCGCGAGCCTACCGACGAGCAGTTAGAAGTGGCGCTAGCTTCATTGCGCCAGGTGCTCTTATCGGAGAAATCGGCTGCTGACAGACCTAAAGAGAAGACTGAGTTCGAAATTCTGAGTCTCTCCGATTTGGGTTGGGTACCAGCCCATGTTTCTGAATTTCTAGAGAGCTAAAATCCTATGTTTGACAAACTAGAGGCGGTTGAAAACCGTTTTATTGAGATTGAAAGTCGTCTCGCGGATCCTGAAATTGCCAGTCGCCCGGCAGACTTCAGAAAAATGTCCCAAGAGCACGCGAGCCTCCAGGGGATTGTGGATGAATACCGGCATTATAAAAAGCTCAAACAAGAGCGCTCCTCAAACGAGGAGCTTTTGGAGGAGAAGGATGCCGAAATCGCCGATATGGCCCGGGATGAATTAAAGCGTCTTGAGGTTGAGCTGGAGGCTTCGAAAAGGGCGCTCCAGATTTTACTCCTTCCGACAGACCCTAATGACGAAAAAAACGTTGTATTCGAAATTCGCGCCGGAGCGGGTGGTGACGAAGCCGCTCTTTTCGTGAGCGAGCTTTTTAGACTCTATCAGCGCTTCGCTGAACGGCAGGGCTGGAGAGTAGATTTGCTTTCGGCTAACCCTACTGGGATTGGCGGCTTCAGAGAAATCATTGTAGAAATTCAAGGTCAACGGGTTTTTAGTCGGCTTAAGTGGGAGGCAGGCGTTCACCGCGTTCAGCGTGTCCCGCAAACTGAAGCTCAGGGGCGTATTCATACTTCGACAGTCACGGTTGCCGTGCTGCCTGAAGCCGAAGAAGTCGATGTTTCGATCAATCCCGTCGATTTGCGGATCGATGTGTTTCGTTCGGGTGGAGCAGGTGGACAAGGAGTGAACACGACTGACTCCGCGGTCCGAATCACGCATCTTCCCTCGGGTCTGGTCGTGGTCTGTCAGGATGAGCGATCTCAGCTCAAAAATAAAGATAAAGCGATGAAAATTTTACGGTCTCGCCTTCTCGATATTGAGGTTGAAAGAGCTGCGAAATCGCATTCTGATGCCCGGAGAAGCATGGTGGGCACTGGCGATCGCAGCGAACGAATTAGGACCTATAATTTCCCCCAAGGCCGACTCACTGATCATCGCATTGGTCTGACTCTCTATCAGCTTTCTGAGGTCATGGAAGGTAAGGTCGATGAAATTATCGACGGATTGATGGCTCATTATCAAATGGAGGCGCTGAAAGCTCAAGGAATGGGCGGATAAGCGTGTCGAATCGGTTTTTGCCCCCGAAGACCTTTGCAAGTGCGCTTTCGGTTTCTCAGGAAATTTTGCGATCAAGTCCTCTACTGAGAGAGCGCGGAAGCTGTGGGGCCGAAGCTGAACAACTCGTCTGTGCGGCCTTTCGGAAGGCTACTGAGGTTCAGCTGAGTCGTTTTGATCTTCTGCTTCGGGGCCAGGACTCGTTTCCACAGGCCGCAGTGGAGCACCTTTTGAATTGGTCTCAATTGAGAGCTGCGGGTCAGCCCCTTCAGTACTTGGTGGGTTATCAAGCTTTCTTTGAGCATGAGTACGCAGTCGGGCCTGGCGTTCTCATTCCTCGTCCTGAGACCGAGGTTTTGGTGGATACTGTGATCCGTTGGTTTGACGGCAGAGGAGAGAAACCCTCCCGCGGCATCGAAGTGGGGTTGGGGTCGGGAGCGATTTCAATTGAGCTTTTAAGTCACTGGCAAGAACTTCGGGTGATAGCCTCCGAACTGAGTTCAGAAGCGATCTTACTCGCCTTAAAAAATGCTCAAACCTTACTGGGCGCTCATGCGGCGGGAATGGGGCGTCTTGAAATTCTTGCCGTTGAAAATGCAGCGCACGTGATGGAGCCATTTCCCAAGATACAAGCTGATTTTTTAGTATCGAATCCGCCCTACTTGACCCGTTCCCCTGACGAAGTGGACCTCGATGTAGAGACTTATGAGCCTCACCATGCGCTCTTTGCGCCCGAGGGGGATTCGCTCTTTTTTTACAGAAAAATTGCAATTGAGGCAGATCGGTTGCTGAAACCTCACGGAGTTGTTTTTGCGGAGTTGCCCCACGAGCGTGCTTTGCCTATAGTGGAGTTATTCGAAAAAAGCGGCTGGAGTACGGAGCTAGTTTCGGATCTGAATCAGAGAGAGCGAGTCATCATCGCAAAGCGGTGAACTCATCGATAGGTGCGACACGAAAGGCTCAAGGTTGGAGTAAAAAACATATGGATAAAATTAGAATTCAAGGTGGAAAAGCGCTTCATGGCAACGTTGAGGTGAGTGGAGCAAAAAATGCGGCACTCCCCATTCTGATGGCGACTTTGCTGACCGATCAAGAATGTATTTTAGGTCGCGTTCCTGATTTGCAGGATATTCGGACCACCATCAAGGTTTTGAATCACCTCGGAACCGAGACTTCTTCAGATTTTTCAGCCCATACCCTCAAGCTTCGCACGCCAGAAGTAAAGTGCTTTGAAGCTCCCTATGACTTAGTCAGAACCATGCGAGCGTCAGTCTTGGTTTTGGGGCCTTTGCTGGCTCGGTACGGAAAAGCAAAAGTCAGCTTGCCGGGAGGATGTGCGATCGGGGCTAGACCCATCAATTATCACCTTTTAGGGCTTGAGCGCCTGGGTGCAAAAATCGAATTGGAGGGTGGCTATGTGATCGCTTCTGCTCAGAAGCTCCGTGGAAATCGCGTAGCGTTTGAGTTTCCTAGCGTGACTGCGACAGAAAATTTGATGATGGCAGCTGTTCTGGCCGAAGGGGAAACCTTGCTCGAGAACTGCGCTAAGGAGCCCGAGATTGTTGATCTCGCTCGAATGCTGCGGTCCATGGGTGCTCAAATCGAGGGCGAGGGAACCGAGCTGATCACCATTCAAGGCAAGAAGTCTTTGCACGGGTGTAACTACCAAATCGTCGGAGATCGAATCGAGGCTTCTACCTACCTGGCGGCTGGGTTTTTGACCGGTGGAAATGTCCGCGTCGATGGCGTTGATCCTGAGACGATTGAAGCCGTCTTGGCAAAGTTTGAAGAAGCGGGAGCTACGATCATTCGCGAAGCACACTCAGTTGCATTGCGTTCAAATGGGCGTCCCAAGGCAACCAATATTACCACTCTGCCGTTCCCTGGGTTTCCAACAGATATGCAAGCTCAGTTTATGACTGTAATGGCCATGGCCGAGGGTACTTCGCTAATTACCGAAACGATTTTTGAAAATCGCTTTATGCACGTGTCGGAATTGGTTCGTCTTGGAGCGGATATTACGATTCGAGGGCATAGTGCCATGGTGCACGGGCAAAAAACTTTAAAGGGAGCGCCGCTAATGGCCACTGATTTGCGTGCCAGTGCGAGTTTGGTATTGGGTGGCCTCTGTGCTCAGGGTGAAACATGGGTGAGTCGAGTTTACCATCTCGATCGAGGCTATGAAAACATGGAGAGTAAGTTGCAGAAACTGGGCGCCGTGATTGAGCGTGTTCCTTCTACTGAGCGGAGTTAAGTGACTAGAATGCATCCAAAAGATTGTATTTTCTGCAAAGTGATTGATGGCACGATCCCGTCGACCCGAATTTATGAGGATGAGAGTTTTATTTGTATTCGGGACATTCATCCTCAGGCGAAGGTCCACCTTTTGGTCATTCCAAAAGCCCCGATTGCCTCACTTGAGGAGGCCTTTCCGGAGCGTGGTGAGAATAAGGCTGCTCTCCTGGGGCAGCTTTTTGATGTGGCAGCTAAGATTGCTCGCCAGCAGGGACTTCTGCCAGGAGGTTTTCGTTCGGTGATCAATACTGGGTCATTGGGCGGGCAGACGGTTTTTCATCTCCATTTGCACATTTTAGGCGGGGAGCCTCTTAGGGGGAACTTCGGCTAACTGATTTTTTCGTCCAAGATCGTTCCTTTGGCGAAATGAGCTGCCTTGCTCTGTTCTCGGGCAGATCTTTTGTACGACTTGATTCCAGCCCACTTGAACATGAGCTCTCGTTGTTCTTTCAAGCGGGCAAAAAGCTGTAAGATCGCGGGCATGTCCTCGAGAGTGGGGGGCGGAGGAGGCATGTTTTCAACGAGTGAAAGCTTAGGCTTTTCGTGTTCGTGGGGCGGAGTTAAGTTTGACTCTGAGGCATTTTCCTCCTGCCCCTGAGCGAGCTCCGGTTCGTGCCCTGGGTCATGATTCTGATGAGCGTCGCGCTTCTCCTGATTTAAGAGTTGTTCACGAACGACCCCAGACGAAACCTTTGCGCTTTGCGCAATTTCCGCAATTGGGGACAGAAATTTTTTTAAGACCTGGCTAACTCTGGGTAACACCCGAGAGCCCCTTCCTGCCGATGCTAGAAGCGGTCTCTTCCCCTATGCGCCACGCCGGGGGTTAAGATGAGATCGCCTCTTTCTTACTTTTCGGTTTTTCTCGGAAAAACTTGAGTGAAATCTGTTGGCTCTGGATAGATTATTAAAATAAGCTAAATATATCAGGTGCTTAGACAAAATGTTGACCTCATTATTATCTGATGTTAACAGTATGGTTCTGTTTAATTAAGATCGTGCAACGGGGGAATCGTCCCAAAAGGATAAATGATCGCTATGCTAGATATTTTTGAAAAATGCGGTGAGTTTCAGGATGCTAAGAGAGTCCAAGCGGCAGGGATCTACCCCTATTTCCGTGCCATCGAGTCCACTGCAGGGTCAACGGTTGTAACTCATGGCAAAAAGCGAGTTATGATTGGCTCCAATAATTATTTGGGCCTTACTCATCATCCTAAAGTGCAAGCTGCTGCGAAGGCAGCGATTGATCAGTTTGGAACCGGATGTACCGGCTCACGATTTTTGAACGGAAACTTGGTCCTTCACGAACAATTAGAAAAAGAATTGGCTCAGTTTTTGGGCAAAGAAGCGTGCCTTGTTTTTAGCACCGGTTTTTTGTCCAATCAGGGAGCACTTTCCACCTTGGTAGGTCGCAACGACGTAATTTATAGCGATCGTGAAAACCACGCCTCGATTATCGAAGGAACTTTGGTCAGTCTAGGTGACACCATTAAGTTTAAGCACAACAATATGGCAGATCTAGAGCGCGTTCTTGAGTCGACTCGGGATAAGTATCAAGGCGCTTTGATCGTTGCTGACGGCGTTTTCTCCATGTCAGGAGATATTTTTAATTTTACAAAAGCTGCTGCACTTGCCAAAAAATACAACTGCCGACTCTACATTGATGATGCTCACGCGATCGGCGTCTTGGGACCTCGTGGTGAGGGGACTGCGCATTATTTTAACGATGTCAATTCAGCTGATCTGGTCATTGGGACCTTTTCGAAGTCATTTGCTTCGATCGGTGGTTATGTGGCCGGTCCTGAGGATGTAATTCATTACATTAAACATAAATGCCGTCCATTTATTTTTAGTGCAGCGATGCCTCCTGCGGCAGCAGCTACCGTTCTTGAGTGCCTTCGGGTTGTTAAGGAAGAACCGCAGCATCTGGCCAATCTTTGGAAAAATGCCAAAAAGATGAGCCGTGAACTGAGTCGGTTGGGTTTTAATACTCTCAATAGTCAGACCCCAATCATCCCTCTTCTGGTGGGTGATGATATGAGTGCGTTTGCTTTTGCTCAGAAGCTTTATGAGCATGGTGTTTTTGCAACTCCAGTGGTTCGTCCAGCTGTGCCAGAAGGATGCGCTTTAATTCGAACGAGCTACATGGCTTCTCATACGGACGAGGATCTTGACTACGTGCTCGAAGTGCTAGAAACTCTCGGTAAGGAATTTGGAATTATCGGCCAAGCAGGCAGGCAGGCTGAACTTGCTGCTCTTGCAAAGCACCACTTTGGGGTAGTCTAATCCCTCTAGGTTTTTTGTTATAAAAAATTGATCCGATCAAGGGAGGCATCTGTGTATCAAATTCAACAGGTGAAGACTCAAGCAGACTGGAAAACGTTTATCGACCTACCTTGGAAGATATACAAGAACGATGCAAACTGGGTGCCTCCCCTCAAAATTGCAGTCCGAGACCTTCTCGACGCAAAAAAGAATCCGTTCTTTAAGCACGCTGAAATGATTGTCCTTCTTTGCCTCGAAGATGGAAATTGTGTTGGGCGCATGATTGGCGTGGTGGATCACGATCATAATCAGTTTCACGATGAAAAGACGGCATTTTTTGGCTTTTTGGAGACCACTAACGATCAGCAGGTCATCAATTTGCTCTTTGAAGAAGTGTCTCAATGGGCAAAATCCAAGCAGATGACCCATCTTACTGGGCCGTTTAATCCGAGTACCAATTATGAGTGCGGATTACTAGTGGAGGGTTTCCAAGATCCTCCCACCGTGATGACAACCTACAATCCTCCCTACTATGCTGAGCTTTTAACAGCTGCGGGAATGATAAAGGCAAAAGATCTCTACGCATATAATCTGCCTACCGCAACTCCCATGTCTGAACGCTTTGTCAAACATGCTGAGCGAATCAAAAAGCGGCAGTCCATTACGTTCCGCTCGCTTAAAATGAAAGAGTTTGATCAAGAAGTCGATCAGGTTCTAAAGATTTACAACGACGCCTGGGAAAAGAATTGGGGATTTATCCCCATGGCGCCTGAAGAGTTTAAGCACCTGGCTAAGGATATGAAGCTCATTATCGATCCTAATCTCTGCTTGGTGGCTGAAGTCAACGGAGAACCCGCTGGATTTTCTTTGACTCTTCCTGATGCAAATCAAGCGTTCAAGAAGGTCAAAGACGGTAAACTGTTTCCGACGGGCCTTTTTAAGCTCCTTTGGAACTTAAAGGGTCTGGGTCGAAAGAAAACCATCAATCGATGCCGAGTGGTCACCCTAGGGATTAAGCGTCAGTACCGCGAACTAGGATTAGGTGCTCTGTTCTACGTTGAGTCCCATCGGAGAGCAAGAGAAGGGGGATATCTCTTTGGTGAAGCTTCGTGGATCCTTGAAGACAATGGGCCAATGAATAAGGCACTCGAGCAAATGGCTGGTGAGCGCTACAAAACCTATCGGATTTATCAAAAAGCGTTGGTCTAGCTACGATGAGAGTGTTGGGCATTGACCCAGGTTCTCGTCTCATGGGGTTTGGTTGCGTCGATCGAGTGGGCAATCAAGTCAAGCATGTCGCCCACGGTACTCTCCGGATTCTTCAGTCCTTGGAGGGCTCCTCTGATCGATTTGCCGATCGCCTTTTAGTCATTCATCAACAACTCAGCGAAGTGATTTTAAAGCTCAAACCTCAGATTATGGTGATTGAGGAGGTTTTTTTTGCAAAGAACGCTCTTTCAGCTCTCAAGCTGGGGCAGGCGCGCGGCGCCGCAATTCTGACTGGTAAGATTCACGGTTTGACTATCGAGGAATACGCTCCCACTGCAGTCAAGCGAGCCATCGTCGGGCACGGACAAGCAGATAAAGAGCAGGTTGCAAAGATGGTTCAGCTGATTATCGGCAAGCGGACTTTTGAAACTGCAGACGCCTCAGACGCCTTGGCCCTGGCTATTTGTCATGCCCAAATGATAAGACTGCCGCCGGTGCCCAGGGTTGAATTCGGTTTAAACTCCCAAGGTAAAAAGGACGCAAAATTATGATCGGCTATCTTTGTGGGGAGACTATTGAGCAGGCGGATGGTCGAGCTCTCATCGGTGTTGGTGATCGGAGCACATTCGGCTGTGTTGGTTATCTCGTGTCGATTCCCCAACGTGCGGCTTATGCAGCGCACCTTTCTCAGAAAAAGTCAGAGCTTTTCATCTACACTCATGTTCGTGAAGAGGCGTTTGATCTCTACGGATTTTCAACTCAATTTGAGAAGGAATTATTTTTAATTTTACTATCGGTGAACGGTGTTGGTCCCAAGAGCGCATTGGGAATCCTTTCAAGTGTTGAGCCGTCCGTTTTAATTGAAGCGATTGTGCAGGCGAATCAAGCGTTTTTGACAAAAATTCCTGGAATTGGGAAGAAAACTGCCGAGCGCGTCGTGGTTGAGTTGAAGGACACCGTTCGGAAAAAAGTTGATCTTGGCTGGGGACAGCGCCTTGTGGAAGGGGGATCCTCTTCGGCGCGACTGAAGCCTACACCTGGATTCGGTTCAGATTCAGAACTAGAGAAGGGCAGCTCCCAGGTCTTTCAGGATGCAAAGTTAGCGCTGATTGGATTGGGGTATCGTGATCAAGATATTCACCAGCTCCTCCATCGAATTTTAAAGTCCTTAGATACACCTCCTCGCGCAGTTGAGGATCTCGTTCGTACGGCACTACGGCAATTAGCGTAATTAGGAGAGGGAGTTCCAAATGTCACAATCATCGGAAGATCAGCGACTCGTCAGCCCAATTGATTGGAACGAAAGCGAAACGACCGCGGACCAAAATCCTGAGCAAACTTTACGCCCCGCTTTCTTGGGTGAGTATATTGGACAGAAAAAAGTAAAAGAGAATTTGTCCCTCTTTATGGAGGCAGCCCGAAAAAGGGGAGACTCCCTCGATCATGTACTTTTGGCAGGTCCTCCCGGATTAGGTAAGACCACCCTTGCGAATATTATCGCCCATGAAATGGGGGCGCAGATTCATACAGTAACCGGACCCAATGTGGAGAAAAAGGGAGATTTGGCTGCCATTCTCACTAACCTCCAGCCCAATGATGTCTTATTTATCGACGAGATTCATCGCCTCCAAAAGACCATCGAAGAAGTTCTTTATGGTGCGATGGAGGATTACAAGCTTGATCTGATTATTGGGCAGGGGCCGGCTGCTCGAACTTTGAGAATTGATCTGCCTAAATTCACGCTTGTGGGCGCCACAACTCGCACGGGATTACTTTCAAGCCCGCTTCGGGACCGATTTGGGGTTCAGCTTAGACTAGATTTTTATCCGGTCGAAGAGCTGCAGAAAATTGTGGATCGTTCTGCTCAGTTGCTCCAGATTGAGATCGATCCTAGCGGCGCGAATGAAATAGCAAAGCGATCGCGAGGTACCCCTCGGATTGCAAACCGACTCCTCAAGCGAGTTCGCGACTATGCTCAAGTACGAGGTCCCAGCGTTCAAGGTCAGCCAAAGGTGGACCGGGTCACCGCGCAAGCGGCTCTTAAGCTTTTC
This sequence comes from Bdellovibrionales bacterium, assembly GCA_947380295.1. Classification (GTDB taxonomy): domain Bacteria; phylum Bdellovibrionota; class UBA1018; order UBA1018; family UBA1018; genus CAINWE01. The sequence goes on along the minus strand of CANCQK010000003.1, from coordinate 22,652 downwards.
GAGGTGGATGATCGCGGACTCGATCCCATGGATCGTAAATTCCTCAGTGCATTAATCCAAAAGTTTGATGGTGGACCGACTGGAATTGAAACTCTTTCGTCAGCCTTGGGAGAAGAGAGAGATACATTGGAAGACGTCTACGAACCCTACTTGATTCAGGAGGGATTTCTGCAAAGAACACCACGAGGACGGGTTGCTACGCGACTTGCCTACGAGCATTTGGGCGAGATTGTCCCGGACTCAGTGTAGCTTTATTGCCACACTTTCTAAAAAAAACGTGTTCAAGGTGACACACTAGGGGCCTTCTATTGGGAGAAAATCGGGGTGTGTGGAATTTAGTTTGGCTCAAAACCCAAGATCGAACACGGCTGACTCTCTAGAATTACAGGGGAATTGGGAATCATCCCTCTAAAATATAAAAAAAAGTTAACTAGGTGTGTTCTTGGGCACGGGCTTTGCTTCATAGTGTTATAAAATTAGGAGAGTCATGAGCTTACAAAGGACATTGAAAAAACAGGTGGATCTCCAGGGAATTGGGCTTCATTCTGGGAGTCCGATTCGGCTCAGGCTGTTTCCAGCTGCTCCCAATTCTGGGATTGTTTTTGTTCGGTCTGATTTGCCCGGGTCTCCCGAAATTCCAGCTCACCATAAGTGCGTTGTGAACACTCAGCTTGCCACGACTCTTGGTCTTCGCCAAGTGACCGTGAGTACGGTGGAGCACCTGCTAGCGGCTCTTCAAGGTGCACAGATCGATAATGTGAGAGTCGAAGTGGATGGCGCTGAGATTCCTATTATGGATGGTAGTGCCGTCGTTTTTTATCGCGCCATTCAACAGGCGGGGATCCAAATTCAAAATCAGAGTCGAGCCGTGTTGGCTCTTCGCCGTAAAATTGAGCTGAAGATGGGAGAGAAATGGGTGATTGCAGAGCCTTCCTCTTTCCTAGAAATTCACGGATCAGTCGAGTGGGATCATCCAATGATTGGTTATCAAGAGTTTCATTATCAAGAAGGTAAGACCCCTTTTGATGAGTTGGCTCCGGCTCGGACTTTTGGATTTTTAAAAGATGTAGAGATGATGAAGAAGGCAGGGCTAGCCCGAGGTGGTAGCCTAGATAATGCGGTTGTTCTTGACGAGTCTTCGGTGGTGAATCCCGGAGGTCTTCGTTTTGAGAATGAGTTTGCTAGACATAAAGTTTTGGACGCCTTAGGGGATTTTAAATTAGCAGGGATCGCAATTCAGGGTTTTTTTCGCCTCCATCGCGCAGGGCACGATTTGCACCGCAGTCTCTTAGCAGAGATTTTCAGAAATCCAGATCATTTTGAAATTCTTGACGAGTCTTCTCAGTCGGGTCAAGATCAAACCCGAATCTCTCGGTTCCAAGCGGCTTTTGTGAGTCGCGTTGTCGCGAGCTTCTAGAGCGTTTTATATTTGATGGGCTCTGAGCATTGCGTGCCACTGATATCCGCAATTTAGAATTGCCCCTTCTTTGCTTCTTTGTTAGAACAACGCAACGGCCTTGGTGTTTGTTTTGCTCAAGCGGAATAAATTATAGGGTTGATTAGGTCGGGGCGTAGCGCAGCCTGGCTAGCGCGCTTGCTTGGGGTGCAAGAGGTCGTGGGTTCGAATCCCGCCGTCCCGACCAATTTTAGCCGATTGAAGCAGACCGAAACTCTCTAACTTCTCATATAGAATATGAAACAAGTGGAAAAAGCCCCCGAAGAGGCTTTTTCCGTACCTAGTTTTATTAAATTAATTCAAAAGATGTTTAAGGGCTTCGTTCCAATTTGTTTGGGACTCAAATTGGAGCTCCTGATACTGAGACGCATACTGATTGTAAGTGGATGAGCTCGTTGGGAACCAAATCGAAGCCCCATAGGCCTTGGGAAGTGCAGGCGTTGAGCCGTACGTGATGATGAATTCCCCTAAAGCTCGTTTGAGTGTGGTGATTGTTTCAGTTCGAACTAATGGGTCCTTCATGGATTCAAGTTGAGCTAAAACATCGGTTAGATCCGCGTAGTCGTCGAAAGTAAATCTTTGCGCAGCGCTTACTGCAGTAATAATTTTACGGCGATCTGCTGGCTTAATCGTGAGCAAATCTACCCCAAGTTGCAGGATTGCCTCATCTAGGACATTCATTTTGCTGAGGTCAAACGCCGAGAAAGTTGCGCTACCTTGGTCTTGATTTTCTGGAGCCATATAAAATGAAACAAATTCATCAGAGATCACCTTTCCCAAATCCTTGGAGTTCATTTGAGGATGCTGTACTAACGCTCCCAAAATTTTGTGGTAAGGCCAGCCCGCGGCAGCTTCGACCTCTTCAGATCCGACGTAAGTGTCTACTGAGTCCACCATTTCATTTGCAATCTCAGTCATTCCCATCAGGCAAGCGTCACTGCCATAAAGGTCAATTTTGCGACCGAGTTGCTTGGAAACAGTTCGAAGTACGTCAGCTAATTGGCGAGTACTAATGGAATGTCCAGTATTGTCATCCCAGCTAATGTCTGTGGTGTGATATTTTGGATTAGCGAGAGTTGCCTTATTTCTGATTGCATGCCAACCGCTGCCGTGATCCCAAACATCTACGACATAATGTTTTGCAGGGTATTTTTTGATCCCCCATTGAATGAAGTCAAGAAGGGTCTTAGCACTGCCCATGTCAATTTGCCCGAGATCCTGAACGATTGGAGAACTTACGCTGGTGTTCGCCGTGTCCTTCTCGATGAGGAGTCGCTGTGTTTTTCTATTTTTTAAACTAGCCCATTGCACGACGACGTTAACTTCTGGAGTTGATCCAATTTGTTCCATCTGTTTTAGGTTCATGGTGCCGAAGGAGTCTAGATTGTTGTTTCCATTCAGATAGACTAAAAAAGTCCACTCTGCCTTGGGTGATGCAGGCTCCTCAGTGTCTTTTGCAAAGGCAAATCCTGATCCAAAGCTCGAACAAAAAACTGCTAAAAAAGCCAGTACTGATATCTGGGGTTTACGCATAGAGCTCCTCCATGAGTGGCGTAACGATTTGGCTGGTACTGCTTCAAGGGCTTACTCAAGAGATCCATTCTTGATAAAACCCGGGTTTCGATAATAAAAAAATAAAATAAATTTAAAAAAGATATTTATTACCTTGTCGATTAGATTAGCAGTTTTCAAGCCAGCGGCCAATGGGCAATTTTGGCACAAGAGTCACAGACACCACAGCGCAGGGTATTTGTGACTTTTGCGTCAAAATACCTACGAAGAGAGGTTCTGCGGCATTCTTCGGACGCCAGAAAAGTCACTAGATTTTTTAGGTCATTTCTCCGTTTTTTAGAATCACGGATAGTCCACTCTAATAGCTTAAAATCGTCATAATCCCAATAGACTAAGGCATTACTTTTAAAATGAGTGCTTCGACCCGTGCGCCCAATCGTTTGAACTAACGATAGGAGAGAGGGTGGAGACTGCCACACAACAGCAAAATTGAGGTGCGGATAGTCCATTCCCATTCCAAAAGCAGATGTTGCCACGACAATCTGGATTCTGTTTTCTTGAACCCTGCGTTCAACGTCTTGTCGTTCATCTTTGGTAAGACCTGCGTGATAAATGGCAGTGTTCCTACCTGTTGCGGCAACTTGGTGTGCCAATTGTAAAGTGCCGCTCCGCGTGGGGGAAAAAATGATCCCAGATCCAATTCTGAATTGGAGCCAATTGAGCAAGTCATCAAGACGCTGAGAGAGAGGAGAGCGTCGAATTTCGAGTTGCACATGAGATGGAAGATCGAACCCACCGATCTCGACCGGTGGAGTTGGAAAAAAGGTGTGGAGCTGAGTTCTACTCTCCGTCGGGAGGGTTGCAGTCAGCCAAAGGCTCTTTCTCAATGTGGGCAATTTGAGCAGATTCGGAATTTTCTGAAATGAGGGCCTAAAATCTTTGCCCCATTCCCAGAGGCAATGGCATTCATCCACGACGAGGAAATTCGCCTGCCATTGTGACAAGTGGTGCTGAGTAGCGGGATTGTCGAGCATTTCCGGACTAATGATCCATGCCCCAGACTGTCCAATGGGTGGACGCGATCTTACGCCCCCCGAACCTAGAAAAGTCGGTATACCTAATGTCTTAAATCGTTCGTGTTGCTGACGTGCCAGAGCCACTAGCGGAGTAATGAGTAATGTTTTTTGGCCATTTTCGGCTGCCAAGCGCTCATAAACGAGACTTTTCCCAGATCCCGTCGGAGCGACACAGATCACATGTCGAGGAGAGCTGTGCGAGCCTTGCAGCGCCGCTAGGGCCTCTTTTTGAAACTCTCGGAGTTGAAACATTTGGGCGCAGTTTGCGAAGACTATGCCAAAATCCTAATTTCAAATCCTCCCCTAAGCAGGCTCAAGTTTCCTGCGGAGTCTCAGTACTCGCTTGAATTGCGCAGGCCCCTCTCGCATCGCACTCGCCCGCTTTTGATGATCTCCTCCAAGCGTGCATCGTTGGCTGGTGTAAAAGTCCGTCTTGGGTGCCACACGTGAAATTGAAGGGCGAGGCCCTTGAGAGACTTAATCTTAAGACCCAAGTTTTGGAGTCGTAGCTCCACGTCGGTGTCTTCGCGCCCATAGCCCTCATAGACTTCGTCAAAGCCGTTAATTTCTTCGAGTGCTTTTCTAGGGACTGAATAATTACAACCCTTGAGGTCGACGATTCGATCCATCTTGAGGAGTTTGCGCAAGGGATGCCATGTGACCCGAATCGATCGATTGAGGTACTCGCTGTCCCCCCTCAGAACGCTCCAAATGAATTGGGGTTTGGGAGAATTGAAAAATCCTTGAGAGACCATTTCGAGCGTGAGATTTTCACTCAGTCTTTTGCCGAGCTCGACTCGCCGTCCTGCAAGATAATAGCCCTTTTCTTGATGTTCTAGGTGATCTCGAACATAGTGTTGATGGGGAACGCAGTCGCCGTCAAGAAATACGGCTATGTCCCCCTGCGCTCTTTCTAGGGCACGATTCAAGATGCGGCATTTGCGAAATCCCTGATGCTCTTGCCATAAGTGCTGAGTTGGGATGCCCGAGTCCCGAGTAAATTTCTGAATCACTTGAGCCGTTGCTTCTCCGGATCCATCGTCGCAAAAGAGGACTTCGAAGTTGCGATTAGACTGGCGTAAAAGGCCGGCGCAAACCAGTTCAAGGTGTCGAGGCATTTCATAGGTAGTTACAAAAAGTGATACTTTCATTTTGATTTTCTATGATAATTTTAACAGGAAATGGATTCCATCTAATATGACTCAGCTTCCGATTACAGTTACGATGATTACACTTAACGAGGAAGAAAAAATAGCTCGGGCTATCAAAAGTGTCGAATGGGCAAGCGAGATCATTGTAGTTGACTCCGGTAGTACGGATAAGACCCGAGAAATTGCGCAAGCCTTGGGCGCCAAAGTCCTCATTCATGCGTGGGAAGGCTACGGCCAACAAAAAAACTTCGCTCAAGACCAGGCTACTTATGACTGGGTGCTGAACCTAGACGCCGATGAGACCGTTTCAGACGAGCTCACCCAGGAGATTCGCAAGATTCTCAACGAATCCACCATGAATCAGCCTAAAGCGATGGGATATCTCATCCCTAGAAAAACTTTTTACCTCGGCAGATGGATTCAGTACGGCGGATGGTATCCTAACTATTTAGTTCGCTTGGCTCATCGAAGGCATGCGCGGTGGACTGAACCGAACGTTCATGAGGAACTTCAGGTTCAGGGAGCCCTTTATAAAATTGAGGCTCCACTCCTCCATGACGCGTTTTCAAGCATTGAAGATCAAATCCTCACGAATCTTCGGTTTTCTCGACTCGGCTCGGAAGACCTCCGGAGTAAGGGGAAGCGTCCGAGTATTTTGAGACTCATCTTGAAGCCCATTGGAAAATTTTTTGAGACTTTTCTTTTGAAGCGAGGTTTCCTGGACGGGTTACCAGGGTTTATTATCTCGGTAAATGCTGCTCACAGCATGTTTTTGAAATATGCTTACTTGAGTGAAACGGAAATCAGACGTGAAAATACTCATCGTTGACTGTAACATTGATTCTGACTCTTGGGGCGCTCCCGATTTGGTGAGTCTCGCTCAAATTCAAAAAGGCTCCACCGTGTATGTGAGGAGAGGGCCTCAAGGAGATCTTCCCTCCGATGTGCGGTCCTTTGATCGTGTTATTGTTTCGGGATCGAAAACAGGGGCTGCCGATTGCGATTCTTGGATCGATCGTTTACTTCAAATGATACGACAGACGGCAGATGCTCAAATCCCATTTTTGGGCGTTTGCTTTGGACATCAGATGTTAGTACGAGCATTTGGTGGCATCCAGACCGTTCGTAAGGCTCAAGTGCCGGAGTTTGGTTGGGTCGAGGTAGAGCTTGAGGGTGGCTCTCGACTGACTCGGGGTCTTCCTCGTGTTTTTCATAGTTTTGCAGCTCACTACGATGAAGTGGGCAACGTTCCTCCTGGGTTTAGAGTTTTTGCTCGGTCAAGGGACTGTGCGATTCAGGCTTGTCAGTTAGGAGACTTGCCCATTTATGGGATTCAGTTTCATCCCGAGAAGCCATTGAAAAGCGCTGAGAAGATTTTGGCCGAACGCTATCGAATCAAAGAGCCGCCCCTGCTGTTGAACCGAGACCAGGGAAAGCTGCTTTATCGAGAAGAAGTTGGGCATAGGATTTTCGAAAATTTTTTAAGCGGAGAAATTTATGGCCAGGCAGCCCAAATTTAAAATAGAAGTTCACCCTAGTTTCAAAGTCTTTTTCAAAGGTCTTTTTGTTGTCCTTTTACTCTATTTTCTTTTTAAACAGGGGTTCTTATCAGTTGAAGTGACTGCTCAAGCGCTCAGAAAATGGGATCGGGTCCTCCCTGCTGTGTTGGCTAGTGCAGTAGCAATGGGCCTGGGGATCATCCGTTGGCAGTATCTTCTTCGAGCTCAGTCGATTCGTTTGAGTTGGGGTCGTGTTGCGGAGCTGACCTTAGTGGGTAATTTTTTTAATATTGCCCTCCCTGGTGCAGTCAGTGGGGATCTAGTTAAAGCCGTTTACGTCGGTAAGGATACCCATACCAACAAAACAAAAGCGTTCGGGAGTATTCTCTTTGATCGTGTTGCTGGGTTATCTGCACTTGTTATGGTTTCAGCTGGTGCGCTGCTCTTGGGGATTGAAAACTTCCTGCATGCGCCTGTCATCGCTGGGATCGGTTTGCTCCTGGGTGTGTCTGCCGGAGCGGTAGTTTTATTTTATGCTTACTTATTCATGGTAAAAGAGCGGCATGATCCGATGTTGAAGCTATTTCGGTGGATGGAGAAAAAGTTTTCCAAACTGAGTGCTCTCACAAAAATCTACCAAAGTCTTCGACACTATCATGGTCATCGTTGGACCGTGATTCAAGTTCTAGGAATTTCGATCCTGATTCATTTGCTGGTAGGATTTAGTTGCTTTCAATTGGTCCAGGCCGTCGATGATTCAGCTTTTTCACTGATATCAATTTATCTTGTCGTACCGCTTGGTCTTTTAGTGACGGCAGTTCCAGTTGCTCCGGCAGGTGTGGGAACAGGAAATTTAGCCTTTTTGTATTTGTTTCACTTAATTGGATCCGAGCGGGGTGGAGATACTTATAGCCTCATGGCCCTCATGAATATCGCATTTGGGGCCATCGGAGGCGTTGTCTATTTCAGGTTAAAAAAACTTTCGAATGAGGCGGTAGCTCCGATACTCAAATAATCTGATTCCAGTGATTCTCTCGAAGGAATCGAGAATAATTTTTTTTGAATCAATGATGCTAATTTGGAAAGGGGAGTTTTTTAGGTCCCAGTGCCAGCCTTTTTGTGTGATTCGCTCTCGCATGACACTAGGATGTGAATTTGAAAAAGGTTTTAGTCCCCAAAATCGCTTATAACGATAGTTGTCGCCTGTGTGGGGCGTGCGGCTTGCCTCATTCTTTGAAGACGGTTTTCCGTGGTAGAGCTGATCCATGAAAAATGTCTTCTCTTTCATTGCATCCGGTTTTCTTACCCAGCCATAATGAAAAATCTGTGCTCCACTCAAGACTACCGCAAGCTTGCTACCGTTCTGTTTCCTAAAGCTTTGTGCGTCGCCAACACTTTTTGGCTGGGCGCTACGGCGTACTGCTCGAACTTCGCGGCGATAGGTACTTCGTGATTCTTGAACGACATCAAAAGAACCATAAAAGTGATGGTAATCAAAAAGGAGCCCTTCCACTTGAGAATCAAAGTGGACCTGGTCGATAGCTTTTCGGATGATGGGGATGTCTGCTTCATGCAAAACTTCGTCGGCTTGGAGATAAATGCACCAGTCGCCTGTGCACCGGGCAAGCGCGGCATTGGTCTGTTCAGATAGAATCAAACCCCCGCGTTTTTTCTCAGGCTGATCGAGTTGCCAGTCACTTTCGAAAATAACAACTTTGTTCTGCCCCTCTTGTTCCGCAAACTTTTGGATTTGCTCAAGGGTATTGTCATCACCCTTGCCTACATTGATGATGAGTTCATCGACGAGGGGTAGGAGAGAGCGCAGGGACTCTAAATAGGGGTAGTCAAATGCAGTTCCGTTTCTAACTAAAGTGAAGCCTGAGATTTTCATTTTTGATCCTAAATTCACCGTAGAGCAAGTGCTGCCGAAGGGCGCTCTAATTAGAGAGTTTAACTCGAGCTACTTTTTTACACTCTGCTAAAACCGAGTCAACTCCGATCAAGCGCATGCATCGGTTTTCTTCTGTTTTACATTCTGAGAGGGCGCACCAGGGGGGCATTCCTGGGGCTGCATCTCTCCGACAGCTGAGTTCTTTGCGAAAAAAGTAGGGATGACGATCGACCGGATAAGGATGCCACTCGTATGGGTCTTCAGGTCCAAAGAGTGTGACGGTGGGTGTACCTACTGCGACCGCTAAGTGCTTAGGTCCGGAGTCGGATCCAGCCCAAACGGCCGCGCGACTGAGTAGGCCTGCAAGGTTTCGTAGAGTGGTGTTATGAATGACGCAGATTCGGCTTCGGGCTCTGGAGCGTGCGGATACCTCAGAAAAAAGTGAGGTGAGCTGTTCATCCAGTCGAGTTAGAAATTCCCTTTGTAGGGTCTCCTCATGCGGTCCTGTTAAGACGATGACCCCTCCCTTGTCTTCTTGGGTCCACCCTATGGCAAGATCAACAAAGCGATCCAAGGACCATTTTTTAGTCTCTCGACTTGCTCCTAGACTGAGGGCGAGCAAGGGATGCTCTAATCCGAGGCGTTGGAGTGACTCTGCAGCTCCTCGGACCTCGAGATCTTGCAGTGGAATACTGGGAAGTCGCCCTGCGGGAATATGGATTCCTAACGCTCTGAGCGTATCCATGTCGCGTTCCAGGATCGGTTTCAGGGTTCCTTTGCCTGGTATGGTTAAAGTTGAGAAGCGGTCTCGATGGGCGTGGCCATGAAAATGAATGGAGCGACAAGGGGCCCCAGTTGAATAGGCGAGAAGAGAGCTTGAGGGGCTTGCGTGAAAATTAATGACGCAATCAAATCGTTCCTGTCGAAGCGCATGAGCCAGGGTTGCGAGAGCCCTGGGGCGAGCTAGCTTGCTAGATTTACGCTCATAGTGCCAAATCTTTTTAATCCCGGGGAAACCGTCTAAAAGAGATGCCCACTCTCGGCTGACTAAAAAATGAATCTCAGATTGGGGGAACGCCTTGCGTAGTTCAATTAAAGGTGCAGTGGTGAGCACGGTGTCGCCCAAGGCTCTCAGTTTGATTGCTAAAATTTTTTGGGGATTCATCGAAGAAAAAGCCTAGCCTAAAACGAGGATAAAAAAAACCCCCAGGCTCAAATTAATGAGCTGGGGGGTGATGTCTTTTCGCTTAAACACGAATCGACGTAAGCCAAATTAATGAGCTTACTTAGCTTCGTGAGTTGCGCCTTCATGAGCTGCGCCTTCATGAGCTGCGCCTTCATGGGCTGCGCCTTCATGGGCTGCGCCTTCAGCAGCTTTGTGGTTAGCATGACCTTTTTTTGCTTTAGCAGCTTTCTTTTCATGCTTCTTAGCATGATGACCGTGTTCTGCGCCTTCAGCAGCAGGTGCAGCAGCTTCAGCGGCAGGTGCAGCAGCAGCAGGTGCAGCAGCTTCTTCTTTTTTTGCAGCTTCGTTAGCGAAAGCAACAGAGGACAATGCGATCAATGCAACAAGGGTCATAGCAAGCTTTTTCATAAGTGCTCCTAGCAGTTAGTTTTAATTCATTCCTAGATTCAATATAAGATCTAGTCCTATTCTATTTAGAAGAGTTATTTCAATTCGTGCAAGATTTTTTTAATCATAAATTCACAATTCCTTAAGAATTCATCACTCAGTGAATCGCTGACCGGTAAAATTTGCCCAAATTTGAATCAATGTAGCGATATGCATCAATTAGAAATCTCAGAGGCGGGATTCAAATCTATAAATATGGCGAATATCAATATGAGGAAATCTCAGGTGTTTGAGCTTCATCGCGGAGAGCTGGAGAATGAGCTTGGTTTGTCGGCTCTTGTCTTGAAAACGGACTTTTTTTACTTCTCCTGAAATAAAAGACTCTACCTCAGCGGGATGAAAGCAAAAGCCTCGAGAAAATTCATATCCACCCTTGAATGGAATAATTCTGGCCTCAAAAATGTCTCCGCGCGCAAAGCCTCGATTGATCTCAGCGTCCGTGACCGTGTGAGCTTTGTTTGAGAAAAGATCGACTACGACGAGTCCATGACCGGTGAGTGTGAATCGTTTGAGTCTAAAAACCGAGTGAACGGTGGAGCAAAAGTCACGATAAATATTGAGCTCTTCGCTTGTAAATCGGTCCTTATTTTTTCTAAAATAATATTTTATAGGCGGGAGATCTACGCCGGGCAGATCTCGGTCAAAGATGTACCAGTCCATGAAAATGCACATCCGTTGCTCAAACTCTGCGTCATCTTCATAGACGATGCCAGCTTTATCAAAGTATTCAAGCTTAGCGTTATAAACCTCACGATAATATTCGCCGGTGGTGAAGTCTTCAATAATCGGTTCGAGATATTTTTGATACACAGTACCCTCACAGTACCAATTTTAAAAAACTTATTCAATTTTTTGGAAAAGTCGTTGCCATCGAATTGATGGAATTAGAGCGGTGCGCTGCGAGTAGTCAATGGAGAGCCAGACAGCCCAGGGCTTTCCCTCAATCGCTGTCTGTGGGACCATGCTCCAAAGCAAAGGGTGGTCTAAATCGGTCTTGGATCGCCAGTCGCTCACCACGAGGTAGGACCCTTCAGGCACTTTTTGTTCTGAAAACTCACCAGGAGAGGAAGGTCTTAAGCAGGTGCCAAAGTCTCTAGTGCTCCCAGGGAAGCTCTCTGAGGAGCAGACTTCTCGGTTTTTTGGGCTTCTAGATGGGCCTAGATTTTTGACTTCTTGGGAGTCCTTCGAGACTAAAAGAGTCTGATTTAGAATGATTTGCCCACTTTTCATGGCCACATGATCTCCGGGTAAACCTACAATTCTTCGGATCCAGTAGGTTTTTTTTACCTCTTCTAGTTTGGGCTCAGTTGAAAAAACGATGACGTCGCCATGGTGCAGCGCAGCTTGAACCTGTTGAGAGCGAAAAGGCCATTTCCAAACAAATATGGTATCTCCTGGTAGGAGGGTAGGCTTCATTGCTGAATTGGGGATCTGATAGGGTTCGATCACCCAGCGTCGAATGGAGACCGAGATCCCTGCAGCTAAGCCTAGGATGACAATAAAGCCCCAAATCGATTGAGATTCTTTTTTTCTCAACTCGGTTCTCCTCTGTTAGTCTACCTTGAGCACCGCCAAAAAGGCTTCTTGAGGGATTTCGACACTTCCAATTTGTTTCATTCGCTTTTTCCCCTCTTTTTGCTTCTCCAGGAGTTTTCTCTTTCTGGAGATGTCGCCGCCGTAGCACTTGGCGGTTACATTTTTGCGCAGAGCAGAAATGCTTTCACGAGCTACTATTTTAGATCCGATAGCTGCTTGAATGGCAACCTCAAACATCTGGCGATCGATGAGTTCCTTCATCTTTTTGGCAAGTTCGCGCCCACGAAAGGCAGCTTTGTCACGGTGAATAATTAATGACAGAGCATCGACGGCATCGCCATTGATGAGAATATCGAGTTTAACGAGATCAGCGGGTCTATAATCGGTGAGTTCATAGTCCATCGAGGCGTAACCTTTAGTCGCACTCTTGAGGCGATCATAAAAGTCGAAAACCATTTCATTCAACGGCATTTGGTAGACGAGTGCAACCCGATCCTTGGTGGCATAGTCCAGTTTTTCCTGCATGCCCCGTCGCTCATTGCAGAGAGCCATGACCGCGCCTACATATTCAGCCGGCATATGGATGGTCAGTCGAATGTAGGGTTCTTCGATGGTTTGAATCCGAGTCTGATCCGGAAGTTTCGACGGGTTGTCGATCATTTCGGTCTGCCCGTTGGTTTGGGTCACTCGGTAAATGACCGAAGGAGCGGTGGTGATGAGATTCAGGTTGTATTCTCGCTCAAGTCGCTCTTGAACGACGTCCATATGGAGTAAGCCAAGAAAACCACATCGGAAACCAAAGCCGAGCGCACTCGAGGTCTCAGGCTCCCAGGAGATGGCGGAGTCGTTGAGCTTTAGCTTTTCTAGTGCTTCTTTCAGGTCATTGTAATCGTCGGCATCAATCGGGTAAACGCCGCAGAAAACCATAGGCTTTACTTCTTTAAATCCGCCTAGGGCTTCGCTTGCGAGGTTACCAGCATTCATGATGGTATCCCCGACTCGCATATCGCGAACATCGCGGATTCCGCACACAATGGCCCCAACTTCGCCGCTGCTGATCGAATTGACGTCTGTGAATTTTGGAGTGAAAGTTCCTACACGCTGAACCTCGTACTCTTTTCCAACGTGATGGAGTCGAATTTTGGTTCCTTTTGTAATTTTACCCTCAAAAACTCGACAGAGCGCGATCACTCCTTGGTAGGAGTCGTACCAGCTGTCGAAAATTAAGGCTCGCAGTGGTTCATCGTCCGCGTCTTTGGGGGAGGGGAAGTACTTAACCACCGCTTCTAAGATATCTTCAATCCCAATGCCTGACTTTGCGCTACACAGCACTGCTCGGCTGGTGTCTACAAGGCCGATCATTTCATCGACCTCACTTAGGACGCGTTCAGGATCTGCCGAGGGGAGGTCAATCTTGTTGACGGCTGGGAAAACTTCAAGATTGTTTTCTAGCGCCATGAAAACATTGGCTAAGGTCTGAGCTTCGACCCCTTGTGAGGCGTCTACGACCAAAATAGCTCCTTCGCAAGCAGCTAAAGATCGCGAGACTTCGTAGGTAAAATCGACGTGACCGGGAGTGTCGATTAGGTTAAGAATGTAGCGTTCGCCATTTTTTGCTAGATAGTTCAGCCGCGCACTTTGCGCTTTAATGGTAATTCCCCGTTCTCTTTCGATATCGAGGTTGTCCAAGTACTGAGCTTCCATTTCTCGACTGGTCACGGTTCCCGTTTTTTCCAGAAGACGGTCGGCTAGGGTTGATTTTCCGTGGTCGATGTGTGCGATAATGCAAAAATTGCGAATATTTTTAGACATAGTTTGCGTCGGAAACTAACAGAAACTCGACGCTCAGGGCAACCGGTATTAAGGACTTTGAAATGGAAACCACGACGATTGTAAAAATTCACGACCTCGCTCGGGCCGGTACTGGCGTTTCACGGGATACTACCCCGGGCTTTGAGGGGCGCGTGATCTTTGTGCCTTATACTGCTCCGGGGGATTTAGTTCGAGTTCAGATTGTTAAGGAGAGTAAGCGGTACGCTGAGGCCATTTTAGTTGAAGTTTTGGAGCCTTCGCCACTGAGGCAAACTCCACGTTGCCCTGCATTCGGTCGGTGCGGAGGGTGCCAGTGGCAACACCTCCCTTATGATTATCAATGGCAAACCAAGTCTCAAGGAGTACCCCAAGCGTTGAAAAGGGTGGGCGTTGAGGCTCCTGATCAGATCGATCTCATTCCTGCCGACCGGATTTGGGAATACAGGAATCGGGTTCAAGCCCGGGGGCTTCAACATGAAATGGGTTTTTATCAGGCTGCTTCCAATCAGCTTGTGCCGGTGAATCGCTGCGATCTGGCAAGGCCCGAAATCAATCGAGTGTGGGACGATGTCCGCATTGAAGGGGAAAAATTTTCAGAGCCTTATAAAGTAGAGCTCGAGCTCTCTCCTGAGGGGAAAGTGAGCCGAACTTGGAACGCGGGGCATTCTGCCCACGGTTTTCGGCAGGTGCACGACGAGCAGAATGATCAATTGAGGACTTGGGTCGCAGCGCAAATCCCAGCCTCTTCGGTCCTTTATGACCTCTTTGGGGGTAGCGGCAATTTGAGTCTCCCATTGACTGGGAAAATGGGAGAAATTCATTGTGTTGATTTGAGCGTACCCCTCCAAAAATCGCCAGAAATTCCAGAACACTTTCACTTTCATCGCTCCTCAGTATTGCCATGGCTTTTTAAGCGTGCTGGAAAAAGACATGGCGTAGCTGCAGCAATTCTGGACCCTCCCAGGGTCGGCTTAGGTGCTGATTTCCCTGGAATCGCCAAGGCTATGGAGGGTTTGAATGTTCGGAGTTTGGTCTGCGTAGGGTGTGATGCCGACGCTTGGTGCCGAGATGTTTCTCGTTGGGTTAAAAGAGGGTGGAAGTTTGAAAAAATGATGCTGATTGATCTGTTTCCTCAAACAGCTCATATTGAAAGTGTCGGTTTATTGACGCGTTAAGGCAAAGTTTATTTTCCAAAGTTTGACACAGGCGCAATTGCCTTTTATTTTAGTAGTATGGGTGAACGTTTGGGTGGGATTTATTTGGCTTGCTTGATTTTTGGGCTAGGTCTTATTTCGGGATGTGCCAGTGAGAAGAGAAAAGCAAATGAGCTCAGTCGTGCCGATCGAGCAAGAATGTTGATTGAAGTAGGTAACGGAGCACTTTTAGAAGGTGATCCGACAGGGGCGCTTCAAGCTCTCACTGAGGCTGAGTCCGTAGAACCTGCTTTGCCCGAGTTGCACCATTCTTTTGCATTGGCTTACTTCAGAAAACACGATCTCAAGCGTGCAATTGTATCGGCGAAAAAGGCCGTAGAGATTAAGCCCGACTACTCCGAAGCAAATAACACGCTAGGGAAGCTTCTGATTGAGGCGGGCAAGTACTCTGAAGCGATCCCGCCTCTGGAGCGGGCTGCTCAGAACTCCTTGAGTCGAGAGTCTTATAAGGCCTGGACCAATTTAGGAATCGTTCAATATCGTTTAGGTGACCTAAAAAAGGCTGAAAAAATGATGGATCGAGCGGTTGAAGAATCGGCGTCGAGTGCTTGTGTCGCCTACTACTACCGAGGCCAGATTAAATCTAGAAATCATGACTTAACTTCGGCCATTAGCGACTACGAGCGTGCGACTCAAAAAGTATGCGCTTCCTACGGAGACGCCTATTTGGCATTAGGAGTGGCTTACGAACAAAAGAAGCAATACAATTTGGCACGGAAGTCATTTTTGGAGGTTGAAAAACGGTTTCCAAACACTAAGATCGCCGAGCAGGCGATGGATCGAATTCGGTTTCTTCCTTGAGACTTAATTTGGAGGTAAGGATTTTAAAGTGTCAGAAAAAGATGTGACCTTAGGGGAGTTTTTAAGAAACGAACGCGAACTGCGCGGAATCACCATTGAGCAGGTCGCTTCTGCGACCAAAGTTGGGGTGAGAACCCTTCACGCTCTTGAGGCGGACCATTACTCAGAACTTCCGGCAAAGCCTTATATTAGAGGTTTTGTTACATCCTACTGCCGATTTATTGGGTTGGATCCTAAAGAGATCCGTTCGCGATTTGATCAATACATTTCAAAGCGCGCAATGGACCGTCCTAATCGGGAGGGCGGGCATAGCGGGTATGCGTTTGAGAAAAAAGATGGAGACCAACAAAGCCGTACGATCCTCATGATTGGGATTTGCGCGTTCATGGTGATCGGTGGTGGTTTCGTTCTCTTTTTTAAGCCTTCGTTAAAGCATCACCGTGCGTCGCATATCGATCGCCTTCGCGCCGCGCAGTCTACGTCAGTAACTCAAGAAGGGGGAGTTACACCGGCTGCCCAGGTTTTACCTTCTCCGGCAGCGTCTTTGAGTGTGGTGGCTGAGCACGGTTCTGGATCCCCTGCGCCCCAGCGAGAGGAGGCTTCAGCTATCTCTCAAACAGCCGGCTCTAATGCAGGCTGGAGTGGACCGCTTTCAGTAGAGCCAGCTGGAGTTCCCGAAGTGAGCCCTCAGGCTGTACAGCCATCGCCGTCCCCGGTGTCATCGAGTAATGTCAGCTCGGACGACCCTTTGGATTCGGGGCTGGCGCTTAAAACGGATGAGATTCATCATAAAGCGATTTTCAAACCCGAAGTAGATGTTTGGTTTAGGTACCAAGTAGACGCGCGACCTGTTCGTAAGTTTATTGTTCGCAAAGGAAAGGTATTAGTCCTAAGGGCAGCTCATCAGATTCTAGTTCAAGTGACTGAGCCGGGATTCGTTCCTTTTTCATATAACGGAAAAAATTATTCTTCTGTGATTAAGTCAAAATTAACGCGACTCATCCACGGCGCTGCGTCATTATCTCTGGCTGAGGGAACTTCTGAGAGTCATCTTTTTGACAGTGAGTTCTTCAAATCAGATTCAGGACTTCCTAATGTGTCTGCCGCAGAGAGTAAACAAAAGCTGTCTGCAGATGAGTAGACTTATCTAGAATAAGTTATCCACACGATAACCCCTAGTTATCCACATGGTCTAAGTATCTGAAAGTATGGAATTAAATTCGTTTTAGTCAGGGGTTTTCGTTGTTTCGAGAAAAGTTATCCACAAGGTTTGTGCATCATCACATTCTAGGTGGCTCGGAAATGAGTCTAGACCTTGATCTTGAAATTTTTTTTAAAATCTATTTATTAGTATGGATTTAATTTCGACCTATTCTACTATCTAGATCTGAATTGGTCGAACTTGCTTCACCAAGAGGCTCTTCGGAAACTAAAAATACCCAGAGAGAAAAGAATGATGTTGGCAGCCTGCATTCCTAAAAATGGGCTGACAGTGCCGTGAGTCATTGCGGAGGCCCCCCAAACCTGGATGCTCCAGTAGAAAATGGCGACCAGGAGTCCAATGAGGACTCCGTTTACTCGAGCTGTTCTTTGTCGAAAGACGCCAAAGCCGATTCCTAGTAAAACAAAAATCAGCGGACTCAGCGCGAGTGAGGTCCTTCTCCAGTATTCCCCCAAGTGATCTCTTCTGAATGTCGAGTCTGGAGGGCTGGTTGCAATGATTCTTAAGAGTTCTTGTTGGGGAATCATCTGAGGATTACCTACGGATGGATCGCTGGCCTCATTGATTTTTAGGAAAAGCTGATAGTCATCGAAGTCAATTTTTTCATAGGTTTTCTGATCAAAATTGCTGTGATGCACTGCTCCATTAGAGAGTTTAAAAATGATCGATGAGCCCAGATCTTGTCGGGTTGGCATAGGCAAAATCTCTGCTTCTTTTGCAACGTAAACGAGAGGGCTCTCGGGTTCTCGCTCATCGTAGATAAAAACGCGCTTCAGGCTATTGTTTTTTTGATCGACTTTATCTGTAAAGATGAGCATGTCGAAAAATCCAGGAGTAAAAGCTCCTTCTTTGATGGCCGAGGCAATTTTGGTATTTCGAATTTTCTCTTCGATGACTTTGTAAGTCCTTACACTCCAGGGAACCCAGTTGTAGTTGAGTTGGAATTGAACCAGGCTAGTCATTACTGCAAGCAGGAAAATGGGAGCAGTGAGGCGGATTAGGCTCACTCCTGCAGCCTTAATTGCAATAATTTCGCTATCAGTTGAAAGTCGCGAGAAAGCGATCAGCAATCCAATGAGAAATGACAAAGGGAGAGCATGAGGTAGGAACGAGATGATCATGAGTCCACTCATCTTCGCCAAGATCAATGCGCTAACCCCATGCGATAGGAGAAATTCTCCAACTCTCAGTACCTGAAACATTAAAAGAAAGAAGAGTACAAAAATGCAGGTTCCGACGACGGCACCCAAGATCTCGAGTGTTATGTAGAGATCGAGTCTGCCTGAGAGCGGTCTGCGGAGCGGTTTAATAGGCATTTTTATTAATGAAGCCTTTCCATAGCGTGGAAACCAGAATTTTTAGATCCAGAAGGTACGACCAGTTCCTAATATAATACAAGTCACACTCAATCCGTCGTTCTAAAGAGGTGTTTCCTCGCCAGCCATTGACCTGAGCCCAGCCCGTGATGCCGGCCTTAACTTTATGTCGCAGCATGTAATGGGGAATTTCTTGCCTAAATTTTTGTACAAAAACTGGCCTCTCGGGTCTTGGTCCGACCAACGACATTTCGCCCACTAGAACATTCCAAAGCTGAGGGAGCTCATCGAGGCTTGTACTGCGCAAAAATGAGCCAAGACCTGTTTTTCTGTCATCGTTTTGATTTGCCCAGACTGCCCCAGTTTTGGACTCCGCATCGACCTTCATTGAGCGGAATTTTAGAATTTTGAACGTTTGTCCGTCCAAGCCCATTCGTTCTTGACTGTAAAAAATGGGCCCTTTTGAGGATAGCCGGATTGCCACAGAGATGACTAAAAAGAGTGGGAGTAATAAAATTAGGGCGATCCCGGAAATAATTAAGTCAGTGACTCGTTTGGCAATGGAGCCCCAGCCGTTCAGTGGTGAGTCGTTGATTTTTACAATAGGCAGCCCGTCAAAGTCTTCCACTTCACAGCCAAGGGTGGTGTACTCGTGAATATCGGGGACCAGTTGGATATCAATGGTCTCGTCCTTCAGGAGCGAGAAGAGTCGATCCAGGTCAGAATATTGATGCCTCGGGAGGGCGATCAGAATTTGATCTGGTCTGTGCTTTTGAATGATGGAGTGGACTTCGTTAAAGTGTCCCAGCTTCGGTTTTTCGGCCACAGAGATGGTATTTGAGTTCTCGTGAGAGATAAATCCCTTCACCCTGAGTCCTAACTCAGGGAAGCGCTCGATTCGCTTGAACAAAGTTTCAAGCGCGGCACCTTCTCCAATTCCAATGACGTACCTGAGGTTAAATCCTCGACGTCGCACCGAACGCAGGGTGTTTCGCAAAAGGAGTCGAAATGAAACGATTCCGATAGCCCCTAATAAGCCAAAATAAAACATCACGACACGCGAATACCTGTATTCACTGAAAAGATAAGTGAGTGCAATAAAACCTAGAATGGCAGTGAAGTGGGCTTTAAGTAGGAGTTGTACTTCGTGAGTTCGTCTCAGCATTCGTTGCGAATGATAGACTTTAAGAGAAGAAAAAACCGTGTACCACAGGATGACTACGAGTGGTGTCAGAGCCGAATATTTTGAAAATGGTGGGAATCCGCGGGTGACCTCGACTAAGGGAATATGAAATCGAATCCAATAGGCACCTAACCAGGCTAAGCCAATGACGCAGGCGTCGACCAGTCTAAAAATGCCACCGACAATGTGGTGATAGCGCTTCAACATAATTAGGCCCTATGTTAATTAAATCTTATCGAAAGGGCAAAGACCGAAAATGTGGAAATTACCTTTATTAGAAGTTCGAGCAGCAGTGTCAGGCAAAGGGGATGCGGACTTAGTGGTCATCTATCAGGATTCGGCCAAAAAGGCGGTTCCTCCCCGAAAAAACTTCTCTCAACTCGTTGAGAGACTCAGAAAGGAAGACGTCTTTCAGGCAAGGTCCGGTTCGGTTCAGTTCATCCGATTTGCTCCGGTCGATTCGACTGGGTCAGTTTTGGCGGTAGGTTTGGGACTTTTCTCTGACCTGACCGAAGACAAACTGAGAGTTGCGGGCGGGAATGCCTGGTCCAAGCTGGTTTCCGAAAAGTGCAAGGAAATCACAGTTCATGTGGATACCTTTTTTGAAGGAAAAGACGCCACTGCTCATTCCCACCTTCCCAAGGTTGACTCTCCTCGTCTCGTGCGAGCCTTTGCTGAGGGCTTAATACTGAATGCGTATCACTTCGATAAATATAAAACTGTAAAGGACAGCGAGCCTAGCGGGCCTTCAAAAATTGTGTTTCTCGTCAGCGATAAAGGCTTAAAAACCCAGCTCGATCGCGAATTAAAAGAGGTTACGGCGGTGGGTGAAGCCGTTCGTCTGACTCGAGATTGGTCCAACGAGCCCTCGAATGTGGGGACGCCCGAGTACTATGCTGGCGAAGCTAAAAAGTTAGCTCGGCAATATGGGCTCAAGTGTAAAGTGTTGACTGAAGCAGACGCCGTCCGAGAAAAAATGGGGCTCTATCTTGGCGTAGGTCAGGGTGCAGAGCGCGAAGGCCGAGTGGTGGTTCTCGAATACGTGCCGACTTCTAAGAAAAATCGAAAGACTGTGGCCCTAGTCGGAAAAGGGGTTACTTTCGATAGCGGCGGGATTTCGATCAAGCCTGCGCTCCGTATGGAAGAGATGAAACACGATATGACGGGTGCAGCAACGGTCATGGGGGCAATGATTCTTGCGTCCCAGTGGCAAGTGCCAAATCGGGTGATTGGAGTGATGGCATTCACTGAGAATATGCCTTCCGGTAGCGCGATTCAGCCTGGAAATGTCCTCACCGCAAGAAACGGCAAAACCGTTGAGATCATTAATACGGATGCTGAAGGTCGATTGGTTTTGGCCGATGCGCTCGATCTTGCTCAAGACTATAAGCCCGATGCTGTGGTGAACATTGCAACTTTGACCGGGGCGGTTTCTATTGCGCTCGGTAAGCAGTGTTGTGCTGTTTTGGGGAATGACGATACTTTGATCGACTCCGTGCGAAGAGCGGGCGAAGTGAACGGCGAGAAAATGTGGCAGCTGCCCCTATTTGACGAGTACTTCGATGATATGAAATCGGACTATGCCGACATGAAAAACTCCGCTAACGACTCAAACGGTGGGACGATTCGGGGAGCAATTTTCTTGAAACAGTTCATTCGCAAGGGAACTCGCTGGGTACACCTCGATATTGCTGGTGTCGCTTATAATCTCACTACGCTTTCGTACATGCCAAAAAAGGGTGCGAGCGGACTTTATGTGAGAACTCTCGCGCAGTTTGCAGCCGATTTTTAGATTAGGACTACGGGCCGGTGTTTGATACCGGCCCGATTTTTGACCCCGATTTTGAATAGGGGTTTTTTGTAAGGAGTAGTACACATGGAAACCCCTCAACGATTTTATATTGAAGACGCTGGTCAGTTTGATGGTCAAGTCGTGACGATCAAGGGCTGGGTCAATCATAAGCGGAGTTCTGGAAATAAAATTAAGTTCCTCGTTCTGAGAGATGGCACTGGATTGATGCAATCAGTACTTTTTCAGGGCGATACCACTCCCGATGCGATGACTGACTTTGAGAAGTTGACCCAGGAGTCTTCAGTTGAGGTGACTGGAAAACTTCGGAAAGAGCCTCGCTCTCCGGGTGGTTACGAAATGGGGGTGATTTCTCTTAAAATCATCCAAATCGCCGAGCCTTATCCGATCTCTCCCAAAGAGCACGGCGTTGAGTTTTTAATGCAAAATCGGCATCTCTGGGTTCGCAGCAATCGGCAATGGGCTGCTCTCCGGATTCGTTCGGAGATTACTCGGGCGATTCATGAGTTTTTCGAAAAACGAAACTTCATCCGATTTGATGCGCCGATTCTCACTCCGAGCGCCTGTGAGGGGACTTCTACTCTATTTGGGACTCAGTACTTCGATGAGAAGGCCTATCTTTCGCAGTCAGGCCAGCTCTACGGCGAAGTGGGCGCAATGGCATTTGGAAAAATCTACGTTTACGGCCCAACATTTCGGGCTGAAAAGTCTAAAACTCGTAAACATCTTACTGAATTTTGGATGATCGAACCTGAGGTCGCATTTGCAGACCTGAACGATACCATGCTCTTGGGTGAGCAGTTCATTGAGCATATCGTTCAAACTGTTTTGGCGAATCGCGCTCCCGAACTCAAAATCTTAGAGCGAGATTTATCTCAGCTTGAATCCATCAAAGGCCCCTTCCCGCGGATCTCTTACGACGAGGCGGTTCAAATTCTTGAGCGCCGCGGCGTTCCACTTCCTTGGGGTGACGACTTTGGCGCGCCTCATGAGACGGCATTAGGAGATGAGTTCGGAAAGCCAGTCTTCGTTCATCATATGCCCTCCCAAATTAAAGCCTTCTATTTCAAACAAAGCGACACAGTCGGTGGACCTGGAGTTGAAGGAACCGGGCGTTACGCTCTAGGGTGCGATTTGATTGCCCCGTTTGGCTACGGTGAAATTATTGGAGGAGGTCAGCGCGAAGAAGGTGTTGATGTCCTTAGACGCAGAATTGCCGAGCATGGCCTCAAAGAAGAAGACTACTCCTGGTACCTGGATCTGCGCCGGTACGGTTCAGTGCCTCACTCTGGGTTTGGACTGGGGCTTGAGCGGACTGTGGCCTGGCTAACAGGCGTCGAGCACGTGAGAGAAACGATCCCTTTCCCAAGAATGCTCAATACTTTAAGACCTTGACGTCCTCCCCGGCCTAAAGGCCCTTACGCCGCTTTCGCGGGGGGATTCCCTTAAGCGGCTTTCGCCGCTCTTAGCGATTCACGTCCGAATCGGAGAATATTCTTTGCTGCGTTGACGTCGCGGTCGTGATGAGCGTGACACTCGC
>CANCQK010000002.1 GCA_947380295.1 Bdellovibrionales bacterium | reverse complement strand
GACCCACTAAACTCCCACTTCGCTCCGCTGCTTTTTCCACCCCAGGCACTACTGCCTTGGAAGCTTGACGTGCTGCTGTTGCACCTAACTTTGCACCTTCCGAGATGCCCTTGATCGCCAAGGCGGCACCTTCGCCTGCAGGCAGGCCGGCTGCACTAGTGGTCTGAATAGCCCCTTGTGAGACACTTTTTTTGTCTTCTTCTTTGCCTTCAAGCGTGAGTGGGTTTTTTTTCTCTTTGGCATCTGGTCCGGTTTTGGCGGCGGTCAACGGTGGGGTTACGACCTGGGTATCACTCTTGTTTTTCTGTGCCTTGGTGATTTCATTGGTTAAGTGATCGTCCTGATCGTTTGGTGTTTTTTGCTCTTTAGATTTTTCGGCGCTAGATTTGGACCCTAGCCGGTTCTGGTGGTACGCCTGGATCACCTTTTTTGCAGCCTCTTCCCCTTCGGATCGATGAGTAAGCTCATAGAGCTTTTCGCGATCGGGTGAACTTAGTTTTTCTCCCCCTCTGGCTTTTGCAGTGAGCTTGTGAAGCAGGTCACGTTCGTGAAACTCTAGTGAGCTAGGCTGAGCTGGGTTGGTCCGATCTTTGTTGACGGTTTTCGAGTTGTTGGTGACCTCAACAACCGTTGTCACGGTATGCTCATGCTTGGTTTCGGTGGCATGATGCATCGAGGCCCCATTGGGGTTTGTGTGATTCGAACCCGGCGCCTTTTCATGTGGATGGTGCTGAGAACTACCAGTGGCAGCGGTGCGTCTGGTCGTGACTATTTGGTGAGTTACTGTCTTGGTTACTTTACCTTGTTGCCCATCTGCAAAAGAATATTCAGTTGAGACGCTTACTAAAAAAAGAACTACCGTGGCGAGCAGGTTTTTTTTCATATAATTAGTTTATATTTAATAAAAAAAAATGGAATGTGTCTTAAATGACTGGTGCCTTTTTTAAAAAAAATCAGTAATTACAAGCTCTTATGGGGTTGGTTGATTTCATATTATTTAGCAAAGTAAGGAGCTAAAGCAAGTATCAACTTTTAGAGTTGATCGTTTTTGCTTGCTGACCAATCGAGTGTGGTGAGTTGCTGGATCAGTGTCTGGAACGTGAGGATTGACGATCTAGAAATCGAGTTTGTATCTCCATTATTTTGGAGCTCAAAAGTCGATGTTAGCCAGTCGACCGAGATTTTTCCAGATAGTGCAGCTGAGTATAAGCTTTTTCCATAAATCTGACCAGAATATCGGGTAGCCCAATAAAGTGCGAGGAGTGGGATCTTAGGTTGCTGCTTGAAACGCTCCGTAACTGATCGTTGAGATTGGAGAAAGTCAAGAGTGAGCGATCGGGCCAGAATCTCTTGCCGGTAATCAGGAGTGGCTCCTAACTGAAGCGCCTCGATCCTTTGTAGGTGATCAACTACGAGATCACACTTTCTTTTCGGATTAAGAATTAAGCTTCCAAAAAATCCAAAAATTCCATCAATCAAATGATGGTAAAAATACTCAGGCGTTCTCTTGAAAAATTGGGCTAGACTTGGACTCGAGTGTTCGCGGCTTCGATAAAGGTGAATTGCAGCGATCTCAGCTAATCCATTGCTTGAGCTTGTGCCCAAGAAGCCTAGTCCTGGATTTTGTAGATAAAAACGCTGGTTTTGATTAACTAGGCTACGGATGAGAGACTGTTCCTCGGTTGTCCATTCAGATTTACACTCGAGCTGGTCGAGAAATCGTGGCTGGTCTATCCTATGGGTGCTCAAAGTCTCGTAGCTGCAGTTAGGAATTTTGAAAAACTCAGAAATTATTTTTCCATAGTTCGAGATCAAACCCAGGTCATCCATCTCTTCGTGGATGTGTTCTGCGTGGCCCCCTTCTGCCCAGTTGACTAGAGATTGGAGCTTGGTCCACGGTGTGCTTGAAAAAACACAGTAAGTATTTTTTTTGAGCTTAGTGATGGCCGTTGATATTTCAGAACCCTCTTCTGCTAGCTTCCAATACAGTCGGTTTTCATTTTGGTGGATAACGACGGTAGAGAGAGCTCGGCGGAGAAAAGCTTTGGAAATCTGTTTGATTCGTTTCGGCAAATGAGAGTTACCCACATGGAGCTCGCCGTAAAGTACGACCATTCGAGGTTTTCTGTTTTGCAGATCATCCGCATAAAAAAGGTCGGTAATGATCCCAGCTGCCCAGAGGTCCCTTTGGTGAAGATCGTCGCCGAGATAGGTTTGGGATTCGAACAGTCGAGGACGGTTGAGCGCGATCATTTTTACGCCAGTTTTTTTTGCCCACTCAAATAAGGGCGCGTAGTTGCTCCACGGAAATCCCCATTCGTCTGAATAGGCAATGGCCTGATGAAACTCTTCAGTTGAGATTTTGTCTTTTTGGAACTGGTCAAGGAAATCTTGAAGGTGACTTGGCACGAGTTCTAGTCCTAGGTACCAAAGTTCATTTTCCTGAACTGCCTCCCGCGCTAGTCGGAGTGCAGTTTTTTGGGCCTGCTCAAATGTATGAAAGTCTGCGATGAGAGTTACGTCCGCGGTTCGAATGGTTTCAATGAGGTCTGATTTCTGAATTGCTTGGAGACTCTGGTATGAATTACGAAAGTCTTGTTGATTTTCGCGCTCATATTTTTTGATTGATGCGGGTGTTCTGCCGAGTAAAAATTCTACTTCTTTTTGAAGCGATTTAAAGATTTTTCTTTGAATTCTTAGGGCACGCTTTTGTCCAGATTCAGCTGTATTCATAGGGTTATCCGATACGCCACCTTTGAATGCATCGAGGTGAACTCATCGTGTGTTCAATAATGACTTGTGGATTGAGTGTATAAATAAAACCGCGACACCACTGGGAGTGAAGTTGGCAAAGCAGATCCTGATGCGACTGGATTTCTGAAAATGTCAGTTGGTGAGGACAATGCCGAAGTTCAATTTCAACAGTTTTTTGTGTTGATCTGCGGACAAGATTTCCTCTGGAATGGGGGTATCCGGAGAGAGGGCTGTCTTGAAGTGAAAAGAAGAGAGTTGCCAAATCTAACTTTCCTAGAGTCTTGAGCCGCTTCCAGCGAGCTTCGCTGATGAGACGTCCTGCTTTCCATGAAGTTTGTTCAAGGAGATTTTTTATTGGCGAATTTGGCTGACTTTTGTTTTCTCCGAGGATCTGACTCAGGGTCCAGGACTGAAAAGCCCAAATGGCTTTTTCTAGCTGACTGAGAAAATCTCCGGGACTTTGGTCATCTAGAAATTGCTCTAAACGGGCGCTCGAAAGATTCTCCAGGACCCAAAGATGTTGACGTACATTCTCATCGAGGCCACGGGGTAAAAAGTGAGCGGGTCGATCGACCTGGAGATCTCGAATCCAGTGTTGGGTGAGATCATGCAGGTTCACGAGGTTTTTGAACCAGTGTTCGTGTTCAGTTCGAGGTAAGCGAATATGCCAAGGTGTTTCTGTGGTCACGTCTTTTAGTTTAACCGAGGTTGTTCTGATAAACCAGAGTCCGAGAGAAAAGGGGAGGGGGAAGGGCCTCGGATCCAATAACGAGGCCCTGGAGGGTAAGGGGAAAAGGAGGGGGGTAGTGTTTTCTCTTCAGGGTAAAGTTTCAGGCGTGACCTGAAACCGTCGCATACCTTGAAGGTCGAAAACTCTTAACCGTTGATGCTCTCGGTCTCGGGCTAAGATGGATCATACCGTTTTGAGGTGTCCCTTTTCAGGGTTTCACCTCGGTTATGTTTTCTAGATAATGCAGGTCTGATGCCATTTTAAAAGTTAATAATTTCAATGAGTTAAGTGAAGTAATCGGACGCAAAATCGTCAAAAAAGTCGACAAGTGACTAAGAGTTCTCTGATCTCTTTGAGTTTGGAGACTTGCTCCGCATGGGATCTCAGGACATCGAGGGCAGTAGACTCGGCCAGTTCTAGACGCCGAGGGACTTTTAAGTACTGGAGAAGTTCGCTCCAAGTGGGGTGTTTCACACCATCGAGTTGGTCCCAGATGAGGTTGAGCAGGAAGGCGCTGTCCGTGCCGAGGTGGAGGTTGAATCCACTTTCTGTGACTAAGAGAATGCCTGGAGCAGGTGTTTTGACTCGTTCCATTCGCCCGATTGCTAGGTGAGGAGGGAGTGTGCCAGTGAGCCGAATTCGCGGATGAGAGCTGACTGGGCAACATTCTCCCTTAGGTAGAATGTCGAGGAGGTGTCCCCATCGGATTTTCCCATCTGGCGCAACGAGGGAGAATAAACGGTTCTGTCCGGAAGCAAGGTAATCTAGTGCTCGCGCTGCTCGAATAAAAAGCTCGGCCTGGATCGGAATGGAGTCTGCCTGGTGACTTCCCAGGGAGAGAAGGGCCTGTTTGACTTGCTGAGGTTGATGAGCGACCTCTGCGGCCCAGCGTTCCCACTCAGGGGAGAGGATGAAGCGGGCAGGCGGACTCAATGCGGGGTGGTCGTTGGTTGGTATTTCCAGTGCCGCCACGAGTGATTTTGGGATGGGTATCCATTTGAGAGTTTGTTCGTTAATGACCCACCGATCACCGCGTCGTTCGGCGCTGTGATCGAGCCATTTTCGAGTGATCTCGGACGTTAAATAAGTGCTCAGGGGAGAAATCCAAGACTCGTCCGACATTAAGACCAAAAAGCCGTGACCTTGAGACTCACTGCCCGGATGCGGGAGTGGGTGGGTGACTAGTTTTCTGCCTTCGGCATCGTATTCAGCGCAAACCCAAAAGCCTTTGAGAGAAGGATGCACCGACCACGGGCCTTGTCTGCCGGTTTCGCCCTCGGGCGTGGGTCTGATGGTGGAGAAACTCGCTAGAGGAAGCGAGAGTGCGCGGAGTTGATCGAGTTCTCTGAGCGTGGACTGAGAGGTTGGGTCGGGCCACTTTTCTCCCCATTCGCGTTGAGATGTGGGGCTGGGGTGGGAGAGAATTCGCCAGTTTCCTCGTGGTTGAACTTCGTCCCAGGCCGATTGAAAAGCGTCTTCTAAAAGGAGTGGGAGTTCTACATGACTTCGAAGCTGGCCTGAAATGGAGTGCCTCACAGGTCGGTGTGAGAGGCGAGTCTCAACATGAAGTTCCTTCTGAAAGAGGTAGAGGTGCTTAGGATAGAGTGGGAGTCCAGCAGGAAGCGAGTGTTCTACTTCTGAGAAGTCCCATTCGCAGCAAAGCTTGGCTCGATCGAGAAGGAAGTTCAGGACCTCGATTCCATCCTTAGATGAAAGAGCTTCTTCTCTGGCCCACCAAAGGAAGGCACCCGGTCGGAGCTTACTCATTGAAACGCAGGCCTGGAGATCGCCTAAACTGGTGCCAGGGGATCGAAGTTTCTTAAAATAAGGAAGTGTTTCTAACGTTTCGCGGAGTCGCCCAGCAATTGGGTTGCGGCCCTGGGATCGGACCACTTGCTCTTCTAAGACAAATGCTCCATCACAGGCTTCCATCTCGGCAATTTTTGAAACGACAGAAACTTTGGATGAGCCCAATGCTAATGCTAGCTGGTCCCGGGTATGCACTTCCAGTCCCGTTCCAATCGACCAAAGTGGCGGAGCGCAAGGCCCCCACCAGATTTGCATGAGTTCGCAAAACATGAGTTGAAAAGCAGAGGCTTCAAGGCCAATCCATTGAATCGAGGAAGGAGAAGATCTGATGATGGAACCGTCGCGTAAAGTGGGCGAAAAGATCATCTTATTTCGCTTCAAGATGTCGTTTTCAGGTGCTGGGTTAAAACCAAATCCACTCATTTTCTCCCACAATGTTTTGAAAAACCGTCGATCATAACCATTCGGCTCAAAGACTTCGGGCTGGGAGCTTCGAATTGCTTTTAAGCTATGGGTGAGAAATTGCGGACCTTCTTCTTCAATTCTCCACGTGTCGAGAGCGACCCAGATCTCGTGTTGAATTGCCTTGCTTGGGGTGTACCAGGAGTAAAAATTCGGTCTGGTAATTTGCCAAGCTTCTCGATCCAGGGGGATGTGAGATTTAAGAGTCGTGCTTAAAATCCAATTGAGTTGTCCCAGGTCGGATTCGCTCCACTTTCGAATACCGCGATCCGACCAGGCCTTGAGTAAAATCGCCTGCCCGAGAGAGATCAGGGCGACTTCTTCAAGGAACGTTTTCAAAGCAGAGGTTTGAGCTGGATTTCTTAATCCGGTCATCCAATCTTGAAGTGTACGGGATGGCTGCGAGCTAGAGTGAAGCCCGGAAAGCTTTTCCAGGTGTTGAACGATTGATTCTCGACGGCTGGGGTTGAGTGAGAAAAGCTTAGTTAAGTTTCCCTCGAGTTCCTGCAAAATTCTGTTCAACAGGGGAATCAGAGTCGGAATGGCGGTGGATAACTGAGTCGATGCCATCGTGATCGGAGACGGAGAGCTGGATTGTGGTGTTGAATTCTTTTCTCGACTACTTAAGTTGAATGATGTGGCGAGAGGAGTGTGAATGCTGGTTGGGGGGGGCGCCGGCTCGGAGAACTCAAGCATCTGTGCCATAAGAGAGCGAGTCTCTGAGCTCAGTCTTTGCTGAATTCGCGATGTATCTATCAATAAATCAGTAAATTTTTCAGACACGCGTTGATCTTCTCTGAGCGATTCAGCCAAGTTTTGTGTGGTTCTAACCCCTGACTCTGGAGTTCCTAGGATTTTAGTACCAGTGATTCTTTCCGTTTGGCGAGAAAAAAATTCATACTGCGGGCGGCTAATTTGATTTTTGTAAAATACTCAACTTTTTTAGAATTCAGCCGAAGAACTCTACAGGGATTTCGTGGAGTTCCCGGGGGAGAAATCAAATGTCTGCCGAACTGCAAATAGTTGAAACTAAAACCGCTGAAAGTGCTCAAGCTACTGCTTTGTCGCCCCACTCGCAAGATGAGATCGATCGAGTTCTTCGCGAAGTGGAGCAAATTCAAGTGCAAATGGCTGAAATGATTACGACTTCAGAGGCTCCGGCTTCTGCATCCTCTGCTCCAGTCGATCAGGTCGCTGTCACCCCCTCGTCGGAGGTTCCTGCCACCGATCGCCCTAAGCTTTTTGTGATTCCTTCTGAGGAAGTTAAAACCGAGGAGTTGAAAGGGGTCGAGCCCCAGAGTGTGGCTAACCCGCTTGATGGAAGGGGTCTTGGGGATGTTCCGGAATCCTCTGATAGTCGAGATGGGGAAAGGGTCCATCCCCCAGAGATTCTAGAGAGCGAAAGTATTCTTGAAATGAGTTCCAAAGGAAGTTCACCTATGAGTTCTATGATGAGTGAGTTTGCGCCGGCCCATTCTGACGAGGTTCCATTAGAGGCGGGCCTCGCCCATCTCAGTGAGGAGAAGAGTGTACTTTCCATGTCGATTCAGGGTAGTATGACCGTCCAATTGAATTTCGGTCATAAAGGAGAATCGATGACGCTAGATTTTAACGACGATGCTGTGATGCTTCGACTTTTCAATGGGATGGAATTACGAATTCCTCGTTCCGGTTTCTGAGCTTAGCTTTTTCCCATGCTTAGAATTACATCAGGGATTTTTCGGGGGCGGATGCTTCGCACACCCTCAGGTGATCGGACTCGCCCGACCCAAGCGCGGCTCAGGCAGGCCTTACTTAATTCAATTCAGGCCGAACTGCCCGGAGCCCGGGTACTCGATCTTTTTGCAGGTTCAGGAGCTCTTGGGTTCGAGTCGCTTTCTCGGGGCGCAGAGCAGGTGACCTTCGTTGAATCCTCACGAGCTGCCCTCACGGTCATGAGTGAGAATGCTAAAGCGCTCCAGGTAGAAAACCAAATTACAATCTTGAATCAGACGGTTGAGAGTTTGCTCTTGGACCGTAATTTTCCTGGGGCCCCTTTTGATATTATTTTTGCTGATCCACCTTACGAAAAAGCTTGGGAATTAAAGCTCCTCCAAGAAGCTCCGTGGGAAAAATGGCTATCTCCTCAGGGCTTGTTTTGCCTCGAGTGGGGTGTGCAGAAGTCCCTTGTAGATGAACTTCCCGAGAGTGTCAGTGGCCTCTTGAAAAGACGTGAAAAAGAGTATGGGGATAGCGTCCTTACGACTTATGTGAGAGAGTAACTATCATGACTCAGCGAGTAAAAAAGGCGATTTACCCTGGATCGTTTGATCCCATCACCAATGGCCACTTGGATATCTTAGATCGAAGCCTTCAGCTGTTTTCAGAAATTGTGATTGTCGTTGCTGGGACCGGTCACAAAAGCCCTCTTTTTACTCCTGATGAGCGCGTTGATCTGATTCGCGAAGTAACTGCCAATCGAAAAGGAGTCAGTGTTGAACGCTGGCCTGGTTTGATCATGGATTATGCTCGCGAAAATGATATTTCAGCCGTGATCCGCGGTCTTCGTGCTGCCAGCGACTTTGAGTATGAATTTATGATGGCGAGCATGAACAAACAGCTCAATCCTCATGCTGAAACTCTTTTCATGATGACAGGACAGAACTTATTTTTTGTGAGCTCGACTATGATCAAAGAGCTCTTTAGATATGGTGGGGATATTTCCCACTACGTTCCTCCAGAAGTGGCACGGCGACTTCTGGAAAAAGTACAAGTCAATCCGTGACCTCCGATTCATAAAGGTAAATGAATATGATTCCACAAAAAGAAGGGGGGCTTCAGCTCTCCCGTCGTTTAGAAGGCGTTTCCGAAAGTGCAACTTTAAAACTCAATGCCACGGTTCAGCAAATGAAAGCGCAAGGCGTTGATGTGATCAACCTCACCGCGGGTGAGCCTGACTACTTTGTGCCTGAGGCTGCGAAAAAAGCAGTGATCGATGCAGTCCATGCGAATCAATCGAAGTATACGCCAGTTGCAGGTCTTCCCGCTTTGAGAGAAGAGATTGCTCGCAAGACTAATGAGCAGCAAAAGTCGCTCTCTTCAATCCGGCCTTGGAAGTCGAACCATGTGGTTGTTACTAATGGAGGCAAACAGGCACTTTTCAACTCATTGATGGCCATTCTGAATCCGGGTGATGAGGTTCTCATTCCTGCTCCCTATTGGCTCAGCTACCCAGAAATGGTTAAGCTTGCGGGTGGAATTCCTAAGTTTATTCCGGCTTCTGGTGCTCAGGGATTTAAAATTACACCTGAGCAGTTGACCCAGTCGATCGGTCCTCATGTCAAAGTTTTGATTTTAAATTCCCCCAGTAATCCAACAGGAGCACTCTACTCAAAAGAGGAGTATCAGGCTCTCGGCGCGGCTTTAGCTCAGTCTCCTTATAGTAAAAATATCTGGATTCTGTCTGATGAGATCTATGATCGCATTACTCTGGGTGCGACGCCCTTCTGTTCCTTCTTGGACGCTAATCCGGAGTTAGTGGATCAGACCATTACGATCAATGGTGTCTCCAAGAGTGCTGCAATGACAGGATGGCGCTTGGGTTGGTCTGTTGCCGGCGAAAAGGTCACACAAGCGATGCTAACTTTGCAAGGGCAGAGTACCTCAGGTGTCAATGCCCTCGCGCAGTGGGCAGCAATTGCCGCCTTGAAGCTACCTGAGAGCGAGTTTGCTTCACAAGTAGAGAGCTTTAGAAAAAGACGTGATCTTCTCTTGGAAAATTTAAAGAAAGCCCGCAAACTAGAGAAGTATACCCCAGATGGCGCGTTCTATGTTTTTGCCGGAGTGGGGAAGTATCTGCGTCCTGGAGAAGATTCAATTGATTTTGCTCAGCGGGTTTTAGAGGAAGCGAAAGTGGCAGTCGTACCCGGAACTCCATTTGGAGACCCCGAGTGCGTGAGGCTGAGCTTCGCAACCGATGAGAAATCGATTACCGAGGGATGTCAGCGGCTTGTTAGTTATTTAGATTCGATTTAATAAAAAAGTTTTTTGCCAAGGATGGCTTAAGAATTTGAAAAAAAAACTGGTTTCTTTTATCAGCCTCTTAGCGCTGGGTCTTACTACAAGTTGTGAGTCTCCTGGTTTTGAGGCATCCCAGACTACCGCCAATTCGCTTCAAATCTCGTCGGCGATCGATCGCACAAATGCCTACTTAAATCGGGGTGATTGTGCGGGTGCGCTGCAAATCATTCAGCCGCTCTATAGCTCCTTAAATACCAACAACGCCATTCGGCTGGTCACTGCGTCAACTTATGGGTGTTTTGCTGACTTGAAGGTATTCACTGTAGCTTTGGGGCTATCTTCATTTTCCGGCAATCTAGGCGGAGCAGGCTTTTGGGAGTTTTTGGTTCAAGAGTTTCCTTCGACCTCGAGTCCTGATGATCGAAAGCCTGTTGCTGCAGAGAATGGAATTGATGCTGTGATCTCTGCAGTGAATCCAGGAGTCGTAGCGGCTGCCTCCGATTTTATCAATTCGACCAGCTACAATCCAGGCGCTCTTGTAGTGGCCGATCGGGTTAATGATGCAAATACCTACCTGACGTTTTTAAGTATGGCCCTGATGGGTTCCCTTTTGAGTCGTTACGGAAACCCTGATTCCTCAAATCACCGAACATCAGCTTTACCTTGGCGGACAGCACCCACGACCCCGGGAGATGGGTGCGCTTTGGCGTCGGCGACACTTCATTTTTATGATGGAGTGACTTTTCTTTCATCCATTGCTCCTTCTAATATGGCTGCAGTCTATTCGTCGATGAGCACCATGCTCGCTGCCGGCCTGGATGGTGCTTGTTCTTTGGGTTGTACTTTGATTTGTGCGGGGGCTTCAACTTGCACGACCTGTCCCTTGTCTTTACGGGATCGAACTTCTTGCACGGGGTTGACCTCTGACGTAAACTCATGCGCTGCAGCCGGCATCAATACGTTTATTAATGCAAGTTGGACGGGAACACCGTGATGAAGAGGCGTCTCGGGATCTATTTTGTCTCAATTTTGAGCGGACTTTTTCTTGGAACTGCCCGTGCAGATTATTCAGAACAGCTTTTTCGTAGCGTTGAGGCACAAGCGATGGGAGGAGCCGTCGTCGCGTTCACGGATGATGATTTGGCGTTGTTTTTTAATCCGGCCGGACTTGCAGGAGCGAAGAAGCTAAAGTTCCGATTTTTGAATGCGACCATTGAAGCATCCAACGACCTCGCCAAGGATCCGGCTACTTTTATCCCATTACTCTCCGGTGGGATTAGTTCGACCCTGATCAACTCGCTGATTGGCAAAAACTACTACCTTCGGGTGCAGGATATTGCGACTTTTTCCTTTCAAGGATTTGCAGTGGGTGTGATTGGGGATGCACAAGCAGCGATTCGATTGATGAATCCGAATAATCCGACAGGAACAGTTGGTTTACAAACCACTTATGGGCTTCAAGTCGGTTATGGCGATGCGGTCTACAAGTTTGCCAAAAAAAGGGGAGAGATTCGCTTTGGGGTTTCAGGAAAGTACCTTTATCGCGCTGGTGGATTTCATCAACCCAGCGTGACCGATATTCTCACACTAAATATGAATGAAATCATTGGAGATTATCAAACCTATGGCACTGGAATTGGGATCGACACTGGAACGCAAGTCATCTATCGCTTGAGCAACAAGTTTACCGTGATGGGTGGGCTGGCGGTGACTGACATCGGAGGCACGAAGTTTTCAAACTCTTCACCTTCTATTCCATCTAATTTTTCGATGGGAACTAGTTTTAGGTACAAGAGTAACGATATTGTTGCGACCCTTGCTTATGACTACCAGCATGTTTTTGATAGCATGGACTGGCAAAAGAAGGTCCATCTTGGGCTTCAATTAAAAATGCCAATCCTAACTCTTTCAGGCGGGTTTAGTGAGCTTTATCCTACCTACGGAGTCGGTCTTGATTTAGGGGTTGCCCAAATTAACTATACGAATTACTCAGAAGAGCTTTCCAGTCTGGTTGGAATTAATCCTGAGAACCGCCATATGATCACTGCGAAAGTTGATTTCGTTTTTTGAGTCGCTCCTCTTTTCTTCTCTCTTGCAGTGAGTCGAATAATTAGACTAGAGTGTCCGCAGGGGGAGATTGACTCGCCCGGTTCAATCGCGGAGGCCATTGTGAGAAAAGCATTCGTCTTAGATACTAACGTTCTACTCTTCGACCCTCAGGCCCTTTTTAAGTTTGGGAATAATGACATTGTCATTCCGATTGTCGTTTTAGAGGAAATCGATCGATTCAAACGTGAAATGAGTGAGAACGGGCGACACGCTCGACTCTTTTCACGGCTTTTGGATGGAATGAGGGCGGATGGAGAGCTCTCAAAAGGTGTGAAACTTCAAAATGGCGGTATTCTGACAGTTGAGCTGGGTGGGAGTCAGCCGCTACCCGTTGAGCTGCCCATGGACAAGGCCGATAATCGGATTCTTGCCATCGCGATCTCGCTGAAAAAAGAGCATCCTAAGCGACCCGTTGTTTTTGTGACTAAGGATGTGAATCTTCGAATCAAAGCCGATGCTCTTGGCGTTGAGGCAGAGGATTATGAGCCTTCGAGCGTCGAGCCTGAGCAACTCTATTCAGGAACGACTATTTTAAATGTAGATGCTCACCTGGTTGACGAATTTTACCAAAATAAGCGGCTCGCTTATAAAGATTCAAGTCAACCGCTGAAGCCCAATCAGTACATCATTCTCAAGGATTCAACCAATCCTAATCATACGGCTATGGGGCGATTCTCAAAGGAATTAGACTGTATTGTTCCGATCTTTAAGCCCGTCGAGGGATTGTGGGGAATTTTTCCAAAGAATGCTGAGCAGGCTTTTGCGATTGATGCTCTCTTAAATGACGACATTAAGTTGGTCAGTCTTGTGGGTAAGGCAGGTACGGGTAAAACCTTGCTGGCCATTGCGGCAGGTCTTGCTAAAACGGTCGATGAGGGTATTTATCATCGTCTACTCGTGTCCCGTCCTGTGTTTCCGCTTGGTAAGGATATTGGATTCTTGCCTGGAGATATTGAAGAGAAGCTTAATCCCTGGATGCAGCCCATTTTCGACAATATCGACTTCCTCTTCGGTACTACCGGGGCAAAAGGACGTCGAGGTGCTGGTAAGGGCTGTCAAGAGTTGATGAATCAGGGTCTTCTTCAGATTGAGCCTCTTACGTATATCCGTGGTCGTTCCATTCCGCAGCAGTACTTGATTGTAGACGAATCTCAAAATCTTACCCCACACGAGATCAAGACCATCGTGACCCGTGCTGGCGATGATACTAAGATTGTTCTTACTGGAGATAGCTTCCAAATCGATAACCCGTACGTCGACTCTGCGAATAACGGGTTGGTCTATCTGGTGGATCGCTTTAAAGATGAAGCGATCTCAGCTCATATTACCTTAACTAAGGGTGAGCGATCTAAGTTGTCTGAGTTGGCAAGTAATCTGTTGTAGTTGGACTGAGTTGTTTTAAATGAAAAGGTGCCGGGTCTCAGAGTTGAGACCCGGCATTTTCTTTAATGGGCGGGGCTTTCTTCGGAGGCGGTTTCATCCTGCTCAGTGCGGGCGACATTAAAAACTGAGCTGATCCACATCTTACTCCAAATACGGAATCGGTCGATGTATGAAAATGCGGCTGGCACGACCACGAGAGTGAGTAGGGTTGAGCTGATGAGTCCTCCGATAATAGCAATCCCCATGCTGGTTCTTTGTCTCGACGCTTCATTGAGGCCGAGAGCAACGGGTAGGGTCCCGGCAATCAACGCCATCGTAGTCATTAAGATAGGTCGCAGACGCGTTTTACCCGCGATAATCACGGCAGTAGCGCGGTCTTTGCCTTGTTCGACCAGTTGATTGGCGTAGTCCACTAATAGGATCGAATTTTTAGTGGCGATCCCGAGGAGCATAATGATCCCAATCATCGAGAAGATATTTAAAGACTGATGCGTGACGAACAGCGCCGTCAGTGAACCACAGATCGCGAGTGGGAGTGCAAGCATGATTGTGAATGGAGTGACGAACGACTCATACAAGCTGGCAAGAACCAGAAAAATAAACAAAATCCCAAGGCCCATAGCAGTCATGACGCTGGATGCGAGTTCTTGAAAATTCTCCGCCTGACCCACGAATACGTATTTCATACCAGGGGGGAGTTTAACTTCCTGATCAATAAACTTCGAGGTGTCATTCATGACATCTCCGATGCCGGCGCCTGGTGCAATATCTGCTAAGATGGAGATGTACCGGGCTCGGTCCTGTCGATTGATTGTTGCAGGTCCCGTGGTTCCCCTCGGGGTTGCTACGTCCGAAAGCCGAATGAGCTTGTTATTAATGTTCGGAACAAAGATTGAGTTGAAATCATCTTTGATATTTCTTTGCCCAGGCTGGACACGAACTCGTACTTTGTATTCAAGTCCTGCCTCTCTAAATTTGGCAGGTGTGATCCCTTCGACTTGCCCTCTCAGCTCTTGTCCAACCGAGTTGGGTAAAACTCCAAGAAGTTTGGCTCGTGCTGCGACTAAGTCGACTTGAAATTCAGGTTTTCCAGGGCGTGAGTTGGTATCGACATCTTTCAGGCCAGGGTGTTTTTTGAGGTATTCAAAAACTTGATGAGAAACCCTCTCTAATTCCTTTTGATCGAGGCCGACAATGTTTAAGGTGAATGGGCGTTGACCTCCTGCAACCGCATCAAAGTCTTTCACCTGAGGGTTAGCTCGGGCAAAAGACTTGAGTTGTTGTCGGAGAGCCTCTTTAAACTCGATCGTGTTCAGTTTTCGTTTGTGAGCATCAACTAGTCGGACGTAGAAACTAGCAACTTCTGAGCGTCCATCTGCATCGC
Organism: Bdellovibrionales bacterium; assembly: GCA_947380295.1. GTDB lineage: Bacteria > Bdellovibrionota > UBA1018 > UBA1018 > UBA1018 > CAINWE01. The sequence goes on along the minus strand of CANCQK010000002.1, from coordinate 267,116 downwards.
CAACGGTGAGTGCCGACACTTCAACTTCTGGATTGGCTCGAATGGCTTGATCCACTTGAGTGGCGATTTCGTTCATCGCATCAAGATTGGTTCCGGGAGGGAGATCCAATCCTACGGTGAACTCCCCTGCGTCTTGCGGAGGTAGAAATGTCTTAGGTACGAAACGCCCCACAGAGCAGCTTCCTGCGAAGATGACTAAGCTGACACCGAGGACTGTGAGTGGCCTTCTTAGGGTATATTTCAACACTGACTCATAGCGGTTTTCTAGCCTGGTTTGGAATTGGTCAAACGACTTCAGGATGCGACCGATAGTGAGGTTCCAAATTCCTCCTCGGTTTTTCTCATGTGGATTAGCCGCGAAATAAGCGGAGAGCATCGGTGCGATAGTCAGAGCGTCGAATAGGCTAATCGCCATCGCAAAGCAAATAGTGAGTCCAAATTGCTTGAAAAACTGACCGACGACTCCTTTAAGGAATCCGACAGGCCCGAAGACCGCAATTACGGTGAAGGTAGTGGCGATGACCGCAAGCTGTACTTCTTGTGTCCCGTTCCGCGCGGCTTTGATGGGAGACTCTCCCATTTCGATGTGTCGAAAAATATTTTCTCGAACGACGATTGCATCGTCAATTAAAAGGCCGACAGATAGGCTGAGCGCCAAGAGAGTCATGATGTTGATCGTAAACCCAGCTGCTGCCATTAAGATAAATGCGCCAATGAGCGAGTTGGGGAGGGCTAGACCGGTAATGATGGTTGAGCGCCCATTGCCGAGAAAGAAGAATACAACGAGGACAGCGAGGACGATCCCAATCAAGATGGATTCCTTCACGTCGTCTACGTTTGCTCTGATCCAGACGCTTCCGTCTCGAACTACGTTGAGTTGGGGCTTTCCTCCAGTTCGGTCAAGTTCGGTGTTCAGGGTTAGCATTCGTTTTTTGACTGCGTCGACCACTGCAATCGTATTGGAACCTGTTTGGCGATAGACATACACAAAGAGCGATTTCTTCCCATTCACGAACGCCCGAGACTTTTCATCCTCGACAGTGTCAATGACATTGCCTAGCTCACCAATGGTGGTCGGTACGTCATTGCCAAAGAAATTGATGATCGTATTTTTGATGTCTGATACGTTTCGAAACTCGCCTAAAGTTCTAAATACAGTAGCCTGTTTCCCTTCGTCTACTTTTCCGCTTGGGATGTTTTCGCCAGCTGATCCGAGTCGAGCGGCGACCGTTCCAACTGATAATTCGGCAGCCTTGAGTTTAGTTCTGTCCAAAACGACGTGAATTTCTCGTTTTCTGCCGCCTAGAATATCGACGAGTCCCACTTGGTTAATTTGCTCCAGCTTAGGGCGAATCATTTGGTCAGCGACGTCGTAAAGTTTACTCTCAGGTAAATCGGCAGTGACTGAGAGGATGACAATCGGTTGGTCTGCTGGGTCAATTCGACGAATGATGGACTCTTTGACATCGCTAGGGAGTCTTGACTTGGTTGCTCCGACGCGGTCTCGGATTTGTTGCTCAGCATATTTAATATCGGTCTCGAGAGAGAACTCTGCGATGATTCTGCTAAATCCCTCGGCATTAATTGAAGTCAGGCGTTTGATGCCAGAAAGGGTGGTGATCTCATCCTCAAGGGGCTTACTGACGAGGGTTTCGATTTCCGAGGGCCCCGCACCAAGGTAGGGGGTAGTAATTGTGACCACTGGAAAAGTAACATCAGGAAAAAGATCGACTCCCATTCCTTTCATCGCAATCCAACCGACGGCGAGCATCAGAAGGACAATACAGGTGATAAACGTAGGCCGCTTAATCGAAACGTCTGCTAAGCTCATGTAGATTCTCCAAAGAGTTTCATTTGCGCGAGGATATCAAGAAGAATGATCTGGTCTTTGATTCGACCGAGTTGAGAGAAAAGGTAGTCTTGTTCGAAAAGGAGAACCTGGTAGGTGGTACTTCGACCTTTGCTCAGTCGCTCTTTTTCCTTTTCTAACTTTGACTTTTGTGTCTTTTCAAGGGTTTGAGAGAGTGTCAGGTGTTGACGAAAGTCAGAAAGTCGCTGAACGAGTTCTTTCCAGGCTTGGTCTTGGTCAAATAGAGCACGCTCATATTTGAGTTGAGCAGCAGCATTTTCTTGGACCCAGCTCTCTTGGGTTTGACTGACGGCACCGAATGCGAGCGGGACAGAGAAGCGGACTCCGATATTATAGGTAGGGCGGTTTGGAGCGATTGAGAGTGCAAGGGTGTCGCCCAGAGAGGTTGATCCTTTATAAGGATCTGCAAAGTAACCTTGGGGCTGCCCATTAAATGCGAGGCTACCGTAGAGCTCCAAATTGGGGCGACTTTTCTCTGTCTGTAAAACTGAGTTTGCCTCGGTCGCCCTCATTCGTGCTTGGGCGGCCAGGACGTCTTCTCGAAGGCGGGTTCTCTTTGGCGCGTTAATCGTGTTGAGGTCCTCGGGCTCTAAGCGATTCAAAGATTCTTTCACCTCATCTGAATCCAAGTTACGGGCAGAATTGAACGCACGGGATGCCGAGCGTTCTTCATTTTGTGCAGCAAGAACATCGAGCCCACGACTTTCTACTAGCGCTTGGGCTTGGAGTTCGTCGGCTTCCTCTCCTAGGTGGAGGTTGACGCGATTTTTATTCCATTCGTAGATTTTTCTCGCCCGGTCAATCGCTTGGTTTTGAACTTCAATGACCTGTCTCGCCGCCGCGAGTCGCCAATAAGCCAACTCAGCTTGGATTGCTGAGCTTTGAACCTCAAACTGGTGCAGGTGTTTCGAGGCTAAATTTTGGGCATCGACAGCTTCTTTGGAGGCGCGAGTTGAGCGGCCAAATCCATTGCTCCAGAGACTTTGAGAAAGTTCCAGGACTGGAGAGGCTAAAGTGTAGGGATTACTAAAAATTGAAGCAAATCCCGCAGGTAAGTTTGAAGTCTGAGGGTTCAGATACTGAACTGTTAAAAGGTCGTAATGGAGTTTGGCTTGAAGACCAAAATTAAAGTTTTTCTGGACGCCGACTGAAACTACGTTAGTGACCAGGCGATCAAACTGAAGGAACGAAAAGGGGCCAATCTTTGCATCGCTTTTGGTTTCTGCTGCTACATAGAGGGTAGGAGCCGTAATTAAATCGCCTTCGACTGAGCGTTGGTCGCTGGCGTGAGCGGAGAGGTTAGAGCTCTTGATCGATGTATTTTTTTCCGTGACCTCCTTGAGGAAGTCTTTTAGATTGAGTGTCTCCTGAGTCTCGGCAGGGGGTGCTGCGAGTGCAATACCAAAAACAAATAGGCCTAACGTGTGGATCAGAATCGATCGTGATCCGGGCTTGAAGTTCTTCATAAACTCCTCTCTTCGAGTGAATGTGATTTAGGGTGGAGCCCCTCCATATAAAACAATAATAAATTCGAAACAGCTGCTTTGCGATAGTCTGGATTTTTTAGAGTCCGCCCATAAATGCGCTCGTTGAGGGGGTCCTTGCGGACGATGTCTGATGCGCCCGCAAGCATAGCTGAGGCCGTTAGGATCGGGTCGAGTCCATCGCGGATGAGGCCTCGTTCCTGCCCGATTTGCATGAACTGCACTAAGGTTTCAAACGATCTGAAAAAAGTTTCTCTAAAGATGTCGAAAACCAGCGGAAAACCGGCCTCGCACTCGCGGTGAATGATTCTTGCCACTTCGGGTTCTTCGAGATGAAGGGTGAAGTATTCTTCGAAGAAAACTTGGAGCCGGATTTGAACTTCTTCTCGATGGGTGGGAGGCTGCAAAATTCGCTGCATCGTGTCAAGGCGCGAACGTCCGATCTGCTCAAGACATGCTCTGAATAGACCCTCTTTGCCGTGAAAGTGATAACTTACTAAACTGATATTGACCTGGGCTTTTTCGGCAAGCTCCTTAACCGTGGTGCCGTTGAAGCCTTTCTCAGCGAAAAGGCATTTTGCCGCTGAAATGAGGCGATCTCGTGTGTCGTGTTGCGAATGATGCTCAGACTCCCTAGTCCCCATAGATTAATTGTTAGGCCGTTTAGTTGGAGCAGTCAAATGCAAATTTGAGAAAGTTAAACGCTTATTTTAATTTGGTATCTGGCGCTGAAAACGGTATGAGAGACTTATGGCACAGAAATTTGCGTTTTCGATGCAGGGCGTTGGCAAGATCTACCCACCCAATAAGCAGGTACTCCGCGACATTTACTTGTCGTTCTATTACGGAGCCAAAATTGGGGTGCTGGGTTTAAACGGCTCCGGCAAGTCAACTCTACTTAAGATTATGGCCGGCGTTGAAAAGAATTTTAATGGAGACGCTCGCCCAGGCGATGGCATCACAGTGGGGTATCTGCCTCAAGAGCCTCAGCTCGACGAAACCAAAACGGTCCGTGAAAATGTGCAAGAAGCCATGGGCGATCTGGTGAAATGGCTGAAGCGCTTCGAGGAAATCAATAACGCCTTTGCCGATCCGGAGATGGACCCTGATCAGATGGAAAAGCTCCTTGCTGAGCAAGCTGATGTTCAAGAAAAGATTGAACATGCGAACGGTTGGGACTTGGATCGTACTTTGGACATCGCTATGGATGCCCTTCGCCTGCCGCCTGCAGATGCAAACGTAAAGCACCTCTCGGGTGGGGAAAAACGTCGTGTAGCGTTGTGCCGATTACTCTTGCAAAAGCCTGACATTTTACTCCTCGACGAACCGACCAATCACCTCGATGCTGAGTCGGTCGGATGGTTAGAGCAGTTCCTTAAAAATTACCAGGGCACTGTTGTTGCTGTGACCCATGACCGGTATTTCTTGGATAATATTGCAGGTTGGATTCTTGAACTGGACCGCGGCCATGGCATTCCTTGGGAAGGTAATTATTCGTCGTGGCTGGAGCAAAAGCAAAAGCGCTTAGCTCTTGAGGAAAAACAGGAAACTAAGCGGCAAAAGACTTTGGAACGGGAGTTGGATTGGATTCGGATGAGTCCTCGCGCCCGTCAGGCAAAGAGTAAGGCTCGTGTCAGCGCGTATGAAAAGCTCCTTGCTGAGGATCGACCAGAAAAAGTCGACGAAATGGAAATCTACATTCCATCAGGACCTCGCTTGGGGAATCTTGTCGTTGAAGCCAATCAAGTGACTAAGTCCTTTGATGAAAAAGTTTTATTTGAAGATTTTAATTTCAATATCCCTCCCGGAAGTCTGGTCGGTATTATCGGCGGTAATGGTGCGGGTAAAACGACTTTGTTCAGAATGCTGACCGGTCAGGAAACTCCAGATCGTGGCACCGTCCGAATCGGTGAAACCGTCAAGATGGCCTATGTCGATCAATCCAGAGATGCTCTTGATCCTGACAAAACCGTCTGGGAAGAAATCTCTGATGGCAAAAACGAAACCATCCTGTTGGGAAATCGTGAGGTTCAATCCAGGGCTTACTGCGCTCGGTTCAATTTCACTGGCGGCGATCAACAGAAGAAAATTAGTATGCTCTCAGGCGGCGAGCGCAACCGAGTTCACCTGGCTAAGGTTCTTAAATCGGGCGGAAACCTTTTACTTCTCGATGAACCGACCAATGACCTTGACGTAAATACTCTTCGAGCACTCGAAGAGGCGTTACTGAATTTCGCTGGCTGCGCCATGGTCATTAGCCATGACCGTTGGTTCTTAGATCGTATTTGTACCCACATTATGGCGTTTGAAGGTGACAGTCGCGTCGTGCTCTTTGAAGGAAATTATCAAGAATACGAAGAAGATAAGAAAAAGCGCCTCGGAGCAGAAGCAGTTCAGCCTCACCGAGTCAAGTATAAGAAGCTCACTCATTAACAGAGTCTTAAATTAAGGAACCTCCTGCGCTGATTGAGGGTGACGAATACCCAATCGAACCAAGACCAGCGACGAACTGATCTGATCCTATCAGATCAAATGCAATCGCGTTTTACGGGTAAGTATCATGTTCAGAACGGTAGTCAGTCCTGAGTGGCTTTCGTAGCTGATCCTTGACTTGAAATCACTCCATCAAGATTTGCGCCTTCGAGTGATGCGTCCGTCAGGTTTGCGTCGGATAAGTTCGCGCCTTTAAGATCAGCGTTGGATAGGTTTGCGCCCTCAAGATCGGCACCTTGAAGGTTCGCCTCTTTAAGGATAGCTCCAACGAGACTTGCCCCTTTGAGTTGGGCATTCGAAAGGTCTGCACCACTGAGATTGGCTTTGCTGAGATCCGCCCCTTGGAGATGGGCTGCTTGCAGATGCGCTTTGATAAGGCTGGCGCCTGCGAGATTTGCGCCGTCCATGTCCACTTGAGCTAGGTTTACACCGTCGAGGTTTGAGGAAGGCCCGATGGGGGCTTGAACGGCCATAGAGGAGCGGCACGCCAGGAGAGGCAGGGTGAGCCCAAAAATGACCAACCAAACTTTGCTCGCATGCATAGAAGCTCCTTGTAATATAATGTCAGAGTTCGATAATTAATATATTTATTAGAATATTAGTCAATTCAAAACTTAACTGCTAAAAAATATGGAAACGTTGATAAAAGGATTTTTAAAACTCAGTCTGAAACTTGCTGTATTCCTTGGACTGAAGAACTTCATTAGGGATGAGTCCTCGCTCCCGCAAGGCTCGTGTCAGTGTCTATGAAAAGCTCCTTGCTGAGGATCGACCAGAAAAAGTCCGTGTGCCTGGTGGGTCGCCCATAAGTTGCCGATAGGTGCTCCGTCCCCAGGTAGGTCTTTTAATTAAGATAAAACCTAAATTAACTTAAAATAAATTGTCGTCGTATGAAAGATGGCAATGACCAGATTAAACCAGAGAACTGGTGTTTTCTTGTCTTTAATTAATAGAACAGATGCAAACTTGTAAAAAACTTGCAGGGAGAGAAGTGGTAGAAGAAAGTTTGAGTTTTTCTCAGGAAATAGGAGGATTATAAAGCTGAAATTTAAAATAGCCAAATAGATGCAAGTTAAAATCTGTCTTGCTGTACTGTCTGTTCCAAAAACTAAATTGAACTGTGAGAATTTGAAAAGAAGGCCGAAACAAACTGGAACAAGAACCAAAATATTGATCAATAAAGAAGCTGTGGTCATACTTAAATATAACTAATTTTTTATGTTTCAATTTAATTATTTATAAAATATTTATTTTCGGATTAAAATTATCCACTTCCAGTAAAGATGGTAATAGACAAATTGCCTAGTTTGAGTTCGGCTAGTCGGATATCAGTTCCGCAGTGAATTACTATTCTGCTACGGCAGCGCCTTCGCCCCGCGGGTCTGGGGCTCCGGAGGATCGTCCATTGGGGAGACGCTCCAGTGCGTGAACTTTTCCTAGAGACCAGACTTCTTCAACTGAATAGCCCAGAGTTTTGAGCCGCTCAGAGTCTCCGGTGGAGAGGCTGTTTCGCTCAACGAGTAACTCCTTTGGTACCCATTGCTGATGAAATCGAGGTGCAGCAACAGCATCTCGCAGGGACATATTAAATAGAAAACGATTGAGAATGGAAAGGTAGACCGAGGTAATGATTCGAGGTCCTCCGGCGGCCCCGATGACGAGGCGCACTTGACCTGACTTTTCTCGGATGATGGTTGGGGTCATGGAGCTGAGGGGGCGTTTACCTGGCCCGACTGCATTTGCTTCTTTGCCGACGAGTCCGTAGATGTTGGGAACTCCGGTTTTGATATTAAAATCATCCATCTGATTGTTCATGACCACACCTGTGCCTGGTGGGGTGAATGCCGAGCCAAAGTTATCGTTGACGGTGAGGGTCATCGATACTGCGTTTCCCTTGGAGTCGAGGGTGGTGAGGTGAGTGGTTTGAGGGTGCTTCTCATCGAGTGAAGGTTCTTCTTTGATGAGGCTGGCCTGATTGGGGTTAAAGCTTTCCCACTGGCGCTTTAGGTAGTCGGGAGAGAGCAGAAAATCTGGTAGTTGGACGGAGTCTGGATCGCCGAGGTAGTGGGCTCGGTCGCGGAAACTCAAGGCCATTCCATGCGCCATTGCATGGATGGTTTCAGGTGAGTCAAATCCTTGGCGAAAGAGTCCGGTCCGTTGAGCCTGTTCGGCGTATTTAAGAAGTTGAGATAAGATGATTCCCCCAGACGAGGGCGGGGGCATTGATACGACTTGGAGTTCTTGAAATTCGGACAGGATGGGATTTCTATTTTTAGGCTCGTAGGATTTTAAGTCGGCCTCTGTGAGGATACCGCCGGCTTCGCGGAGGCCCCGGACCAGTCTCTGAGCGACCCAGCCTTCATAAAATCCAGTCTTTCCTCGAACTGAAATCTCTTTGAGTACTCGAGCCAGATCTTTTTGTTGAATGAGAGAGCCAGGAGGACAGGGTGTGAGGGTGGGGTTGAGATTGGATTTAGATTTTTTTGGGCATCCAAAAATCTTTTGACTTGCAGTGTTCATGGCATCCCATCTTTGGGCAGCAGCCACTTCGAGATGGGACGTGAAGTGAAAACCATTTTCAGCGATTCGAATTGGATATTCCAAAAGAGCCTGTCGTTTTTTCGATCCCCAGCTATCGATTGCTTTTAGTAATCCTGCAGGAATACCAGGAGCTGCCGAGGCCAGTGCTCCATCCCGTGAGAGTTGGGTCTCCGCTTGACCATTCCGAATAAAAAGGTCGCGAGTTGCTGCAGCAGGTGCTTTTTCTCTAAAATCGAGGGTTTTGCACTCAGGAGTTGAGGTAGAGGTGGGGGCAGGACAAAAGATCATGAATCCGCCTCCACCGAGGGCAGCGTAGTGAGGTCGGGTGACGGAAAGAGCAAAGGCAGTGGCAACAGCCGCATCTACAGAGTTGCCGCCCCGGCGAAGAATTTCTGCTCCCCATTCTGAGGCGATGGGATCGTCAGAAACTACCATTCCGCGAGTTCCGACGATTGTTTGGTAGCGACTGCCTTCAGCTACCGACTCGGGACCTCGCAGTGCCGCCTGAATCGGGGAGATGCTAATCAGTGGAAGAAGCTGAGAGAGAAGAAAAGCGGATGCGAATCTAGTGAAGTCCGAAACACTCATAGTCTAAACCTGATTCAGAAAAGAATTTTGGTCTAGATTTATTTCAAAAATCAAAGTGATACCGGTTGATTTTGTGCGACTCTATGCGTTAAGTGACTTTTCTTTGCCGATTGAGCCGCCTCGTTCTAGAATAGAAATTATGGAAAACACCAGCAAACTCCTGTTCCGAGATGATTCCCCTCAATGGTATGTGGCCGTGGGCAAAAAAGGTGTGGGCCCAATGACTGCTGCCGAACTCTATGAAAAAATTAATCGAGGCCACCTGACTTGGGTGGATTTCGGTTGGCGTAAAGGGCAAAAAACCTGGCAAAGGTTGTGTGATTTAGATGAGCTGAAGTCATTGTTGCCGTCGCAGCCCGCTCAGGACCTTCAACGACAGGTGCAAAAGTCAGCTGATTCCCAGGCGAGTTCGCCTGCAGAGGGTGCTGAGCGAGTGGTGACTCGTGCGAGTGCACGCAGCTCAAAGACCTCCGTGAGTCCGACCACAGCAGGGGGCCCACCTCAGTTTGCTGGAGGGTCTGCAGAGCCAAAGATTTGGTATCTCCATTATAACTCCTCTCAGTATGGACCATTCTCTCAAAAAGAAATTCTTCGGGCGATTGAGATTGGCAAAATCAATTCAAATATTCATGCCTGGTCAAATGGGATGGCTGGTTGGGAGAAAATTGGTAAAATTGCCACCTTTCAGAAGGCGGGAAGTAGGCCAGAGGCCACGCGGACTCCGGAGCGGACTGAAAAACGAGAGACTCCTCGTCGCCCAATGGTTGCTCAAGTTTTAATGTCTGACGAAGAGACCGTGATTGTTGGGGTGTGTCGTGATATTAGTATTGGTGGTCTGCAGGTTCTCACCGATCGAGCGCCGGCACCCGTGGGTTCAAAGTTAAAGATGAATATCAGTCCTTCAGGTGATGTCAAAGGACAAGGGTTTCAGCCCTTTGTCGCAGAAGGGGTGGTCGTTCGGATTTTGGAGGATGAGCGTGGTTTCAGCTTCAGGTTCAGCAAACTCTCAGACGCTGCAAGAAGGTCCATTGAAGATTATATTGAATCAGACGAGTGAAAATCGGCGGATTTATCAAGGGACACCTCAACCGAAAGGTTTTCCCGATCTGCCTCAGGGATGGGGTTCCGAATGGGAGACCTTTCCAAGCTCGGACGGTAGGCTGCAACTTTATGCGGTCACTCATCGAGTCGAGAATCAAAGTGATACACCTCGAGTGTTGGTTGTTTTGCATGGAATGGCTGAGCACGGCGGGCGCTATCTCCATTTTCCTCACTATTTAAACTCTTGGGTGGATCGAGTCTATTGCTTAGATCACCGAGGGCATGGACGATCAGAGGGGCTTCGAGGTCATGTGGAGAACTTCGGGCTTTTCGCTGCTGATGCTGCTCTTGCTATTCGTCGTCTCGATGAGACCCTTCAAAAGCGCTATGGTAAGCAAGTGGAAATCCATGTCTATGCTCATAGCATGGGCGGACTGGTTGCACTCAGGATGATGCTTCAGTTCGAAAATCTGCCGATCCAATCTGTGACACTCTCAGCTCCGCTTCTTGGGATCGCTGCACATGTGCCGCCCCTGAAAAAGGCCGTTGGAGTTTTACTCTCCAAGTTTTGGGGGTCGTTGCAAATGGCCTCTGAAGTGGACGCCCGAATTTTGTCTCACGACCAAGATGTGGTGATGACCTATCAGACTGATCGGCTGGTTCATAAAAAAATTACCCCGAGCCTTTTTGTTTCAATGGAAGCTGCAATGGCAGATACACTGAAGTCTGCAGGTGGATTGAATTATCCGGTGCAGTTTCTAATTCCCATGGCCGATCAGCTGGTCAACTCAGAGTCGAGTCTGAAGTATTATTCTCAGCTCAGGATGAGTGAAAAGGGTCTCAAAACTTACCCTCACTTCTTTCACGAATCTCATAATGAGATCGGGAAGGAGCAGGTTTTCGAAGACCTTCTTTCTTGGATGAAACTCAATCAAAGTACAGTGTCTTGAGCTTCTTGATCGGGGAGCTTCTGCGGATAGTCTACGGTGTAATGAAGGCCACGACTTTCTTTACGCAGAAGCGCACATTGCACAATGAGTTCTGCGACGGTGAGTAGGTTTCTCAGTTCGATCAGGTCCTTATTGAGGAGAAACTCCCAGTAGTGAGAATTGATTTCAGATTTTAGCAGAGTTAAACGCCTTAAAGCCCGCTCCAGACGTCGGTTGCTCCGTACAATGCCCACATAATTCCACATGAGCGTCCGAATCTCATGCCAGTTGGCTGCAATGTCGATCTGTTCTTCGATCTCAACGGCCTGTCCCGTTTTCCACTCAGGCAGGGGAGGATGTGACAGCTCAAAGTCGTCTGCGAGCGATCCTGCTTGCTCCAGGGCTGCTTTACCGTGCTGGAATGCTCGGTGGGAGAAGACCACCGCTTCGAGTAGAGAGTTGCTGGCTAGGCGATTGGCTCCATGGAGCCCTGTGCATGCGACTTCGCCGATGGCATAAAGTGAGTCGATCGTGGTTTGTGCGTTTTCGTCCACGAGAACTCCACCGCAGGTGTAGTGTGCCGCAGGCACCACAGGGATGGGTTGGTGTGTGATGTCGATTCCGTATTTTAAACAATTTTCGTAAATATTGGGAAATTTGCGTTTCAACTCGTCTGCGGGAATTTTTGAGCAGTCGAGCCAAATATGTTTATTGCCGGATCTCTTCATCTCGATGTCAATCGCGCGTGCGACGATGTCACGAGGAGCGAGTGAGCCCATTGGATGGTGATTTTTCATGAACTCAACGCCCGAGAGGGTTTTGAGAACTGCCCCTTCGCCGCGCAAGGCTTCGGAGATTAAAAATGTGCGAGCCCCGGGATGAAAAAGGCAAGTGGGGTGAAACTGCATAAATTCCAGATTGGCGACTCTGGCCCCTGCTCGGTGGGCAACTGCAATGCCGTCGCCGGTGGAGGTATCTGGATTAGAGGTGTAGAGATAAACTTTTCCTGCACCTCCGGTGGCCAACACCGTAATTTGGGCCGATACAGTGATGATTTGGTTAGAGCGAATGTCGAGTAGGTAGGCCCCGAGACAGCGCTCGGGCTTTCTCCAGCGCTTGAGACCTTTTCCTTCGGTGATTAGGTCGATTGCGATGTGTTCGTCAAGGACTTGAATTTTTGGGTGTTTTTTGATTTGAGCGAGCAGTGCTTTTTCGATGGCCCAACCGGTTAAATCGTCGGCATGAAGAATTCGGCGTTGGCCGTGACCCCCTTCCTGGTGCAGGTCGAAGGCTTCGGTCGGATCGGTAGCTGTGGTTCCAGTATGATTTTCTGCTCGAGTGAATTCAACGCCCAGATTGATGAGTTCCTGGACTCGCGCGGGGCCCTCTTTTACGCACAGTTCGACGATCTTTGAGTGGCAAAGTCCAGCACCCGCAATTTGAGTATCGGAAATGTGCTCGTCGAAGCTGTCTTGTTTAGACCAGACGGATGCGATTCCTCCTTGAGCATAGCGAGTGGCTCCTTCGGCAGGCTCAGATTTGCAAGCAACGATGACCTGATAGTGGTCTGCGAATTTAAGCGCTGCGCTGAGACCAGCAATGCCGGTTCCTAGGATGAGGACTGGGGTTTTTAAGCTCTTCGTCATACGTACTCCACCGCGTGCGAGTCAGACCTTCGGGGGCGACTGTGCGACTCGACTCGCTCGATTTTCTCTCTTGCAAGCCGTTAGAATGAGTTCCATGATAAAGTCAAAGTCGGCTTTAATGGGTTTTTAACATGGCTTGTCGTCAGAGTCACGTACGGTGGAGAACCAGAAATTGAATAACAAGGCGCCAAAATCAGTTGAAGTCCCGTATGAGGTCCGAATTGATCGAGTTTATAAGAGTTTTCAGGAGGGACGCGAGCAAGTCTTAAAGGGAGTTTCCCTCGACCTGCAGCGCGGGAAGCTCACTTATATTTTAGGATCCTCAGGAGCTGGTAAGTCAGTTTTACTTAAGCACATTTTAGGTCTTTTGAATCCGGATCGGGGTCACGTCTGGGTTTCTGGACAAAATGTGAGTGAATTGTCTCGGTCGGAATTGACCCAGTTTCGGCTTCGGTTTGGGATGCTTTTTCAAAACTCAGCTCTTTTTGACGATATGACAGTCTTTGAGAACGTTGCTTTTCCCTTGGTCGAACATACTGAGATGCCTCGATCAAAGATTCGCGCTCAGGTGGAAAGTACCCTGAATCTCCTCGGGATGAAGGGGGGGTATGATAAATTTCCCAGTGAGTTGTCGGGTGGTATGCGAAAGCGAGTTGGATTAGCCCGAGCTATTATTCGGGAGCCCTCGATTCTCCTTTATGATGAGCCCACGACTGGTCTCGATCCCATCACGCGGAGGACCGTAGACGAACTGATTGATAAGCTGAAGCGCGAGTTGAAGTTGACTTCGATTGTGATCAGTCATGATATTCCCTCGGCGCTTCTTTTGGCGGATCACATTGCTTTTTTGGATCAGGGACGAATTCTCTTTTCGGGAACGCCGGAGGAATTCCGCCAAAGTCCGCATCCGGTCATTCAAAGTTTTATCGATGCTGAGCGGAGGTTCGTGGAGCTTTTTCAAGACAAGGGGGCTCGATGAGTCTTCAATGGCTGGTTCGGACTGAGAAAAATCAAATCCTGGGGCCGTTCTCGAAAGAGGTACTTCAGGAGATGGTGCAAACTCGGCGGGTGTCTCAGCGGGATGAGGTTTGCGAATCACTTGGATACTGGATTGCCATTGAGCAAACCGATGAGCTCTTTAAGTGCTTAGGAGTGAAGTATCCTGAAGAGACTGAAAAAACAGAGGCCGGACTTGAAAAGACTAAATTTCTCGAGCCCCATGAAAGGGAAGCGCCAACCGAGCCAGCCCTAGAAGTCAGCACGGGTGTTATTTCGCTTCAGCAGTTTCGTCAAAGCTCGAATGGGGTGCGTGCCTCGGCTCGTGTGATTTCGCCAGTGGCTGCTGAGTCTGAATTCACTGAGGTGACTGGCTTGGGGGCTGAGGCCGCTCAAGGAAAGCCTGCTCATGGAGCCCTTACTCAGCGAAAAGTTCTAGTGGCGGTTTTATTTGGGTTGGTTCTCCTGGGTTCGTTAGTCTATCGATTTTGGCCGAAAGGGAACTTTCTCGGGTCAAAGTAGTGGATGTCCGTTAAGATTTCTTGGGACGCGGTCAGTCCTGGTTTTGCGCAGGGTGAGTGACCGTTCAGGATGTCAAGGATCTGCTTTTTGCGGTAGTGAAGTTCAGACTGCCAAATGGGGTGATCGACCTCAACCCAAATAACCCCGTCTTGAACCCGGATCGCCCGTGAGTGCTTGGCGATGAGGTCGCCCACGGCAATTTTCCACCGACCCAGGGCTTCTGCCTCTGAAAGTCGTTGGGAAAATCTGGGGTAGGCGTCCTGCGCTTTTTTAATAATATCGAGAAGGCTATGAAATTTCCCAAAACTCATGCTAACACTTTACCTCATTTGAATATGTCCTGGATACATCAAGCTAAATTTTTCATTACTGTTTTGGCTCTGGCGTTGGGTTTAGAGGGGTTAGGCTGTGGCTATACCTTTCAAACCTCAAGAAATTCTTATGCCGACGAGGGCTATGAGAAGGTCTATATTCAGCAACCTACCAACTTGACCGGGCAGCCAGGAGTCGGTGGACTGGTCTACAATAGTATTTTAAAGGCTTTATTGGGTCGAGGACGCTGGAAAGTAGTCGGGAATGAGTCGAGCGCGGACTTGATTCTGATCGGGTCAGTGAATGCAGCAGCATTTTCAGTTACCAACCTTCAGCAAATTAAAAATTTACAGACGGGGCTAGGGCGATCATTTTCTGTGGGAACTGCAAATATCCCGGACCAGTCAGTGGCTCAGAGTTACTCAGCGGTCCTAAGCTGCACATTTACCCTTAAAAAAATTAAAAGAAAGGAAGGCGAAAACCCGATCCTTTGGTCTAATTCCTTTTCCAAAGGTAAACAGTTTCCGTCAGCTAATCAGTTGGACGTTCCCGGGACTACTTCACCCTTAATTAATCAAAGTGAGTTTGAGCGAGCTTTGGGAGATCTTGCCCCAATGATTGCCCTGGATGCCGAAGAATCCATGTTTTCTCGATTTTGATCGAAGTGGGCCTTGGTATGGAGAAGTCGGTATATGCCAAAATTTGAGATCAAAGTCATTCAAGCCGAATTGGATCAAGGGATCCTGCGTCCTTTTTATTGGATTTGGGGTCCTGAACTGCTCAAAGGTCGAGAGCTTTTAAAGCGAATTCGGAAGGTAGCCCAGACTAATGAGTGGGGCGAAGAAAATTTAGACGGCTCTGAGGTGGATGGCGCTACGATCTGTGATTCGGCAAGGAGCTTGGGGCTCGGAGGGGGAGTGCGTTTGGTGGTGGTTCGTGATGCCCATCAAATTAAAGGCCCTGAGGCACTCACTCTGCTTTTTGGACCCGCTGCGCCGCAGTCAGAAACGCCCAGTGTCTGTGTTTGCTTCGCTAAGGATTTCGACGCACGGAAGAAGTTTTCGAAGTTGTTGACCGACGGAGCTGCAGTCGTGTCGTGCGAAGAGGTACTCGAAGACCAGCGTGAGGCGTGGGTTCAATATCTGGCAAAGCGACAGGGGGTGCAGGTTTCTGCTCAGAGCCTGAGACGGCTCACCTGTATGGAGCCCTGGACTTTAGATTTAATTGCGCAAGAACTGGATAAGCTTTTAGTTGCAGGCTCGGAGTCAGAATCTGTGATTCGAGATACTCCCGGTGTTTGGGGTTCGGACGAATGGATAGATCATTTCTTCACTAAAGATCGCGCTGCAACGCTGAGGCAGGTTGCCCATCTGGCGGAGAGTCCAGACCAAGCCCTCCCTCTTTTGGGGCTTTTAAGTTGGAACGCCAAGCAGTTGGCTGGTTTTTTGGCGGATGCTGAGTTTAGAACCGGTGCATTTAAGACTCATCCATTTCAATTGAATCGCCTTAAACAATGGTCCCAATTCTGGAAATTAATGGAAGTCATTGAGTTACAGAGGGAGTTGTTTTTACTGGATTTGAGTTTGAAGCAGACCCCATTGATGCCGTTGGGGTTGTGGACGACGTTAATGAATAAGTTCGGTCACTGAATGGGAACCACCCCGCGACCGAACCTATCGTCTGAAGTTGAATTACTTCTGTGCGGCTAAAACGCCTGGCACATTCTTTTGTACAAACAAGGTGAGGCGGCTGATCTTACGAGCAGCGCGTGTTTTTGGGATAGCGCCTTTGCTTGCAGCCTTGCTAAGTGCACGAACAGCATTGAGATAAGCAGTCTGGACTTGAGCTTGATCTTTGCTCTTAATTGCGTCCATTGCACCTTTCAATGCGGTGCGAGTTGCACTGCGGGTGATGGTGTTTCTTGCTTGGCGAGTTACGGCTTGTCTCGCGCGCTTGGTCGCGGTTTTTGTGTTAGCCATTTGGCTTTCCTTTCATCACCGGAAATCCACTCAGAAATTTGGCGTGGATTGAGGCTAAAATTAGCCATCGAACCGGTTCGCTCAGCTTTATATCGGAGAGGCCTCCCGGATTCAACCGCTTTTTTTTAAGAGAGTCGCCCAGGCTCATCTTTGTGGCCTCAGTTTTGCTTAGGCCCCCAGGGCTATCCTGGGCCAAGACAACTCTCTGGGGTTGGGGAAGGCAATAGGTTGAGTTTTAGTTTTTTGATCGGAAGAAGGCTGGGAAATGACGAGGGGTTGGGATTCGGAGTGGTTAGTAAGCGACCCTCAGGGCGCTTTTGCGATGGGCACTGCATCTGGGCTTCGAACTCGAAAGTACCACGGGTTTTACCTTGGGATTGCGGGACGGAGTCAGACTGCATTTTTGGCTGACTTAGAATTTGAATGCGATGGAGTCGCCCTTTGGCCACATCTCTATTGGGGCCCGCAGGGACCGCTGAAGAACCCGAACCCTGAGGAAATAGGAACGTCTCCTCGATTTCGCGGCTCGCGTCAGGGTCCTCGTTGGACCTGGAAGCTGCCCTCGGGACAGCTCTCCTTTCGAGTCGCACCTGCGCATCCAGGGGGGATTGCGTTGTGCTGGCAGTGGACCGGAGCAGAGGCGGTTCGACTTAAAGTTCGTGGATTCTGGGCGATGAGAGACCTTCATGCGTTAGGTGGAAAAACCTGGGTCTGGCAAAGTCTTGATCTTTCTCAAATGAGCGAAACGGGCCAGGGAGCGATCTTAAGTGAGCCTGGGGAGTGCGAGAGTTTCTGCTTTTTTCGAGGTCGCTGGGAGTGGTTTGATGACCCGCAATGGTATCAAAAGTTTTATTATCCAATCGAACTAGAAAGAGGCTACCCTAGTCAAGAAGATCTCTACTCAGCGGGCTATTTTGTAACTCAACTTAAGTCAAATCATGCTTGTGAGTGGGTGCTCGCAGTCGATCCGGGTGTTTTCGATTCGAGTCCAATCAGTTCTGAAAAAGTTCGACATCGTGTCTTTGATTTTCAGCTTAAAAATCCGGCTGGAATTGTTGCGGGCTTTCCTTGGTTCGGGGAGTGGGGTCGAGATACTTTTGTTGCTTTGCCTGGCTTAGTCGCTGCATGGATTGAAGAAAGTGGAAAGAGTCGAGACGCTCGATCAGCCGAAATTTGGGTGCGTGAGATCATGCTTCGTTGGGGGTCTTGGATCGAAACCCACGGATGTCTCCCGAACGTTTTAGAGACGGAAGGTCGCGCTCAGTGGGAGTCCTGTGATGCTACGCTTTGGTGGTGTCACTCCCTGACTTCTTTATGGAGCTATTCCTTAATTAATGAAAATTTTTACCCTTCGCTTCAACGAGATTTTCAGTTTCTTTTGGATGCAGCAATTGATTCAATTCGCGGAGGGTTTCATCCTTTTCTAAAAGTTCTCGACTCTGGCTTGCTGGAGGTGACGGGGGCTCACACGAGTTGGATGGATGCTCGAGTGCAGGGGCAGGCGGCTACCCCCAGGCTTGGATGTTTACCCGAGATCAATGCGCTTTGGTTTCAGGCTCTGATGCTTCAGCAGATTTGGCGCAAGGACATAAATGGGCTCGGTCTTGCTAAAAAAATTCTCGATTGTCGTGAGGATTCTAGGCCTAATTTTGTATTTTTACACAGCATACCATTAGCGCCTTCCTTTGTTTTGGAAGCGGCAGGTGAAGACATTTCTCAAGCATTTGAAGCGGATCTCTCTCTCCTCTTTCAACGATTTTGGACCCCTGTTGGGCTCAGAACACTTTCTTCTCAAGATCCTAAGTATCGTTCGCAGTATATTGGCCATCCCACTGAGCGCGATGCAGCCTACCATCAGGGGCCGGTCTGGGCCTGGCTAGGAGGACAATTTCAAGCGGCACGCGATCGGCTCAGTCGGATTCGGAAGTCAAAACCTATAGGCGTCACTGGTGCGGCTCCTGAGGTTTTGAGGGCCAAAATGCTCCCCCCGACAATTCTTAGACAAATGCCAATTCTAGGCCATATTGCGGAGCTTTTTGATGGGATGCCACCCTTTGTTCCACGCGGGGCTCCAGCTCAGGCCTGGAGCTCTGCTTGTTGGAAAGAAGCATTGATGAGGCGTGAGTGGAAAGTAGATGACAAAATGGCCGAAATTTTTAAGAGAGGGATGATCCGTTGATTGCTGGAAGAAAGATTAGAGTTTTAATGCTGGGGTGGGAATATCCGCCTCGATTTGCTGGAGGCCTTGGAAAAGCCTGTCAGGGATTGTCTCAGGCCCTAGCGCGTTTGGGCACCCAGGTATTTTTTGTTTTGCCTACTTTTCCCGAGCGTGTTTCTGAGAATCACCTTGAAGTGGTGGGGGCTAGAGAGTGTCTGCTAGAAGCAGGTTGGAATCCCGATCAGGTCACTTCTTATCCAGGCAGGGTTGCCGTTCCTGAATCCGAGCCTCATTTGATCCGGTTGCAGTCGGCTGCACAGCTTTTTCCGTACGGCGCACACCCTGAAGGTCAGATCCCAAAAAATCTTAGAGATGTGATCGATCGGATGTCTGTCGGAGAACCCGATCTCGGAATTCTCGGTCCGGCTCAAACATCGGCGCCACTGAAGATCCCCCAAATCAAACCATTCGCTGAAAAAATTGACCGTGTGAAACAAGTTCAAGCGGCAGTCACCACTCCTCCCGGCGAAATCTACGGAAAAAATCTTTGGACTGAGATCGAGCGTTTCTGCCTCACCGTGCGGCACCTCGCAGAGGCTCATGAAGTAGACCTAGTTCATGCTCATGATTGGATGACTTTTCCTGCTGCATTTGAATTTCAGAGAGTGACTGGAGTACCTGTATTTCTTCACGTGCATGCGACGGAATATGATCGAAGTGGAGAGAATCTGAATCACGAAGTGTTTCGGATCGAACGCGAGGGATTTCGTAAGGCCACCCATATCTTTGCTGTCAGTCGTTATACAGCCGGGATGATTGAACGCCTTTACGGAATTCCACGAAAGAAAATCAGCGTGGTCTATAATGCGCCAGAAGAGGGTTCGAAGTTGCCACTCTTTGCGGTCGAGGCAGAGCGCAAGCCTCAGGTTGTTTTTCTTGGACGTCTGACATTTCAAAAAGGCCCTGACCACTTTTTAAAAGCTGCTGCTTTGGTTTGTGAAGCAAATCGCGAAGCACAGTTTGTGTTCTGTGGGACGGGCGATCTTCTGGATCAGTTAAGGCTCCAAGCCCATCGCCTTGGAATCGAAAATCGAGTTCATTTTGCTGGATTTATGAATCCCACTGAGGTTGATCAAGTCCTCCTTCATTCGCGAGTTTTGGTCATGCCGAGTGTCTCTGAGCCTTTCGGGTTAGTTGCTCTTGAAGCCATTCGGTGCGGAATTCCTGTCATTCTTTCAAAACAGTCTGGCGTTCGAGAGGTCCTCAATCGAGCACTTCAAGTCGATTTCTGGGATCACGAAAAACTAGCGGACCAGATTTTGGCAGCGCTTCGTCTCAAAGGACTTTCGCAACAACTTGTAGACGAGGGAATGGATCAGCTCGGTCAGTTGAGTTGGGAAAGTTCAGCCAAGCAAGTTGTCTTGGACTACAGGCACTTATTGGGCAGCACTTATGCCCAATCGATTGGAGGGGCTCATGGCCGTTGATCTTTGCTTTTATTTTCAAGTTCATCAACCCTGGCGATTGAGACCCTACCGCTTTTTAGAGGTGGGTAAAAATCATCAATACTTTGATCAGGATAAAAACGCCTCGATTTTAAGAAAGGTGGCTAACAAGTGTTATCTACCCATGAACGACCTTCTCTACCAGCTCATTCAAGAGCATGAAGGACGGTTCAAAGTTTCATTCTCAATGACAGTCACTGTCCTACAGCAGATGGAGGCTTTTGCGCCGGAGGTCGTAGTTTCGTTTAAAAGACTCTTCGATACTGGGTGTGTTGAATTACTCTCAGAGACCTCTCATCACTCTTTGGCGGCTCTTTACAGTGAGACAGAGTTTAAAGAACAGGTAGAGCTTCACCGACGAGAGATGACTCGAGCGCTTATTCAGCCTTCACCGGTCTTCAGAAATACCGAGTTGATTTCGAGCAATGCCATCGCACAAAAAGTGGCGGCACTCGGCTACCAAGGGATGTTGATGGAGGGGGCTGATCACATCTTGCGATGGAGAAGCTCTCTTTTTAAGTATTCTCCAGCGGGTGCACCAGGACTCGTTGCTCTTTTGAAAAATTATAAATTGAGTGACGATATCGCATTTCGATTCTCGGATCGAGGATGGTCTCAGTGGCCATTGACTGCCGAAAAGTACGAGCATTGGGTGCGAATGATTGACTTAGAAAATCCTGTAGCCGCTCAGGGAAAGGTACCTTTTGTCGGGCTTTTTATGGATTATGAAACCTTCGGAGAGCATCAGTGGGCAAGTACGGGGATTTTTAATTTTATGAGGGCTTTACCGCAAAGGCTTTTCTCAATTGACGGTCTGCGCTTTGTGACTCCTTTTGAGGCTGTTCAAGCTGCTCAAAAAAATGAGGCAGGAGAGCGTGCGACTTTAGACGCGCCGTCTCCTTTTTCTTGGGCCGATGTGGAGCGAGACCTTTCAGCTTGGCAGGGAAACCCGATTCAAGATGCAGCTCTTCGAGCAGCTTATCGCGTTGAAGAGGCAGTGAAGAAAAAAGTCTCCCAGATGGATGCCGAAAGCGGCCAGGAGCTTCTGGAGACCTGGCGCCGCCTGCTGACAAGTGATCACTTCTACTACATGTGCACTAAGTATTTTGCCGATGGGGACGTGCACAAATACTTTAATCCCTATGACAGCCCTTACGATGCACATATTTTGTATATGAATGTAATGGCAGATCTAGCATTGCGCTGTGATGTTCGTGAGTTGGGCATTGCATGAAAGAGCAGCGCGAAACCTTAAAGGGAGTAGATGCCCATGTCGTGGGAGCAGAGACCCGTAGCTGAAATTCAGATGGGAAATGGCACGCTCCTGGTGACATTCGATGCGAATGGCGAGATTGAACAGCTTTTTTCTCCTCAAATCGACGCTTTGCAAGCGCGTCTAGGTGCATATCAAACGTCAGTGGTGATCCCGGTTGGGTCAGAGAATCATGCAGGTGCGCCTGAGCTGATTCCAGTCCATTCGGGAAATTTTGATATTCGCCTGCAGCTCAGCCCTGGGTGTCAGGTGCTCGGTGTCGAATACCACCATCGAGCGCGGCCTTTAAAAATGACACGCCGACTCGCTCTTCATCCGACTGAGCCGATTTTATTGGATCAGTGGAAAATTCGTGAAGAGCGAGCAGGATTACTTCATCAGTCGATCCCCTGGATGGGATACACGACCTCGGCTCATTGCTCGCTTTATCATCCGGTGTTTAACGGGATTGTGCACCACCGTGGCCGGAGGTGGTTAGGAATTATAGGTCGTGACAAGACTACGTGGGAGCGGGTAGGTCACTTGGGTGACCCCGATCGCTATCGTCTCTGGGCGGGTGAGAAGATCTCAGTTCCCCTCCATGGTGGGGATTTGTGGGGATTTCCCACTGGAGCGGTTCAGCGCGGTTGGGAACACGTGGTTCAGGGGTGTGGAACTTGGGGAGCTTTTGCGCTCGGTCCCGAGGAGACTCTCGAATTTTTGGTGATTTGCGCCGAAAGTGAGGTTCACCTGGGGCGCCTCATTACATCGCTGAAGCATTTACCCTCCCGAAGGTATTTTCAAATGGTGGAGGGTATGGTTCAACGCAGGTATCAACCTGCGATCCCAATGCTGGATCGCATCAAGAATGATCATGTTCGGTTTCTTTGTGAGCGATCGATTGATGTTCTGCATGCCCTTCAAGATGCAAAGACAGGCGCTCTCCTTGCTGCTGCAGAGGTTGATCCACACTCACGACTTTCTGGAGGCTACGGGTATAGTTGGCCGCGAGATGGAGCCTATTTAGCTTCGGCTCTGGGTGGGTTTGGCTATCGAGATCGAGTCGAGCATTATTTTCGATTCCTCACCGAAACTCAAGATGTCTCAGGAGCGTGGTGGCAGCGTTATCTTTCCACCGGTCATGCTGGCCCGAGTTGGGGCAGGATTCAAATCGACGAGCCTGCAACGGTTCTCAGTGCTGCTTATCTTCACTTCAGGAGAACCCGAGATCACCTTTGGCTGGAGACCTTTTGGCCGACACTCGAAAAAGGTTTAAGATTCTTAGAGGAATTTCATGCCACCGAAGACGGTATGGGTCACCCATCCCATGATCTTTGGGAGGAGAGAATGGGGATTCACGCCTATTCGTTGGCTGCTGTTGCGTCTGCGTTTCTCACAGGGTCCTTCTTGGCGGGAGAGTTGATGGAGACTCAGGCCCAAATGCATTATCACGACCTCGGGAAAAAAACCTCGGCACTCATTCTGGATCGCTTTGTACCTTCTGAAGGACCGATCCAAAGATCCTTCGTCTCGAATCAGTATTGGGATCAGGCAGCAGATGTTTCGCTTTTAGGCTTGATTCGTCCCTTTAGTATTCTTCCACGTGATCACCCGTCTGCAAAAAGGTTAGTAGAATTTGTTCGTTCAAGACTCTGGTGGAACTCAACAGGGGGTGTTTTGCGTTACGAAGGGGATACCTATCGCGGGGGTAACCCATGGATCTTGACCACTCTCTGGCTCGGTTATGTCGAGATGACCTTGGGGAACTGGAGTGAGGCTCGAGAAACCTTTCAATGGAGTATGGCTAAATCGACTCCTCTTGGGCTCTTTCCCGAGCAGGTGCACAAAGAATCTGGCAAACCCTACTGGGTGATTCCCTTGGGGTGGTCTCATGCCATGTTTCTACTCTTTGTAGAAGAGGTCCTGCGCAGAAAGTGCGAGTCACGGATCTGGGACTAAGTGGAGAAATAGCTTAGTTCGAGGGGCTTCGGGCTTTTTCAAGGCGCTGGACATAATCCTGAACACCCTCTTCAAGAGAGCGGAACGGCTGAGTGTAACCTTGAGCCTTGAATCGTGTCATTTTAGCTTCGGTAAAGTACTGGTACTTTTCTCGAAGGATCTCAGGGGTGTCGATGAATTCGATTTTTTCAGGACGCCCAAGCGCAGAAAATACGGCACGAGCGAGGTCAAGGAAAGTTCTCGCTTGTCCAGTTCCCAGGTTGTAGATGCCGCGCTGAATGGGTTTTTCAATCCCAAAGTGAAGAGCATTGACGACGTCTTCTACAGCAATGAAATCGCGTTTTTGGTGACCATCTGAAATGCCCGCTTTGTGGCTCCTGAATAAGGTAACCTTGCCGGATGATTGGATTTGGTCATACGAGTGCAACACGACACTGGCCATAAAGTTCTTGTGGCGTTCTCCGTATCCATAAACATTGAAGAATTTGTATCCAGACCAGATGTGAGGACCTTTGTTCTGTTTTTCTTGTTCAAGCGCCCAGCAGTCAAATTTTTGCTTTGAGTCGCCGTAGGCGTTTAAAGCAACCAGGCTGGGAATGCAGCTTTCATCATCATCGTAACCGAGTCGTCCATCTCCATAAGTGGCTGCGCTGCTCGCATAAAGAAATGGAGTGGGGTGGAGTGTGGCGTATTTCCAGAGGTATTGAGTGTAAAAAAAATTCAGGACATTCAGCTGGTCTAGGTCGGTTTCTCGGGTGTCTGTGATTGCACCAAGATGGACGATAGCTCCAAGTTGAGGTGAATGCTCTTTGAGCCATTTCCAAATTTGGTCACGGTCCACAATTTCGCCAAAGTGAATCCCTTGGTGCTCCAAACGACTTTTAAAAAGTGACTCCACATCGACTGAAATGACGGGGATGCCGCGTTCGTTGCAAGATTGAACAAATCTCGAGCCGATAAAGCCGGCAGCTCCGGTCACTAAATAGGGGAGTGATTGCATAGCGAGCAGTATCCTTGAGTTTTTTAAGTTTTCAACGAAAAAGGGGAGAAATCCGTGTGATAGTCAAAATAGTCCTCATTCTCGGCTCGTTTAAGAAAGTTGACTACTCGGTAGGTGAGTGGGGTCATCAAAATTTCCCAAATGACTTTAAAGAGGTAGCTTGCAGTGAGTACCTGGATCAGAAGCTCTGTTGGCCAATTCCCGTAAAAAGCGATCGGGTAAAAAAGAATGGAGTCGATCGCTTCACCCACAATGGTGGAGCCGAAAATTCGGGTCCAAAGCCATTTTCCCCCGGTAAAGATTTTGAGTTTTGCCATGATAAAAGAGTTAGCAAACTCACCAATAAAATAGGCAAAAAGAGAAGCGATGACCAGACGGGGAGTTTGCCCAAAAATAAGAGTGAGTTCTCGCTGCCTGTCCCAACTTGCGGCCGGAGGGAGAGCAATGATCAGCCACGAAAATGCGCTGGCAAATCCAAGAGCCAGGAATCCAGCCCAAACCACCTTTCGAGACCGATGGTAGCCGTAGACTTCAGTGAGAATGTCTCCAAAAAGGTAGGTAATCGGAAAGAAGATGAGAGTACCTCCGAAGTTGACTCCAAAAAGTGAGCACACTTTAGAAGCTCCGATGAGATTTGAGCAAAGGAGTAAAACTACAAAGGCCACCATAATGATGTCAAAGTAGCGAAAGTGCTTCGCTGCGATCGGGGGGGGGAGTGCTTCATTTCTGTTGAGTTCCGTTTCTCATCTAGCTGGTATCATACCTGGTTACGAATGATGATCCACTACTTTGTGGATTATGAAGTTCTCGGTTACACTGCCGGAAGGCTCCAAGAAACTGAAGCAAATTACCCATTACTGTGCTAAATGACAGTCTTAAACAGTCAGGTGAAGGTGGAAAATGCCGGTGTTGAATTGGGGGGAACAGCCCCTGAATCTAGAGGTATCTCAAAAGTCAGTTAAAGAAGTTCGATTGACCTTGAGGCTGAGTCGCGCTCATTTGGATGAGTTGGTGACCGAATTATCGGAAATTTTTGCTGCGAATGACGTAGCCTTCGCTCCTGAGTTGAGATTGGTTTTGCCTCAGAACTGGGTTTTGTTCTGGAAGGCCCGGCCGGAAGGTGCGCGACTTCTCTTGGCTCATCCAGCAGCAGATGAGTGGGTGGGGACAGTGGCCCTACAGATCTCTTGGGCTGGACGGATGATGGAGTCCTTAAGTCGCCTCGAGTCGGGGCAACGAGTGCTCCTGAGTCAGTTGGGCGGGATTCATTCAGTGAGTAATTTTGATCTCGAGTTTTTCTTGATCTAATCGAAGGAGAGATGCATGCAGAAAACCATTTTCTCTCAAAGATACCTTGCGCTTGCAGATTTGGTTATTCTCCTACTGATTGCGACTTCAATTTATGGCTTAGCCTCGATTGCCAACGAGTGGAGAACAGAGTTTCATCCGATTACTCAGATTGATCTCTCGGCTCG
This sequence comes from Bdellovibrionales bacterium, assembly GCA_947380295.1. GTDB lineage: Bacteria > Bdellovibrionota > UBA1018 > UBA1018 > UBA1018 > CAINWE01. Next base: position 241,366 of record CANCQK010000002.1, on the reverse strand, counting down.
TGCCTTGCCCTATTATACGATGCTCTCCGGGATTCGAGGGATGGTCGCGTACTTAATCTCTTTAGCTTTTACTCTGGTGGTGGGATATGCGGCCGCTAAGTCGAAAACGGCTGAAAAGATTATTATCCCTCTTTTAGATGTTCTCCAAAGTATTCCTGTGCTCGGTTTTCTGCCTGGATTATTGCTCGGGTTAGTTGCGCTTTTTCCAAGAACCAACATTGGACTTGAGCTTGCAGCGATCATCATGATTTTTACCGGCCAAGTCTGGAACATGACGATTAGCTATTATGCGTCGCTCAAATCAGTACCTACTGAGTTCGGTGAAGCATCTCGAGTCATTGGGCTGGGTTGGTATCAGCGTCTTAAACGAGTGGAGTTGCCATTTTCTGCTGTGAATCTAGCGTGGAATAGCTTGCTTTCGATGGCTGGTGGTTGGTTTTTTCTGATTCCATGCGAGGCTATCACCTTGGGTGATAACGAATATCGGTTGCCTGGCATCGGGGCCTATATGGATGTGGCGATCAAATCGGGAGATCACCAAGCTGTTTTTCTTGCTGTTGTGGCGATGATTTTGCTGATCTTAGTGATGGATTTTGTGATCTGGCGTCCGATTCTTTCTTGGGTTCAGCGCTTTCGGCTTGAAGACCTGCCGGGCGGTGCCTCGGTTGAACCCCTCATGCAATTGTGGATTCGTGAGTCTAAAATTTTACACCGGATTAAGTTACTTTATCGAGAGCTCGTTCTCAAGCCGCGTCGCACGCGCTCTCGATTGGCAGGAGAAGAAACCGTCGAAACTTTGGTGAAGAACCGCGCCCCTCGGTTTTACTTTTGGGTTAAGCGACTCGCTAATTGGCTGTTTTCAAGTTCCGTCATTCGCGTGATCCAGGTCAGTTTGAGCATCGCTGTCATTAGTTTTTCGGTTTACGGCGCATATTTTCTCTTTGTGATCTTGGCTAAGATCCCTCCCGCGACCTGGGTGGTGTTGGCGCGCAACACAGCGTGGACTTTTTTTCGTGTTCTCATTGCTTTGTTTTTGAGTAGCTTGTGGGCAGTCCCTGTGGGGATTTGGATTGGGACCTCGGTCCATCGGATTCGAATCGCACAGCCTCTGATTCAGGTCATGGCTTCGTTTCCTGCTCCCATGCTTTACCCTTTGGCTCTTGGGCTTTTTTTCTCCCTCGGTATTAGCTTTGACTGGGCATCGATGCTGCTGATGTTACTGGGAGTCCAGTGGTACGTGCTATTTAATGTTCTGGCAGGCGCAATGCGAATTCCTAAAGAACTCAACGACGCACTCTCACTGATGGAGGCCTCGCGTTGGTCGCGTTGGAAAAATCTCTACCTTCCTAGTGTATTTCCATTTTTAGTGACCGGATGGATTACTGCGGCCGGCGGCGCTTGGAACGCGAGCGTGGTGGCTGAATACCTGCCTTATCACGGCACAATTCTTAAGACGAGTGGTCTGGGCGCTACCCTGAGCGTGGCGATTGCAAATGAAAACTTTACACTCTTTGCTGCTTCTCTCTTTCTGATGGTCTTGGTCGTGGTGGCTCTGAACCGCCTCGTCTGGGCGCGGGTATACCGGTTAGCAAATACTCGATTTAAGATGGATTTGTAGCGTGGGGTTGTGCCCTCACCCGGCCCATCAAATCTTTCGTTGGGGTTTTTTCAACTACGGTAAATGAGCTAATAATCTTGCAGCTTGAATACTTCGAACTTGGCATCCATTGATGTCATTCCAGCGTCTTTCGTGCCCATTTTTTAGGAAAACCTGAAAAGCATAGGGAGTTTTCACTCGTTCTAAAAAGTAGCTCAGGCTTGGCGCCAGATTTGACTCGCTTAACTTAGCTTCGATGGCAATCCACGGCTTATTTTTTCGCAGCAATAGAAAATCCACTTCATGTCCTTCGCGAGATTTAAAGTACCGTAAATCCAACTTTTCGCCTTCGACATCTTCAATCCAATGGACCCAGCGCAGTAAATGCATTGCAATTAAATTCTCAAAACGAGCCCCTTCTGTGGTGCACTTTGCCCAATCCCAGAAGTAGAGTTTTTGTTCTTTTTTTACCGCCTTAAGCTTGGCCGGACCAAACGGGGATAGTCGAAAAATCGCGTAAAACCGCTCGAGAACTCGAAGCCAGTTTCTCACTGTCTCAAATGCAACCTCTAAATCTTCACGCAGAGAATTGATGGAAAGGGTTGAGCCAGCAATATCATTGAGCTGTTCAAACATCAGCTCAAGTGAGTCAAGATCCTTAATTCCCTCGATGCTTGAGACTTCCTCGCGAGTCAACCTGGTCCCGTAGGCCAAACGCCACCGTTGGCTCTCTCGCGCACTCTGAGACAGAAACGGCTCTGGAAATCCTCCAAACTTGAGCATATTTTGGAGGAGTTGCTCGCTCCCTGATGGCACATTCAGCGAAAGTTGCGTGACCTCATCAAGCGGTACCTCTGGTAAGCCCTGAATCTCAGAGAATGTTAAAGGATGCAGTCGATGCGAAAAATAGCGTCCCTGGAGTGAGTCGCCTCCGCGCGAGAATGCCTCTAGCTGGGCACTTCCAGTCACTAAAATCTTATGGTTTTCATGGTGCAGGTCATAAAGTCCTTTCAGGAAATTTCGCCATTTTTTGTATTTATGGAGCTCGTCAAAAACCCACAGAGTGCTATCCCAATCGAGATCCCCTTTTTGGATTTTTAACCTAGAAACCTTGTCATCCCAGCTCATGTAGTTTCCTGGATAGACTTTGAGTAAATCGCGAGCAAGGGTTGTTTTGCCGCATTGGCGAGGACCTGCAAGGGTCACCATCTTCTTGCCGAGGTCTTTTTGAATTTGGGGTGCAATTCTTCTGTGGATCATGCATCTACTATTTTAGAGTAGACTCTAATTTTGTCTAGACATTTTTAGAGTAGACTCTAATTTTGTCTGGCACGACCTAGCAAGGGGGTAATAGAAGGGGAGGGAGCGCCTGTTTCTTGAAGAATTTCAGAATCTTGTAACTACTTCGTTCCTACCTAGTCTATTGACTGTGTCGACTCGGAAATGATTTCGAGTTGAATTAAGCAAGATTTGAACTAAAATTAAATGATTTTTAAAATCCTAGGAGAGTTGGGATTCTGCGAGACTTCTCACTGAGAGATTCAGATTTTATGGAAGACTCAAACTCGTAGGGACTGCTCTGGCGCTGCTGCTGGCAGTGCCGCCCCAGCAGGTCACTTTGCCGGTCGCGAAGAGCGCACAGGCGTGAGTGTATCCTGCTGCAATCGCTATAACACTGCTATTTGGGGCCACAGGATTTGTTACTGTGGAAGGGGGTGTCACATCATAGGTAGGGTTGTAAGAGCCCCAGCAGGTGACAGCTCCGCTTGTTTTGAGTGCGCAAGCCTGACTATAGCCCATGGCGATAGATTGTACCAGCGGCGTGGTGCTCGACCCAGTAGGGTTGATTCCTGCCGGAACTGATAGAGCTCCAAAAGGCGCATATCCCCACCCAGAGACTATGCCGTCGGATTGATCGATTCTAAAAGCATTGAAGGGTCCGACAAAGATTCCAGAGCTTCGTGTTGTAGCAGCGTTAGAGACCGTAAGATCTACCTGTCCGCCCGAAGCTCCGTATCCCCAACAGGTCGAAGTCCCGTCTGCCTGGCGTGCGCATGTGTGCATGCAACTGGCTTTCAGATCGATGATTGCGCCGTGGTTGGAGTAGTCCAGTGTTGGTATGGTGCTGAGCGAAGCTGAGGAGGTTCCCCAGCAGGTCGCCGTGCCATCAGACTTAAGTGCGCAAGCATGTTGGCCACCGGTGGTAATCGAGGTGTAGAAATTTGAGTCAGTGGAGTAGAGGGGAGAGGAGGAGGGGATAGTTGATGGTAGTACGTAGGACTCGTTTCCCCAGCATTTGATTTTTCCGTTCGAGGTCAGGGCACAAGTGAATTTTCCGCCCCAGTTGCAACCGCTAGAGGAGATGGATGTGTATTTGGTTCCTGGGTCAAGAGGAGGGATTGGCGAAGCCAAAGCCTGCCCAGAGGAGGTGTCTCCCCAGCATTGGATCGATCCGTTCAAAATTACGCAGGTATGACTCGAGCCTGCCGTGATCGGGATTTTGGTCTGCTGCGGGGTAAAGGAAATTGTCGGCGTTGGGCTCAAGCTAATTCCGCAGGCTTTTGCGGTAAAAGTAGAGGATCCAATAGAGTTTCCAACGATAGTGAAGGTTGCTTGTCCGTTGGTGTCAGTTGTTTGAGGCGAGCTTGGAGTGATCACTGGAACTACTCCAGAGTTTGCTGCGACTAATTCAATAGGTGCATTTGCGACTGCTACTCCACTGGAGTTCTTGACTGTCACTGTGATATTCGAGGAGTCTAACCCGTCTCCAGCAATAAAGTTCTGAGAGGTTGCGACCAGGGAGTTTGCGGTATTCACCACACTTGAACACGTAATTGCTGCAGAAATTGTGATCGATGTGGTTGCATTTGCATAGCCCGAGTAAGCGGCACTCGTAGGTGATGCGCTAATTTGATGAGGTCCTAGAGTTGTTATTGGACCAACGCTAGGAAAGGTAACCTTACCATCGTCTGCTGTTTGAGCTGATGCCACGAGCGGTGTGGTGCTTCCATCGAGATAGAGAGCAACCCCGAAGTTAGGCACTGGATAATTGGACCCGTCCTTTGCTAGGACTGTGAGAGAAAAAGACTGAGTGTTGACTCCCGTTGAAGGGGGGGTGATAAAACTTAGGCTGCCGCCTCCTGTGCCACCTCCTGTGCCACCTCCTGTGCCACCTCCTGCGCCACCTCCTGCGCCACCTCCTGCGCCACCTCCTGCAGACCAGGTAACGCTGAGTGGACTGGTGAACGAGTAGGTTTGTAAAGTGATCGATTCTTGAGCTGAAAACGTTACCAACGTTGGGGCTGAAGAAGTAACAAGAAAAATGATTTTTCCATTTTGGTCGGTAGTTCCAGTCGATGGGATAATTGAAGGAGAAGGAGAGTGAGCGCTTCATAAACCCTCTTTGAGTCTTCTCCCCAAGTTCACTAGATTCGACCTCGAAAAGGAGGCCGAATATGAGGCTATCAGAAAGTAATCGAGAAAAAGCTAAAGTGTGGGCAGCCAGGTTTGCGCAGGCTGAGCAGTTCCAGGGTTCCACGGTAGAGTTTTGCCAGAAGGAAGGCTTATCCATTCACACGTTCAGGCATTGGAAGCGCAAGTTACAGGATCTCGGGCACAAGGCGAAGCCCATTGAACCGAATCCATTCGCTCGAGTCTCAGTTTTAACGCAACTCCAGCCCAGGGAAGAACGCCGTGCGTTGCCCGACCCCAAGTGGGTTGCTGAGGTGCTACTCCAGCTTCACCGAGGCATACTTTGAAGTCGCCATCTCAATTTAAGGGTGTGTTTTTGCACCGTGAACCCGTAGATATGAGGAAGGCGATCAACGGCTTGTCCCAGATCGTTTTCGAGGCTGGGATGGGGGATCTGATGGGGCCCTACTTGTTCGTATTCTGCGGTAAGCGCCGAGACGGGATTAAGATCCTCTATTTTGATCAATCTGGATTTGCTCTTTGGCAAAAACGCCTCGAAAAAGATCGGTTCGCTTGGCCAAAGAAACACTCCGACGCAGTTGTTGCACTGACGCCAGAACAGCTCGAGTGGTTGTTGTCTGGCTATGATGTCTGGAAAATGAAACCATTTGAAAATCTGCATTTTGAACGTGTTTCTTGATGATATTGAATACAGCCGGTGTATAGTACGGCCATCTTGAAACAGGCAAATCCACTTTTCTCTGAGGACGCAATTTTACAGATTGAAAATGAGAGCGTCAAAGATCTTATCGCTAAAAAAAATGAGCAGATTGCACAGTACGAGGAAGAAAACGAACGACTCCGTGAGATGATTTGTGAGCTCAAGCGGCAGAGATTTGGTCCCAAGCGGGAGCGATGGGAGAGTGAAGAGCAGGCCTGCTTATTTAACGAAGCTGAGATTGCGAGTCAGAAAACCCTAGCAGAAGGTGAGACTGAATCATCTGATGCCGACGAGATGATTGAGATCAAGGGGTATCAGCGCAAACGAGGCAAGCGTAAGCCATTGCCCAAGGAGCTCCCACGAGAAGTGGTGGTGTTGGATTTACAGGCTGAGGAGAAATTCGCTGAAGACGGCACACCGCTTCGAGTCATTGGCAAAGAAGTCTCGGAGAAACTATTTTACGAACCAGCGCAGATGAAGGTCATTGAGTACCATCGCCTCCGCTATGGGGTGGACACGGGCGATACCGGCAAGATCGCACAACCAGTGCCGTCGATCATCCCCAAGGGGATCGCCACACCTTCTTTGTTAGCTCAAATCATTACGTCGAAATATGTGGACGGACTGCCACTCTATCGACAGGAAAAAATCTTTGAGCGCCTCAACATCGATCTGTCTCGTGGCACGATGGCGCGCTGGATTGTTCAAGCAGCCCATGCATGTCAACCGATCTGGAACTGTCTGGAAGAGCGGCTCCTGCTCTCGCCCTACGTGAGTTGCGATGAGACCTGGACGCAGGTTCTCAAAGAAGACGGCAGAAAAGCCGAGAGCCAATCCTGGATGTGGGCCAGAGCAACACCAACTGAGGAAAAAAAGATCGTCCTCTTCGATTATGACCCACACCGATCAGGGGCGGTCGCCAAAAGACTTTTTGCAGATTACAAAGGGGCCATTCAAGTCGACGGCTACTCAGCCTATAACATCTTAGAAACACAAGAGGGCGTCAAACGACTCGGCTGCAACATGCATGGGCGACGAAAGTTTTATGAGGCCTGGAAAACGGGGTCTAAGAGCGGGCAAAATCTAGCTGCACAAGCCTTGAGGTATTACAGAAAATTGTACGCCATCGAGGAGAAGGCAAAAGAGCAGAACCTTACCTGGGAACAGCGTCATGAGCTGCGACAACAAGAAGCACGCCCGCTCTGGGACGAAATGAAAATCTGGGCAGAAAAAAACAGCGGCATAGTCCCGCCTAAGAGCAAACTCGGTGAGTCATTCCACTATTTCCTCGGAGAATATCAGTACCTCAGAGCCTATCTGGGGGATGGTCGCTACGAAATGGACAATGGGTTCGTTGAGCGTGCGATCAAATATTTTGCAATCGGTAGAAACAACTGGCTCTTCTCTGACTCAGTTGATGGTGCCAAAGCCAGCAGCACTCTTTACAGCTTAGCGGTGACTGCGCACCTCAATGGAGTCAATCCCTACGAGGCACTAAGGGACCTATTCACTGAGCTTCCCAAAGCGGCGACCTGCGAGTCCTACGAGGAATTGACCAATCGTCTCTTTACTCCCTCGTTGCGGTAGCTCAAAGCAATCGATCAAAAAAAGGAGATGCCAGCAAAAGCCCTAGGCCAATATTTACTGCCTATAAAGGTTCATGAAGCGCTCACCTTGGAGCAAACTACTTTGAAGAAAAATTGATCGACTATGATGTTGCCTCAAACTGGGGTAATTGGAACTATATTGCTGGGGTGGGAGCTGATCCGAGAAAAAACCGCTATTTTGATCCGAGTTTTCAGGCAAGTCGCTATGACCCCGATGGGAGGTACCAAGATCGTTGGGCCTAAATGACTTCATCACCTCCAAGGATATAACCGTGAGCTAACATTTTTCTTTTCAAGGAGGGGTTCTTGAGGCGGCTTAAATCGATGGGCGTCATGAATGCTTGCAATGCAAGGACTGCTGCATCTGCATAGTTTTGATCTAAGCAAATGAGATCTTTTGTTTTTTCCGATATTTTGATTTCGGGTCTGATGATCTGTTCAATCCACTGTGACAAGTTGCCGGGGGATCTCGTTTTTGAGTTGAACAAATTCTTCCATGACAAGCTGGGATAGCCTTCTACGACCCATGTTTTTTGTTTAGAGGAAGAATGAGACCAGGGGAAAAAATTGAACTTTTGATTCCGAGGATCACCCAGCTCGGACCAGATTCGAAATGTGCCCGTTTGAATGTTTCTTTGAAATGGGAGTGGAGAGTAAAGGGATTGAGCACCTGTTTTTTGATCAATGTCACGCTTTGAGCCTGGTGGTCGGTCGTGTCTTTTAAAAAAAGACTCAGCGATCTCTCTTCCAACTTTTCCTTTTTCAAGCCTGTGGCGGTAAGCCTCTCGAAAGTCAGTTTTCAAATTTTTGACCGTTTGCTTGGAGTTCGACCAAAACACACAGTCCACCGCGATGAGACTTGGCAAGGTTTCAACGTCGATTCCGAGGAGAAGAAAGCTCTCCGCTTCCAAACTTTTCAGAGGATGAGTCTCCAAAACCCACTCACCACGAAATAAGTGGATACAAGCCATCGGGAGCAATGCTGGGGCATTCCTTTGGTGGTTCCATGCGCCGGTTTGGTCAATTCCAATAAATTGGCGGAAGTGCGAAGAGGTAGAGGGTAAATTGAGTTTCATTTCTTAAATTTTAAGAAACGTTAATCAATATGAGCTTTTTTGTACAATCCATTTTTGTGCTACTAGTTTTTGTTTCTGCCAATCATGGTTACAAATTGCTTGAAACGCTGCGGTAGCAGAAAAGTCGATACTTGAGGCCTCAGAGGTTCATTCTGAAGGCGCATTAACGGAGAACCGATCATGAAGAAGCCTTTGCCCGAAAAAATATGTTTGGTTTGTAAAAGGAGTTTTACCTGGCGCAAAAAGTGGGAAAAGGTTTGGGACGAGGTCAAATACTGTAGCAAGCGATGTCGGGGTGAAAAGCAGGTCGTTTCATCATCAGAAACCACTCATGAACCTCTCACCGAGCCAGATATTCAACGCGTGATTCAAATGGCTTGGGAGGATCGCACCCCGTTTGATGCAATCCAAATCCAGTTTGGTTTAAATGAAGAACAAACGATTACTTTAATGAGAAGGGAGCTTCGACCCGCAAGATTTTCTACTTGGCGAAAGCGGGTTCATGAAAACGGAGATCTTAAGAATCGCCAAGCTCGTGGATTCAAGGTTGGGGCATTTAAATCCCGCAATCAAAGGTCGGATGGATCAATCAAATAGGCCCGCTAATCTTGCAATGGATAAAACCCTCTGTCAGAATTAGGTCTGACACCTGAACGGCAAAACCTCAAAACTGGAGGAAACGTGGGAAATAATTGGAAAACATTAACGACTTTTAACTGGATCCATGACGCCTTACTTTTGAGGTGCCGACTTGAGTCGGAAAACATCGAAACGCTGATACCAGAAGAAGTGAGCGCATCCATCAGACCAGATCTCACCGCGTTTCAGGTGCGAGTTCAAGTGAGAGAATCCGATTTCGCAAAAGCAACTGAGATCCTCAAACTTGAGCCAGAAACTCTGAAAGAACACTGTCCGAATTGCGGTAGTACTTCGATCGTTGGTCAGAAAAATAGAAAAAAATTCAGCCTTTCTTTCTCGGAACTTTTGGGATCGATCTTTACGTTTCAACTCTGGCGAGGCCTGAGGAGACGGAAAAACTCTTGCCAAAGCTGTCATCATGTTTTTTAAGAGACTCGAGTTTGTTCAGTTTTAATACTGAAGAATAGACCTAAATAAAGTATCCCCACTGAGAGCAGTCAAAGGCTTCGACTAGAAGAGTCGGGTCGCCCCCCGGAGACTGCCAAGGATTGAGACCAAAGGAAGGCAGAGCGAAGCATTTTTCGGCGATAGGCAATGAGAGCCCTCAAAGGAACCTGCCAGGTTTCTAGACCATCATTCGAGGCACTCCCATCGATCCAGGACTTTTAGCGGCGAGTCAGAATGACCACTTTAGATTGAACCTCGGGTGGCGGAATCAATACGCGAGGATACACTTTCACCAGCAACATCACGTTCCAGTAATTTTGAATCCAAACCACGAAGAGAAGCATCGTCCCAAGCCTGTCATCGAGAGACCGGAGAGCTTCAGCGCGAGTTTGAAAGGTGCCTTATAAACGTTGCGTTTGTGCTGGGAAAATGATGCAAACCTCCGACCAGATGGAATTATCCCCGCGTATGCGGGGAATAGCAGATCAGCTCTCGAATGCTACCCTAAATAGTCGGTTCATCCCCGCGTATGCGGGGAACAGTAGTCAACTGCGCCGATGTCTAGGGCCTCGTACGGTTCATCCCCGCGTATGCGGGGAACAGAGTGCATCGTCTGCGTCGTGCTCGGCATAGGCCGGTTCATCCTTGCGTATGCGGGGAACAGACAACATGAGCTTGAACGAGTGCCGGGTCTACCGGTTCATCCCCGCGTATGCGGGGAACAGTGTTGCTGAAAAACTTAAGATCCAGGGGATTGCGGTTCATCCCCGCGTATGCGGGGAACAGTCATCGCAGTATGGAAGGGCAACCGACAGCTACGGTTCATCCCCGCGCATGCGGGGAACAGGTATTCCTGATCTGCTGTTAGTTTTAGGGTTGCGGTTCATCCCCGCGCATGCGAGGAACAGTTCTTACCGGGCTCCACCTTGTACGCGCTGTACGGTTCATCCCCGCGCATGCGGGGAACAGGATTTTACCTGAAAAGGCATCGAAAATAGTAGCGGTTCATCCCCGCGCATGCGGGGAACAGATAAAAAAACAGGTAAAAGAGGCGCTTCTGTCCGGTTCATCCCCGCGCATGCGGGGAACAGTTAGGCGCGCCCATGTTGTACTTGAAGCCGCCCGGTTCATCCCCGCGCATGCGGGGAACAGTTTCTTTTAATTCGAAATAGCTCATAAAACGTCGGTTCATCCCCGCGCATGCGGGGAACAGTTGGGGAAGGATCTCAGCACTCGGGATTCTTACGGTTCATCCCCGCGCATGCGGGGAACAGCCGTTCAGACCATTTGTTCCGACGTAAATGGGCGGTTCATCCCCGCGCATGCGGGGAACAGCTCTCTGAACTGAAGATAGGCTAACTCCCCGTCGGTTCATCCCCGCGCATGCGGGGAACAGATGAAATTAAAAAGCTGAGTGCCCCCAAAACCCGGTTCATCCCCGCGCATGCGGGGAACAGTCTAAAAAAAAGCTCAATTTTTCAAAGAACTTACGCCGCCACCCATTTCTACCGAATTTTGGGGCGGCGCCCAACATGGCACTGCTGACGCAAAATCACACCAGGCGGCTTTTGATTAGGAAGAAATGAAATCAATTTCATTCCATCAAAGTCCACTGGAATCCGCCTATTATAACCACAGGTGTCAAAATCAAAACCAGACTCTGTGTTGGTCGACCAAAAGATGACAGCATTACCGTCGAAGATCTCCTGCTGCAAAATGTTCCACATTCTCTCACGCACTCTGGCCGAATAGGATCCGACAAACACTCCTGCGCGAACTTCAATGAATAGTCGAGAGAGGTATCCACTCAGACGGGGTGGAGCGTTTTCAAGTACGATAACCAGCATCGCCTATGACCTCTCTATTTGGAATTGCAATGGGCATCGCCTCAGAGTGGGCCCCAGGCAGGGGAATATCACCTGCGGCTAGCACTTGCTCAATGGTGGGAATGATTCTTTCCAAAATGTTATGCTTTCTGAAGCTGTTCCTACAATAGATTCGAGTTTCCCGAACTGGATCAGGACCACGAGCAGCAGCAATTTTGAATGCGATAGGCGTGACCGTCTCAAATTTGAAAATATCAGCGATATCGTACACAAATGATAAAGGCTTCCCAGTATGTAAAAAACCGATTGCAGGAGCATAACCCGCTGCCAAAATCGCTGTTTCGCAGACACCATACAAACAGTGATTTGCGGCACTTAGACACTGATTTACAACATCACCTGCACCAAAATTCTTCACCTCGTAGTTGCGGCCGTTCCATGGGACGCCATTTTGCCTTGCCAAGATTTCGTAGAGCGTGCGTACCCTAGATCCCTCTATTCCGCGGAGTTGGTCAACACTTCGTTTCTGCGGGGCCTCCTCATTAAAGCGTAGACGATACATTTCTCGTACCACCTTCAAGCGGAGGTCATCATCAAGCGCAAGTTTTGCTTGATAAAGAAGACGATCCGCGCGAGCACCTCCAGGCTGCCCTGCCGAGTAGAGTCTTACTCCCGCCTCGCCCACCCAGGTTAGAAGACAACCCACCTCAGCAGCTAGGGAAATCGCTGCATGCGTGACAGTCGTCCCAGGTTCAAGAGCGATTGATGCAATACCTCCCACAGGAATTTGCACCCGAACTCCACTTTCGTCTGCCAGAACAAGAGCACCATCTTGAACATCGAGGCGTCCTCGCCCCAGAAACAGGACTGAGTTTCGTTCTTTAATCGGTATCGGGCTGGACTCGATTCTCATGGTCAGGTCCTACGAATCATCATCAACCCGCAACCGAAGCTTTTGGAACGGCCGAGGCCCTCAAAGATCGCTTTTTGAAAAACATGGGGGTCAGAAATACTGAGAATGCCAGTAAAATCAACGGAACTGAATCGGATGTTCTGAGCACTTCGCTTGTACAACACGTGCTGACGATAAGAGGTCGTAACTAGAAGAGACTTTTTATCGGCTCCCTCTACTTTAAAACCGTACTGATCTCCCCGAGCCACTAGCCAATCCTGAGCAGCATTCTCGATATGTCGATCAATTTCAGCTCGATCCGTGATCCCATTTCGAGACGCTTCTCTCTTTGCGTGCATCAAAATATCATGCTTCCCCCCTCTTGGTTTAATTCCAGTTTGATCTCGTTCGCGACTGATGCTGATGACCGGGTTTGCTCGGAGTTTAAACTGTAATCTCATTCCTGGGAGCAAACATGGGTCGTAGGTTTTTGATTCCACCTCGAAGAGCTCAGATTCACCAAGCGGCATCCTGCGAGAAACGAGGTAAAAAATCGGCAGTCCTCGGGGAGAACCGGCACTCGTGACCTGCTCATCTTCGAACTCCTGCCGAAACAAAAAGTCTCGACTTGCTTCTGCATCGTCCTCAAACAACTTCCACAGGAGCTGATGGGATGAGTAGAGATTATTTCTCACTAAATCAAATAGTACCCGACTATGACGACCATTTTCTTTCACTCGTACTCTTGAGAAAATCATTTTACCTCCCGAGCTACTGCACATGAAGACTGCGTCCGTGGAGCGAATTGCCAGCGAACCCGATTCACGGGATCGTCATAAACTTCGGTCTTAAAAGCTCTGATCGCCTCTAGCTCGGAATCTTCTCCTTCCCAGAAATATTGAAATTGAGATCCTGGCGAGGCGTCTAGAATCACCTCATCTAGGGCTCTACCCTCTGGACTTGCCGGTTTCGCGTTACCCACCTTCGGCCAAACCACCTGATCCAAGGCCGAGCGAAAACCCTGCGCCTGGACCACCCGAGGTCCTAATGGCGCCGAAGGTGGGCAGGACTTTCTACCCAAATAAAGAACAAAGCGTGGCCGCTCCAAATATTGGCACAGATCCTCGAGTGTATAGGGCGCACCCGACAGGGCTCTCACGGCAACCGCCGTAAGAGCCTCCATCCGATATTCTCGAGATGTCAGCATGGCTGCCAGCCGTTCACGCCCCCTTACTATTTCATCTCGACGAGTTAAATATTCGCTCTTTCGATTCTCCTTAGGCATTTGAACGGTATGGTAGTCCAGGAGCAGGCTGCCGGAACTAAAAACCTTAGAGCCAAATTGATAGCCTCGAAAAAAAGCAGCAGCCAGCTCAGTGTCCGCCCGCCTAAGGCCAGCAGCGGCGCCGATCAATCCCAGCATTGCGGAGCGAGTTGGGTTAGCAGAAGTGGACCGCTCCGATCCAACTGCGATTTGTCCCCAAGAGGCGAGAGGCGCATATAAGTTAAAGATCAGATAAGAAGTCACAAATGATCCCCTCCCCCGAGGACGAACTCACTCAAAGCCTTCAATGATCCCTGCCCCTTGAAGGCGTCATAGGACATTCGACGAACTGATCCCAATCCATAGACTTTGTCGAAATTTTCGTACGTCGAGACGAGGCGACTCGCTGCCCTCGCACCTTGATCGGTACCGGTAATTGGATCGAGAAATGCGACGGAGAGAGATCGCGGTTGTTCTTGGCCCACCTCAGCCAAAACAAAAGATGCATAAGCACGACTCGCATAGCTACTCTGTTTACCCCCGGGAGATACCTTGACTACTGCCTCGAGGAGGGCAGCCAAGGCCTTATTAGCAAGATCTACGTCCCCACCCAGGTTTTCGATCAAAAGATCCTTATTGATGCAAAGGTAGCTATAAAAAACAGCAGCACCAAACCCTGCCTCGCCGAGGTGTCCAGCTCCTACATGATCTTTGCCGATATTTAGATCGTCCACCGCAGTAAAGTAGTCGTCCTCAATAGCAACCCCATGAACGCTGATCGGATGAGCCACCTGACAAGCGGCTTCAAAATTAAGTTCAGCATTGGCAGCCAACATCCGACCAAATAGGGAAATATCAACGGCAGTTTTTGAATGCCGAACCCCTTTTTTTTCAAAAAAGATCGAATCCAGTTCTGCTTGCTGGGGCCCACGCTTTTCAGCCACCATCTTTTTTACAATCTGGTCAATTGCCGAAATCTCTTGTGCAGAGAGATGCACCAGAACAGGCAAAGCTAATGGCTCCAGACCCTCACCCTTTTTAGCTGACGGTGATTGATCGGCAGCTTCGCCCATTTCAAAGGTTTCCTGGGTCGTCTCTTCGTCCTCATCGTCCTGGCGCTTACTCTTCTTTTTACCCCTCTCTTCGGCTTTTTTTTCCTTCTGAAAAGCTGAAATGAAAGTTTTAGACCACTGAAAAGCTTGCTCTTTTTCCACCCCTGCTGCGATCAGGGGTGCGTAAACTCGATCCAAAATAAACCGTCTACTCCGCGCGCCAATTTGTCCCTCCAATTCAGATTGAAAACAGTCTGAAGTTCTCCAGGCTCTCTTAATACATTGGGACGAAATCCGTAGCCGATCTACTCCGCCCATTCTGACTGTCTTAGGACGATTCAGGTCATCACGATTGAGGCAGGAGGCCGAATAAGAAGTTAGGGTATGAATTTGAATAAATTGTGTCATGATTTTCTCCTTGTTTTGTTTATTTTGAATTGGTTTGGTTGTAGTAATCGATGCCCCATCGAATTTTTATTCGTTTTAATGGGTTTGGATGTTCTCCCTGAGTCAGACACTCGTGGGTCCATTGAAGGACTCCGTCTGCCACTGCTAAGACATCAGCCTGGTTCTTCAGCAGTCCGACAGTGCGAATCATTCGTCTAAAAAATTCATCCACGCTGCGGCTTTTCAATAATTGCGCAAAGCGAAGTTCGCTGACGAGTGGACCGATTGCACCTTTGGGCACAGCCCCGCAAACCTGGGCAAAGCCTTGTCCACTCTGATGGACCTTAATATGTGCTAAGATCCCAGCGGCAGCAGCCAGCGATAAGAGCTGACTATCACGAGTCCACGCCCCCCTCAGTTGTTGGAGCAGCGCCCCAAATCCTTTTGTCAGCAGTACATCAGCTGGAGTTTCACAACGCCTTAGTTCAGCACTCCAGTCACGATGGTGCTCGAAACTTTTCCACCACTTCAATATATTTTCTTGGTCTTCTACTCGCCAAAGAACTTGAAGTTTGGAGCGGCCTAATTTCGGCTGCTGCGTGGCCGATGATAATGGCTCATTAATTTCAGTCATAGATTAGTTTCCCTTTTTTCAATTAGTTGATTTGCGATGCCCTTGAGGCGCTTTCTAAACTGAGAATGAGCGAGTGTTAGACTTTTGGTACCTCGTAAATCTTCGACATCCACCAACGCAAAGTGGAAAAAAAGCCGTTCTGCTTGCAATTCCAAAGTGATCCACCACTTGGCTAAAATAGATTCAGGAGCCTGTTGTATTTCAATCGAGGAGGCTAGCCGATTGACCATTTCAAAAAACTGATCCTCTGTACCTTCAATCCATTTAGCCTTAACAACGGAGGCATTCATCTTGGTTCGTTCACGAGCAGTGCCTTTACTGCCTATCGTGGCCCAAGCTTTCTTGAGATGCTCCAAAAGTGTCTTTGAGACTTGAGATGAGGCGCTGGTCAATTCTTGAATATGAAGAGCAAATTTTTCCCGACTGAGTCTCGAATGAATTACAGGAGTAGTGCTTTCATACCAACATTTTACCTCAGATTTTTCAGCAAATAGTCCACTACACCAGAGTTTAAAAGGAGCGTCTAATCCAGCTATTTTATCCAATTTCCACTCAAAATAGTCAGAAACCACTGAAGCTGGGATTGCTTTCACGTTTTTCCCAACCGAATTCGACCCCAAAGTGAGCGCAAGCCAGTGCTCATAAGAGATTTTACCCACGCTCCCGCTCATGGCCTTTAGACGGTCATTTCCCTCTTGATCTGTAAAAAATAAATAAGGTGAGAATGCGTGTCGCCAAGTCGAAGAATATCGAGTGCCATCTTTAAAGGCACGGAAGGTTTGCCAAAGGATTTCATGGTCCCCACAAAGATCGCAGGTGCCCTGCTCTATTGAGTTACCTAGACGGATTCGCATGGGAGTCGACCAAAACATCTGAAGTTCATGAACATCTGACGGGTGTGTATCCTCAAACTTACTCCGACATCGTGTTGCACCTAACCACGGAAAAACGCCGCTTTCGGCGGAAGCAATATTAGAACCAAACCGATCTTCATGACTCAAAACATTAAGCCAAAGATGAGTCCAGAGCGGCTTGCCACCCTCACCGGTCAGCAGCAACGTTGTAACAGGGCCGGCACCTCTCATTCCGGTCATATGGCCCCCGCCGAAACTCACTCCGTAAGACTGTCTCGAATAAAGTGCCACGGCTGTACAGCTCGAGCAGATCCCTTTTATGGAGTCACGTCGCTGGAAAAAATCCTGATTCTTCGCAATCGTGTTTACGGCGGGAAAACCTAAAAGTAGGAATCCAATGTCCTTTTCCTCTTGTTCTCGCAAGAGATCCAAATCCTGCATAAAAGCTGGCCCCGATTCAGAATGCAGCTCAAACGCAGGAGCAAATGACTCAAAAGCCTTTTGAAGTTCTTCTCGACTCGGCCGCTCACGGTAGCGGTCGAGCCACTCATAACGGTCTGCGGGAGCATAGACGGTTTGAATGAGGCCAATTAAAAATTGATAATATGCGCTTCTAAAGTCAGGACGCGGGGCATCGATCGAAATCGCAGGATTTTCACAATTGCCCAGTTCGCTTGGTCTAATTTTATCCCTGGTCCCATCTTGCCTTATGACGGGTATCCAGCGATCATGGATCAAATTCATTCTCGTTCTCCTTGTGGCTGAAATGATCCCCAGCCCAATCGGGGATGGTAATTTTTGAAGTTGGGATCAGGTGCATTGAGTGCAGCGTTTGACCGTTGGGGAACTACACAAATTTCGGAATATTTGAGTTTTGGATTGAGCCTCTTTTCCGACTCAATTAGGCTAGAATACTCTAAGTTTTGTGCTCGATGAGCGTCGGTCCACAGTCGTTTAGGAAGTGAAAGTCTACTCAACTCCCAAGAATGGTGATCTACTTCTGCGAAGGGCAGCAATCGACCGTCCTCACATACTGCCAGTACAACATCGATCGTTGCTTCGCCAATCCTCGTTTTAATTTTCAACTCTCCGTCCCACTGCTCTGCCTTGGCCGACGTACGCCGGTAACCCTTTGCAAAGTTGAGAGTGTTGAGATCTGCACCGCCTTGTTTACCCTGATCTTCACCTGTGGCCTTGTCCTCCTGCCACTGTAGGCTTTTCGGAATTTCTGTCTGAGCATCTTCTCGATACACCGCTTCAATCAGGTGTCGAGCATCGTCCGGCATCGTCCATTGCCCCAGTTGATTGAGAGCTCGATAAGTTAACCAAAGCTGGCCTATATGTGGATAAACCAGAGCTGTTCCGCGAAAGTCCTGCGCTAACCAGCCCTTTTTAGGGTGTTCTTGAAATTCTGGCGCAAAGATGTGAAGCACTGCTGGTTTACGCCCGTCCTTGACACCTTTACCCTTCATGTAGACACCATCGTGTGAACGAATATGCCGTTGCAGGCGACCGGCCCGCTGAACCAATAAATCGATCGGAGCTAAATCGGAAAACATCTCGTCAAAATCAAGGTCCAAAGATTGTTCGACGACTTGGGTGGCAACAATGATTCTACCCTCACGTTCTGAGGGACCCGCTAATTTGCCAAATTGTCTGAGGACCTTTTCTTCGATTCGAATTCGATCAATCATTGCAAAACGACTATGAAAGAGATCGATCCGTGAAGGACTAACTCCTTGTTGAATTAAGTCGTGATAGGTTTTCACAGCATCACGAACCGTATTTCGGATCCAGCAGACGCAATGTCCTTGGCGTGCCTTGCTTTGAATCACCCCGATCACATTTTCATAGTGATTGACAAATTTTATGAGCACTGTTCGGCTTACTTCGCTCCGAGAGCTCAAGGCAGTAGCACTTGAAGAGCAAGCAGCAGCCTGGGAAGCGACAGGAAAGGCTTCGGATGCAGATCCGGCCTGCATCTCTCGTGCGTTTGCGCTCTGGAGCCCAGATCGAAACGACGTAATGAATTGAGCCTTACGCCCTAAAGGTAGCGTCGCAGACAAGAGGATAGCTGAGCCACCCTGACGGGCATGCTCCTTGAGCAGGCCCTCGAGGAGTCTGGCCATGTAAGGGTCGTAAGCATAGATCTCATCAACCACGAGGAGTTTACGATAAAGCCCCAGCAATCTCAGAGACTGATGACGAGCAGGCAAGACACTGAGAAGAGCCTGATCCAGAGTGCCTACTCCAACCTCAGCTAAAAGCGATTTTTTTGACGAATCAGCCAACCATTCTCTGCAAAATGATGAGGCACTCTCTTCTTGTCCGTAGATCTGGTCCTGAGTAGGAGCGCCGGGAATGGGTCGAACGGAGTCGCTAAAATCCTTTGATAAATGGCGAGCGCCGTGGGCTAAGACCAGCGAAGGTATCGAGTTTGGTTCAAATAGTCTCCGATAAGCCACTCGCAGTCGCTGGTAGATGGAGTTGGCTGTAGCCATGGTTGGCAAACCAAAGTAGAGGCCTTCAGCGTCTCCTTGCGCCATGAGCCGGTGAGCAAGAATCAAGGCTGCTTCTGTTTTTCCTGCTCCTGTCACATCCTCTAAAATGAATAACTTAGGACCACTGGCCAACGACGTTTCGTGAGCCCATTTTTGGAGAGGTGTGGGCTGCTCGATAAATGGAAAAAGAGAATGAATGTTCTCATAGGGGCTTGGCCGTGAGGAATGTCCAAAGCCCTCATGAACGACGCGCCTGGCTTGAGGCAACGCAAAAGCATGCCAATACTCGGTAATAGGCAAGAAACTGGAAGAGTAGGGAAAATATTCCACCGACGATCCCAGCCAATCACAGAGAACGGTCAACCCCGCAAACTGCCAGGACAAAGTCTTAAGTCCGGGAATCAGTCTCCTCCAATTTTCTGGAACTGATGGAGTAGGACCCAATATCTCTAGGCAATCAGAAACAAATCCCAGCGCAGCTTGAACATCCTGAGAATCAAAAAACTCCTCCAGGACAAAGGCTGTGTGACCTCCACATTTTGCGACCTCTGGAGGCATTCCATGGTGGCCAAAACTAGATTCAGCTAGCAGGTCTAATATCTCCGCTAGATTAGGATTTTTTTCTGTCAGTTGCTGAAAAACTTTTTTCCGCCAAAGAACATGCCCCATCGTGTCGTGGCGAGTGATGTATTCGCCGGGAAACTTTCTCCCGGGAAATAAAACTGCAAAAATCTCCGGGACCAGTGCCTGAAATCGCTTTGAGAGCTTCCCTAGATCATGAATCATAAGTAAGAGCACAAAAAGATACCGGATGAACTCAATGCTCAAGCCAGACTGTTTTGCCAAATACTTAGTCCGAGGTGATGCGGGATCTAAAAGAAAGCAGCCCACTGCCGCGACATCGAGAGAATGAAAAGGGAAAAGGTGAAAATCTCTTCGATTGGTCCGGGAGCACTTTGCCCAATAATTAAAATAAGTGTTCTGCTCATTCAAAGTTGAAAAATCCTCATAACTGACTGAGCACTTGAGCAAGGGATATGCCAATGAGCATTATTTTAACGATTCAGTGAGAAGGCCTCTCTGAGAGGCTATAGACACTCACCTACTAAAAATTGATGTGATTCTCCTTTAGTCCGAATTTCAAACATCCGTCCAGAATTCGGACTAATTGTGGGATGAACGCGATCAACCATGAAGCGAGAAGAACCGCGCAGCGGAGCTAGTAGGGAAGGCATGAGTAAAAGATGAACCCCAGAAATGAAAAAAGCCGGAGAGCTTACGCTTCCGGCTTCTTAAACTCTTCATCAAATGGTGGAGCTGAGCGGAGTCGAACCGCTGACCCCCTGCTTGCAAAGCAGGTGCTCTACCAACTGAGCTACAACCCCATCTTTAAAACCAATTTGATGAAACGAGCGAGAACTTAATTACGCAATTTTTTAGAATTAAGCAACTGAAAGTTCAGAATTTTTTCATAGAAAATGCTACTTCAAAACCTATGGAACCGATTACAGCTCTCACCCCAGAAAATTACGGTGGCGGGTTTCTCGTCGATGAAGATCTGATGGCAGGGGTTGCGACTCACCCCGAAGAAAAAGACCAGTTTGTTGCGTTTGTCTTGCAACATTCCACCGGAGAGTACTTAGGCTACCAAGCCTTTCCAAGCCTTGAGCTTGCACTCAGAGCAATTAACCAGATCCCACGAGCTTGGACTTTTGAAAAACTCGGGGGCGGCTGCGGAGGCGGAAATTGCGCCACAGGCGGGTGTGCCACCGGTGGTTGTGCAAAAAGCTCAACCCTCAGTTGTCCTCAAAGCGCTCCAGTACTGACCTGAATGTGAGTCATCATCCCGTTACTTGGACTTCGCGCAGACGCAGAATGGAGCGAGCCTTGCCAGTTTGCTCATCGACGTCAATCACTACGGCGCTATAGCCACCTGGGCCTTCGGCAGGCTCAAACTTCACGGGCCGCTTGGTGAGAAAACGCTGAATCGTGATCTCTTTTTTCACACCAATTACAGAATCGAAACACCCGCACATCCCCGCATCGGTGATGGCTGCTGTGCCGCCTGCAAGCACCCGCTCGTCGGCGGTTTGAACGTGAGAATGACTCCCCACCACGGCGCTGACCTTGCCGTCCATGAAGTGAGAGAAAGCCTGCTTCTCGGAGGTGGCTTCGCCGTGGAAATCAACGAGGATGCATTGGATTCCCAGTTCATCCAGTCGATTGACTTCTCTCTCCGCTGTGCGGAAAGGGCAGTCTAGAGCGTCCATGAAAACTCGCCCCATGACTTGAAGTACGCCGAGCTGCAACCCAGGCCTGCGCCGAGACTCAACCACCGTCATCCCGCGTCCGGGAACCCGATAAGCTGGATGATCCGGATAATTGGCAGGTCGAATCAACCGTGTAGAAGTACCCATGTAAGGCACAATCTGGCGCTGATCCCACGCATGATTTCCTAAGGTGATGACGTCTACGCCCAATGCGAAAAACTGGTCTGCCATTTCAGGCAAGATCCCATTTCCGTGAGCAAAGTTTTCACCATTGACGACAACAAAGTCGATCTGATGCTGAGGCACGAGTCGAGCCATCGCAACTTGAACTGCATCGCGCCCAGGGCGCCCAAACGTATCTCCAAAATATAAAATCTTCATTTCTTTCCTAATCCTTTTACACTCGTTGCAGTCGCCGTAGTTCTCAGCTCGCGGAGTACGGTTACTTGAATTTGTCCTGGAAAACGAACCTCGCTTTGAATTCTCTCCGCAACGTTCTGAGCAACTCTTTGGACGTCAGCATCGGACACTCGAGCGCTGTCGACAAAAACTCGAATCTCCCGTCCAGCCTGAACTGCATAGGCTTGCTGGACCCCTGGAATTTCGAGTGCAATTTTCTCCATCAGCTCAGATCGTTCCAAACCCGCTTGGGTCGAACCATTGCGAGCCCCAGGGCGAGCCCCCGAGAGAGCATCGGCCGCAATCACGAGATGATCAAGCCATGAGTCGGGAGAAACTTCTTCGTGATGGGCGGCAATCGCCTGAACCACTTCAGGGCACTCGCCGTATCTTTTCGCAAACTCTGCTCCGGCTTCGGCATGGCCACCGTCATGAGTTTGATCAAGGGCTTTGCCGAGGTCATGAAGTAATCCCGCTCGACGGGCCAACTGGGCATCAAAACCGAGCTCGGCTGCGAGTGTCCCACAGAGCCCTGCGGTTTCAACGGCATGCTCAAGCTGATTCTGCCCAAAGCTATGCCGAAACTTAAGGGTACCCAAGACTCGAACGATGGCTGGATGAAGTCCATCCACCCCGAGGGAGAGAGCTGATTTAGCACCCCATTCTCTCGCCTGCTGATCGACTTGAATCTTGGCTTGAGCCAAGCAATCCTCAATCCGGGCAGATTGAATTCTCCCATCGAGAACCAACATCTCCAGAGCTACCCGAGCCACCTCGCGGCGAAAGGCATCAAAACTAGAGATTAAAACAGCATCAGGTGCTTCGTTCAAAAGGAGGTCAACGCCTGCTTTTTCTTCAAAAAAGCGGGCATTACGGCCTTCTTTGCCCACAATTTTGCCCTTAATCCCGTCTTTCAGCTGCATCGGGGAAAACGCCACCCGCGCCACGGTGATGTGGCTAATCGCGTGAGTTGCCTGCCTCGCAACCGCAATACAGAGCAACCGCCTCGCTTGTTCATCTTTGTGAAGGTTTAACTTTTGAGCCATATTTCAAACCACTTCTCTAAAAACTCTGTGCGGACCTCAGATTTTTCGGTTAGGACCCAGTGGACCGCCTGATCCCATGCATTTTGCGGCAAACTCGAAACCATCTGAAATTCATAGGCTAAGCTCAATCTCAGAACTAAGGGCCATTGAGCTAAGAATCGATCATAAAACCCTTTGCCCCTGCCAATCCGCTCACCCGCATGACTAAAGGCCACGCCTGGAACCAGAATCAAATCAAACTGAGGAGTGACCTCAGCCTCGAACCCTGCACTGGGCTCCAATGCCCCGAGTGAACCCTTTACCCAAGAGGACGACCTCGAATCCAAAACTGATTCAGCGGGCATCTTGATCCACTCCAAGACCGGTTCTAATACTTTCTCTGGGTCCTGCTTCACCCGTGGAAAAAAAAGATCGATCCCCGCTTTTGCCCAGGTCTGATTCAACTCATCCAAACTCACCTCGTCCGAAAGGGACTGATAAGTTGCAATGCGGACCTTCGACTTGAGTCGGCTCACATCTAAAGACAGGTTCAATCGCCCGGTCACTTCGTGACTCAGCTGCTGTCTAGTCTCTTTGGGCAAACTGCGACGAAGAGCTAGAATTTCTTTTCTTATGGCAGACTGGTCCTTCAAATTCACAATGAGCCGGAATATAGCACTATTTAAGTACGGTTTCAAACTCTGAACCGACTGAACTGATGAACTATTCTAGTTTATACTGGAGTTTTCTTTGAAGAATTTATACTTTTCACGGGCAAATCTTGCCCATTGTCGAACTTGAACAAGAAGAGCATCATAAAAAAATGAGTATCGATGTCTCATCAAATAGTTCCTCAGGCTACTACAACGTCGAAGAGCAACGACTTAAGAATTACAGAAACCAACTCGCTCATCAGCATGAGCTTGAGCTCGATAGCATCCAAAAAAACTACGACCACGATCTTCAAAAGCTCAATCAAACCAAGCTTTTCGAGATCGACAATCTCAAGAACGCCTACGATGTAAAAATCTCCGAAGAAGCAGAATCCTTAGATAAGCGCCTGCAAGACGTACGCGGAGAAAATGAAAAGAGAGTCGAAACGGAACGGCAAATCGGGGAAGATGAGCTTAAAAAACTTAAACAAGCAAATCGCCTGCGAATCGATGAATACAAACGGAACGGCGAGCTACAAATCGAATCCATTAGAAAACAAATTCAAGCTGAAGAAGACTCCCGGCGCGAACAGGCAAGACGATCAGCCAGACACGAGAGAGGAGAATAATCTCGATGAGCCGCAAATCAAATGAGACCCCGAATCCCGCACAAGAAGTAAACGAAGAAGAAAAAATCCCAATCGACGGGTTTAGACAGATCGTCGAAATGCTCAAAGTGGCTGACCCTGCGTTTCGGGACTCACTCCTCAAGCGCCTCGCCACAAGAGACAGCTCCCTCGCTGCCTCACTCAAGCGCGATTTGAGTCATCGCTAAAACACTAAGCTTGCGTCTTTAACTCTCGTATGACTCCATACCTCAAACCGCGGGTGCTCACGGTGATCTCTGGAAACTTGAGGACTTCCAAAACTCGCCAGAGGATCAATGCGCCAGCAAGAATCACGTCAGCTCGCATGGGCTCCATACAAGGGAGGGCCCGACGCTCCGAACTTGTGCGCCACTTGAGTTCCTCGACAAGACGATGGACATCTCCGCGGGTCAGCACAAGTCCATCGACCTTCTGCGAATCAAACTTTTCCAGCTCTAAATACCAGGCAGCTAGAGTCGTCACCGTACCCGCAACGCCCACTAGTCTAGCATTCTGAGGAAGCTGAGCACGAATAGGCTGGAGATCAGCCAAGGATGCATCAATCGCATCCTGACAGGCCCAGAAATCCTCATCTCGCACAGGATGTTCCGAGCCGGCAAATGCCGGAAAAAATCGCTCTGTAAACCGGACTGAGCCAATATCAAGACTCTTGGCGGTCTTGCCATTCATCAGTTCTGTGCTTCCGCCTCCGATATCGAGAATCGCGGAAGACACAGCGTCCATTCCAGGTAAGAGTCCACCCAAAAAAGTGAATCGGGCCTCTTGATCGCCACTGATGGTTTGAAAACAAAATCCAATTTCGGATCGAATTCGTTCAAAAAACGCAGTCGAGTTTTGAGCATCTCTCGCTTGGCTCGTCGCTACGCATATAGCCTGACGAGGCTGCATCCCAAGCTTCTGGAGAACTTCGGCATATTCCCTCAACGCCCCTAGGACTCGCTCCATGGCATTAGGCTGAAAAAGGCGTTTCTGGTCCACGCCCTCCCCTAATCTGACCACGCGCGCCAGGTCTGCGAGAACATGGGGAGTTTCATTATGTTCCGACTCTTGGCGAACGACGAGCAGGAGACAAGTATTCGTACCTAAATCAATTGCAGCTTTGATCATGGATTAATTTTTTACATCCGAGCTTGTTTTTGAGTCAGCACCTGACTTTTGCATGTTGAGCAGAACTTTCATTTTGTAATTTTCTTTCTCAAGAGCATCGGCTTTTTCTTTCCAGTATTTTAGCTCTTGCTCAATTTCAGCAATCTTCTTGTTCCGCTCGGCAGCCAAGGAGTAGTACCCCTCAGAGAACGTTTCAGACTTAGGACTAAAAACGCCAACGCGAGACTCTCCATCAACAATCCCACGTACACGAAATTGTCCACCGTCAATCGCCTCTGCCTCAACCACTTGGACGTCTGACGCTTTGCCTGGATAGGCCTTATCCTGCCAATAGCGAGCGGCAGATTCCTTCGCCTGGTTTTTTGCCTTTTCACTTGAGCAGGCTCCAAAAAGAAGACTGCCTGCCAAAATCAAAACGATCGAGCTTTTATTGAAATTCATTACATCACTCTCCTTTGATTGAATTGAACTAAACTATTTCCCAATTACGCAGCCTATCGAAATAACCCTTTGAACTTATTCTGGATTGCATCTGAAACTCCGGGAGGGACGTTGTTGAGCAGTTGCCCAGCCCTCTTAATGAGTTCGCTCTTCGCTTTGCCAGAAACAGCTTTGCCAATATTGCTCAAAGCGACCTTGGTGAGTGCCTCTGGAATCTCAGTCGAAGAATAACAAGGATTGATCAAAGTACAGCCCACGTGCAAGGGAAAGTGAACAGGTGCCGAGCCGTCAGCAAATACAGGAGCAATCTTAACTCCAGCCTGATCAATTGAGATGTCTCTCAGATGAGTCAAATTGTAAGTGTCCGTGAGCTCCCAGAATGCGTCCAAGCTGTAGTCCTTAAGCCCTACGACAGTCTTGCCTTTCAGATCGAAATTTTTCCCCTGCTGACCCTTAGCTACGAAATTTGGAGCAGAGAACTTGGCATTTTCAATTGTGAAATCAGAAGTCACTTCATCAAAACCGCCTGAATGCGAAGGCAGATTTCCCATCCCTTTGCCTTTGAGCTGGGGAACTTTATCTCCAATTTTCACCATGGCCTGATCAACCGCGGCTTTCACCATTTTCATGATATCGAGGGTTGAAAACTCCGCAGGCTGAACTTTGAGATTTCCTTTAGCTTTCAGGTTTGACTTCGCCGCTTCCACGTTGAAGCTCGCACCTTGAAGGTCCATTCTAAACTGACCGCGACCCTTCATGGTATTTTTGAACATAGGACTGCCAGCTTCACCTGCCTGGGCAAAATCCAATCCTTTAACGTCCAAGAAGCCTTGATACGAAGGCATCGCTGCGCTCAAGTTTAAGGAGAGCTTCGACTGAATGTCACCTTGGAAAACCCTCAAACCACACTGATCCATCGACGCAACCCAGTTTTTAAAACCGAGCTTGCAGCCAATTTGAGAAATCTGGATTTGCTTAGCCTTGAATTTTCCAATTTTAATTGAGAACTGACCATCGATGTCACCAACCATCGGCATCTTGCGAAGTTCAGCCACTTGAGCATCGTAGTTCACAGCAGGAATCTGCTTGGCCGGAGACTTTTCCCCCTGAGAAACTCCTTCTTTCGCCGCACTCGCGACTGGAGCAGAAGTTGAGGAGGAACTTAGATCGACTAATTGATCTACATCAATTTGCTCGGCATTCAGACTTAGGCTGACATGGGGCTTTTTAAAGCCCACAACACTGCCCGTCAACTCGACCTGACTCCCAGGAGCAGCCATCGTTACTAAAATCGAGTCGATTTGATCTGTTTTCACATGGACTTTGCCGTTCCAGCGCGGTTGGACCTTGAGCATGGGAGCTTTAGCGCTTAAGTCTTTCACGGCGAAGCTCGCCTCATAAGCTGGCTTTTCGCTGCTCCCTTTAAACTGGGCACTAAGTTGAGCCGCCCCCCCGAGATCGAATTGGGCCAAAGCAGGAACGAGCTCTACCCAAGGTTTGAACTGAATTTCGTTCGTCGCGATATTAAAATCCAACTGAGGCCCAGTGGCCGCACCTAAACCCTTCACGGTTCCCTTTGTCGTGAGCTCTGCGTTAACAAACTGAGCCTTGAACTCTTGAATCTGAACTTCATCAGGAAGAACAGTCAAAGCCAAGTTACCCCTCGCAGGAACCCCTCTCTTTTTTTGGAAGGTATCTGGAACTTGAATCTCCAAATCATCCGCCTTGAGAGCCGCCTCGAGGGTTAAGCTTTTAAAAGTCGATCCTTCAAACAAGGGCTGTGCTTTTCCGTCCAGGCGAATCGGTCCCTGAAGGGATAAGGTTTTGCCCATCTTCGTGTTGAGATCAGTCCAAACCGTCAGCTTCACAGGATGACTCATGGAGAGATCTTCTAGCTTGAGGTTGAAATCTCTGATTTCAGTCTTAAGATCGCTCTTTCGATCATCGTAAGTCAGAAGAGCATTCTTCAGCTCGATCCCCAAACGGGATTGAAGCGCAAGCGCAGGAAGTGCGACTGACTGAGTCGCATCAGCAGTTTTAGCTGGTGAATTAGCGGGGGCAGTAGGCGCAGTAGCCGGGACTCCCTCGGCAGCCGGCACCAGACTCATGACATTGAATTTACCTTGTGGATCACGAGCAAGATGAATCTCAGGCTGATCCATCTTAAAAATAAGATCGGGCGAACCAGAAAAGATCGAAGAAAATGGGAGCTGAAAATAGGCATGATTGACGCTGAGGATCTCTTTTTTAGAAGAGTCCACCAACTTCACGCCGCCAACTTCCACCCAAATATGCCCCCAGAGCGACAGGGAAAGCTTTCCAAGTTGGAGCTGTCCTCGGATTCTCTGATTCACGGCCTGTTCAAGTTGAGGGCGGTAGCGATCTACTTGAACAAAAAAGGGCGTGACTACGATCAGCGTGATTAAGAGACCCAAGAAAATCCCAAACCGAATCAGCCACTTTTTCATTTCCGCCCCTCTTTTTGGTCTCGGACCTCACCTAGCCCAAGAGTTTTTTTCTAATCAACTCTCCGAGGAGAGCCGGATTTGCCTTGCCGCCAGTCTCTTTCATCACTTGGCCGACAAAGAATCCCAGTAACTTATCTTTGCCAGATCTAAAGTCAGCTGCCTGCTTAGCATTAGAATCAATCACCTTTTGAATGACTGGCTCCAGGGCGCTGACATCACTCACCTGGGTTAGGCCTTCGCGATCGACGATCAAGTGAACCGACTCACCTGAAGCCCAAACCAACTCAAGGACCTTTTTAGCACCCGTGCTTGATAAGACTTGATCATGAACCAGACGAACCAGATCTGCAATATGTTCTGGCCGTATTTTGCTCTGGTGGATCTCAATTCCTTGTTCATTAATGAGCCGAGAAACCTCACCCGTCACCCAGTTTGCAGCTGGTTTGGCTAAAGCTGAGGATCCGAGTTTTTGAACCACCTGATCAAAAAACTCAGCAAGAGACTTAGACCCTGTCAAAACGCCAGCATCATAAGCAGAAAGGCCCAAATCAGAAATCAGTCTGCTCTTTTTTTGCTCCGGCAACTCGGGAAGTTTGGACTTAATTTGATCCACCCAAGCTTGGTCGATGATCAATGGAATCAGATCTGGCTCTGTAAAATACCGATAATCCTGCGCTTCTTCTTTGGATCGCATGGAGATCGTAATGTCTTTATCCGAGTCATAGGTCCGAGTTTCTTGAATCACTCGCCCCCCGGAACGAATCACCTCGATTTGGCGGGCGATTTCGAATTCGATGGCCTTCTCAACAAATCGGAACGAGTTGACGTTTTTAATCTCAGCTCGAGTACCGAACCGAGTTGAACCCTTAGGCATCACGCTCACATTAGCGTCACATCTAAAGTTACCTTCTTGAAGATTACCATCACAGATTCCGAGATACGTCACCACTGCATATAATGCGCGGAGGTAAGCACCTGCTTCTTCGGAGGTTTTCATATCAGGACCACTCACGATTTCAATCAGAGGGACACCTGCGCGATTTAGGTTCACCAAGGAGAAGTCGGCCATATGAACGTTTTTTCCAGCATCCTCCTCCATATGGATTCGCTGAATCGGCACCTTTTTTGAGCCGGTGCTGGTCTCGATATTGAGCCAACCGTTTTCACAAATCGGGAGTTCGAACTGAGTGATTTGATATCCCTTGGGCAAGTCGGGATAAAAGTAGTTTTTCCGGGCAAATCGATTTTTGAGGTGAATCTGACTATTGGTCGCCAAGCCGGCTTGAATCGCAAACTCGACCACTTTCTGATTCAAAACGGGCAAGGTTCCTGGATGCCCCGCACAGATCGGACAAGTGCTGGAGTTGGCGGCGATTTCACCCACACTCTGCTCTGCAGGGATACGGGCACGGCACCCACAGAAAATTTTGCTCTCCGTGGATAACTGACAGTGAACTTCTAAGCCAATGACTGCTTCAAATTCTGGATGCATTTTTAAACCTTAGACCTTTCAGGACTCAAATCCATTTTGAAATGCGTGGGCCGCAGAGATCAGCCGATTTTCTTGAAACGGTGCTGCCATGAGATGAAGACCAATAGGCAGTCCCTCCTCGTCTGTCCCGCAGGGCACGCTGAGAGCTGGAAGTCCTGCTAAGTTCGCAGGGATCGTGAAAATGTCATTTAGGTACATTTTCAAAGGATCGCTGTTTTTTTCACCTAGCTTAAACGCGGTTGTCGGGGAGACTGGCCCCACGATCAGATCCACTTTCTCAAAAGCATGGGTAAAATCATCGACAATTTTTCGTCTCACCTGGCATGCCCGCTTAAAGTAGGCTTCCGAATATCCACTTGAAAGCGCAAAAGTTCCCAAGATAATACGACGCTTAACTTCAGAGCCAAATAGAGATCGGGACTTCATATAGAAGTCATTCAAGTCTTTGGCCTGATCCGAGGCAGCGGGTCTTTGCCCAAATCGAATCCCGTCAAATCGGGCTAAATTGCTGGATGCTTCAGAGACTGCGACAATATAATAAACTGCAACAGCGTATTGAGTATGAGGGAGAGAGATCGGAACAAGCTTTGCTCCCTGTTTTTCAAACCATTTTAAAGAGCTTTGAATGGATCGATCGACCGCAGGAGCAAGGCCTCCTACGAAGTATTCTTGGGGCACGCCAATCCGTACTTTTGACCAATCGGTGGGTAACCGTGTTGCCGCCACTGTATTTAATTTCTCTTGATGGATCGAGGTCGAATCCAATGGGTCATAGCCCGACATCACGTCCATTAAGAGAGCTGCGTCCTCGACACTTCGGGCGAAAGGACCCACCTGATCTAGGGACGACGCAAAAGCAACCAGACCAAATCGACTCACTCGACCATAGGTCGGCTTAATTCCAACCACCCCACAATAACTTGCGGGAAGACGAATCGATCCCCCTGTATCGCTCCCTAGAGAAGCAAAGCACAGGTCAGCTTTCACAGCAGCAGCTGATCCACCGCTCGATCCGCCTGGAACCCGATCAGGATGAGTGGGATGACGGACCGGTCCAAAAGCTGAATTTTCGTTTGAACCGCCCATCGCAAATTCATCTAAATTGAGTTTGCCCAAGGTGACAGCCCCAGCCTTTTCCAGACGACTGACACAAGTGGCTGTGTAAGGTGCCACATAGGTCTCCAGCATTTTTGAAGCACAGGTCGTTTTCACCCCGTCCATCGTCAAATTGTCTTTGATCCCCAGCGGGATGCCACACAGCGGAAATTCATCGCGAGGCACACCGCCATGCTTAAGAATCAGATCTTCAGCTGCGCGGGCTTGCTTCAAGGCAAGATCATCGCAAAAGGTAAGATACGCGCCAGTCTGGCTTTTTTTAGCCGCGGCTAAGTACTCTTGGGTCAACTCAACTGGAGAGAGTTTCTTGCTCTCAAATGCGGAGTGAATGTCACGAATGGTGCGAAACGAACTCAAATTTGCCATAGTTTGAATACCTCAAAAAAGAGATGAGAAGCGGGTCGGAACCCATGAACCCTCAAGTTATAGAATTGGGGGGACTTTGTACCCGTCATAAAGGACTTCAGGGGCTGACTGGAGCACCTTGGGCTTGCCTTCAGCATCCTTAGGCGAGGCCAAAACCACGTCAGGTCGCAGCGGGGTCGGCAACTCGAAGGGGTGACTCATCGGCTCAACCCCAGCAACATCGACTTCCTGCAACTTTTCCACGTATTTGATGATTTGACTCAACTGTGAACTGAACGTCACCATTTCGGTTTCAGACAGCTCTAAACGGGATAAAGCAGCCACTTGCTTAGTCAGAGATTCATTTACGTCTACCATGGCTCATCCATATATCAGTCAGAAGACGAACTGCAAATGAATCTGGTGAGATCACGATCCGTGAGCCTTTAGGACTTCATAAAATGACTATCTCCGTACGAAATCCTAACTCATCCGAAGATCAACCGTTAGTCATCTCGACATCTAAGGAATTCGAGGTTCCCGTATCATCCTCAACGTCCATCAGATCACCATTGCGCTCAGGCCTCAAATTCAAGCGTGACTGAGGTGCAGGGTACTCACAAGTCGCAGCCCCGAATGGCAACACGATCTTAGCTCGGCGCCAAAAGGGCGCCTGATAATTAAAGAAATGGACCGCCTGCTTGCCTTCGGAAATCGTGTATCGACCCTCACCCTCAACGAGCTGAAACTGGGAGGAGGTGCTCACGGGAGCATGCACCCCAGAGGGCGTTTCTGAGAGCATACATTGACCTTGCATCACGGGTCCAGAAATAGGACGAGCCCCGGAATCATCAATGATGCACCGAAGCGAAAAATACGGTGCACCGAGGAGAGCCTGCCCCCGCTTTCCGTGCACTTTGCCACAGGCCCACTCCTGCTGAAACACCGCAGAGTCTGCTCTACTAGAAAAAATCAAGGCAAGACACCCCAGCAAGAATACTGATGAAAATTTCATAGAAGTCCCTCGCAAACTAGGAGATACATTCCCCCACTATTAATTGCAATTCTCAAGACCTAAAAAAAGATCTTTTAGCTAAAATTCATTCGAAATCGAGTGGATATTTAAAACCTGATCCTGAATTCCGGCATGGTATGGAGTTTCATTCGTATCAAAAGGAACTCCATTGACCTCAATGACTCCGGACTGAGAGATCGTCACTCGATTGGCTCCGTGATTCCCTATCAGGCTAGCATGATCAAAATGCTGATGAGCGATGTCCACGGTTGATCCCGAATTAAGATTAAAGAGTTGCGTCACTTGATAAAAGCGATTGTTGTCATAGAGGTTTCCCTCATTACCCCCGACATCTGATCCCACTAAAATCCCAGTCTCTGCATCTTTGATCGAATTATCGTGAATTTTATTACGAGTCGACGAAACTGGATTAACAAAAATTCCTATGCCAGTTGAAGAAATCTGGTTTGCATAAACCTCATTATCTGAAGACTCACCAATAGAGATGCCAAACCTCTGATTGTAAATCACATTGTTTCTGGCAATCGAGTGAGTAGTGTTACTAGAAAACATGATTGCAACTTTGGTATTGTCGTGAATTTCATTTCCATCAAAAGTGATGTTGTAGCAATTCTCTGAACAGATTGCTCCGATCCCCTGATTGTGATGAATATGGTTTTTTAAAATGAGAAGATCATGGGAATGGGTGTGCGGATCAATCGCATACCTAATATTGTGATGGTAATGATTTGAAGCGATTTTAATAAAAGAAGCATGATCAGAGTAGAACGCGTACCAATTATCGTGAAATTCGTTATTTTGAATCAGCCCATTTTTACTATCTTGGAAGCGAAGCGCTTGAAAAGCCCCCTCATCCAGATTGTTGTAGCCCAAATAGGCAATTTCTGAGTTTTGAATCACGCTCCCCTCGCCAGCAAGGATCTTGATCGCAGATCGGGGGACTGAACCTTTGGCATCTTGCTGGACGACACTTTCAGTCTGGGGATCCCATGAGGTAATCTTCACCCCATCAATCAGAATCGCGCCTCTTACGACCACTGAATAAGGACGGGGAGTGCGAAAGCGATGATTAATTTTGAGCCAGGATGCGTCCGATGCATCAAGCGTCAGCTTCGCCCCATCGACCACGAGGAGTTCGGCAGATAAAAGCCACTGACCAGATCCTAAACTCCGAAGGGCATCTGATGGCTGAATTTTTCGAGCAACTTCTGCAAAATGGACGTTACAAGCAACGATAATCTGAGTTTTTGCTTCGTCAAATCGGACACACGATTCTTCCGCCTTTGCCTCGTATGTCCAAAGCCCTAAAAACAAAAATCCAACACTCCAAACGCCTTGCAGCCTCATAGTCGCTCCCTCAAACTGCCCGTTGCAATCCCTGTGCTGGTCTATTTTTTCGGACTTGGCACAAAATTCGCTTCAAGTGCGGGCGTCATCACGGGATGATGGGGGTGCGTATTTTGATCAAAACGATTCGAAGCTTAGTCCTATTTTTAGTTTCTTTTGTGTCACTTTATAGCACAGCAGCGCAGGCATCAGAGTGCGTTCGGATTTATTACGACGAAAAAAAATACGCGCTTCAATTGCAAAACCTGTTGGCCCATTTCCCTAACTTTCAGACGATCACTTCACCCATCGAAAAATACAAGCCAGGCCAGCTCGGCCAATGCAGTGCATCGTTCTATATTGGGAGTTCGAGCACTGCGCAAATCCCAGAAGACTTTCTCCAATCACTAGAAAAACGAGAAGGTCGATTCATGTGGATCGGTAATTCAATCCAGCAGCTGGGAAATCGACTTTCGAGACTCAGTGGCTTTCACTTTCGAGGCGTCGCTGGGGTCGATCTAAAAAATCTCGATCCTGAAGGGGTCCCAAGCTTCTTTAGAAATGTTACTTACAAAGGCGAAATCTTCAGAAAATACGCTGAGTATCGAGATGGACACCTCTACGCTTCCACCAAGATGAGCATCTTAGAAAAGGTGAATGAAGGAGGTACAGTTCTAGCTGAGGCGAGCCAAAGCTATTCAGGCGAACGAATTCCCTATGCAGTTCGGAACGGAAATTTCTTTTACGTCGCAGATAACCCTTTCAGCGATGTACATCCGGATGATCGATACTTTGTTTTTAGTGATCTGATTTTTGATGTTCTAGGAGCTCCAGCTCACAGAGAAGGCAAGAAGAAACCAGCCATTCTAAGACTCGAGGACGTTCATCCCTGCGTCAAGGTCCAAAACCTCACTGATATCGCAGCCATCGCGAACGAATTTCATATTCCATTAAACATCGCAACCATCTCGATCTGGGCAGATCCCATGCATGCTTCAGGACTTTGCCCCGAGGCATGGATGCCTTTGGACCATAGGCCTAAATTAATAGAGACGCTCAAGGAGGTAAAACGGACAGGAGGCTCGTTAATCTGGCATGGAGTCACACACCAGTATGAGTCTGAAAAAAACAGTCGCAATGGAGCTTCAGGCGATGACTTTGAATTTTGGAATGCTCGGGATGGCATTCCGGTGGCTTTAGATAGTCCCTCTTGGTTGCTCGATCGCCTTGATCAAGGATGGGGTGCTTTAACTCGAGCCGGGTTCGCTCCGCAAGTTTGGGAGGCTCCTCATTATAGTGCCTCGCCGTTGGACTATTTGATTTTTGGGAAAGTTTTTTCCTGGAACATCGGTGGAGTCAAGCTCATGCCCTTCACATCGACGAACCGCCCTGCATCAGTCTCGCCGGAGCTTGAGTATGCCAATTCTGGCCTAGCCGGCTCGAAGGAACGAAAAACAGCTTTTCGTGACTTTAAGGTCTCTGGCGTTCTTACGGAAAAAGGATCTCAGAGTTTCCCGTTTGAAATTTATGGCGATATCTTTGGACAGCGAGTTCTGCCGGAAAACCTGGGCTATCCCACATCACTCGTAGGCCCTGACGGTGTCAATGCTGAAACCCTTTTAAAGCGCGCCCACAGGAATCGAGTGATTCGAGATATTTGGGGGTCATTTTTCTTTCACCCTTACTTACTAGACCAAGGTGAAAAAGAAAAAAACATCGCTGCGCTTAAACGACTCATTCAAGGCATGATCGACGACGGCTACGAATTCATCAGCGTAGATGAGTTTATCAGGGACAAGAAAAATATCTTAAGGCCAGAACCAATTGATGAGAGCTAGTCTCGGCGAAATGAGTCCTAACCAAAATAGCCGGCCACGTAGCGGAGAAGGAATTTCTTTTGCGGGCCACGATGAAAGGAAATAGTGACCTTCTGATCCGTGCCGGTTCCCTCAGACTCTACAACCCTGCCGCGACCATACTCGGGATGAGTCATTTCGCGCCCCACCCAGCCCTCAGGGTCTGAGTATGTTTTTGGGGTCGAAACCTGAGAATACCCAAATTGTCGTGATGATCCGACTCTAAACTCTTGAACTCGATTGCCGTAGGAGAAATCTTTGACCTCGAGGTACTCGTCCGGGATTTCTTGAAAAAATCGCGAGGGCTCTTGGTAGCTGACATCGCCCCAAATGCGGCGAATGACGGCGCCCATCAAGTAGAGGACTTCTCGGGCACGAGTCATACCAACGTAGCATAGGCGGCGTTCTTCTTCGATATCTTCATCGGATTCTTCGCCCCAGTTTCTCACCGATGGAAAAAGCCCGTCCTCCATACCCACTAGGAAAACGACGGGAAACTCGAGTCCCTTGGACGAGTGCAAGGTCATGAGTTTGACTGAGCTTGCGGAGGCTTCAAGTTGATCAATGTCGGAAGCCAGAGTGGATTGCTCGATAAAAAGACTGAGAAGTTCTTTCTTTTTCTCATCTTTTTGAGCTTCGTTTAGATTTTCGACCTGATCCTCTTCGAACTCTTGAAGGATCGTGTCGAATTCCTCCAAGTTTTCAATTCGAGCCATGGATTCTTCCGTAGCCTCTTCCCGAAGCTGACGGACGTACCCAATCTCATCCAGAATATGGTGATAGAGCTCGGAAACCAGGAGAGTCGGCTGAAGTTCCATGAGCTTTCTAAGAATCTGAACAAACCCACTAATTTTCTTGGCGGTCCCAGCTGAGGTCAACTTCGGATCAATAGATGCTCTTTGCAGCACCTCCCAATAAGTCACTGGTTCAGTTCGATTTAAATAGAGGTAAAACTGATCCAATTTTTCCAAAGTGGTCTTACCAATCCCCCGACCGGGGACATTGATAATCCGCTTTAAGCTAATGGAATCGGAGGGGTTTACAATGCACTTCAAGTAGCAAAGGATATCCTTGATTTCTTTGCGATCGTAGAACCGTAACCCCCCTACGACTTGATAAGGGATTTTCTCACGGCGCAGAACATCTTCGAATTGACGGCTCTGAGCATTGGTTCTGTAAAAAATCGAGAAATCGTTATAAGCGCGATTGTTTTCGCCTAGGAGGCGCTTAATTTCGGCCACGGTCATTTCGGCCTCAGCCCGCTCGTCAGCCAGTTGAGCCCGGATGATTTTCTGGCCCTCTTCGTTTTCGGTCCAGAGAGTTTTATCTTTTCGCGAGCGGTTATTGCGAATCACACTCCCAGCCGCGGCGAGGATGGTTTTGGTGGAACGATAGTTTTGCTCGAGCTTCACCACGTGACAGCCCGGATACTCTTTCTCAAAATCGAGAATATTGCGAATATCAGCTCCGCGCCACTTATAGATCGATTGATCCTCATCCCCAACAACGCAGATGTTTTGGTGACTCCCCCACTCCTTAGAAGCCAAGACCGAAAGGAGAAGATATTGAGCCCGGTTGGTATCTTGATACTCATCTACGTGGATATATCGAAAGCGTTTCTGGTATTTTTCTCGGACATCAGAATGGTCCCGTAAAAGGCGATAGGTCATGCAGATGATCTCACCAAAATCCAGCGCCTGATTCGCAAATAGCGATTTCTGGTAGTGTTCGTAGACACGAGCCACTTGACGAGAAAAAAGATCCGTCGCCCCTGCCTTCGCTTCACTGGGCTCCACGGCGTCACACTTAGAGCGGTTGATCGCCCCTTGAATGGCCTTGGGGTTAAAAGTTTTATCATCGATCTGAAGGGCCGACATAGCAGACTTGATCAGACTGAGCTGATCCGAGTCATCGTAAATTGTAAAAGGTTGAGTGAAGGGCGTTTTCACTAATTCACGTCTCAAAAGGCGCACACAGACGGAATGAAAAGTACCAATCTCGGGCTCACCCAAGTGTCCACTGCCGGAGGATCGGAGGTTTTTTTCGACTCGCTCTCGCATCTCGCCAGCAGCTTTATTGGTAAATGTCACAGCGAGGACTTGATAAGCAGGGACCTTCAAGACGTCAATCAAATAGGCGATTCTGGACGTGAGCATTTTTGTTTTACCCGAACCGGCTCCGGCCAAAACAATTTGAGGACCCTCCGTGTGGAGGACTGCTTCTTTCTGCCGATCATTGAGCTGATTGGTCAATTTTTCTGCAGACGAGTGCGCATTGAGAGATGAAGCCCACGAATTTCCAAAATCATCCATTTTTCTCTTTTGGCACAAAATCGAACGATCTTCTACCCACTTCGCGTTCGTATGCTAAACGAACATGAGAAACAAGCAGCAGCCCCACAAGCTTGTGATCCGCACCCAGCACCGGGAGGCAGGGAAATTCATCCAACCAGTGTACTACGGATTTCAATGAGTCCGTCAAATGCACAGTTGGGGTTTTAACTCCAAACCGATAAGCGAGGTCTTTAGCCTCCATCACCTTTCGATGAGTACTGCGCTCCTCGGGCTCACACGAGTTTTCAAATAAAATCAGGTCAGTCGTCAGTAGACCCAAATAACGTCCATCGCGACTCACCACCGGTAAAAATGGATAATGCGACTGGGATGCCCGAGCATGGACCTCTGCTTCGGTCTCATGTTCGTGAACCGAGGTATAATCAGTCACCATAGCGGTTTTGACGGAAATAGAATTCATCACGCTCGTGGAGCGGCCGAGATAAAGCGCATGTCCGCGCGCCACCAAGTCGTACTCCAACAAGGGACTCACCCTGAGCAGATTCCGCACTCGGATTGCCAGCCAAGCGATGCACCAGACCGGTAAAACGAACTGAAACTCTTGGGTGAGCTCAAGCGCCAAGATAGCCCCAGAGAGCGGAGCATTTAAAACCACAGCCCAAAGCGCAGAGGCTCCGGCTAGGCCCGCAGCTGGGGCGAGATTTAAAACCTCCTGAGGCAGCAGCTGAAAGACGGCACACCCCATCACCGCCCCTAAACTCACTACAGGCCAAATCCAGCCGATCGTTCCTAGGCCTCCCACCAAAAGGGAAACAGTCAGAAACTGAGTCACGAGAACAAAACTCATTTGAGACAAACTGAGTTTCGACCACAGCGCATGCTCCATGATAATTTCAGGAGCCACTCCAAAGCCTTCACTCACCCAACGCACAAAAAACAAAAGAACAGCAGCAGCAAAAAGCCTAAAACCCACATCGAACTTAAAAAGAGTGCTTAAGCTTTCATTCGTATATCGGATCACAAAAATAAGGAGTGATCCCACAGCGCCACCCACGACTCCGACCAAAAGCAGGCCTACCCAGTCCGTCCAGTTCAAAAAATTAAAATGGGGAAGTACTCCATGAAATCCGACCTGAGGAAGTAAAAATCGAGAAGTCAGCCAGCGAGCTCCCAGAAAAGCAGTCAGTGCGCTCATGGCGGCAGTCAAACTCCGTCCGCCAATCCCCAGCTCAAACGTGAGTAAAAGACCAGAAAAGGGCGCCCCAAATGCAGCTCCCACAGAGGCCGCCAGGATCGACCCCACGTGAGTTCGCCTTTTTTGCTCAAACCATTTCACCGAAAATGCGTCGACCCGCATCTGGATCGCCTGCATCCACTCGATGGCTGCGCCCTCAGCGCCAACCAATCCACCGGCCAACGAGAGCAAAAACGAAATCAGTCCATGAACGGCCCAGCTCAATGGAGTCCCTTGAGCCACTGGCTTATGAACATAAATTAAAAGATCTGCAAGCCCGTGGTATTGAGAATCTCGAAGTCGGCGATCTAGAATCAACTTTTGCAAAAGCATCGCCAAAACGCCGACAAGCAAAATCCAACCTGGAGAAGCAAGCCAAGTTCCCTGCAAATAAACCCTGAAAGCAGCAGGGAGGGAAACCAAAATGGCCGTAATGATCCCAATGCCAATGGCCTGGATCATTATTCTACCGTAACACTTTTAGCCAAGTTACGCGGTTTATCCACATCGGTTCCTTTCAATACGGCCCGACGATAACTCAAAAGCTGCACAACAGGAGAGAGAACGAACGGTAATAAATCCGGATCGATTTTCTGACTTTCCCGAGGGAGAGGAATCCAATAATCACAAAGGCGACTCAATTGATGATCATCCGCGTCGCCCACTCCGACGACTTTGGCTCCTCGAGCCTTGACTTCCTCCAGATTTGACCCCGTTTTCTCGCGCCAACTGTCCTTTGGAGCAAGGACGACGACAACCATTTCTGAATCAAGCATCGCAATAGGTCCATGCTTGAGTTCGCCCGCAGCGTAGCCCTCAGCGTGATCATAAGCAATTTCCTTGAGCTTGAGCGCCCCTTCAAGCGCGATAGGAAAGGAATGCCCGCGACCCATGAAAAAAAATCCGCGCACACCGGAGATTGGAGAAGACTTTGGAGTTAGAGCATTCACCGTGGCATCAATTCGTCTCACCATTTCTGAATCAGGCTCAAGCCCCTCAGCAATCACATGAGGCAATTTAACGACGTCTTCGAACAAACAATTCAGCTCTGTGGTGGATCGAGTTTTCCTCTCTCGAGCGAGATAACCCGCAAAAAGCAAAAGAGTAAGAAGCTGAGAAACAAACGTTTTAGTAGCTGCCACACCAATCTCAGGTCCGGCTGACGTGTAAAACACCGCATCGGCATCTCGAGAGATACTACTTCGACGAACATTAGATATGCCTAGACATGGAATCTTTTTAACCCTCAATTCTCGCAAAACAGCGAGAGTGTCGGCGGTCTCGCCGGACTGAGAAATTCCGATGACCACTGTACCAGGTCGAATCACAGGGTTGCGGTAACGAAACTCACTAGCCAGATCAACGCTCACAGGGATCTTAGCCCAAGACTCTAGCCAGTATTTACCCAATAAGGCAGCGTGCCAAGAAGTTCCGCAGGCAAGCAAGACGAGTTCTTTGGCATCCTTAAGGATGTCAACGCCGGGCTGAGCAGCCAAGGTGAATGGTTCTGGGCCGTTTCGGTCTACTAGGCCATTCAAAGTATCGATTAAAGCTCCGGGTTGTTCGTGGATTTCCTTGAGCATATAATGAGGAAAACCTGATTTGTCGATTTGCTCCAGAGACCACTCGAGATGGGTTGCTTCACGTCGAACGGGATTTCCCGTTTCGAGATCCAAAATCTTCAAGCCCTGAGCAGTCGCTACAGCAACGTCTCCGTGCTCTAAGAAAATGACATCCTGAGTAAATGGGAGCAAAGGCTGCGAGTCACTCGCAAAAAGAGTGCCTCCCTCAGGATCGAGGGCAACAACGAGAGGCGAACCATTGCGAACACCCACCACCAGTCCCGGTTCCTTCTCGGACATCACCACGATGCTGCACTGCCCGCGAATTTTTAAAAAGCTCTCACGCACAGCGTGAACGAGATCACGGCCTCCCTCCATGGCTTCCAAGACCAAAAAGCCGAAGAGCTCACTATCGGTTTCAGACTTAGGGAGATGACCGCGAGTCATCAGATCATTTTTGATTTCGCTGTAATTCTCAATGATGCCATTATGCACCAACACGACATGCCCAGTTTGGTGAGGGTGAGCATTTTGAGTCGTTGGTTTACCATGGGTCGCCCAACGAGTATGTCCAATCCCACAGGTGGACTTCTGTAACTTTTTAGGATCGTCTTGAACGAGCTTTTCAACATTTTCGAGTCGACCTTCCGACTTTCGGATCTCGAGCTTTCGATCTAAAACCAGAGCAATTCCAGCTGAATCATAACCCCGATATTCAAGGCGCTTAAGCCCATCCAAAAGAACTCTGGGAGCGGATCGACTCCCTACATAACCCATGATTCCGCACATGATTAATCCCTCAATTTCTTTGCATAATCAGGCTTATTCACCTGTCTTGCTCGCGCAATTGCCAATGACCCAGGCTCAACATTCTGGGTAATCGTGGAGCCAGATGCAATATAGGCACCTTTTCCGATGGTTATGGGGGCTACTGCTTGACAGGCGCTCCCCAGAAAGACGTCATCTTCAATGACCGTCTTATGTTTTCTCTGTCCCTCAATGATTCGTCCATCGAAGTTGCAAGTTACGAATCCGCAACCAATATTGACTCGGTCACCGACGAAAGCATCTCCTAAATACGATAAATGGGCAATACTGGTAGAAGACCCTACTTTCGTTTTCTTGAGTTCTACAAAATTTCCAATTTTTGAGTGGGCCCCCACCTCAGAACCAGGTCGAAGGTGGGAGTTAGGCCCGACTTGAGCAAAAGAGTGAATGGCAGAATCTTCAGCTACAGTTCCTGCTTTGATCGTTACGTCAGCCAATATTTTGACGTTTTTCAGAACAACATGAGGCCCAATGGTAGATCGATCACCGATCTGAGTAGTCCCTTGCAAAACAACTCCTCCGTCGATCGTCACTTCGGCACCGAGTGTCACGAGGCACTCAATCCTCACCGATCTGGGATCAAGAAACTGCACGCCTTGAATAGCCCATTTCTTTATACATTTCTCATTAAAAATTTGACGAGCCTGTGCCAACTCCCAGGGATCATTCACGCCCCTGAGCAGATCCACATCGGCCCACTGTAAAGCAGAGACTCCGAACCCGCCTCGAGAAGCCATCGCCACAAGGTCGGTCAAATAGTACTCGCCCTGAGCATTATTAGGGGTCAGCTGCTGGAGAGATCGACTCAAAAAATCTGAATCAAAGAGGTAGATCGACGTAGCCACTTCTGCGATCCGCCTTTCTTCGTCGCTTGCATCTTTTTCCTCTACAATTCTCTGAACTGATATTCCATCAGAGCTTCTCACGATCCTGCCATAACCTGTAGGATCGACGAGGGAACAAGTCAAAACTCGAAGGACCGCATTAGGCTCTAAAGGTGTGCCCACCGCTCGCACCAGAGACTCAGAAATCAATGGAAGGTCACCCGGGAGAACCAAAATAGGTTGCTTCTTTTCAAGCCTCTCAACTCCCCACTGAGAATCCAAAGCACAACGAGCGGCATGCCCAGTCCCTTTTTGCTCAGCCTGATGAATAAAAGTGATCTCAAGCTCTGAAAAAAAAGGCTCAGAGCGAACGTAGGCTTCGACCTGCTCTCTCCCATGCCCCACAACAAGACCAACGGAGGCACGGGGACAAACACTTCGAACTTGATTGAGAACATGAAAAAGGAGCGGTTTTCCCGCTAAATCATGCAGAACTTTGGGCAAACTCGAACGCATCCGCTTGCCCATTCCCGCAGCCAAAATTAGAACTCCCATGTCTGAAACCGATTTGATTTCGTTTTTCGCACTCATCCCCCTGGCCTACCGGAAAATAACAGCTTACTCAAGCCCCACTTCAACTGTCGCAGCTGCCTAAGTGATTGTTCGCATTGAGTGACAATTCTTTCAGTTGATATTTCTTTCGATTCCGAATAAAACCCGTTGTCAAACTGTAGGATCAGGTTAAAATAAAACGGATTCTGAGTGAGGGGATCACTCTTAAACGGGGGGAGAAAAAATGGACGCGAAACTTGTAGCAAAATACAAAAAGCTACTTCAGGAAGAAAAGCAACGAATTTTAAACAATTCGAAAAATGCTCTTAAAAACGAACTTGCTTTGTCTCCTGATGATTTACCAGATGAAACGGATTTAGCGGCTAGCGAAATCAGCCAAAACCTAGTCTTTAAGCTTCGCGATCGAGAGAGGCAACTCCTCAGCAAGATCGACGAAGCCCTTGCACGGATGGACGAAGGGACTTTTGGTGTTTGTGAAGACTGCGAAGAACCCATCGAGCCACGACGCCTCGAAGCTCGCCCAGTTTCTACTCTTTGCATTTCCTGCAAAGAGCGCCAGGAGCACCGAGAGAAAATTTACGCTTAATGTCATAACTTCTTGAAGGGTCTTTAAAAAGTTTTATCTAAAGACCCCCCTCCATTTGACCGAACCATTAAACAGGAATTGAAATTGGTTTTGGGCAACAATTAGGAGGCAAGATGGTAACAAACTATGACGGTGAACAGGTGGAGATCCCAGAAACTCTTCCTATGTTGCCCGTAAGGGACATTGTAGTTTTCCCGTATATGATTATTCCCCTGTTCGTCGGAAGGGATTCTTCGATCCGAAGTGTCGAAGAAAGCCTAGCTCGACCTGACCGATTAATCCTTTTATCATCTCAAAAGGAAATCACAGACGAACATCCAGCTCCAGACGCTATCTATCGCACCGGCACGGTCGCTATGATCATGCGTATGCGAAAGCTCCCGGATGGACGTATCAAAATTTTGACACAAGGCCTCTGCAAGGCGAACATCCAGAATTTTACGCAAACTCAACCTTTCTTTGAGGTCAAGATCAACAAGATCAGTGAAACGAACTTCGGCGATATCGCTGAAGTCGAGGCAATGATGCGAAATGTCCGAGAACAACTCGAACGAGTCATTTCTCTCGGCAAGGTTTTAACCCCTGATATCTTGATGGTTTTAGACGACATTACCGATCCAGGTCGACTTGCAGATCTGGTAGCATCCAACCTTGGCCTCAAGGTCAGTGATGCCCAAGCAATTTTAGAAACCACGGATGCCACCCTTCGATTGAAAAAAGTCCATGAGATTCTAACGAAGGAAATCGAGGTTCTCTCAATCCAAGCCAAGATTCGATCTCAAGCGAAGGATGAGATGACTAAGTCTCAAAAGGAATACTTCCTCAGAGAACAAATCCGAGCCATCAAAACTGAACTGGGCGACACAGATATCAAGGGCGAGGAAATCGGTGAATTAAGGGAAAAAATCCTGAACTGTAAAATGCCTCAGGAAGTCGAACAAGAATCCCTTAAGCAGTTAGGACGACTTGAGAGAATGCATCCCGATGCATCAGAGGCGTCAATGCTCCGAACCTACATCGATTGGTTAATCGAAACCCCATGGAGTAAGCAAACCCATGACAATCTTGACTTGAAACGAGCAAAAGCAATTCTGGACGAGGACCACTACAATCTCTCAAAAATTAAAGAGAGGATTATTGAATACCTCGCCGTAAGAAAACTCAAAGACAAGATGAAGGGCCCTCTCCTTTGCTTTTCGGGCCCTCCAGGGGTCGGAAAGACGTCTTTAGGAAAATCGATTGCTCGAGCACTGGGCCGAGAATTTGTTCGCATCTCCCTTGGCGGAGTAAAAGACGAGGCCGAGATTCGTGGACATCGGAGAACCTATGTGGGCGCATTGCCAGGTCGAATTATCCAAGGCCTCAAGCAAGCCTCAAGCAACAACCCAGTTTTTGTTCTCGACGAGATCGACAAACTAGGGAGTGATTTCAGAGGTGACCCTTCAGCAGCACTACTCGAGGTATTGGACCCCGAGCAGAACAACTCCTTCCGAGATCACTACTTAAATGTTCCGTTCGATTTGTCTAATGTGATGTTTATTGCAACCTGTAATGTGCTCGACACTATTCCGTCCGCCCTCAGAGATC
Organism: Bdellovibrionales bacterium; assembly: GCA_947380295.1. GTDB lineage: Bacteria > Bdellovibrionota > UBA1018 > UBA1018 > UBA1018 > CAINWE01. The sequence continues at coordinate 196,768 of CANCQK010000002.1, read as the reverse complement.
GGATGGAGGTCATCCAGCTCTCTGGATACACAGAGGAAGAAAAATTCTTCATCTCGAAGAAATACATCATTCCAAAACAAATCCACGAGAATGGCATCACGCCGAACCAAATCCAAATTGAGGACGATGCTGTCAAAACCGTTGTCTCCCAATACACTCGAGAAGCAGGGCTCAGAAATCTAGAACGCTGCATGGGAACCGTTTGCAGAAAAACGGCAAGATGGGTTGCTGAAGGTAAGACCGAAAAAACGATCATCACGCCAGAGCAGATTTTCAAGTTCCTCGGCCCGGCACCTCACACTCGTGAAGACGAGCAAGAGAAGGATGAAATCGGGATTGCAACTGGCCTTGCCTGGACCTCAGTGGGTGGAGAGATCCTCTACGTCGAAGTGACGACCATGAAGGGAAAAGGCGGAGTAACCCTCACGGGCCAGCTCGGAGAAGTCATGAAGGAATCCGGGCAGGCTGCTCTAGGACTCATTCGCTCTCGGGCTAAGGATTTTGAGATCAACGAAGATATCTTCTCTAACATCGACATGCACATTCACTTTCCCGCGGGAGCAATCCCTAAGGACGGACCCTCAGCAGGGATCACCATGGCTTCGGCTATGATTTCCCGACTGACAGGGATTCCACTTCGAAGAGACGTCGCAATGACCGGCGAAATCACCCTTACAGGTAGAGTTTTACCGATCGGCGGACTCAAAGAAAAGGCCTTGGCAGCGATGAGACATGGAATCACGACTATCGTAATTCCAGAGAAGAATAAAAAAGACCTCGAAGAAATCCCAGAAGAATTCCGAGATCAATTGACCTTTATAACGGCGAAAACGATTGACGATGTCCTCAATGTCGTCCTGACCGCTCGCCTTCCAAAGCTCAAGATCAAAGGATCGACCAATCCGTCACGGGAAGACAAATCCAAAGCAGCGAGAAAAAAGGCGATTGCGCATCGCCCAGGATTTGATCGAGCTGCTTGAACTATCCAAAATAAATGAGGGCTGAACCTTTAGGTTCAGCCCTCTCTACTTGATGACTCGAGCTAATCGTGCGAAGACCAAGGTATGAACTCGCTTGAGCTGCTCGTTTGCCTCCTCCTAGTAGCATTTTCTGCTTATCTGTCCGCATCGGAAATCGCTCTATTCAGCCTTTCACGATTCCAAGTAAAATCGATCAAAGACGAATTCAGGAATACCCATCGAACTATAAAGAAGCTCTTAGCTGACCCGACTGGTCTCCTGATCACAATTCTCATTATCAATGAAATCATTAATATCGCTCTTTCCTCCATGATCACGGAGGCCGTGTTTCAGACTGAGATCTTGCGCCCATTTTTGGCAGGTCGCCTTCCTTCGTGGGGGGTGAAAACCCTCCTAGGAATCCTCATCAGTTCGCCCATTATTCTGGTCTTATGTGAGATCACACCCAAGGTCATTGCCGCACGACTGAATCGATATATAGCGATATTAACCGTCGTCCCACTCAACTTTCTTTACGAAGCCTTCAGACCGGTTCGAGGGTTCGTTCAGTTGATCTTAAGAGTTCTATCAGGCTCACTCATAAAAACTAGAAAGGGAAACCATAGCAATCCAGAAAAAGATCTCATTCTGAAGGAGTCCGACTTTCTCCTCATGGTCGAAGAAGGCCACAAAGAGGGGGCTATCGGCCAGAGCGAGTTTGATTTAATCAAAAATGTGTTCGAACTTGACGATACACCCGTTTCAGAGGTAACAACGCCCCTCTCTCAAGTCTTAACTATTCCTGCTCATGCATCATTTCAAGAAGCTCTCGCTGCATTTCGTGATCGTAAATACTCACGAATACCCGTAGTGAGCGGAGACAGAAAAGAAATTGTAGGAATTCTTTACTCCAAAGATTTACTCAGAGCAAAACTTGACCCCAGCCTCTCAGTAAAAACTGTTGCTGACTTGATGCGAAGACCTTTTTTTGTGCGTCCCAGCCTAAGGTTGAATGCGCTATTTAGAAAGTTTAAAAGGCAAAAGATCCACATGGCGCTAGTCAAGGAGTCAGAAGGTGACGTCATTGGCGTCGTCACTATGAGCGATCTGCTCGACGCAGTTTTTGAAGATCTGTTTGCGGCGGACTCATTTCGGCCAGCCAGCAAAGACACCAAATTAGACTACCCCTATAAGAACCGAAAGACAGGAAAAAACACGAGGAATGAAATATGAATTTAACCCCTCTTCAGTTGTTTTTAATGGTTCTACCCCTTTTGCTCATCGAGGGTTTTTTTTCAGGATCTGAGATTGCGCTTCTCTCAGCAGACAAAGTTAATCTCAAGAAGCAAAGCAAATTGGGTGATCGTGGAGCAGAACTCGCCCTATCACTTGCAAGTCGCCCAGAGAGAGTATTTTCCACCACTCTCTTAGTCACGAGTCTTTGCGTCATCACAATTTCAACATTAGTATCTATTTTTCTACTAGATAGACAGGTTACTTACCCTAATCTTTTTGCAGTTCTTCTCACGTCGCCGTGGGTGGTCTTATTTGGAGAGTTAATTCCAAAAACTCTCTATCAACGCAACTCAAAGAGGATCGCGCCTTGGGTTGCCTATCCAGTCTCATGGACCTATTGGCTCTTATTTCCTCTGACCAAGCTCATCGCCTACTACACGACCCGACTATCCAAGCTCATTGGCCCACTTGAAGAAGTTCTCGCAGGAAAACAGAAAACGACACGAGACAGCATCAGGGCTTTACTTTCTTACAGTCCGAACGAAAGTGAAATCAAGTCAGTCGAAAAAACAATGATCAAGCGTATTTTCGACTTTAAAGACACGGAAGCTAAAAATGCACTTCTTCCCCTCGTTCAAGTGGATGCCATTTCGGATCAAGCCAACATCCAGGACGCCTTGATCAGTTTCGAAAAACACCGTCACTCTCGAATGCCTGTTTATTCCAATAGAATTGACAACATCATAGGTATTCTTGAAAACTCCGACCTTCTTGGGACCAGCGACCTCAGTGAATCGATCAAACTCTATATTTCTCCTGCCCATTATGCAGCCGAGACCCAATCACTAGAAGACCTACTGAGTGACATGAGATCTGAAGATAGCGAAATGGTCGTCGTCGTCGATGAACATGGAGGCGCAGTTGGAATTCTAACATTCGAAGATATCGTCGAGGAAATCGTCGGTGAGATTAGCGACGAATTTGATTTCGAGTCCCTTTCCTACAAGGAACTTTCAGAACAAAGCTGGAGTGTACAAGCCAAAATGGAAATTCAGCAAATCAACGAGACCCTAAAAGTTGATCTCCCTGAAGGCAATTATGAAACTCTCAGTGGATTCTTGCTCCAACAGTTTGGGAGAATCCCAGAACCAAGGGATGAGCTTTTTTTTGATACGCCCACAGGCTCTTACAAGTTCACCATTCAGAGAGCCACCGAACGACACATTGAGCTCGTCCTCGTCGAGAGGATAAGGGAGATATCCAGGTCGTAGGTCAAAGGTCTAAATTCCATTAGTCTTTTAGAAAATCGTTTGTACAATAGGAGATATGACCAAGACGATCCTGGTAGTGGACGATATTGCTTTCGTAAGAAAAACCCTAACTGAGATCTTTACCGAAGCGCATTATGAGGTCATTGGTGAAGCCGCGGACGGTAAAGAAGCTATAGATCTTTTCAATAAGCTCAAGCCGGATTTAGTCACCCTAGATTTAGTCATGCCAAAGATGAGCGGAATTGAGGCCGCGCGTCAAATCATCAAAAGCGAGCCACACGCTAAACTCATGATGATCACCGCTATGAGTCAAGAAAACCTAGTCATGGAAGCAATTAATGCAGGAGTCCGCGATTACGTTTTAAAACCTTTTGCTGCTCAAGATGTTCTCAGAACTGCTGAGCGAATCTTGTTCGGCGACCATCTGCTCAACTCCAAACCACGGAGTTCTTAGGAGTTTATGAATAACAAAAACAAACCTATCGTGCAGTCGTCTCTGAGCAACTCAGCTCTACTTCCCCTAAATGACTCGATCCTGCTCCGCACGAACGAGTTCGATAAAATTCTTCCTCAGAGCTTTAATTTTTATTCACTTGGCCAGGTCGTTCTCCAACAATCAGCGGGCAAATCAACAGACCAGACAGGCAAGACCCAAATTCTTTACACAATTGAAGGGGATACTAAGCTTTTCGTAACTTTGCTTCTCGACCCAACCCTAGATTTATCGATCTACTCAGAGGTGGGTAACATTATCGCTGCCCGCATGGCTTCAGCCCTAGAACAGAACTCCAAGACAGATTGGATGATTACCCCTCCAGTTTGTATTCAGCCAAAGGACATTAGCAAGGCACCCCAGCCAATAGACTTTGCACGACTGTACGAATATCATCACGTAGTCGACCACGAGACCATTGCTTTTCAAGTTTTAATCACCCTAAGTTCCCAGAGAGAAACTGGAAATGCTTAGCCTAATTAAATTCATCGTTAAGTGGAGCTTAATTTCGTTCATCATTTTGACCCTCGGCAACTGGGCCCAATGGAACGGAAGGAGCTTTTCAGAGATCGTTAGATTAACGATGGCTCCAATAGAAAAAAGCAACTTCATAACGGATGCACAACAGTGGGTAAAAAGCCTCACACGAGACGCACGAAAGGGATTCCAAAACAGACTTGAGATACCTTCTCTATCTCAAGCAAAAACCCCGATTGAAGAATCTCTGCCCTCAGAGCGACAACGACTGAAAACGCTCATCCGTGAGCTTAGCTCTTCAGATACTGACAAAGACTAGCGGGCCGACGAGCTTGAAGAACCACGAACGGACGACTGAGGAGCGACTTGAGCCGCATTTTTCTCAGCGGCCAAGACCTTTGCCCCAACTTCGTCACATCGCGTAGCAGAACCAGAAATAGCCCCATTTCTCCAAGTATCTACTTCTCCAGTAGATGGAACCAGTGATTGACCTCCTGCCAATGCACCTTGCGAAATAGAGAACAACGCTACAACAAACAACAGTACTTTTTTCATAACAACTTCCTCAACAACTTTAACAACCACAGCACAACAACAACTAACTACTGACACCATGTGTCGAGACAGACCTATTGCAAACCCGATACCAGAAAACCAAAGAAAAAATAATCAATGCAAAAAACGTAAGTACTTATAATTATTATAATTAAATAAAAAGAACTTAAGTCTTTCAAAAATCACCGCATTGTCACGATGATTAAGGACCTAACAACTGACCAAAAAATCGACAGAATTATGCTTGAAAATAACAAATAAGCAGGAGGGAAAATCGATTAAATCATTCAAATAGAACATTAAAAATAAAAAAAGCCCACGGCTTTTGACCATGGGCTTTATCTATTTAATTAAATATTAAATAAAATCTTACTTGACGGTGTCTTTGAATTCACGGCCTGGGCGGAATTTTGGGACAGTCATCGCTGGGATTTTGATTTCTTTACCAGTCTGAGGGTTTCTTCCAATGCGAGCTTTACGCTTGGTTTTGGTGAAAGTACCGAAACCAATCAGGGTCACATCTTCGCCCTTTTTCACACTCTTTTTAATCGCATCCAAAGCAGTGTTCAACACGTTTTCAGCGTCGACTTTGGTGAGCTTGGTGGTCTTTACGACTGCTTCGATTAATTGAGCTTTATTCATTTGAGTCTGTCTCCTTAAAAACAGTTTTATAATAATGTTGGCTTACCCTTATCTGGGCCTCCCCCCCTTCGGCTATTCTAGAGGGCTCCCCAGCGACAAGTGAAACCTGACATGGCTGTGATGATGTCCAAAAGCGGTGCCCCTGTCAACGGGCCTTTTCAAAAAAATGATCAAACTTCGCGAACAATTTTCACGCGAACGAGCTTTAGTTCTTCACGAGGACGATCCATTGGCCCGGTTGCAACGTTGCCAAGGCTCTTCAGCACGTCTTCGCCACGAACGAGTTTTCCGAAAACTGCATGCTTACCATCCAGCCATGGGGTGGGCACGAGAGTAATGAAGAACTGACTACCGTTGGTATTAGGACCAGCATTGGCCATCGACAAAATCCCAGGCCCCGTGTGCTTCAAGGATGGATGAAACTCATCCTTAAAACGATACCCAGGTCCACCCGTTCCTTGACCCAGGCGATCTCCACCTTGAATCATAAAATTTTTAATAATTCTGTGAAAAATGGTGCCATCAAAAAACGGTTCATTTGACTTTTTACCCGTGCGAGGATCTGTATATTCCTTTTCCCCAGTGGCTAGGCCCACAAAATTTTTCACAGTTTCTGGCGCCTTCTCTTCTTCCAGTTGGCAGGTCAAATCGCCAATAGATGTCTCAAAAACTGCATAAAGGCCTTTTCCTAACCCTAAATTCTCTTCTGTGATTTGTGTCATTTCAATTCTCCTTATTTTTTTGATTTATTCGATCGATCAGACATTGAAGAACTTCGACTTGAGCAGGAAACTGAATTTTCTCTTGTGCCTCTTTCGGCGAGAGCCAAACATATTGATCGTGCTCCCGAGAGTCGAGACGAACCTGAGGAGGCTGATCACTTGGCTCATTCACCTCAAATGCATAGGGGTACTCAACTGCAGGCCCGAAGCGGCTTTCAAACTCAAAAGGCTTACTTAGCTCGCAAAGGGGATGTCTAAATGAGAGACCGGTTTCCTCCCAGGCCTCACGTCGAGCGGCAGATTCAATTTCTTCGCCCGCATCTACTCCACCGGTCACTGGCTGCCAGAGGCTGCCTCGCTCGGGTTTTGTTTTGAGGAGAAGAATCTTTACCTCTTGAGAGAGGCTCATACCAAAGCCCGAGGAAATCCAGTAAACCCAGACCTGAACCTTGAGTCGACGTTTCGTGTCTTGATCTAAACTCATGCTGGCACAACCTAGACCAAAACACTCCCACAGGCAATCGCATAGGACCTACAGCCCTAAAAAGACCACCTCCACGTCCAACACAAAGCGAGCCTACGGCAGCTCAACCCAGGAATCCTGATTCTTTAGTTTGCTTGAGACAGAAGAAATTCTCGTCCGTTACCTACGTTCGGATTAATAGGCACACCCTGCTTGCAAAGTGGACAGTCCAATGCGTCCCAGCTATCAAGATTCAAGTCGATCAAACTCAAAAGATCTGGAACCCCGCCGAGACTTTGTGGAGTCAACTGCCCTCGATTGCAAAGAGCTCCTACACCCACAACTTCCGCCGGCAACTGCCTCAAGGCCTCCACAACCTTTCGAACAGAACCTCCAGTGGTCAAGACATCTTCGACCACAAGAACCCGCTTGGAGCGCGCCAATAAGTCATAGCCGCGCTTAATCACAAAAGCCCCTCCACCTTCGACCTTCTCAGCGTAGAGTGCGAGCACAGTCCGCTTTGTCAGACGACTCAGATGATGAGCAGTCCACTGCGACAGAATGACGCCTCCCAATGCGGGAGCAATCACACAGTCGACGTTCGAATCCAAAAAGTGTTCTGCAATTTGCCGACAAAGCTCGGAGGTCAAATCAGTGTGTGGATAGATGGCATCCTTGTTAATATAAGAGGTCCCATGCCGTCCAGAGGAGTAAACAAGATGCTGATCTAAGATCACCGCATTCAGGCTACCTAGTACATCCAGAGCCAAACTTGATTTAAACCCCTTGTGCTCCATGAGAATTTCCTCGCTGACTTTAGAGTGCAACAATGGGACGGTGCCTTAAAGTTGCGACCAAGAAAGACTCCACCCTTTATTAATGCCTCGGAGAATAACCTGAACCACGCGGGAAATGCAAATTCTAGGACATGAATTTTTTTTATTGAGCGGAATTATTCCGAGTGTAAACCACGGCACGCCACTCACCTCTCTCAGTAACTTGAGGGGCAACACCACCCAAGAGAGGTGTATACTTTTCGCGAATCGACTGCACATCAGTATCGATGAGACCAGAAAGAATTAAGGCGCCCCCTGGAGCGAGTCGATCTACCAGCAGATCAGCACACTGAATCAGAACGGGTCGAAGGATATTAGCCACGACAATCTGATATTGAGCAGGAGATTCAGGTACTTCTCGCGAAAGTTGAATCTCGTCCTGGACCTGGTTAATGGCTGCGTTCTCAGCGGCATTATCAATGGCTAGTGGGTCAATCTCCACCGCATTAACTTGAGCACCCAGTTTAGCGAGTCCGATCGCTAGGATGCCTGAACCACTTCCGAAATCGAGAGCCTTCACACCCTTGAGCGCGGAGGCAGCAAACTGTCCGCCCTCGAGAGATGAACCTTGATATTTCTGAGCCACCTCACCGATCGCCTGCAGACAGAGCTGAGTGGCTTCGTGAGTTCCAGTACCAAACCCCGCACCGGGGTTAATTTTAATAAAGCCGGGCTTAGCATCTACCCACGGCGGAACAACCCGCCAGAAGGGTGGAATTTCAACTCCAGCTCCCGCATTCAGAAAAGAGGCTTTCCATTCGGCATCCCAATCACGGGGCGCTTGCTCTTCTACGGCGCTCACCGTCACACCAGGAACTTCAGATAAGATCTCCACCGCATCGGATGCAAATTTTGAAGTTGAGAAGTAAAGCTCAGTACTCACTTCAGCCTGTCTACTGACCCAATCGCGCTCACGCGGAGCTTCACCCGCATCGACGGTCCAAGACTCAGTCTCTAATCCTTGCTCAGCAGCTTCTTCGGAAAGGAGTGTTCCTTCATGAACCCCCAAAAGTCCTTGCTCACCAAACTGTTCCCAGATCCAAGTATAAAAAGTTTCTCGATCAATCTCGATCATTCCGCCCGATTGCGCGGGTAACGAAAGACGAGAGGGCAATCCGATTACAAAACGAAACGTACTAATTGGGGATGAGTACTGCATGAAAACTCCTAAAAACAGCCCCGGCCTGAACACCGGGGCTTACGAACTCAATGCAGAGGTAAAATCCCAGCTCACTCTCAGCTGACGCTTAGCCAGCTCTCAAGGACCAGGATTCCCTCTACTTGCTAAACTGGCGGCTGTGAGTGGTCTCCGCCGGTATCACCGCCGGTGTTCTCGCCCGAACCACCTGAGGACCCTGAGCGAGATTCATCTTTGGACCCTTCACTCCAGGTACCACCCGCTGGCTGATTTCCCTGAACTTTAGGCCCACTGCGCTCACGCCCTCGCTCGCCACTGCGCTTGAATTTTCCGCCTCTTCTTCCGCGATTATTTCGGCGCCCAACCCCACCTCGATCGCCCCGATTGGCGTGATCGCCTTGGGGACGAGCAGCAGGGGCATGCCCGCTCCCATTGCCCAACCGAGCAAGCGCTGCGTCTTGAGCAGCTTGAGCTCTCAAGAATGCCAAGCGATCTTCTTCGTCAAAAAACTCATCTTGTGAGCTTTGAGCAGGAGCTGAAGCGATGCCTTGTCCTTCACCACTAGAGACCGGAGCCCCAGACTGAGCTGGCGCTACGGGCACCGGAATTGGGACCGGCAGAGGCAAAGGAATTGGAGGCGCAGACGCCGCAGGGGATTGTGAATGACCTGAATGACGGCCAGACTCACGTTCCTTCTCTCGATCTCTTCCTCGCTCACGACCTCGATCGGCATTTCTGCCACGGGGTCGTTCAGCACCGGTTTCTTGAGACTGAGAGCGATCGGCTCGCTCCACCTTGTCAGCGGTGACTTCAAATTGCTCCGGATGGAAATCAGTCACGGCCTGCAAGTAAATCTGCTTACGATAACGACGCTCCAATTGATCCAAAGTTTCGCGCTCGTCGATAGCAAGGATATCAATCACATCGGAATGAGCTTGAACAAGAATCTTGCTGACGTCTCGCTCGATGCCAACTCGCTCAACTTCTCGCATCGCTTCGTACGCAACAGTCACTTTACCTTTAATGAAGCCCTTGCCTTCGCAATGAGTGCAAGCCTCACAAAGCGTGCGAACAATGGTGTCACGCGTCCGTTTACGCGTCATCTCAATCAATCCCAGTTCAGAGATCTTGAGAATGGAAGGCCGCGCACGATCACGCATCAAAGCCTCTTCGAGAGCACGATAGACACGCTGCTTGTTCTCATCCTTTTCCATGTCGATCAGATCGAGAATGATGATACCGCCACAGTTTCTCAGGCGAAGCTGATAAGCGATTTCTTGAACCGCCTCTAGATTGGTTTTTAGAATTGTATCTTCGAGGTTTTTCTTACCAACATAACGCCCGGTATTGACATCGATTGCAACCAAAGCTTCAGCTTGATCGATCACGATATAGCCACCCGACTTAAGCCAAACTTTTCTCTCAAGTGCTCGTGAAAGCTCTGTAGAAATCCCATAGGCATCAAAAATCGGGATATCGCCGTGGTAGAGCTCAATCTTGCTTTTTAAAGATGGCATGAAATGCGAAACGAATCGCAAAACTTCATTGTAATGATAACGAGAGTCCACGATGACCTTGTCAATTTCCTCGGTCACCCAATCACGAACCGCTCTCAAAACAGAGTTTAAATCTTCATACACCAAGGCCGGGGCGGTCAGGGTCGCTGCTTTCTCACGAATCTCAGTCCAAAGGCGGGTGAGGTAATCAATATCCTGCTTAATTCGTTTTTCAGACTGCTGCTTTCCGCTAGCAGTCCGAACAATAAACCCTAAGTTCCTAGGACGATTGCGCTCGACATATTCTCGGAGTCGTCGTCGCTCGTCATCTCGTTCGATCCGACGAGATACGCCTACGTGATCGATGGTCGGCATGCAAACCAAATGTCGACCTGGCAAGCTGATGTGGCAGGTCAATCGGGCGCCTTTGGTAGCAATCGGATCTTTTGCAACCTGAACAAGAACTTCTTGTCCTTCTTTTAAAAGGTCTTGGATATTTACCTGACTGCGCACAGGACGAGCAGTCGTCTTCTGGCGAATTCTTCGATCTCTAGCGCGTGGGGCGCGAAAATCTGCTCGGTCTGCTACCGGGCTAATCACACGGCGATCCCCAGAAGCAGACTGAGAAAGATCTTCGGGTCTTCCGGCTTCAGGTTCCTGTTGAGCGCCTTCGGTCGTAACTGCTTCGGAATCAATCCCTGAGCGATCAGAGGTGGGGTTACCTGGGTCAGCCACTTGCTCATGATAGTTTTCTGGGTAGCTCTCTTGATTTGCTTGAACTGCGGCCACCTGATCCTGGGCAGACCCTTTTTTCCTAAAGCGCCCCCCTCTACGGCCTCGGCGGTGTCTTTTACGAGAAGGGTCCTTAGAGGACGCGCTACCGTCTGACTTCCCGTCCGAGCCCTCTTCTCCACCTTCAGCAGAAGAATTTGGAGCCAAGGTTCCTTCGGGAACATCGCCTTGGGAGTCATCATCTCCACCCCCAAAGCCTTCACCTTCTCCGTCAACACCTTTGGCGTCTGAATTATCCGATTGACCAGAATCTCTTGGGTCAGTATCCATTTTCACTGGATTTCCCGAACCTTCAGAATCATCTTCATCTTCTGGATCTAATTCTCCGCCGGCTAATTCCTCTTCATCAAAAGTATCGGGCTCATCGGCGAATTGGGTCTCTTCGCTCTCCATCTCTTGCTCAGCAGGTGCAACAGCTTGTGATTCGCTTCCATGCAATCCAGCACTGGACTGAGCGTCTCCTTCTTGTGGCTGGGATTCTTGCAGACCTTGACTTAACGCTTGTTGAATGACTTGCGCCGGCTTTTTAGGCTCTTCTTCTTCTTCTTCCCAAATCTCGGAGTGGACATAGACGTCATCCACGTATAGAAACGCGGCTTTTTCAAGCCCGATATCAACAAAAGCAGCCTGCATTCCAGGAAGAACACGGGTCACTCGGCCTTTATAAATATTTCCTACGATTCCTTTTCCTGACGCTCTTTCGATCAATAATTCTTGAATTTCCCCGTTCTCCATCAGGGCAATGCGGGTCTCGGGCAATGATGCATTAATAATTAATTCATTCGACATGGACTCTCCCAAACAAAAAGGTAAACCGAGTTTACCTAGCTAGGGAAACCTATTAGCAAGCAAAAGGCAACGTGGAAGGTTGTCTGTCCTGAAATGGACAGACTTTTTGCGACACATTAAAATAAATCTGAATCTTCAATGAGTGACTTTTCAAGGGCAACCGAATGCTCCTAAACCTTTTTCACGATGGCTCTGACGCCACGGGTTTCCAAAAATTTAATCTCCCGGGTCTTGGTGCGTTAATACTTCGCAAATACAAGAACTTAAAAAAATATGCTCCTGTTCAACTTCCTGAGCAAGAGGTGGTGATTCTTCAACAACTCGGGGTTAAACCCCCTACTTAAATCACCGACTTACCGAGTTCAGAAGGGAGGTGTTATCTCCATCCTACCTGATTCTCACCTCAGCAACTACGCCGGGCTTGACTTTGTCCCTAACCCTAGCGAATCCATCTTGACACTTCAAGTAAAAAGTAGGAAGGCTACCGTGTTAAGACTGACCAAATAACCCTATTACCCTGTAGACTTGAGGGATCTGATCCATGGCCACTTCTGCCACTGCTCCTGTCGCTGCCGCTCCCCAATTTGACGAAAAACTCGCCCGATTGATCGACCATACGCTGCTCAAGCCGGATGCGACCCTGATCGAAATCAAAGCACTCTGCGAGGAAGCTAGGAAATATCGATTTGCAACAGTTTGCGTTAATTCGGTTTGGGTAGGCACTGTAGCTAAGCTCCTTCATGAAACTCCAGTATTACCCATTGCAGTGGTCGGCTTTCCCCTGGGAGCTAGCGCGCCCGCAGCCAAAGCCTATGAGACGAAAGAAGCGATTCAAGCAGGTGCCCAGGAAATTGACATGGTCATTCAGCTAGGCGCTCTCAAGGGTCACGACTACTCATTGGTTCTCGAAGATATCTGCGCAGTCGTCGAAGCTGCCAAACCCCTTCCCGTTAAAGTAATCTTAGAAACAAGTACACTCACCGAGGAGCAAAAGATCATCGGCTGCGCGCTTGCCAAAGCAGCAGGGGCCGCTTTCGTGAAAACCTCAACCGGATTTAGTTCAGGCGGCGCAACAGTCAGTGACTTAGAGCTGATGAGAAAAATCGTAGGCCCCGAAATGGGAATCAAAGCATCAGGCGGAATTCGAACCCGAGAAGACGCGCTCAAGATGATCGCTGCCGGCGCCACCCGACTTGGTGCCTCAGCCAGCGTGGCCATTGTTGCGCAAAACACCTCCACCGCGTCTCCGACCTCTTACTAGATGTAGAGCCTCAGAAAGAAGAGAATAGTAAAATGATAGGAAGTATGATGAAGGGATCTTTTAAGCGAGTCATTTGGATTGTTCTGGACGGAGTTGGCGCAGGCGAACTGCCAGACTCAGCAAACTATGGCGATTTAGGCTCAAACACCCTCGGTAACCTGGGCCGAGAATTCCAGAAAAAAACTGGATGCCCGTTGCAACTTCCTCACCTTCAAAACTGGGGCATTGGAAATATCACTTCAATCGAAGGAGTACCACCCTCTCACTCCGGCGCCAGAACCTCTGCTTTCGGAAAGGCCTGTGAACTTTCCGCAGGAAAAGATACCACCTCAGGCCACTGGGAAATGGCTGGCTTGGTGCTGAAAAAACCATTTGTCACCTTTCCCACTGGATTTTCCAAAGAAATCTTAGACCGCTGGATCCAGGAAAACAATCTCCCAGGAGTCCTCGGAAATTGTGCAGCCAGCGGCACAACGATCATCGAGCAATTCGGGGCCGAACACCTAAAAACAGGTAAACCCATCCTTTATACTAGCGCAGATAGTGTTTGGCAGGTCGCTGCTCACGAGGAATTCTTTGGACTCGAGAGACTCTACACCATCTGCAAATCCGCCCGAAAAATCTGTGACGAACTCCAGATTGGGAGAGTCATTGCACGCCCGTTTATCGGAAATCCAGAACAAGGCAAACCCTTTCAGCGAACCTACAATCGCAAGGACTACGCACAACCCCCTTTTGCGGAAACCTACCTTGATGTTTTGGTTCAGGCTGGGATCCCAACATTGGGTGTTGGAAAAATCTCAAATATTTACGCTGCGCAGGGAATTCAAAACAACATTGACACCAAAGGAAATGCTGACGGCATCCGGGTCCTGATTGAGCAAATCAAATCAGTCCCGAGCGGTCTCATCTTCTGCAACCTCATTGATTTCGATATGCTCTATGGCCACCGAAGAGATGTTCTGGGATTCGGCTACGCACTCGAGGAATTCGATCAAGCCATTCCTGCGATTCAATCCGCCCTAGGCTCCGACGATCTAGTCATCATCGCTTCTGACCATGGAAACGACCCTACCTATCCTGGGACCGACCACACTCGCGAATACATTCCCCTTCTGGCTTACACAACCCGAACAAATCAAGAAGGAGCAACCCCAATTGACCTAGGCGTTCGAACGAGCTTTGGCGACATAGGTGCAACCATTGTTCACGCTCTCCTAGGAACTATCCCTAAAAAGCCCCACCTAGCTGGAACCTCCTTTCTCGGCATGATCGATCCCGCGGGCACCCCATCGTGAGTTCGCCTGCCTGGATCATTCAAAAAAAGCGTGACGGCAAAGAACTCAGTCATGCTGAAATTACAGACTTCATCCAAGGAGTCACGGATGGACGAGTTGCTGACTACCAGGCTACCGCCTTTTTAATGGCCGTGTATTTTCGCGGAATGACGCTCAAGGAGACCGTCGCCCTCACCGAAGCGATGCTTCTTAGTGGCGAACGCTATGACCTGTCCGAAGTCACTGGCATCAAAGTCGATAAACACTCAACAGGCGGAGTCGGAGACAAGGTGTCCCTGATTTTGGCTCCTCTTGCAGCAGCATGCGGCCTTAAGGTACCCATGATGTCGGGCCGGGGCCTTGGCCATAGCGGCGGCACCGTCGATAAGCTTGAATCGATTCCTGGATTCAATATTCAACTGAGCCAAGAAAAGTTTATTCAAACTTTATCTAGCGTGGGCTGCGCCATGACTAGTCAGACCAGTAAAATCTGCCCCGCAGACAAAAAACTTTATGCACTTCGAGACGTCACAGCGACAGTCGAATGCATTCCGCTGATTGCTGCCTCAATTCTTTCTAAAAAAATTGCAGAAGGCTCACAAGCTCTCGTTCTCGACGTAAAAGTCGGCAATGGAGCATTCATGAAAAGCCGCAAGCAAGCGAAGAGCTTGGCTAAGACACTGATTCACGTTGCAAAAATCATGGGACTCCCTGCTCGAGCCCTTCTGACCAATATGAATCAGCCACTGGGCTACGCTGCTGGAAATGCAATTGAAGTTAAGGAATCCATTGAGATCTTAAGAAACCAGAAGCAAAGCGAACTCTGCTCCGCAGACCTCAAAGAACTCACAATTCAACTTTGCGCCCAGATGCTGGAAGTTGGAAAAATCACCAAAAACCTCACCGAAGGCCGCAAACTTGCCCATAGCCGACTAGCTGACGGGAGTGCCTGGAGAGTTTTTGAAAACTTAGTCCGCGCCCAAGGAGGGAACTTGGAGGCCATTCAAGATCCTGCCAACATCCCGCTTGCGCCGCAAAAGAAGATTTGGACTTCAAAAAAATCCGGCTACATCGTCAAGATGCAAACTGAGTCCATCGGGCGAATCCTCATTGAACTCGGGGGCGGTCGAAAAATCGCTTCTGACTCGATTGATCCAGGTGTAGGCCTAGCCTTTCACCATAAACTTGGAAGCAGAATCAAAGCAGGAGAACCTCTGGTTACCCTCTATGCGAGAGAAAACACAAATCTCGACCCGATTCTTGACCAACTCAGCCAAGCGATCGAGATCTCACCTGCCAAAAAACCTGTACCCAAACTCATCTTCGAACAAATTAAAGGTTAATTTTAGCTAAAGGATTATAAGATGTCACAAATGAATATTTATAAAAAAATCAAAGAAGCCGTCGAATCCATCCAAAAGCAAACCCAACTTCAACCTGAAATTGGACTGATCTTGGGATCTGGACTGGGCCCCATCGCCGAACACGTCACCGACGCCACGACGATCTCCTACTCCCAAATTCCGCACTTTCACAACCCCTCTGTGGAAGGCCACGCTGGCAAAATGATCATTGGAAAAATGAATCAAGTCCCAGTCGTTTTGCTTCAAGGCCGCTTTCACCTTTACGAAGGCCACTCCATGGAGGATGTCGTATTTCCTACCCGAACAATTTGCGGGCTCGGCATCCACACTTTAGTCCTTACGAACGCGGCGGGAGGGGTCAACACCCGATTCCGACCAGGCGACATCATGTTCATTGAAGATCACCTCAATCTGATGGGTGATAACCCCCTCAAGGGCCCTAACTTGAGCCAACTTGGACCTCGCTTTCCGGACCTGTCAGAGGCCTACCATCGCGGTTGTCTGGACGCCTTCAAAAAAACGGCAGAGGAACTTAAAATCAGCTTCCAAACAGGGACTTATGCAGGCCTCCTCGGCCCTACCTACGAAACACCAGCTGAAGTGCGAATGCTGAGAACCCTAGGCGCAGACGCTGTAGGGATGTCTACCGTACCCGAGAGCATTGCAGCAAATCACCTAGGAGTCCGCGTTGCAGGGTTAAGTTGCATCACTAACTTAGCCGCAGGATTGTCACCTCACAAACTCAGCCACCAAGAAGTGATCGACACCTCAGCTCAGACTGCAGACCAAATGAAGACTTTAATCCTATCAACCTTGCCAAAACTCACCCACAAAGGACCAGTCAAGGCATGAACAACACCCCCAAGCTCCAGATCCAGCAGGCTCCTCAAGCGCTCAAAGACCTTTACGAACTTGCTCAACTTGCTCGATCTCGCTCCTACTCTCGGTACAGTGGGTACGCTGTCGGCGCAGCGATCCGACTGGCCGATGGGAGTACTTTTGGAGGATGCAACGTGGAGAACGCATCCTACGGGGCTACGGTTTGTGCTGAGCGAGTGGCCATCCAAAAGGCCGTCAGCGAAATTGGCGGAGCGTTCACCATTTCAGAAATTATGGTCATTACCGACGCCACACCGCCTTGGCCTCCTTGTGGAATGTGCCGGCAAGTCATCGCCGAATTTGCTCAAGACACCCAGGTTTACACAGCAAACTTATCCGGAGAGTACCAAGTCATGCCATTTAAAGAACTCTTCCCGAATTCCTTTGATCGGGCTCAAATCAATCCTGAAACCAAACACTAGGGCAACCGAGAGGCAACTACTCCCCACTGATATCTTCGGTTTTCAGAACTTCGAGTAAAGCGCTCTTCTGTCGAAACTCGGTTGGCACTAATCTGGAGAGATTTTGAATGAACTGACTATCTTGAGGATTCAGTGATTGCTCTTGCTTGAGTCTCTCAAACAACTCAGTCTTAAGATGGTTCGCCACGCGTTCAATCCAACGAAAGAGCATTTCTTGCTGTTGGTCGCATCGCTTAACCTCTTCGTAAATTCTGACTGCCGGGACTCCTCTTTGAGCTCTCGCCTGCAACTTTTCAAGTCTGACTTTCTGCTCCTGAAAATGTGCACCTAGAAACTCTAAGAGCGGATTTTTCCTAAACTCAGACACCGCCGCTTCGTACCAGAGGTTAATTTGATCATTATCAAATCCAGACCGCTGATGTGACGGAATTTGATCTAAAAACTCCTGCGTGCAGTCCCAAAGAGCATCCTGAGAAAGAGTACCTTGCCGTATTGCTCTCACAACAGCCGCGCCAAAACGTTTTCTGCAAAAGGTTTCAAAATCACGATCATTGACGACCATTTTCCGATTTGTGTATGCCGATCCGGCTCTTCGCGGAACTACAGGATTGAAGCCCGTAAAGTGATCGAAGTAGTAATTAAATAACCCATGCAGAAAAATAAACCCGAGCTTCTTTTGATTGCTCCTTGTCTCACCCATAACATGTCCAAAAGCATGCATCTCACCAAAAAGATGCCTCACAGGATCGTAGTGCACCGATCTCCCACTGGTCGCAGTCACAAGCTCGTCATCAAACTGACTAAGTCCAAGTTCCCAGCCTCTGGCAGAGCGCGGGGGATTCAAAACGTCCTGAAAGGTTTCAAAACCCCCAGGAGCTTGAAACGACCCTGGTGTCCCAGCCCCCGAACTACCCACCACCCACTTCTGACTCCTCAGGAGCTCACTCAACCCAGTCACTGAAGGTTGAACTGGAGCATGGCTCCCTGCTTCACCCAACGGTGACCGCTCGTAAAGAAAGTAGTAACCCTGAGTTTTAAGATCTTCAAAAACCTCGTTCGTTTTCACTCGAGAGACCACGCTATCGTTGTGTTTAAACCAGACCAGATTTTTTGAGTCTTGGTTCTCATTCTGAGCAACGTAAGCGTAATAATGACCGCCTTCAGTTGTTCCTGTGTGAACGACGGCAGCTCTGAGCCTGAGCAAGTAACTCTTTTCTTGTTCGCGGGCAATTTCGTGCTCACTTGGAGAATAGCTAAACTCAAGCTTCTGAGGGACTTCAATCGGTCGAACAATTTTTTCCGCTTTCCCCGTGGCACCATTAAAACCAAACCGCTTTAGAGAAAAGACCAACTTTGAGGGCAGCTTTCCGGTTTTTTCATCAAGAATGAGGTAGCGATGTAGGGTGGCGTCGCCCATGCTATGACCATCATCCTTAACAGCTTGATTGCTCCCAACCAACCGTTCGCCCTCCCTAGAAGCCGCGATAGCATCTTGTAAGGACTCTGTAGCGCCGTTGATGTGTAAGGAAAAATAGATGCCGTGAGATTCACTGTCCGTCCGTTTAAATTGCGTGGAACCATCGGAATGGGATGATTTCCAGCCGTCATCAAAAATAATTTTCTTACCTTCTCGAAAAAAGCCAAATTGCCTAGCCCACGTTGGGCCGATCACATCGAGAATTCGACCGAGGTACTCCGCAGAGTCATGCTGCTCAAAGCTAGTTTTGCCATGATCCCCGAGAAAACGCCTCCCTCCGGTACCCTTTTCCCCGTAATCCTCAAAGCTCTCAAACAAATTTCTGAGGTGCTCTTCATGCCCCTGGCTAGATTTAGGTTGCTTTGCGATCAGCAGATCGAAAACATCATTTCCATTCTCATCCTTGCGGGAGCTCATAAGATGCCCCTGGTTAAAGCGTAACCCGCTCCAGTTCATGCCCTGAGCATTGCCGCCTAAATGGACCGCCCAAATCAGTTTATTAGCAGCGTTGGCATAACAAGTATTCCCCAAGTTGCTGAGACCTAAATCCGAATAAAGCCCACTCTGGGAGGGTTTTTCGGCTGAGTCCCAGCGCTGGGCAAGTTCGTGCGCGAGAAAATCGAGATCCTGACGAACTCGCTCCGCTGCTTGGACTGCATTCTCCGGCAAAGACCGCCGTCGGACAGAATGAACGCCACTGCAACCATGCCCACAACTACCGTGACTCCCAGTCCTCGAACCATTGCGCCTCGAGTCCCCAGGCTGTGCCGGCTGACAGGCGCCCAGAACAAATGAAAATAAGATCAATGCAGCGTAAATTGTTAAAGATTTCTTCATAATTAAAACTTCTCTCTACAAACAGGCGCCCGTAACTATTCCATATATAACCATAATAGTCAACTAATAGTCGGCGAAGAATTGTTCTTCCCCGCCTGGACAAAAACAATCAAGACCTGGCCGGAGACCACCAAAACAACCGAAAAGATTGAATACAAACGTCAACAAGGGCCTCTCACCTCCAAAACGGGCCACCATCTAAAGTTTCAACCTGATTCCCACTGAAAACCGCTTGACAGTTCTAAACCTTTAAGGCAGTTTCGAGCGCCTATGTACGCAGTCATTCAATCAGGTGGAAAGCAATATCGTGTGCAACCCGGCGACATCTTGCAGGTCGAAAAGCAAGAAGGCGAAGTGGGTTCATCTCTGACCTTTAGCGAAGTCTTATTCTTGAGCAAACCAGGAACCGAGAGCTCCCAAATCACTTTGGGTAAGCCTTTGATTCAGGGCGCCCAAGTTTCTGGCGAAATTGTCGGCCAAGGCCGCGGCGAAAAAATCTTGATCGTCAAGATGAAGCGCCGTAAGCAATATCGCCGTACTCAAGGCCACCGCCAGTTTTACACCCAAGTTTTGGTAACTTCTGTCAACAACGGCTCAGGCGATCAAGTATCATTGAGCGCTGAAGAGAAAACTCAGAAGCTATCTAAGTTCCAGTCACACTTGAAGGCTAAGGGACCGGCTTTTAGTCGTCCATCCCGAATTTCCCGCAAGAAGACTGCTACTCCAAAAGCTGCTAGCTAAACTGAGCAGACGCCGCTAAAGTCGATCTTCTTGCCAGGAAGACCGGTTCAGAGTATGGGTATACCAATCACACGGTATTTTAGTTTTTGAAGAGATTTTAACCAATTTAGGACTGGGACCATAGTCCTTGGGTCGAAAGACCCTAGAAGCCTCCACTAGAATTAGTGATGGGAACGGTCACGAGGGTTTTAAGCCATGGCACACAAAAAAGCGGGTGGTAGTTCTAAAAACGGTCGCGATAGTAATCCAAAAATGCGCGGCGTTAAACGTTACGGTGGACAAGTAGTCAACACTGGTGAGATTTTGGTTCGCCAGGTCGGCACCAAGTTTCACCCAGGCCGCAATGTTGGTCTAGGCCGTGACTTCACCTTGTACGCTCTGATCGAAGGCGTTGTGACCTTCGAAAGATTCGACAAGACTCGTAAGCAAGTATCCGTTTACCCAGCAGCCTAAGCGGCAGTTTGGTCGTCTGAATTCCTTCTACTCGGCTAACACGCTTTATCGGAACGCGATCCTAAACCTGATCGTCTGATCCCTGTTACTCAGGGCTAAAGAGCTGCAATTTACTTAGGAAAGCGTTCATATGCGTTTTATTGACGAAGCAAAAATTAAAATCGCTGCCGGCCACGGTGGCCCCGGATGTGTCAGTTTTCGACGAGAGACTTTTATCCCTCGCGGAGGACCAGATGGCGGCGACGGTGGTGACGGTGGCGATGTTATTTTTGAGAGCAGCTCAAAACTCAGCACCCTTCAAGATTTCCGATTCAAACGAAATTATCAAGCTACCCGCGGAATGCACGGCTCAAGCAGCCACAAAGCCGGAAAAGATGGCGAAAATGTGCTGATTCGCGTTCCTGTGGGGACAGTCATTAAAGACGCCGACAGCCTGGAAGTTCTCATCGACTTCACCGAGGACAAACAGATCTGGGTCGCCTGCGAAGGCGGACGAGGCGGTAAGGGCAATAGCCATTTTACTACGTCCACCCATCAAGCACCTAAATTTGCTCAGCCTGGAGAAGAAGGCGAATTCAAAGAAATCATCCTCGAACTTAAACTTCTCGCTGACGTTGGTATCATCGGCTTTCCGAACGCAGGCAAATCCACTCTCATCTCCAGAATGAGTGCCGCGCGTCCTAAAATCGCGGATTATCCATTTACAACTCTCACTCCCAATCTGGGCGTAGTTCAACCTGACGAGCACGACACCTTCGTCGTGGCAGACATTCCTGGCCTAGTCGAAGGCGCTCATCGTGGTGTCGGACTCGGGCACAAATTTCTTAAACATATTGAACGGACTCGGCTTTTTGTCCATCTGCTGGATGGCACTCAGCTTCTCGAAGATGCAACCAAGCCAGGCGTCGACCAGCTCAATGAAGTGATTGACAACTTTATCCAACGCTACCAAACCATTCGAACTGAGCTGGGACTCTTTGCTGATAAGCTTCTTCACGTCCCTGAAGTCGTTGTGCTCAACAAGCTCGATCTCTTAGAGTCTGATCCTGATCTCGTGGAGCGAGCACAAAAAGCGCTTCGCCAAAGAATTCAGTCGATTCGCGGGACAAATCCATTTCCAGGCGAGCCCTTGATTATCTCTGCAGTGAGCGGATCTGGCGTTAAAGAACTGATTTTCATGCTTCACCAAGAGATTAAAGCGCAGAAGGCCGCCCAAGACGAGAAGGACTTAGGCACTCTCCTACCGAGTGACGAGAGGATGCGCTCCTAGTGCAGAGTCCAGCATGGAGTGAGGTCACAGCCATCTTTGGTGGCCGAATGGACCCTCCTCACCTTGGACATCGCGAGGCTGTAGCAGGCATCTTACGAAACCCAGGTGTCCGCAACGTACTGATCATCCCCTCTGCAAGTCCTCCACATAAGCCTGCTCAAGCTAGCGCCCCGCAGAGGACCCAAATGGCGAGACTTGCTTTTGGCCCCTCACTTCAGCATCGCATCCCAGAAGCCTCTCAAAAATTAATCCAAGTGAATGAGATCGAACTCAAAAGATCTCAGAAGGACCCAGGTCGCGCTAGCTATAGCTTTGACACCCTTCAAGAACTAAGTAGCCAATATCCCCGCCTAGCATTCGTGCTTGGAGCAGATCAATTTCAGGACCTACCGAGCTGGCATCGATTCCCTGAAATTTTATCTTTGTGTCACTGGATTGTACTTCATCGCAAGCCCAACGGAAGTGACCTCGCCCAAAAGGCTCTTCAACTTTTGAGCGCAAGTGGCCTAATTGAACCTGTTCGCACTGATCTGTGGAAAGTACGGAATTCAACTGCGTTCATTCATTCAGTCGCTACAGATGCCCCTGATCTTTCCTCAACCCAAATCCGAAGAGAAATTATGATTCACGGCGCCCCGCCGCCATCATCGCTGCTTCCCGAGGTTGAGGCCTATTTGAAGATTCAACAACTTTATGGTATAGGTACCCCACATGACTCAAGAACGAACCGTGAATAAATTAGAACGCTCAGCCGCAGACCAAATTTCCTGTCAAAAGGCCTTGGATTGCGCACGTGCCGCTATCGATAAAAAAGCAGAGAATGTCAAAATTCTTAATCTGACTGATATCTCCGGATTCACTGACTACTTTGTGATCTGCAGCGGGATGTCTGACCGACAGGTCCAAGCAGTTGCTGACTCAGTCGAAAAAACCATGAGCTCACAATCTCACGGTTTACTTTCGGCAGAAGGCTATTCTGATGGGCGCTGGGTGCTGATGGACTTTGGTGACGTAGTGGTGCACGTGTTCCTCGATGCTCTACGTGAGTATTATGACCTTGAAAATCTCTGGGCTGATGCTCCAAAAGTTCAGATCCCAGCAGAATTCTACGGTCCCGGAGCAAGTCTCCTCAACTAATTAAATCTGTCATGCAGATTTTTCTTTTTGCGTTCGGAAAGCTGAAGACGCCCGGCCTGCGTGAGACTGCAGATTACTATAAAAAGTTATCTAGCACCTGGACGCCTGTCCAGGAA
Organism: Bdellovibrionales bacterium; assembly: GCA_947380295.1. GTDB lineage: Bacteria > Bdellovibrionota > UBA1018 > UBA1018 > UBA1018 > CAINWE01. Next base: position 173,665 of record CANCQK010000002.1, on the reverse strand, counting down.
GTTGAACTCAAGCCACTCAGCGTTCCAGATAAAGCTCCAACCACCCGGGCTCGGATCCAGGAGAGGGAAGGAGAAATTCTGATCGAACGCATCCAAAGCGCAACTCATTCACGACACCTGATTTTTCTATTGGATGAGGCAGGCAAAAGCCAAAGCTCCGAACACTGGGCTCAGCAATGGCGAAACTGGGAGGCCACTGGAATTCCTTCAGTGGTTCTTTGTATCGGGAGTAGTCTCGGATTTTCCGGTCAGGTGAGAGCCAAGGCACAGGGTTGTTTCAGCTTAGGGCCTCAAACGCTTTCGCACGAGCTCGCGCGCGTCGTATTGCTCGAGCAGATTTACCGTTCTCATAGTATTCTGAAGGGGCACCCCTACCACAACAGCGGCTCTTAACGAACACTGTTTTAAAATTAGATCATGCTTGTTTCTCGGGCGTTTTGGCTGTAATTTACGGCCGAGGTTTCAATCATGAATCACCGCGCAATTCTCATCGTGCTCGATGGCTTCGGCATCGGCAAAGATTCTCCCTTTAATGCAATCCGTAATGCACGGATGCCTTTTTTTCATGAAGTATTGAAGAAATACCCGCACTCTCAGCTCATGACGAGTGGAGAAGCAGTCGGACTCCCAGCTGGAGTCATGGGGAACTCCGAAGTAGGTCACATGACTATGGGAGCAGGTCGGATTATCTACCAAGATCTATCGCGAATCTCTAAATCGATTCGTGACGGCGAGTTTTCAAAAAATCAAACTCTCCGTGATGCAATTGAAACTGGAGCAAGCAAGACTGGCCGCATTCATTTAATGGGGCTCCTCTCAGACGGCGGCGTACATAGCCATATCGATCACCTCCTTGCACTCCTAGACCTCTGCGCGGAGATGAAAGTTCCACATGTGAGTATTCACGCCTTTTTGGACGGAAGAGACACTCCCCCGAACTCGTCACCCAAATATATTGAAAAACTTTTAAATCATCCGACATTCTCAGACTCCTCATTGACCCGCGCGACCATCGCGACTGTCATGGGGCGCTATTGGGCCATGGACCGCGATCAGCGCTGGGAACGAGTTGCACGAGCCTATCAAGCCATGACGGGACAGATTGCACCCACCCAATCCACCGCACCTCAAGTCATTCAAGCCTCCTATCAAAATGGAAAAACAGACGAATTTATTGAGCCCGTCCTTCTGAACTCAAAAGCAGCAATGCAGGACGGCGATAGCGTTATTTTCTTTAACTATCGTTCTGATCGCGCTCGCGAAATTACCCGCGCAATCATTGAAAAAGACTTCCACGAGTTTGATCGTGGCCGCGGTTTTTCACCTAGCGCTTATGCTGGGATGACTGTCTACGACGCAAAGATGACGGAAGCAAAAGCTGCTTTCCTTCCCCAAAACTCAAATAATATCTTTGGACAGTGGATTGAGGCAAAGAAACTCACCCAGCTTCGATTAGCTGAAACCGAGAAATATGCCCATGTTACCTTTTTCTTCAACGGTGGACGTGAGGCACCATTTTCGGGCGAAGACCGCATCTTAATCCCTTCTCCAAAAGAAGTAGAAACCTACGATCAAAAACCCGAGATGAGCGCCTTTCAAATCGCTGAGCAAGCTAGCCAGCAAATTCTCTCAAAAAAACATGACTTCATCCTGATGAATTTCGCCAATGCTGACATGGTTGGGCACACAGGCAATTATGAAGCCACCGTCCGAGCTATGGAAACTTTGGACACATGTCTGTCTCAAGTCGTGGGCGCGGCAGAAAGATCGGGCTACAATGTCCTGATTACATCTGACCACGGAAACGCTGAGGAAATGTGTGATGCCCACGGACAGATCCACACTCAGCATACTCTCAACCCTGTACCGGCGATTTGGATTGCCCCTAATTCTTCGATCGCCCCTAAGTCATCACGAATTGCTCTTCGCGATGGCGGGCTCAGCGACGTCATGCCCACTTTGTGCGACATGATGAACCTAGAAATTCCAAAAGAAGTCACTGGTCACAGCTTAATTCCCGAAGGTACCCGATGTTAAAAGTTCCTACTTTCACTTCAAAAAAGAAATATTCCTCCATTGCCGTTATGACGAGCGGCGGAGATGCCCCCGGAATGAATGCAGCCATTCGCTCGGTGGTGAGATACGCCATTGTTCAAGGCTGCGAAGTTCACGGCATTTTGCGTGGGTATAGCGGACTTCTGGACGAACAATTCATCCCCCTGGAAGCTTCTTCAGTGGCTAACATCATTCAACGCGGCGGGACGATCCTCAAGACTGATCGATGTGAAGCCTTTTACAAAAAAGCAACTCGCAAAAAGGCAGCAGATATCCTTCGACGCCGCGGAATCGAGGGCCTAGTGGTCATCGGTGGCGACGGTTCATTCACCGGTGCTTATCACCTTGAATCCGAAAACAAGTTTCCCGTAATTGGCGTGCCCGGAACGATCGATAACGACATTGCCAAGACCGACGACACCATCGGATTTGACACAGCTGTAAGTACAGCTATCGAGGCCATTGACCGAATTCGCGACACAGCAAGTTCTCATGACCGAACCTTCCTCGTTGAAGTGATGGGAAGAAGCTCAGGCCACATCGCCCTCCAAGTTGGAATGGGTGGAGGGGCAGAGACGGTTATCATCCCGGAACGAAAACAATCCATTCAACAGATCTGCGAAACAATCGATCGCGGCATTCGCCGAGGCAAAACTAGCAGCATCATCGTCGTAGCAGAAGGGCAAGAGCCCGGGCTCTCATCGCGTCTTGCCAAGGATCTCGCTAAAAAAGGACACGCATCTAAAGTTTGTATCCTAGGGCACACACAGCGGGGAGGTACGCCCACTGCTCATGATCGAGTTCTTGCGTCGGTCCTTGGAGCGTCTGCGGTTGCTTACCTCTTGGCTGGAAAGTCGAGTGCAATGGTCGGGGTACAAGACAGTCACGTTGCCCTCGTTCCATTCAAAGATGTGATTGGGTTCAAAAAGCAGGTTTCATCGGAACTTTTGCAACTCTCGCACGAACTCGCATCCTAAGAAGCACGACCCCTGACTTGCAACAAAAGGGTTTCGAACCTGCGCTTTAAAACCACATTTCGCTCCTGTGCAAGCGCGTGTTTCAAGGTCTGATCAAGTGCTGGATGATTTAGACTAATATCTTTGATCGCTTCTAAAAGGGTCGTCTTAATTTCATTGGCATCGACCGGACTGAAATCAGCCCTTGTGAGAGCGGTCAACAAACTTAGCTGAACCTCATCGCTCACAAAGCGGAGTTGCCTAATAAAACCGACAACGCGCATCAGCTCGCGTGTAGAATCATAATGAAGAAGATCCGTTAAGCGATGGAATAATCGCTGAAAAGCTCGAGTCTTACCCAAAGAACCATTTTTTAGGCTTTCATGAATCTTTACCCAAGGGGTATGCTCTGCATTGCCCACAGACCACTTAAAATCATCTGTGGCCAATTTTGCGATTTTTTCAATCTCGCCATCGGAGAAGGCGTCGCTACAATATACAACTTGTGGATAGAGGAGGTGCAGCCTCAACTTAAAAAAGTGTCCTGAGATCCCAAAATACTTCAAAAGCTCTTGATCCATTCTATCTACAAACTTACTTATGCATTCACCCGCTTCTTGATCGGGACCTTGGCGATAAATCTTCAACCATTCGTGAAATTGCTCTCGAGGGATTAAGTCTCGAGCTAGATCAATTTTAAAAATCTGCTTTTCAGCGTCAAACATTCCTTTTAAATTAAAATCAATCAGCATTTCTAACAAAAACTCTTTTTGAGAATGTCGATCAAGGAGTTTCGAAAACCATTCCCTTGCAACCGGAATAGTGTCCACTAAAACCCCATTATACTGATCTTTCCAATCTACCCACTTTGCTTGAGCATGCTGACTGATATGATCATAAGTGCCCGAATTATATGAATCTCCCCAAAGGTCAAAATCCTCTAAAAGACCACGAATAGTGGGAGCGGAATACTCCACATGAACTAACGGCTTTGCTTTCAGGTGAGACATAAAGACCTCCCGAATCGGAGGAAAATTCATCAATTTTTGAACATTAGACTCTGTTGGGAGCAAAAATTTATTTGCTCCAAAGATCTCTTTCGATTGATCCAAACCCCTCATGATCAATTCAACATCCCCTGCCGTCAAGTGACTCCCACTGATGGTATGCAAATAAAGGGCAACATCTCCATCCACTTTTACCCGGCTTGCACTCACGTACCCCTTCAAAAACCGATCAGTTTCAGATCGGGTAACAAAAAATACAAGCTCATTAGGATCATTTGGGTAGGGAAACGACAGTCTTGTGGAGCAGTCAGAACCTACGAAACCTCGAAAAATTGCAAAAACTGGGGGAACTTGAATCAATCGCAAGCCATGAATCGCACGGTCAGCAATCTCCTGAGTTTGAGTTGCAAAGAAGTGAAATCGTTTGGAAAGCGTATCTGTGATGATTTTAACCAAAAGACTCGAAGGCTCCACCGTTCGCACCTTCGAGGTTTGCAGCCCATGCCAAACCCTGGAACCAAATGCTACGGTTGGGTCATGAAGATCGATCAAATCTGACTCATCAATGGATTCAAAATTCAATTTTAAGTCGTCCCAGGTCGTTGAATCATCTACCTTCGATCCAACCTTAAAAAAAACAAGGAGACTCATCGATCTGACTAGTGCAGCCTCGGACTCTAAAATCTTTTTAGCACTTAGCAGATCGGCCAGATTAATTCCGTTACTCATCACAAGTTGGCTGAGCTGCCCCCATTGCTCGATCATTCCCTCAACGAGAACTAGGGAATCACCGATTCCTCGAGCATGGTAACGACGCAGGAGAGTGTTCAAAACTGACTGCTGAATCCGAAAACCCTCTCGAATTTGCCTTTGCAAGTCTTTAGCGATTACCCCCGCTCGCTTCACACGCCCAAGTAATTTCTCAGAAAACTCAATTCGATCATCATTCAGATATTCCGATTGCTCCCTGATTTGATCAAATAATGACTCAAGACCTTCAAAACCTGCAGCACCTTGCCGAACCGCTTCAAGATTACTCAGCAGCTCTTGTTTCCATTCTGCGATGGCCTCAGGCCTAATCACTACTTGCCCAACAGGAATTCCCCCGATGGGAGGGGTTATAACCAGTTGAAGCATTTCCTGGCCGTCAAGCGCGCTCACGTAAACTGGCTCTTTTTTAAGTAGACTTACGACTTGACTCTGACGGTCAATCAGCCTGAAAAAATCGACGTGCTTCTGAAAACCCTGAAGAAATAACTGCGGCAGTCTTTCCCTTAATTCCAAGAGAAAAGAAAGCTGCTGATCCCTGGTTTCAATCGACGGCTGCCATCCCCACTTGACAGCCCAAGCCGATTGAGGCCCCGCTAGAAAAAGGCCGACCCAAAGAAGGCCGCACAAGATAAATCTTTTGAATTGACTGATGGTTTGCATGATCACCCGAAAAACTCGGATATTCGCACGAATTAACCCATTTTTTCAATAGAGAGTTTAAGTGAAAGTGAGATAGAGTGTCCCGATGCTAAATACAACCCTGACGGAACTCCGCTGTCCTAAAAGAAAAAAGGGAAATCACCGCTGCTTGAGTCCGCTCAAGCTCCACCCCAAAGCGCAAACCCGAGTTACAGCAGCCACTGAGATTTTTGAGATCCGTTCCGGTTCTTTAGAGTGCACACAGTGCCACACCCGCTTTCCCATTTTAGAAGGAGTGGCTATCCTAGTGGACGACGTGAGAACCTATCTTTTTTCCCACGTGAAAGGGATTGCCCAGAGAGTTAAAATTGAGGACATCCCCAAAGAATACCGATCTGAATTCCTTGAAGCCTATGAGGAAATTAAACAAGAGCACATCGAAGAAGACCTGGAAGCCGAGCGAGTGAATGCTCTTTATTTAATGAATCACTATTTAAGCACAGGCTCTCACTTAAAGAACTCATCCTTGCCTTGGTGGAAACCCGCACAAAGCCCAGCAAGTCCATTTGTTGACGAACTCATTCAAAACTATTGGGATCGTGGCCCCTTTGCCCAAATCCAAACATGGCTCGCTCAAAGAACTGAAAATCGTTCTCCCCTGCATACGATTGAACTCGGATGTGGTGTGGGCGGTCTCTACCGTGCTCTGAAGCCTCATTTAAAATCTTACCTCGGAGTCGATGGATCTTTTGCGAGCATCTCCCTGGCACGTCACCTTGCATTAGGAACTCCTGATCGCTCATCGCTTCGAGTTCCAGGAGACTTACTTCAAGGCTCCGTCTCTCGAGAGACTGCAATTCCTGTCGAATTGGACACGAGTGGCCATGTGGACTTTATTGTCGGCGACCTAGAATCCTTGCCTTTACGCTCCGAGAGTTCCGACCTCTGCATTACTTTGAACGCAATTGATATGCTTGACGCCCCTGAGGATCTCCCAAAAACTCAAGCATCCCTCTTGAAACCGGGCGGAATAGCAATTCAGAGCTGTCCTTACATTTGGCACGAAAAGGTCGCCAAACGCCTCAGAAAGCTTTTACCCAAGGAAATCAACGACTCAGCACGTGCCGTCAGCTGGCTTTATGAACAAAGCGGCTTTAAAATTGAGATGAACCAAGAACACGTTCCCTGGCTATTTTTTAAGCACTTTCGGCAAATCGAACTTTATTCAGTCCATATTTTCGTCGGCAGAAAATCCTCCTCACCGATTACCTAAAGTTATGATAATGTGCCGATCCGGAGATTTGCTTGAAAACCTCAGAATTAAATTTTAAAACGTTACCCCTTTCGAAAGAACTGCTCGATGTCATCCAAGAGCTTGGCTATAGCCAGATGACCCCGATTCAAGCTCAAAGCATTCCTGTATTACTCGAAGGAAAAGACCTGATCGGTCAATCCAAAACAGGAAGTGGAAAGACAGCAGCATTTACCATCCCTATTCTTAACCGACTTAAAGTAGGTCAACGCCAAATTCAGGCATTAGTCCTTTGCCCCACTCGCGAACTTTGCACACAAGTTGCCAGGGAAATTCGAAGACTGGGCCGCAAACAGATTGGACTCCAAGTCCTGATCATCTCTGGCGGGCAGCCGATTTACCCACAACTGACTGCACTAGAAAAAGGCGTCCACATTGTCGTAGGTACTCCAGGTCGAGTTCTAGACCACTTGCGACGCAAGTCACTTGAATTGGGACAGGTTCAAACTCTCGTTCTTGACGAAGCAGACCGGATGCTCGAAATGGGCTTCCAAGAAGATATGGAGCAAATTCTCGAGGCTTTACCCAAATCTCGACAAACTGTATTTTTCTCCGCAACCTACCCAAGCACCATCGACCAGATGAGCAGACTTTATCAGAAAAATCCCGTTCGAGTCACGATGAAGGAAGATGAAGCTCAACCGTTGCACATCCGCCAAGTCTATTATCAAGCGGAACCTGAGGAAAAACTAAATGCTCTTCTTTGGTTGATTCAACAGGCCCAACCCGAGTCCGCGATTGTTTTTTGTAACCTCAAAGCGACAGTCATCGAACTTGGACGAGCTCTCTCCCAAATGGACATTAGCTCAGGCTGTCTTCATGGTGACCTCGAGCAACCAGAGCGCGACCGCGTGATGGCTAAATTTAGAAATCGAAGCACTCGCGTTCTCGTTGCTACAGACGTAGCAGCACGCGGTATTGATGTCGAAAACCTGGATGCTGTTTTCAACTATGACATCCCTCTTCAACCAGAGATCTACGTCCATCGAATTGGCAGAACAGGAAGGGCTGGCAACAAAGGTCTTGCTGTATCGCTCACCACCGCTCGCCAAAAGATCAAGATCACTGAGATCGAAAAGTACACTAAGATTCAGATTACTGAAAAGTCTCTGCCCCCTTTAGCTCAGATGGATCGAGATCAATTCAAAACCCGACTTCATCAAGAGGCTCCTATGGCGACTCTGTTCATCTCGGGTGGACGAAAAGACAAAGTCCGACCTGGAGACCTTCTCGGCGCTTTAACTGGGGAAGCAGGAGGATTTGCCGGAACTGACATTGGAAAAATTGAAATTCACGATCTATTTTCCTATGTCGCAATTTCTAAGCCACTTGCCGCAGTAGCTATGCAACGATTGCGTGATGGCCGAATTAAAGGTCGTAAATTTAGAGTTGAGATGGTTCGCTAATTTATGGAATTAAAATCCGAGTTTATTTTTATTGTTTGCCAGGCGGGAGCGGAGCCCGCTCTCAAAAAAGAAATTGCAAAAAGCTACCCTCATCTGAGATTTGCTTTTTCACGACCGGGCTACGTCACCTTCAAAAATGTTGACGGCCCTGTCCCATTTGACTTCATTCTGCACTCAGTTTTTGCGCGCGCCTATGGAGTCTCCTTTGGCCCTCTCGCCGAGGCTGAACTTCCGCGAATCTTAGACTTGGCGAAAACTCTGCGTGCCCAAGACCCAACCCGTAAAATCCACCTTCAAACCTGGGAGAGGGACCTTCACATTCCCGGAGAAGAGCCCCTCGGGTTCGTACCCGGAGCACTCTTAGGCTCAGTCGAGGCCCAACTCCGAAAACAGGCCAAATCCGAAGCACTTTTCGAACCCGCTGGGCACCCACAGGATGGAGACGCAGTCATTCAACTGATTGCACTTGACCCAGGGAAGTTCGGATACGGCCTTTTCACTTATTCGACTAATCATTCGCCCTATCCTGGAGGAAGACCCCCCCTCAAACTGCCGAATGAAGCCCCTTCACGCGCTTATCTGAAATTAGAAAACAGCATCCTCTGGTCTGGAGCTCCACTCCGCCAAGGAGACCTCGCCGTTGAAATTGGGAGCTCGCCCGGTGGAGCAAGTTACGCAATGCTTCAAAGGGGACTCAACGTCATTGGGATCGATCCGGGAGCCATGGACCGAGTCGTCCTCAAACACCCTAATTTTAAACACATTCAAAGGTCAGTTGCCCACACCCCACGAGAAGATCTTCCCGAATCCATCCAATGGCTGATCCTCGATATGAACGTTGAACCCAACGTCTCGCTTTACGCTGTAGATCGACTGGTATCGCGAATGAAAGATTCGCTCTTAGGCGTCCTGCTCACCGTGAAGCTCAACCAGTGGAAATTCGCCGACGAAATTCCTTATTTCATGAGTTACGTGAAAGCGATGGGAATGACCAAGGTCAAAGCCACCCAACTGGCGTACAATCGTCAGGAGATCATGATTTACGGCCTCACCCGAAGAGGAATGACTCGCTGAAAGTACTCTCAAGAGGCCCAAGGTCTATCGGTGAGCTTTCGATCCAGAACCTAGCCTAGGATCATGAGTGGGCACTTTCGGGAACTGTCGCATCAGAGGATTCACCGTAAAATGCTGTACAACAGCATGTTCCTCTGCTTTGGTACGAATTCTATCATTACTTATTTTTCGTACATAGGCCGACTCATGATGTGCAACTCCAGCGTCTCCCACGTATTTTTTTTGAGTCCGGACTCCAGGATTAAATGTCCTTTCATAGTCGGCAAGCTTTTTCTCTTCCTTTGCGGCAAGATCCGAGTGACCTGCCTTTTTAACGGCTAAGATCCCCCTCGCATGTTCGCCCATCACAAAATTCATATCCACGGACTGATCTTTCCTTTGGATCCGATTGTGGACTTTAGCCGCGGCAGCTTGAATTTCAGCAGGAGTATGACTACCAGACTGAGCTGCATTCCTGAATTGTTCTTGAGCTTTTTGGACTTGGGTTTGATTTTTTTTGAAACCGAGGCGTTCTCTGATCCCGGCCTGAACGGGAGTTGAGCTCAAGCTCAACAGCCCGCTTAAGACAAATAAAACAGTCGCCAAATTTTTTACGGACATCATTAGCAAAGCCCTCATTTTTTTATTATATCGGTTTTGTACCCTGCGGCAAGACAATACCATACCTTTTTAATTAACTAATTTATCTCATGATTTCAGCCTGTTAGACTCAAATAGCGACAAAGAAGTTTAAGGACTTATTACTTGACTAAAAAAAACAACTAAGCTATCGTGGGCCGGCGCTCCAGAAAGGTTTTAAGCATGATCCCCAATCAAAAGAGGATACTCGAGTTCTTCAAAACTAAGACTCTCCTTCTCATGTTTTGCTTTATTTTTGCGCTTCCAGTCCGATCCGAAGCCACCCCAACCCATGAAGCGAGTCCTGCCCCATCAGTTGAATTTTACCAGGTTGACCCGCGCTTTGAACCCTCGACTCCCTTGAATCAAAAAAACACACCTACTTGCTATGGTCACACAGCTACATTTGCACTTCAGTACTTGCTGAATTCTGAGTCTCATTCAACTGAAAGTCCGCAAACTGAGATTTCCGTGATTGATGTACTTGGGCGAGGAAATGACCTCGAGTTTAGAGACGGCGGGAGCGGATTTAAAATTCTTCACCGCTTAAAAAATCAAGAAGTTTGGACCAGGACAGATCTCGACCTAGAGCACGTATGGGACTTCAAAAAAGCCTGGTTAAAAAATTGGGCGGATCATCCGAACACCCCCTCGCATCTCTTACTCAAAAAAGCACTCCCAGAAAGCCTTAAGTCCCAGATTCCTCATTGGCAATCTCTCAAACAGTCCGCAAACTTACCTGTGAATCCAATCCAGTTTCCTTATCGCTTTATTGAAGCTGCCTTTCAGCCTAAAAAAATCAAACTCCCCTCGTTCAATCTACATGTATTTGACCCCCACTCTCCCGATCTTCGTCAGCTAATGCCCGAAGGAAGGGAAGGCGCCAAGAAAGAGGAAACTCTGATCTCAGCAGTCGAACTCTGGTTCAAATCTCAAGGCAACTCTGCTGTTCCCATGAATTTAGGTATGTGTGTAGGCGCGGGCATCACTGATGACTATTGCGAGAATGTTCACTCATTTTCCATAGTTGGAGTTTTGAAGGAATGCTCACTCAATTCGGAATGCTCACACTCCTGGCGGCTTCGAACCACCTGGGGAGGAGAGGGAGAAGGATGGTTTGATGCAACAGAGGTTGCCCGGCGGGCTCTCATTTCAAAATCTGAATTTTATTACAGCGCCCCATGCCGTGCTGATGCAGACTCCGAACATGAAGGCTGCACAGATGAGATTTTAGGTTTTTCATTGGGAGGCGGTCCTCAAAATCAGAGTAGCTCACATCAGTCCTCCCCTTTTCTGTCCGCTCATTTCGCATCTCATCCTCTGCACTATTCCATTCAAGCCGGTGACGAAACTCTATTCATTAAATACACTTCAAAGCTAAAAGAACTCGGAACTCTAGACGACGAAGTGCGCAAAGCCAGCAAAAATGGTAAAACACTCGGGCACTTCGCCGTAGAACACCGCGCTCAAGTCGTACTTCGGTGGCTCGCACAAAATTACCCAGAGATTCTTAAGCAAGACGGCGAAACCATCGGCAATTCAGCTTTCTGGGCTACTGCAGTCGGTAACTATCGAGCCATCAAGGAACTCATGGACCTGCTGCCTGAGCTATTCATGACCAGGGACGACTTTGGTCTGCTCCCTTCAGACACGAGGATCAGCGAGCCAGTGGAACTCGCAGTTGAAATTTTTCGCCTCAATCTCCAGTACACCGATCTGAAACGGGGAGGCAAACTCACCCCTCTCGGAGAGCTCCTAAAATACAACAAAGATACCGTACTCAAAGTAAGAGCCAGCATGGCTCACAAACCGCGGGGATTTCTGGATTGGCTTTTTGGACGAAGGTCCTAGGAACTGATCTGTTCTGGCACAAGTCTTTCACCTGAACCGATGTGTTTCAATTTCTCTTCCAATGCATAGGCTGCAAAAGCACCCTCGATGGTTTCGATTTCTTCCCGCTTTGCTCATTCTGCGGGAAGTGCTTCATCAGCTGCCCTGAACTTTGTGAGTCATGCGGGAGTCCAGTCTGCCCCCAACAGCCCATGAAAGAGTGCTTGCACCCTTGGAGCGAGCCCGGATTGATCCAATCCTATACCGCCCAGTATCTCCTCGTTGGCCAATGCTACCAGACCTTGAAACGGTGGAAAATTCATCATGGACTGCTTTTCGATCAGAGGGTCCTAAATCCGAAGCTTGAGATCCGAGAGCGTCTGAGGCAACTCCGAGCGGAAGCGATTGTCCCCATCCCTCAAGAGTTCTCGCGGAGCTGGGACCTACGCGGCAGCCGTGCACTCAGAATTGCTGAATGGCTCAGTCCTCAAACCAGACTTCCCGTATTACCCATTCTCCTCGCCCCACCCAAAAATCCGACGCGCCAGCGTCAGGCACAACTCTCCATGAGAGACCGCTTGGCCAATCCAATTCGTTTTGAAGTGAATGAAGAACTCCTCAGGATTCGCTCCGTCCCGTCTAGTCTCATTTTGGTCGACGATTTCTTCACCACCGGCCATACATTACGACAAGCTGCTCGAACGCTGAAAGCAAGAGGAGTTCAATCCATTCACATTTTCTGCCTAGGACTCAGACCGGCGGTAAATCGCCGCTAAAATCGAATCCTGACCTCATTTTCATCCAGAGACGAGAGGTAACGATCCGCTCTTTCTTCCCAGTAAGAAATTTTGGGATCTTGCACTTCAGCTCTACTGACGAGAGAATCGGAGTCATCTTCAAAATCGGATTCATCGTCACATTCAGAGAAATCCTCTCGAGCGTCACCTTGATTTTCCAACAGGCCCTGTGGCTCAGCTTTCGACTGACCTTCCAACTGCACATCTTCAGAATCGCGATCAAGCTCCATCATTGGCACCCAACCGTCGGCTCGCTCCAAAGCTTTATCAGAAACCCCGCGTCTCCAGGAACGAGACTTCTTTTGCTCACGAGGCCCCCCCCCAGCGAAGAAGTGCCGATTCTGCTGAACTTCGTTCAGAAGCCAGTTGAAGTATTCCATGAAATGATCCTCAGACCCTCCTCGAACGTCGTTTACAAAACGGATGAGGTGAGGCATCAGAAAACTTCTTTTTCCGGCACGTTGAACCCAAGGAAGCTCTCGACTCAGCAACAAATAGAGCGACTCAGTACCCACTAGATTGTCACGTTGGTTCTCAGAGACTAATAGCTCAATCAGAGATTTTTTACTTTTAAGTGCTTCAGTCTCAGTAACGGGAATCAAGCCTTCGCTAGAAAGGGTTGAGGCCTGAGACGACTTATCTTTTTTAGGCTGAAACGAAGTCATCCGAATCGATGGAAAGGTCCCCCGCTTTTTGCGGACTTTAGGAATGACACGATCCTCTCTCCCAAACTTTTTCCATTGGTGAAAACTTAGATTTTCTCCAGGATGCCCACGGTACAAATCCGATTGATTGACCAAGCTAGACAATGAAATCGTGGTGACCCAACACAGAATGCGCTGATTCATCATCGTCGAATGATATGACTCACGCTGCGAACTCCCTCGAATCCCAGCCGTGGCATTACAAGCGGGATGAGCAAATGCCTCCTGAGCAAAAAAACCACAGAAAAGAAGCCCAAAAATCAATTTTTTTTGTTTCAACATAATTTCCAGGTACCTAACATGGAAACGTCAGCCGAGCAAAAAGAGAATTTGATGACCTTGAGGACTCTCACCTAACTGGCTGTGAGTGCCTCTGAAGTTACTTTCGTGTCGAGAAGGCCGTGGACCACCTGCTGCATGGCATAGGCAGGACCGTAGGCATCCGTCATAAATACAATCCCACTGAGGGCACTGAGTTCAAATGGTTCTTCGGGTGGGTTCCCCTGAGCAAAGATCGCTTCCTCTTCAAATCTAAATTGCTCACGAAGAAGAGTCTCCGTGAAGCACGCTTTTCCATTAGGAATGAGATCACTCCCTTGAAAAATTTTATCGAGGCTGCTTTTCAACTTTCTTATTTTTTTTGCAATTTCGTGATTATCCTCAGCCTCTTCGCTAGAAAGGCAAAGGGTCCAAACACTGCGCTTGCCATCGGCCGAGAAATAGCCCCAAAAGTGCCTATCCAGCTTGTCTCCGGCTTCTCGATGCATGGGTGCAAAGAAGGTTTGTAAAATTCCACCGTGAATGGCGGGCTCGTGCTGAAAACTCGCCTGAAGAACTCCTACCGGTTCACGCTTTCTCAAGAAGCTTAATGGCCGAGGAACATTTTCAATCCCGCTGAGCAAACTCCAGCGATCTGCATAAACCACCTGTGAACCCAAAATCTCTTCGCCCGAGCCGAGCACAATCCCGGCCACCGCATGATTCTCCACCTTTAAAGATCGGACGGGCAAACCCTCAATTCGAGTCAAATTCGGAAAACGGGCGGAAGTCAACTCTGCTCGGAGTTGATCCTCCAAATCCAAGAGCGAAACCGAAAATCGAAACTCTGTCGCACCTACTAACCTTTGTTCAGGAGCCCAGAGGGACTCTTCAATCACTTCTTTGCGAGTTTCAATCGATGGGGCTTTACACCAAGCTGGGTCTCGAAAAGATTTATTTCGAAACTCTTTTACGTAGGAACCCATCTGAGGTTCACTCAGTTCAGGTTGAAATTTTCTAACCAATTCCCACCAACTCAATGCACCTTCGGCCTGATTCAACGCAACTGTTGGAGCAAGCAAGCGAGCGCCAGAACCCGGCACCCAAACCACCTCAACTCCAGCCGCAACCAAAAAACCAACACTCCCCAACGCAGCCCATCCATCTCCCACCACGATTACTCTCGAGCTCCACTTGGGCGCACCCGAGAATCGAGTCGGAGCTTGGGACTCAAAGCTGCTATCAGGATTGAACGACTGAATTTCCATTTGAACTCGATCCTCTTAATTTTCGATCAATTCAGCGTGAAGCGCGCGAACGGCGTCATCTACCTGATGAATCGGCACCCCCAGGGTCACCGCTAAAGCGGAGGACGCTCCTGAGGTCACACTAATCTGAGCTTCGCTCAAAACCTTCACCATTTCGTAGAGCGCCCGGCCATCTTGAGAGAAGCGGTCTCCAACGACAGAAAGCGGCACGATATCAGAGACGATTTCAAATGAATCAAGCCAGCCCTGTGAAGAAAGCTCTTCAAGAATTTTTCTCCACTCTGCCTCGCCATCTCGGTCTGAATAAAAACTGACGTCCTGGCTTGAGAAAACAGGAGCAATCAATCCAAGATGAGTCTGTGCCGAACGACTCCAAATGACCTCCAAAGCCGAAGGTCGGCTCAATCGAGCCCGAACCAAAAGCTTCCCTTTATCCGAAGTCACTCCAACGACTCCAAACTCTTCCATACCCTTCATCTTTGGATCACCCGACTGACGTTGAATCAAAGTCGTTCCTCCGCTTTCATCTAAATCTAAACTGTTCTTCACGCAAAGTTGGACTTGATTCTGCTTGGCTAGCTCCACGCACCGGGGATGCAGAACCCCGGCCCCGCGAGTGGCAAGTTCTACCATGAGGTCGTGCGGAATTCTTTTCCAAAGCTGAGCAGATTTCACCACCCTAGGGTCAGCAGAATAAACACCGTTCACGTCCGTAAAAATATCACATCGCTCGGCCCGGAGAGCTACCGCCAGGGCTACAGCACTCGTATCGGAACCACCGCGTCCTAAGGTTGTAATCTCTTTCGTTTCGCTGACTCCTTGAAAGCCCGCCACGATCACTACCTTTTTGTCGGAGAGGGAGGACCGAATTCGATCGCCCAGAATTCTCCGAATCCGTGCCCGACGATGACTTTGGTCTGTAATAATCCCACTCTGAGAACCCGTAAGTGAAACAGCCGGGACTTGGAGATCCCCGAGGGCCATACTTAAAAGAGCCATCGAGATCCGCTCACCTGCAGAAAGAAGCATATCCATCTCTCGGTGTGGGGGGTGGTCAGAAACTTGCTGAGCCAGTTCAATTAGCTCATCCGTCGTGTGCCCCATGGCCGAGACCACCACCACCAAGGGATGCCCTTCAGAATATTTTTTGGCTATCCTCTTTGCTACTTGACGAATTCGATCAGGAGTACCAACCGAGGTACCCCCAAACTTTTGAACAATGAGACCCATACCCTTTATTCGCACATTTTACAGTGCCAGGGAAAGGCAGAATTAGGAATTTTCGGTGTCTTCGGAGCGGATACTCACATGAGAGGGCCGACGATGCCTCCGGTGATGTCGTCTTCGCCGTTTTTCTGGTGGATCCCGAACTTCAAGGGAAGCGAAGGTTCTGGATCGATCATTCGGAATAGGGAGAAGAACCTTCACACCATTCCGCAGGGGCATCCCAGGGGAAACTCGATTTAAATCGCTCATCGGATCGACTTTGATCCCAAAGTGCTGGGCAATCCGTGTCAATGTTTCGCCCCGTCGAACCTTATAAGTCATAAACTGGACTTCACGGGGAAAAGCCTCATGATTGTAGGTCAGCAAAAATCGCTCTTTCACGAAAGCAGGAAGCTTAACTCGGTAGCTCGCCGCTGTCGGCGGCGTGCACCATCGTAAAATTTCTGGATTCAGGCTCTTCACAGTCTGATAGGAGAGACCGGCTGCACGAGCAACCTTGAGAAGATCTGCCGGGCTTTGAACCTCAAACTCGGCCAATTCCTCGCCCCCGACTTCGCCCTTCTTGGTAACATGAGGGGTTTGAATCGGTCGAGCTAACGGAACTGGTTTCTCAGCAGAAACAGGAGAGCGCGGCTCAACGCTCGCCATTTGACCTTTAGCTGTAACGCCATCTGCAGGGATAGACAGAGTCGCCGGGATCACGTCGGAACCCTCTTGATCCTCGTCCCGGTCAAAGTCATCTTCCAAAGCCCCTTGCGCAGAGGCCTGAGCATTAAAATCGGCCTCTCTTTGGGCTTGGTACTCAGAATCAGGGACAGGTTTGTCAGTCTTAATCAGCTTGACCACTTCCCCGTCTGGTGCCACAGCCTCGTCGGCAGCAGGAGCAAGGCGTTGCTCAGGGAATCCAAATTGGACGCGGTTTTTGGAGATAATTGCCGCCGCCATAATCTTGGGCACATAATCCCGAGTTTCCGGTCTCAAAAATCTGTGTTGGGAAATGACCCAGAAATCTTTTGTTCCGAATCGTTGCACTGCACGAGCAACCTTGGATTCTCCCGCGTTATAAGCTGCCGCTGCCAACTCCCAGCTCTGAAACATGGCATGAAGGTCTTTGAGGTATCCCACAGCTGCTGCAGTCGATTTCCCAATGTCGCGCCGCTCATCGATCCACCAGTTAACGGCAAGACCGTACCGTTTTCCAGTTGCAGAGATAAACTGCCACGGACCAACAGCACGAGCATGAGAACGAGCCAAATTATTAAAACCACTTTCAATCATTGCTAGATAAACGAGATCCTCTGGAACCCCATTTTGTTTGAGGATTGGGACGATGTAAGGAATAAAATATTCAGACCGAGCCAAGTACTTTTCAAAGTGAGGACGACCCCGTCCGCAAAAATAGTCAATCCAGCGCTCAACGTGAGAGTTAATGGTCACCGGGTAATCGAAATGGGTATTTTTTAGCTGAATTCCTCGAACAGTCAATCTTCGGTTCTCAGATTCACTACTCAATGAAGTTTTAGACTGCCGAGCATCACGCTGAATGACATCACTGACTGTTCGTGGCTCGCCCTGCTCTAACGAAGAGCTATTGGCTCCTTTTTCAGAGGGACGTAAATGGGCGCAGCCTGTCAAAAAAAGAAGACCAACGGCAGAACCAGCAGTTAAACGCTGAACTATTTCTCTATTTATCAATCCAAACTTCATCTCTTAATGCCCCGCTAGATTCCGAATTATGCCCTCTTATTCAGCAGGGCTAACGTATCATCTATCGTCTTACTGACACATTGCTTCCTAGGAGGAATTTCCATCGCGTATACTGATTGGATGTGTCAACAACTCCCACCTGTGAGTAAAGAACCACCTCTCACTTTTCAGGTGATCTTATAAGTCTAGCTGACCCGTTGCACTATTGTCAATTCATCGAATAATGAAATTATATTAATTTAAAAATAAGCCTTAGAATTATTCAAGGATCAATGGGTTCGATCTCGATTTGACTTTTGCGCCCAGGACTAGACGCAGAAACAGAACCCGCTAGAGCACGATCCCCAATCAAGTCACTCGAAGCTTCAGAATTACTTTCTGATAAGAAAGGAATGCCAATGACCTGGAAAAGCTCTTCACGATCTTGGGCGTAATGGCCGATTTCTCCAAAAAAAATCCTTTGAGCAAGAAGCTCCTGATCTCGTTGTGATTCGTCACGGCCGGAGTTCTGACGTTCCTTCCACTCGCTTGCCAGAATTGTTTCCAATTGCAGGGTCATCTCTTGTTCGTTGGACGAGCTCAGCTCAAATCGATCACCCTGAACAGGCACTTTGAGGCCCAGAGCAACAGCTATGGGTTCCTGATTAGACGATGTCACCACACTGTAATCAAAATACCCAGTGTAGATCCCACGCTCAGGAAGGAGAACGCCCTCAGGAGCCTCTCGCAAGCGCTTGAGATGCGTGAGTGCCTTTGCCACTAAAAAACGCCTATCGGGGGCAGGTAGTACAAAACTCGAATGGACCTGAAAATCCTGATCTACGGTCACTCGATCCAGCACCTGCCCGCCCTTTTCAGATACGACTTGAATCAACAAAAGATCAGCTGTTGCCACCTGGACCCGGATGTCATATTCCGCCAGAACTCGAGGAGACGGGCGAAAGCCGACTCGATTCAGCAAAAGGGTAAATCGACCCTCCATCGCATGATAATAATTTTCATAAGTGACCAAACGGTCCAAATCTTCCATCAACTCCTGGCGCACCGACAAGGCCACTTGCGACTGAACGCGTGCAGGATCAATCACCCGCGAGTGGGTTAGTCCGGCCAATTCTCCATGAGTTGAAAACCACCGCATTCCAAGCATGAGCGCGAAAAAAAGAGGTAAAAAGAGGTACTGCCTGAACATAGTTGACTATTTAACTATGCAATTTAGGCGCCAAATATTAAACTTTTCTTAACAATTAAAGATAGTGATTTCACGGAGTTAATTTTGAGCCCACATGCAGATCATGTGAAAAATGATCTAACTTTTAGACACTGTCTAAAAGATCTACAGTTTTGGGATCAGAATTTTCGGGATCCAGGAGCCGCACTCCTCCAGGAAATTAATGCAATTCAGCAGGATTAAATTTCTGAACCGATTCTACGATTTGGTGCTCGAGATCTTCGTCGGTCTCGTAGACATCATCAATATGAGAAGACCGCATGAGGTACTGAACGATAGCCTGAGCAACGACTTTAGGTGACTTTTGAAAGTAAAACCCATTCAAGGAGTCATGACCAAAACTGCTCCGAACCACTGCCTTAGCAGCCCGATACTGTTCACTGTCAGTAAAAGCTGAATCTTGGAGCATCTCAGCTTTTGCGCCCACCTTAGCCAGAGTACGATCTCGAAGGTCTTCATCCGTCAGGATAAAAGGCCCGATCAAACCAAAAACCTCATCCTGAACGACCTGTCTGAGTCGAGGAGTAAAACTAATGGATTTTCGATTTTCTAATCGGGTGATAATACTTTTGCACAATAAACGAACTGTTTCTCTTTGCGTCGTCATGGGGTCCCCTCATCTCACTATCAACCCGTACCTCGCCTGCCGGATTCGGGTCCGGAATGTTTATGTTCCCTACCTTAGCTCAGGATTGCTTACGACTCAGCTTATTTTTGAATTTTTTAGTAAAAAGATGGAAAGCAATTTGGAATTCTTCGAGTTTGAAAAAATAACTCAAAACCAAAACCCAGGTTAAACCCTCGACCATCAGGATTCCCACTCGTAAAAGTCGAGCAATCCACACTCCAGCTTTGCCCAGACTTTCAACAAGCACTTCGTCGGAAATCCAGACTCTCAGTCCCTTGTGAGAAAAATAACACAAAAACCCCATCGAGAGAGCGAGCCCAGAATAGGCGCACAAACCCGACAAAATCGCCCTGACTTGAACTCTCTCGCCCCGCTCCCCCAAAATTTTGTAGAGAGCATTCAGCAAAAAAGCCGCATTAAAAATCGCTGCGATCGAGGTACCCAAAGCCAGCCCCCAATAGCCCAAGGGCTTGACCATCCAAGTATTTAGCAAAATAGTCAAACCTACGGACAGAACACTAGAAATCACAGGGATCCGAGTATTTCCCATAGCATAGCAGGCTGGGACCAAAACCTTAACCGCTGAATAAGCGGTCAAACCCACGGAATACATTGCCAAAGCAAGTGCAGTTGCTTCGGCATCAGAAGGATGAAAGCGCCCATACTGAAAAATGAGCTCAATGATCGGAAATCCCAAAAACGCAAGCCCCGCAGAAGCAGGGAGGTTCACAGCAAAGACCATGCGCAGACTTCGGGTCAAGGTATCATTCACCGCCGAAAAATCTTTCTTCACCCACTGCTCGGACACCCGAGGCAACGTCGCTGAAGCCAGAGAAACACCAAATATTCCTATTGGAAACTGCATCAAGCGGAACGCGTAATTGAGCCAGGACACCGCACCGGGACCTTGAGAAGTAGCTAATACGGTATTCACCAAAAGATTCACTTGAGTGGCAGCGAGTCCCACCGTCCCCGGGACCATCATCCAGAGCATCTGCCTTAGGCGCGGGTCTTGGTGCCAAACTGGATCCTGGGCCCGCCGAGTGACCCACCGATACCCTTTTTTATAAAGGCTCGGCAGTTGACAAAATGCTTGAACAGCGCCACCCACGACGACTCCAACGGCCATGCCCTCGATGGGATGCACGCCCCAGTTTGCTCCCCAAGTTGAGAAAACTCGTGCCAAGATCACTCCAATGAGTACCGAGGCGAGATTAAACAATGCAGAGGCAAAAGCTGGAAGAAAAAACACGCCACAGGCATTCAAGATCCCCATAAACGCGGCTGCAAGCGCTACCAGTGGAAAAAAGGGGAACATTTCGCGGGTCATTCTCACAGTGAGTTCAAACTTACCCGGAACTTGATGAAAAGCGGATGCGTAAAGATTGACTAGCTGCGGAGCAAAAATCACTCCAATCATGGAGAGCACGCCCACGAGCGACAAGAGCACCCGAAATACCAAGCCCACCACACGCCACGCGCGGTCATCACCTTCTTCGTGTCGAGTCCGTGTAAATGTAGGAACCAAGGATGCGCTCATCGCACCCTCTGCAAAGAGATCTCTGAGGAGGTTAGGAATCCGAAATGCAACCTGGTAGGCGTCTGTCATATTGCCGGCACCAAAGAGATAAGCAAAAACTTGCTCTCTGACCAGCCCCATAATCCGACTTAAAAAAGTCGCAGCCCCCATTGCACCAGCGGCTTTCAATACCCCCGATGAGGAATGGGCTTGCGTTGTTTTGGACCCACCTACAGCCTGAGCTTCAGACTGATCCACGCCCTGACTTACACCCTCTAATGCCATAGGCACTCAGAGTGCAAGATCACTCGAGGTTCGTCAAATTGAAAGTCTTGGACAACCAATGATTAATTCCGTCATCGAGCTTGGACTTAAATGGCATCGCCATGAGACTGAGCTGAGCATTCAGCTGCATCTTCGCTTCGAGACAAATCAGAGTCGCCGAAAAAATATTCCCTTTAATCCGCAATTCTTTTTTTCCAGGGTCTCTCTCAACATCGAATTTCCCAATTGGAGACTTGGAGAGAAACTTTTCGATATCTTTTGAGATGCAGTCATAGAGTTCTTGTGAGCTCCGACCTGGAATTTCAACTTGGCGTTGGTAGCTAGGCATAACAAACTCCCCTCTTAGCTTGGTAAAACTTCAAATTCTGCTAGGATTTGGCCGATAATCACTTGATCATTAGCACTCACTCGCCAATGAGTCACTCGAATACTAAAAGGGAGAGAATGCGCCACGTAGGACCCTAACGACTCGATCATCAACACAGGTTGCCGAGCATTGGCCGTAGCACCCTCGCGAAAAAAGAGTGCCTGAACTCGACCCGTCACGAGTGCATGAAGCTTTGAATGAGTCAGTACGACTGGAGCAGCAACTGAAGGCTCCTCGCTGATCCGCCGAATCGGCTGATCGGATGAACGGCTCGGCAATCTTCGTAAGTTATAGTACCAAGTCCCCAGCCTTACATTCCAGCGACCTTCCTCCAGCGGAAAGGCACAAATTCGCAGTAACTGCTCGTCTTCACTTGCCTCAGCACCTGCCGAGTCAAGTCGCTCGATTTCGCCCGATACTCCGGGCAAACCGTTTTCAATCCAATAGCGTGGCTGCCCCACCCAACGCCATTTCATACCACCCTCACTTAAACTAGAAACTTTTCGTCCATTCACTGCCCAAATGATCGCTTCGGACGAACCACTCCAAACAGTGTGCTGGGAAACAGCCTGGACGATGACAGGTAACCATTCTGCAGGCTGAACACACGCAGGGAGAAACTCTTCGTCAACAAACTCAGAGTGAAACATGCCCTCCCTGACCCAGGGATGACTCGTCAACTCAGTCAGAAAACGCTCATTCGTTTGAAGACCACCGGCAAACCAAGCTCTATGAAGAGCGCGGTATCCCAAATTCACGGCCCGTTCAACACCGGTTGAAAATGCATACAGATGAGCCACAGTGCCTGAATCATCAGGATCAACTCTTTGACCAGGCACATAGTTTTGCACAAACTGAAGCTCTTCGGGCTCTTGCGTCGGTAAAGCCGGCAAGGACGACTCAGCCAAAACTCCAGGTCGAGGCAGCAAGAGACGTGAGTCCTCACACAGAATCTTCAGCATTAAGCCCTGTCTCCAGCGATCTCGAGAAATCATTTCGGGAGGAATTTCAGGATGAATTGCTTGCAGATCTGCTGCGGCCATTTGCCAGGCCAACGCGTTGGTTCCTGCGATTTCTTCCCAAAGATGAAATCCCGTGTTTAATCGGGTTGCACCCGACTTCAAAAAGATGCGAGTTCCATCAACCAGAAATTCAAAGTGACCAAGTCCCACATATTCAAAGCGCTCAGTCAGATGTGCGGTCCATTGCCTCAATACCATTTGAACTTGGGGATCCAACGAGGGCGCTGGACAAAACTCAACCAACTTGCGATGACGACTTTGAAGCGACACATCCGACGTTGGAAAAATCTGAATCCGCCCATTTCTAAAACGAACAAATGGGACCAGAACCTGACGGGCCCCTTCGATATGTCTTTCTACAATAAAAATCACTTCACCCAAGCTCCGCCTCAACTGCTCAAACCAATGAGTCAGTTGAGTGGTCAGGAACGTTTCGTCGCGAACCAAAACACTACTCAAGCTTCCACTCCCTCGGACGGCTCGGAGGACGAACGGGAATTTCTGTCCGCTACGGGCCAAGAACTCTTCCAGCTCGCGCACAGTGTACATGGGATCGACCGACTGAATCAGATTGGGAACGCCTAACTTTTCAGCCTCGCCTAACAAAAAAAGCTGATTTCCAAAAAGATATTGAATACGAGCAGGCGGCCCGATGACCCTCAGATCCAATCTGCGAGCGAGCGGAATCAGCTCAGGGCGTTCTGCCCAAGCCGACACTCCAGGATGAACCAGCCCGATATTTCCCGACTCAGTGCCAATCTGCGAGACAAATTCGACCAAAACATCCTTAAGAACCCGCAGGCTTTCTTGCTCACCCACCGGAGGGAGTCGATCAAGACCTACCGCAGTTTGCAAGAACGTTTCGTAGCCGAGGGCTCTCAGTCTTTGGCTGATGACTTGAGCAGTAACGGGTTGTCCTAAAACTAAAATCTTACAACGGGACCGCATGCTCGCGACAAACTATCTCAGCCCGTGAACAAAGGCTACCGTGTTTCAACAGCTGTGGTACTAAGAATGAATGAAAGTACCTGAGCCTTTATCTTTGGCCTTTGGGAGTGAGTTTGAACGTCTCATTTCTGATTTTATCACTCAAGAAAACCTCCTTCCACCAGAGACGACCCTCGGCTCCAACCGGTTTTTGGCCCGAGCTGTGATTCCTCACATTCTTAAGCTTTCTCAACTTTTTAATCGTGAGGACAAAAATCAAGCGAGTAGCTTACCTGCTTACTGGAAGGACAGCTCGAATCCTCAAAATCTAAGGCTCGCTTATTTCCTGTATTTTATGCCTTGCAACTTGTTCCGCATGGCGTCCATCTGGGCAGAACTTTCACGGCTCGGATTTAGATGGAAGCCGAAGACGATGCGGGGAATTGAATTCGGTGCAGGACCTGCCTCCGGAATGTGCGGAATTGCCGCAGGAGAAAAATTTGCCAGCGTCGGAGCTCCCCTATCCGCGAACTGGGCACTAATAGAACAAGACCAAGCGATGCTTGAAATGGGTGCTCGCTGGGCACAAGTCTACACCCAGAATTTGGGTTCAACGGACTGGGGTACCCGCACGTTTCATCGCAAAATTGACTTGGACCGAGGATTTCTCCCAAAAAGTGCTCCAGATTTTAACTTATGGATCATGAGCTATTATTTGAATGAGCTCGAAATCACCCCTCAAGCTCTCGCTCCACTCCTGCTCGACGCCTGGGACCAACACCTCGAAGACGAGGGTCTGGTCATCCTCATGGAGCCAGCACTCAAGCTCCAATCTCGAAAACTCTTAGAACTGAGAAAAGCAATTCTCCTCGAGCAAAAGCGACGCAAACGGGATGACTTGCTCATCTTACTCCCTTGCCTGGGCCATCAAACCTGTGGCGCATTAGAGAACCCTGAAGACTGGTGCCATGAAGAAGTGACCTGGTGGCGCCCTCCTTATCTCAGAAAACTCGACCAACTCGCCGGGCTAGATCGCAAGTCCTTGCCGTTTAGCTACCTAGTGATTCACAAAACGCGAAGATCCAGAGAAGAAGTTTTGCCTGCCTTAAAGCGCGCACCCGAAAACAAACGTCATCGACTGGTCAGCCCAGCCCACTCAGAGGGCAGGGATCTGGAGTTTTTCACCTGTGGCCAAGACGGGAAACGCCGCGCTCGACTGCGTACCGAACAACTGATCCAGCGAGGAGATATCCTCCTTGGCTCCGAACTCCGTGGAGATGTGAATGCATCGCGCGTAGAAGGTAAGCCCGAAATCATCGAATGATGATCGAAACTGAATCAAACCTAATCAACAAAATTTAATCATCTTTGGTTAATTGGGCCCTAATTCCAGCCAGATAATTTTTGACTTTTTCCTCGTGAGCATCTTTTGCGGCTTTTGAGGTGAGGTCAGGCGAAGTCGAGTGATCAATGCGCACGATGAGATCCGTAGGGATCTCATCCAAAAATCGACTTGGATTGCGTGGGACGGGTTTACCAAAACGAATCCGATTTTTTGCACGAGTCAAAAAGAGATGATCTCGAGCACGAGTGATGCCGACGTAGCAAAGACGACGTTCTTCACCTAGATCTGTAGCTTCTTCGACGGTTCGTTTATGAGGCAGAAATCCATCTTCAAACCCGACCAAGAAAACAATCGGATACTCTAGACCTTTAGCTCCGTGGAGGGTCAATAATGTCACTTTGTTTTTTTGAGTTTCCGCGTCCTCCTCCTTCTCCTTCTCCGATTCTTGAACCTCCAAAGTCATGCGATTAATGAACTCACGGAGAAACTGCGTGCCATTGCTCGGAGGAGCATTCAACTCTTCAATCGGATCATCGGCACTGAACTGAAACTGGCCGACCGAGTGGATCAACTCCTCGACATTTTCCCATTTGCGTCCAGCCTGGACAGGATCATCACACTCTTCTTCGATGGCCTTCTTGGCTTGGATTTTTTCCAGAGACCGTTTAGCCCAACTAGAAACGGCCTCATTGGAGGGTGGGCACCCATCGAGTTCTTCCTTGAGACTCATCATCAACCGATAAAAAGCCAGCACTTTGGATCCAGCCTTAGGAGTAAGTTCTTCGGCCTTTGGGAGTACTTCAAAAATCGGCAGCTGATTCTCGAAGGAGTAGCTCCCTAAAGTTTCAATCGAAGTTCGGCCAATCCCTCGGGCTGGCCAGTTAATGATTCTCCGTAGAGAAGCGTCGTCCTTAGGATTCGCAATGAGTCGCCAGTAACTGAGTACGTCTTTAACTTCTTTTCGCTCCAAAAACGAAAGACCGCCGATGATATGATAGGGGATCACGTTTCGCCTCAACGCCTCTTCAAAAACGCGAGACTGGGAGTTCGATCGATAGAGAATTGCAAAATCTTTCCATGCAGCACTCTGATCGCGGGAGCGCCGGAGAATTTCTTCAGCGACAAACTCAGCCTCAGCTCGATCCTCTTCTAACACCACCTCAGTCAGGGGCTCTCCCTCACCGCGCTCTGACCAGAGGCGTTTAGGATAGCGCTCTTTATTTCTCTCGATCACTTTATTGGCTGCCTCTAAAATGCGAGAGGTACTTCTATAATTTTGTTCCAATGCAATCGTATGCGCCTCTGGATAGTACTTTGAAAACTGTAAAATATGAGCGGGGTCAGCTCCTCGCCAAGAGTAGATCGATTGATCGTCGTCGCCGACCACACAGATATTCTGCTGACGTTGAGTGAGAAGGCGAATGATTTTAAACTGTGCGGGATTGGTATCTTGATACTCATCCACCAGAATATGTCTAAACATCAAATTGTATTGCTCGCGGACATCCTCTTGAGTTTCGAGTAAATGCACCGTCTGAAAAATCAAATCATCAAAGTCCATCGCATTGAGAACTTTGAGTTGCTCTTGGTATTTCTGAAAACTCGACGCAGCTGCCAAAGCGTAGTCCGAAGCCATGCGGCCTGACTCCAAGAAAAACTGTTCCGCCTGTTCGCCCGAGAGAAAACGATTCTTGGCCTGGCCAATTTCGAAAAGAATGACTTGAGGATCAAATTTGCGGTCGTCCAGGCGAATATTTCTCAAGACTTGCTTAAGAACATCGAGCTGATCATTCTGATCGAGAATGGTAAAATTATTCTGAAATCCAATTTGGTCGGAGTGGGCTCGGAGCAGCCTCGCACACAGACTATGAAAAGTAGTGATCTTCAAACCTCTCACCGCTTTTCGTCCAGCGCTTTGGGTCACTAGCTTGATGACACGCTCTCTCAGCTCCATCGCAGCTTTATTTGTAAAAGAAAGCCCTAAAATGGCATGGCCCGGCACATGACGTTCCGCAATAAGATGCGCGATGCGGTAAGCCATCGTGCTCGTCTTGCCGCTCCCAGCGCCAGCCAAAATTAAGAGCGGCCCCAGAGGATAAAGAACTGCTTCGCGCTGCTGCGCATTGAGATGATTCAAATTGACTGCCATCAGATCGCCATTAAAAAAGAAAGGTGTTGAGAGCGGACCACATCACAAAGGAAAACCCCTTCATGACCTTCAAAAAAATCAGTCTGATACTCTTGGCCTTGAATCTGACCACTGTTCCAACGCTGAATCTTGCTCAATCCTCGACGCAAATACTTTCGGATTCTCAACGCCGCTCTCTCCGTTACCATTTAGAAAACCTCTATAATGAATTTGACCTACTCATCCGCAATCAAAAGGTGGATGCTGCTGATCTCGCAAAACAAGGTCGCACGATTGCTGCCCTTAAGATCTACGAACGAATTCCATTTTCTCCCCAGCTCGACACCCTAAAAAAGCAACTCACTGAAAGTGCCCAAGAAGCCCAGATTAGGTTGCTTGAATTCAAACTCTGCAAACCTGCGGCTTACGCGTCGGCACCCATGCCTAAGACTCTCTCCCATCGCGATGGTTTTTTTCGTCCTAAGCCTCAACAACTTGCCCAAGAGATCCCCTTTCAAATTCGAGTCAGCGGAACTCCGGCACACATCGAAGCTTGGACACGGTCCTGGAAAGAAAACCTCATGCGATTAGTTGAAGTCGAGCGGCTCGATCGAGCCTCCTCCAGCCAGCAGGGGCAGTATGTCATTCGAGCTCACGCGTTTCAATTCAAGAACGTCAAATTTCCAAAAATCATCCCCCCCCAAGCCAATGATTACCTTCCTCAGTGGGCGAAAACAAATCCAGACTACTTTAGTCAACAAGAACCCATTCTCTGGAGCTTCGTAACACGATCGGAAAAACTCCGCCCACTGACGCCACCTCTCTACGAAAAGCGTGGACAGTTTTTTATCGAAGGAGGAAGAATCGAGTTTTTTCTATCCAAAGCGGGAAAGTAGCAGGCAACAGAAAGAACTGGGTCTAATTCTCAAAAAATCACAGAGCTCCGTCCCTCCAACAAAAGACGCCCCCTTTCAGGTACTTTCGCCCTTGACTGGACTCCTTAAATCGTCGACTATTATGGAGTATGATCCACAGACTGCTAACCCCCTCTCATTATTCAAGTTTTTTCCTTTTTGGAGCGCGCGGCACCGGCAAATCGACCTTTATTCGAGAGCAGTTTCTTCCCAAATTTGCCCCTGAATGCGTTCTCTTCTATGACCTCTTGGACGATGAAACTGAAGAGCGACTCCGCAGGAGGCCGAGTAGCCTTCAATCTGAAATTTTAGCGTATTTGGAAACTGGGCGCTTAGAGTGGGTGATTCTCGACGAGATTCAGAAAATTCCTCGACTTCTGGATATCGTTCATTCTCTCATTGAAAAGAAGAGAGTGAAGTTCATCTTGTCAGGCTCGAGTAGTCGAAAATTAAAGCAGCACGGGGCAAATCTTTTAGCGGGAAGGGCATTTGAATATCGGCTCTTCCCCTTGACTGCAACAGAACTACGAGAAGAGTTTGATTTACAAACAACTCTCACTTTCGGCAGTCTCCCTTCCTTGCGGGCTTTTCGCGACAAACAAGACAAGACTAAGTACCTTCAGAGCTATATTCGCAATTACGTGAAACTTGAGGTTCAACTTGAACATCTAGTAAAAAACATTGAACCCTACCGTGAATTTCTTGAAATTGCCGCGCAGATGAACTCCAAGATCCTAAATTACACAAAAATTGGACGGGAGCTTGGAATCGACTCTAAAACTGTAAAACAATACTATGACGTCATCGAAGATACCTATCTGGGATTTCGGCTTCCAGCGTTTCATCGTTCACTCAGAAAGAGTCAGCTTCTATCACCAAAATTTTATTATTTTGATATCGGCGTTAAAAGAGCACTAGAAGGAGCGACTCATTCTCCGCCGGTACCAGGAACTTCATATTATGGCGAGACCTTTGAACATTTCGTGATTCTCGAGTTCTATAGAATGAATCAATACCTGGAGACCAACTATAGACTGAGCTACCTTTGCACGAAAGAAGGTGCTGAGGTGGATCTTGTCTTATCTCTCGGAAAAAACCTCATTTTCATTGAAATTAAATCCTCAAACCAAGTAGACGAGGTCGAGGTAAGGAAGCTCTCAAAATTCGGAACTGAATTTACATCGCATTTGTATTATCTCTCAAACGATCCTCATCCCCAGATGATTGAAGGTGTCCGTTGCTTACCATGGAGTCTGGGCATAGCTGAAATTTTAGGGCAATCGATTCAGTAACACCGTGAGTTCT
Organism: Bdellovibrionales bacterium; assembly: GCA_947380295.1. Lineage (GTDB taxonomy): Bacteria > Bdellovibrionota > UBA1018 > UBA1018 > UBA1018 > CAINWE01. The sequence goes on along the minus strand of CANCQK010000002.1, from coordinate 144,368 downwards.
TCCAGCTTTGGGCCATCACCAGTAGGTTTACCACCCGCACCTCACTGAACTTGCCCTGTTCGACCAACGGATCAGTGACTGATCTTGAGTTCGTGGAAAAACTGGCGGCCTTAATCCCTACACCCAAAATTCAACTCATTCACTTTTCGAAAGAGATTAGGGACTGAGCCAGCCCGCGTTTTCCTTCTCCTACTTTTTTGGATGACACGAAACTGTCAAAAAGTGACAGTTTCGTGTCATTCTGGACTCACTCAAAAAACTACAGAGCTCCGCCCCTTTCACTCTGGAAATATTTCAAAATTTTCTCGAATCTCTCGATGGCTTTTCTTGTTTCATTTGAAAGCTCGTTGCCGGCACTTGAACCGCAACTTTTATCTCCCAACCATCTCATATTTTCTCTCAAAATGTTTGCAATACCATCTGGGAACTGGGCGTGGTCCAGCTTGATTAAATGGAACTCTTCGCAGTTTCTTGTTTTTCCATCTGTAGACAGCTTTGATAAAAATTCTAACTGATTCACATGAGCGTGAACACCATGTCTTTTAGCTAGCGCTTTTGTATCGAGACTCGGGCCTTCTGGCGTCTGAGTGTAAAGATTCGATAAAGGATGGGCTCTAAACTTTTCAAGGGAATCCACTCCATCTGATATAAATTTGGCATCTAGGGCACTTTGGTCAAAAATTTTATAATCTGCGCCGGGGTGGCATTTGATCGTAAGCACGGTAGGAAGTGACCCTCTCCAGATAGTCTCTCCATAACAGTACGACTGTTGAAAGGATGGGCTCGTATAAAATACGGACAATGAATCACACCCAGATCCATCCGATGTTCCGGCCAAGATTGGGCCATTCCGAGCGATATTGTATGCAATGTTTGCGGTGGTGGTGCCATGAAAGACCACGAAGCCATCCTGAATACCGGCCTTGGCAATTTGATCCTTCTGCACCAAAAAAGGATCTACTTTTGTTGTATCTAAATTTGTTTGAGATCCAAAGTTCGGGCTTTCCGTGGCATAGCGTGGAACAATAGGGCGCTTCTCGCTGAGCTGAATTGTGAGGTCTTTGGCAATTTTACCGAGAAGTGCGTCAATCGGATCATGAGAGTCTAAAAGTCGATTTGCTCCACCTCCGAATCGGGCATTTTCTAGAGCTGACTCAAAAGCTTGTTTGAATTCAATAAGCTTTCCCCGGTCCGCAGTCGAAATTGAAGCAAGAATCTTCCGTAGGCGAGTTTCGACCCGAGCACGTGATTTTTGATCGATTTTAAGATAGGGAATCTCTAGTAATACGCCTAAGTTTTGGATAAATTGAGGGTCAGCCGATTTTTCCAGCTGAATTTCGGAGATTGGATACGTTCCACGAATCCATTCACTCAAGATGTTACGCTTACCCTCTTTGTCGTAAATCGAACCTGATGACAACTCCAAAGAAAAATCACCTTTACGATCTCGATCTTCACTGGGGCTGCAGCTCACGGACCCAATGGGTAATTGCTTCAGTAATGTAGCGCGAGTTTCAGCCTCGTAGTCGCCCTCATTTGATGCAAGGTGTTTGCGAGCGGAGAAAAGTAGGTCAGACAAAGACTTGCTCTTTTCACTCAACAAATCTGCTGAAGAATGTGATGAATTCAATTTTAGGTGAATCGGTGTTTCCACCCCGAACACATCTGCATATCGACCCGGTTCTAGTGGTGCAACCAATAGCTCCGCCTGAAGGTCGACCAAGATCTGATGGGTATCCTTCATTGGATCAAGCTGCTTGCGATCAAAAACCAGCTTATGGAACATTCCAAAAATGTGCGCAGCCGATTGTCCCTCGATCTTAAGAGAGATTGCGGGATCGCTCTTCCTGATCAATTCTAAAGCTTCAGTGAGAGAGGTTGATGCATGCTTCCCGTTTTCAATTACTACAGGAATACGTAGCGTCTTGACTAAAGTAGCCAACGTCTTTCGTACCTGTTCCTCAGTTTTCCCATGAGATTGAGTGGTGAAATCAAAAACATTTGGAATAGCAGTAGCATAGTCTTGACTGCTACCAGGATATCCTTTGTGAGAAGGCCGGTCTGCAAGAAATTGCGAGGTATTCTCATTGCTATGACCCACTTTCAAGAACAAAAGATGGGTGACAGCGATGACTAAGAGACTCAATTTTTTTAAACTCAATTGTTTAAACAATGACCTACTCCTTCTCAAGGCTTTCACCTCTCACTCCCAATGCACTTGCAATTCGGGACTATGATCGGCTTGCATTAGCCTGAGAAAAAGCAGAAAGTGTGCCAAATAATTTATTAACTATAATGTAATAATTTCAGTAGCTTCTTCCGGATTCTAGGCAAAAAACTTAAGCCTTTTGCATATGACATGCTCAAGTGACTATAAGTTCGACATGTAGGAACAGTATTGCCGTTTCCTTAAGAATCATGAACCCAGACCCGTATTCTTGCAAGGATGCGGGTCCCTGAATCCCAGCGCCCATCAGGCTCCACGGGCGAAGCTACGCTCTAGATTCCAAAAACAACTACTTCGACGTCGCGCGCCGATGAACCAGTGCTGTAGCAGCAACATAAACGAGTTCAGCGACGACAAAGCCGAGCACCCATGGGGTACCCCCCGTGGAGAACCCATACGAGTGGAGTCCGGCACCGAGAATGAAATTCACCCCATACCAGGCCATCACGACCGACATAAAGCTCACAGCAGAGCCCACCGCGAAGCCAAATGGTCCCATCCAGTTGGTGTATCGACCATGGAGAATCACCAAATAGCAAAGCAATGTAATCAGTGCCCAGACTTCCTTTGGATCCCAGCCCCAGAATCGACCCCAGGAGTAGTCTGCCCAAACTCCGCCGAGAATGGTTCCTGCGGCGATGAAGACTACACCGAACTGCATGGAGCGATAGGTGAGTTGATTCACGGCAAGAATTTTCTGTTTTGCTGCCCGGCGGGCAATCTGAAAAAGGGCGACATTCGCTAAACCAAAAGTCAATGCGAACGCGGCGTAACCCAGAGTGATCGTCAGAACGTGCACGGTGAGCCAGTAGTTACTGCGCAAGACTGGAACGAGAGGATTAATCGAGGGATCTAAGATGGCTGGAGCAGCATCCCCTGCGACCAGGCCAAAACAGGCCAAAAAACTGGCTACGCTGAGAAGAGTCTTATTCCTCTGGATCCCGTACAAAATCCAGGCAAAAACCATAACACCCAAGCTGACCCAGATGACAGACTCGTACATATTGGTCACTGGAGGGCGTCCAGCAATAAAACAACGCAAACCAAATCCGACACTGTGACTGACAAAAGCAATCACCGAAGCCGTGTAGCCGAGAGCTACGCTCGCTTTGAGTGAGTTTGAGTTTTTCAAAACAGTACTGAAAACCCAAGCAATTGCAGCGATCAAATAAAACACCCAAGCGTAAAGGAAGGGTCGAAACTGTTGGTAGAGGTGCTCAGCCTCCATTTTGCTTTGAGTGCTGGAGTCAAATCCAGGAGCAGCACTTTGAACCTGCTGCCTCAGTTGTTTGGACACTCCTTCAAACTCAGTTTGATCTCCGGACTGGTAAGCTTTCAGAAGCTGGATGAAGCTTTTCTGAATGGGTACCGCATCAGGGGTGTGCTCCAAAAGGTTGCCCCAACCTTCGGCCGAGACTTTGGGAACTAACAACCAGCTTCGTCCGGTCACTAAACCGTGAAAAAGACTGATCTTATCTAGAACGGTTCTCAGCTCCTGCTCTCGCGGGTTATTTTTCTCGGCGCCCGGAGGCATCGAGCCTGGCTCTTTGCGCTCCATTTGTTCGGCATATTGAGCCAAAATTGAATTTTTCAGAAGCTCATCAGGAGAAAAGATCATCCGCGATTCGTCTAAACCCAGCTGTCGTTTGACATCGTCACGGGAAATTTTGATCCAGTTGCGAGTTTCCCAGTAGGTTGGAAACGCAATCCAAGAAAACAAGAGGTCCAGCGGCTCCCAACTTTCGAACTTACGAGAGCCCGTTTCGAACAAAACCGTTTCTCGAGCAAACGAATCAAACGGTTTGAGCCTCCCTCCGCTCAGAGTTGGAGTCAGGCCAAGTTCTTTAAAGGACCAACCCCGATGGGGCGCCACATGAGGCAATACAGGATCACTTGAAGCCGGCGCACTCTGAACGTGAGCCGAAGAATCCACTTCAGCACTTTGTACCCACTGAGGTGCCACCAGATTCATCGCTAGAACTAGAGCGACCCAAGTTCCTTTAAAAATCGAATTACTCATCATAAATGACCCTCGCTTCAAACACCGACCTCAGCACTCGCATCGGAAAGGTCCGCATTGACCTTTGACGCAGCCTCGGCCTTTGCGTTTGATTTCTTTCTATATTTTTCTGCAGATAAAAGGATTGAGCCTAATACAATCAGAAGCGAACCTAAGTATTTCAGCCCTCGACCTGGATCTTGATTGACCGAAAAAATTGACGTGACGGGACGAGGCTGTGCATCCTCATAACTCGCTTGATAAATACTATAACCCTTCATATCGAGCGGTTCGTTCATGCTAATTGTGGCTTTACGATCCTCTCCAGCGCCCACAACGGTCACCTGAGATGAATAGGCAGCAGGGCGATTGGTCCCGGGATCGTGCTCAACCTCAAAGCGATCGAGTCGAACCGAAAAGGGCAATACCACGCGCCTCGGGAAATACCCGACACTGACTTCCTTTTGTCCTGAATGAAGAACCGCGCGCTCTCCTAGGCCAAGCCAGACATTTTCACCTTGAGATCCGACTACCCGAATCGCTGATGATGGGGCTTGAGGTCCATACTGAATTCGAGCGGGTCGATACTCTACATTAATTTTTGAGTCGGCAATCCACTCTTGAACAGTCAAGGTGACGTCGCCTTTCCATCCGGGCCGGATCACTTTTCCGGTAATGCCCTCTTTTTGACTTAAAAAACCACGGATGAACTTTCCATCTGAGGACTTTGCAACATAGCCCAAACGACCGTCCTGAATCTCAACACCTAGCCAAGGGCCAGGTTTTCCATCATCCTCAATTTTGCGACGGGAGAGAAAAAATCGCGCAGGACCTGCCTGAACTTCTTTCCACTGAGGTGCACCTTCCCAGAGCCAGATGTCCTGAGAAATACGCATCGGTCCACCTGCCACCAAAAGGCGGAGTGCCACAAGATTTTGTTTTGGTTCCTCAGTAGGCCTAGGAATAAAACGGACTTCAGGGTCAGCGTGAGTCACCCATTGATCGACAGTTAAATTCGTAGGAAAATTTCTGCCTGAGGTCGAAATAGGACTGAACTTCACACCTGGTGGAATCCAGGGGATCGTCATGGAACTGACCCGATCCTGATCGACCACCACCAAAAGAGACTGATCCAGCTCGACAACACTCTCTGCGTCACCTTCGCTAACTCTAAGATTGCCGTCAATCCCTTTGCGCTGAGTAACCCACGAACCCACTAGCAAAAGGATAATCCCCAGATGAGCCAACAGAAAAGGAGTGTGCTTCAACTTCCAGGGCATGCGACTCATCGCTACACAGAAAATATTTACACCGAGCATCACCAGATTGAGTTCAAACCATCGCGCGTGATAAACCCAATACTGGGCAGTCGCCGTGTCGTAAAGCGACTCCAAAACCGTTGCTGTTGCCAGAGCAACAGCTAAAGTGAGAATAATAATCACAGCTATTTTCAGCGAACAAAGGAAACGAAAAAGTTGATCCGCTAGGATCCAAAACCGTGACTCAGCGACTTCAGTTTTCTGCATTTCAAAAACCTAACAGACTCGCGAACTAGGCGAGCCCCTTAATTCCGGGCAATTCAAGAGCGATCGACTTTCCAAGATCCGGTGAAACTTCACCGGCCTGAACAAAGGCAATCCCAGCAAGATTTAAAACCTGTTTCTGAACAAATCGTTCTCTTTTTAAAAGCTCTTCGGGCATGTTTCCTGGGTCTGACATTTCGTCATAAATACGGTCGTAGACTTTTTTACGGAACATCCCTGAATTGCGACCTACTGTAAAGCGAGCCCTTCTTTTCAGGCCGAGGGCATGGAACATCGCCTGGCGTTGTCGAGGGCCTGTAAAATCGATCAAAAGATCCACAGACTTCGGAGCAGCAGTACCTACGGGTTTGCCGTCAGTGGTTTGAAAAAAAACTGCTGCGTCGGGATAGGATAAAAGCACTTTTTGACGAAGCGATTCGATATCGTAGACCATGCCACGAGAAGAAAGGACAATCAAAATGAGTTTGACGCCGTTCACTCGGTTCGAAATCACGTCGTCCCTCTCAGCCATTTGTGTTAAGCGGATTTCCGACTCACGGTCGATGGCAGCCTCTCCAACCCAGTTGTTTTGTTCCATAGGGAGAGATTTAACAGATTTCAATCGAGTAACAAAGCTTGATCTCTACGGCGGCAGCCCCTCAGTAAAGTTCGTACCGAAGAAGGCGACACTCGATAGGTCCGTTAAACAAAACATGGCGTCGAGCCGCTTTAAGTCCGATCACTTTGGCGAGATCAGGACTCCCAGTGAAAATATACCCTTCCCAACCCTTAAACTTCTGCTTCAGGAGATCTCCCAACCCTTTATAAAGGGGCTTGAGGGCCTCCACCTCGCCTAAACGCTCGCCGTAAGGAGGATTGACGAGGAGCAAACCCTGGTCGGCGATTCGCTCACAGGCGCTCACATCTCGCTTTTCAATGTGCACTAGGCCTCTGAGGCCAGCCTTCTCGACGTTTTCAAGTGCGGCACGGACCACGCGAAAGTCTTGGTCATACCCAACAATCCTAGGCAGCTTTTTTCGGTCCTTAATTTCAAGATCACGAGCTTCTTCCAAGAGTCTTTTCCAGACGGTGGGAACATGCCCCTGCCACCCCGTAAATCCAAAGTAAGTGCGAGTCATTCCCGGAGCCCGATGAGCAGCCATCCAGGCTGCCTCAATTGGCAAGGTACCCGAACCACACATCGGGTCCAAAAAAGCAAAAGAGGGATCTTTTGGCCAGCCTGCAGTTTGAAGCAGAGCAGCCGCGAGATTTTCCTTCAAAGGAGCTGCAACCCCTTCTTGCCGGTAGCCACGTTTATGCAGGCTATCTCCAGAGAGATCCAGGCTTACAGTTGCCTCGTCATTGGAAAGGTAAACATTAATTCTTAAGCTGGGCCGAACGGGATCGACGGAAGGACGACTTCCCTGGAGGGTCCGAAATTGGTCGACAATCGCGTCCTTAACCTTCAAAGCACCATAATGAGAATGAGTGATCTTCGACTTAGATGTAGAAAAATCCACCGCCAAAGTGTCGTTACAAGTCAGATGATCTGACCAATGAATGGATCGCACACCCGCATAAAGCTGATCCGGGTTTTCAGCACGAAACGTTTTGAGGGGGAGCAAAATTCGGCTCGCAATCCGAGACCAAAGACAGGCTCGAAGGGCAATTTCCAACTTTCCAGTAAAGTGTGCACCTGCTCGAACCATTTTCACTGATGGCGCACCCATCTGTTCAAGCTCTTGAGCTAAGAGGGTTTCCATCCCCAAAGGGGTCGTAGCGAAAAACTGATAATTCTCTGAACTCATGACTTAACAACTCCCGATCCAATAATAATCAAATTTGGTCGGACTCTATCACGAGACGGCCTGAGGAGCTATAAAGTGTTTAAATTAAAGATATCACTCCACCTCGTACGTCATCGTGATCGAGCAAAGTGGAGTGATCAAGTCTGGAGTCGAGACTCGCTTGGCTTTAGTTTTCTCCCAAGAAAAGCATCGTGCGCGTCCGACTGCAATTCATCTCGATGACGGCGGCCTCACTCTCGACGCCAGTCTCACGCGCTAAGCCCTCAGGCCCTCGTTTTTTAATTTTGAGTTTGGCAGGCGCAGTCAGCGATTGAGGGAGCGCGTCAGCAATCTGGAGTTCAACCTCAACATCCTGAGGGGCAGAACTTGCTCCTGCAAATACCATCTGATTAGACCGGACCGCCAAAACTGCGTCCTGGATATACGCAATCGGTCTCACCGTACGATTCACCACCTCTTGCACCCTCATTCGATAGGAGTCTCTTCCTTCGGGCGACGCTCCAGTTTCAGGATCGCGCCAGACTCGAGCGTAAACATTAGAAGTGCCGCCGCCCATATTGTAACAGGCCCACCCTAGATCCAAAACTAACTGAACATGGTGAACTTTTTGAATAGAGTATTGATGGAGCCCATTGTCAGCCACTTCACCCTCCAACTGAACCACAGTGCCAGGGCGCACGGGAACACCGGCGAGATCTGCGAATGCAGGCTCACGCATCATTCCCACATTCAGCTTTTCATTGAGGATGTATTTAGATGCTCCTGATTGAATCACCAAGCTCCAATATTGTTGAGATTGGTGACAAGGAGCTCCGTCGCACACTTCCTCAAGAACGCGAGTGTAACGGGACTCAAAGGCAACCTTACCTGTCACGACCTGCCGAGAAAGGGCAGAAAATCCTTCTTGCATGCCAGCATCCTCAACCCCAATCGATTTGCCAGCCAATGCACTTTTGGACGCGCCCGCAGTGAAAGCCAACAGTACCGACAAACTGAAGACAAAATGAAACGAAACTTGCTTTCTAAACTTCATAAATTCCCCTCCGTTTAAGTGAAAAACCGAGGGTTTGTAAGCAAAGGCTGTTCCAGAGAGCTAGAGAACTGCGCCCATCCATCCTTTTAAATAACGCCCTTCAGGGAATTCCGCCAAGACGGGATGATCCGGAGACTGACTCCCCTTCGCAATCCACCTCACCCGAACAGAATTTCTTTGAATAGCCTTGGCTTGAGCCTGAATAAAACTCTCCTCATCCAACAAGGCGGAGCAGGAACAGCACACGACTCCCCCACCTTGACGAGCCAGGCGAAAAACCTGGGTGGCCAATTGAAGGTAAGCGCGAGTCCCCACTGGAATATCTTTACGGCTTTTAATTAATGCAGGAGGATCGGAGATGACCAAGTCAAAACTCTGGTCAGGAAATGAGCCCAAATCTTTAAGTACATTAACACAGTGAGATTCGAAGCGGGCACCTTGCGCTTCCACGTTGGCTTTTGCAAGTTCTAGGGCGCGAGCAGACGCATCCACAGCGACGACTTCAACTTCTCTTCCTTGGCTTTTAAATAGTGCGGCAAGCTGTGCGCTCCACTGCCCAACATAACAGCAGAGATCTAAAATCCTCACCACACGTTGAGATGGATGCCCGAAATCAAAGTTTTTAAAAGCCTGTGCAGCAATTTGGATATTAGAAAATTGGTCCAAGAAAAAGCCCGTCTTTTGTCCAGCCTTCAAATCAACCCGGAACCAAAGTGGCTCATGTCCCTGAACGGATCTCACTGCAATCTCAGCCTGAGACAAATCGAACTGACCAAGACCCTTAAGCACCCGCGGCTCATCTTCGCTTAACCCTTCTCGTGCTCTCACTGCCACGTCGTTTCGCAAAACGACAGCCACTCTCTCCCAGCTCGGAGCGTCTATGGTCCGCGCTAAAAATCCTCGAAGCACTTCTTCCCAACGGGACATCAAACGATCCGCACCTGCGGTGTGGGCCTGAATCACAAAAACCTGACCCGAACGTAAAACGTATCGATCCACCACCAATCCAGGCAAACCATCCGACTCACCATAACAAAGGCGGTGACTCACCCCTCCAAAACCAGCTTGAACTCGGAGGCGATGTGCAGCGAGCAAACTCTCAATCAGACTTTCCGTAGATCCCGGATCCAAAACTCGAACGTCTCGAGTTAGCTCCCGAAATGAAATCAGTGAGTTAGGATTTCCGAAGCCTCGGGCCAAAAAGGCTCCAGAGGCATCTTGAAGCTGAACGATCGCGCCAGCCTCGACTCCCTTCGGGCTCTCCGTCAACTCATTCGAATACACCCAGGGGTGTCCTGAGCGAAAACGACGATCCATCCCGCGGCGTACCCGCCAAATTACTTCTGTTCCACTATGGGTTTGCATCGGGCTCTTGTACACCAATTTGAAGCATCCGGCTAGTCAACGCAGCGGAGCAACCGCATCCGTTGAAGGCGAAAGGGAACGGCTCTGGAGTTTTGCGACTGATTTGATAGATTGGAGACTAGAGCCCCACAACAGGAGAAGTACCCATCATGATCCCGCAACTGAATTGGCTAGAGATTTCAACCCTCATCGACCGGATTCGCCCAGAAATAGAAGGGCTCTTTGTCGACCGTGTGATTGTTCCGGAGCGTGAGCGATTTGCAGAGGGCTACCTTAAGGGGGAATGGCTCATTCGCCTCACTGGCCGCCGCCAAGACTCAATTTTGTTGATTAGCATTTTCCCACGTCGATCTTATCTTGCCTGGAGCGTGGGAAAAGGTCCAAAGGCTTCCCCCTCTGCAACACGCTCAACCTTTGACCAAAATCTCTCAAAACAGATCAAAGGATCTAAGCTCCTCAAAATTGAGGCATTACCGAGAGAGCGAGTTGCGATCCTGTGGTTTTCACAAGCAAGCAATGGATCGGACGCCCTTGGACTCGTCTTATCTCTCATCCCCGCTGCCCCGGAGGCATTTCTCGTTCAAGCACCGATCAAATCCATTCAAGGCCCCCACGGCCCAGAAACGCGGTGGAAAATCCTAGCCAGGAGCAGGACCATTCGCGACGAAAGCAAGCAAATCACTGCCTACACGCCACCCGATGGAGCACAAGCTCCTCCACACCCCCCCGTGAGAGCTGAGTACTTTCAACATCCAGAAACATTTTTTAAGATTTTAGAAAAGGAACTTCAAACTGAAGCATTTGACCAGCGAACTCGCGCAGCCGCCAAGGGCCTGCGCGAATCAATCAAACAATCTCAAGATCGAATCCGTCAAAGCCAAGTTACGCTCACCGAAGCCCGTCACGAGGAAGATTGGCAAAAAAAGGGTGACACCCTCAAAACAGCACTGAGTAACCCTAACACGGAGGCATCAGAAACCCACTATCTCGCGGTCAATTACACAACAGGAGAGGAAATATTAATTCCGCGTGACCCCAAACTCTCCCTTCAGGAACAAGTTGACAAGTATTATCAAAACGCCAGAAGAAAACTGAAGCGAATCGCAGAAGCACAAGGTCGAATTGAGCGATTTCAGGAGTCCCTTCATTTTTTTACACAGATTCTTGAATCCCTGCCAAAAACCCCACCCACTCCACTCACAGAAAAAGACTGGCAATCTTTAGAGAGAGCCGAGAAAAAAGCAGGTCTTCAGCCTTCGCCAGCGATTCCAGGCGGAAAGCCCATTAAAAAAGTAGCCCAGTGGTTGGGCAAGTCGTTCACATCAAAAGACGGCCTCATCATCTGGATTGGTCGCAGTAAAGACGAGAACCTCGAACTCACGTTTAAGCATGCTCGGGGTAATGATATTTGGCTCCACGTCCGTGGACGCCCTGGAGCGCATGGACTGATCCCTATTCAACCAGGCAAATCAGCACCTCTAGATACACTTTTGGATGCTGCCCTCTTGGTGATCTACTATAGTGGTGGCGAAAGCTGGGGCAAAACCGAAGTCGACTACACTTTTAAAAAATTCGTGAAACGAATCAAAGACTCTACAGAAGCCAGCTACACACATAACAAAACGTTAATTATTCAGCCAGATGCCGCCCGGCTTAAAAGGTTACTGAACCAAAACGAACGTTAAGGCAGTCATAGGATACATAGGTCAAATACGACACACTCTTTAAGAAAAAAGCAATTTCGCTAAGTTACCGCACCCCACTAAATTAAAATCACTCTCTATTGACTTAATTAATCAATTACTATGTAATTAAAAGAGCTATGTTCAGTCGAGCTAAATTAACCAACCTAGCACAAGCTAATTCTTGGAAGGTCACTGTTACCGCGGTCACACTAGGGTGGCTGACGGGTTTCGGACTCTGCTTAGAGGCCAGTGCCGATTCTCCTCTGCCCCCCTCCGACCCAAGTCAATTCTCAATGACCTACACGCCACAAAGTTCCATTTTGGTGAATCGAATTCCATATAGCCTGAACGCCTACCCTAAGGTTTACATCACTCCTCAATCTGGCGGTGCGCCTACTCTCTATGGCTCAACTCTCAACTCTATTGCGCTCCCAGAGGGCGTTAAAATTAGATACTCATGCTATCCAGAATCTTGCAATAATCTATCTCTCAATTCAACGACAGGAGTCCTGACAGGACTTCCAACTCGAGGACTGGGGGTCGACACTATCATCACTGCAACAGTCACGTTGTCATCAAGTTCAAATCAATCCACCACGTTCTCACTCAACTCAACAGTCATCACCCATTCTTATCCAGACCCAGGACCACTGAGTGTCACTTATTCTCCAATACCTAGTGTTTTAGTGGGTAATAATGAATTGACTCCAGTTCTGCCTTCAGTTACTGAAATTCCATCTGGAATGAGTCTTTATTATGCATTTGCCAGTCCTCTCCCCACGCCAGGAATTACCAACCTTGATCCTAAGATTTACGGTCTTTCCATTGATTCCGGAACTGGAGCCATCAGCGGGTCCCCCTCTCAGGTGGCAGGAAAGAGTCAGGTAGGAATCGAAATTTTTGAAAGATACCCGGAAGATCCCTCGAACGGAGCGCATGCTGCTTACGCAACTCTCAACTTCACACGAATTACAGACTCTCGACCCATGACGGTCCAACTCGATCCGGCTCAAGTCCCTTCCAGTGCCTTCATCGAGGCTACATCAGGCTCAGGACTGGTGACTTATAACTTTTCAACTCAACCCAGCAGCTCGAACCCGGCTCCGATTTGGTCGTGGGGTCCGCAAATCATCAACGGTAACGGAACGGTCTATGCGAAACCCTTCACCACCTGTCAACTGTCCGCGCCCGGGGTAGAAACAAACACCCTGCCTCCGCCTCTAGCAAAAGGCCTTAAGTTCGACCCCACTTCCTGCACCCTAATTTCAACCGGAAATCCGCTTGGCTACTATGCTCCTGCACCCAGTCCCGTACCTTTCGTGATTTCTGTAACACGAGCAGATGCCCCACAGCTCATTATGCCCACCTCAGCGAATCCAGGCGAATCAACTCACCCTCCTTACTTAGCCCAGTTTAGTTTCATCATTCGGGCAACTCCCCAAGCCAAATCGATCTACACTTTAGGTCAGGGTCAAAGCTGCGCACTGATGCAAAATTCAAAGCTCTATTGTTGGGGAGGCCCCCCTCCAGAATCTCGAGAGGCCAAATCCCGGTTGAATGAATTGGGTGCGAGCGAAATTTGCTGGGTGTCGGCATTGGGAGGCCCATTGGATCAAGTCTTCTGCTCTCACCCAGGAGACTCTACAGGCTCTACAGCCCCTTCTACTCAACCTCCCATGGTTTCAAATCCACCAACACAAGAGCCAACCTCAACAGCGGACACGGCTGGGAACCGTCCAGATAGCCCAAGTGACAGCCCCGGTGCTCGCAGCGAGCCAGAATCAGAGCCCAGTCCTCCGAATCAAAATGAAGCCAACTCTCGGCCTGCTGATGAACCCCCAAGTCCAGGAGGGAATTCAACTCCAGCCAGCACCCCCACTCCAACGCTCGTATCGTCGGGAAGTACACTTTCAAATTCAACCGGGACGACACAAACTTGTGGAATTGTAGAAATCAGCGGAGGACCGACGTCCTCAGGGAGTATCGCTTGCTGGGCGGCGGGCTCCAATAGCCCAGCAGCAGGCACAGCGACAGGAAGTAGCTCAGTCCCTCAAGGACACAATTTCACCCAAATCTCTGTGGCCAGCGACGATCACGCATGCGCCCTCGATCTAGACGGGGCCGTGTCTTGCTGGAATAACTCAGGAGCTCTACAGGTCCCTAGTTTTTTGCACTAACTTCTGAAAATTAACCCAACACTCCAGAGCTGAGACTATCGAACAAAGTTCTTAATCACATACTCAAGTGCTTGATCTTTGGTGGTCAGTTGTTTTTCCAACGTCAGATCCTCAACTGTCGCTAGAATCTCGGAAAAAAGGGGCCCCGGCTGAAAACCCAATTGGATCAGGTCTCGGCCGTCTATCAACTTCGGCATTTCAAGCTGTGAAGTGTCCTTAAGTTGATTGAGACGAGACAAACAAAACTCATAATAAGCTAGGTTACCGTCCGAGGCACAAGCATCTGCACGATGCAGTGCAAGTAACTCTTCGAAGTGATCTGCACGTAAGAGGCGCTGCAAAGTGGCCTCGCGCATTTGAAAAACATCTTTTAATTTCAGGTGATCCGCAACCAAGGAGACGACACGCTGAGCTTCGCTACCCGAAAGCTTGAACCGCAGGCAGATCTTTTCAGCCAACTTAGCGGCCTCAACCTCATGACCGTTGAAATTCTTACCCTCATTTTGGAGGGCGACGACAGGCTTACCCACTTCGTGAAGGACCGCAGCCCAGGCAAGAGTGGTCGTCCTTTTAGGACTTTGCTTGGCTAGTAGGTCGAGCATCTTTAAGAGATGAGCCCAAACATTTTCATCAGGATGATAGGATGGGAATTGCTTGACGCCCTTGAGCGCTTCAACCTCAGGCAAAACCAAAGGCAAGAGTTCCATTTCGGAGAGGAGCCTAAGTGAATCCCCTGGATTAGGCCCTGTCCACATGGCGGTGAGCTCATCGCGAATTCGTTCGGCGCTGACTTTGGTAATCAGTCGGGCTCGACTCCGAACCGCCTGAAACGTTTCTCCGGCAATTGAAAAACCGAGGCGACTCTGGAATCGGACGACCCGAAGAAGCCTGAGAGCATCCTCACGAAATCGAACCGACGGATCCCCAATCGCACGAATCACTCGATTCTGAATATCCTCTACTCCTCCAACACAATCGAGAATCCGACTCGTCTTAGGATCATAAAAAAGGCCATTCATCGTAAAATCTCTGCGGCTGGCGTCCTCTTCTGGCCCCGTGAATACAACACCCTCCGGACGGCGGTGATCCTCGTAATTCAAATCCTTCCGAAAGGTTGCGATTTCAAGAAGTGGAGGCTGTGAACCTGTCGGAACCTTGAGCACGCCAAAGGCTTTTCCCACCGTAATCGCCATTGGAAAAAGCTTACAAAGCAAATCTGGATTCGCGTCGGTTGCAATATCGTAATCTTTGATTTCCCGCCCCAACAGAAAATCTCGGACACATCCGCCCACGAGGTAAGCAACATGCTCTGATTCATTCACTTTCTGAAGGGCTTCCCTCACGTAGGCCGGGATATGAAAGGGTCGGTCGAGTCGAACCCACTTTTCCTGTTTACTCAATCGGTGTCCACCTCAAGGGACTGGCCATTTAACTCGTAGCGGCTCTTAATAATCAAGTCTTGGTCAAATCGATTAGGAGCCTGAGTCCCATCCGCTTCTCTTTCTCGAGGGGCCCGTTTCCCCTTTTTGAGATGCGCAGGAGAAGGCTTTTTTTCTACCTCAGATTCAGACTCGTCGGAAACGACCTCCGCCGATTCGCGAGCTTCACCCAATGACGACTTTACCACGAAGAACAAATCAAAAATTCCAAAAGCCAGTCCTAAAACAATTAACTTCTTCAACGAATCAACACCTCTCGAGGTCGGGCCCCCTCTTGAGGACCTACGATTCCGCGCGATTCCATTGTTTCTATCATTCGCGCAGCTCGGTTATAGCCGACTTTCAGGTGCCGTTGCAAGAAGCTTGCAGACGCGTGCCCAGAGTGTTTGATCAGATCCACTGCTTGCCTAAAAAGCTCATCCTCTTCCTCGGACTCCTGCGCCTCCTGAGCATCTTCATCCTCATCCGCCAGGAGGATTTCATCTCGATAAGCAGGTTTACCCTGCGATTTTAAAAAGCTGGTAATTTTTCCAATCTCATCATCATCCAGGTAAGCACCATGAAGTCTCAGGCTTTGCGACACACCTGGCGGAATAAAAAGCATATCCCCTTGTCCAAGAAGACGCTCAGCGCCAGCCCGATCTAAAATCGTTTTTGAATCGACATAACTCGCCAACTGAAAGGAGACACGAGAAGGCAAGTTTGCCTTAATTAACCCCGTAATGACGTCGGTTGAAGGTCTCTGAGTTGCAATAATCAAATGAATTCCTGCAGCTCGCGCCTTTTGGGCAATTCGAGCAATCGAAATTTCGACCTCTTTTTTAGCAACCATCATCAAGTCGGCTAACTCATCAATAATCACAACAATATACGGCAATTTACTCACTTGAGGTGCGCCGGTCGAATCGTGATCAAAAGCCTCGATCCAATCTGAGCCGCTCGTCGAGGTTGAAGTCTCTCCCTGATCCTCAGAAAATAGAAGATCCTTCACGACGTCAGCGCCCATCTCTTCGACCTTCTGGTTGAAGCTCGCTAGATTTCGAGCTCCAACTTTAGCTAAAATCCGATAGCGACGCTCCATCTCACGAACGGCCCATCTTAAAGCAATACTCGCTTGTTTTGGGTCATCTACTACAGGGAGTAAAAGGTGGGGAATATCTTGATAAGCTCGAAACTCAATGAACTTTGGGTCCACTAGGATCATCCTGAGCTCGTCCGGGCTAAACCGATAAAACAATGAGCAGATCAAACCGTTCATGAAAACTGACTTCCCTGAACCCGTCTGACCGGCGCAAAGCAAGTGAGGCATTCGAGCCAAATCAGAGAGATAGGTCTGCCCTCCTATGTCTTTACCCATAACGACCGGAATAGAGTGTTTGCTGGTATAAAAGTCAGGGTGTTGCAGAAACTCACGAAGAAAAACTGTCTCGCGAGTATCACTTGGGATTTCAATCCCCACAACGGACTTACCCGGAAGCGGCGCAAGAATTCGGACGCTCTGAGCTGAAAGGGCCATCGACAAATCATCAGCTAATGAGGCGATTCGAGAGACCTTCACGCCCGGGCCTGGTTTAAACTCGTAAAGAGTGATGACTGGACCGGGCCGAACAGCAGTCACTTCTCCATCAATCCCGAAGTCTGCAAACTTCTGTTTCAAAATTTGAGAATTAGCTAAGAGCCGACTCCGATCCACAGCCGACTCGACCACCGGTGGCTTTTTAAGAAACTCAATCGTCGGAAGTTTCCACTGCCCTCGCCTCGTCGGGACTGCGGATCGAGGGGACTTTGCCGAATTTGCAGCGTGAGCCTCGACCTCTCTAGGAAGAATTTTAATTTCCTTGCTTGAACTATTAGGAATTGAAAGGGCTTTTTGATTCGACTCGCTGACTGTCTCGACAGAATCGGTACTGATCTCCCCTGCATCCGCGACCTCGTCCTCCTCTGCAGGCAACTCTTCCTGCCGCAGTACATCTCGAATCGGGGCCTTTTCAATTGGAGCCGGAGGAGCTTCTGCCAGGAGAGTAGAGGAGGGCACTTCGATCGGAGCAGACGCCTTCTCTTTTTTTCGAACTTGGATTTGCTGACTCATAGCGTCCCAAAACGCACTCAGCTTCCGCTGAATCCATGAGAGTCCATGATAGATCGAAAAAAATGCCAGTCGGACCATCAAAAGACCGAGCGCTCGAGCCCCCTGAGTCACCCAGTGAATGAGATTCACAGGGAGGGAGATCGTCAGAGCCACTGCGAAAACTACGAATGAAACCAGCGAAGCGCCAAAATAATTCAGCTGACTCTTCAACCCAACTGCAATCCATTCTCCTAGAATCCCACCTGTGAGTAAGACTCCCTGACCAAATGTCCAAGACTTCCACTGCAGTGCTAAAAATACGGTACAGGAGCTGACTGCTGCAGTTAGGGTTCCAAGAGTTTCGGCAATTTTTACGATTCCCTCACTTTGGTAAACGGACCAAGCCAGAAAGAAAAGTGCTACCGGAAATAAGAACGCACCTAATCCGAAAATATTTAGGAGTGCGGCAGAGAGATACGAACCAATTCGACCACACGCATTGACAGCAATTTCGACCCCACTGCTAAAACCAGAGGGGTCAGTAACGTGATAACTCACCAGAGCGACGCAGGTGAAAACCCCCAGCGCTAAAATTAAAATACTCCCTACTTCGACACTGATATTTTTTCGGTTTCCCATCACTCTATGTTACATCTTGAAGAATGAGTCAGAAAGTACTCTCTTACGACTTGGGTGGAACTAAAATAGCGGCAGGAGTCATTCAAAAAAACGGACGAATTATTGACGAAATTCGTATTCCGTCCGAATTTCACCGTGGGAAATCTGCTGTTTTAAAGACGATCGTCGAAATAGGCAATCAATTCCTATCGCGTCATCCTGACATAAAATCCGTGGGAATTGCTTCTGCTGGACCTCTCGACCCAATTCAGGGCATCTTATTATCTCCTACTAATTTCTCTACAACAAAAGATGAATGGAAAAAAGTGCCCATTGTTCGCATTTTAAAGACTGCTTTTAAGCGCCCAACGGCGCTTGAAAATGACGCTGCAGCTGCAGTTCTTGCCGAGTGTTGGAAAGGCGCTGGGCAGAAATTTAAAAATGTCATGGTGTTGACACTCGGCACAGGTTTGGGAACCGGCGTCATTTGCAACGGAAACCTCGTCCGAGCAGGCCGTCAACTGCACCCGGAAGCAGGTCACATCATTCTCAATTATCAAGACCGGACAGCTCGCTGCGGATGCGGCAACTTTGGATGCGCCGAAGCCTACCTATCCGGCAAATTTTTTAGTCGCCGAACTGGGTTGAAATTGAGCCAGCCAGGAATCTCAGGCCCAGAAATTGCCGAGCTTGCACGCAGAAAAAACCCAATTGCTCTTGAGGCATTCGACGAATACTCGACAATTATGTCCGTGGCGCTTCAAAACTATATTCGCCTCTACGCCCCGGAGATTGTTTTGTTAACTGGGAGCTTCGCAGCTGCATCAGACCTTTTTCTCCCCCAAACCAGAACAAAATTGCGAGCTCTCCTAAAACAACAAAAAAATGGATTACAATCTCTTCCAAAACTAGGACTTTCCACACTTGATAATCGGGCTGGACTTTTAGGTGGAGCTTACGTTGCGTTGAATCTCTTAGAGACGACTCAAAAATAAACCATTTAGAGCTGGAATCGATAGCGATCAATGAGATTTTTAGTCATTGATCCTGTTGCTCCCCAGATGCGATAACGATCGTATTGAAAAACATCAATTGGGTAGTTCACATCACCGGATCGAATACTCTCGAGTCGATAAGTCTCTTCAACTAATAAACTAGAAAATGGAACCCAAAGAGTCTCGGAAACCTCAAGCGGATCGAGTTTAAAGCAAACGTCTTCCATAGGCCCATTCAGGAGCCCAACTACGGGGGTCACTTCGAATCGGCTCGGTGTCACAACGGATGGGAGCTGTCCAAGAACACGGATCCAATTCCTTTCGACTCCGACTTCCTCATGAGTCTCTCGGAGAGCGGTCTCAACCGGATCATTTTGATCGTAGGTCTCGGCCTTTCCGCCGGGAAAAGCCATCTGGCCTGAATGCGGCCCCGTGTCCTCTGCCCGACGAATATAGAGGAGCCACGGCTGAGCCTCTCGACTCAGGCCGAATAAAACCAAAACAGCGGCCTGCGCATTAGAATGACTCAAGCGGACTCGATTGGAGTAAGGCAGGTCAATCGACAAGGCTGAACGAATTTTTCTTTCAAATTCCAAACTCATTATTTCCCCCGCAGATCAATCCCATATTTTTGGGCTTTCCGATATAAGGTGGCACGATCGATTCCCAGAATCTCCGAAGCCCTCGACTTGTTAAAGTGAGTTTCCCTCAGGATTCTCAAAATATGAGTTTTTTCTAAATCCTCTAATGAGGGCTTCGAGGATGAATCACCCCCCTCAGACACACCCTCCGATCCTCGAGCCATCTCAGGGGGAAAGTCCTCAGGAAATAAAACCGTCGTATTAGTCATCGCAACCGCTCGTTCAATCGCGTGCTCCAGTTCACGGATATTGCCTGGCCACGAATAAGACTTGAGCAAAGTCATTGCCTCATCGGAAACATGAGAAACTTGCTTTTTATTCTTGTCAGCATATCGAGCCAGAAAGTAATCCACCAATTCAGGGAGATCCCCCATCCGCTCTCGAAGAGACGGAAGTTCAATGGAAATGACTTTGAGCCGATAAAAAAGGTCATCTCTAAATTTTCCGATTTTCACCAAGGCATCAAGGTCCCGATGAGTTGCAGCGATCACTCGGACATTAGCCTTTTTTGATTCTACGGAACCTACAGGCTTAAACTCGCTTTCCTGCAAAACACGCAGAAGCTTAATTTGAAGTGCGGGAGTGATATCTCCTATTTCATCCAAGAAGAGCGTTCCACCCTGAGCTTCCTCAAAAAGTCCGCGTTTGTCGGCTATTGCACCCGTGAAAGAACCCTTGGCATGACCAAAAAGCTCGGACTCAAGCAAATTCTCCGCCAGGGCACCGCAGTTCACGGCGAGAAACTTCCGATCCCTTCTGGAGCTATTATTATGAATTGCTCGTGCAACGAGTTCCTTCCCGGTTCCGCTCTCGCCAGTAATCAAAACAGTACTAGCCGACATCGCAGCTCGCGCCAAGGTCTTGTAAACTTCGACAATTTTAGGGGACTTTCCAATCAGAGTCTTTTCACTTGTATCAAGTGATACAACCGACGAACTGCCACGACCTTCGTGCAGCGACTCCCAATGCTTCGCGGCCCGGGCCACCACCGCTTTTAACTCATTCATCTGAAAAGGCTTACTCACATAATCAAAAGCGCCCTGCTGAATCGCCTGAATGGCACCTGCCATACTCCCAAAGCCAGTCATCAGAATCACGGCTGACTGGAGATTAGCCCGCTTCACCTCTCGGAGAACAGCCATTCCGTCCATCTCGGCCATCCGAATATCGGAGACGATAATCGGAAATTTATGTTTTTTAATCAGACCCACCGCTGCCTCTCCGCTGTCGGCGAGATAAACGGTGTAGCCCTCTCGTTGCAGGACCTCTCTCAGCAGATTGCGAGTCACTTCGTCATCATCGACCACTAGAACTTGGGGGGTCATACTCTCTTCTTTCAGGCGCTCGTATGATAAGGCAGTCGGATCACCACTTTGGTCCAAACACCCTCTTTTGAGTCGATCACGAAATCGCCTCCATACTTTTGAACCAATTGTTGGCAAATGGTCAACCCCAAACCCGTTCCTTCGCCCGGTCGCTTGGTAGTAAAGAAGGGCTTGAGCACATTTTTAAGATCGGTTCTCTTAATCCCCTCACCCGAATCTAAAATCGAGAGCTGGGCTAAGATCCTCCCGTGATGACTCAAGATCTCTGTCGAGACCTCCAGACGCTGCGCCGCACTCTTGCCGCCTCGGGTAGTCACCTTAGACTGGATACTATCCAGAGAATTATTGAGAACATTCAGCAGAACCTGCTCCAAATCGAGGGGAACCACACGCACCGGTCCCATTTCTCGATCGAGCTGCCGCTTCACCTCGATCCCCATGGACTCGATCCGCGGGGCCACAATACCGAGGGTCTTTTCGACCAGTCGATTGGGGTCTACCAGTTGCTTTTGCGACTCAGGCTTGGCCGTACTCTGGAGAAATCCCTTTACGATTAAAGCAATCTTGGCCAATTGTCCTTGAATCACTTCAAAACGCTCATTCAGCGGCCCCTCAGGCATCAGTACAATCTCTTCTTTGAGCAACTGCAAATGCCCCCCAATTGCGTTCAGCGGGGTTCCAATCTCATGAGCAAAACTTGCGGTCAGCTGCCCCATTACTGCCAACTTCTCTGTGATCATGAGCTGGCGCTGGGTCTCATGAAGTTGCTCAGTGAGTTGCAGATTCTGAGACTCTGCTAATCTGAGCAGACGGTCATTGGTGATCGTTTTGCGCAGAAAATAACTCAGCACACCAAATAGGATAATCACACTCAGCAGTGCAGCCATGGCCTGGGTCTTCCAAATTGCGTCAGTGAGCCGAGCCACCAGATTCGTGGAGGCTGTCACATGGACCATCCCAAGCAAGCGCCTGGGCCCCCGGATATCACGTCCCTGGTGCTCAATAGGGACATAGACATCCCAATACCCATTCCCTAAGTCATCCGTCTTGTATTCACTGAGAACTGTGTCAATCAGGGTCGCAACAGGAGGAGGTGTACCCGGCTCGTCCTCCATATTGGTGGCAACCACCTTGATTCCGCCGGTAGCTGGATCTCGCGCCAGTACATCGACACGGACCAGATCTGGCTGAGAAAAAAGAATTTCCTGCATCACAGATTCAATCGCAGGAGTTGGGCTCGATAAAGACAAGAGGCGTCCACTCTCAATGCGGGCCGCCAGAGTCTTGCCTGAATGAATTCCGATCTGACGGATTTCCTCGCTCAGGACTGGGAGGGTGAGTTTATTTTCGGCTAGCGTCACAATCACAAAAGTTGGGACGATCACTGCGACCAGAACCAAACTAATTTTAGCTTGTAAACTCAGGGTTCGAATTGAGAAACGCATGTCTGCATGCTAACAAAAAAAGCCGAGGTTCCCAAAGGATACCTCGGCTTGAAGTAGAAATAGTCTCGAAGTGCTGAATTAGTGACCAGCAGCGCCGCCTGCAGCTGGAGCAGCGGGTGCAGCTTCTGCAGCTGGAGCAGCTTCAGTGGTTTCAGCTTTCTTGTGGGCTTTTTTTCCCTTTTTCTTAGACTTCTTGTGCTTTTTAACAGCAGCAGTCTGTGAACGACCTGCAGTTTCATTCATGGACTCAGCAGCGAAAGCAACAGAACTCATAGCGAAAGCTGCAACAACCAAAGCAATCATTGACTTTTTCATAGTAATCTCCCTTTTTTATTCCTAACTTTCTGATCAAAAAATCGATCAGCCATCTGACACTTTATGAAGCAATGCATATGCCAATTGGAAACATGATTAGTTTCAGATAGTTATAAAAAAAGAACTCAACAGACTGTCGCAGTTAGCTACACTCTGTTGCAGCTAACTGCGACAGTTTAAAAAAATCAATAAAATGAAATCACTGTTTTGCTAGGGTAAGCTTAATTACAGGACAGGCCTGGGGATTCGAAGCCGATGAGATGGAGCCTCGGAGAACAAAAGTTGGCCAGCCCCCAGAAGCAGTCAAAGTACCGTTGCTATAATTACACAATGGAGCCTGAGTCTGAAGTTGAGGTAATACAATATTAACCCCAGTAACTGAATCGCCATTCACTGTTCCACTGGCGATCGTAAAAGCGTTACTTCCACTCGATGATCCATTTGAATGAGGAGTAATCGTAAAAGTTCCACCACTGATGGAATTTCCATTTTGATTCATAGTCCCAGAAACATCGCCCGAGATGAGATCAATGCTCACAGCTGAACCACTATTCTGTTGCGGCATGGGCACGTCAATAGTACCCACCCAATTTCCTTGATATCCACGACCACATGCAGCCAAATTCAGAGCGGTAAACAAACCTAAAGCTAAAACTAAATTCTTTTTCATATAAAACTCCACTTCTACTTTCTCTACTTCTGTTACACATCTGAGTCCGACTCAACAGACTCAGTCACGGATGACACATTAAGCAAGTGGAGTGCCAAGCTGCGTCATAACAAAATCAATCACTTATCCGGCTGATCACACTAGAAAACGTCTAAAGATTCGACACTTGTCAAAAATTTATCTAAATTCCAATTAAATTTAACGAATCTTAGGCCATTAACTGAAGCTTATAAAGTCTTGAGTAGAGGCCTTGAACCTCCATGAGCTGCTGATGAGACCCAGACTCAATTAAACTACCCTGATGGAGAACAATAATCCGATCCGCGGACTGAACAGTGGCCAGACGATGAGCAATGAAGAGGCTCGTTTTACCCTGGGATGCCTGATTGACTGCTTTCTGTAAAACAGCCTCAGTTTGAGAATCTAAATTAGCCGTAGCCTCGTCCAAAATCCAGATCCTAGGATGAATGGCAAGGGCCCGCGCAAAGGCAATCATTTGCCTCTCGCCCATCGAGAAGTTTGAACCCTTTTCTAGCAAAATCTGATCTGATTTCGACTCAAACTTGAGCTCTGCCAAAACTTCCTCCACCCGCTGGCTGAGTGTAGGCTTCCAAAAAGAAATATTTTCCTCAAATGTTCCAGAAAACAAAAACACATCTTGCTGAACCATTCCGATGGATGCACGAAGTGAACGAAGATCATAGTCGCGCAGATCTACCCCATCAAGAAGAACTCGGCCTCTCTGAGGATCGTAGAAGCGCATCAAAAGATTAATCAGGGTCGTTTTGCCCGATCCGGTATGGCCGACCACTCCCACACGTTCGCCCGACTGGATCGTCAGAGAGAAATCTTTTAGAACCCAATTTTCTCCCTGGTACGCGAACCAAATGTTTTCAAATTCAATCTTACCCTTGAGTCCTGGGATCGGCTGCGCAGCGTGATCGATTTTCCGGGACTCTAATTCAACAGGCCAATCCAGAATGGAAAAGACCCTCTCGGCAGCGGTCATTCCGGAGAGAAAAACATTCCATTTATCTGCGATTTCACGAACGGGTTGAAAGAGCGCCATGAGATAGGAGAAAAAAGTAACTAAGACCCCGAGCCTCAGCGTCCCATCTAAACTCCGTTGACCGCCAACGACCATGACCAAAGCAACGGAAATCCCAGCGCATAGAGTAATCGTTGGCTGAAAAAAAGCATAAACACGAACAGATGCAGTCTGGGCGTCGGCGTACCAATGATTGAGGCGACTGAAGCGGTCATAATGGAGTTTTTGTCGGTTGAAAAGGTGAAGTATTTTCATACCCGATAGATTCTCTGCAAGGTAGGAATTCAGCGCAGAAAGTTTACTCCTTGAGTTCTGGTAAGCTCGAATCAGCCTTTTACTAAAATAAATAGAGAACATGACTAGAACAGGAAAAACACTAATCGACAGCAGCCCCAACTTGAAATCTAAAAGGAGTAGCCCAACCAAAATCCCAATCACCAAAAATAGATTGCAAAACATCGAGACGAATCCATTCGAAAACATCTCATTCAGCGAAGCAATATCATTGGTCACTCGAGTTAAGAGCCGGCCCGGAGGGTGTTTTGAATGAAGTGAGAGGGATAACCTTTGCAGGTGCGAAAAAAGCCGGAGTCTTAGATCTTGAGTGACTCGTTGTCCCAAGACTTCAAAAAGATAAGTTTGCTGAATCGCCGAAAAAATTCTCACACTAATGCTGATTGTTAAAAAAAGTCCACTCCACCTAAGACGATCCCATCGTCCTGGCAAGATCGCCTCGTCAATGGCATAGCCAAAAATGCGAGGCTCAATGACGGCTCCCATTGTGCCGAACACAATCAGGACCGTGCCCCCGAAAAAAAGCCATCGATGCTTAACCATGACCTTTGCGAGGCGAAAAACAGATTGCCTCAGGGTGAGGTTCTGGAACTTACGGTACTCACGTTCCTCGTTTTCAAGGAGATATTCTAAACTAGTTACATCGGCTGAGCTCATTTTGATAGCTCTCCAATTCCTCAGTCATTCTTTGTTTTTCGTAGAACTTCCAATAGATCCCACCTCGCTGTGAGGCCAGCTGTCGATGAGTTCCCATTTGAGCTATCATTCCTTCATCCAGAACAATAATACGGTCTGAATCTTTAATCGTAGAAATGCGATGAGCTGCAATCACCTCGGTATTTCGGTGAGGCCTGGAGCGCAGGGATTGGAGAATTTTTTCTTCCGTCTGAAGATCAATTGCAGCAAGTGCGTCATCAAGAACGAGGATCGAGGGCTCTTTGGCGAGAGCCCGAGCAATGGTAAGGCGTTGCCTCTGCCCGCCGGATAGACTGCTTCCGCGCTCTCCCAGTCGCGTCTTGTAGGCGGACTCAAGGCCCAGAATTTCATCATGAATTGCCGCAAGGCGAGCGGACTCCTCGATCATTTGCGAATACCCCTCGGTTGAATACCCTTTTTCAACCCAGTGCTGGAGACCAAACGCCACATTCTCAAAAACAGACTCACTAAAAAGAAAAACTTCTTGGCTCACGTAGCCCACCTGTTTGCGAAGCTCCTCAATAGGCCAGTCGTTGATATCGACCCCGTCAATGTAGATCGAACCAGATGTCACAGGATAAAGTCGGGGCAGAAGGCTCAGGATAGTCGACTTACCCGAAGCCACACTCCCTACCAAGGCCACTCTCTCACCCGGTTCAATCTTGAGATCAATCCCCTTGAGCACTTTCTGTGATGACCCCGGAAATTCAAAGTGCAGATTTCTAAACTCAATCCCGCCAGGAGTTCTGCTGCCACGAAAAGCGGGCAAACGAGGCTCTGACGGTTCTGAAATATCAGAGCTGATTTCAAACACTTTTTTCAGCCGCTTGGTGCTCGACATCGATCGCTGAAAGAAATTTGCTGCCATTCCGAGGGCAGCCATCGGCCAAATCATTTTCTGAATGTAGCGCTGAAAGGCGACAAAAGTTCCGAGTGTAATGACAGTTTCACCCTGATCGATAAGATGACCGCCGCCCCAAAACAGGAGAGTCACCATACCTAAGCTCATGACAAAATCCATCATGGGGCCGGTCGTACTCTGCACCCGCGATACTCCGATACTCAGTCGCATGTACTCTTCACCCAGCTCTTTTAGCCTCCGATATTGAACATCCTCTTGCGCAAATCCTTTGACTACTCGAATTCCATTGAGGCTCTCCTGAGTCATCGCCGAAATGCGGCCAAAGCAGTCCTGAACCTGTTCGAGCCGTTCATGAACCTTTCTTTCATTTCTTAAAACAATCCAAGGAATGAGGGGCAAAGGCGCACAGGCCAGTAGAGTGAGCTGAGGAGACAAAACCCACATCGCAACGGGAACCGTGACCAGATAAAACAGAGCATCTGCAAAAACTAGAACGCCATTCCCCATGGCCAATCTAACGCCTTCAACATCGTTCGTAGCCAAGGACATGAGATCACCCATCCGGTGGCGATCAAAAAAACTCACAGACAAATCAAAGAGATGCGCAGCGTACCGACCTCGAAGGTCTCGCCCAGCAAAAAGACTTGCACGAACCAGGTACATCCGCCAAAGATAACGGCAAACACCTTGAACAAGTGCAATCCCTAGGTAAGTTGCAGCCAAACGAAACAAGGATTGAGTGGTGCCATGCGAGGTGGCAACATCCACGACTTTTTTGAGTAAAATTGGGGGAAAAACTTCTAATATATCAACAAATGCGAGTGCGATCAGCCCGATTCCGACCCATTTACGGTATTTCCAAAGGTAATATCTTAGGAACGAGGTCTCCTCTCGGAATCTCGACCAGCGTGTCGGAGAGTATCTAGGCATCGGCTGAAATCCTCGGGTAATGGGCTCTGAACAGCGACCCTAGTTTGAAGGATGGGGTGGGTAAATGTCAAGCTCACAGCGTGCAACATCAAGCGAGGAATTGCTCTCGCATTATTTTCGGAAACAGGACCACTGCTTCGAGACGAATAAGTAGGATCACCTAAAATTGCCATTTGGTCCTCAGAGAGGTGGACTCGAATCTGATGGGTTCGCCCGGTCAACGGGCGTGCTTCGATCCAGTAAGCACCCCCAAAATTTTCAAGCAACCGAAATTCAGTATGTGCAAAGTCCCCTCCTGAACGAACCGAGCAGAAGACATTCTTCTTGCCCGATGCCTTCGAACGCCCCAAATAGTTTTTAATCTCCCATTCATTCGCGGGTGACGTTGGTCTGGGAACGGTCAGTGCATTGTAAACTTTGCTGATCCCATGAAACTTAAAAAGCTCGGCTATCCCTGGGTTCGCTTCTTTCGTTTTAGTCAGCAGGATCAGGCCTGAGGTGTCCCGATCTAAGCGGTGATGAAGTCCTAAGTAAATCTGGCCGATGGGTTCCCCGCTGCGATGAGCCATAAACTTTTTGACGGCAGCAAAAAGATTATCCCTCGCCTCATCCAAGGTCGGCTGAGTTGGAAGCCCTGGTGGTTTATTCACCACAATCAAATGGTCGTCCTCATAAATCACGCGTTCAGAAGTCATTTCAAAGAGTCGGTCTCGCTGGGTGCTTTCAGTATTTAGCTTTTTTAGATCCACGCAAACCTGAATCACAGCATTTGCACGGATGGGTTTTGATGCAATTTGGACTCGTTTACCATTGAGATAAACCGCGCCGGCCATGACGAGCTTTCTCACTTTTCCCTTAGAAATAGGCTGCTTCAATACGCCCGGGAGCCAACCCACTAAAACATCGTCGAGTCGCTGGTCTTGGTGCAGTTGAGTTGCTTTGAGTACCCATTTTTGAATTGCCATAAGGCCTTCTTTTAGCACAAGAGGTCCAGAAACAGGATTGCCAAAAACTAATCAAGTTCTGATAAACTAAAACAATGAAATCACCTGATAGTGAGAAAACGGATCCTTTTATGGCAATCCCCCCAGAGCTCCAAAAAGCTCAACTCAAGCCAAAAGGACAGCCCATGCCGTCATTCGGCATCATCGATCCTCTCATGAAAGATCCCGCGATCACTGAAATCATGATCAACGACGTTCGGAATATCTATATCGAAAAGGAAGGTAAACTGAGTTTCTCGGGACTCACCTATAGCTCGCGAGAGAGTCTCGATGCCGTTGTCCAACAGCTGATTGAATTGGCAGGTAAGGTCCTCACTCCAGACACGACTTATCTTGACGCCATGCTTCCCGACGGATCTCGACTCAATGTAGTCCTCCCTCCATTGGCGCTCTACGGACCCAGTGTCACCATTCGTAAATTCCCCTCCCGCCGAATTTCAGCAAATGACCTCGTCGCGCAGCAAAGCATGGATCAGAGAATGGCCTATTTCCTAAATCTTTGCGTCCTAGCCCGATTGAACATCCTGATCTGCGGAGGTACCGGAAGCGGAAAATCAACACTCCTCAATGCTTTAGTTTCGTTCGTACCCAAGTCGGAACGCGTTGTACTCATTGAGGACACTCCTGAACTCTCCCTCAGCAATCCCAATAGTGTCCGGCTCCAAACCATCCCGCAAACTCCGACGAGTTTGCCTGTTACAGTTCGAGACCTAGTCATCAATGCACTCAGGATGAGACCCGATCGCATTATCGTCGGAGAATGTCGAAAACAAGAGGCCCTCGATATTCTGCAAGCCATGAACACGGGACATTCAGGATCAATGACTACAATCCACTCCAACTCTCCACGAGATGGTCTGGTGAGACTGGAAACTCTCTGTATGTTGGCTGGATCAGATCTCCCCCTAATTGCGATCCGAAAACAAATGGCGAGCGCTCTGGACTTGATCGTTCAAACGAAACGATTCAGAAATGGAAAGCGGCGGATCACCGGAATCGTCGAAGTCACTGGCTGCGAGGGGGATGTCATCACCCTTCAAGATATCTTTACCTTCGACACTGAGAAAGAAGCCTTTAAAGCAACAGGCCTCGTCCCCACTTTTATCGACGAGATCAAAGAATTAGGTTTCGACTTGCCGCCTCGGCTTTTTAGCTGATCTTTAAAAGTTCGCGAGCTTGTTCAGGAGTTGCAACCTCACGACCCAGCTCATGAGCGAGACGAGAAATTCGAGCGACCAATTGAGCATTAGACTGAGCCAGCTCACCTTTGTGATAAAAAATATTATCCTCAAAACCTACACGAACATGGCCACCCATCACCATCGCTTGAACTGCCAAGGGAAGTTGAAACCGACCCACCCCTGCCACGCCCCAATGAAACTGATTTGAGGGCAAGAGAGAAACGAGATGAACGAGGTTACGAGGATCTCCAGACATTCCTCCTGGAACCCCCAATACAAATTGAAAATGGAGAGGCTCTCGTAAAATTCCCTGTTTGGCCATCCGAAAAGCAGTTTCCAGCATGCCTGCTTCGTAGACTTCTAACTCAGGTGTTATGCCCAGTTGACGCATTCGCGAGGCGAGACCAACGATATCTTTGGGATGGTTATAAAAAACATCCTCGCCAAAGTTCATGGTCCCGAGGTTGAGCGAGGCCATTTCGGGCCTGAGTGACAGCGGTTTTGCGCGATTTTCAATCGACTCTCCAACGGCCCCCCCAGTCGAAATTTGAATCATGACGCGTGGGCACCGAGCTCGAATCTCCTGGATTACTTCTTGAAATCGCTCGACTCGCTGAGTCGGTCGACCATCATCTTCTCGTACATGGAGGTGAATGATCGAAGCTCCAGCCTTCACAGCCTCCTCTGCTGCGACAGCCTGCTCCATCGGGGTTATGGGGAGATTAGGTTGCTTTTCACGAGTGGTCTCTGCTCCGGTAATGGCACAGGTAATGATGAGTGGATTCATTTTTTCAACTCCATTTCATTGAGAACGCGATGCAAACGATTTAAGACTTCCCATTTCAGTCGATCTTCTGAGTTATTCATCGCCCACTGAGAGTGAAAAGCCTCATCGGATCGATTGCGAAGTGGTACCCCAAAATCAATCGAGCGCAGGCAAATTTTAGCTACCCATTTTCCGTACCATTGGGCAAGCGCGTCACGATGAGAAACCTGAGCATTAATCAGTTGAAGGGCTCTCTCGCCCAGAAGTCGCTTCAGGGTGTAGATCGAAGTTCTTGGGCTCACCTCAGGACTTGATCCCTCAAGTGACAAAGCACTCCACTCATCACGGTATGCAGCAACTGCCGAGGCAGATGCTGGCGACGAGGTTTCCTCTAGCTTTTGATAGACTTTGCCATGAATTAGCCCGTGGTAAACCCCCTCCAAGGAGGCCCCTTGATTCAGGGTATCTACCCAATTGCCAAACTCAGCCCGATCTTTTGGCTCTTGCCTTAAAACGACAAAAATCATTTCACGAAAAAGCTCTGCGTGAGCGGCCGAAGTCTGAGCTGACGCGCTTTGGTATTGAGACCCTGGTAGGGATGAGTTTTCGACCTGGGGCCGCGCAGTAGACTTCACGCCTTTGTTTGAACTCTCAGTACAACCAGCCCAAAAAAGGCCCAAAACTACAATCGTAGGCGATAAGATGACTGAAGCTTTTCTCGATAACTTGAAGGTCATACTTCCAAAGTGTAAGCCTAATTCGCCTGAAAGGGTACCCCCAAAGATCGGGGCGCTTTGGATTGACCGACCACGCCGGCAAGAACCAAAACCGTCACCAAATAGGGCAGAACTTGAATGAACTGGACAGGAACAGGCTCACTCCCCCAGAGAACAACGCCCTGCAATCGAATTTGCAGTGCATCGAAAAAACCAAAAAGGAGGCAGGCAATTGCCGTCGGAACTGGCTTCCATTTTCCAAAAATCAGGGCTGCTAATGCCATAAAACCGCGCCCTGCAGTCATATTTCGAGAAAATGAAGAGGCCAAAAAAATTGAGAGTGAGGCTCCTCCAAGTCCAGCCAGACAGCCACTCAAAATCACTGAAATCCAACGAACCCGCTTCACCCGAATCCCGGCTGAATCCAAAGCCTCCGGATGCTCACCGGCAATCCTAACCCAAAGCCCAGAAGGAGTATATTTGAGCCAAGCCCAAACCAAGCCGAGGCACACCCAACTGATCCAAACTGGCCCCTGCTGAAAACGAAGCTCAAGTGGCAAACTCGGAGTCGATGTACTCGAGTCGTAAAAAACTTTCATCAAAAACGGGGTCACCCCAGCCGCCAACATATTAAAAGCAGTTCCGGCCACAATCTGATCTGCTTTCAACTCAATGACAAATAACCCATAGAGAATTGCGAACAAAGCCCCGCAAAAAATGGCGCCGAATGCTCCTGCAACAGGAGATTGAGTAGATAGAGCGACAGCCGCAGCACCGAAACCGCCAATTAGCATCATCCCTTCGAGAGCAATATTTACCACACCAGACCGCTCACTCAGCAGTCCACCTAAAGCTGCGAAAAGGAGAGGAGTCGAAACCCTCAAGGTTGACTCGAAAATCTGAACTCCACTGGCAAGAAATTCCATCATGACTCCACCCTAAACCTTTGGACTATAGTGCTCTTCAGCTAGCTCTGGACTTGGCGCACTTCGTATCCATTTTTTCTTAATCAAAAGCTTATATCGTTCGCCCGCCAAATCCCAAACACCCTCAGCAGAAACACAGAGAATCACCAATGCCTGCAGAATAAGAGAGAGATCACGAGTCACATTTTCAGTTTCTAAGTCAAGTTCCGAAGCGCCCTTATGAAGGGCACCAAAAAGGAGTGCGGACGCGACAATAGCAAAAGGACGATTCCTCGCAAGAAGAGCAACTGCAATTCCAGTAAAACCATAACCCGGCGAAAAACCAACTCGGAATCGATCTGCGTTTCCCATCACTTCGCCAACCCCGACCAAACCAGCAAGCCCTCCTGCAATGGCCATGGCGAGCATCCGCATTTTAGCTGCGTCAATTCCTGCCGAACGAGCAGCAGACTCACTTTGCCCAACGGCACGGATCTCAAATCCTAAAACTGTTTTCCAAAGAATAAACCACACGACAAACGCAGCCATAAGAGCCACAAAAAAGGCCATACTCACCGGCGCGCCATCAAAGAAACTAAACTGACGAATGAGATAGGACGGGGCAACCGCAGCGGTTTCAGGATTTTGGGAGTCTGGATTTTTGAGCAGGTAAAGAGTCACCCAGCTCGTCAGGCCCGCGGCGATAAAATTCAACATGATCGTATTAATGACTTCGTGGCTACCTCTCCTTGCTCTGAGCCATCCAGGAATAGCGCCCCAGATGCCTCCACCGACGACAGCAGCCAGAACGCCCAAAACAGGAGCTAGAAATCCGGGTGCATTTGGAAATAAAATCCCAACAGCAGCAACTGAAAGAGCACCCATTGCAAGCTGCCCCTCCGCACCAATATTGAAAAGACCAGAGTGGAATGCGAACGCCACTGATAGCCCAGTAAAAATCAGGGGGGTGGTATAAAATAGCGTCATCCCAAAATCATAACGAGAACCAAATGCACCGCGGACTAGAATCTCGAGAACATTCCATGGATCTTCACCTGCGATTTTGGTGACCAATAGCCCTAAACTCAAGCCCACCATGATGGAAATCAAAGGCTTTAAAATTTGAGGCAGCTTTTCTTTGAATCTCATGTCTAGTTTCCTTTGGGATTGCATCCCTTAAAATCTGGAATGCCTCTGATCAACTAACAGCGCCACCCATCCTTAAACCTAGCGCCTGCTCAGTTGCTTCGCCTCGCTTGAATTCAGCCAAAATTCTTCCATCAAACATCACAAGAATTCGGTCTGAAAGCGCTAAAATCTCATCTAACTCTGAAGAGATTAAAAGAACTCCGCTTCCCTCTTGTCTCGCCTTAAGAATTCGCTTGTGAATGAACTCAATAGCACCCACATCAACTCCACGAGTTGGCTGAGAGGCAATCAAAAACTTGGGTGAATATTTAAACTCCCTCGCAATGACAATTTTCTGCTGATTACCTCCTGAGAGGAGGCTAGCTTTTGCCTGCTGCAACGGGGGTCGAATATCATACTCTTCAATGGCGCGAGAGACCTCTTTTGAGAGTTTACTGTATGACAAAATCCCGGCCCGGCTAAAAGGTTTCCTTCGCTGCAACCCTAACAAGAAGTTATCCCGAACGGGGCGATCCAAGAGCAAACCATCTCTCAACCGATCATCGGGGATGACACCAACTCCCAGCTCTTTCACCTGCTCGGTGGTCATCCCTGCGGTGCTTTTACCTAGAACCTTGACTTCACCTGTCATCGACTCCGTATGATCTTTCGGATGAAGCAAAACCTGGAGCAGTTCAGCCTGTCCGTTTCCTTCGACTCCAGAAATACCGACAATCTCGCCAGCTTTGACTTGAAAGCTGACATTCTTAAGACCGTGACGAGCAGCAAGACTCACTCCCGAGATTTCCAAAACGGGCTCTTTCACTTGTGGAGGGGGTGGAGCATCTGCCTGAAGCCGAACCTTACGACCGACCATCAAAGTAGCCAGCTCTTCGATATTGGTCTCGGAAATTTCGCGCTCACCCACGACTCGACCTGCCCGAAAAACAGTCACATGGTCTGCTATGCTCATCACTTCTTTTAATTTATGGGTAATGATGAGTACGGTTTTACCGAGCTGACAGAGTTTCTTGAGCTGTGCAAAAAGCTCCGAGGTTTCTTGAGGGGTGAGAACCGCAGTGGGCTCATCTAGAATCAGAATTTCTGCATCTCTGTACAGTAACTTGAGAATCTCGATTCTTTGCTGAATTCCGACTGAAAGATTTTCTACCTTGGCAGACCAATCCACCTTGAGGCCATATTGATCCGCGATTCGATCCAGCTTGACTTGTGCTTGAACTCTAGAAATAGGACGAAGGGACTTAGGTAAAAACGAGAAAAAAGGATGTGAGGTTTCCACACCCAAAAGAATATTATCTAAGGCAGTATGAGGTGCACTCAACATAAAATGTTGATGGACCATTCCGATCCCAGATCGAATCGCATCGAGTGGAGAAGTCCACGACTTAGGCTTTCCTCCCCAAGACTTTCCGTGGATCAAAATCTCACCCTGATCGGGTTGATAGGTGCCGTAGAGCATTTTCATGGCAGTCGATTTGCCCGCACCATTTTCCCCAATAATTGCGTGGATAGTCCCTTTCATCACCTTAAAGGAAATATCAACGTTGGCGTGAACACCATGAAATGACTTATTTAGCCTACGAAATTCTACGGCAGGAATCATTTGCGTTTTTTATAATAATCGGGAACTTGGAGTTTTCCCGAAATAATTTCCTTCTTGATTTCTTCAACCCTTGCGACCACTGCTGGCGTTAGCAGCGAACGATTATATTCATCAAGAGTATAGTCCACCCCCTGGTCTGCCAGGCCGTAGTGAACTGCTCCCCCCTTGAATTTGGCTTCAGAGACGTCTTTACAGGTCTGAAATACCGCCTCGTCTACCCGCTTCACCATACTCGTCAAAATTCGACCGGGCTTCACCCAATCTTGGTTCGAGTCCACGCCAATTGCAAACTTCTTTTTCTCCTCGGCTGCATCGAAAAGGCCAGAGTTAGATGCCCCGGCTGCTGAAAAAATAACCTGCACTCCTGAATCATATTGGGCCATAGCCAGCTCTTTAGCTTTTGCAGGATTGTTCCATGAGTCGGCTGTTATGCCAATATAGTTGGAGATGACTTTAATTCTGTGGTGATTCCGTTTAGCCTCAGCCTCAGCTCCGGCAGCGAAACCCAGCTCAAAGCGTCGAATCAAGGGGATATCCATCCCGCCAATAAACCCTACTTTAATTAGACCCGAGGAGTCTGGGCTGGCCGTCAGACCTGCTATGGCTCCGACTAGAAAGGAACCCTCATGCTCTTGAAACACGAGAGAACGCACATTCGGAGCATCTACGATGCCATCTACAATCGCAAATTTTTGGTCGGGAAAAAGTGCAGCGACTTTTTTCACGGAATCCACTTGGGACACCCCAATTGAGATCACCAAATCAAAAGTCTTCTTCTGTGAAAAAGCCCTCAATAGCGCTTCAAAAGCATTGTCATCCGTGGCTTCTACATACTTCACGAACGAATTCATCTCGCGTTTGACGCGCATGACACCCTGATAAGCGGCTGAATTGAAGGATTTATCATCTTTACCGCCCTTGTCTAGAACGAGAGCGATTTTCATCTTCTGGTTCTGAGCAGCAACTGAGTCCTGGACAAAGGCAATTTGGGTCACCACAGCGATCAATGAAAAAAGTAGCATTTGGGAAGCCCATTTTAGCCAGGAGTTTGTTTTCATTGGACCCTTTCATCGCATACAACATGCGGAGTTGTCCAGTGCGTGCCGACCGTAAAGCACTCTAAAGGTAGAGCTTATGGCCAGTGGCCCCTACGCGGCTCAAGCAACTAAAATTTTATTGACACCCCTGGTGCGCGGCGTTAGAAGTTTGCCCTCTGACACCTAGTCAGAACGCATTCAGTGTTAATTCTGTTGGGAAGTTAAATTATTTATGGAGATGGTTCATTTCATTCCAGCTAGCCAGCGTCGTTTGGCCCTGCTTGCAGCTCAGGCCGATTCTGCGCCCGTCCTCGTTTTGGGCGGCAGCGGAACTGGTAAGGGTGCGATTGCACGATGGATCCATTCGAATGGAGCCCGCTCCGCCTGCACTTTTTTGGTTGCTCAACAAGGCAGACATCTACCCGAACAAATCCTTGAAGCCCAGGGCGGAACCTTGATGATCCCTGAGATCGGGGAGTGGACCTTCTCGGACCAGGCGATTTTACTCAATTTCCTCAAAACGAAATGCGTTCCCCACCCCCAAGACAAAAAAATGTCAATTCTGGCCAATGTCAGAATCATAGGAACCACCAGTCAATCCCTGGATGGACGAGCTCAAGGTGGACTTTTTAATATTGAGCTACTTGAAAAGTTGAACGTATTCAGGATAGAAATGCCTTCTCTCTCAAAGAGACCTGAGGAGTTCGAAGACATCGTGACCGGAATTGTCGGGGAAATCGCAAGAGAACTCCACAAGGAACACCTCAGAGATCTTACGCGAGATGCTTGGAACCGACTCAAGAAGCACGGATGGCCTGGCAACTTGCGTGAAATGCGAAACGTCCTGAGAGTGGCAGTAGCCTCTGCTAACGGCGATCAAGTTGAAGCAAATGATTTGCCCGACTTTGGTGATGAACGGATTGATTTCCGTGCAACCCGAGAGCAGTTTGAAAAAATTTATTTAGTAGAGCTTTTGAAAACCTGTGACTGGGAAATCGAGAAAACTTGCAGTATGACTCGAATTGACAAAAGAACTCTCATGTCCAAGATTAAGCATTACGGGATCAACTTAAATTTATAGTTTGATCTCGTAACCGCTTCTGGAAGCCACCCCCCTATATCCCCCCAAGGCTTCCAGAAGCGGTCCCCATTACCCAATTCACGCTGCGGTTTTTTTTACGATACTCTGATTCAAAAACTGATTCAGGCAAGACTTGCTACAAAAATAAACGGTCTGACCGGGCCTGAAAAGAATCGTTTTAGAGTCTTTCCGCTTCATTTCCACCCCACATACAGGGTCTTTTGCTGTCTCTACATCGGTCGCTAGCGAGAGTCTCTGGGGAACCTGGATCAGATTTGCACGACGGGCCATAACTTTTTGCTCCTTGAAAAAACGGATTCCTTCAACACAACTGGTCTGATTGCAATAATCATGAACAGAGTTCAATTTTTTTTCCTGTTGTAAAGCGGCACGTTTTTAGCAATTCTGCGGCCTATGCCGAAACTATCAGAACTTCAACCGACTGAGGAGATTAGCCTCGATCGGGCCTTTCAATGGATTAATGACCAGTATTTTGATGGTTTTTTAGACCCTCCTGAGTTGATGTGGAATTCTCGCCTGCGAACCTGTGCCGGACGCTTTACCCCCGGCAAAAGCAAGGCACCCTTTTTAGCCATGAAACCCAAAATCGAGATCGCTCAATACCTCGCCGACCTCAGCCAAGCGACACTTCTAGTCCAAGACGTCTTGGGACATGAAATGATCCACTATTGGCTCTGGGTCAGACGGAGACCCTATGGCCACACCCCTGAATTCTACTCAAAACTAGAAGAGATGGGAGTTAGCCGCTATAATCCCGTCCCAAAGAAAAAAAGACAATCAGCCTACGTTTACTTTTGCGAAAGCTGCCAGACTCAGTTCCCGTCGAACAAATACCACCCCACCTTGGCCTGTGCCTCATGCTGTCAAAAGCACTCCCAAGGAAAATTTGACCAACAATTTCAACTCGCTCTAAAAAGAGCTCCTTGGCTACGACCTTCAGCAAATGTATAAGTGGGAGCATGAGCGTCCACCTCCTTCAAGACTCAAAACTCAGCCTAATTCAAGCCGTCGAATGGGGTCGATTCCTCGACCTTGCCCAAAAGGAAGCATTCACCGAGCCTAGCAAGAAAGCTGTCCGCGAACTCATCGACCCGCAGAACTGGGCCGAAGACATCCACTCTGCGCAAGGGCGCCAGGCTGAAGCCCAAGAAATGATCCCTATTCTCGATCGAGACGCCCTCTGGGGCTCTCTCTTTGAGCTTCCTAGCCCCGAGGACATCTTGGAGCGATTGGAGCGGGGCGCCGTGCTTGAAATTACGGAGCTCGGCATCTTGAGAAAATGGCTCTACGCAGTGGACTCATGGTCTCAAATCCCACGTGAAGATCTCAAAGGGGAAAAATTCAAAAAGGCGCTAGTCGCCTTGCCCGATCCCTTCAATACTTTAAAAATACTAGATCGTGTCCTCACTCCTGAGGGTGAGCTTTCCGAAAAAGCATCTCCTCGTCTCGGATCAATCTTCAGCGAAATCAGGCACCTCAAAAAAGAAATCAGCCAAACTCTAGATCATCTGGTCAAGACGTTCTCGCAAAAGGGGATTCTCCAAGAAAACTTTTCGGACGTCCGAGACGGCCGCTACGTCATCCCTGTAAAGATCTCCTCCCAAAATGAAGTCGATGGAATCATTTATGAAGCCTCTGCAAGTCGACAAACCGTTTTTGTAGAGCCCAAAGAAGTATCGCCCCTGAATAATCGTTTAAGACAGCGGCAAAATGACCTCCTTCAGGAGATTTACGAAATTCTCGCCGAAACAGCTAAACAGCTCGCCCCCTTTACGAGCGAAATTCGAACCTCAGTCGCAATTCTGAGCCACTGGGATACCGTACAAGCACGAGCACGACTCGGTCGCCATTACTCAGGGAAGCAAATCCTCGTCACTGACGAGCGGCGATTCAGACTCAGCCAAACCGCCCATCCGCTTCTCTGGTGGTCGCTCCCCACATCATCCATTATCCGAAATCAGCTTGATTTTGGCTCTCCCACTCAAACCCTACTCATCACAGGGCCAAACACAGGCGGCAAGACTGTCCTCCTTAAAACGCTCGGTCTAGCTGCCCTCTGTGCACGAACCGGATTTCCATTTCCCGGTACCGATCAGCCAGAAGTCCCCTATTTCGATTCATTTTTTGCCGATCTCGGAGACGCCCAGTCCATTGAACAGCATATTTCAAGCTTTTCAGGCCATGTCCTAAAATTTAAGAGCATCCTGGAGAACACCACTGGAAGAAGCCTGGTCTTGATGGATGAACTCAACTCAGCCACTGACCCCCAAGAAGGAGCGGCCCTTGGAAGAGCCCTTCTGGAAACCATTATGAAAAAAGAGGCCATGGTGGTCTCCACTACCCATGACCCGCATCTCAAAGCGTTAGCACTTTCTGATCCTCGAATCATGAACGCCAGTATGGCTTTCGATGAGCGTTCGCGAATGCCCACCTATCAAATGGTGCTCGGCGTCCCCGGCCGTTCGAGAGCACTTGAAACCGCTGAGAGACTTGGCATTCCTACTGCTGTGATTGATTTGGCGAGATCCTATCTGAGTGAAGAACACAATCAGTTTGAAAAAATGCTCGCCCAGTTGGAATCAGACCTTCAGGTCACCACTCAAGCTCGCAAACAAGCCGTAGCCGCGCAACTCGAAGCAGAACAACTCAAGAAAGAATGGACTGCGAGAACTGAAACTTCCGTTTCAGAAATGCTAGATCGCACGCGGCAAAAACTTCGCCGCATCCTCGAACACGCCCAGGACGAAGTCCGATCTTCGGTGCGGGCACTCGATGAGATGAAAAACCGCAAATCTCTCGATCAAAGCAGAACCCAACTCAATGAGGTTCTCAAGCAGGCTTCCTCAAAAATCGAAAGCGCCCTGAGCGAAGAAGCGCCAGATCTTGCTCAGACACTCACTCTACGAAAGCCACTCCCGGCGACCGAGACCCGGAGCGAAGGTCCTTTGCTCGAAGCAGGCACACGAGTTCGAATCCCGAAATGGAAAAATACTGGAACTGTGTTGGAAGCAGTAGGAAACAAGGTGAAGGTCGCCATGGGAACGCTGCAAATGAATCTTTCGCGAAATGAAGTCGAACCCATTCTCGATTCGCAAGCCCATCAAAAACCGGTTCAAGTCTCATTCTCTCAGACCAGCAGCGCAAGTGGAGGAGGATCAACAGACTCCCGACTCGATCTTCGAGGCATTCGTTTTGACGAGGCAATGACCGAGCTCCAGCAATTCCTCGACCTCGCCTATCGGTCAGGCAGCTTTCAGGAAGTCACGATTGTGCATGGACTCGGCACAGGAGCCCTGCGAGAGGGAGCTCACAAACTCCTCACCCGCCTACCCTATGTCCGGTCTTTCCGAGATGGAGGCGCAGGCCAAGGGGGCACAGGCGCTACCATCGTGGAACTTGAGCTCAACTAATAGGAAAGCCTACGCTTAGATCCCTGCTACGATAAAGGCTAACCACAAAACAAATCCTGACACGACAGGGATCGTAAAGTTATCATCCATGTCGAAGGGCAAGAGCTCAGCAGTTCCACCAATGATACCCCCAACGAGGGAGATACTCCAAAAAGCCGCACTGGAGATCGAAAGCGAGCTCAAGAAAATGAGAGACAAGAGAGTGCAAGTGCAGATCCCTGCTAAAGTCCCAATCAAAGACTTGCCACTCGCAAATCGGGGTCCGTGGTGACCGAAAAGAATCCCAAAAAGTGAGGCTGTCGGGTCGCCACAAGCAAGATACAAAATGCTCAGAATTGCTACAGGGCGAGGGAAAATTAAAATAGCCAAAATCACGGAAGCCAAATAATGAGGCACAGTGCTCATTTGATGGGCCTCATGCGCCCGGAGAATATGCTTCCAGAACCGGACCATTCTATCGTTCCAGACAGGACTCCTCAAACGAAGCGTTTCCATAAAGACGTCAAACCCTAAAATCGACCCAAGGATAAGAACAGCAGTACTTTTGGCCATCCCTCCCAAGATAAAGAAAACAATGATGAGACCCATGGTCGCATGCCAGACCTTCCGAAAAAGATGTAGATCATTCCGGAAATGGAGGCGAACTGGGATATCCCCTAGGAGGTGTGTCATTTTTGCCTCAGCTACTCGCTTCATTCGTAAATCAATCCTTCCTGCTTGGGCTCGCGCCGTTGCCAAAATGATACAGAAGCAACCTGGATGCCAAAAAACCATTCTGGGGATTTTATTTTGCAATGTTTTTTGCCGGAATTTCATCAATCATTTCAGGACCTTTCATACTACTCTGCTTCGAAGTAAAAAAAGAGGTCCATTACCAATCTTTTTAAGTCAATTATTTTGGGTAAACTCATACGCACTATTCTTAATAATTCGCGTAGTATACTACTCACCCAGACCCTGTCCAGACCTGGTCAGCTTTTTCAGTTGACATGGATTCTATAACAATCAATCCTTAGAGAGAGAAGAGGACGATCCATGGACGGAACCGTCAAATCCGTATTAAGTACGACCCCAATGGGGTCAGAATTTCAAATGAGCGGCACCATTTCCGCGCGACCGGGCGTTAGTCAGGTCAGGCAGATTTGGTCGGTCGGAGGGGGCAAAGGCGGGATTGGCAAGAGCCTAATCTCGTCGAGCTTGGGCATTGCGCTCTCAAGAATGGGCCATAGGGTGATCGCGATTGATATGGACCTCGGAGGAGCAAACCTCCACACGACACTGGGAGTCGACCTTCCTCGCCAGACTTTAAATGACTTTCTCAAAAAGCGAGTTTCAACACTAGAACAGTGTGTTGTTGAATCACCCATTCCTCGACTGGGCCTCATCAGCGGAGCACAGGATGCCATCGGTATGGCAAATCTGCCCGCTCAAGCGATGGCTGACCTCATTGCTCAATCCAGAACCCTGAAGGCAGACTACGTCCTTTTTGATCTAGGAGCAGGAACAAGCTACAACACCCTAGATTTATTTCTTGAGAGCGAAATTGGGATTGTCACACTTCTGCCAGAACCCACCTCGATTGAAAATGGTTACCGATTCATCAAAAGTGCCTATTTCAGACACCTTCAAAACTGCCCTCACCTCTCTGAAGTGCGACACCTGATCGAGGCTGCGATGGATCCTAAAAATGAGCTCAATATTAAGTCGCCCTCGGACCTTTTTAGAGCAGTCAGCCAGTCCCATCCAGAAATGGCCCTGCGACTGAAGAAGGAAATCGAAACCTTCCAGCCGAAACTCATCATGAACCAAGCTCGCACTCAGACGGACATTGATATCGGGTCATCTGTCAAAACAGTGAGTAAGAAGTATTTTGGAATCGAAATGGATTATCTGGGATTCCTCGAGTACGACAGTTGCGTATGGCAAGCA
This sequence comes from Bdellovibrionales bacterium, assembly GCA_947380295.1. Lineage (GTDB taxonomy): Bacteria > Bdellovibrionota > UBA1018 > UBA1018 > UBA1018 > CAINWE01. The sequence continues at coordinate 102,403 of CANCQK010000002.1, read as the reverse complement.
GTGAGACGGAAGCGCCCGCTGATGCTGGAATTTCCAAACTCAAAACTGGTTTCAGCGATCGAAAAAATCACAGAGAACTTAGTCAGTCGTTACGGAGAAATGCGAAGCGGGTTGAGCATCAAGTGACCCCTATCGTACTGAAAAAATGCTGAACGAGAATTTAAACTTTTACGATATCCTAGAAATTGCGCCGGATGCCTCAGCAGAAGAAATTCGAGAGGCTTACCTCCGCATTAAAGCAACGTACCAAAAGGATCACGTCGCTCTGTACACCTTGTTTTCGCCGATTGAACGCGAAGAGATTTTGCGAAAAACGGAAGCGGCCTACCTCGTCCTATCCGATAGCGACAAGCGGAGAGCCTACGACCAGAATCATGGCCTAATTGTGTGGGAGGAGAATCCGTTTACCCGACGAGAGCCTGCACCTACAGAATACCAAAAACCAATCGAGACTGCTCCGGTCCACCTTGCTGAAGTCGTATCAATTGACCGCACCCCCCCCATGGAAGCAAATGAGCAAGGGGAAGAGGCGCTGATTGCGCCTTCAACAGACTACGCTGGTCAGAACTCCCAAGGAACATCCCCTGACTTCAAGAGTCGACACCAGTGGATTCAGGGAAGCAGTAGACCGAGCAACCCGAACATTAACCATTCTACGGCCCCGGCGCGTTTAAACTCGAAAAAACCCCCCTCATCAGACCCGACCTACCCCGCACCCTTACTGAAGGAAATCCACGAGGAAAAAGACTGGAGTGGAAGTTTCATTAAAAAACTCAGGGAGTCACTGGGAATCTCGATCGAAGAACTCTCGGAAATCACCAAAATATCTAAAAACTACCTCAAGGCAATTGAAGAAGAAAACTTTGAAAAACTCCCTGCCGCCGTCTATGTACGAGGATTTACCCTTCAGATCGCTCGAACGCTCAAACTCCCTACGAATCAAGTAGTCACAGCGTACATATCGCGGTATCATCGCAAGCTCACTGGATAAACCAAACTCATGCAAAACTCAAAGCCAGGCGCCGTCACTTGGATGTGGACAGCGCCAGAAGATTTTAAGCGTGCCGATCTGGCCATACTCGAAGCCCTAGAGGCTTCGTCCAAGCAAGGGAACGAACCTCCTCTCGATCCCATCACGCGAAGCCGACTCAAAACCCTATTTGAGCAGGGACAAATCACCACCGAGGGAACTCCGCTCAAAGCCAATAGCAGACTCAAAAAAGGCACACCGGTTCAGGTCTGCTTACCCCCTCCCGTGCCGTCCGAGCTGGTTCCTGAGGATCATTCGCTCGAAATCTTATTTGAAGACGAACATCTAGTGGTCGTCAACAAGCCTCCCGGCCTCACCGTACACCCTTCGCCCACTCAAATGACCGGAACGTTAGTCCACGGACTCCTTCACCAAATCAAAAATCTCAGCGGAATTGGTGGCGTTTTGCGCCCAGGCATTGTTCACAGAATTGATAAAGACACGAGCGGGTCTCTCGTTATCACCAAAACTGATTTGGCCCACACACGCCTTGCTGAGACGTTTGCCCGCCACGACATTGAACGGCGCTACTGGGCCCTCTGCTACGGAGCACCCCCTATTCCACTCAACGGGAATCCAGTGAAAGTCGCAAGCCTCATCGGCAGGAATCCAAACGACCGAAAAAAAATGTCAATGGATGTCAAAGAGGGGCGAACCGCGGTGACTTATTATACAAAAGTAAAGAACTTCGCCCAGCCGCAGAAAAACCCATTTGCATCGATCCTTGAAGCCACCCTTGAAACGGGCCGCACCCACCAGGTCCGCGTCCACCTGACCGGCATCGGACACTCCATCGTAGGAGACCCTGCGTATGGAACACCGAGCGAAAAAAACACCAAATGGCTTGCTATCCCTGATGATATTCGAGCACTCGTTCGTCATCTCCCCGGGCAAGCTCTCCATGCCAAAATTTTAGGTTTTAGGCACCCAATCACTGGCGAGCCTCTCCGTTTTGACGCGCCATTTCCACCTGCTTTTCAAGAACTCTTGTCGGCCCTTGAGAGGTATGAGTAAGTAGCTGCATGACTCTACAAAGCGTTCTCTTGAATGAGGTCAAAACGATTCAGCACGGATTCGGCACGCAAAGTGAGCCACTCCCACAATTCGCACTAGAAAAATGGGATGATCGCCCCAGGTGGAAGCAAGTCCATGGCACTGGGATCGCGTGGGTGAATCAAGCTCGTCAAGAGTGCGGCGATGTCGATGCTCTTGTGACTCAATCCCCTCTACTCCCCATTGCCGTAGTGACGGCGGATTGCGTCCCGCTGCTTTTTGTTCACCGTTCGGGGAGGAGCATTGCGGCTGTCCACGCCGGATGGAGAGGCACCCTCGCTCGAATTACCGAAAAACTTTGGAGCCATCTCACCGAAAGGGGCGAAAACCCCAAGGAGTGGTTAGCAGCGATTGGTCCTTGCATCGGTCCTTGCTGCTATGAAGTTAGCCAGGAACTCATCGAGACCTTTCAATCAGGCTTCCCTGGAGTACCCAGCCACCTCTGGAACCCTCAAGGGAGAATGCTTGACCTGGCCGCATTGAACCGGGAAACTTTGCTCCAGATCGGGATAGGCGAGGTAGATTTGGTTCGATCTTGCACTCGATGTTCGACCTCCCCAAAATTCTATAGCTATCGACGTGGCGACCGAGAATCTCGGCAGTATTCGGCTATTAGGATTTGTGGTAACCTTTAAAAAAAGGGAGCATTAACGATCATGCCTTCACTGACCCAATTGTTTTCAGAATGGATTGCTGTCGGCACAGGTGACTTTAGTGCAGGACAATTTTTTGTTGCTCTCGTGATCGCCTATTTAGGCGGGATCTTGGCAAGTCTAACTCCCTGCGTCTACCCGATGATTCCCATTACTGTCAGCGTCGTAGGAGGTTTAGGGCCCGCCCGAAAAACTTGGAAAGAAGTTTATTTCCGTGGCCTCGCCTATGTCGCGGGGATGACCGTGGTTTATTCATTTCTCGGCGTGATCGCAGGAGTCACAGGCAAGGTATTTGGCTCAATGACCAACACCTCGGCTTGGTATCTTTTTTTAGGAGTGGTCATGAATGGAGCTGCTCTCTGGATGATGGATATTTTTCATTTTGATCCAGCAGTCCTCATGGATCAACTCAAAAGAAAATGGAATCACTCCGCTCGACCTCACCATCCCGCCACCCATCACAGCCACCCCAAAAAGCATGAAGAAGCCACGTGGATTGGGGCATTTCTCCTAGGAGTCTCCTCGGGATTTATAGCAGCACCTTGCACCACCCCAGTTTTAACCTCAATTTTAGCCTACATTGCCAAAACCCAGTCCGTTGGGCTGGGCTTTGCGCTCATGACCTCATTTTCGCTAGGACTCGGCACTTTGCTTCTCGCAATCTCCGCGTTCACGGGAGCGTTGCAAATCCTCCCTAAATCTGGTCAATGGATGAAAACAATTAAGGTGGGGAGCGGTTTAATTCTCCTCGCTTTTGCTGAATACTTAATTTACCGTGCTGGCACTTTTGGAGGTCCCTAAGCCATGAGTCTTTCAACACCTCGCCTGAGATACATCACCCTCAGCGTCATCGCTCTCATCGGATTAGCATTATCAATCCTCCTCACCCAACACTTTTACGAAATCCGGGGCGTGGCAAACCACTTCAGGTCATCCTGTAATTTAAGTTCTACAGTGAACTGCGATTTAGTCGCGGCTAGCCCCAGCGCCGAGCTATTCGGGGGTCTACCCGTCTCGAGCTTCGCAGCAGCGTGGTTTCTCAACCTTTTTATCATGAGCTTATTCTTTTTCCGAAAATACTGGGAACGAGAAGCGATCCGAGCGACGTTCATTCTGAGCATTGTAGGAACGTTCGTATCTGGCCTCTATTTTTGGATTATGCGAGTCCAGCTCCACACCTTCTGCCTCTACTGCATTGGGATTGACATCTGCGTACTACTGGGCTTTTTCATCACCCTTTCCCTCAAACCCGACCTCAATTTCAACCGCAGCTTAAACCAGGGGCAGTGGAAAACATTTCTGGGAATCGGCGCGGGCTCCTTTCTAGTTGCGATTCTAGGACTTTCAGCACTCGATCCACGGTGGGATCAAAATGGATTTCAGCCTGCATCGGATCAAGAAATGGCAGACTCGATTCTAAATACTAAATCGATTCCAATTGCCATTGAGCCGATTGATCCAAGCATCGGACCGAAGGACGCTCCAATCACCGTCGTCGAGTTTAGCGATTTTCAATGCCCTTATTGTCGAATGGGAGCCATGGAAGTGAATACGCTCCTTTACCGCTATCCCGGTAAAATTCGGGTCGTGTTCAAAAACTTTCCGCTCGACCAGAAATGTAATCCCGAATCGCCACAGACCATGCATCCGGCCGCCTGTGAAGCTGCCAAAGCATCACTCTGTTCACACGAACAAGGTCAGTTTGAATCTGCTTACGAAAATCTTTTTGAAAACCAAGGATCGCTTGCCGAAGGTCGCGTAAAAGAACTTTTAAAAAACCTGCAACTCGATCAAACCCAGTTTTCGACTTGTATGGAGTCTGCGCAGCCCACACTGACGATCTCCCGGGACATTCAGCTGGGTAAGTCTTTGGGCATCAACGCTACGCCGACTTTTTTCGTAAACGGGCATAAAGTTGAAGGAATCCTCCCACCCTCGGTTTGGAACCAGGTGATTGATCGCCTTCTGAAACATTCGAATTAATTTTTGGAATTTTTATGAAGTACTCGCTGATTGATACGCACTGTCATCTTAATTATGATTATAGCCCAAAGAGCCTAGAAGAAATCCTTCAAGAAGCAAAACTCTCCGGAGTTTCTCATCTGGTCACGATCGGTACTGACGTTGCATCCATTCCTCGCATCCAGGAAATTTCAAGAACCTATGACTCGATCTATCACACGATCGGCGTACATCCGCACGATGCACACCTCTTAAATGAAATGGACTTTGAAAAACTCCGTGAGGCCGCGCGCGATCCCAAGTGCCGCGCGATTGGGGAAATCGGCCTAGACTACCATTACGAACATTCGCCACGCGAGGTCCAAATTCACTGGCTCAACCGCCAACTCGATCTAGCACTTGAACTGAGGCTCCCCATCGTCATTCACAGCCGTGAGGGTGAGGACGATCTTTTAGTCGCGCTCAAACGCTATGCCGCACTCGTCCCTCAAGGGTCGATCCCAGGAATCATCCATTGCTTCAGCGGGACTCAAGCATTTGGACAGCACTGTATTGACATGGGATTTTATATTTCATTCTCAGGAATTTTAACTTTTAAAAAGGCAGATGAAATTCGCGAAGCTGCCAAAGCATTTCCCCTGGAGCGGATCCTAGTTGAAACCGACTCCCCGTACCTTGCTCCGATTCCGTATCGCGGAAAAAAATGCGAGCCCAGCATGGTCGCCTTGACCGCGCAGAAATTAGCCGAAGTCAAAGGTGTACCCCTTTCAACCGTTGCTGAAATAACAACTCAGAACGCAAAACGGGTTTTTAGAATTACTGACTGAAGGAGTGAGGCTCCAAGGAAAAAATCAATAGATCTCGCCTACCCAAAGCTTTTCTAGAAAGGTCTCAAAATGCAAAAGCTGGATACCATCTCTGAATCCTTCCGCTTTGGAGCGAGAAATTAAATAATAGTGAGCCGGGAATTTCTCCTCTTGGAAAGCTCTCAAGCCATCTAAGAAAGAATCCTTGATTTGCTCTGCCGATTTGAACTCCAAAACAACCAGCTTGCGAGTTTCAGAAGGGGGACCAAAAGTGGGTGCCAGGATCAAATCTACTTCGTATTTACCCGTGCGCCAGTAATTCAACTGATAATCTTTCCGAGAATAGCTGTTATAGGCATTCATTTCATTGATCAAAAAGTGCTCAAATGCACCACCAAAATCGGTATTCCCCGCGGTAATGTCTCCAATACCGCGTAAGTGATTCACTACTCCCAAATCAAAGAAATAAAATTTTGATCGCGAGATCGCTTTTCGCTTCTTCGTCTTCGTGTACGGCAAAACTAAGTACCCTAAGAGCGTATCGACCAAGACCTCAAGATAGCCCTCGAGCGTTCGAGGTGGAACTCCTGCATCGCTTGAAATCGCTTGATAGTTGATCTCTTGGCCATTGCTCAGGGCCATCGTTTCCAAAAACCGTACAAACCTTTCATAGGACCGAACTAATGCCTCGGCTTTCACCTCTTCATTGAGATAAACGCGAATGTAAGAACGCAGTTCCTCTTTTGGTAAGCTAGAATTGAAAACTCGAGGCAGCCCCCCTCGGTTGATTGATTTCAAAAGGTCAAACGACTCTGAACCTATTTCTTTCCAAGTGAGAGGAAAAAAATGGGCCTCCCACGCTCGGCCAGCCAGCAAATTCGCTCCTCCTCGCTTCAGTTTGCGAGCAGAACTACCCGTCAATAAAAAGCGGGCCGACCGATTTTCAATCAAACGATGAACTTCATCCAAGAGCTTTGGAAGTTTCTGGATTTCATCTACTACAATAGGCTGACTCCAATCCTGAACCGACTCCTCCAGCCACTTGGGATATCTCATCAAACGATCGAAAATCTCATCATCGAGTAGGTCGAAAACGGGGGCGCCTGGAAAACACTTTTTGATCCAATAGCTCTTCCCTGTCCCTCGTGGCCCAAAAAGGAAAAAGGAGTTCTGTTTGAGCAAGGTATTCAGATCCAAAAATCGTCGGAATTCCAAATTAAACCCTCTTTTTATCAGCAATAACAAAAGGTTAACCGATACATCCTCTATTTTATCATAATCGGCGACAAGTTGCCGATTATTTCTATTTTTCGGCAACTTGTCGCCGATCCCAAATGCCGTACTCGTCTCTCAAGACTCTCCTCAAAACTCAATCCTGCTTTAGCGGGACTCAGGCATTTAGACGGCCCCGGCTCTTCGAGCCGCAGCTCGACTCTCGTCGAGCCAATATCAAGTATCTAAGCGCCGATCGTCAGATCTCATTGCACAGCGCGCATCGCGCGCGCTGGCAACGACGGTGCTACTATCCCACCCCCAAATCGCCTTCAATCACATCCCACTCCTCTTTGCTCATGAGATAGACTCCTGGGATGGGGTGAGCTTTGTGAATCTCTTTGATTTGCTTTTCGAAATCATCGGGTCTCGCTCCACGCGTCTCGCACCGCTTGGCTACTCACAGACGCAGGGTCTGAATGGGTTTGATAAAAAGATTGAAGGCTGGGGGCTACTTTGAGTTCAGGATGATCGGAGCTGAGTCGACTCAGCACTCCCGCGTCGAACTTGCCTGTTTTTGAATCATAAAGCGCAATGTTGAAAAAATTCCTCAGCGACGTCTCCCCACAGTCGGGGTAGGTACCACCGCCCAAACTCTCGTGCTTGGCTGAGCCGTAGGAGAGAATCGGGGGAATCGGTTTGGCGCTGAGCTTTTCTTCCATCACTGCAAAAATCAGCCGCTCAGAGTGCTGGGCAAACTCAGCGGCTGCGCTTGCTGGGTTGGCCTGAAGTATTTCAGGGCGGTAATCTGAGCGCTTGCCGGCAGTTAGGTCCACCTCCATCCGAACTGATCCAGCTCCGTCCCCGAAAGCCTGCCCCCGAAAGCCTTTCTATTACTTCCCTTCAATTAATCCCAATCTACTCAAGCTACCTGCAAACCCAGATATGACCGTTGAAGAGTTGGCCATCATGGTCAAAGAGTTTGCTGTGCTTGGTGGATTAGCGATCGCAGTAGAAGCGCATCGACCGTAGCTTTTTCAGTTCTAAACTCGACTTTTGCCCTCAAGACTCGGATTTAGTCTGAGCCTTGAGAAGCTTCTCTAATGCCCAGTCGGGCTTGTAGAAGAATCGCTCAAAATTACGATTGAGTGCGGTCCAGCGCCCTGGAGTTTGGTCTTGCTCAATGAACTTGGTGATCGCGTTGACCTTGGAATCGAGGTCGTCGATCATATGCACGACGAGTGCTTCAACGCACTGAGGTTCTTTTGGAGAGCCATATTCCAGTTTACCGTGATGAGCGAGGACGAGGTGTTTCACCAAAAGTTTTTTGTCAGTGGGGAATGCACCCGGAATTCGACCGGGTTGGGATTCGAGCTCTCTAATTTTTCGATCAATGAGTTCAACGCCCATGACCAGGTGGCCGATGAGTTTTCCTTCATCCGTGTAGTCAGTGACGCGGTCATAAGCGAGTTCCCAGATCTTGCCGATGTCGTGGAAGAATCCTCCGAGGAACAAGAGATCGCGATCTAAAATCTCGCCATAGTGACGAGACAATCCGTCCAACATTCCGGTGATGGAGACCACGTGCTCGAGCAGGCCGGTTTTGTAGGCGTGATGAATGCTCTTAGCAGCCGGGGCGCGCTTGACCCGGTCCGTGATTTCTGCGTCATCCTTGAATACGGCTTCAGCCAATGCCCGATAGAACGGGTCTTTCATGGTGGCAACAAAATCGAGCAGCTGTTGATAAAGGCGGTCTGCATCAAGATGGCTTTCGGGAAGGTAGTCTTTGATCTCGACTTCATCTTCACGAAGAACTTGGAGTCTTTCGGCGACCACTTGCCTGCGCCCCTGATAGGACTGACAACGACCTTCTACATGGACGATCGCATCCCGAACGACTTGTCCCATATAAGAAGCTACGTCTTCCCAGACTCGGGTTTCGACCTCGCCCGACTTGTCCATGAGGATCAAGTTCATATAGGGCTTCCCATTTTTGCCGACCGCGGTAGCGCAAAACTTCACCAAAAATGGAGAAGAAACCAGGTCTTTTTCCTTAAGATCCTTAACAAACTGACTTTTTTTCATAATTTTCTCGTCCGGAGAGACAATCAGTAAATACCTAAAGAGTCAACTTCGTTCTTTTGCGCAGCTCCAGACAGCCTCTATTAAAAACTAAATCCGGTGACCATGATGTTCAGAAATAGATCCTGGCGGCCGCCTGCCTCGGCGTTCAACCCATAGTGGTACTCGACGCCCCAGGTTACTGGAATATAGAAAATATCAGAGGACAATCGAATCCCCGCCCCGACAGCAGGAAGGTAGGCAATCTGACCTTGAGATGACCGCCAGATCGACGTCTCAGCAAAGGCCAGCGCGTAGAGATTATTAAAAAAGAAGCGATAAGTACCCAATCCCCCAAAAATTCGAGAGATCGGCATCCTAAAATCTAAAGAAGGTCGAATGACTCCACCTCCACCTAAAAGACGATTTGGATAGCCTCGAATCCCGAGCCAATCTAAGCTATCCCCCAAGACGGTATTGGTCAGACTAGAGGACCCTCGCCCCCGTAGCAAAGCCCCGGACATCGGGTAGCTCTGACCTATTTCTGAAACCCACTCGCCCGCAATCGATGGAGATAGAATGGTGTGTTGGCCTAAGCGCAAAAACTCTTTCTCTTGGAAAAATGCCTTCCAAACGACGGTCTCTGGCAAAAAGTAACTTCGGACCCCAAGGTGAGCGGATCGCCCTCCCTCAGGAAATACAGCCAAGTTTGAGGTTTCTTGATTCGAAAACGACAAATTAAAATCGGCGCTCGAAATGAAAGGCGTCTCGCCCAAAAACTGAACTGGCGAGTGATCTACCTTTCGATGGGCGTAGGCTCGTTGACTGGTCACACTCAACGATGGCGTCCACACGGAATAGGTCCGAACGATGGGGTAAGCCCAACTGAACGCCGCGGAGAGCACCTGAGTAAAATCAGTAGTGGTTTGATTGGTATCTGTAATAGTTGTTAAATAACTTCCTGAAATTGAGAAATCAGACCCTAAGGTTCGATTAGAATAAAGTCCAAAGGCGTTTGCCGACTGAATTTGAGTCGTATAACTTGCACCCAAAATATAACGATGCAAATTCAAAGCATCAAAACCCATAGTTTGAGCACCAATATCAATTCCTCGACTATCCACGGCACCCACTGGAATGATCCCACGAGGCCATAAGCTCGGAAAAACTGAATAGTCTTGAATTGGGTAGTTTTGGTTTGGTGTCTTGTGGAGTGAATCCTCAGATAGAGCAGGAGCAGGAGGAGGAGCGATTTTAGCTAAATCCGTTTTGAGCTGCTTCTGAGCTGGATTCCGCTCTAAACTGGCCTCTGCAAGGTCCCACCCTGATGAGGAAAAATAGCTCAAGTAAACTTTTTGATTGAATGGTTCACTCGCAGGAAAGGCAGGTAATCTGACTCCACTCACTACATTCGTCATCAACCTCGGGGCTTGACCATGGCCCAGGTACCTGTACAAATTATCCACACCGGTTGCATTTGAAACAAAATGAAGTTGTCCATTCGAGTCGACCGCAGGAAAGCGATTAAAATTCCCATCTGCCACAAGTGTCCGCTCGATGCGAGTATCCAGATCGAACTCCATCAAGTCCTCTTGGAATTTCTCATTCGGATGAAGCGTGTAGTAAATTTTGTGACCTTCTCGAGAGAATTTAGGCGTAGCAACACGCTCGTAAAGCTTCGGCATAGACAGGACTTCAACTGGTCCCAGGCGAAACACGCCGTACTGATCCGGGTTGAGCGGTGCACGAGCCAAGCCGACCCGAGAAAGGTCAGTTTTAGTGAATGTCACCCATTTTCCATCAGGCGAGACGTCCGGATCTTTAGCTCTCAGCCTCTCAGAAAGCATGTAATCACGGTCATGAATCAAATCATAAGCCTTGAGATCGCTGACCCCAGAAAACTGATCCAATTCGTTATACTCGCTGTAAATCAGCGTTTTTGAGTCAGGCGTAAAACTCATCCCTAAGCCATAAAGTTTGTCGCTCAAACGGCGGACCCGCTGATCCTTCAAATCCCGCAAATAGAGACCAGACCTTTGGTCAGCCGAAACCTGAGTATAGGCTAGCCACCTACCGTCGGGCGAAGCTGCAATACCCCCGACTTGATTCGACTTTGACCTGGTTTGCTCCGTGAGAACGCGAACCGGCGTAAGGGGTTGGGACTTAATTTTTTTAATATCTTTCTCAGTTCGTTTCCGCGTTTGATCGACCCACTCATCCCAGATGGTATACCAATCTTTTTTGACTACCTTAAACAAGGTGTCATTGATAAAAAAAGGCAGATCAGAAGCAGACTGGGATGAGAGAAGTCCAAGAGCGTCCTTACCAAAACTCTTGCCATTCAATCGACTCTGCTTAGAAACTTGGTTCATCAACTGATATCCAAACTGATAGCGAGTATCCCCCACGGGAAAGTAAGGGTTATTACCATTGACCAAATCAAGGGTCATGAATGACCGTGTATTTAAAACATTTTCAGCCACAGCTGAGCGAAGTAGCATGTCGTAATCACTACTTCGCCCACGGCCCGCCTGAGTGAATTGAGTCTCGAGATACACGGCAAGACCCTCGAGCATCCAAGGTGCCCACAAAGCATTCGGCAGTGGCAAATCTAAAAGGACCGAGCGAGCGACTCGATAAAGCCCATTCGTCGTATCCATATTCATAAAGTGAGCGTATTCGTGAAAAACTAATATTCTCAACCACTCGTCATAAAATGTAATCGAGTCCGCACTGTCCGGCGGAGTCAACCAAAGGACCATTCCGTATCGGCCCACCGGACTTGTCAGTCCGTTCGCTGTGTCGCGGTTGTCGAGGAGGACCACCAAAGTTTTTTGGAGTGTGTTCCAACGAAAAAGGGGAACGTAGTTGGAATGAGCTTCTTCGTAGAGATTTGCAACTCTTTGAGCGACCACCGAAAACTCTTCGGGGAAAGAGATTCGAAAGTGTTCTGTTTCTAGAGTTTTCCAATGATGAAATGGAGAAATTCCGTTGAGATCTGTATTTCCAAATGGATTGCTCACTAAAATCCCGCTCGCGTGAACCTGACCCGTCCCGAGCGTCCCTAGCAACGCACACCCAAGGAGGAATTTCTTTAATTTTTTGGGCTTTTTTTTCCGTTTGTGGTCCATAATAAAATATTAATATAGTAACTCCTGTTTTCTCTGACGACGAAGAAAATCGAATGAAAGTCGTCTATCTAAATGACAAGCAAACGAATCTGGATTCCCTGGCTTGAATGTTAAAACTATTTTAGTTGACATATTTACGACTTAACTTCCTCCGAGCTGTGATTCTGAATCAATCCGGCTCTCATTCCCCATGCATTCTGAACAAACTTGATTTTTAGCAGTAGTTCTGGTCTCTAGTGGACGTTCCCCTAACGAGAGGAGTCCCTAGTGGCTAGTCAGTGGATGCTGGTAAGTATTCTGGTCCTCGGTTTTTGGTCTCAGCTGGGGTGGGCTGAACCTCCGCTCCAAGTTGCGGTCTGCTCACAGAGCCCAGTAAAAATCAAAGCCGTGGCACAAGCGTTCCATCGACTCTTTCCTGATCGAGACGTGGACTTGGTTGGAGCTAATCCCCCTTCAGAAATTGCTGAACAACCCGTAGGACTCAAATGGGGTCAAGTGGGAGCCCAAAATCGACTTCGAAACGCGCGCGCTATCGTATTAATCCAACTCGGCGACAGGACTCCCGATTACTGGGTTTCTATCGAAAATTTCATTTCTCCCGAAGGAACCGAAGGTGCCCCCTGGTATGACCAGGCAGTCATCTTGGTTCAAAAAAAAGATGAACCGCCGGTGGAAGAGCTTTCCCGAAAAGTTTTTTTCAGTTCCGAATTTGCGATTGAGGCTCAGCGACGAACCTCATTTACAGATCGATCTGAATCGGGTTTCGCCACAACCGTGGGCCAGCTCATTTCCGAGCAAGAAGGAGGAGCGATCTCAGCAGATGATTGGCAGGGATTACCTGAATTTGGAGGAATTCCCCGAAAGAAGCTTCTGAGTGAAGCTTTAGTTCGAGCGACTCTTAAAACTGCAATTGAAAGGGTGGAGAACTTTCCAAAACCTGGGATCAGCTTCCTCGATATCTCTCCCCTTCTAGCTCAGCATGAGCTCCGAGATGCTGTCATCGACCTTTTCGAAAACGAGTTCGCGAGAAAAGAAATTGACCTAATTGCAGGTCTGGATGCCAGAGGATTTATTTTTGGAAGCCTTTTAGCAGATCGACTGAAACTGCCCTTTGTCATGGTCAGAAAGCAAGGAAAGCTCCCGCGCCCGACTCATTCTGAAAACTACGATACGGAATACAGTAGCTCTACCATCGAAATTGCAGCTCATCACATCGAAGGTAAAACGGTCCTTCTCGTAGACGACTTACTGGCTACGGGTGGCACTCTGAGGGCTGCAGAAAATCTATTTCTGAAAGCCGGAGCACGAGATGCTTGTTCAGCCTGTTTGATCGAACTGGTTGAACTCAAGGGAGCCGAGCAGTTGAAGGGCCCATTTTTCTCGATCCTGCGCTATTAACTCAAGCTGAAAAGCCGAGGAAATTTTTATGAGAAAATTAATTTTAATCTTCCTAGCCTTTCTTCTTGCTACATGTCCTGGATTTGCTCAGACCTTTGTCGTGATTGGGCTTAAGTCAGATTCGGGCGAATTAGCCAGGCTCAAGTCTCGTCTGGAAGGCCAAGGCCACTCAATTGTGATCCTCAAAGATCGGACCAAGAAGTTTGAAAATGACAACACCTATGTGGAGCTCTATAACTCTGACGTGAATACCGATGGAGTGCGGGTGGTTAATCGAGACGTGGTAATCGCTCTGCCTGATCGTCTCGATCATGATCAGCTGATGGAAGCGCTCCTGAAAATCCGAGCTGCAAAAATCTTTGGCTCACGGAGAGTCTGGGTGGACGTTAATCAATGGGTCCATCAAGTGGTGCTCTCCGGTCGAGGCGGCTCAGAACTCGATCTGTCTCAGCTTTTAGCATTAGTAGGAGTGGATGCTGTCATGGAAGGGGGTATAGCTACCCCCTTGCTGCCTGATTTTCCCCGCTATCGCAATTGGGTAGAGCACAGCGACTATTCGATTGGGGCCTCTCAGCCGACTTCGATCTCCCATCAGGTAGCAGCGCTTTTAGGCAAGGCAGTCTTCAGTTTTGAAGAGCTCAAGCGTTGCCCGGATTGGGTCCGAGGCAGAAAAATCTATTGGTTCGCTGCAACGATGACTCCCGTAGATCAAAACTTTTTCCTAGCCCTGGGTCATATCCGATGGCTAACCAAACATAGAGCAGTAGTTCATCTGATCACTCCTTACCTTCCCTATGCGCGATCGGATAAGCCCGAGTTTGACTTGGGTGTAGCCACCCAGGGGAGTCTAGCCGCGGACTTGATTGAGGGAGTAGGGACACAAGGCATCACCGTAGTCAGGGCTCACGCTCCCCAATCTCTCGGGTTTTTCAGAATTCATTCGAATGAGGTGGCAGCTCGTCGTACGATTGTCGAATACCTCAAGTCACAAAATATTGAGTGCATTGTGTCCCCTGATGCAGGATTTCAAAAGGATGCGACTAAATACCAACAAGAATTGAGTCACGCTTACGGCGAGGGAAGACAAGTAGGCCTTGCGGTGATGAACAAACAGCGAAACGCTGAGGGCGAAAAAATATTAGGAGGCACGGGTTTGGAGGAAATTCGTGGTAAAAAAGTCGTCATTATTGATGATGAGACTGCAACAGGAGGCACTCTTGCCCATGTCGCCGAAGTGATTCAGGGATACGGGGCTCGAAGTATTTTTGCTGTTGTGACTCATCTTGCAGGTCCGGGAGAAAAAGCCCTGAATTGTCCAATGATCGAAAGACTCATAGCTACGGATACAGTGCCTCCGGCAATCATTCACCCCAAACTCCAAATCTTAAGCGTTGCTCAAGAAATTCGAGACTCGATCGGCGAACAAGAAAGATAAAACCAATCGCTTGATGCAGCCGAGTAGTCAGTCTTGAAACGCAAAAAAGAATTCGAATCGGAATCGAAATCTGGCCTGCCGCAGAGTTTCTAGCCGCTCTTTGGGATGGACAAATCGTTCACAGATGACTCGACTCATAAGAAGCTATTTGAACGATCAAGGCTGTTTTCTCTGGCGACGAAGAAAATCGAAATTTCTCGCCCTCTTTTGCGAACATTTTTTTAACTAGAGCAAGCACTTGAAACTGATTCTCTTGGGAACAGGAAACACTCGTAACCACCCCAATTTCGGTCTGTCCCTCTTGAGCCAGGAGCGGTTCACCCACCTGAGGTGCTGACCCCTGAGTTTCAATCCTAACCAGTCGGCGAGGTGGTGATCCGATGGAGATGATTTTCTCAATCACTTCTTGTCCAGGGTAGCATCCCTTTTGATCTGCAATAAAATTACGCATCCCGATTTCGAGGGGAGCCGCGCCCTCGACTAACTCAAATCCCACTCGCGGACGAAGCTGCAAAATCCGCCAGAGGTTCACTTCCTCCGCCTTGAGCTCTGATGCCGTCGGAAAATGATCTTTTAGATAGGCATCAACCGAAGCCATCGGCCCCCAGAGGGTCAGCCAGATCCGACCAAATTCTGAATTACGTTGCACTCCAACTCGTAAGTCGTTTCCGAGTTGAACTAAATGTCCCGCGCGAGTCTCGTCGATTCCCAATTGAGCCAGCTCAGAGGCCTCAGGAAAAAGCCAAATGCAGCCAGAATCAGGACCAGGTTCAACCACCGACATTCTTTCGCTAAAAGTGTACTGATCGATGAAGCTGAGAATCTCTTTTTTCCAACTCCCCTCACGGCCTGCATCAAATTCGAAATCAAAACTCTCTGCGGCACTGCGCCAAAGCTGAAAACTAGCTCGCAGTTTGCCCTGGGGTGTCAAAAAGCACCCAGGGGCACCCTCGCCCACACCTAAAGCCTTCACCTGCACAGTGCTTAAGCGGTGAAGAAAATCTCGGGCATCCGGTCCAACTAAACTCAGCCAGGTCCATTGAAACGATTGATCTTGTGAGGGTAACGCGGCGGGTCTAAAAAACTTCATAAGTTCACTCTCTTAGCACAAAACAAATCTACAAAAAATACTGAGCGAGAAGCATCTTATGAAACGAATCCAGCAGTCAAGTCTGACACATTGACTCAAGAATGCAAGTGCCTGAGAATATTAGGATATGGCAGGATGCTGGACACTCTGGAATCAACTCACTGGAGCTCTACTTCAGCGGCAGGGACCATCTCCCAAATGGAGATGGCTAGCCTCGGCTCGATTTTCCATCCTAGCGATCTTATCACTCAGCGCATGCTCGGGAAGCAGCAGCGATGCGACCCTCGGCCTCCAGCTGGTAGCTACCTCCAACCAAATCCTGAATTGCCAACGAAACACATTTTGCCCGTCAGTCTCGGTTCAACTCTTGGGTTCAGCAAATTACGGGTCGTTATCTGTCCCAGAACAGGCGATCACTTTCTCGCAATGCACGACCAATTCCACTCCCTTTATGATCCTCACACCCTCGACCACTACGGATTCAATGGGAACGGCATCAACTCGGGTCATTGCTCCCAACTTCAGCACAGCCTCGGATTGCATCCGGGCTTCAGTCAGCGGCACTAGCCTTACAAAAGATTTCAATTTGAGGGTCTCATCTCCTGCACCAAGCCTTGGGCCGTCGACGCCGACAGGATTCGCTCTCAGCAATATCTCCACAACTGTATCACTGGTCTGGACCGTTTCGACAGGGGATGAAATCACCTATACGATCTGGCGCGGGACGAACTCGGGGGACGAAATTCCCTATGTTTCAGGCCTAACACAAGCGAGTTACACAGACACCAACGTGACCAGCGGAACAACTTACTTTTATAAAGTGCAAGCGGTGAACACCTTAGGATCGTCGAACACATCCGTAGAAGTGAGCGTCACTCCTTCGATGGGCGGATGCAACCTCACAACGACCCCCTTTGGGGGCGGAAGCGGAGCCTCGAACGATCCCTACATCATTTGCTCGACAACACAACTAGCCAATGTGAATAATTATAAATCAGATCT
Organism: Bdellovibrionales bacterium; assembly: GCA_947380295.1. Taxonomy (GTDB): domain Bacteria; phylum Bdellovibrionota; class UBA1018; order UBA1018; family UBA1018; genus CAINWE01. The sequence goes on along the minus strand of CANCQK010000002.1, from coordinate 85,570 downwards.
GACGTATTTTCAGTTGGCAAGCAGTCTTGACCTATCCTCCGTTACAAACTCACACCCGCTGGGTTCATATAGCATGATATTTTCTGGCAACTTCGATGGACAAAACAATGTTCTTTCCAATTGGAATTACTCTCCGAGCTCGATTTCAAGCGCATCCCCAATCGGGTTATTCCCGCAACTCGCAACAGGAATCATCCAGAATGTGACGCTCTCCAACTTTAATATCCGAACCCCTGCATCCTACAGTGGTAATTCGATCGGAACTTTAATTGGGCTGATTCAGAATGGACCGACACTGAGCAGTTATGGCCAGGTTGTCAACAGTTCCGCAACAGACAGCTCAGTGATAGCTCCCGCGGGCAGTTTTGTCGGCGGCTTGATCGGATCAGCCGGACTTTATTCACGCATCGGAAGCGCTGCTTATTCTGGGAATGTTTCTGCCAGTAACATAGTTGGAGGATTGATTGGCCGTCCTAGCGGTGCAACGATCACACAGTCTCACTCTTTAGGTACGGTGACTGTCACTAGCACTACAGGAATCGCAGGAGGCTTAGTTGGGCTCCACATTAATGGTTCTAGTCTTGATCGCTCGTACTCGAGTGCAACGATCAATGCAACAGCAAGCGCTACGACATCATTAGGGGGACTGATCGGTTACATAAACACTTCCACTGTGACCAACAGTTATGCGACTGGAGATGTGACCGCTGTAAATGGCACTCAAGTAGGAGGATTAATTGGTGGTTCCACTGACAATGGCAATAGCAATTCAATATCCTACTGCTACTCTGCTGGACTTGTAACGGCCCCAGCTGCCTCAAGCTCCGTGGGTGGTCTAATAGGAACGTTCACCAAAGCTACAAACCCTAACGTTTTCTTCGATTCAACCGTCAATAGTGCCCTATCCTATAGCTACACATGGGGTTCAAACTCAATCCCAACAAGCACACTCGGTCGATCCACTATTGAAATGCACACCCCGAGCACGTTCAATGGAGCCGGTTGGAGCAGTATGATTTGGAACCTAAGATCTGGATATTATCCAACGATTCGCTAGAACGAGTCACTCGATCTCTATTTTTGGAGTTTTACGAAACTTACAAAAAATACAAGCCAACACTCGCCGCTTACAAATGGATCTGCCGCTTATCCACGGCTAAGGCAGCTTCTTTGACCACTTCGGACAGCGTTGGATGGGCATGACAGGTACGAGCAATGTCTTCCGCGCTGCCACCAAACTCGATCACTGTGGTGCCTTCGGCGATCAGGTCACTGGCCCAAGGACCAACGACATGTACTCCTAAGAGGCGATCGGTTTTTTGATCCGAGAGGATTTTAACCAAACCGTCGGTTTCTTCCATCGCTTTGGCGCGGCCATTAGCCATGAAGGGGAAAGTTCCTACTTTGTAGACGATCCCCTTGGCCTGGAGTTCTTCTTCGGTATAACCCACGGAAGCGAGTTCTGGCCAAGTGTAGATGACATTAGGAATGGCCATGTAATTGACGTGCCCGGCTTGGCCGGCCATCATTTCGACAACTGCCACGCCTTCTTCTTCGGCTTTGTGTGCGAGCATCGGACCTTGAATGACATCCCCGACCGCATAAATTCCGGACACTGAAGTTTGATAGTGAGCATCGACGGGAATTCGTCCAGCCTTGTCCACGCTGAGACCAACTGTATCAAGACCCAGACCCGACGTGTAAGGACGACGGCCAGTGGCCACTAAAATCTTATCGCATTCCAACTGAGATTTATTTCCAGTGGCGATCTCTTCCAACTGAACGATCATCCCATTGACATTTTGTTCGGCACCCATGCATTTGGTCGCAAGGCGGAAGTTCATTCCTTGTTTTTGAAGAGACTTGTAAAGCTCTTTGCCGACTTGCATATCAACGCCTGGGCAAATCCGGTCTTGGAACTCCACCACAGTGACTTTTGCACCCAGGCGGAGCCAGACGGAACCCATCTCAAGTCCGATCACGCCGCCACCGATGACGACGAGGTGTTTTGGGACTTCGGTGAGTTCCAAAACTTCAGTCGAGCTTAAAATGGTTTTGCCATCAAAAGGCATGAAAGGAAGGCTCGAAGGTTCGCTTCCTGTAGCGATCAAAACCTTGGGAGCTTGAAGCTGACGCACGCCTGAAGCAGTCTCGACCTCAACCCGGCGCTGATCGCCTTCAGAGGGCAAGAATCGACCCAGACCCGAGATCCCTTCGACCTTGTTTTTCTTCAAGAGCCCAGCAATGCCGTTGACCAACTGTCTAACGACTGCTTCTTTACGCTTCATCATCTGTGCGAGGTCGAGTTTGACCTCACCCAAAGAAATCCCATGCTTTTGAAACTGAGTCTGAGCAGCGTGGAATTTTTCGCTCGAATCCAAAAGGGCTTTCGATGGGATACAGCCTACATTCAAGCAGGTGCCGCCGAAAGTCGCACGTTTATCGACGCACGCGACTTTCATCCCGAGTTGTGCTGCACGAATTGCAGCGACGTATCCTGCGGGACCACCCCCGACGACGATTAAATCGAAGTTTTCAAAGCTCATCTTGTCGTATCCCTTCGTTTTTTCAAAAATCAAGTTTCAACTTCTCTGGATTTTCTAGGAAATCCTTGAGGTGAACGAGGAAAGTCACAGCGCCTTTTCCATCGATCAAGCGATGATCGTAAGACAAAGCGAGATACATCATCGGACGAATCTCAACTTTCCCGTTGATTGCTACGGGTCGTTCCTGAATTTTGTGCATTCCCAAGATGCCGCTCTGGGGAGGATTCAAGATTGGGGTTGAAAGCAGTGAACCGTAAGTTCCGCCATTTGAAATCGTGAACGTTCCGCCCGACATATCCGGGATCGAAAGTTTGCCATCTCGAGCCTTAATCGCAAGCTCACCAATTTTCTTTTCAATTTCGACAAACCCCATCGTGCCGGCGCCTCTCACCACAGGAACAACGAGTCCCCGCTCAGTCCCAACAGCGATGCCAATATCCTGGTAGTCATGATAAATCATGTCGCGGCCATCGACGGATGCATTCACTTCGGGAATGAGCTTCAACGCTTCGACGGATGCACGAGTAAAGAAGGACATAAAGCTGAGAGGTACCCCGTGCTTGGCCTTGAACGCTTCTTTGCGCTCAGTTCTTACTCTCATCACGGCACTCATGTCGACTTCATTGAAAGTCGTAAGAATCGCAGCCGTGTGCTGAGCTTGAACCAGTCGCTCTGCAATTCGGGCACGAAGATTGGACATCGGGACGCGTCGGTCACCTTCGCGAGTCGGAAGAGTTGCAGGTCGAGTCATTGGAGCGCTCAGAGGAGCACTCGGAACTCCAGCAGCAGGAGCAGCCTGGACAGCGCCCAAAACATCACCCTTGGTGATTCGGCCGTCTTTGCCAGTCCCAGTCACCTGAGAAGCACTCAGTCCACTTTCAGCCAAAGTCTTACGGGCTGCAGGACCCATCGCCAGAGTCGTATCGCTCGGCGCAGCAACAGCGAGTGAGCTCACTGAAGGAGCCGCTTTTGTCGGAGCAGCAGGAGCACTAGCTTCGACTGAACCTTGGACAGAATCATCAATAACTCCGATCACTTCACCCACGGGAACTCGAGCTCCTTCGGGTTGCAGGATCGTCAGTTGCCCTGTGGCCTCGGCAACAATTTCAACCGTTGCTTTGTCTGACTCAATCTCCAAAATCAAGTCGCCATTTTTGACTGCTTGACCATTTTTTTTGGTCCATTTCAAAATGCTGACTTCGCTGATGGATTCTCCAACGCTGGGGGCTTTTACAGAGTGTTTCATAGTGAGATTGCTTTCTGAATCAAGGTGGACTGTTCTTTCTCATGGACTTTATGTGAGCCCACGGCAGGAGCCGCGGCAATATCCCGTCCTACATAGAGGAGATTACGACCTCCGACTTTTTGGTTAAAGTCATCCAAGCCGCCACTCCACATGTTGAACACAAAACTCCAGGCTCCCATGTTTCGGGGTTCTTCTTGCGCCCAAACCAAGGACGCCGTCTTTGGATACCTCGCTAAGATCTTAGCTAATCGCTCAGCCGGCCATGGATAGAGCTGCTCTACTCTGACCACAGCAATGTCAGATCGCTTTTGATTAGCGCGCTCGGTGATCAAATCGTAATAAACTTTTCCAGAGCAGAGAACAACCCGGTTCACTTGAGCTGCATCTGCAGCCGATTCAAATGCTGGATCGTCGAGCACTTCTTGGAAGTTTACATCCGAGAAGTCTTTCAACCGAGACACGGCCAAAGGATGCCTCAGCATGCTCTTGGGTGACATGACTACAAGAGGCTTACGGAAATCTCGCTTCACTTGGCGCCTGAGAGCATGAAAAAACTGAGCGGGAGTCGTGAAGTTTGCGACAATGAGATTAGACCTTCCGCAAAGCTGAAGGAATCTCTCCAAACGTGCACTGGAGTGCTCGGGGCCTTGGCCTTCGTAACCGTGCGGCAATAACAACGTTAACCCACTCATGCGCTGCCACTTAGACTCGGAGGTCGAAATGAACTGATCAATCATGACTTGAGCGCCGTTGGCAAAATCACCAAATTGAGCTTCCCAAATGGTGAGAGCACGGGGTTCACAAAGCGAGTAACCATACTCAAAACCAAGCACTGCGGTTTCAGAGAGGTGGCTATTAAAGACCTCAAATAAGGCTTGTTTCTCGCTCACATTTTTCAAGGGTGAATAGGATTCTCCTGTCTCAAAGTCGTACAGAACAGAATGGCGGTGGGTAAACGTACCGCGTTCGGCATCCTGACCAGAGAGGCGCACTGGGTAGCCCTCCATGAGGAGCGATCCATACGCAAGCGCTTCACCATTACCCCAGTCAATCCCCTGGCCTTCTTCCACCGCCTTGAGGCGAGCCTCGAAAAAGCGGTTCAACTTAGGATGAACCTTGAAGCCAGATGGAATTGAATTGAGCTTCGCAGCAAGGCCTTTCAGGGTCTTTTCATCCAAGGCAGTCGGAGTGGTCTGAAAAAGATCACTCAACTCAGGACGTCGCATGCCTTTCCATTTCCCTTCAAAAACTGAGACATACGGCTTCGGAGGCTCAGCCCGAGTTCGAGCTTGCGCCTCAGTCAGAGACTGATTAATTTGATCAATCCAACCTTGAGCTTCCGTGGCAGAAACTACGCCAGTCTCAACCAACTTCTGTGAATAGAGTTCGCGGGTCGAGGCATGGGCTTTAATGGTTTTATACAAAAGAGGCTGGGTAAATGAGGGCTCGTCGCTCTCATTATGTCCATGTTTGCGGTAGCAAACGAGATCAATCACTGCATCCTTTAAAAACTTTTGCCGATACTCGACGCAAAGCTGGGCCACTGTCCAGAGCGCCTCTGGATCATCCCCGTTCACATGGAAAATCGGGACCTCGAGCATTTTAGCTACATCGGTTGAGTAAGTGGTAGACCTCGAATCAAAAGGAGAGGTCGTGAAACCCACCTGATTATTGATGACAATATGAAGGGTTCCACCCACTCCGTAGCCTCGGAGTTGAGAGAGATTTAACGTTTCGTAACAAACCCCTTGTCCAGCAAATGCGGCGTCCCCATGAATCGCGATTGGGATGACACGAGATTTTTTATCATCGTTTAACTGGAACTGCTTTGCACGCACAACACCCTGAATCACTGGGTTAACAAACTCCAAGTGACTCGGATTGGATGCGAGTGAAAGATGAACCTTTTTGCCTTGGCGGGTTGCAAGATCCGACGAAAAGCCCATGTGGTACTTCACGTCGCCCTCACCGAGCGAAGTATCGGTTTTGTAGGCCCCTTCAAACTCCGTAAAAATAGACTCGGGCTTTTTGCCGAAAACATGAGTCAAGACATTCAATCGTCCACGATGGGCCATACCCACCACGAATTCATCAGCGCCGAGCTCGGCGCCTTTTTCTACGATTGCGTCCAGAGTGGGGATCACTGCCTCGCCACCCTCGACTGAGAATCTCTTTTGAGCCACATAGCGAGTATGAAGGAAGCGCTCAAAAGTCTCACTCTGAGAGAGTCGCTTCAAAATATGCTTCCGAGTTTCAGCATCTAAGCTACTCTGATTGCCTGAGCTCTCCATTTTCTTTTCAAGCCATTCACGCTCAACTGGATCTTGAATGTAAGCGAATTCTGCCCCGATGGATCGGCAATAGACTTCTTTCAGCCGAATGACAATGTCCTTCAGCGAAGCGGTCCCCAGACCCACCAGGTGGCCAGCGGAAAACTTCTTGGATAAATCATCAGCGGAGAGTCCAAAGCGCGACAGGTCCAACAGCGGCGTCGATGCAGGAGCAGGCTGAAGTGGATTAATTTGTGCTAAAGCTCGGCCCAACTGCCGATAAGCAAGGACCAGCTCAGCAACTTTTCCCTCTGCCTTCAAGTCTGAACCACCGTCTGCGGGACGAGCGGCAGGCACTGCAGGCAAACCTCCAGGAACTTCGGCAGCAGAAGTCTGACCAGCAGTTTCACCGCCCAGCTCTAAGCCTTCAAAAAAATAACGCCAGCTCGAATCGATCGAGTCCGGATCACTACTGTATCGACCAAAAAGTTCATCGATATAGTCAGCATTAGACGAATTCAAATAACTCAACTTTTGCAAAGAAGTGCTCTCCTCATGAAAAAGCGACCAGTATTTTGCTTTTAACAGGTTCTAGGCCGACACGGTCAAGCGCGTCAAGGCGTTTTCAGTTCGCTTCCACACTCTTTTAGACCACTTTCACAAAAATCGGAAGGCTAGGCGTACCGAAAATCAGCTCTTAAAATGCTTTTGGTAAACAAGTTCTAGTTTTTGCTTCAGAGTATCCGACGTAAATGGTTTCACAACGTAGTTACTCACCTTCGCTTTAACAGCTTCCATGACCTGGGACTGCTCTGCTTCGGCAGTCACCATGAGAAACGGCAGCTCAACAAATCGGGCATCCGCTCGGACTCGCTTAAGGAGATCCATACCCGTAGTTACAGGCATGTTCCAGTCGGAAATCACCAGTCCAATAGGTGGATTTCCGGCATTAATAATACCCCAAGCAGCGGATCCATCTGGGGCCTCAACGATTTCCGAGAAACCTAATTCCTTACAGGTCTTTGCAACCAGTTTTCGCATGGTCATCATATCATCAACTACTAAAATTCGAGTTTTTGGATTAAACATATTTTTATTTTAAATAGATTTTAAATTTTTGAAATATAAATAATTGAGATTGCAAATTTTAAGACCTAATTGCTAAAATTATTAATATGCTGAAATTGAGCACAGAATTTGTTGTAGCTTTTCTTGAAGGAACTCGCAATACACTTAAAGTTCAATGTGGAATTGACGCTACTCCAGAAAAACCTTTCCTAAAAGGAACTCATCCGGAACCGCAAGTTGCCCTAACTGGAATCATCGGCATGATAAGTGATCAATTTAATGGCAACATTCACCTATCATTTACTGAGTCTGCATTCTTAGCAATTATGGGCAAAATGCTGGGAGAAGAATTCAAGTCCATCACGGACGAGCTCTCAAGCGGCGCTTCCGAGATGCTCAATATCATTTACGGCAGCGCAAAAACAGTCCTCAACAAGCAGGGCTACAATATCAGAACTGCAATTCCAACAGTAATTCGAGGGCACGACATTCGAATCAAGACAGTCACATCAAGCCCCACCATTATTTTGCCATTTAAAACACCGTTTGGAGATTTTTTTCTAGAAATTACCGAGCAGCAAAACTGGATCGACCCAGCGAATAAACCTAAGGCTTAGGGACCTCTTTGCCATCTAAAAAGTATCGATCTGAACTCCGATTTCCCTCAGAATCGTACTCGATCCATCGGCCAGACTTTTTACCAGCCTTGTACTCACCTTCTACCGCTAGGACTTCATTTTCGTACCACTCATAATATTTACCCTCGTTCACAGTCTTTCCGCTCACGGGGTCTGTCACTTGGGTACACTTCTGAACTCCGATCGAAGCGACCGGCGCATCGTGAGCTGACTGCCCCCCCGATGTACACGGCCTGACCCGAACAAAAGAGCACGAGACCAAAAAAAGAGCCGCCCCTAATCCACCAGCACGAATCGCGTTCGTCTTCATGGCACCTGATTTTGAGTCAGAGAAACCGGATTCACTTTGATGCCATTCACAATAGCCATCCAATGGAGATGGGGACCGTTCACGCGTCCCGTTTTTCCGGATAGCCCCAGAAGCTGTTGAGGATCGACCAGATCCCCTTTTTTAACTTTGATCTCACTCAGATGAGCATAGAGGGTCATCAAACCGTACCCATGATCCACAATCACGGTATTGCCGGTGAAAAACAGATCTTTTGCCAAAGCAACCCGACCAGGAGCAGCCGCGTTGATTGGAGTCCCCACAGGAGCTCTTAAATCTAAACCAGTGTGAAAGTTCTGAAGGGAGCCATTATAAACTCGGCGAGTCCCAAATGCACTGGTCACTTCGCTTCGAATCGGCAACTCAAATGGACCCTGCCAAAATTTCTTTTTCTGTAAGGTCCGATAAACGACGCCAATTTCCTTCACCTCACCCGCAATCCGAACCAAGTCCTGTTTCGGTGGGTGCACCCGTCGAGGGTCCACGCGGAGTTTCTCTGAGGAGTACTTACCTCTCACCACTTGGAACGACGCTTCTAACTCTTTAACTGCCTGATGATTTTTCAAAGTCATCAGCACTCGCGCAGGGCCGATCGGACAAAGGTAGGGAATTGGCAAAAAGGCATGAAAAACCCGAGCACCAGATGACTTTTCGTCGACTCGATTGGCCTCGAAAAAAACCAGCTTCACCTGCTCTGGCTTTCCATCTTCCTCGCTCTGATTTTTTTGCGCTCCTGCTGGTGAATTTTCGACGAGTTGTCCTTCAATCTCCAGGTCTCCCGCAAGCCGTCCCTGAGATTTCACTGGAACAGTCACAGTGACCCAACCTAATCCACCATTAGGGAGCTCAGCTCCTGAAACCTGAGCCATCGCCTGCTGGAAATCAAATTCAGCCACGCTCTCTGCCTTTTGATTGTTCCCCGAATTCGGGGCAGACTGACAAGCCGCCAAAGCCAAACCCAGCGCCAGAAACCCCTGACGCACCCCACTAAATCGCCCGAACCGCCTTTTGACCGTCATAAAATGTAATTTCAAACTCCTCTCCCGACCGTATTTGATGAACACTCTTGATGACCTGACCCTCGTTCCCGGGAGCTCTAACGAGCGTGTATCCTCGCTCCAAAACCCTAAGCGGCGAAAGCGCATCTAATTTACCGATCACTTGCTGCAGAGCGCTTCTCCTCCGCTCCAGGCGAAACTGAACTGCTCGCTCTAATCGGAGAGCCAATTCATCCGTCCTCTGAGCTTGCTCCCTTAAGCGATCCTTAGGGCTCACAACACGAGCAACTAAATGAGAAAGCAGCTGCTTGCGCTGATTGAGGTCCCTCACCATCAGGCTTCGCAACCGAGTCGAACTCTCTCTCACTCGATCTAAAACATCCACCCAGCTTCCACTCACGATCTCAGCCGCGGCCGATGGAGTCGGAGCCCTCAAGTCTGCAACAAAATCAGCAATCGTAAAATCGATCTCATGTCCTACCGCAGAAACCACGGGAAGCTTAGAACCCCGAATCGCCCGCGCCAATGCCTCATCGTTAAAGCTCCAAAGATCCTCAATACTGCCACCCCCCCTGGCCAGCACAATCACCTCACCCAGCCCGTGTCGATTGGCTAATTCGATGCCACGGATGATTTGAGGGGCTGCCTCCGTCCCCTGCACGAGGGCAGGAATCACGGTGACCCGAATTTGAGGGGCTCTGCGCTTCAAAATATTCAACATATCTTGAATTGCCGCGCCAGTCGGCGAAGTGACCACGGCGATCCGAGCGGGGAGTTTGGGCAGCTTTCTTTTCACCGCCGAATCAAATAACCCCTCGCTCGCCAGTTTAGCCTTGAGCTTTTCAAACGCGATCTGAAGTGCACCAGAACCTAACGGCTCCACTTGATCGATCACCAGCTGATAGGTACCCCGAGGCGGATAAATCGAGATTTTCCCGCGACAGAGGATCTGCAGCCCGTCCTTTAGATCAAACGGTTTTTTGCGCGCTCCCCAGCCGAAAATCGCTGCCGAGATACACGAACCCTGATCTTTAAGCGAAAAGTAAGCGTGACCCGAAGCTGCGGGGCGATAATTACTCACCTCACCCTGCACCCAGACTTGGTTAAACGAGGGTTCGACCACCCCTCGAATCTTACTGGTCAGCTCAGTCACCGTTAAATGACGAGCCGCAGCAGACACTTCTTCTTTTGACTTAGAGAACAACGGTAAAGCTTCCATAAAACACCAGTAAATCCGTGTAAGACTATTCTTCTGCTTCTTTTTTCTCAGAAGCCTTTGGAGCCGTAGACGCCTCAGTTAAAGCTGGAGCGCCAGAGATCTTCTTGAAAACCTCGTACGACTTGAGCGAGGTCAGAGCTTGCTTGACTTGATAGTCTTCTTTTGGATTCATTCGCTGAGGCAACATCTCCTCGTCTTCGCGCTCTTTATCTTTGCCAGCAGTTCGATCCGAGGTTTTCTTCTTATCTTTAGAATCTCGAGTCATTGCATCGAGTTCTTCTTTTTTAAAGTCTTTGCTGCCATCGCCCCCGGACTTGTCTTCGTCCGTGTTGGCCATATGACCTTTCAAATCTTTCTCACGGAAATACTCCCCTTTGAGTCTCGCCTGAGAGAGCAATTTTGGATCATACTCATCTAGGAATACATCCGGCTGAACCCCTTTTTCCTGAATACTGCGGCCACTTGGAGTGTAGTAACGGGCGATCGTCAGCTTGAGACCCATGTCAGGCGGCAACGGAACCACAGTTTGCACTGACCCTTTTCCAAAGGTCGACTGCCCCATAATGATGGCACGATGATGATCTTGCAGAGCCCCAGCAACAATTTCAGCAGCAGAAGCAGTGCTAGAATTCACAAGAATGGCCACTGGGAAATCTTTAAAAGCCTTCCCCTTGACTGCATACTTCACATCTTTCTGATCTTTGTTTCGACCAATGGTAGAAACGATCACGCCGTCATCGACAAACAAGGAGGCAACTTCGACGGCTTGGTCCAAAAGCCCACCCGGATTGGTCCTTAGATCGAAAACCAGGCCTCTCAGCTTGGTCTTTTTGTTCATCTCCTCGATGGCCTTCTTCACGTCGTTACTTGCACTCTCATTGAATGTAGTCAAACGAACATAACCATAGGCAGACTCAAGCAGTTCGTGCTTCACAGATTGAATCTTAATAATATCGCGGGTGATTTTAATATCCCGGATTTTATCAAATCCTTCGCGATAAATAGCAAGAGTCACGTCGGTCCGGGGCTTGCCTCGCATTCTACTCACCGCTTCCATCAAGTTCATTCCCTTGGTGGTTTCGGTATTAATCTTCACAATCCGATCGTTCGGCTTCAGTCCGGCCTTCCATGCAGGGGTATCCTCGATCGGCGCCAAAATCGTCAAAATATTGTCCTTCATGCCAATTTCGATCCCCAAGCCGCCAAACTTACCACTCGTGTCGGTCTGCATGTCCTTATACAGATCAGCGGCGAGAAAATTTGAGTGAGGATCCAAAGTCTCCAGCATCCCTTTAATCGCGCCTTCGATCAGCTGCTTGTTTTTGACCTCATCGACATAATTGGCTTTGACGAACTGGAGCACTCGACTAAAAAGCTCAATGCTTTCGTATCGATCCTGTTCTCCCGTGGATGAGGCAGCGGCAAGCGCCGAGGAGATTCGGGCAATATCTGACTCAGCCGTAGGTCTGGCAAAGTTCTGACCGATCTCAACACCGAGCCCAGCTACCAGGATTACGAAACCAAAGATTGTCACTTTTTTTGCGATTTGGAACATAGATCTCCCCAGGCTAAACTAATTCATTACCCACTGCAATGGGTTCACTGCAACGTTTCTTGATCGAATCTCAAAATAAACGGGAGTTCCCCTTGAGTCTGTCTGCCCAATCGAGTCCCCGATATTTACTTGATCTTTTGCTTTCTTCAGAACCACCCCTAAATGACCCAAGAGCGAGTAAAAATGATCTCCGTGGTCAATAATAATGACTTGGCCGTAATTCGGCAACTCCCCCGAAAAAGCCACTCTTCCGGATGAGATAGCTACCACCGACTGAGCTTTCGTGCCTGAAATCTCAACGCCTTTTTTAAAAATTTGCAACCCTGAAAGCGGGTCGTACCCTTTTCCAAAGGTCGAAGTCACCTTTCCACCCTCCAGCGGGAGTGGGAGCTTGCCCCGAAGTTTAGCAAAACTCACATCATGATCAACCGATTCAAGCTCGGCTCGCGCATTGAACCCGCCAATCAATCGTTCGACTTGACTCTCGGAGGACTTCAACCTGCTATAGCTTTCAAGCTGTGAAAGACTCTGAGCCTTTTGTTTTTTCAAAATTTCAAGTTGAAGCTGCCGATTAAGCGCCAAGACACTCTCCTGCTCTTGGACCTCATGAGAAAGGTAGACAATCTGCTGTTTTTCGTTTTGGAGTTCAGATTCAAGCCCCTCTAAGTCCCCTAAGTCAATCCGCAAAACCTCGAGCTCTTTTAACCCGAGATCTGCAAGCTGCGAAATTACCCTGCGACGGGGAGCCTCGGCCTTCTCAAAACCCGATAGCGAGAGGGCCACAGACTGCGGCTCAACCCACTTCACCTCACGATTTGAAACCTCAAGAGCCTTCATCAGACGCACCACTTTAGATTGCTGAGCTTGGACTTTTGCATCGAGCTGAACCTTTCGAGAATCTAAATCCGCCATGGTGGCTTCAAGGTCTTGAATTTTTTTAAGAACCAACTCTTTCTGCCTCTTCTGAAGCTGCATTAACTGCTGAACTTTCCTAATCTCGATCCTAGCATTTTTCTGATCCTTAAGATGAGCAAAGCAATCCTTTTGAATCGCGTCCATTTTTTTTCGGATTTGAATCAGTTGGTCCGATAGAGGCGAAGCCTGCCGTGATGCCGCATCATCAGAAGCAGCCCAAGCCGAGGTCAAACTCACCAAAGATAATCCGATAAGAATGCTCCGAATCACCCCTGACCCCCCTCCTGGCGATCGAGCTGAATCCCAGAAAGACTCCCAAATACACCTGCCAAAAGCCCAGAAATCCCGCCTATCAAGAAAAGAATCCATGACATTTGAGCAGAAAAGGCAGGCAGATGATTTAAAATTGGGGAAAGCGAACGAACCTGCCGTCCAAGCGCAGCACCTAAGGAGAGCCAGCCCGAGGTAGCCAAAACGCCCCCAAGCGCTCCCACAAGTAAGCCTGAAACCAATCCTGGGGCCAGTAAAGACATCGAACTAGCCCCCCAGAGGCGTAAAATCCCCAAAGCATCTCGTTGCAGGTAACCATTCAGACGCGACAAATGAATGAGCCCAGTGAAAAGAGCAAAACAAATTCCAACCATAATGACACGCGCAATCCAACGGAGTGCAGAAAAAGCTCCTACGATCGGACGATATCGATCCCCTGATGCCTCAGCTGACTCAATCCCAGAGACCTTTCGAACCGCGTCTAATTTGTTCGCCGCAAATACTCCAGAAATAGAAACATACCGGGGTACGACCTGACTCACCTGCTGACCGAGGTCTTCTAAATCGCGGACCAACTCTGGATAGGAGCCCTTGAGTCCTGCCAAAAACTCAGCTCGATCTACGAGCTGAACAGCAACCCCTGCGTCAGCTCCAAAAACTCCACGCACATCATCTAAAACTCGATTCACAGCCTCAGACTCAATTGAGGGCTGCAAATAGGCCGTGATCACCTGCTCTCCCTTGAGACGGACTACAACAGTCTTCAAGCCATCCTGCATCCAAAACAAAAAACCCGCTAGCAAGAGCAAAAAACCAACTGCCAGAGCTGAGAAAATCTGACTCCAAGGCGCCACGCGCCATGGTCTTAAAGCAAGCCTTAATAAATACACGCTGCATCCTCCAGTGTAACCTGCCCTTTGCGTAAGACGGCACTGCGTTTTCGAACTCTCCGAACAATTTCACGATCGTGAGTTGCCAAGATCACGGCGGCCCCACCCACATTCGCTTTGAGAAATAAATCCATCAAAGACCAAGTATAATCCCTGTCCTGCGCCCCAGTGGGTTCATCTGCAATAATCAGTTCTGGCGTCCGAACTAGCGCTCGTGCCACTGCTACTCGTTGGGCCTCTCCACCCGAGAGCATACAAGCGAGGTGATCTCTCTTGTTTTCCAATCCCAGTCGATTAAGAAGCTCACTAATCTTGGCTTTTGAGGCAGCCGAGATCACCCGGTGTCCCGCTAGAGAAAGAGACAGGGCCACATTATCAAAAACAGTCAAATCGGGAATCAGTCGGGTCCCTTGTGGAACATAGCCAATCGATTGACGGATAGCTCGTAGCGTACTTTCTGAAACTGTCGCGAGAGGGTATCCGAACAAGGAGACTTGCCCCGATGTCGGTGACTCTTCGGTGGCAATCATCCGAAGTAGCGAGGACTTACCCGCTCCCGTACCTCCTACTAAATAGAGAAAATCTCCTTTTTTCATTTCAAAACTGACATTCTCAAAGATTCGCGATTGTCCGTGGTACCACTTTGAAACTTCTGTTAGAACGAGCATGCAGCCCCCATTCAGCCATTTTGCAGCTCGACTTTTATTTTTTCAACTTTTTTAATGTTATTTATTTAGTATAATAAAACCAAGGGGAACATTTATGTCAGTTGAAATCGGCGACTACGGCGGCCACCCGCTACGCCGGTGGAAAAGATTTCTGTTGCACTCCAACTGGCTCCACCAGGCCATCATCCTAACGGTTTCTTATGCCGCTTGGGTTTTGGCAGTGCACTTTCTCAGCCTGTCGTTCGTCACTTACTTTTTGGGATCTCCCGGATCAGGACTTCAAGATATTCACGACTTTTGGTACTCGAACCAAGTCAGCTTGATGGGACTTTCTGCCGTGGCATTTGTGATTTTGATTTGGCGCCTTCATCCCATCACCTCAATCTCTTGGCAAACCATCTTTGAGAAAAGGCGATTTGAAAAATTTTTTATCCCTGCGTTTCTAAAAGGAACCCTCATCACAGGTTTGTTCATCCTGGCTTTCTTGATTGAAGGAGCTTATCGTTACTTAGGACTTTTCATTCAATTCGGCGCAGCACCGCTCGAACTGGCAAATCTCATTCTCAGAATGGCTGCCCTGACTGGACTGGTCTATTCAGAAGAATTTCTTTTTCGATTTAAGCTCGTTAGCTACTTGAAAGGTCACCTCCCCACCTGGCTTTGGATGCAGCTCATTGCCCTCGCTTACTGTGGAATCAAAGCACTCCAATTTGATTTGAGTCTGATGCACTTGGTCACCCTCTATTTACTCTCACTCGCGCTATCACTCCGAGCCCAAGCCGACAAAAACTTCGAACGCGGAGCCGGTTATTGGGCAGCTTGCCTCATTGTCATTCAACCCTTGGCAAGCCTCCCCATCTTGGGCAACGAGTTTAGCGGAGCCCTCATGGTGAAACCCACTCACGCGCTCCATTTCATAAGCGGAGGTTTAGAAGGCCCGATTTCAAGCTGGACTCTTCAACTCCTCTTGATTCTCGACCTACTCCGAAGCATGCTAAGAAAAAGTTCCTTAATTGGAGAATTACAAACTCGGACTCAGTCCAAGTCACTTTCCAAAACGATGAAACTCTGAGAGAAAGGCCTAAAAAACCATGACCACACCGCACTCGACCAACGCCATTGACACACTGAGTCTCATCACCGAGGCAAGCTGGGTTGCAAAGCTTGTCCTGCTTCTCCTCCTCGCTTCATCGATTGTTTGCTGGGCCATCATCTTCACTAAGTGGAGAACAATGAGGGCCGCCTTTAATAGCAACAGTGACTTTTTGGATCTCTTCAAAACTGGCAAGAGCATCGAAGACGTATTCTCCAAATCCGACCGACTCCCTACGTCTCCCATTTCTACTATTTTTCATCAAGGCATTCGAGAACTCAGACTCATCTCTGGCACTGAATCCTCAGGACTTTCTCACTTTGAAAAAGTTGACAATATTCAACGCGCCCTCCTCCGAGCATCCACTCAAGAAGTGAGCAGCCTAGAGAAAAACCTAGGATGGTTAGCAACCACGGCGAGCGCGGCTCCCTTCATCGGTCTCTTTGGTACCGTTTGGGGAATTATGAACGCCTTCCAAAGTATTGGAGCAAGTGGAGCAGCCAACCTGGCGGTCGTTGCTCCCGGAATTTCTGAGGCACTCATCACTACAGCGACAGGGATTGCTGCTGCGATTCCGGCCGTCGTTGCCTACAATTATTTTACTGGCCAAATTCGACGAATTGCTGTCGAAATGGAATGCTTCTCTCAGGATTTAATGAATATTATCCAGAGAAACTTCTCCACCTCAAAAAAAGGGAACTGAACCATGGGAATGAACGGAGTCAGACGCTCTCAAAACTCAGGGGGACTTTCTCAGAGCGTCCCCACGACCTTGGCCGAAATCAACGTCACACCGCTGGTCGATGTGATGCTCGTGCTTCTCATTATTTTTATGATCTCCGCACCCCTGATGCAGCAAGGGCTCCAAGTCGACCTCCCCAAGGCCAATGCGGGACAAATCAATGACACGCCGGACCAACTCGTTTTAGCAATCCAGCCCTCGAAACAGATCCTCCTTGCGGATCACCCAGTTCCATCAGGTACACTCTTTAAAAAACTTGAAGCCATGGTGAAATCAAAACCGAATCTCGAAATCGTAATCCAGGCCGACCAGAAACTCCCTTACGGCTTCATCGCTCAGGTCATGTCTGAAGTAAAAAGAGCTGGAATCAGCCGAGTCGGGCTTGCCACTGAGCCTGGTGAATCGAAGCCTAGCCTCTAGAGGGGGCCGTTCAAATGACGCAGCAGCCAGAATCCTCTCTTTCTCAAGGACTAAAATGGTCTATCCTAGGCCATATCGGGTTTTTTTTACTCGTTACAGTGAAGTCATTCCTCTTTACGGAACACCTTAAACCTTACATCCCCACCCTAAAAGTGGATCTGGTCGCATTGCCAGACGTGCTTAAAAAAGACCAGACTGCCTCACCGTCCTCGCAAGCGCACCTTCCAGCACTAGAGCAAAAAAAGAATCCTCAGAAAGCTGAGACACAAACCGCTCCTTCTCACGACATGAGCTTGACCTCAAAAGCTCACAAACTCTCTCCTGCTGAAAAAAATAAAGAAATTCTTAAGCGATTTAGATCCCTGACTAAAGTCCACAGTTGGGATGAAGAATCTCGTCCAAGCGTTCCAGTACACCTCATTAAAGGGAATCAGATCTCTAAAGGAAGCAGCCTAGACGGCGAGGCGAGAGAATCCAACTCAACCGATTACCGTGACTTACTTAAGGACCGCCTGAGCCCCAACTTTCAACTCCCAGTCTGGCTCAAACGGCAAACTCTTAACGCGCAGGTTCGCATCTTTATCGCCGACTCCGGACGAGTGATTCGATATGTCTTTGAAAACCGTTCCAACAATTCACAATTCGACACCTTGGTGGTCAGAGCCATTGAACAAAGCGAACCCTTACCCAGCCCCCCCCAAGAACTTAGGCAAAAAATGATGAATCATGGCATTTTGGTGGGATTTCCTCTATTATAGGCAGTCAGGTATGATCAACGGCATATTTCTTTCGAAACGCACCAAAGTCTCTTTTGCCCACGCACTCCTCAGCCTTGCCTTTTTTAGCAGTCAGGCCTGGGCTGCAGCCTTTTCCAGCTCAAATGAGGACGCTATTTCCGTAGGCGAAGCAAAAGTCAAAAAAACCGTAATTGCATTTCCCGCAGTGCGGTCTCAAACGACCACTGCAGCCGTTGCTCGAACACTCACCGAGACGATCAAGCAAGACCTCCTTTTTATGGACATGGTCAAGCTTCTAGACCCTACAGCTTACGTTGAAGATCCCAAAAAAACTGGAATTTCTCTCAACACCTTTCCTTGGAAGGACTGGACCCAAATCGGCGCTGAGTTTTTAATCAAATCCGAACTCACCCAGGAAGCATCAAAAGCCCTGACGTATGAAGTCCACTTTTATGACACGTTGAGCGCAAAAGAGATCCTCTCTCGAAAGTATCGCGCAACTTTGGGTGAAACTCGAAACTTAGCTCACACCGCTGCCAACGATATCGTGCACGCCCTGACGGGGCTGCCAGGAATCTTTTTAACTAAAGTCGCCATGACTTGTGATCTCACCGGTAAAAAAGAGATCTATATCATGGACTTCGACGGCTCTAACGTGAAGCAAGTCACCCATCATCGTTCAATTGCATTTGCACCGGCATGGAGCCCAGACGGCACGCGCATCGCCTACTCCCTTTTCAACCGTCACGCGAATAACATCCGAAACATCGACCTTTTTGAATTTAACTTTACAACTAACTCCGTTAGGCTCCTCTCCGATAAAAAAGGAATCAATAGCGGAGCAGCCTACTCCCCTGACGGAAAAACCCTCGCACTCACTCTGAGCTACATGGGCACCCCACAGCTCTTTTCGCTCGACCTCAGGACAGGAAACACTAAGCAAATCTCCAAGTCATTTGGCTTTGACGTGGACCCATCCTGGAGTCCAGACGGTAAACAACTCACCTTTGTGTCGTCTCGCGCGGGCGTTCCCATGGTGTACAGCATGAATGCTGATGGCTCACAGCCCAATCGACTGACCTACGCAGGCCGATACAACGCGACCCCTTCGTGGTCACCTCAAAACAAAAAAATTGCATTTGCCGGGTGGATTGACAAATCTTTTGATGTCTTCATCATGAATCCAGACGGTACCCATATTGAACGCCTCACAAAAAATCAGGGAAATAATGAAGACCCCTTTTTCAGTCCCGACGGAAACTTTTTAGTTTTCAGCTCGAATCGTACCGGCCAAAAAAATATTTATGTCATGAACTCAGACGGGACATTCGTGAAACGCCTCACTTACGGGCTAGGCAACTGCGTTTCACCGAAGTGGTCCCTGACTTCAGGCGAAACCTCAAGATAAGCATTTAAGCAATCTGTTGACTTTTTTCTGCTTTCAATGATGTTAAATAGAATATTAAGGAGACGCATCTTATGTCAATGGAACGAGTGGTGATAGTCAACGGAGTTAGAACGCCTTTTGTCAGAGCTCGAACTGTGTTTCAGAAGACCCCTCCTTCTACACTGGGAGGCGTCGCTCTCCGAGAAACGATTGCCCGATCAAACCTCGATCCAAAACTTGTGGACGAAGTTTACTTCGGCATCGTGAGTCCTCCGGCTGAGGGCACCAACATCTCACGCGAGGCCCTATTTGATTCAGGACTCCCTGCATCCATTCCATGCACCACAATCAATCGATACTGCGCATCCTCTGCGGAGTCAGCTGCTGCAATTGCAGCAAAAATTACCGCAGGTCAAATTGACATTGGCATTGCAGGTGGTGTGGAGTCGATCAGCTCAATCCGAGCTTTGTTCAGCCAAGAAGCAACCGATTTTTTCCAAGATTTCGGCAGAGCCAAGACTACCGCTCAAAAGCTGAGCCATGCAGCCCACCTTCGCCCTGCATTCTTCACCCCCCTCGCTCCGGGAATCAAAGAGCCCACAACGGGACTCACCATGGGCCAGTCTGCTGACCTCATGACCCGCGAATTCCAAGTCAGTCGAGAAGAGCAGGATCAATTCGCAGCTGATAGCCATAAAAAAGCTCACCAAGCCTGGGAGCGAGGATTTTACAGCAATCACGTTGTCCCTGTTGCCACACAGGATGGCAAACTCATCGACCGTGATACAGACGTACGGGCAGATACGTCAGCAGAAAAGCTCTCCAAACTGAGACCTGTTTTTTATAAAGACGGCACCATCACAGCGGGAAATGCTAGCCCCCTCACCGACGGAGCTTCTGCCGTTCTCATGATGAGCGAGACCAGATCCCGCGAGCTTGGAATGCAGCCCCTCGGCGTAATTCGAGCTGTTGCCTCAGCAGGGGTCGACATTAAGAAGGAACCCCTTTTGATTGGACCCGCATTTGCCATTCCAAGAGCCTTGAAAATGGCAGGCGTCAAATGGGAAGACATCGATCTAATCGAAATGCATGAGGCGTTTGCCGGCCAAGTCCTTTCGACGATCCGAGCCATCGAATCCAAACAGTGGGCCAAAGATAAACTCGGCCTGGATCAAGCAATTGGCCAGGTAGACCGCTCCCGGCTCAACGTAAACGGTGGAAGTATCCCACTTGGCCACCCCTTTGGAGCTACTGGCACCCGTGTCATCCTTCAAGCTCTCCTCGAACTGCGCGCCAGGAAGAAAAACCTGGGCCTCATCTCGATTTGCGCTGCAGGCGGCCTTGGAATGGTACTGGTGGTTGAGGCTATTTAACTCACTTTAGAGTTCAGGTCGGACGCTTCGACCTGAACTCTATAAAAATTTACTTTGGATCTTTCCCTGACTGAGGTAGAAAAACGCTATCAAGCCCCGTTAGAGGAATGAATCATGAGCACAAAAGCCAACGCCAAGTCTGCTAGTCGAAAAAAAGAACCCGCCAAGGAGTCTTCAAAAAAGAACTCCAAGGCCCCCTCTCATTCCAAGGCAGAGAAGAAACACGCCAAGATTGAGGAAGAGGTTCTCGAAGTCGCACCTCCCCAGTTAAATCCTGATGCAGCAGAAGAAGCTGAGGAAATCGAAGAGGAAGCAGAAGCAGCTTCAAGCGCAGGCGGCGGAAATGCCGCAGCCCTAGCAGCGGCAGGCGGCGGAGAAATGTCAGCCTCCTTTAAGAATTTCAGACACCACCCGGACATGGAAAATTTCTACCGTTTTATTTTTGAAAATGACCTGCGCCACGAAGCGCTCGCCATCATCGACGAGATCATCGAGGACAAGTCAAACAAGCGGCAGCAAAAACCCGGTAAGTGAAGTCCGGCAGGGGAATCACCCCAACCCGAACACCGTCCTAAATTGTAGTATTTTTTACAACAAGTTAAAATTATTGAGGAAACTCAACTATGATGAAGACGTACCTTCTCACTCCCGGCCCAACTCCAATCCCAGAAAATATTAGTGCGCTTTTTGCCAAGCCGATTATCCACCATCGCACTCCCGCATTTCAGAGCATTTTCGAAGACGTCCGCCAAGGACTGAAATACCTCTTTCAAACCAAGAATGAGGTCTTGATCCTCACCACTACAGGCACAGGGGCAATGGAAGCCGCCGCGACCAACCTGTTTTCAACAGGCCAAAAGGTCATCACGATCAATGGCGGCAAATTCGGCGAGCGATGGACCAAACTCGCAAAAACGTTTGCACTCAATCCCATCGAAATTCTCCTACCCCCAGGAACTGCTGTCGAACCCGACCAACTCGAAGAGTGCGTGCGACAGCACCCCGATGCAAAGGCCATCTTATTTCAAGCCTCTGAGACCTCAACAGGCGTGGTCATGCCCACTCAGGAAATCTGTCGAATTGCCTCCCAAGCGGGGATGCTCAGCGTTTGTGACGCGATCACCGCCTGCGGGGTCTTTGACCTCCCCATGGACGATTGGGGAATCGACGTCCTCATCACGGGTTCACAAAAAGCCCTCATGCTCCCTCCCGGACTGGCGATGATTGCACTGAACGAAAAGGCATGGAAAGCCCATGCTCAGGCAGAGCTGCCTCGTTTTTATTTTGATCTTTCCAAAGAGCGAAAAGCACAGGCAAAAAATCAAACTGCATGGACCCCCGCCATCTCAATCATTCAAGGACTCCAAGAGAGCCTCAAAATGCTCCGCAATGAGGGGCTTCATAACGTCTTCAAACGCCACGATCTTTTGGCCCGCGCCACCCGGAACGCAGTCAAGGCTCTCCACCTGGAACTCCTCTCGAAGAAAGCCCCCTCCAATGCGGTTACCGCAGTCGTCGTGCCCTCAAACATCAAGGACGGGAAACAAATCCCGAAGATGATGAGAGACCAATACGGAGTCACGATCGCTGGAGGGCAGGACGAACTCGAAGGCAAGATCATCCGCCTCTCTCACTTCGGGTATTGTGACCGATTTGACGTCATTACTGGAATTTCAGCCCTAGAACTCGTCCTCCATGAACTAGGCCACTCGTTTGAACTTGGCCAGGGCGTTGCTGCTGTATTAAAGACGTATAGCGAGAATGCAAAACCTATCATTAACTAGTGGTGACACTCGCAAGGAACCTTTTCGTCAACCAAAAAAATTAAGACTTTTGCAGCTTACAACCCATACGGGCGGCCCTTCTGCTCAAATGGGGAGCGCATCGAATCTATTTGCTCTTTTTCTGCATAGTTTGTTACCATATCAGTAATAAACTATGCAGAAAAAGAGCATCTATACAGACCTCTCTATTCTTGAACAGCTCCCCATTCAGGCCGACTTGCGCCTTTTAGTGGACCGATTCAAGCACTTCAAGCAGCCGAGAAAAAAGATCTTCGATCTCGTTCGACGAGGTGACTTGGAGATGACTTCACGTGGTCACTACATTAACTTGAGAACCAAGGACTTGCGCGAAACACCTCTCGAAGTCTTAGCAAATGCACTTTATTTTCCATCCTATGTCTCGGCGGAGTGGGCCCTACAACATTACGGGTTAATCATGGATCGAGTCAGCACCGTAACCTCTGTCACGCTGCGAAAGTCGTCCAATTTTTCAACCTCGCTCGGGAACTTTAAGTATGACCATCTTCATTCTCATCGATACCCATTTGGGTATATCTTACACCCGGATTTTAATTTCCTGATTGCAACTCCAGAAAAGGCACTTCTCGATTACCTCAAACTCCGGCACCCGGGTGTGGCATTACAAGGGCATTCAGAGATCCAGGATTTTCTCACTCATCATCTCCGGATCAAGCTCAACTCTTTTCTCAGCTCCACTCACCCAGACCAGGTCATGAACATCCTCACTTACTACCACCGGAACTGCTTTGAGTATCGATTGCTCAAGTGGTTGATCCCTCAACTGGAGCAACACCATGGCTAAACCTATTGAAACACTCATCAAGAAATACAACCCAAAGAACCTAAATGAGTATGAAAATGCGCTGAAGCAGATCATCCAGGAAATCGCTCTGACCGGACTTTCACGAGCCCATTTTTTCGATCGGGCAGCTTTTTATGGCGGTACAGCCTTACGGATCTTTTATGGACTACCGAGATTTTCTGAGGATCTTGACTTTACCCTCTTGAGGACTACTCCCGATTTCAAGCTCAAGCCTTATTTTTCAGCTATCAAGCAGGCTCTAGAGTCATTTGGATTTTCGGTGGAAATTGAAACTGCAAATAAGCCGCCAGAAAGAAAAATCGAATCAGCTTTTTTGAAGGCAAATACAAAGATTCTTTTATTGAAAATTGATGCCGCCAGTGCGATCGCCCAACGCCTCCACAATAATCAAAATCTCCAGATTAAGTTTGAAGTGGACGTCTATCCTCCACTTGGATTTGAAACAGAAGTCCACTACCTACTCCCTCCCCTAACGGCATCCATCACTGTTCTTAAACCGAGCTCATTATTTGCTGGAAAAATGCATGCAGTACTATTTCGTGATTGGAAAACCCGAGTCAAAGGTCGTGATTTCTACGACTTACTCTGGTTCTTGGGACAAAATACACCACTGCACCTACCGTATCTTGAAATGAAAATGAAAGAAGGCGGAAAAATAAGCCAACAAAATAGTTTAACTTCGAAGACGGTAACCCAACTCCTCGAAGAAAGATTATCCAAAATCCAATGGGACCTTGCCCGCGCAGATATTGCACCCTTTCTAACTGACCCGGAGGAGGTCAAAATTTGGTCAGAAGAATTATTTTTATCCGCCATCCGCAAGCTCACGTACTCAACCTAGTCAATCAGTACCTTCTCATGCTCGCATTGACATCATCGCCGCGCTAGCGGTGCATTTGATGATTTTGGTCTTAGGAGGAGTTAACACTCACGGAAGGAAAATCAATGCAAGACCCGAAACTCAGTCTGACCCACAGGACCCCACTTTTGTCCGTCTTTCGAAGTTGCGACGCGCAAAATGTAACGAATATTAGGTCTAATATGACGAGCTAACTCACCCCAGGGTGATGTGAGATCATTGGGATCAAGAGCCAGTTTTGACTCTCCAGCAGGTTGCCCCGGGTTTTTAAAGACCTTGGCAAAAATGAGTTTGTTCTTAATTAAGAATGAAGACCAGTCGTTGATTGTGAGATCCACATAGTAAGAGTCTGGCGAGATCGGCGTCGAAAGATCGAGACTGAGTTGACTAGCCGAAACTCCATCTACTCTTAAACCATTCACTTGAAGTTCAGGATCAAGCTCTTCAGGAGTAGGCTTTCTTTTCAACTCCACTGACTTAGCTAAATCACTGGCTAAATCCTCAAACGCAAGATGAGTTCCCCCTTGTTTACTCACATTTCCAAAAACCCGATTCGATCCACTCGCATAATAGTCCACATCTCGCTCAGCGAGTACAGTTCGCACGAGATTGACCATATTCTTACTATAAAGAGTATCCATAAAGGTTTTAGCTAAGGCCTCAGCCTTCTTGATCGGATGCGAAATGGCTCTCAGATTCAGCCACCTCGAAATTGCCCTCTCGGCGTGAAATAGATCAGTGCCAGGTGCCCAGTTCAGCTGAAAGAGATTCAGAAATAGATCGGCAAATGAAACGGGCGCTCGAGAAATACCATAAGCCCATCGACTTCTCTCCGAGGACCAAACTCCCTCACGGACATGAAAGGCTCTCTCCAAGGCATCCCACATTTTCTCCTGCGGAAAGTCAATGAACTCCTGCACTTGTTCGGCGTTCAAATTAAGAGCGTAATAAAAATGAGATGACCCGAGATCGTGTCCCCGATGGTAAAAATAAAAGGGTTGATAGGGATCGCGCGTGAAGTTTCTGAGATCCCGAATCTCTGGAGTTCTAGGAAAAAGCTGAGGCTGCCCGACCGAGTTCTCTACCTCTAAAATATAATGAAGCAGTGCAGATTGGGTCGTGTCCGAATCATCGATTCGACCCTCAATCTGCATCGGAAATTTCTGGCAAGCCTGAGGTTCTCGCTCACAAAGATCCAAATCCAAGTTCACGACAAAGTTGTGCTGATATTTTTGAAATTGATTGAAAATAATACCCCACTCCTGGGTATTCTGCGCAAGCGCCGTGAGCGTTCGCTTAGTTCCGTCTGGAGAAACTAACACACCCTCAGTATCAATCACTTGACCCACCTGATTTTGTCTGAACAAAAAAGTAAGTTGCATCATATTGGATGCTGTCGTGGTCTGACTCTTACTCTGATAATCAGTCAACCTCAAGACGCCAGTCTCAGCAAGCGAGGTCCGCCACTGCCCCTGAGGCGTGATCGCCAGTTCGTCAGCAGTTTGGAGATTTCCAATCACAGCCGTTTCATAGGCCTGGGCGCCCGCCTGAGTGGACAAATCAAACTGATAAGTCACTTCAAATGTCCGTGAATGATCCGTCTCACGACTCAGCTGAAAAGGTAGGATTTTAATGAATCCAGCAAGATTCCGAAGGATCACCACATGATCCAGAAATCCGGGCATGTAACCTGACCCAGCCGACCACTGATGCCCCAGAGTACCAATCTTACTCACCTTAACCCGAACAATTGTGTCGGACTCCTTCAGAATGGAGATCCTAAACGTACCTCGACTGAATGCACTCACCGAGATCCCTGCACTGATTGCGCTCGTCAATCCCGTGGGATCGATATTCCATCCCGTCCCTAAGCCAGACTGCAAGGCTCCCTGCCCCTCATAAGAAATAATCTCGTCCTGCTCCATCTTAGCCACCCTAGACGCAGTCAACGGCAAGCGAAAAGGAGTTAAGAACATATTCCAAATCTTGGCATATCTCGCGTGCGACTCAGAGTCGGCCGGCAAAAACGAAATCAACTTCTCCCCAACTTCATTCGTAAATTGGACCCACTTTCCTTCAAGTTGATCTATTCCTTCTTTAAGTCCTAACTGTTTGGTTTTTAATAAATTTTGATACCCTTCACCTTTAAGAATCTTATTTGCCCGAACTCCTATTGATGGAATTTTAGAATACTGCTTAGAATTGACCTGCCTAATATCAGTTACGACCACGCCGGCATCGCTACCGATATAAAAATTGAAGCCATTCGCAATCCCAGGCAATAAAACACTAGAATTAAAAAATGGTACCGCACCATCCACTCCAACTTGATCCACTACGGTCCATGTCCCCAAAACGCTCTTATTGTCGTAAACGTCCCGACCGAACTTCAAATTTAAATTAAATTGAGGCGTTCCATACATCGTGAAACCCCAATGACTGATTGCATTAAAAATAATGCTAGGAATTCGAGAGCCAACATCATCAGTTTTAGAAACCACTCGCCTAAAGCTATCTTCTCCAACCAGCCTCTCAAGCTGAATCAATTCGGGAGATAAGTCCGCAGCATTTGGCTTGACAGAAGGAGAAGGCGTTGGCAGAGGACGGGATGAAACACCCTTCTTACCCGCATCCGCAGAAGTAAATGAAAAATTAAGATAAAAAAACAATACCCATGCCGTGTGAGTCACACTTCTGTTCATCTTAAATTGCATGATTTTATATCCCCAACTTGAGTAACTAGCAGACGACTTTCATAAAATCTACTCTTCTTACATTAGGGATATCTAATAAGAATATCTACTCACTCAAACATCTAGCTAAAGTCGCTGCAATATCGTCACAAAACACTCTAATACAATTTTTATCTTCGCCCTCGAGCATGACCCGAGCGACAGACTCCGTCCCTGAATATCTGACTAAAACTCGACCTCGATTTTGAAGTGCTGACTCTACCGAAGAGATCACCTCCAAAATTTCATTATGATTTGAAAATGGGTCTTTCCTTTTTACAGGGACGTTCACCATGATCTGCGGTAAAAGCCGAATTGCCTTTCTCAATTCTGAGAGAGGCTTTCGCGTCCTAGCCATGACCTGCAAAACTTGAATTCCAGACAAGACTCCATCTCCAGTAGTGCTATGATCAAGAAAAATGAAATGTCCTGAGGACTCCCCACCCAGGCGAGAGGATCTTTTCACCATCTCAGAAACTACATTTTTATCCCCGACCGGGGTGCGCACTAGAGAAATTCCATTCTCAAAAAGAGTCATCTCCAGTCCGACGTTAGCCAAAACCGTAGAAACAATAACGTCATCGCATGCTCCCCGCGCCTTCAAATCAAGCGCACAGATCCCAAGAACCTCATCTCCGGCAAGAACACTCCCCTTCTCATCAATGAGCACGCAGCGATCGCCATCTCCGTCCAGCGCAAACCCAAGATGAGCTCGTTCTTCCACGACCATCTGCGCAAGAAACTCAGGATAGAGAGCACCACATTGATCGTTGATGTTAGTTCCGTCTGGAGCATGACTCTGAGCAATCAACTGCACCCCAAGCCACTCAAAAACTGGCCCTAGCAAATTCGAAGCAGCTCCATTCGCACTGTCTACCGCCACTCTATAACCTGAACAGTCAATGCCCGTCTGAAGCGATCGAAGAAGCGCCTGCCGATACTGCTTTGCCCCATCTAAATATTGCATAACATGAGTTCGCTTCGGTGAATCTGCCCGGTAGGCGACGCACGGCCCCCTCAGGGTGAGCTCGGAAAGTTCAACTTCATCCGCCTCTGAGAGCTTGAGTCCCTGAGCGTTAAAAATCTTGACCCCATTATCCCAGTAAGGGTTATGCGACGCAGTAATCATCAGGCCCAAGTCAGCGCCCAAAAAACTGCACAAAATGGGAACGGCAGGCGTCGGTAACACCCCCAGCCTAAAAACCTCAGCACCCTGCGCAACTCCTACTTCGACGAGCAAGGACTCGATTGCGATCGAGGATAGCCTGGGGTCCTGAGCAATCACGAGTCGCGGTCGCTTTCTGGGGTACCTACGAAGTAGATAAGTGACGAGTCCCTTTCCTAGTCCAATCAAGGTTGATCCATCCAGTGGAAACTCGTTTGCCCGTCCCCGAATCCCATCTGTCCCAAACAAATTATTCATAAATTGCCCTTTCCTCCCCAGCAAATAACCCTGTTTGAGCCCGGAGCAAAAAGGGTGCCTAAGAGGCTAGCTCACGCCCCCCTCTTATTAAGACGGACTGCAAAAGACGGGAGTCTCGCAGAGTGGGTCTCCGCGTTGAAGCTCTAAGTGGACAGAAAGAATTATGATACGATCTATAGAATGAAATTCAGACTCATCCTCTTTCCAATCATCCTGGTGATCCTGTTCTATTACACGAGCTTTAAATTCTCGCAGTTCCTGCCTCAGCGAAAGAATCTAGCCTGGATTCTCACTTCGGGAGTCTTCTTGATCATGATCAGCTGGCAGATTGTGTACCGCGCTCCACAGGTCGCCATTGATTCCTCAATTTTTAAAGTCCTCGCGTGGACGGGCTCAATCAGTATGGGAATTTGGGCTTCATTCCTCATCTTTTCGCTCCCATTTGATTTAATCCACCTGTCCTGGTTTGGAATTCAAAAACTAATTAGCCCGTTTGAAACCGATCTGATTCGAAGAGACTTTCTCCTCACCTGGATACCCACAGGCGCCTTAGGGGTTGCAGGCGCCAGTACCAGCTTTGGCCTGTTTGAAGCCTTCTCAGGACCAAAGCTCACTGAAATCACCGTTCCAATTGCCAACCTTCCCCCATCACTCGAGGGACTCAAAATTGCCCAAATTTCTGATCTCCACATCGGACCCACCATTCGACGCGAGTTCGTAGAACGAGTCGTCAATCAAGTATTAAGTGCTCAACCCGACATCATTGCTGTCACTGGCGATTTGATCGACGGAGTCCCCCATCGCCTCACTGAACACATAGCACCCCTCGCAAAACTTAAGGCCCCGCTCGGGACCTACTATGTCACAGGGAATCATGAGTACTACTGGGGAGCAGAAAACTGGATTAGATCTTTAGAGAAACTAGGTTTCACCCCGCTTCTGAACGAGAATCGAGTCATTCACCACCAAGGCTCAAAACTCCTCCTCGCTGGAGTGACTGACTCCAGTGCTCACGACTTTATTCCCGATCATTTATCTGATCCCAAAAGAGCGGCTCAAACCGATGAAGCCTGTCACGTAAAAGTCCTCCTCGCCCACCGACCGGATAGCTGTTTTGCAGCAGAGCCTGAGGGTTTTGACCTTCAACTCTCCGGACACACCCATGCAGGACAATTTTTTCCCTGGAATATATTCGTGCGACTCGCACATAAATACTATCGCGGTCTCAATCGCCATGGCAAAATGTGGGTATATGTCAACGCTGGAACAGGATACTGGGGACCAGCCCATCGGTTTCTAGTCCCATCTGAGGTGACTTTAATTCGACTCAAGTCGATCCAACAGGGGGATCAACATGTCAAATCGGTATGATATCGGGCTAGTCACATCGGACGAAAAACTCATTCAGCGAATCACAGAAATTTCCAAAGAATTTGACTACACAGTCAAAAGCTACGCATCGATTGACGAATTCCTAGATTCAAAATTCGAGCAATCGGTCCTAATAGCCTTTGTAAAAGATGAAAAAAATCCAAACATGGCTGCAGAACTCGCTCAGAGCGCAAAGCATGTCGATGCGAGCAGCTATGTCATCTGTGGAGTTGCAAAGTCACTCCCAAAAGAAGTCGCGGCATTTGCGAAAAAATCGGGTGCAGACCTGATTCTTTTAGAGGACGAACTTTACAACACGAGTAAACTCGAATTTGCAATTACCCAGGTCCTCAGAGCCGCCTACCTTCCACTCAAGTCCTCTGACATTTTACCCGGCAAAGCTCTCCCGTTCGAGCTATTTCATCTCATGCCTCAACGAAAAAAATTCATTAAATTTATGTTTACCGGCGATGTGCCAGACGAAGCTAAGGTAAAAAAGATTGCTGAAGTGGGCGAAGTCTACGTTCATCGATCTAAAACCACTCTGTATAAAAAATATATCGAAGAACTGAACGACCGCACAAACCTAGGGCTCGCTCGCCGGTGCCGTGCTCAGTTCATGGCACTCTATTCACAGTACTCCCATCTCGTCCTCACACTGACTGACCAAACCGAGCGAGCCTCATTTGGTGAGGGCGAGAAGCTTCTAAGCTC
Organism: Bdellovibrionales bacterium; assembly: GCA_947380295.1. GTDB lineage: Bacteria > Bdellovibrionota > UBA1018 > UBA1018 > UBA1018 > CAINWE01. The sequence continues at coordinate 55,480 of CANCQK010000002.1, read as the reverse complement.
CTGCCAAGAAATCTGCCAGGACCTTCTTGGAACTCTAGGCGAGTTCTCCTCTGCATGGGACATCGTGAACAACTCGACCATCGGAGAATTTGGCTCGGTCGAGCGCGCACCCGCCATAGCGGCCTACGCTTCTCTGTTCTCCCTCCAATGCAGTTTCTCAAAAATTGATGAAATCATGCTCGTTTCGCTTTTAATCGACTTAGGAATGGTCTTTTTAACTCCTGAAGTCACCAAGAAGATTCGAGAGGATCGCATGGCGGAATTCACGCCAGAGGAACTCACTGCCTACAGCAAGTTCCCACAAATCAGCATGGACGTCGTCCTCGACCGAAAAATCGCCCTCAGTGAAAAAATGCGTTCTATGTTTCTTGCAGTCCACGAACGAGCTGATGGCAAGGGATTTCCAAAGGGTCTTTTTGCCGAAAAAATCCCAATCGAATCTCAGATGATTCAATTCTCAAAGGAGTTTGATCGACGAACCGTGCTAAGAATCGGAAAAGCTCGTATCGATCAATCAGTCGTAAGAAATCAGATTATCGCCGAGGAGATCCAAAAAATGGACCGCTTCACGGTGACATTTTTAGATGCTGTGAAGCAAGGGTTTAGCTGAGTTGAATGCACTGAGCTCATTCTTTACTTAAATAAAGTATTAAGAAGGTCGTTCAGTTCCTGTGAGTCATTTGGCTCAGTCGGAGCCGCGGCTTTAATTTTCGAAGACAGCCACTCGAGTCGTTTTCTCACTAAAGGAACCAATCCCTGAACAATTCGATCAATTTCTGAGGCGTTCTCAAGATTCTCTAAGATTTCACTCAAAGCCTCAATGGCATCTGCCCAAAAGGCACCAAAAAGCGGCACGAGCTCGGGGGCATCGATCTGAGAAACCTTGTAGCCCATAGCCTTACAGAGAGAGGCAATTTTTCCGATTTCTTTCAGCCCAGAATTGAACGGAAATAACATCGCAATGGTCTGTGATGCACCCATTATTCGATCAATGCGCTGAGCGAACTGGACTATATGATCATTTCCTTGAGACGTTGTGTCATCTTCCATCATCTCAACGATGTCTTTTAATTCAGAAAGAATTTGTTTTGACTCTGTTTTAAACTCATCTAAAATACTATTATCCATGGATTATATGCCTATTAGATTAAATACGTTACGTCCAAATGCCACAGTACTCTTTGATGTTTACATTTACATTGCAAGCAAGCAAATCCATTATATCAAGAAGTCAGAAATTTTTGATAGTGCTCGACTTGAAAAATTAAAAAGCAAGGGCGTAAAAAAGCTTTTCGTAAAAAAAGAAGAAGAAGAGCTTTATATCAAATACCTGGACGATGGACTCAACGTCCTAAGCCAAAAGAACATTGACCTTAAACAAAAAGGCGAGATGGCGTATGACACGCTCGTCACTGACGCAGAAAATGCCGAGAGAAATTTAGAAACCGAACAGGGCTACAAAGCAGTCACCGCTCGAGTTGGAAAAATTATCGACTTTCTCGGCTCTGAAAAAGGCACTCTCAAATCGATCCTCGACTCGGCTGGCGTCGCTCTCGATGACTACCAACACAGCGCTAACGTTTCGTCCCTCTCGACCGCACTTGCCCTTAAAGTAGGTAAAATCCCTCCGCGCGAAATCGGCGACCTATCTCTGGCAGCTCTGCTTCATGACCTTGGAAAATCCAAGCTGGGCATCAAAGGATCTCTAGAACTCAGCTCGATGACCCCTCAGCAGCAAAAAGAGTACAAAAAACACCCTGAACGCGCCGTGGAAATGCTTTCATCAAAGAAATATGTTACCCCAACGATCCTTCGCCTAATTTCTGAGCACGAGGAACTCGCTGAGTGCAAGGGCTACCCAGAACGCAAAAACCTCCTGAGTCTCAATGTCAGCAGCCAAATCCTGAGTCTTTGCAATCAGTTCGATTGCTACTCCATGCTCAAGAAAACCCCCCCCAGTGAATCCTTTAAGGGATTTTTTCAGGACAAGAGTCAATTTTTTGACGCTGAACACATGACTTTCCTGGGTGAACTCCTCGCCGGAAAGTAAAAAAACAAAAAACTGCACTCAGGACTTGCCACCCTGCTCAAGCTTTGATACCTGAATGTTTCCCATATCGAACGGGAGCCATTAGCTCAGCTGGTAGAGCATCACACTTTTAATGTGAGGGTCGATGGTTCGAATCCATCATGGCTCACCACTTCGATACCAATAAAACGCAAATAAATCCTAACACTACTTTAGTTCATAATTTAGATTGCCTTCTTGGGCTCTTCGGCAAAACGCTCGTCTAAACCGCGAAAGTCAACCAAATCAGCTAGATCCTGATAGCGAACGACCCCTGCGATGGCTCCATTCTCAACAAAAGGGAGTGTCTCGGCGGACGCAAGCTCCGGCAGAATTTCTTCCAATAAGACGCTGCTTTCTGGAGTTTGAGGGGCGGGCATCATGAGATCCTTCACCCGGATTTCGCTCCATGCATTTCGGGGAACTCGCCTCAGCTGTTTCAACGTGACCAACATTGGAATGCCGTCGGCAGATTTAACAGGTAGGACACGACTCCTGGTCTGAAACATGAGCGAAGCCGCTTCCTTAAGAGAGGCCTCCTCAGAGACTACCGGAACTCGGACCCCTACATCGCCCACAGTAATTCCGTGAATCAGACCTTTACTCTCCGAGAGCATCAGCTCACTACTCGCTGCGGAGTAGATAAAGAGAGCGATCAGCATGAGAATCATATTGAATTGAAAAAAACCCAGGATGCCCAATGTCCATGCCAGCGCCTTAGCTAGAGAAACCGTCGTAGCTGTCGCTTGAGCCTCGCCCTGTCGAGCCGCTAAGAGCGAGCGAAACACTCGCCCACCATCCAGCGGAAACGCAGGGAGCAGGTTAAAGATCCCTAAGACTAAATTGGCCCTAGAAAGCCAGTAGGAGAAGAATTGAATATTTGGGATTGAAACGATTTTACTCAAGGCAAAAAGTACTCCCGCAATTGCGAAACTAACTAAGGGACCTACAATGGAGACCTTAAATTCAGCGAACGGTTTTTCTGGAATTTTTTCCATCTCGGAAACACCGCCTAGCATCATCAAGGTCACTCCAGAAACTTTGACCCCCATGGATTGAGCGACCAGTACGTGACCAAATTCATGCACTACCACTGACACAAAAAGTCCAATAGCAAAAGTAAGACCCCAAGCTAATGGATTCGAGGAGATGGCACTTACATCAAGTCCGGATTGACCTACGATATAAGGAAACTGCGCGCTCGCAACAAAGACAATGTAAACGAGCAGAAACACGAGACTGAAGTGAATTTTTAACTTTACACCATGAATTTTAGCGACCGTAAGTCCAGTGGGCGAGCGACCCATTTTTGATAACCGCCTCTCTCAGAAGTTGCAACTTTAAGTGAACCCAACTTGCAACTGACGGGCCTGTTTTTTCAGTTTGGAATACCTCTTGAGAATTAAACACAAAGCGAGTTAGAAGCTCACTAAGGTGGGGCATTTAAGATGATTTTTGACTCTAAATTGCGTGAATTGGTACAGACAGCAAGAAGCTCGTCTCAATACTATTTAAATCTATATAAAGACATTCCAAATCAAGTTAATGATTTATCTGAACTTCCCATCTCAGACCCAGCTGAGCTTTGGAAATTCAGACCTCATCAAATTCCACCGGATGGGATTATTTTAAAAGATCAAAAAGCACCTAAAAATGGCCGCTATTCCATTTACTCAAAACAGGAATGGAACTTAATGGTGCGAATATTCGCTCGCGGATTGGCCGCTGGGACGCTCAAAAGAGGTGATCGAGTCGCTAATCTTTTTGATGCTGCTCATTTAAACGGAGACTTTTTACTTCTCAGTGAGTCACTTCATCACTCAACCCTGGAGGTTCTCCATTTACCGCTCACAGGAGCCGTTCAGGATGCTGAAATCTTAGCTCACCTAGGTCGCTTTGAAATCAACGTTCTGGCAGCTCCACTCTCAACTCTAAGACGACTGGCAAGTTACTGCTCAAGAATGAGTGCATCAGAAACTACAATCGGCTGCAAGGTCGATCAAATTCTATTCGGGGCAGAGTGCATTGATCAGAAGACGTTTACGACTCTCGCCAAACTTTTTCCTCGAGCCCAAATTCGTTCTATTGGTTTTGTCATGCCCAGAATTGGGCTCATAGGTTACTCGGATTGGAGTTGTTCGCCTCAGGAGTTTCGAATTTTTAGCGAAGCAACCTGGATTGAGTTAATCGATCCTTTGACTAAAAAACTGATTCAAGAAGTTGGAAAACCGGGAAAAGTCATCACCACTCAACTCTTCAGAAGCTGCACTCCTATCATTCGATACCCAACTGGAGAATGGGCCGAGTGGGTTGAAACGGCGCAGGTGCATGACAGGAAACTTAGACGGCTCGGGGGTTTCGAATTGGAAAGTAGGCCTCGAAGGCGTTACCCTTCCCCGGAACGCTCTCAATCAGGCTCACGTTTCCTCCGTGAAGCTGGGCGATCTGTCGAGAAATGAAAAGGCCTAAGCCGAGGCCGCCCAAACGACTAGTCCGCTGAGCTCGCTCAAACGGCTGAAAAATACGCTCACGATCCTCATCGGGCACACTGGGCCCTTGATCTCTCACCGTAAATCGAAACCCTACAGATTCTTCTTTAAGCCTAACCCAGACCACTCCTCCCTCAGGTGAAAAGCGAATTGCATTCATCACCAAGTTGGTCACCAACTCTTCGAAGCGAACGGGATCGACCCAAGCAACCAGAGACTGGGGCGAGTCCAACTGAATGGAAACCCCCGCTTCTTGCGCAATCACTTGAAGGCGGGACTGAATGCAGTCTTGCAGGATTTGAACAATTTGGGTTTCGCTCGGCTCAACTACAAATCGACCATTCTGAATCCTTGATACATCCAAGAGGCCGTCAATCAGTTCGTTCAATCGCTCGACTTGACGAATGTTCATTTTTAAAAAGTGATCATACCGGTCTTGATCTGACAACACCTGCCCGTTTTTTGCCGCCTTAAGCATTCGGGCTTGAAGTTGCAAAATCCCATAGATCGATGTGAGAGGAGTTTTGAGCTCATGACTCGCTATGGAGAGAAATTGACTCTGCAAATGAATTTCCTCCTGCAGCTCGGACACGCGGGCCAGTTCACCCAGGCGCTGCACGACCACCAAAAGAGCCAACTCTTCTCGAGCGCCGATGGGTTTAGTAGTACCGAGGATGACGGTGCCATAAGCTACTGGGCCGGAGGCCTTGAGCTCACCAAAATGGACATAGGTCAGATTTTGAACTAGGACCCCAACGGGTGAAGCGAGCTGAATACGCCTCACTCGATAGAGATCCGAGTTCACCTTTTTGGTGCAGCTTTTTACAAAATGAATGAGTCCGTCACTTTCGACAGGTGAGAGATTCATTTCGGATGCGATCTTGTACCCTTCGAGTTCTCGGGGCAGATGAGCCAGAACGACTGCAACCGGTGATGCAAAGAGCCGAGCGATTTGATCTGCAATGTCGGACAAGGCCGATTGATCTTGAGGCCAGGAGAGGCTCAGATTCATGAAATGAGAGATTTGATCGAGTTCCACAAATCAGGAGGTTACACAATTCAAGCCAGTCCTCCTGGAGTCACTGATTTTTCTTGACTGTTTTACTTAACTCGACGATATGAACTGCTATGCCAACCATTCAGAGCGTCGAAGTAAAATGAAGTCACCTTCAACGCAACTCTCACTGCACCAACTCAGACTCCTCGTGCATTTAGGATGCAGCGCCGAAGAACGCCGCGTTCCCCAATATGTGAGCTTTGATGTTCAGGTCCGCTTCCCCGTTGCCCCTTATGGTTGCAAATCAGACGTTTTGGAGCAAACGGTCTGTTATGCAGAACTCAGCCAGAAAATAAAAGAAGTCTGTGATCGATGCGAATACCAACTCATCGAAAAAGTCGGCTGGGATGTCTATGAAGCTCTCCGAGAGCTTTTACCAAAAGATCACCTCCTCCGAGTTTGCGCAAATAAAGAGCATCCCCCTGTAGCCCACCTCGAAGGTGGGGCAGCATTTACGATCGGCGATTGGGAGCAATCTTAAATCCATTAGCTCAGGTGCAAAAATGATTATCTTAGGAATGGGCAGCAATTGTGGAGACCGGCTCAGTTTTCTACGACGAGCAATCCAAAGACTCAAATCCGCGCCGGAAAAAATTCAAGTTCAAGGGATTTCCCCGATCTATGAATCCCCTGCACTTCTCCTCCCCGACTCCCCCACTCACTGGGATCGTCCTTACCTGAATCTCGCCGTTCTTTGCTCGTCCTCTCTGCCATCAATCGATCTTCTCAAATTCGTAAAGAAAACTGAAGCCGACATTGGACGTCAAAACCGAGGCAGATGGGCTCCGCGCGAAATTGATATCGACATCTTAGCTCGTGACTCTGAGGTCTTTACAACAGAAGAGTTAACTCTCCCTCATGCTGGATTGGACCAACGCCCCTTTGCATACCTCCCCTTTGGCGATTTAGCACCCGAGTGGGAACTTCCGAACTCAGGACCTCATCACCGACGAAGAATCTCTGAACTTCGCACCAACTCCTCCACTCATCGCTCCAACCTCACATTGACGGAATTAGTGGGAATTTTAAATGTCACTCCGGATTCCTTTTCAGATGGAGGTCGGCATCAATGCCCACAGGCTGCACTAGAAACTGCTCGAACTTGGAGCCGACAAGGCATTCGCATTTTAGACCTTGGTGCAGAATCCACTCGACCTGGTGCAACGACTCTCACTCCTCGCGAAGAACGGAGTCGTCTCGAACCCCTATTAGAGGCTCTCACAGAAGATTCTGAGCTCAAGGAAAATCACCTCATTTTAAGTTTAGACTCTCGAAATCCAGAAGTGGCCGACTGGGCCGTCTCCCGTGGAGTCCACTGGATCAATGATGTGTCGGGATTTGAAAATCCAGAAATGGCTCGAATCGCAGCAAACTCTGGAGCTACAGCTGTCTTTATGCACAGCTTGAGCGTGCCCTCTCGCAAAGACTTAGTAATCCCAGAAGGCATCGATCCGATTGATCTTCTACTGAAATGGGGAGATCAGAAAATTCGCTCTCTATTAGAGCTTGGAATTAGCCGAGAGCAACTCGTCTTTGACCCAGGACTTGGGTTTGGAAAAACTCAAACTCAAAACTGGGAAATCATCCGGCATTTCAGACGATTTCATGAGCTTGGTGTAAAAACACTAGTAGGTCACTCTCGTAAGTCGTTTCTCTCCGTACTCGGAAATTTCCCAGCCCATCTCAGAGACCCCGAAACAGCAACTCTCTCTGTTGATCTCTACGAAAAGGGAGCCGACTACCTTCGAGTTCATGACCCTATCCTCAATGCTCGCTCCCTCAAAACCTGGTCTCATGCGAACGGAGTCATTCGATGCCAAATCTAGAGTTTCTCCGCATCATCTCTGAAATTGAAGCCCTGGGCATCATGCCCGATCGCCCCCCCGGAATCCAGACTACCCAAGATGCACTCGAGCTCGTGCTCTCGCCCTCTTGCTGGCGCCCTGACCAAACAGTTGTAGTTGCAGGCACCAACGGTAAGGGCAGTGTTTGCGCCACTCTGGAAACCCTGTTTTTAGCGGCTGGCGAAACCGTAGGGCTTTACACTTCGCCCCATTTAGAAAGCACCACGGAACGGATCCGAATCAATGGAGTCCAGCTGACTGAAGATCAATTTTGCCAAGTCTACCGTGAAGTGCAAGCGCGGATCTCAGGGGTCAAACTGACTCACTTCGAAATCCTAACCGTCATGGCCGCATGGACTTTTTTTTCTGGAACGCTTTTTCCACGCGTAGATCGAGCGATCTTTGAAGTTGGACTCGGTGGCAAATGGGACGCGACCAATGCAATCCCGCACCATCACTGCATCATCACTCAACTTGGATATGATCACCAAAATCTTTTAGGAAATACTTTAACTGAGATCGCATCGAATAAATTCGGAATTGTTCAGAAGGGAGCAATCGTAGTTCACTCGCCGCTCCCAGACGAGGTTGCAGCTCTCGCTCGCCAAGTGCAGCAGGAGACGGCGAGCACTTGGTTACAGTCTATCCCTTTCACAGAGAGGGTAGAACAACAGACTCGGGAACCTCAGTTTTTTATTTCAACCCAGTGGGGAGAAGGACAGCTCGCCCTAGCTGGACGCCGAGGCGCTGAAAATACCGCAACGGCTCTCACTTACTTTAACGAAGCCGGCTATGATCCTACCCTTTTTCTTTCAAAGCTCAAGGACGTCAATTGGAAGGGGCGAATGGGAAAATGGACAGGTGCAATCTCACCTTGTCCCATCTATTTCTCTGGGGATCATAATCCACAGGGAGTGAAGAGCCTGCTTAAATTACTCCCCCATTACCCAAGAACGCATCTTTATATCATAGTCGGAATAGGAAAAGACAAAGATCGAGATCAAATTATCGCACCTCTGTTTGAACTCTCAGATACCTCTATCTTCTTAACTGAAACTCCGTTTAAAGGTCGACCTCTACGTGACTATGATCACTGGATGAATCTTGCGAGAGGCGCACACGCAGAACCCCTAGTTGCACTCAAAGAAGTTTTTAAGCTAGCCTGTTCAGAGGATTTAATTCTAATTACTGGATCACTTTATCTTGTAGGCCATTTACATAAGCTCCTGAGCGACGACTCGACTGCGGCCATGGATAGGCCTAACCAGCTGTGTCATTAAAAAAATTCCAAATTTAATCATTTATTTTATTAATTCTGTGTTAGTTTGATTTCGGGAGTGAGATTTCAAGCTGAAACTCACTTCATCCTTGGGGGGATCTATGAGGAAAACTTGCTTCAGCCGTAAAGCCCGGTCACTGACTCGGGCTCGAGTCTGTTTTCTATCGACAGTATTCATCCACTTTATTTCATCGCTGGCGCACGCAGATTATTTACCTGTCGATCAATTTTTTGCTGAGTACTCATATATTGCGCCGAACTTAGGCAGATCGATGAGCAGCTCAAGCCGCACTTTAGTCTCGCTCGAAGGGGACCAAAAAGAACTACTCAACAACTCGCTTCGACTTGCGGCACGAGAAGACCGGATCACTGATGCACAGCGAGTCATCGATCAAGGGGCAAATGTAAATACGGTGACCTCAGCAAAAATGAGCCCCCTGATGTTTGCAGCTCGCAACTGCTCCCCTAAGCTAGCTGAACTTCTCATTAAAAATAAGGCTGACGTCAACGCCATTGACGAGTTGGGGCGGACACCCTTGATTTTTGCCACCCGAGAGTCCTGCTGGAAGGTCGTCGAGCTCCTCGTCAAGGCTCCCGGTATCCGGTGCGCCACAAAGGACCGATCCCAGAAGACGGCCCTGGACTACGCATCGGAGGAGGCTAGCCTAGAAGTCGATGGTGCCTCGCACAAAATCATGGGCCTCATCCTATTCTCGGGTAGGAGCTAGGCAAAGCAGCCGCTCCCAAAAATGATTGTGGCAAAATGTGTCAAAATGTTTTAAATACTCGATCTTACGCGCTCGCGTGGTGGAATTGGTAGACACGCTGGTCTTAGAAGCCAGTGCCTTTGGTGTGGGGGTTCGAGTCCCTCCGCGAGCACCATAAAAAACGAAGCAACCTCAAAAAAGGTTCTTTCTCAGCGTAATGCGACCCCGTAGCTCAGCTGGATCAGAGCAGGTGCCTTCTAAGCATCAGGTCGGGAGTTCGAACCTCTCCGGGGTCGCCATTTCAATCTAATTTTCTCTTCACGTCTGAATCCGCTCGATCCTGGGTGGTCCGATCACCCAACTGCCCTGTCGAGTTGCGTCCCCAGCAAGAAAAGCTCTCCCCCAAAAGGGCGCAGGTGTGATCTACCCCCGAGCTCAATGCGGTCGCAGTACCAGAAAGCTTCACAGGCTGAGGTAATTTCTCCAAAAGCGCGCCTTTTTTTCCAATTTGACCATAGTAATTCAACCCCCAACATTGAACCCAAGGCTCAAGGGAAGTGCGCACACACGTATGTTGAAAGCCAGGCGACACTTCCTCAACCATTCCAGCTAAACCCTTAACCAGAACAGGCACCGATTCGCTCTGCGTACTCCAGTTGCCCAATTGCCCCGAGGCATTATAACCCCAGCAATAAAGCCCACGATCGGTTTGAGCGCAGGTGTGATTTCCTCTTGAGGCTAAATTGCGAACCCCCTGATTTAGGGTTTCAACGGCCACCGGTAAATGACTATCCACTCGGCTCCCATTGCCTAATTGGCCGTTATAATTCCACCCCCAGCACTGAGCTGCTCCGCTCACCACGGCACAGGAATGAAAGGTCCCCGCGGTAATCGCTTGAGCACCGTCTAGAATTCCGTCCACTTGAACTGGAATGCTGCTCATTTTTGCAAAGGAAACTCCGAGCTGTCCTTTAGAGTTATCACCCCAGCAAAACACCTTCGCATCCCGAACTGCACAAGTGTGATACTGACCGGCAGCGATAGCAACCACTCCACGATTCAGACCTGCAACTGTGCGAGGTCTATTGCTTTTTGCGATCGACTGATCCGCGGCACTCTGGATGCCGAGTTGCCCCTTAGAATTATCACCCCAACACATCACAGATCCTCCAGTCATCAGGGCACAGGAATGCCGATAACCGGTCGCCACGCTAAAAACATTTTCCTCGAGTCCCAAAACAGCCTGAGGCTGTAATCGCCTCGATTCGCTTCCGTCCCCTAACTGTCCGTAAAGGTTCTCTCCCCAACACTTTGCTGCTCCGTGAGTTACGGCACACGTGTGAGTCAAAGACGCTGAAAGAACTCTCGGCTGCATGAGGGACTTCACTTCTATTCGAGACACAAACACTGATCCATTCGCATCCTTCACCTCGACCGAATCCAAAGTAGTCACATCAGGTGCCGTGTACTCCCCGGAATTGGGGTTCACCTGTCCTGCCCCATTACTGATCCGAAAGGAATACGGCATGAAGCCACCCATAGCCGTCAACTGCAGCTTACTCCCAGAAGCTAAGACGGCCTGACTAGGAGTGAGCGTCAGTTCCGGTATCACCACAATGGAGATTTGATGAGCACTTCCCGCGGAGTCCTTGACCGAAACGACCACGCTTCCGGGCTGATCTGCTGCAGTAAACTGCCCAGTAGCTGGATCCACCTTGCCCCCTCCTGAAACGATCTCAAAAGAATAAGGAGGGAAACCACCTTGAACAGGAAGGGCGACTTGCCGTTTGACTTCAAGTTTCTGTGGACCGCTTAACCGAACTCCATCCACTCCTTTAATGTGGGACACCGCTGAATGATTTAAAACATCTGTCACCTTGACGGCGATATCATTCGAAGCCCGCACGACAGTCAACCGCCCCGTCGAGTCGATCATCCCATCCTGCGGATCGATCGTAAATTCATACGGACTAACACCACCTGAGGCCGATACAAAAGCACTTCCACCCACACTCAACTGATTCGCACTCACAGAAATACCAAGAACTGGTCGAACTTGAATCGTGGCCGTATCTTTGGTTCCCTTGCCGTCCATCAACTGAACGAGGACGTTTCCTTCAGGAGCCATTGCGGTGAAAACTCCCGTTTTAGAATCTATTTTTCCTGAACCCTCGATGATTTTAAATTCGAGGGGAGCCGTTGCATTTTGAGAATGAAATTGAAATTCATCCCCGACGGCAAGGCGAACTTTTTTAGGCAAAATACCGACCACCTGCGTAAAGTGAAATCCTCTTTTAATTAAATCACAGCCTTGATCTGGATTAACGACAATCACGTCGACTTCACCTGCCGGTTGACTTGAGGTTGAACAGGTCAGTTCGGACGGTTTTAGAAAGCTCAAACCCTCGCAAAGAGCACTCCCGAGAAAAACTTGAACTCCCGGTTTAAACCCCTGACCGGTCACTTTAAGTAGACTCCCCCCCTCACTTGAACCTTCAAGAGGCGAGAGCGTATCCAGGCGAGGAAGGTGGGTCTGCCTTTTCTCAGGCACCTCGGGTGTGCAAACCTTACGCTCATGATCAGGAGAGTCTGAAAACCTCCCAGGCTGCGTGGACGAGCATCCAAAAACTATCCCTAATCCGATGATTGAAACACTATTCCTAAAGGATTGCATAGAATCAGGATATCAAACTTATTCAGTTCCTAGAAGTGCCGGCGATCTCTGAAAAGAAGGGTGCGTCCTTGTTGAGCATCAATCACCACGTTTCGACCCTGAACAAAGAACTCGTAAGCAACACGACCTACTCCCCCAGACACCCAGACGATTTTCTCTCCCGGCGGAATCGAACTGAGGCTCAAGCCCGGTAAGCTTTGTAGAGTCAGGGCCTCTCTTGCCTTTTCTCGAACTACCGACTCGGAAAGTGACGCAGGGGTCACCGATTGAACTTGAGCAGCGTAGTCAGAGTAAAACCCAATAATCTCTCCTGAGGGTCCCAAATCGACTTTCACCCCCCCCATAGGTTTGACTTTAAGCCCCTGATAAGTTTGCTGAAAATAGGCTTGCCCTGAGCCTGGTCCAAGACGAATCTCCGAAAACTCAATGGGCCAATCTGGACGCTCACCGATCAGAACGGACAGCTCACGAATAATCGCCTCGGCCCTTGCCTTAATCTGCCCTTCATTCCTGAAGTCGAAGTCGACCCCCTGAGGCGCGCCCTGTCCTATCCGGCCCTGAATCGAGCTCAGGAGGTGATCGGGCGTAAACTGAGCGATCAAATCCTCCCCATATTTAGATTTAAATTGGCTCCAATGCTTAGGAACTTGATCTGATCCAGATGCCCGAGGGGATTTTCTGGGCTGAGAAGATGGACGCACCGAGGGAAGGGGCGAAGACGAGGGAAGCAGAGGCTGAGTGTCAAAGTGCTTTTGAACCTCAGGTCGATTCAGTTGTGAACGCTTTAAATTAGCAAAATGATAGATCGTAAGTGCAAGGATGACTAGAATGATCCAGAGGATACTTCGTTGATCTTTGAGCATGAATCCCCGCCTTCATTAACTAGTTAATCACCACTGGAAATCTGAGCGTCACGGGCTGATTCTGAGCAGCCCCCGATGCATTGGCTGGCACCGCCTGAACCTGAAACTCAACGATCTTTCCGTGTTCAGCATTTGGATTAACTTTCACCCAAATTCCAGTCCGGTAACTCAAGGCAAATAATGGATCAGTTGTGAAATAGGTGTTCCCTAAAGTGCTGAGAGTCGAATTTTGATCTAACGAAGTAGTTGACAGAGGAGCTAGAATTCCCGCCATGGTCTTGCCATTCACCTTCGAATACATGATTTGAGCCTGCCCAACCCCTTCATTCATTGAAAATCCTACGTTGAATGAATCATCCAGGATTTCAACATCAGAATCAGAAGAGACCACCGTGAGTAAAATCCCACCTGCCGTCAGGTCATCCTCATTTTGGAGATCAAACCAAATCACTCCAAACTCACCGGGATCCAACATCGAATTCAACCCACTCGACAGCCCCTGACCGATCACACCTGAATCAATCCCCATTTGCGTCAGCCACTTGGCAAGCACTTGAGGATTGTCTTGGATAAATACCCCAGGAGTCGGAGTGTAAGGACGAAGTTTAAATGTTCCGGAACCCTCCGTCACCCAGGTCTCTGAGCGAAGCGTTGCTGACTGATAAAGTCCCCGCTCTTTGAGCACCTGAACAATTGCAGCTCGATCTGTTGCACTGAACTCAGGAACGAGAGCAATCGAATCAACGAGTTTGTTTGCAAACTGAATGAACGTGACGGGTGATCGATTTTGACGTGTTGGAGTTGGCAAGTGCCGCACCCCTTCCATCACCAATTTTTGAGTAAGATCAAAGGCAGTCCAGCCATCTCCCGATCGAAGCTTCTTTAAAGCTGAATACACATCCCAAAGAGCCCCTGTAACGATCAAGTCATTGTTGTGAATTTCTTGATTATAAGCATACGACTGATAAATATTCGAAAGGATGTTTTGGCTCTTAAAGTTATCTGGAAAGGGCCAGCCTAACCCGTCCGGGTAGATAAAACTCACTGTCGTCGTGTAGTTGTTACTTTCAGACGGCAGGGCAAACTTAGGGTAAGACGAACAGTTATCTGAGAATTTTGAATCATACATGGGACAGCGATGAGCACCTCGCACACTGCTATGATTAGGCTTGGGATTAAACGTGCCCAGAGCCCAGCGGCTGAAAATCCGACTGTCCAACCCCGGAGAAGAGGGAGACAAGTTGTCGGCAAATCCAAGGCTCATAAAATCAGAAATTCCTTCATTCAGGCTTCCTGCCTCATCATAAAAAAACTGATTGAGATTGGTGATCGCCGAGTAGTTGTCCACTGTCGCAGCATGCTGAAGCTCGTGAATGACGACTTGAGCGTCATCTGCGTAAAAAGCTCCTGGAGAGTATTTTGAATCTCCTAAACAGACTTCATTAAATTCTCTCCCATTATAGATCTGCCCAGACGTATCGTGAGCCTTGGTGAAGTAGGAGTTATCCACTGTCTCACAGTGAGCTATGATCACGGTTGGATCACGAGAGACTAGGTATCCATTATTTTTCAGTCGATTCTGGTACTCATCCCCAAAATAATAGCTCATTGCCTCTTGAAATCGAAAATCACTATGAGGGTACTCGAATTGATTTTTTGCGTGATAGGCTCCGAAGTGATCCGAACAATGAACTCGGTTTCGGATCGACACGAACTGCCCATCGAGAACTCCTAGTCCTGAGAGTCTCGAAAGACCAACCGTAGTCGCATATTCATCCAAGGGGCTTGAATTGGGTGCTAGTTGGGGATTACCAGAACTCGCAATAGGGTCCATCATAAAGACAGCAGCTGATCCTGTGCTGCCTGCCACCTGGCTCAACTGAGTTGGCGCGCAGACCCCTCCTCCTTCAGCCACATTTTCTCGATGAAACAGACCGCAAGCATTAAGCAGCACCAATCCGCAGATAAGCGCACCTAAATAAAGGCGTTTAACCCGTATCATCAAATTTCCCCCCACCGATGCTTTTATTCTTTACTGAATTTAATGAGTGAGTTCGAGTCGAATTACACTTTTTCTCAACTCTTCAATCAGTGCTCGGCTATACTCAGGACCTCGGGTCTCTAATGTCAAAGCAACTTCAGTTTCGTTGAGCTGATTCGATGGCTCATTACGATCATGAATTGCTTGCAAAATGTTTGCCCCTTGATCAGCAATGAGCTGCGTCACCTTAGCGAGGGTACCAGGCCGGTCGGGAATCACAATATTCACTCGGACTCGTCGGCCGGCGCGAACGAGTCCCACATCAATAATACGAGCTAATACATTCACGTCAATATTACCGCCGCTGACAATCACCACTACTTTTTTGCCCCGAATTTGGGACTTAATCTCATAAAGCCCCGCAAGCGCAGCAGCGCCAGAGCCTTCGGCAATGGTTTTGCCTTTCTCCAACAAAGTCAGGACCGCAGCAGCGATATCATCGTCTTCAACCTCGACCCACTCATCGACCAAAGGCGCCAGGATCTGACGCATGAACTCACTGGCTTTCATCACGGCGATGCCGTCCGCAAACGTATCAATTTTGGCGAGCGCTGTCGCTTTACCCTGCTCAATGGAGCGCACCATAGAAGCAGCGCCCTGAGCCTGACAGGCTGCCATCTTAACCTGCGGCCTGAGTGCTTTGATCGCCGTTCCCACTCCTGACACTAGCCCACCACCACCGACCGCTCCAATGACCCAGTCCACATCGGGCAACTGCTCGAGAATTTCCAGACCCGCTACGCCTTGCCCTCGGATCACATCTGCATCTTCAAACGCGTTAATAAAAATTCGTCCGGTTTGTGCGGCAATTTCCTGAGCCTTAGCATAAGCCTGATCGTAGCTGCTCCCATGGAGCAGAATTTCGGCTCCCAACGCCTGAGTGTTTTGAACTTTTACCAAAGCAGCCGTAACAGGCATCACAATCAGAGATTTAACACCCAGTTGTCTCGAGCCCCAAGCCACACCCTGAGCATGATTGCCTGCACTTGCTGCAATGACCCCAAGCTTCTTTTGCTCTTCGGTGAGACGAGTAATTTTATAGGTTGCACCGCGGATTTTAAATGACCCGATGGGCTGCATATTTTCCAATTTCAGATAGACCTGACACTGAAGGGATTCAGACAGCCACGCATTGTAAACAAGTGGAGAGGGAGTCAGATAAAGACTTAAAACCCGACGCGCTTCTTGAATTTGCTCTAACGTGATGGACGTGTTCATTTCCCAACCCCCCCAGGCTGATCCAATAGGAACTAAAACACGACCGACTGGAAGAATCAATAAAGACTCACCTAGCGACCAGGACAACACAATTTTTTGAGCTTAGTGAAGGGAAATCCAATGAGAAAGGAATTTAAAAATGGTGGATCGCGGTGGGATCGAACCACCGACCCGCTGATTAAGAGTCAGCTGCTCTACCAACTGAGCTAGCGATCCACACCTTACAAACGGATGGCGTTAGTTATCACTCGATACTGGAAAAGGCAATTTTTTTCACGGTTTTTACCAAAAAAATCCAATCAGCCCCATCCCAATCATAACCCCTCGGAACCCATTGCAAAACCCCGCCAGCCAAATTCACTGCAGTAATGACGACACACACCGAACGAATCCAGCAAAGATGACACACTACAACGTCCCCAACAAGCTGCTAGACTTAGGAAGTCAGTCACAAGGCAATAAGGGGATTTCATGAGTAGGAGACCAATTCAACTTAAACAATGGATGTGCGGAGGAATCTGGCTTGGGCTGAGCTTGAGCCTGCCGTCTTTCGCAAGCACTTTCTATCAACAACCCTTCCCAACCACCGTAGAAGAAGCCCCCCTGATCTTGAAGGGCAAAATTGGAACCCACTATTCAGACTGGGGCAAGGGCATCAATAGCCAGAAAATTTTCACCTACTATGCCTTTCAGAACGATGAAACACTCAAAGGCCCGACGCTCTCCAGCACCAACTCATCTCTCCTCGTCCGAGAAATCGGAGGAGAAAAAGATGGGGTAGGTCTCCACGTCGAGGGCGCCGCGCACTTTGAAACGGGGGAAACTGTCGTGGTCATGGTGAACCCGCTCAATTCCGAAGGCACGCTCGACGTCCACGGGATGATGCTTGGAAAGCTCACTATCGAGAAAGACGCCAACGGAGACGAAATTCTCAAGGGTCCGGCCCTCTGGGGATCGTCGTCCACCTTTAGTTTGAATCAAACCCCGAGACCCTGGACTCTATCCGACTTAAAACGTCTGATCCGCCAGCAAGCGTCGGCCACGCCTCCTGCAGAAAACTCAAAACTGTCTCAGAAGGTCGCTCCGCAACCCACACCTTCCATTCAACCTTCGCAGCCATCTAACTCAATCCTGCCTCAAGCGAATCCGATCTCTCAACCTCCGACGTTACCACTCCCTTTAGTGATCATGATTTTTGGAATCCTAGGAATTTCAATCCTCTTATGGAAATTTTTGAAATGAATAGAAAATGGCTTGGAGCAGCTGCAATGATCGTCATCGAGGCTAGTGGTACCAAAGCTCTCGCATTTACGCCATTAGTCATGAGTAATGGCGCCTCCATTCGATGGAGGCAGCCGATCACAATTAATATTGCCGGCAATCCAGCAAACTCAAACAATTTAACTGCATCTGATTTCTTCAAATCAGTCACCACTTCATTGCAACGCTGGAAGGCCGCTTCTCAGGGTTCGGTTGACTTTAATTATTGGCAGGGAATAGACAGAAGTACGTTCCCCACTTCTGGGGGGAACGACGGGCTATCTACGCTATTTTTTCTCTCCCAGATGACAGCAGCTAACTCGATTTCCTCAAGCATCATTGGCACCACGCAAGTCTGGTATGACAGGAATTCGGGAGAGATTTACGAGGCTGACATCATCCTTAATGATCGAAATTTTAATTTTACAACGTCTCCCGCAGACAGCACCGAGCCTGCGGAGGGAGTAGTCATTTCACGAGCAAACAATAAGGCTCCAGTCTACATCGAAAACACGATCAGCCATGAACTCGGACATGCCCTCGGTCTTTCTCATACTGGCGGACTGGGAACCTCAATGCTTTTTATGGAGGCTCCTGATCAAGCGTTCTTGAGCTGCGATGAAAAAGTCGGCATCCAGAGTCTTTATCAGAGCTCCCAGACCGATTTAACGGGGGCATTCCACGGTACGGTCACTGCAAACGGATCGCCTGTTTTCGGGGCGCATGTCGTAGCCATTTCAGAAACCCGGGGAACTTCCTTAGCATCTGCGCTCACTGACCGTTCTGGCTCTTTTCATTTCGGTCATCTCGAGCTTGGTAACTACTTCCTCATGATCGAACCCTATTATGCTGGTTCCCAAACACTCCCTTATTATTATTCTTCAATGAATGTTTCTGTTTGCTCAGGGCGCGATTTTAAAAAAACCTTTCTCACCACCAATTCAGATCAAAGACCTGCGCCGTTGAGAAAGATCTCTGTCAATTCAGGGGTCGATTCGGACCTCGGTTCAATCCCTGTGAGTTGCTCTCCAATTCCTCTGGCTTCACCGAGTCCCTCCCAGAGCCCACAATTTGACATGAGCACGGCGAATGGGCGACCCGGGGATTTCGCATGGGTTGACGTCTTTCCACAGAACTCACAGAACAGGACCTATCCACTTCGGAACGTCTCAGGTGACTTAGTCATTCGCGTTGTGAGTTATAGTCTCTACTCACCCGTGAAGGCAATCCTAAGCCTCACCAATTCAATGGGTAACCCAGTCAACTTTACCTATGTGAATCCGAATTACAAAAGTTCTGACTTTACAGCAAATTCCGGCAACTCCGGCTTTCAAAGCTTTGATGGAATTCTTACAGCTCCATCACTTGCACTCGGAGACTACACCCTATCCATCTCGACTCAAGCCGTCTCTCTCAGCTCTTATCCAGCAGGATACTTTTCGGTAGACCGAAATTTTCCCTTTGTGGTCGTTTTTGGTTCCACCCGAACCGAGGATGACTCGATCAACTCAAACAGTACCCTACCGGACAATCCTCGGTGTCGAAGCCTCGAGAACTTCGCGAGGTATCAAAGCCCCTCAGGCCCCCCAATTCGCCGCTCACTCCCAGGAGGCAACCCAACAACTCAGACTGGGGCGTGCGGCAGAATCAAGACTTCACCGACGGTACAGAGAGATCCATCAGAGCCTCCGTTTGGCGCTGCCCTGGGATGGCTCATTCCTTGGCTCTTTGCGCTAGGCGGACTCAGAATTTCGAATTCCTTGCATCGCCCCAAATTGGCGATTAAACTAAAGAAATGAAGATCAATCCGCTTGTCCTCTGGGGAGTCGCTTTAGGATCCATCTACCTCCCTCACTCAACATGGGCCGCTATCCCTGAAAAAACTCAAAATGCCACTTCGTCTCCGACGAACCTTCCGACCCACCCCAATGACATCCAAAGACTTAAAGCTGATAAAATCTCAATTGCAGACACCAAAAAAACTCAAGCACAAGTCCGTGATGGTCTGATTATTGGAGGAGACCGAGCTATCCATCCAGTGATTGTAAAAGATATTCGATTTTCAAACCAAAAAGAACTTGAACGAGTCGTGATTGATCTTGAAGGAACTCAAAATGGAGAGCCAGCCGCTATCCCCCGGCCTCCGTACTTTCAAGTTGAAGTCAACCCCAACCAAAAACGAATCGGAGTTTCAGTCTGGGGTAACCCAGAACTTCGCTTTGACTCAAAAAAAATTACTACGGCCTTTAAGAAGAGCAACTTTCTTGAAAGTGTGGATTTACTCCCCAAACTGGAGGACGAAGTCTGGACATTTTCTCTTCCGCTCAAATCCGCCGTGAACGTGGAGGTTTTTGAGTTGACCCAACCGGTGAGAATCATCATAGATCTCAGTAAGAAAAAGGGTTAAGCTGTGGGCAAAGCGAGGTCAAAATTAATGAAGCTGAGACTGATTGCCTTAAGCCTTTCCTATTTGGTCATTGGATCACTAGCTGGGTGCTCGAGCGTTCCTGAAGTTAAAACGCTAGCCTACGCCCAACTCAGAAATGAGCAGACCTTCGAGACCGATTTCCCCGCAGCTTGGAAAGCAATTGAGTCCGCACTCAGACTGACGCGAGTCGTAAGTATAACCCCCGCTGAAGTCTCTCCACTGGAACTTAAAAAACTCTCCCAACGGAGTTTAGAAACTGACTGGATCTTTTCCAAATCGAAATCCAAGTACATTGAATATCAAGTCAATGGATTTCCAAGGAAAACCTACCTCCAAAATCGGCTTAAATACCAAGTCAGCGCAGAACAAGTTCTCGGCGGCGTCAAAGTGAAAACAACTGTCACTGAAGAGGTCGAAAGACTCAATGCTCAAGGAGTATCCGAGGGCTTCAGCACCACAGGTGAGCCTGACCCTAGCCTAGCGAACGACTTAATTGAAAAAATTAGTCGGGAGCTCAACTCAGCTCCTGCAATTTAAGTCTCTACTTGCCAGAGTTGGAATCGTGCCCATCTTAATTTAGGTAGGGCAAAAACTATGGCAAATAAAAAAGATCAAGAAAACACTAACCTATCGAAATCAATAGAGAACCCAGCCTCAGGCGAGGAGAGCTCTTCCCAATCTCCTACTCGCCCAGGTGATCTCATTTTACCCGAGCAGGCTTTACCGCCCAACTTGTTCATTTTACCAGTGAACAGTCCTATTGTGTTTCCCACGCTTCTAGCCCCTCTCTTAATCAGCCTCCCCAAACATGTCGCGATGATTGAGGAAGCCATTAATCGCCAGCGCGTGATTGGTCTTCTCCTCACTCGAAATGGAGATGTCCGTGAGGAGACTAAACCAGAAGACCTTTACGAGATCGGTGTAGCAGTCAAGATCGTCAAACGGCTCAAGATGCCCGATGGATCAGTGAATCTCCTAATCCACAGCATGAAACGATTTAGAAGTCGCAAAGTGCTTGCTGATCAGCCCTACATTGTCGTTGAGGCGGAGTATCTCGACGATATTCACGAGAAGTCCATCGAGATGGATGCTCTGACGAGATCCGTGATCAGTCATGTCAAAAAACTCTCTGAAGTGAACCCTTTCTTCACCGAAGAGATGCGCCTTGCAATGATTAACGCACCCGGAACAGGTACAATTTCTGATTTGGTCGCCTTTGCTCTCACCTTACCTAAAGCCGAGTCACAAGAACTTTTAGAAACCCTCTCGGTCCGAGCGCGATTTGAGAAGCTCGTTCTTCACCTCCGCAGAGAACAGGATGTGGCAGACATCCAACGGAAGATCAGTGAGGACGTCAACTCGAAGCTCAACAAAATGCAGCGGGAGTTTTTCCTCAAAGAACAACTCAAGTCCATCAAACGCGAACTAGGTGTCGAAGTCGAGGGCAAGGAGAAATCCGCTCAGTCCTTTCGTGAACGAATCGAAGCCGCTCAAATGCCAGAGGAAGTTAAGAAAACCGCTCTTGACGAACTAGAAAGATTTGAGACCATCCCTGAACAATCCCCTGAATACAATATCTCTCGCAATTATCTGGAGACTTTGTGCTCACTTCCTTGGAGTAAAGAAACCACTGATATTCTCGATCTTGAATTTGCCAAAGCAACTTTAGATCAAGAACACTTCGGACTCGATCAGGTTAAAGAGCGCATCCTGGAGTTTTTAGCCATTCGCAAACTCAAGAACGACCCAAAAGGCTCCATCATTTGCCTCGTCGGTCCTCCCGGCGTTGGAAAAACCTCCATAGGCAAATCAGTTGCTCAAGCGCTTGGACGAAAATTCTTCCGCTTTTCCCTAGGCGGAATGCGCGATGAGGCTGAGATCAAAGGTCATCGCCGCACCTATGTAGGAGCGATGCCAGGAAAATTCATTCAAGGTCTCAAACGTGCAGGATCTAAAAATGCTGTACTAATGCTCGATGAAATCGACAAACTGGGCCAGAGCTACCATGGCGATCCAGCCAGTGCTCTTTTGGAAGTCTTGGATCCAGAGCAAAATACAGCTTTTTTAGATCACTATCTCGATGTCCCATTCGACCTGTCTAAGGTCCTCTTTGTCACCACCGCTAACTCGACTTCATCAATCCCTGCTCCCCTCCTGGACCGCATGGAAGTGATCGAATTACCGGGCTACACTCTCGAAGAAAAAGAAGACATCGCCAATCGATACGTTATTCCGAAAGTACTCGAAGCGAACGGACTGAAACCAAACCAACTGAAATTTGAAAAATCAGCGATCCGAAAGATCATGATGGACTACGCCCGCGAGCCAGGATTGCGATCCTTGCAAAAGCTCACTCACCGGATTGCCCGAAAGGCTGCCACTCAGATCGTAAGAGAAACTGAGGCTCAGCTGAAAAAAAATTCACGGACTCAGCCTAAACTGAAACCCATCCAAATCAAGGAATCAGAACTGCTCACCTGGTTAGGACCTAAGAAATTCTACAACGAAGTTGCCGAACGGATCACCGCACCCGGTGTGGTCGTTGGATTAGCTTGGACCTCAACTGGTGGAGAAATCTTATTTATTGAGGCTGCTGATATCCCAGGAACCGGCATCCTTAAGCTCACTGGACAAATGGGCGAAGTCATGACAGAAAGTGCCGCTATCGCCTGGAGCTACGTGAAGAAACGCGCCATTCCCACGCTACAGATGGATGCTAAGTTCTTTAAAGAGAACGACATTCACCTTCACATTCCCGCAGGTGCAATTCCAAAGGACGGTCCATCGGCGGGGATTACGATGGCCACCGCTCTTTACTCACTTCTTTCAGGACGATGTATTAAAAATCGAGTCGCCATGACCGGTGAACTTTCCCTGACTGGCAAGGTTCTGCCCGTGGGAGGAATCAAAGAGAAGCTTCTCGCTGCGAAACGCGCTGGAATTAGGACGTTAATTCTCCCTAAACTCAACGAGAAGGATCTTTACGAGATCCCTCAAGAAGCACTCAAGGATTTGGAAATCTATTTTGTGAGCCGGATGGACGAAGTCCTGCCACTCGCCTTAATTGAGCCTGCAACGGCAATGACCGTGAAGCGGGCAACAGCAAAGAAAACTCAGGTGAAAAAGCCTGCTCGATCACGCCCTGCGACACAGTCGATCCTCTCCAGTAGGAGCAGTAAATATTCCTAAAGAGGACACGGGGTCAAGCTGCCACTAATGGAATCTGACCTCGAGCCTTTTTAGACAAGGGTGACTCGTCAAATTTTCTGAGTAGATCGGGAATATCATCGTAAACCATTAGGGCCCCAGTCAGCTCACCATCACTCCAACCGCCGGAACGAAATGCGATCGCAGAAATTCCGTGCCCGACTGCGACCTGCACATCATAAGGCGTGTTACCGAGAAGGATGAGTTCTTCGGGATTCATACCAAGAGATGCAATTGCAGTTTCAATTGGTGTCCGTCTCTTAAGTTGGACCTCTTCGATTTTTGAATATTCCATGAGCTCTTGAGAGTCTAATAGATTCAGAAAGGTCTTCAACTCACACGGATTGGCCGAGGTCATGAAGGCAAAACGAAGCCCTTCTTCTCTCAAACGAGTCAGAAGCGCTTTAGAACATGGATGAGGTCGAATTTGATCATAATATTCAGCCTCTAAGACTCTCCTTTTTTTCTGAATCAATCTCTGCCCGCGCTGAGATTGAGCTTCAACTCCGGCAAGCTGCCCTAGTAGCTGATTCGCATCACACCCCATCCACCGTTCAATTTCATCCAGTGAATTGCGAACACCCTCTTCATCAAGAGTCTTTTTCCATGCTAAAGCATGCGCACGGCGACTATCGATGAGTGTACCATCTAAATCAACAATAACGCCCCGAATCATGAGCGCCATATTACCTCCAAAACAACATAGAATATTGCAATTCAAATACCATTTTTTAATCAATAAACAGTCGACAACACCCTGATCTATCGATAATTAAAAGAGTACGGCTCGGCGCTTCATCAGTAGGCGCAGGCAGCCAGGGGGAAAAGCAAATGATTATCAACCAACCTTCGTTTAGCGGGATTGTGATCCCGACGTTACCTGCTTTATTAGCCCGTCCCGACTTACCTCTCATTCACCGAGACTTGAGTTGGCTGCAATTTAATGAGCGAGTTCTCGCTGAGGCCCGCACTGAAACCAATCCCATCTTGGAACGGGCTCGATTCCTTGGAATCTCAGCCGGCAATTTGGATGAGTTCTTCATGATCCGATATCCATCCTTGGTTCGCTCGATTCAAAACTCTCACCCAGAAGATATCTCTGCAACCTTCAGGCTAATCCGCATCAGAAATGATGTATTGAGTGCCACTCGGACGTTTCTACAACGGCAGGCCAGTATTCTTGAAATAATCGAAGCTCAGCTCGACCCCTCAAAGGTCCACCTCGCCCCGGAGCCTACAAAAACCGGCTTGAGTTCAATTATTGAGAGAACCCTCTTCGAGGAGGAGATTTTCCCAAAACTCCAAGAGCCGGAGATTTTTAGCTATCAAAAGCTCAATTCTTTAGAGAATCTCCAGCTCGGGCTACTCTACCAAGATCAATATTGGTTCAAAATTCCAAAATCCATTCCTCAAGGCTTCTTTAGGTGGAATGAAGTGACTGGTGAATTATTTGGTTTTTTTCTCGATCACCTCCTCATTCAATACCTAGGGCAAAAAATTGGATTCCAGTCACCGCCCACCCTATTCAAGATCACCCGGGACTCAGACTTTTCTCTCGAACTCGCAGACCTCGATCCAGAAACTATTCCCGATCGCGTTCGCGTTGGTTTGGGTAAAAGAGAAAGAGGTCGCCCCACCCGGCTGCAATATAGTGGAAAACCCTCAAAACCATTTCTCTTGCAAGCTGCAAAGACTTTAAAGCTCCTCAATCAGCAAATGATTGAGACGCCTGGGACGCTGTGCCTTTCGGCGATTACCCAACTCCCAAGCCATGCTCCCGAGAGTCTCATTCAACACCACCACCTCTGCTACTCGCCTCTGCAATCCCGAGTCCCTAGACCCTTCAGAAAACCACATGAGATCTTCAACCGCTTGGATCGGGAGGATTTTCTCTTCCATCATCCATACGACTCATTTGATGCATTTGAGCAGTGGATTCGAGCTGCATGCGACGACCCCACGGTTGTTCAAATTGAGCAAACCGTCTATCGAATCGATGCCATTTCTCAGGTCATGGAGTCTCTCAAAAAGGCTGCCTCTAAAAAAAGAATTCGGGTCATGATCGAGCTCCGCGCGAGATTCGATGAACTCAATAATTTAAAAGTAGCAGAGGAACTCAAGGCAGCAGGAGTTGAGGTATCGTTCGGCTTTGGTAAGCTCAAGCTCCACGGCAAGGTCTCTCTCATCACTCGACAGATTGGCGACGAGATCAGGAGGTATGCCCACCTGTCTACCGGTAACTACAAGGCCTCCACCGCACGCCAATACACCGATCTGGCCATCATCACTTCACACGCTGAGATCTGTTCGGATGTCCGTTATTTCTTCGATCGAATCTTTGTCGGCCAAATCCCTCAAGACTTCAAGCAGCTCATACCGGCACCTGCCAAGCTTCACCGGAGGCTCTTAGGTCATATTGAGGCCGAAATCCAGGCTGCCGAACAGGGACGAAGCGCACGTATTTTCGCGAAGGTCAACGCACTCGTGGATGAGGCGGTCATCCAACAGCTTTACCGCGCCTCTCAGGCCGGAGTTCGGGTGGACCTCGTCGTCAGAGGCGCGTGTTCTCTTGTCCCAGGCGTCAAAGGACTTAGTGAGAATATTCGAGTGATCAGCATTGTAGATCGTTTTTTAGAGCACAGCCGGATTTATCACTTTGGAGATGCTCAGAAAATTTATCTCTCCAGTGCTGATTGGATGCCCCGCAACTTTTATTCTCGACTAGAAATCGCATTTCCCATTTTAGACTTTGAAATTTACCGCTATATTCAGGAAGTGATCATACCTGTATCGTTGGGAGATACTGTAAAGGCGCGGATCCTCACGCCTGAAGGAAAGTGGAAGCGACATCGGCTTTCCCCATCTAGAAAGGGTGAGACCCCGATTCGTTCCCAATTTCTTTTCGAAGAGCTTGCAGTTCGAGAATACGAGGGAACGCCACTTTGGGAAAAATTCAAATCGAGTGAAAAATAAACTATGCGAATTGGAATCATTGACCTAGGCACCAACTCCGTTCGATTTGACGTTCAATGGATTGGTTCAAACCACAAAGCCCGTCTTCTACACCGAGAAAAGGTCATGGTCCGCCTTGGCCAAGGCGTTTTTCTGCGACAAAGACTCGATCCCAGCGCAAAACGTCGGACGATCGAGGCACTCCTCAACTTTCGAAAGATTGCAACCCGCTTTAAGACTTCTAAAATCATCGCATTTGGAACCAGCGCACTCCGCGATGCAGTGGATGGAGATTTATTTGTCGAGCAGGTCAAGAAGCGGACCGGGATTGAAATTCGTGTAATCTCAGGTGAGGAGGAAGCTCGACTCATCGCTCTAGCTATTCTGAAACATGAGAAAAAGCCTCCGGGGCTTTTCGGACTTGTTGATATGGGCGGTGGGAGCACTGAGGTCAGCCTCTGTCGTGATTCGACACTCCTGCAGTCCTCAAGCTTCCAATTAGGCACAGCACGCCTTCAGCAAGTCTACCTCAAGAGCCTTCCCCCACTCGTGACGAAAACGCAGCAGATCGAATCGATTCAAAGCCTAAGACAGGAAATCCGCAGTACGATCACCTCTCAAATCCAAAAGCAAGAGTGGCCTTCAATCCCGATCGTGATCGGTTCAAGCGGAACCATTCGAGCGATCGAACGGATTTTGAAGCGGCAGTATGGAACTGATGGCATCGAACGAAGCCAGCTTGAAACGCTGATCCAGAGGATGACGGGGTGCTCTCGTCCTGAGCTTATGAAAATCCCTGGAATGGATGCCAAACGAGTCGAAATGATCTTAGCAGGAACCATCCTGCTCGAGGAGCAAATGGCTTTTTTAGGCGCTCACAGCCTCAGAACAACTCGGTATTCACTCCGCGATGGAATTCTCGACCGAGAGATTCTACTCCTGACTCATTCAGGGGGCGTGGAAAGCCGATTTCAGATCGATGAGCTTTATCAAAAGGCAGCGCAATTCGGGCTTCCCAAGGCTTCCCTTCAGGCTAAAGTGAGAACAGCGAGCGAAATCTTTAGTAAGACCCAACGTCTTCATCAACTGGATGAGGACTGGCTGAGATACCTCTGCGCCGGCGTCATTCTTCACGAAATTGGTTCAGCAGTCAGCCCCACCCACTTCGAAGCGCATTCTTACTATATTGTTAGAAACGCAGATTTTCTTGCGATGGAAAATTGGGAAACTGAATGGATCGCACAGCTCTGCCTCAAAGCCAGCCTAGCTCGCCTTTCGAAAAAAGATTTGAGCTTTATTCAGCAAAAAAAGCAAAAGCAAATCTTCTTGCGACTCCTTGCCCTGATGAGAATCACCGAGGCTCTCGGCGGAGCTAGCTCAACCCACTCGAAGGTCAAAAATCTAACCATCCGAAAGCAAGGAACCAAGATCACGCTAAACGGTCGAGGATCAAAAGACCTCACCATTTTGCGAGTGCAGCAGAGAAAAGCTCTTTTTGAGGAAGTCTTTAAAACGACCTTAACTATCCAAGCTTAGGCCAAAACTGGCCTGAGCAAAGTTTAGTTAGCCATTTCTGGCATTTCGTCTTCAATGTCCTGAGCAGTGCGAACGACGGCTCTGACACGGCCAGCAGCGATTTCGCGCAAGGCGGTGACGATAATACGGTTTTTACTTTTTACGAGAGGATCAGCGCCCTTGTAGAGCTGGCGAGCACGCTTGGTAGCCAGGTGAACGAGTTCGTACATATTGGTCACATGATCTAAACAATCTTCGATAGTAACTCGGGCCATTTTCACTCCTTATTGCGCAAACGAAAACATGGTTCTATCTAAATCTTCAAACGGAGTCAACTGAGACGCGCATCGCATCAGCATAGAGGGTGTCTAGCTCGCGTTGATACTTCTGATGGACTGCGGTTCGTCGAACTTTAAGAGAGGGGGTAAGCTCTCCCCCTTCTACTGTAAAGTCGTTCGGTAAAATAATAAACTTTTTGATCTTCTCAAAGTTCGCGAGAGGGCGATTGATCTCATCCACCATTTTTTGAACCCAAGTGATGACCTTAGAGTTTTTAATTAACTCACTGTATTCACTAAATAAAATCTGACTCTCGTTGGCAAATTGAATCACTCGTTCTCGATCCAGAGTAATTAAGGCCGAAAGATAATTTCGTCGATCACCCAGGACGACGAACTGGCTAATGACTTTCTGAGCACTTGCGAGGTTCTCGATTTTTTGAGGAGCAATGTTCTTTCCTCCACTGGTGACAATCAGGTCTTTTTTACGGTCTGTGATGTGAAGGAAGCCATCCGAGTCCAAATAACCGATGTCCCCCGTATGAAACCATCCGTCGACTAGGACATGAGCGGTTTCTTCGGGCATTTTGTAGTAGGCCGAAAAAACTTTGCGAGATTTAACCAAAATCTCGCCGTCTTCAGCAGTTTTCAGCGTGACCTCAGGCAAGGGACGCCCCACGGCCCCAAACCGCGTTTCTTGGACCGAGTTCACCGCGATGGGCGCGCAGGTTTCCGTCAGACCATAGCCCTCAAGCACCTTGACCCCAATGATCTCAAAAAACTCCCCTAATTCGCGCGGCAAAGGAGCCCCCCCGCAAATCGCAAACCGAAGATTGCCGCCAAACCGAGCCGCTAACTTCTGAAACACCAATCGCTTGGCAACCCCAAACTCCAGCTGCTCAAAAAGCGTTGGTCGCTTTTTGGCCCAGATCGCGTCGTAGTAGCGCTTTCCGGCCTCAAACGCTCGATCAAAGAGTCGCCTTCGATGGATAGGAGAGAGTTCTATCTTAAATCGAATTTGGGCGTAAACTTTTTCAAAAAATCGTGGGACCGAAAAAATCAAGGTGGGCTGAATCTCCAAAAGATCGCTCATCCATTGACCACTCCCCTCGGAGTAGACGCATTTCCATCCGAAGGTATAAATGGCCATGGCCTCTACTTTTCCAAAAATATGGGAGAAAGGGAGAAACGCTAAGACCACCTCGGCCTCAGGGCGAACCGATTTACGCAGCACTGCTACGCAATCCTCCAAAACACTCATGAGGTTATCATGAGTGAGCTGAACCCCCTTTGGTGTGCCTGTTGTTCCAGAGGTATAACAAATCGTGATGAGATCGCTGGGCTGTGCATTTTTGAGCTGATCCTCGAATCGCGCGGGATTGCGACCCTCTTCTCTCCGCCCCAGCTCCTTGAGTGCCTGCAGAGTCAACGCTGCCTTAAAGCCTCGTCCGTCTCTCAGCGCCAAAGCCACTGCTGAAGGTTCGAAAACCACGACCTTCTCCAGAGCGGGAAACGCTGCCGGGTTTTCTGCCCGCTTTTCAATGATCTTAGAAAGCTGACTGAAATCTTCGACCAATGCAACTCGCGCTTCGGAGTGCTCTAAGATGTAAGCGGTATCCTCTGCCGTATTCGATGCATAGATCGGAACCGTCACCGCTCCAGCACCCAAGATAGCCAGATCTACAAGGGACCACTCGTAACGAGTGTTCGAAATGATTGCGACTCGATCCCCCTGCTGAATACCAAGACCCATCAGGCCAAAGGAGACCAAGCG
This sequence comes from Bdellovibrionales bacterium, assembly GCA_947380295.1. Taxonomy (GTDB): domain Bacteria; phylum Bdellovibrionota; class UBA1018; order UBA1018; family UBA1018; genus CAINWE01. The sequence continues at coordinate 25,826 of CANCQK010000002.1, read as the reverse complement.
ACATTCCTGATGAAATTCTTTAAATGTGACTTTTTTCCACTTCCCCACGGGGCCCATCTCAGGATAGGTCGGCCTGAATTGAAATCCGATAAGACCGGGAGAAGTTTTTACTCGTTCAAGATAAGTTTCGGTGATCGTCTTCCGAACAATAAAGCCCATAGGACTTCTCGTTATATCTCGTAAATTTTGCATTTAGCAAGGCAGGAAGATGCCTCGGGCTTTTCACAATGCAATTACCGGCGACTCATTTCAACTTCCATCTCGCGCTCAGCAGTCTTGCGCTTAATATCCTCACGCTTGTCGTGCTTTTTCTTACCCTTACCCACACCAATCTCAATTTTGGCGAGGCCCTTCTTAAAGTACATTTTAATCGGAACGATCGTCATCCCTTTTTGAATCACCGCGCCGTGAAGCCGCTCGAGCTGATAGTGGTGCAAAAGGAGCTTGCGCCTGCGGGTGGCAACATGATTCCAGATATTGCCGTGGGAGTAGGGACCGATATGAGTATTCAGCAACCAGGCTTCAAACTTTTTACCGGTTGAAGTCACTTCAACATAAGAATCTTTTAGATTAGGCGACTGGTTTCTCAGGCTTTTGGCCTCAGTTCCAGTTAATACGATACCGGCCTCTACGACTTCTTCAATGAAATAATTAGCATGTGCGTTCGGGTTGGTTGCAATGAGCTTTTCACCCGATTTTTGGTCCGCAGCCATCTTAAAAAATCCTCTCTCGCTTTTCTCGCTCGATACTCCGAGCTTAAAAAGCCAAGGCTAAAGATACAGCACCGCCGAAGAGGCGTCCACCCGCATTATATCCCGGATAGCCAATCTTTTGCTGGCTGTTGGCTGTAATACCCGCTTCATTACCGTTTGAGTCCTTGGCAATGGATTGGGTCATGAGTTGTTGGTAATTCAGAGCGAGATCCAACTGAACGGGAACCGAATACCCTAAGAAACTATCAAAATGAAAACCCCAGCCAGCGGTCACCAGATGCTTGGACGGATCTAAGGCATTGCCGACTCCATTTGAAACCTCTTTCAAGACGCTTGGGCGGTAGGAGTACCCCAATCGTACGGTATTCCCACGGTTCAAGTTCCACTCCCAACCTGCGCGCGGCACCACGATGTTAGAGTAAACATAAGAAGGCAGAATGCCCGGATTAATTTGAATCAGCCCCTGCGATCCACCCGAGGTGGCAGTCCCTTGGGACATACTCAGAGCGGCAGTCTTGTAAGCACTCCAAATCTGATAATCCACCTGAGCGACCCAACGATGGTCACCGGTTTTGAAACTGACGCCAGACTCTAAGGCAGCAGGATCGTAGTAGAGGGAGGATGCGGCAGTAAAAATAAGATCAACAGCGGCTGGAGTTGTCCCCAAGACCCGAGCCGAGGCAGTCATAGGCAAGACCATATCAGAGGATGCTGCCATCCGGTAAACGAGCCCTAAATTTAAGGCCCCCTCCTGCTTGCCCTCTTCAGCACCAGGTGTCCACAAAACCCCAACATACCCTGAAAAAACGGGCTTAAGACTGGCTGCAAAGGTCATCGTTGAAATCCGGTTGGCCGCCGTATTCATAAAGACGCTCGCATTCCCGGTCAGCCCGAATCCGGTATGAAGCCCCGCCCCCACTCGTAAGCTCGGAAGAACCTGATATCCAGCGCCTAACTCAACCTGAGGCCGCTGAGTTCTGGAGCGATACAGAAAATACTCAGGAATATAGGGCTGCCCCGAATCCATATAGGCCAACTGATTCAGAGGTAAAAAGGTGACTAATCCAACGGTGAGGTGACCTACATCGGGCAAAAGCTCAAAGGACAATCCCAACACCTGACCGAAGGTATCCCGATACTGGGTGTCGACCGTGCCGGAGAGGGGCGGCGACGAATCTGCAACGTAGTCATTTTGGGTCACGACATCGGAAATCGGCAGAAACTGGGGCCGCACAAAAACCAAGCCGTAGCTGAGAGTCAGCCGCTCTTTACCCAACCCTGCCAAAGCTGCCGGATTGTGGTAAGCCGCAAAACCACCCGTATCACCGGCTACGCCAGCTCCACCGAGCGCCATCGTCCGGGCCCCAAATCCTACAAAATCACCCACATTAGCCTGAGCCTCACGGCCCAGACCCAGCCCTTGCACAAAAAAAGCAGAAAGCGCCCAGGCACAGAAAAGGCCCCTACCCGAAAATCTATTTTTTAGACCCATGAGATCTCCCTCCAGTCGCGCTCGCTGGCCCTTTTGGGCCGTTCGACGCAGGGAGCCACTATTTCGCAAATCAGACTCGGGAGCAAGTCTGTTCTGAGTCAGCTGGCTGATCGACTTACGGACCGAGTCAACCAAAACAGGTAACCTCGCCAGGCACAACGGCCCCATTACAGCCCGAAATATTGACTAGGTGCGCAATTCACACTGAGGAGGCCACTGTTTAAAGGGTTCCTGTCATTTTCAGTAGGGGGGTATCAAATTTGACAGGAACCCTTTTTTAGAGTTAAACTTTAATCATGCCCCATGAGCGAAAAAGACATCTCACTCCGATCGTTGTTCAAGCACTCAAGGCGTCTTCCATCGTTGGGGTAATTGGCCATCGCCAAACCGGCAAAACAACTCTTTGCGAACACCTCAGTCAGGACATGCGAACCTTGGATCGCGAGGAAGACCTCACGCTTTGTGAAAGCGGTCCCAATGACTTCATTTCTAACCGCCCTGCACCGTTCATGATTGACGAATGTCAGCTTTCGCCACGGCTTTTCCCGGCGCTAAAAGACTATGTACGCACGCACAAGAAGCCGGGTCAATTTTTGCTCACCGGCTCAGTCCGCTTTACGAGTAGGAAAGCAATTCGGGAATCACTGACAGGACGAGTTCTCATCACTGAACTACTACCGATGACCTGGTCTGAATCTCATTCACTTCCGTTGAACCCACTCCTCATCGAACTCCACCAAAAAGGGCTCAGCGCTCTAACGCGAGAACTCAAACCAAGACTTTCAGAAAGCGAAAGTGGAATGATTCGCTACCTTGAGCTGGGGGGTCTACCTGGAATTTGTTTTGGGCGCAACGCTCAGCACCGAGCAAGCAAATTCAGAACCCATCTCGACACTTTGCTCGATCGAGATTTGCGCCTCATCGTTGAAACTACTCTTCCAAAAATGACTCTTCTGGCCCTCATCTCTACCCTAGCCCGCACACAAGGATCCATTCTCCATTGGGAATCACTCAGACGAGAAACAGGCATTTCTACGATCACTTTAAAAAAGCTTTTTTCTGCACTAGAAGCATTATTTTTAATCCGTCCAATGAGTCAGCTCGGGCAGTCCACTCCAGATACATTTTATTTTGAAGACGCAGGGCTAGCAAAGTTTTTAACTAACCAATCCAGCGAGTTTCTAACTCTCCAAGGATTTACGCACTTTCTGTTCTGCAACCTTCGCGAAGGCTATCACTACACTGATGGTCTTCAATATTCGACGCACTCTTATAGGACTCGAGGAGGCGCCTACGTACCGCTTATTTTTCAGGCATTTGGACGCCCCCTAGCGATTATCCCCACTTTAGATCGTCAGGCATCGCTTTCTTCGCTGAAAAGCGCAGAGAGCTTCCTAAAAGCTCACCCATCAGGCTACGCCCTCATCGTTCATCTTGGAAAAGAAACGAAGGTACTCCATACCCGCCTCGCTTCATTGCCGTGGAATGCCTTAATTTGACACCTACTTAGACTGAAAAAGAAAAACAGTGCCTACCTCTCCGATAAGTGCTACCCTTTTAGTACAAGATTGGGTGAAAAAATAGCAGCACTTAGAGTTTTACATCCCTTTTGTTTCCTAGTGATCTGAGTGCTGGGTTCGAAAAAATGAATTGCGAGGTTTATGCCGCACCAAAGAGAACGATGGGCTGAAACATACCTAAGAAAAATGGCTTCTTTTTGGCCAATTATCGGAGTTTTGGGACTCAGGCAGGTGGGTAAGTCCACTCTACTCAGAGATCGGATTCAGATCCCAAATTATCTTACTTTTGATGATGCGGAGGTCAGGAGTGAGGCAGAGCTTTCCCCCAAGGTTTTTCTATCACGCCATTCAGGCGGGCCTACGGTTTTGGATGAGGTGCAGAAGGTGCCTGTGCTTTTTGACTCACTTAAGGCGTTGGTCGATCGAAGAAAAATTCCGGGCCGCTGGTTCCTATCAGGCTCTGTGGCATTCTCAAACAAAGTGGGAATTCGAGAATCGCTGACTGGCAGGATTGGGATGGTGCATCTTTATCCTCTTTGCCTTGCCGAGTTAAAACCTACGACATTCAGGATGAATCAAGCCGGGCCAATCCTGAAAGGTGAGTGCAACCTTCGCTTTTCTGTAGAAGATCTATCTCTCCAAATGAATCTGGGTGGACTGCCCGTGCCTGCGTTTTTGCGGGACGATCAAGTTCGAGGGTCCTACTGGGATCAGTGGTTGGATACGACTTTGGCTCGGGATGCTCAGAAAGCGTATGGCAGAGGATTTGACCCGGAGTATTGTATCTCATTAGTGAGGATGCTTGCTAAGGCGCTGCCTGAGGGAGAGTATCCATCTTTGGCATATGTTTCTAGTGATAAGCGCAAGGCAAAAAAATATATCCAGGCACTTCAGGATATATTCTTCTTAAGGCGGTTTACCTGTCACGAATCAGGAGTTGGGAATGATCATTGGATTTTTGGGGATGCCGGCTTGGCATATCACCTAGCTCGCCAAAAAAGCGGCCCTGGGACTTTGCTCTCTTTGGCTCGACATATGATTTTGAATGAGATTTTCTGTTTCAATGAATATCAAGGCAAGCCACTTCAAAAGCTTTACTTCAAGAGCGCAAAAGGGGCGGTCATTGATCTAGTTTGGGATGAGATACCGATCCGAATCATTGCTGAGGCCGTAACTACAAGTTCGATGGGCTATTACGAGCGAGCGATGAGTGGCGCTATGAAGGCACTAGGAGCGAAACAAGGTATCATAGTCGCGCCAGTGAACTCGATTGAAGTCCCAAAACGAGGAATCGCTGTTGTACCCTGGAGTTACTGGTCGTAGCAGAGATCAGATCGATGCTGAACTAAACCCATCTCAGATGTTTACCTTAACTTTTTAATTCTCTCTTCAACCAGTAGGAATACACCTACTCCCCAGTCGATTGAATGAGGTCTGGACAACACCCGCCGCCAAATAAAATCCAGAATTTTTAGATCACACCGTTCGGTCAGAGTAGCCAACTCATCCCCCCAATCCTTGGAATGAGGGTGACAAAATATTTGAATTAAATGAACGGGTTCAGCCACCTCTAAAAGCAGGTTAAGCTCAGATTTCCAGGCAATGGAATGGGGTTTTTTAAATGCGTTCAGCACTAAAATAGACCAAACCTGAGAGTCTCCCTCATCAATGAGTCGATTGAGCACCTGACCTAAATCAACAGAACTGGCCTGAGAAAAGGTCTCTAAAGCGATCCATTCTCGCTCTTTGCCTTTATCTAAGTCAATTCGAGCGAGGAGACTTTTTCTAGCTTCAAATTTAATTTCTTCGGTCGGAAAAGGCCCCGCCAATGCGCGAAAGATTATTTTTTGAATTTGGACATCATCAAGGACGTCCAGAATTCGGTTCAAATTCAAAAAATCACCATTTTCGACGATCTTTGGGACTTCAATGATCGGATCTTCTAAGATCGATCGCCAGTGAGGGCACTTCAGGATCAGCTGGCGCTTATTTGAACTCGGACCCATGCTATGTTCGGGCATCAGCCCCAGCTCATCCAGTTCAATAAAAATAGACAGAACCTTGCCCTGCCATTCCAAAAAATCTCGAACGATGGCCTCTCCTGGGAGATCCTGCCGAACCAGCAGGGCCTTCAGCAACGCAACCAACTCGCTTTGTTCGGAGTTCTCCGCTGCCTCCCTCAACTGCTGCCAAAGGTGGAGACGAGCACGAAATAGAGCACGAGTCGACTCCAACTCAGAATAGGCTTTAAGATCCTCCATATACCGAAGTGCCTCGGGCCGAGAAACCTTACCATCATTCTCGACCTGATCTGTGCGCGGAGCCGCGGGCTCCCACCGCTCGTCTACCCAGTCGTACTCGGTGGAGCGAAAGTTGAATCGATGGAGATACTCGTACTCTAAGACAGTGTTCCGCATCCACCCCGGATCATGACCCACGGATGCAGGGCTGAGCGTCGCTAAAAAAATGCGAGATGAAGGGATTCTGGGATTCATCGAAGACACAAAGTGGCAATGAAATTGTGCCCCCACTTCTGGACCCAGATGACTAGTGAACTGTTTCAGGATCTTTCTAGGAATCGAGCCAGTAAATCCTGTATCGACAAAAAGATAGCGTTTCCCCGAACGAAGACCCTCGTAGGAGACCCCTTCTTGCTCCAAGTAGTCAAAAAGAAACGGGGCTCCGAGATGTGACCGAGAAACGTTGACAAGATGCAAGCGACTCAATTGAGTCCGATCTTCTACTCCCATGAGGAGTACGCTGAGGTCAAAGAAAAGCTCCGAATCCCGAGCTAAGAAATAAATTTCATCACTTGGGTACAGCCCTAGAACCTGAGCGACAAACTCTAACTGGGCCTGTTTAAGTGTGGGCCAGGATTTCTCAAAAAGATCTGAATGAGAAACAGAAGCCACACATTGAATGGAAGGACGAGATGAGTAATGCTCAACCTGCCTCTCAGGTTGAGCCCAGGCGGATCTCAGTCCCAGCAATAAAACAAGGGAAGAGATCCCCAAAAAAGATCGGATTTTCATAAAATTTTGAACAAATCTCTATCACCAAAAAGCCCAAACAGCAAAAATGACGTAAATAGGCCTAACAAATGAAGATAGATGGACTCTATTTACGCTCTAGAAGGACTGCTCTAAAAAGAGCTTCCCACTGAGTCCAGTCGAGAGCTTCGGCTCGAAGAGTAGGATCAATGCCCGAAGCCTCAAGCGCCTTAGGCCAGGGAAAAGTCGAGCGGAGCATTTTACGTCGATGAGCAAAAGCAGCCTTGAGAATCGCCTGCCAGATTTGGGGGCCTTCATGGACAGCATGGACATCGATCCACGGTTTTTCTCGTCGCGTGAGGACGACCACTTCAGACTGAACTTCTGGCGGCGGAATAAATGCCCTCGGAGGAACTTTAACCAGGGATTTAACATCCCAATGGTTTTGAATCCAAACCGAGAGGCTCCCGCGCCCATCAGAACTAGGGCCAGCCATGAGGCGCTTGGCAACCTCTGCCTGAAACATCAAGACCATCACCGGGATGCTGTGAGTTTCCTCAGCCAGTCGTACAACAATTGCAGTCCCTGCAGAGTAGGGTAAGTTTGATACGACAGCAAGAGGCTCAGACTTGATCCACTTTTCTCGAGGAACTTCGAGAAAGTCTCCTGGCTCAACCCAAAGACCTTTTTCTTTGAGCTCTTGAAATTTAACTTTCCATTCCTGAGCTAGCCTCTGATCTCTCTCCACTAAGGTGAAGTTTTCGATCAAAGGAGCAGTAGGCATCCGGTCGAGAATCGGCACTGTGATTGCGCCCTTGCCGGGCCCGATCTCAAGTAAACTCTTACAGCCGAAGTGCTGGGCTTGTTCTAATGCCGTTTCAGCAATCTGGTTACAAATGCTGACGTCTCTTAAAAAATGTTGTCCTAAAGCTCTTCTTCTTCCGTGGGTGGCCATTTAATCCTCAAATTTCGGGGTTAGCAATCGCATTGAGAGTCAGGTACTCCTCTTGCTTCAAGTAGTTTCCTTGAAGAAAGCGAAACACTCCCGCTCCCGCAATCATTGCTGCGTTATCTGTACAATATTTTAACTGTGGAAAAAGCGGCGCGCCATTGAGTCCTAGATTTTTCCACTCGCGATCTAACCGCTCTCGCAGGCGCGAATTTGCAGCCACCCCGCCGACTATGGCTAAACTCTGGCACCCATGCTCACGAATCGCTAAATAGATTTTACTCAAAAGCGCATCGACGATCGCCTCTTGAACTGAGGCACAAACGTCTTTCATTTCTTTTTCTAAGGTACCTTCTTTTTTTAGACGATCGGCCAACAACGATACAGCTGTTTTCAAACCGCTAAATGAAAAATCCAAAGTAGATTTTTGAGGCAAAGCACGTGGGAGCGGGTAAGCACTCGGATTTCCTCCGCGACCCTCTTGATCAATCCAAACTCCCCCGGGATAAGGAAAGCCGAGAAGCTTTGCGGTCTTATCGAAAGCCTCCCCAGCGGCATCGTCTCGGGAGCGACCTACGAGAGATTTCTTCAAAAAGTCTTTTGGCCAGCTCAATGGATGGCTCTCCATTCGGTACAAATTCGTGTGCCCACCTGACACCATCGCCAACAGCATCGGGTACTCGGCTTCGTGAACGCGACTCTGAGACATAGAGTCAGACAGGAAAAGACTACTCGCATGTCCCTCGAGGTGGTGGACTGCAATCAGGGGCTTTTTTAAAGCGTAAGCGAGGGACTTAGCCGCGCTCACTCCCACGAGCAATGCTCCCACCAAGCCCGGGCGATTGGTTACGGCAATCGCGTCAAGATCTCGCTTGGGATCAATCCCTGAAATCTGAATTGCCTCGTCGATCATTTCATTCACGGTTTCGAGGTGATTGCGGGAGGCAATCTCAGGAACCACCCCACCATAAGGTTGATGAATTTTAATTTGAGAAAAGGTTGCGACACTTTCCACGTGAATAGGCGCCTGGGGATTTTCAGGATCAAAAGATACGACTGCCGCGCTGCACTCATCACAGGAGGTTTCAATTCCTAGTAAATATTTTTTCATTTTCGCCCTTCTACTCTTAGCCTGCGCTCGGAGATCAATCGACCGACTCCGAAAGCTCCCCTGCGGGGCAGGTCATCGCTTTCAATTTAGTCTGGATCAGCTCAGAGTCAGGTTGGCCACCCTTATACCATGAAGGCGCCCGTTCTTGTGTATGACATTTCAAGCAAGCCGTCGACTGGACGACTTTTGAATAGGCTCCAGAAAAGGGGTGTTCCCCACCGGCCTGATGGCAACTTTCACACTGAGGCAGCGCCCAGACCCTCTTTAAACTCTGCATGGCCTGACGGACGGGAACAGAACGAGAAACTGAAAAGGGAACATCGATCGAATCATCCACAGACTTTGCCCGAGCAACCCGATCTAAAAAACTAGCCCATTCAGCTCCAGTGAGCCTTTTAGCCTGACTCTCTGGAACACCCTCTGGATTTTTAAATTCGCCCAGCTGCTCTATTGCACTGAACCCACGCACCTCTCCTAGTCCCAAGGTATGGCACTGAAGACACTCTTTGTTACTTTCCTGATTTTTTTGCACCAAGGCACTCAGAGCATGAAAGTGAGGGGTCTTCCGCCAAAAATCAAACTGCTTGAGATGACACTGAGCACACTGAGGAAAGGTCTGATAGGAGGCCTCCCGCGCCGGCGCCGAAGGGTGAGATGCGGAGGTTTGGGCGTGAAGGCCTATCTCTCGGAGGGAGTTGAGTCGTGCAATGGCTTCCTTAAATTCACGCACCAACTGATCCATCTCACTTGGAGCCTGCACTGGTGAATCATATCCAGCATCCAGACCTTTCAGTTGATAATCTTCCTCCTTAAGTGGACGAGAAAGCGGCAAGACCCCCACATATTGATTTTTAAAAGAAGACTGTAAAATGAGAGTGCGTCCCTCATGCACAGGCGTCTGAAGAAATGATTGAGTGTGACCTCCGACAATGACATCAATCCCGCTCACAGACTTGGCTAATTCAACATCGTCGTCAAACCCTTGGTGACTCAATACAATAATGGTGTCAGCTTTTTTCGCTTTCAGTTGCTTGATTTCTTTACGAACTGCCTGAATTGCCGAAGTGACCCGGAGTTCTTTTGGCCACTTCAACTTAGCCCCGACCACGCCAATCACACCAACTTTCAAACCCCGATGAATCAGGAGATGCGGCTCCAAATACTTCTGACCTGATCGCAGTTTCAAGTTTGCAGCAACAAATTGGACCTGAGTCTTTTTGCGAAGTGTTTCAAAAACTCGAAATCCGAGGGAAAAATCTTTCTCGCCAGGTACCGCAGCGTCGTGCCTCAGTAAATCCATTGAGCGTAAAAGGTACCCAGCCTGGACCTGAGACTGCTCCCTAAGCAGTTCGGGAATTTCCAAGGTTGAAAATAAAAGATCCCCGGCATCGAGTTGAATCACGTCTCGATCTATCAGGCGTCTGATCAGGTTCGCCTTTCGAGCCATTCCGCCCTGAGGATTACTCCGACACCCGCAGGGCTCTAGATCCCCCATCACGTCATTCGTGTGAACCAAGGTCGTCGCAAGGCTAGTTTGAGATAAAATCAGGAAACTAAAAAACCCCAGAAAAAGCCGTATCGATTTGGGGCATCTCATTTATTTAACTTTTTTTCTTATTTTCTTAGCCTGGGGACTTTTTGGAAACTTCTCAACTAACTCCTGGTAGAAGCCTTTTGCATCCTCTTTCATCCCCATCGATTCAAAAGAGAGTCCGATTTTGTAAAGCGCTTCAGGGTAGTGACTGGAATGAGTATATTTTTCTGGAAATTTTGAATACTCGACGACGGCTTTTTTAAATTGCTTGAGACTGAAAAAGCACTCACCTCTCAAAAAAGTAGCATCGTCCTTGTTCTTAGCCTTAGAGTTTTTTTCGACTTTCGCCAATTGATCAGCGGCTTCCTGATAACGTCCCTCGCTGAAAAGTTCTTTCGCCGTCTTGAAAATCTCATTTGGGTCTTGATGCGATTGAGCCATTTCATGAAATTCAGCCAGTGAATCCTGAATTGCCTGCTGGTTCTTTTCAAGCTGACTGATTCGGGCTTCCAGTTTTCGAAGCTCATCTCCCATTTTTTCGTTATGGGAGCTTTTTTGAAACTCCTTTTGCTGATGCTCAAGTTCCTCAAGATGCCCTGAAAGTCGGGTAATCTCGTCTTTTAACTCCTCAATGACATACTCACCCTGAGGTTTAACGTCCTGCACGGGAGGAGCTGAAGCGACCCTTCGAGAAGGCTCTGCCTCGCTCATTTCATCACTCGACTCACTCCGCAGCTGAGACCTCGTCTTCAGACAACCCTGAAGCTGCAAAGTTAAAAAACAAAACACAACGGCTCCGATTAACTGCTGAGTATGGAAAGTCTTCATATTTTTTTCATAGCATGCTCAAAATAGGAAAGGAATCTCGGACCTACTTCACCCGGTTTGCGGCGCCTTGTTCCTGAATTTGGCGCTGAACTGCCTCCTCGGCAGGCACTGGGGTAGGTGTAGGATAAACATAGGGTTCCGCCTTCGGCTTCGACAGAGCATTTGCAGAACCCTGATCCGATTGAAATCCCTCCCCCAACGGATCAGGTATTTTATCACCCGAAGATGCTCGAGCTCCGCCATTGAGCAGCGCGTCTAGCTCAGCTTTTTCTGCCAGGACGCGAGAATCATCGGCGTGCTCTTTTGCTATGGCAAAGTCTTTAAAGCGATATTCCCTTTTGGCTTGCTCGAACAGATCCATTGCTTGACGAAAATTATCGGGAGATAGGACATCTGCCTGAACTTCCCGGGCTGCTCGGATCGCTGCCACAGCATCAGACATCTCCTGGACAGGTCGAGTCGCAACGAGAGCGCAACTCACTCCACAAGCCACCGGTACGGATAAAATCCAAAGTCGACTCAAATAAAAAGGCATAAGGAAGAGATCCTTTTTCATATTCTCTTCCTTATGCCTTCAAAAAATCAACTTTTATCGAAGTCGATCGTGAGAGAAAACGTTTTCTTGAACGCTATCCGTCCTACTTTGAAGTGACGACAAAGTTCGATCGACGATTCTTTGAGTAAGCCGCTTCAGAGGTCCCTGGATCGAGAGGCTTTTCCTTACCAAAGCTAATCACCGTCAATCGACTGGCGTCAACGCCCATGTCTTGGAGGTATTTACGGGTCGCATTGGCTCGCTTTTCGCCCAAAGCAATGTTGTATTGAATCCCGCCGCGCTGATCGCAGTGCCCTTCAATTTGAACTTTCAAACTGCTTTTTTCTTTCAACAGATTAGCATTAGCCTTAAGCGCATCTTTAGCTGTCCTATCCAGAACAAAAGAGTCATAAGGGAAAAACACCGTTTGAAGCCCCATGGCCTTGCCTGAATCTGAATCACCGCCTGCAGTTTCGTCCGCAGAAGCGGCCGTAGGAATACCGCCGCCTTCGGTTTCGGTGACTTCCTTTTTCTTTTCAGTCGCACATGCTGTCACAAAAAGAGTGAGTGCCAAACCTAAGGTTCCTAAAACTTGATGCATAGTTCCGCTCTTGATCTTCATAGTATCCTCCTAAAAATCCTCAAAATCTTTCAAAAATCAAGGACTGTGTCAACCTGCTTTAACTTACCTTTGTCCTACCACCGAAATTAAACCTCGACCAAGAAGATTCTCAATGTACTATTTTAAAGAGACCTCGAAAACTCACCTGTCCTGCGATACTAGATACCCATGAGCCACATCCACATTCATCCGTACTCGGCGACTCGAAGCTCGCTCCAACGGCACCACACCATCGAGGTCCCAGGGGATAAATCAATTTCCCATCGAGCGCTGCTTTTTGGCGCTCTCGCGAACGGAGTCACCCGTGTTTCAAATCTCCTTGAAGCTCAGGACGTGAATTCAACCCGAAGTTGCCTGATCCAACTCGGAACTGAAATCTCGCGTGACGGCTCAGACTGGATCGTTCAGGGTCGAGGCACAGCAGGATTCAAAGCCCCCACAGGCTCCCTCGATTGTGGAAACTCGGGCACGACCATCCGCCTCCTGATGGGCATCTTGGCTGGCCAACCTTTTGAGACCCACCTCCATGGGGATCCCTCCCTATCGAAACGCCCCATGAAGCGAATCGCTACCCCCCTCCGACAGATGGGTGCCCAGATTCAACTCATGGACGATCAGACTCCCCCCATGCAGATGACCGGCACTCGTCCACTCCGCCCCATCCACTATTCGCTCCCAGTAGCCAGCGCTCAGCTCAAGAGTGCAGTCCTATTAGCAGGGCTCGCTGCCGAAGGGATGACCCAACTCACTGGCCACACCTACAGCCGCGACCATACCGAACGACTTCTCAAGTACTTTGGAGTCCACGTCGAAGCCACGGGACAAATAGACAATCCCAACCCGTCACTCTCAATTCAGGGTGGACAAACCCTCTCAGCAGCAAACGTCAATGTGCCCGGGGATATTTCGAGTGCCGCTTTTTGGCTTGGACTGGGGGCACTCATTCCCTGTGGAAAAATTGAAATTCAAAATGTTTTACTCAACCCCACGCGCACCGGCATCCTCTCATTGCTTCAAAAAATGGGCGCACGCATCCAGTTCGAAATCACCTCAACCGAACCCGAACCCGTGGGAACCATTCAAGTCGAACACTCAGACCTGCGAGCCATCGACATTTTACCTCCCGAAGTTCCCACACTAATTGACGAACTCCCCCTGATCGCCATCTTAGCCACCTTTGCCAACGGAACCACAACCGTTCGAGGGGCCGAGGAACTGCGAGTTAAGGAAACAGATCGGCTCGAAGCCATCGCAAAAAATCTCCGAGCCATGGGAGGCGAAATCGAGCTCTATCCTGACGGATTTGCGATCCACGGCCCACAAACTCTCCGCGGGGCAGCCATTGACTCATTCGGAGACCACCGGATCGCTATGGCGTTCTCCGTCGCTGCACTCAAAGCACAGGGGTCCAGCGAAATTCGAGAAAGCGAATGCGTGGCGATTTCATACCCAACTTTCTACAAGACCCTGAATGAATTGACGGGGTCGCGTTAAACCCACCGGTCTTTCCTGGGTCGCTGTGGGTGACGCGACCCGAAGTGCGATCTAGCCAAACTTCAGTTCCACACGAAAAGCTAGGCCAGCCTGATCTATAATACCTTGAAGCGAAAGAGTTACAAAACGCTCTTCAGAATACCCAAGAGATTTTGCAAATCTTGCAGCACGATCAGGGCTAACCACCTTCCTTCCCTTCTCAATGTCATTGAGATGAGACTTTGAAATCCCAAGTGTTTTTGCAAAATCAGGCTGGGTCTTTTCTTCACCTAAGCGAATAGACTCAAGGAGCTTCCCCAGGGTTACAGGCCCACCGGTTGCTGCTTCTAGACTTTGGAGTGCCTTACTTTTTTTTCTACTTACCGGACTCATGTTTATCAATCCTCTCAACCCAAACCATAATTCGCTTGGACTCTCTAATTTGGTAATAAGCTCGCCATCCCTTCCCAAGTCTGATGGACCTAGTACCAGCTAATTTTCCTTTGAGGGGTTCGTCGTGGTAACCAGGGATTTGTCGGACAATTTCAAGGCCTCGATTCTCAACATCTTCAACCCAGTCCTGAAGCTTGATCAAAATAAAATCCGGGATTTGCCGCTTTTTAATTTATTTATTGAGAAACTCACTCAGCTCGACAACGTTGACCATGTTTAAATAGTACACCCATCAGGAGTACGAGTCAAATAGATCTTTTTTACTGAGAGTGGTCGTGCCGCATGGTTGAGGCCTTACCCCTGATTATGCGTCTCCTAGGGCGAGGTGTAGCTCTGCGTCCACCACAAAATCTTGAGCTTCGACCAAAACGGACTAAAAGCTCTTTTTTTCAACCGCTTTCACGAACCTGTCCACATCATCCACGTTCAACTGATTGATCTGCGATTCAATCCTAACAACAGTCTTCTTAGCCTTTTCTGATATCAATCTCGACCGCTCTTCGATGTACCGCTTTAAACTCACCATTCTTTCCTGCATCGCTGCAGGTGAGGCGACCCTTTTTAGCTGATATTTTTCCATGAACGGCGCTAACGGCTTGAGTGCCAAGAGATAATAACCCGTGCCATTCTTAACTTCCGCAATCAAGCGATCGACACCTAAAATGACCTGACTAGCCTCTGCACCTTCCGACATTCCTAGATCACGCATACGCAGAAGAGGCGCAATCAACTCGCTCGAATGCCTAGCGGAATAAGACTTATCCAGAGCCTGCCTTAATTCTGATTTTCTTGAGTCTTCGGTCATCTGGTAGGCCTCGAACTTTTTATCCCAGGTCGCAAAATCCTGATTGAGTCTAGCTTGATTTGCCAAGTATTTTTCTGATGCTTTTGCAAACGATCGGACCTGTCTCCTCAATAATTCCGAGTCATCGCTGGACATCTGAAACTCAAACGAAAATGCGGCACTGTACAGAGTGTAGTAGCCCCCGTTTAGACCGGGCCACCTGGCCCTGACCTAAAACACAGGAGTACTACTAGGCGTATGACTATGACGAATGCCACCATCGAGGTGGTTACAGGGGTTCAAAGGCGGCGGCGTTGGTCGCCAGCGGAAAAAAAGACTTTAGTTGAGGAGACTTACGAGCCAGGAAAACCGCTTTCCTATGTAGCTAGAATGCATGGTATTCAAGCCAGCCAATTGTTTCATTGGAGGCGTATGATGGAAAACGGTGCATTGACTGGGATCGACAAAGAGGAGGCTGTAGTTCCGGTAAGTAAAGCCAAGGAACTGGAACTCCGTGTTCGGCAGTTGGAGCGCATCCTAGGACAAAAGACCGTTGAGTTAGAGATTCTAAAGGAAGCAGTACGCATCGGTCGCGAAAAAAAACTGATCTCGCGGCAGCCATTGTCCGGAGTGGAAGGTTTCGGATGAGGCAGGTAGCAAGGGTTCTAGATGTTTCTCGCTCTAATCTTCAAGTTCAAGCTAAGAAGAACACGGACAAGCGCAAGATTCGATATTCTAAAAAAATGTCGAACTTCTGCTGGAGCGAATTCGGAAAATCACCGATGCGAGACCAACCTACGGCTATCGTCGCGTCACCCAACTTCTGAAAATCGAGCTAAAACAGCAGGAAATGACTACTGTAAATCACAAGAGGGTTTATCGAATCATGAAGCTGCATGGACTTTTGCTGCAAAGGCACACAGGCAAGTCCAGCCGCACCCATGATGGGCAAGTGATCACACTTCATAGTGATACTCGATGGTGTTCGGACTCATTTCAGATTCAATGTTGGAATGGCGATCGAGTGCACGTGATTTTTAGCCTCGACACCTGCGACCGGGAAGTCATTCGCCATCTCAGTTCTACTATTGGGGTCGATGGGGCAATGGCTCACGACCTTATGGTGGAGTCTGTGGAAGCTCGCTTCGGTCAGGTGACTCAGTTGCCTGTCCGAGTGCAGTGGCTTTCGGATAATGAACCTTGCTATACCGCCCGTGAGACCGTTCAGACGGGCCGGGCACTGGGTTTTGAAGTCTGCACCACGCCATCTTACAGTCCTGAGTCCAACGGCATGGCAGAAGCGTTTGTAAAAACGTTTAAGCGGGACTAATGTCTGGTCTGCCGACTTGACGGACGCTAGGACGGTGATGGCCCAGCTTTCCAAATGGTTCGAAGATTATAACGAGAATGCCCCCCACAAGGGGCTAAGAATGCTATCGCCGCGGCAGTTCAGGCGACAGCGAGAGGAAAAACTAACCGGCTAAGTGGTCCGGTCTTGACGGGGCAACTCCAAAATCCAGCAAAAGCAGCTCACAAAAAGCCTTGAGCAACACTCGCAGTAGCGCCTTTATAAAAATGGCAAATTCTAAATGAAGTACTGTTCTATTTTATTTAACTAGAGTTACAAACCATTTCGCGAACTTCAAATCAATGACGTTAAACTCTGTTGCACGCCCGTCGCAAAAAACTAAGCCCCGAGGCGGAGGGGCCTCACTCACGAGCGCAAGGGGACGATGACGATACTCATCCTGAGAACAAGCCTGGTAGACATTCCCACCGAATGCTGAACCCGATCGCCCTATAAACAAGAGCTTAAGAGGATAAGCGCCATCATCAGTGACCAGGTGATATTGCCGATCAATTATTTTGCGGGCTTCACTCCCCATATCCCACAGATTCACCTTCCAATACATTGAGTCTCTAGCCCATACCCAAATATTTCCCCGAATGTTATAAATCACGCCCCAGGAGAGAACAATAAGGAGGAATGCTTTGATCACAGGTTGGCTCTTAACTAGTCCATAGACCCGCGCCATCACAAGAACTGAAAAAATTGATGACCCAATAAAGTAGTAATAATGGGCTTTGATATGTTCACCATCTAGAGCCATAGCAAATAACAAGGACGCCAAATAAAGAACAATAGGCACCCATTCTCGCATCAGCCCGGCCAAAACTAGAAACAACCACCCTACAAACATAGGAAATTGCCCCTGATAAGCCTCTCGCCTCATAAGCCAGAAAACATCAGAAAACCCTAACTCTCGTAACCGTTCTAGAGGATTAAAATGAGCCAAAGCAAAGATCTGAGGCCCCTGAGCAAAAGTCAAAATTGATTTTGCATGAACCGTGTACCACCATGCAGGAAAAACTAGACTCAGAATGAAACCAAGAGAAAAGCGCTTCCAAAATTTTCTTTGTGTTTCAACAAAAACTGGCAGCACCAATAAAGCTCCCATTGCAATAACAGCAGTGGGCTTTACAGCTATGCCCAATGTGCACAAAAAAACACCAACTACAAAATGAACGATCCGTGATCTTGAATCAAGAAGCTCCGCCATACCAGCAACCACAAGTGGAAATGCGACCCCCTCTGGCATGATCACAGCACTTTGAGCAGCGATGGTGCTCCCTGTAAACCAAAACAGAAGGCAAATAGCACCTTCAGCATCTACCTGCCAAGCACGCAAAATCTTTGGCAAACTGAAAAAAGCCACAAAAAGATTCAGCACTAGAATCATCAATCCACTAATAAATACGCCTACCCAGGGATCTGAGCTCAACAGAAACCCAAACCCTCCAATCACATTGAGGAGAGGAAACTCTGCAGCATTAATCCCATCGAGCAGTCCATTCTGGAGAATTTTCGGATAGAAAAGAAAATCAAATGCAGAAACTCCCCTCTCACGCATTTGCTCAGCAAAAGCCATGGACATCCCGATTGTATCAGCTTGACGATGGGTATGCCCTCCGCTGGGATGAACCCAAAATCGCTGAATTGCCGTTAGAAAAAAAAGCGAGATCAATAAAAAAGCGATCCTATTGAGGCGGTTATCACGTGGAATAGTGAGCATTTTCAGGTTTATTTTTTGGATCATGAGTCGCTTGAGCATAACTCACACCCAATTTTTTTCCAAAGGGAAATGGATTAATGCTTAATGACTGAACGGACCAAATCTCCTGCCATAATAGCCTTAGGGGAGACTGAAACCGTTGATTCAACTGGTAGAAATTTCTCGAGCCTACAAACTGAAGCTCCAGAGTCAGCATGAATCACCTTAACTCGAGCAATCGGATACACCATATCGCGATAGAATTGCTGGTTCACTAAATCATGAGTAGACGCGCGGCGAGATACTTCGAGAATGTCTCCGACTTTCACTCCGTGCTCCAACCCGAGATTCACAAAGTACTCTCTGGGTGGGGTACTCTCCGCTGTT
Organism: Bdellovibrionales bacterium; assembly: GCA_947380295.1. Classification (GTDB taxonomy): domain Bacteria; phylum Bdellovibrionota; class UBA1018; order UBA1018; family UBA1018; genus CAINWE01. The sequence goes on along the minus strand of CANCQK010000002.1, from coordinate 7,382 downwards.
CCGCCGAGACCCAAGTTTTGATGAACTTCGTAAACCACGAACTCCGACTGCCTCGCCTGTGAAAGAGCCGGGCCGCCTAAAACAGCAATCACCCCGCAGAGTAGCGTTTTGGCTAACCAATTGCGCCAGGTCATTGAGCAGTCCCTCATGATTCGATCTTGATTCAAAAGTGTCATCTTCTTGTCTATCGGAAATCCTTGCCGAACCCTGAGTAAAAAAATTGACGCTCCAACCGCTGGAGGACATCAGCCAAAAGGACTCAAGTCTAACGGGGAAAGGGCCGATGAAGCTAGAAGGAAGGCCACAGAACTGGGGCCACCAACATGAAGGCAAGAGGCAGGGATCTTGGACTTTAGGAAACAAATCTTACAGAGATCTAAACTCATCGCACTGGCCTTAGGGGTACTTTTCCTAATCCCCCCGGACACGTCGTTTGATCCCGACTCTGACTGGTACGTCGCTCGAAATCCAGGGAGTCTGGTGCGAGCGTATCTATTTGATATCCCTCTATCTGATCCAACCGCATTTCCCATCGGCTCAGAAAAGTTGACCACGTACCTCTCATCATTAAACTCAAAACATCACAGCTCGTTAGTCACTGAGATCGAAAAATTATTTCGGGAACTGAGCAATTCTCAGGCTAGAGAAAAGCTCCAGCTCGTCGAAATCACCCATCAAGTCGGTCAAATTTCACAGTCTGGACGAATCAACCAAATCCTACTCGATCAAGTCGAAAAATATTTGAGCTCAAATCATCTCATCGAGTCCGAAATTAGTCGTCTATCGCTTCAATACTATATGAAACTGGAAATTGATTCACAGATGAAGCGTGCCCAAATCAATCGCGTCGTTTCGACAGTCATCCATCAGGGTACTCCACCAGAAAAGGAACCCTGCTCAGCCCCCGACTTTTTCGTTTCCAAGCCCGAGTGCGAAAAAAGGTCCCATCAACCGTGCCGACTCGCAGCCTTGGTTTACGACACACAATCCAATGTGTGCTGGAAGCCGTTTATTACTGAGAGCTTGAATCTAAGGAAGGACTCAACAGTCCTCAGCTCCGCAAATCAGTTACCGTGTCAAATCCTGGCCCAGAACCCTACAGAAAATACTGGCAGACTCTCAAATTTCAAAAAACCAATTCGAAAGTGCCGACTCAATTACTTTCACAGCCTTCTTGAACATGATCAATTCTCGTGGTCTTATCTGACCAATTGCGATCAATGCATCGAAACCCTGATCAATGACTCTCATGACGAGAAATTAGCTATTAAGACGCTATTCCAAAAAATAAAAGAAGATTATTTGACCTGGACTGCGACCTCATGTCATGGTCAACCTCACTGGAACCATGAAATTCAGAATGGTCACAATTTTAGCATCGAGGAAGTAATGCCATCGAGCCATACTAAGTTTTATTTTGGATATAGCCTCGATCAGTGTTCTATCGAGATAACTCGAACAAATTATTTTAAATCTTATTTTTAGATATCAATTAGAAATTGAGATTATATAATTTGGTTATTATTTTTCATTGCATTAAGCAATTACATAAAATAAACAAAAAATATGCACAACATGGGGAAGTGGTTGTTGGTGTGTTTTTTTGTTACAATGTTTCCTAAAACGACCTTAGCAGATCATTACTACAATAAGATCGGCGCCTGCCCAAAAGGAACAAGACCTAGACAGAGCGTATTGGCTCAGGTCGACGAAAGACTTCTTCCCAAGTACCAACCAAATCAAGGAGATTCATCAACCTGCTCAATCCATGCGGGTATGATTTTGGCCAATTCAATCTACAAACTGAATCAAATCAAAAACAACTCTGATCATCAAACAGGAGATCTCAGTATCCTAGATGGCATGTTTAGATTTGGAACGTCAGACGAGGAACTCAAACGAGAGTGCTCTCTCCCCTTTATCGATAGTATCAGTTCATTTCTAATCAAGCTCAGAAAAAAATCCAGAGTTCTGCTTGATCCGATCGCCATCACTTTACAGACTGCCATCGCGGGAAATGACACTTTGCTTTCGCAAGTAAGTCGGTGCCAAGACACCAGTTGCGGAGAAAAAATAACGAAAAAGCATGAGGTTCATCCACCCTGCCTCAAGAAGATTTGTGACCGAGGCAAACTCAAGGAAATCACAGCAGAAATCCAAGACTGGAATCGAGTTGCGAAAGATCTGAATCCTAATTTCCCCATTCAAACCCTGATTCAAAACTCCAACCCAGTCGAGGTTGAGATCCCTCCCTTTCAAATCAAGACTTGGGATCAGTTTAAATCTGAGGATGAACTATTTCAAAAACTCCTCTCGGCCTTTACTCAACAGGAAACCACTCTCCCAATTGGCCTAAACACCTTAGTCAATCATGAGGATGATGCGGGTCACGCCATTGCCCTCAAGCGAGTGGATCAAATCGACTGCATGGGACCATCAGGCGAAGTTCAAAAGACCCTCTACCAGGCACATATCATCAATAGTTGGGGTCGAGGTAAAAATGGGCCATTTAACTTGGAGGAGCTCGCCCACGGAATGTTCGCCCTCAAAAGCCGCACTGGTTTTACTCAAATTCTACCGTGTGATCCAGCAACTCAGTCCTGTGACTCTGTCCTCATCGAGCATGCTCTTTCTTTGCCAGTTCTCCATTATGTCGAAGCAAATGACATCCAAGGAGTCAAAAAGCAACTCGCAAAACGGACGGTAAACCCAAACGCTGCCAACGCCTCTGGCATGACTCCGCTCCTGGTGGCAAGCCTCGAGGGACACGACGAAATTGTTCGACTCCTCGTGGAACGACCAGACACTGATCCCAACTTATCCATGGATCAAGGTGCCACCCCACTCTTCTTTGCCGCACAAGAAGGCCACTTGGAATGCGTTCAAGCGCTTATGAGGCGAGACGACCTCAATCCAAATATCGCCTGGAAGGGCAAAACTCCACTCTACGTCGCCGCAATCCAAGAACACAGGGAAGTTGTCCGAGAACTCCTTCGATCTCCTCTGGTGACGCGCAAGCCGCATCGAGATTACTACCAGGAAATGAAAAAGGAATCACCCGACACCCAAGAGAGCTACCTAGCAGCCGCACGACTGATCCAGGAGATCACCTACGAAGTGGATGTGCTAGAGAATCCGGTCCCACGAGCTAAAAAGCGTAAACGAGGGGGGTGACGCCACGCGTTAACATCTCGCCGCCTAATTATGGGCGCTGGATATACCCGTTTGCCTCCAAGAGGTGGAGCCAAAATCGGTCCTTGAGTCGAATATTGCCGCTAAACTCTCCGACTGGAGCAGGAACAAAGTAATCATTCGGCGCATGGGGGTCCGTAAAAAACTCAATGTAGGCATCTGCCAGGATAGGATCAGCCAAGGAGATCTGCTGAATGAAGGCGGATTTGAGTTTGATACCCGCAACTTCAGGATGAAGAGGACGATTACCCGGGAGATTCATCAATCCTCGCTCCCTCGACTGCTGGAGAAGCTTCACCATTTTGTCGACATTGAAAGCCTCAAACTCCACGACTGCAACTTCGTGCGGTAGCTGAGCTCGCTCCCCGGCTAGAAAACGAGCCATGACTCTCTTCGGCTTTAGCTCAGAGGATTCCGGATCTCCGAGTACCGGATGGGCAACTTCGGCTTCAACTCCCCGGAGTCCCAAAGAGTATAGCATCCGCTGCCGCAAATTTTGCACGACCGTAGTCTTGAATTCGCTACTGTATGGTTTTAAATCACCATGTTTTTCAATAAAATCCATTTTATAGTCAGTAAACACTCGACTGATCAGATCCCCAGCACTCTCAGACTCACCCTCTGCAAAATGCACCTTTTCTAGATCACTCAGACCGGAGTGCAATCCATCGATACAACGATCCAAATTTCCGTAGAGTCGTAATGATAGATCTCCCCCTGGAGATGCGGCACTGAGCCCAGGTGCCCCAGAGGCTTCTTGCTGACGGGCCAAGTCAAAAAGTCTCTTGACTCGTTTTCGAATCACGCCTCGATTTTCCTGGCTCCGTGGACTTAGGTGAGGATAAGCTGCGGCTACCATGAAAACTCGGTCTAGACCTTGGCCCAAATCAGCGACCTCAGGATAGCTTTTTAGAGCATTTCTTATCTCTAGCCATTCCTGCTCATTCACGGGATCAGGATAAAGCTGGTGGATGTCTTGAGAGTGGCGAGGCAGAAAGGGGTCTTCTGCAAGAAAATCATAGTTAATTCGATAGCGCCCCGCTGAATGCGGCCGGCTTTTCGCCTCATGAACAATCACTTGAGCAGCTGCATAGTCTCTGGAGAGATGAAACAAGTGTCCTGAAACATAGTCCCGCCCCAAACGACGCTGAAGGATCTCCTGACTGGCCCGATGCAAATCGGGGAGCTCTGAAATTCTCGTAACCGGCGCACCCGTGACAGCTGCCTGGGACTCTGGAATAACGCCAGCTGTAGTAATCGTCTCATGATCGATATCGATCCCCCTCTGCTGAGATCCTAGCGAGGAGGGTGACCACTCTTCGACCGACTCGTCGGCTGAAAAATGGGAAGCTCGGCTCGCGTCGAGGGGGGTAAGCCCTAGAGAGCGTCCCCAACCCATCCCCCCGGTACGGACAGCTTGAGGCACCACAGGCGAAGGAGAAGGCGCAGGCCGATCCTGGTCCATCGCAAAAGCCCGCTGTCCTAGGAGAAATAGACCTGCCACGAATAGAGAGTCACTTTTTCTGATCTTCATTTAGACACAATTATAGGCACAATCATACAAACACTGCATTTTTTTTAAATAACATTAGTTTGACGGCCTCGCCGAAAAAACTAGACCATGAGAAAAAAGTCTCCTTTATTCTAGCGGTTCAGGCAACCTGGGTAAGGCAGTTAATTTTGGAATCACGGGGGAAATAATTAATTCTGCTGAAATGATGGATGATTGATCTCCCGACTCCAGGGGCCTGGTTAAACTCAAAGAAAGTAACGATTTGGACAACGCGTTGAAATAAATTTCTAACTAGATGCTAACTCCCCTCGAGGTAGCGCTTCTTGATTTCATTATCTACGCGATAGTACTTGAAGCGATTAAGAATAATCGGATTCGCACGGAAGTTCATGAGCCAAGGCTGTGAAAGATCGTAGGCTGCTTCGTAGTAACCCATGGCCCACGGGCAATCTTCTTGAAGGAGTGCGTCTATTTTCTCAATGATCTTTGCTCGCTCAGGTCCAGGTTTCATGACGCTCATTTGATCGTAGAGTTTGTTCATCACAGGATTGTTGTAGTTGGCGTCGTTAGGACCTGGTGCTTCGTTAGGGCCGTAGAGCAGTTGGTAAATGTTCTCAGCGTCAGGGTAATCGAGATTCCACCCGCCGTAGGCAACTTGAGTATTTCCTTGCTTCATTTTCTCAAGATATGCGGGAAAGGTATTGGTAATGACATCAGTCTTCACCCCAATTTTTTCCCACTGCTCTGTGATAAACTCGCCAAACTGACGATCAGTAGTCGAGGCTCCACGCAGGTCAAATTGAATGGGAGGTAAACCCTTACCATTCGGGTAGCCTGCTTTGATGAGCAGTTCTTTGGCTCGAGCAAGATTGAGATCGTATTTAATTTGCTCTGATTTGGGTCGATCTGGGATTCCAGGAGGAATGGCACTCACCATTTTCTTGCCAGTTCCGTTGGTAAAAATAGTGAGCCACTCTTCGCGATCGATCGCAGAGGAGAGTGCCTGCCTGAGGTACTTATGATCACCACCCACCAGGCTGTCTTTCATATTAAAAGAAATGTAACGAATCACAGTACCCGCCTCGATGTGGAGATGAATCCCCCTCTTAACGAGATCGGGAACCAGATTGACTTGCCCAGTGATCGCTTGTCTAAAATTATCCTTAGGGAGGACCATCGCGTCGCGGTTACCCTTCAGGAAGTTGAGCCAACGAGGCTGGTCTTCTTTCACGATTTGCATGGAAATCCGATCCAAAAGAGGGAGGGGCTTGCCTGCGTCCTTGAGCATCCCCAATTGAACAAAACTCATCGCTCCATCGGAGGGGTAGAGCTCGCCTCGATACGTAGGACTTTTCTCTAAGACGACCTCCCGGTTGTGATCCCAACGTTTAAGAATGAATGGACCAGTTCCTATGGGATGATCACTGATGTTACCTTCCGCATCTGCGTACTTCTCTACCGCTTCATGGGCCACTGGCGAGGCAAAGTTCATCGCCAACAAGGGGAGCAACGCTGGATCTGGCTTTAAGAGTTTAATCTGGAGCGTAAAATCATCCAGCGCTTTGACTCCTGCCATATCAGCTTGAAACGCTTGATTTCTTTCCGCGGGCGCTGCTTTGAGGAGGCGGTCATGAAACTCGTTTGCGCCTAATACCTTGCCATCCAAGACCCACCAGCCTCGGGACTGAATCGAGGGAATGGCAAGGCGTTTTATCCCATAGACGAAATCCTGAGCTTTAAGCTCACGGCCTTTTCCCTGAGTGGCCACGAAACACGGATCATCCTGGAATCGAATCCCCTTTCGTATGGGGATAGTGAGAGTCAATTGATCTTTTGAATATTTAGGCAACGACTCGGCAAGAAGCGGTTCGAGTTGATAATTCTCAGAAAGGTAGGTGTATTGATAAAGAGTCTCATAGACGAGAGGAACGAGATCTAGACTGACAGAATCGTAGGCATTGGCAGGGTCCCAGGTTTTGACGTCATCCTTTTCAAAACCTCGAAATACATTGAGATGATCATCCTCGTGTTTTCGAGTACAGCTCCCCGATAAAATCAGGATCAGACTCAGAAACACGATCCACACTCGCCGCTGATTGCGTCCTACCATCATTCCTTAAGGATTATCTCATTTAATAAAAAAAAGACAGGGCGGAGATCTCACTCCGCCCTAGCTCTAATTTCGACTCACTGCTTCATTTTACTCGCAGACGCAGACGTTGCTTTCGCAGAAGACGCTGCAGCAGGCGCAGCAGAAGACGCCTTCGCCTTAGCACTGGCCTCCACAGCAGCAGAGGTAGCAGCACTTGCACCCTGTGCTGCAGGCTGAGCCTTAATTCCTGACTTTTGCAGCACTTCATCACGAATGGTTTGGATATACTGAGGATGTGCCTTGAGATAGTTTCTTGCATTTTCACGACCCTGTCCGAGTCGCTCATCTTTATAAGTGTACCAGGTCCCACTCTTTTCGATCACGTTCAGAGATGCAGCTAAGTCAAGAAGATCGCCTTCTTTAGAGATCCCTTCACCGTAAAGAATGTCAAATTCGACTTCTTTAAATGGAGGAGCCATCTTGTTCTTAACAACTTTCACACGCGTACGATTGCCGATGATATTTTCGCCGTCTTTAATTGCCGCAATTCTTCGGATATCAAGTCGCACTGAAGAATAAAACTTG
>CANCQK010000001.1 GCA_947380295.1 Bdellovibrionales bacterium | reverse complement strand
AGTCTTTCCCCCGAAAACCTCTCAGACCTGCGCTCAGTGTCAGCATTGCGATTCTGAGAGTCGAGTGAAATCGGTATTTAAGTGTACCGCCTGTGGAAACAGGACACATGCAGACATTAATGCAGGGCGTGTCATAGCTCGGAAGGGTTTGGAGAATGTAGCAAGAATTCTTGCTTACAGATCAGGCTCCGCTCTTAAACGTCCCCGCCGCGCTGGACGCGCGGCTTAGGGCCGTTGTACCTGAAAAGAGTTAGTTTTGCCCTGTCCCCGGGAATTTTCAAAAAAACTCGCCGCTCCAGAGCGCCGCAACAAATTCCTGCCAAGGCCAAATTTCTATTCCTCGATAAGGAGGATCTAAAAACTGCCGCTGCTCACGCTCGAGAGACACCACAATGCGTCGCTTAACAGCTCCATCCTCAGCGAGAGCAGCTAAAGAAGACAGATCAGCTTGCCTCAGTCGCGTCGATGCCTTGATTTCAATTGCGAGGTCTTTTTCGCCCAATAGGAAATCAACTTCCTGGCCAGTACTGGTTCGCCAAAAACTAATGGGCAACTCAGGATCCTTGTAAGCTTGATAGGCTCTGAGCTCCATTAATATCAATTGTTCAAATGCTTTACCAAACTCTGGAGTACCGGGGTTTGAGCTTCTTCTTGAAAGAAATTGAGTTACCCCGACATCAAAAAGATAAAATTTATCTGTAAGAATCATTCTCCGCGTCTTGGACTTCTTCCAGCAAGGAACTCTGAATCCAAGAAAGGTCTGCTCAAGAATATCAAAATAACTACGGACCACTTTTGCAGAAACACCCGTTTCACTTGCGACATTCGTATAATCTAACAACTCACTACTCGTCAGCGCCGCAACCCTTAAAAACTCGGAAAATGCCGGCACATTTTGCACCAACGCCTCATCAATGATCTCTTCTTTCAGGTAGTCATTCACATAAGCCCTCAAGTCCTCAATCGGGTGAGAAGATAAAAAGTGAGGAGGCAGCAAGCCTGTTCTGATGATTTCTGACAAATCGGCGCCCTTAATTTCGCTCAACGAAAGAGGCACCATCACCCTTCGCCAGGCTCTGCCTCCGAGGAGATTGGCATGGGACTTTTTTAATTTACGAGCACTCGAACCCGTTAATAGAAAAGAAACTCCTCGATTTTCAATCAGCCAATGAATCTCATCCAGTAGACCTGGGATTTTTTGAATTTCATCAATCACAATCACGCCCTGAAACCGATCGAACCGTTCTCGCAAAAGACTAGGGCGAACCACATATTCAGCCAAAACATCTGTCTTCAACAAATCAAGCAAGACGACCGACCGGTTTTGTTGTGGTATCCATTGATGATTGAGCCACCAGGACTTTCCGCATTTGCGCGGGCCCCAAAGAAAAGCGGACCGATCTTGGGGGAGATTCAACGAAATGTGGCGATTTAAGATAAATTTACCCATGAGGTAACTTTATCCGGATAAAATCACCTGTCAAGGCATTTTATATAAACTACCTTCCACCAAGCAGGCGCAACTAGGCTAGATCCGGCCCACCTGGCGGTCTCTCTCCTCGCGCTGTAGCGCTATTGCGCACCCTAGAAGAGCAAATCAACCAGCGAAACTTGATCTCTATCTTATCTTAAGCTTAATCTCGTGAATCGGAAGACGATCCTGAATAAAGAGTTTCTCAAATAAAGTCACGTCTGGGAAATCAAGAAGATGCGGGGCTGGGTGATGGCGGTGTAAATCCTCACTGATGCTAAGAATTTCCCACTGATCAAGGCTCTGATTGACTGCCTCAACCATCCAATCGAAATAACCGCGATGGTCAGTCTTAATATGAAAAATGCCCCCCGATTTCATCAAGGGGGCAATCATCTTAAGTCTTTCAGCAGTAAAAAAACGATTTTTGAGCTGGGCTTTTTTAGCCCACGGATCTGGAAAGTAAAGATTCAGTCGATCCAATTCACCTGGGCCAAACATAAAGGCGAGTCGTTCAGCATGAGCCCTGAAGAACACGAGGTTTTTCAGGCCCTTTTTGGCAGCTTTCTCAACACCCCGGAAGATGGGTTTAAACTTCCAGTCGATGCCGATAAAGTTCTGCCCCGGATTCTGATGAGCCGACTCGACGATGACGTGACCTGCATTACACCCAATTTCCACAGTAAGTGCTCCCTGTGGATCATGAGGGAAGAGCTGGCCGATTCGTCCTCGAAAATCTTCAGTCTGTTGGTCGCTGTAAACCTGGTTGCCCAGGCCTTGCAACTTACCCCAGTAAGGATTCTTTGACGCCGGATACCGGTAGTCAGGGTGCTGAATAGGGAAAAAACGAATTTCACTCATTAAAAAACTAATCGAGTTGCGCGCTATTCAAATTAGGAAGACTTCTTGGGCATGATTTTATACATCCCCGTGCCGCAGGTTTCGCACTTCCCCTGCATCGCTTCCTTACCATTCTTCATGGTCACTCGCTGACCGTCCTTCATCGAACGTTTTGCTTTACACTTCACACAGTAGGCTTCAGTAGTCTCTGACATAGACGGCTCTTATAGAGCCTTTTTTGCCAAAGAACAAGAACTAAGACTAGCTGAGAAGCTTAAGCGCCAACTGGGGCGTCTGATTCGCCTGAGCCAGAACCGCCATGGTAGCCTGGTTCAAGATATTGGCTTTAGTCAGCTCACTGGACTCTTCGGCCATATCGGTATCTCGAATTCGGCTGTTCGCAGCTTCTAGGTTTTCTTTGTAGATGCCCAAATTGTTGATGGTCGACTGCATGCGATTTTGGAGCGCACCCAAGGTCGAACGATTACCGCTGAGGTGCTGAATCGCATTATCCAGCATTCCCAAGTTCGCCTGAGCATTGGCTTTGGTATCAGCCGTCACACCTTCAATCCCAAGAACGTTCATCGTAGTAGTGAGTGATTGAGTATCGAAAACAAAACGATCATTCATCGGGTTGTTTTTAGTACCTACTTGGAACTCAAGAACCGGAGAGGTTCCGTCCAAAAGTTTGGTACCGTCGTATTCGGTCGAGTTAGTGATTCGCTGAATTTCTTCTTTCAGCTGCACTACTTCCTTATTCAGAAATCCTCGCTCCGTATCGCCTACCGTATCGGAAGCGGATTGGATCGATAACTCTCTGAGTCGGACTAAGATATTGCTGACCTCGCTCATCGCGCCTTCAGCAACTTGAATTAAGCTCACACCGTCGTTTGCATTTCGTTGAGCCTGTTTCATACTTCGAATTTCGGCCTTCAACTTTTCGCTGATTGCTAAGCCAGCAGCATCGTCTCCTGCTTTATTAATTCTTTGGCCGGAAGCAAGACGATCCAAGCTCATCTTTTGCTTTTCTCCGTTCGTCGCCAAATTCCGCTGTGCAGTCAACGATTGAATATTTGTATTGATACGTAAACCCATTTTATCCTCCTGGTAATGTCATTTTTTATTCCTCCTTGAGTGAGTAGGTGGGCATTCCATGCATGACCTACAAAGGACTCATCGGAGCAATTTTTGCCGACTTTAAAAAATTTTCGTTTGAATTCAATTACTTATACACTATCAAATTAGTCTGACTTTAGTTTGATTCAAAAAATCAACTTTTTGAAGTGACTGAAATAAATAGGAATCTTGAACTTTATTGGGCTTTAAATTCAGTCCAGAGGCGATCCCAAACAGCCAGAGCTGGCCCCAAATCCTGGATCATTTCGCACCTAGAAAAAAAGGCAGAGGGAGGGAAAAGCAAGAAATTCCTACGGAGTTCGCTCGGCAAAAGCTGAGCAGCATCCCGATTTGCGGGACCCACCCAAACTCGCTTCACCGTCTCGGCATTCGATTTAGGCTCCAAGAGAAAATCTACCAAGAGATAAGCCTCTTTCAAATGTTTGGCATTTTTGGGAATCGCAAGATGATCAATCCAAAGCGTCCCTCCCTCTTTGGGGACTAGGTACTCAATATCTCCCCCCCGCATCGCTCGAGCCTGAAGCGCATCGCTCATAAAGATCTGAGCAACGGCGATCTCTCGACTTAAAAGAGGGGTGAGTGGCTCCGAGGTGAAAGCTTTCACTCGAGTCTTGGATTTAAAAAGCAGTTCTTTGGCTTGATTCAGTTGAACAGGATCAGCAGAGTTCAAGCTGTAGCCCAAGGATTTCAGAGCTGCTCCAATCACCTCACGAGAATCATCCAAGAGCGAGATTTTTCCTGCTAAATCGGGCTTCTCAAAAAGCTCCTTCCAGGTTTGAATCATCCCAGGATATTGAGAGTGATCGATCGCAATCCCAGTAGTGCCCCAGTCGTAAGGAAGTGAGTACTGATTCTCCGGATCATATGATTTTTTCAAAAATCTGGGATCGAGTGATTTTGTATTTTTCAGAAGGGCGTAATCCAACTCTTTGAGTAAGCCCAACTGAATCATCGCAAAAACCATATAGTCTGACGGGACAATCACATCATACTCAGACGCCCCCGTCTGTAACTTAGCCATCAACTCCTCATTAGAGGAGTAATTAGACACGCGAATCTGAACTCCCTGCTTTTGCTCAAACTCGCGGATCAATTCTTGAGGAATATAGTTGGACCAAATAGCCAAGTTTACAAATCGGGTATTCGATAACCCAGAGGCTTTCTTCGAAGTACATCCGCCCAAGATAGCGAAAAAACTCATCACAACTAACCCACTGCCCCAGATCAAACTGCGAAAAACCATAGATTCACCCTATCGCAGGCCCCCCTTCACCCGCAATGAATTCTATGCCTTGAGTCTGTTGCGGATTTTACCGAGAAGCCAACATGATGAAGCTCAATCGAACCTTCGTTACGATTTTAACGTTATCATTGTCGGGCTGCTATTTAGGAAACTACCGCATCCCGGGAGCGACAAACCAAAACGCAAACCTCAGTCAATCATCCAGCGACGGAGTGAGTGGCTTTTATGTCACAGAGCCTCAGTCCCTCAAGTTTTATGCGACCTTCACCAATACGATCGAAAGAGCAGCATCGACCAGTCTCATTCCAAATTTACTCTCGCAGCGAATCACCAACCCCGTGGCCTTACTCTTACAGGACGCGAATACAGGGGCGGCAATCCTTGCTTCTCCGACAGGAACTGATGGTTTTCCCGTGACTGTGGACCGCTACATGAATCTCACCTACAATTCTTCAACTTCACCTCAAACTCTTTGGCTAGATCCGAACTGCAAGAGGTATTTGCAAGTGGGTGAATCAGGAAAAATCACGAAGGACTCAAACATTCCCAACCCAACAGGCAATCACTACCGTCTTTCTGGTAGTCTGCAACTCACGGTTCAAATCATCTACCAATTTCAAGGGGATTGCGCACCATCACTCGAGGCAATTTACCAGTGCTATAGGGACAGCTCTCAGTGTGGAGGCACAGATAGCACCTCCAATCTTGACCTTCAAGCAGTCGCGGTCCGCATGTTTACTCCGTGGATCGAATCACAAACCATCCAGGTCTCTGACATCCCTCATCTGTCGAACTATGCTTATGAAGTGATCTATCAGTAACATTCCGACAGATCACTTGAGCCAAACCAAAGGCCTGTGTTAAGACTCCCTTATGCGACTTTCAAATCAATTGGTTTTAGCATCCTTGAATCGTCATAAATTTGAAGAGTTCCAAGCTCTGTTAGGAGCTTATCCTGGGATTTCCCTGATTCCAGTTGAAAAACTGATTCGCAATCCAGAGGGATTGCGACGAGTAGAAACCCATGAGAACTACCTAGAAAACGCAGTTGCCAAAGCAAGATTAATTAATCAAGGCTGTCACTACCCCACCTTGGGAGATGACTCCGGATTAGAAGTCCGCGCCTTGCAAGGCCGTCCTGGAGTACGAAGCCATCGGTACGCCCCTCCACAGCCCAAAAAGTCTCAGGATGAAGCCAATATCGAGCTTCTCCTCAAGGAACTGCAAGGGCAAGAGAACCGCTCAGCACTTTTCACCTGCACACTCGCTCTGATCATTGAAGGCATTTTAATCCATGCAACAGGCACCATGGAAGGCACAATCGCAGAAGCGCCTAGTGGAACTCATGGCTTTGGATACGATCCAATCTTTATCCCAACGGGCAAAAATCAAACCCTCGCCGAAATGACGGATGCAGAGAAAAACCAGATTTCCCATCGCTCTAAAGCGGTCCACGCCCTGATGGCGCAAGTGAAATCCCACGGTATCGTTTTCGCTAAGCCTTAATTAGTCGCCGGACCAAATCAAACTGTAGTAGAGCCACTTTACGTACTCTAAAAGAGTGACGCGAACGCCGATCGACTCGTGCCTCCAGTGATAGGCGCTAAAGGGATCTTGAAAAACAGAGAGAGTATCCAACTCAATCCCATCAGGTCGGTTCACCAGAACCCTATGAAAGATTAACTGAGCCCGCTTCATATGATAGGTAGAGGTCATCAGTAGAATGTGCCTCCAATGGTGCTTTTTGGCGTAATCAGCCAACCAAACCGCATTAGCCACCGTATTAGAGCTTTCATTCTCAATGAGGACATTTTCAGGAAGAATGACCTTTTGAACCTGAGGCCTGAACTGCTTCGCAACCTGTCCCCAGTGAGCCTGGGGACCCATTCCAGCTAGATAGAGAGTGGGGACGCCCCCCCCTGATTGTGGCACCGATTGAGTTTGGGCCGTTTCCCAGTATTGTAGCCAGACATCCGCAGCAAGACTAATCCGCCCTCTCCCTCCCGCCAGACACACAATTGCGTCCACCGGCGGAAGCCCTCCGCGCGCAACGGAGTCCTGATAATCGTAAATCTCTCCTGCCAGGAAAAAGGCCAGAACTATAAAAACTGCAAAAAACCCACCTAGGGCCATCCAGGCCCGGAGCAAAAACAGGGAAACACGGCTCAAACGGGGTTTTTGGTATAAATACATGTCCTGTTTAGTGGTAACATGTCTTTTCGAACTTGCAAAAGCGAAAGGTTTCTACTAGGGTAATCGGCTCGCAAGGTCATCTTAAGGAGATTGTTACTATGGCACGTTTTTGTGAATATTGTGAAAAAGGCCCAACCACCGGAAACCTGGTTTCCCACTCCAACATCAAAACCCGGACCCGATGGCTCCCCAATCTCAAGAAGATGAAGGCCGTCATCAACGGGAATACTGAAACCGTTCGCGTTTGCACACGTTGCATCCGTACGGGTGTTGTGACCCGTCCCGTGAAACGGACTTGGAAGCCTGAAACTCAGACTGCTTAGTTTTTAAGCAGCGAGTCAAATTAGATTTTAAGCTCCGGCCCAAAGTAAATTTGGGTCGGAGCTATCTATTTTAAATCTACCGCTGACTGAGCCCCACCTCATTTCACTCATTCTAAATAGTTAATAGGCCCTCCCTTTTTAGTCTTCAGCCTTAGCTTGAAGCTCTGGTACTGCTTTCACTAGAAACGCCCTTAACCGACTTTGTATGTCCGCCATTTTGCGCGCTTGCCCAATTCACCTCAAAGCCACTCGTTCAAAACAAATATTTGAGATTTAAGACTTGCTTCACTCAGCTAAGTGCCGCGGAGCGTTATATTAAATGACTTTTAAATTATTTAATATTTGATGATTCATTAATTAAACAATATCATTTGAACTGCAGTACTAAAAAAAGCTGAGAAAAAATCATACGCTTGCTCGGGGTAAATCAAGTTACCGAGTTCAAGCGAATGAAAAAAATTCAAAGGACCGTTAAAAGTCCAGAAAGGCGAATCTTATGATTCAGCTGACAACGTCCCAGTTTATGCTGGTTTACAACGTGTTGTCCTTCACGATTGCCGCGATGTTCGCGGCTTTCATTTTTTTCACTGGTGCAAGAACTCAAGTGGGTGAAAAATATCGTCCAGCGCTCCTCATCTCGTCAGTCGTAGTAGCAATTGCCGGCTACCACTACTTCCGAATTTTCAATAGTTGGGAAGAAGCGTTCACCCTGAACAACGGCATGTATATGGCCTCAGGAAAGCCCTTTAATGACGCCTATCGTTACGTGGATTGGCTTTTGACAGTACCACTCCTCTTGATCGAACTGGTTGCGGTTCTCAATCTTGCTAAATCTGAACGAGAAGGCCTTTTCGGCAAATTAGCTATCGCAGCTTTTTTAATGATTATCTTGGGTTATCCTGGCGAAATCTCCAGTGATATGACCACTCGCGCGGTCTGGGGTACTTTAAGCACCCTCCCCTTCATCTACATTTTATCAGTACTATGGGGAAAATTGGGTGCAACCATCCCAAATCAACCCCCCCATGTTCAAGTTCTGATGAAAAACATTCGCTTGTTGCTCTTGGCAACTTGGGGCTTCTACCCAATCACTTACATGTTCCCAATGATGGGAATTTCTCACGAAGCCTCCTTAGTGGGGGTTCAAGTGGGTTATGCGGTTGCCGACGTTTTGGCAAAAGCATTCTACGGTGTCATGATCTACTGGATTGCCTATGCTAAATCCGAAGCTGACGGCACTTTACCAAAAGGCGCGCACTAATTTAGTTCTTTCAAGTCTCAAGCCCGGCTCACTCACTGAGTGCGCCGGGCTTTTTTATTTGATGGCACCATAAAAGCGTTTGATTGCTTGGGAATGGGAAACAGTGAGCGCCCCCAAGGTCATAAATAAAGCAGACCAGAAGTTAGCCAGCCTTCCAAAATGATTGAGAACAAAAATAAGCCCGAAAATGCCTACCCAGGAAACGAACGTAAATAAGAACCCCTTCTTAAAATACTCCAATAAACTCCAATTCTTCGCTTGAAGCTGATGGGTAATCGAATCCCACGAATGCCAGAAGGCAAAAAAGCATAAAAATCCAGGAAGCAAAGGGAGTGCGACTAAAAACCAAGCGAGCATCAAAGATGAAATCAGAGCATCTGCCCAGTCCTCTTGAGGTTTCGAGGCTAAGCTCCCCACTAAACCCATTCCTAACAGCGCAAAACTAAGGAGCTGAGCACTAGCGAGCGTCCACGAAGAAAATCGAGCAGGACTGCCGATGAGCAAGTTGAGGATAGGACCTGTTTCCTCCCAATGGTAAAGCGGTGAAAAACCCACCGCAAACAGTCCCCACAACCATGCCATGGGTCTATGAAGACTACTCCTCGGAGTCTTCTTGTAAACTTGCTTCCATTGACACTCACCAAAATGAGCCGCAGAATAAACAATAAAAACAATCAAAGCGATCTTAGAATTAGCTACCCAGAGGAGTGCATAAGAAGCAATCCCAATGAGATAGACTGAAAAAAACAGGAGCCGAGAATCGCTAGAGGAAGGATCCAATTCATGATCTACCGATCCATGCGTAATTCCAACTGTGACAAGGCCTACTAATGGAATGAAATACTGAGCATCACCCCTCAAACAAAGCGTCGTGGCAGATGCCAAAATGAATGGAATTCTCGATTTAACTAGCTTCATCAGATCCAGAGTTTAACCGTCGTCCTTTCCAACTCACCTGTTGGGTTAAGTTTTTATAAATAATCTTTGCGGCTAAAAAGTCTAAAAAAATAATCGATTTAAAGTGACTTACGGCATCCCAAATAGGCGCCCTAAAGACTCTAGCTGTAACAACTCGGCAGATCAGGATCAAACAGAAGCTCAGCACAGCAGCTTGCCAGTTCAATACCAAGAGCCAAATCGGTGAGAAAAACAGGAAATTCATCCAAACCAGTAAGATCAGAAACCTTGGAATCGTGCCTCCAAAGAGAGGGATCAAGTTCTTAGAAAAGCCCTCCACTAAACCTGCCCAGCTCGAGTACATAGTAACTCGAATGTCGTGCGCGGCAACAACCGGAATGATCGGGGCACACTTCATTTTGGCGAACTTCCGAGCAAGGACTACATCGTCCAAAACCTCTGACCCCAAAGCGCGGTGTCCCCCTAATTTTTCATAAGCCTTTTTCCGAATAGCTATCCACTGGCCATTAGCGATTTGAAGAGAAACGAAAGGCATCCGCCAGGACCATGCCAAAGGAACCGACAAAACTATAGGAATCTGAACGACCCAAGGAAGAACCAATTTCTCCCGAATCCCAATCGCGTTTTGACTTGGAAATCCAGTGACGCCGCTCGCTTGAGGATATTGATTCAGCACAGAAACCGTTCTACCCACGGCTTGCTGACTGACCACTACATCCGCGTCACAAAATAAAAGAATCTCTCCACTCGCAAGCTCTGCAAGCTGCTGACAGGCGTGATTTTTCCCCGTTAATCCTGACGACAAATTCCACGCCCTGCCCCGAATGACTCTGAATGGAATTTTCCCCTCTGAAAGTGTTCTTTGGGCAACCTCGTAAGTACGGTCCTCAGACTGGTCGTCGAGCACTAAAATCTCTTTCGGATGAAACGAGGAGTGAGTGAGACTCTGCAAAAGTTTCGGTAGGTTTTGCTCTTCATTTCGAGCAGGGATCAGTATGCTGACTGTTTCAGAGGAGATCGACGGGTACCCGTCGAAGTCTTCGAGACGTATTGCAGTGAAAAAATTAAAAACTCCCATGGAGCAAAGAAGAAACAAGAAAATAATAGCCGCAGAACCAATCAAACAGAGCTCTCCTGGATGTTTTTTTGATCAAAGGTATCAGAGGAATCATAAAGACCAGGAATTTTTAACAGCTTGAGGATCTCATCCTCCAATGCATCCATTTTAATCTGTTCTTGATCACTCCTTCGCAATCGACCTGTCCGAATCCATGCGGATGGCTTGGGAGTTTTCATGGGCTCAATGTGCAATGCTACCGGAATTACCTGAATCGGATGAAGGAGGCGAATCAGTGTATCTAAACCTTTTTGAAATCCAAGAGGACGATGCTGCTGAGGCCTGATCTCCCCCTGAGGAAAGAATGCCATGCTGAAGGCTCCTAAAGATCGACGGAGACGACGAAGCTCCAAAAACGACCGAGCCACGCTGAACGAATCATTTGGAATTAGCCCTACTGCACCTATTTTGCGAAAAAAAGGGAACTTTTTAAGCTCACTCTCCAGCATCACTGTAAAGTGACTAGACCTTGGCACCAATTTTTTTTGGAGTTCTGAAATAAAAAATCCATCCCACCAACTCACATGATTGGAGACGAACAAGATCGGGAGTGAGGGGTTCAACTGTTTTTTTGTTTGCTCGATTTCAAAGAAAACATCTTGAAACCCCTTTTTAAATTTCAATTGGAGATAGAAATCTAAAAGCCCCCGAAAGAAGGGAGAGTGCTGTCCCTTCATGAAGGTGTCCGTAGAGACCTAAGCCCTCTGGTCGAACGAGCAAGGCTGTAGCAACCCAGAATTACGACGAGAGTTGCGAAAATCGAAACCCAAAGCTGCGCGACAAGAGCTAGACCCAGAGGGAGCAAAAGATTTGCGAAATAGAACTTCAGCGGAAAATGAGAGTGAGACCACCGTTGGGATCGAGGAAACTGAATGAACTCAAAGGCCGAAAGAATGAGGGCCCCTGTAAAAAACCATCCTCCCAGATTCCAAATCGGCATATTCAGAAGAGTTGAACCTGCACTTTCCCAGAGCCAAAAGGGTGTCAAATGACTCATGGCAGGGTCTAGAGTAAAGTCCCATGTCATGAGCAGAAATGACCCAAGAAAAACGCGTCTCCAGGGTGAAGTAGAGGACCCGAGCAAGAGGTCAGCGATCCAATGACTGGGCAGGGACATAAAAAACCAACTCAGAGGAATCAGTAGCGGCACTTGACCGGCAATCTTCCACCCGAGAAGGGATGTGTAGGAGTATTTTCCAAATGGGATCCCAAAAGTAGTTCCCAGAAATTCCATGGCAAAGCTAATTACTGCCGCAGCCAGCAAATACTTGAGCCAACCCCATTTAAAAGCCTTTTGACACTCCCAAGCCATAATCCCAAATCCAACTGCGACCTGGAGCTGAGCAAAAAATGAATAGGATGCGGCAAAAATCGGCGGCGCCCATTCAAATTTTACGAGTAGTTCTGGGTGCATTCCAAAAGTCGCGTACCCGAAAATGGAGATTAAATTAATAAAAATGAGAAAAATCATGATACCCGAATCGTAACTGGCGAGACTGCTTGAATCAATGAAAATCCCAATCCACTGCTGAGCAAACTCAGGACGGGAATGCCTGGAGTTTTGTGTCTGATTTGATAACGTCTAAGATGCATGGGACTTTTAATGGGAGCTGGAATCATACTAACTTGGTGTTTGAGCGTAGGCTATGTGCTCACTCACCTGGAAATTTATTCTGCTCTCGATTTCATTAAAAATCTTGGATGGTTCGCATGGATTCAATTTCTATGCGTTGGGCTTTTTGTCACGAGCCACGATGCCTGTCATGGTACGGTGGCACCGAATCATCCTCGAATCAATCGTTGGATCGGCCGAACCGCAGCTTTTCTCTACGCCGGTTTTTTCTTTGATGCGATGATCACCAAACATAATGATCATCACGCCTTTGTCGGTTCAGAGAAAGACCCGGATTTCCACTCCACTGAGCAAAACCCACCCAGATTTTTTAGCTGGATGCTCCGGTTTTTTTCTCATTACCTGAGCATTCCCCAACTTTTATGGATGACAACCGTCTCGCAAATTCTGATGCATGGTTTTCGATTCAGGGAACCTAACGTTTTGTTGTTCTGGGCAGCTCCAAGTGCTTTGAGCGCAATCCAGCTCTTTTACTTCGGAACCTATCGCCCGCACCGCTCAGGCAAACACCCTTTTCAGGATCGACACCACGCCCGCAATTCAATTCAGCCTTACTTAAGTTCTTTAGTCAGCTGCTTTCACTTTGGAGCGTATCATCACTTACACCACGTCAAGCCACGTTTACCGTGGTTTCGGCTACCTCAAGAGTATCGCAGGTCCCGGCTCAAACAACACTAGGCTCTCCCAGTGCTATGCGCCGCCCTGGGCAATCATCTCAATCTCGACCAGCACATCCTTAGGGAGCCGAGCCACTTCGACGGTAGACCGCGCAGGAGGATTAACAGAAAAGTAAGCCCCGTAGACCTCATTGACCTTGGGAAAGTCGTTCATCGACTTAAGAAAAATCGTAGTTTTAACCACGTTTTCCCAAGAGCAGCCAGCAGCCTGAAGAACGGCCTGGAGGTTTTCCATCACCTTCTGAGTTTGGGCACCGATCTCTTGGGACACGATTTGCCCGGTGGTAGGATCGAGTGGGATTTGGCCTGAGCAAAAAACAAGTCCGCCCGCACTCACCGCTTGGCTATAGGGCCCAATGGGTTGGGGTGCATTTTGAGTGAGAATGATTTTCTTAGGCATGAACGGTTTTTCCTTCCTTTTTCCTGAGCTGAATTTCCATAGCGGTAATCGCAGCCATGTTCACTACGTCATTCACATCAGAATTTTGCTGAAGAACAAAAACGGGTTTATTCATTCCCGCTAAGATTGGCCCAATGGCCTCAGCAGAACTCATCTTAGACATGAGCTTGTAAGCAATATTGCCCGATTCGAGATCCGGAAAAATCAAGATATTCGCATTGCCCGGCACTTGATTGAACGGGAAGGATGTTGCTGAAATCTCAGGATTGAGCGCAGTATCTGCCTGCATTTCACCATCCACAATTAAGCCTGGTTCACGGCGCTTAATGATTGCGGTGGCCTCACGAACCTTGAGCGTATTGGGATGCAAATTGGATCCAAAGTTCGAGAACGATAACATGGCCACTCGAGGCTCTTGCACCATAAAACTACGAGCCATGGCTGCGGTTTGAATCGCAATATCAGCCAATTCTTCCGAACTAGGCTGAATATTTACAGTCGTATCTGCAAACCAGAGAACCCGTTTAGGGAAAATCATCATGTAGACTCCGACAAGGCGGGAGCCTGGCTTTGCCCCAATGACTTGCATTGCAGGCCTCAACGCTTCTGGATAGCTTTGAGAAATTCCATTGAGAAGGCCGTCAGCATGCCCCTGCTCCACCATCATGGCGCCAAAGTAGTTGGTCTGCCTCATGTAATTATGAGCCAGAGCATAGGTTGCACCCTTGCGTTTGCGCTTTTCAAAATAGACCTGTGAGTACTCATCCAAGTGAGGACTCGTTGATGGACGAATCACACGAATATCCTTAAGACCCGCTTCGAGCCCGAGCTCTTCTTTGAGTTTCTCGACGATTTCCTCGTGTCCCAAGAGAATCGGTTCCGCGATTCCTTCTTCTCGAATAATGGCTGCGGCCTTGAGAATCTTCGGATTTTCGCCCTCAGGAAAAACGATGGTGGGGCGTTCTTTCCCACCTGTTAAATCGCCCTGAATTCGCTTTTTAATTCCACGCATCACGGTGTAGGTCGAACCAAGAAGAGTTTCCAAACTTTCACGATAATGAATGAGATCGACATTTTTACGAGCTACACCCGATCTCATAGCTGCCTCTGCTACGGCAGGAGCAACCCAAAGGAGCGCACGACGATCAAATGGCTTAGGAATCAAGTATTCTCTACCAAATTTAAACTTCTGGCCACCATAGGCGCGAGAAACACTCTCCGGTACGTCTTGTTTCGCGAGTTGAGCCAAAGCTTTCACAGCGGCCATTTTCATTTCTTCATTGATTGCAGTAGACATCGTGTCCAATGCTCCACGAAAAATAAAAGGAAACCCTAAGACGTTGTTCACTTGATTAGGATAATCGGATCGACCTGTCGCCATAATCGCATCGGGCCTGACCTTGAGAACTTCTTCTGGCAAAACCTCTGGATCCGGGTTGGCCATAGCAAAAATAATTGGATTAGGGGCCATCTTCTTGACCATCTCGGCGGAGATTCCATCCTTGACCGAAACACCAACAAACGCGTCAGCTCCCTCAAGGGCCTGAGCCACTGTGCGGCGATCGGTTTCAACTGCAAATCGCTCTTTATAAGGATTCATCCCCTCTTTACGACCCACATAGATGACTCCCTTGGAGTCTGTCATGAGGATATTCTCTTTTTTCACGCCTAAGTGAAGGTACAAATTGGCGCACGCAATCGCAGCAGCGCCACCGCCACAGAATACCACTCGTACTTGTTCGATTTTTTTTCCAACGATTTCGAGCGCATTCAAAAACGCAGCTCCGCTGATCACTGCTGTCCCGTGTTGATCATCGTGAAATACCGGGATTTTGAGACGCTTCTTGAGTTCCTCTTCAATATAAAAGCACTCAGGGGCTTTAATATCTTCAAGATTAATTCCGCCAAAGGTGGGCTCCAGCATTTCGCACGCCCGGATCACATCATCGGGGTTCTTGGCGTTCAGCTCAATATCGAAAACGTCGATATCAGCAAACTTTTTAAATAGAACGCCTTTTCCTTCCATCACCGGCTTAGCAGCTGCAGGGCCGATATCGCCCAAACCCAAAACTGCTGTGCCATTCGAGAGCACTGCAACGAGGTTGCCCTTAGCGGTGTATTCATAGCAAAGCTCTTCTTTTTCAGCGATCATCCGACAGGGTTCAGCTACGCCAGGCGAATAGGCCAAGGAGAGGTCATGCTGCGTAGCCACCGGCTTGGAGGGGATGACTTCGATTTTTCCTTTTCGACCGGTGGAATGATATTCAAGAGCTTGTTTGTAGAGTGTCATATTGATCATTACCGTACACCTTTAGTCCCCGATCATCAAGGGATGCTCAACAGGCGCTTCAATCGGCACAAAAAATGCCTTTACTCGTGCCTATGCAACGCTTAGCTACTCGTTCCCTTTTTTTTCAATTCTGCAAAAAATTATTTAATTTCAGTAGGTTAAGAGCCATTTCGCCAGTGACCAGCTGCTTCGTATCCCCACTCTGAGCGTCTCACAAATGACCCAAGGCGACTTAAAATGAACTGCGCATCCACCCCCCCTCGCTCCATGAAAGTGATTCTCCTGAGCTTAGCTATCGGCCTCAGTTCGGGTTTCTTTGGGTTATCCATCGCCTCCAGTAACCTCATTCTCCACCCTTGGGCGCCTCACTTAATTTCTGGCACGGCTCCAGAACTTCGAGCCCGATTTCATTACCTCTCTTCACAAGCAAACTGGAATCGATTTGGCAATCCGATCCAACCCAACGGACTCAATTACCAGCGACTCGTCACAGACCTGAGCGTTGCGCATCCACTAGGAGAAGCGTGGTCTACTTTCGGACGAATGAGTCTCAGTGGCATTCGGAGCCAATCCCCAGCCCAAGCAGGTGGTCGAATTGGATTTGCGGACCAGACGATCGGGGTCCAAAATCAGTTTAAGGCTTTTGAAAAAGTGCAAGCAAGGGCCCAATTCCAGGTCGATTTTCCCACCTATCAGCCAGAACCTCACGACCTTACCCTCGGGGACGGCAGCCTAGACATCACCGGAGGGGGGTTCCTCAGCTACCTCGCCTTTCCAAGCAGGAAACTTGATCTCAACCTTTGGATCGGGGCCGGGCTCACCTACCGAACCGGATACTACTCGGCGGCGATTCCCTGGCAAGTCGGCGCCCTCTTCAAGTCCCATCCCAGCCGCATCGAACTCGAAGTCGCTTTGTCCGGAGTCAGCTCGCTTAAGTCCGATCCTCACTCCTACTCACCCGCATTTTTTCGAGAAAACCTAGGTCGAGACTCCAGCCTCATCTCGGGGGCCATGAACCCATCCTGGATTCAGGGCAAAGTACAGTTAGGCTATCGATGGAGCAATCAAACTTCTCTAGCGATTTCAGCCACAAAATCGATCTGGGGTCAAATGTCTCCCCAGCTCACCGGCATGGGAGTCCAATTTCAACTTCCACTTCAAGGGAAAGAGAGCAGTTCAACTCCCCCCATGACAGAAGCAGGCGTGGGATCCAGCGGGCAGCCTGTTAATCCCCCTCTTCTCGATACCTCAGCAGAAATCCAAATTACCAAAACCAATGAACGGCTCGGGCTCATTAAAATCAACCTAGGAAGCGAAGAAGGAATTCGAGTCGGAGATGAATTTAATGTCATTTCAAAAGTCGAAGCAGCCAAAAATCCGATTGCAAGAGCTCGAGTAACCCACTTAAGAAATCATGAATCTGCTTTAGAAGTTTTAGAATATTATAAAGACCACTGGATTTCAGAGGATTGCTCTCTTGAGAAAGTGAAGCTATTACCCGTCAAAATCATGCCGCAATTAATTCCATAGAGCAATTAACTCAATAATTCTTTAGAATTGACTCAAACTAGATTAAACTAAAATTAAAGCACTGACTTTTATATTCTCATCGCAAGGAGCGAGTATGAATCGGGCATTGAGATTTTCAATTTCTCTTCTGATTACGTTGTCGGCAGTGGCTTCGCCTAGACTCAGCTTTGCGATGAAGTTTGCTAATCAATTCACTGAATTTGAACTACCACCACAATGGCAGTGCTCACTTGAAGGCGCTGAGTGGGTTTGTCAAAGCACAAACGAAGCAAAGAAAAAAGATGCGATCATTGTCTTGGCCGCTAAACTCAAGGGAGACCAGGACAGCCTAGATCAATATCTGACTTATTTGAAGTCTGCAAAAACGTTCAGCAGTCCTCAAGGTAAGCCCGTAAAATCTGAAGCTAAATACGCAAAAACGATCAACATCAACGGCCAAGCATGGGTAGATGCCCTGCACTTAGAATCTGAAGTCCCCGGATTTTACACTCGCTATTTAGCTACAGTTAAACAAGACATCGGCGCTCTCATTACCTACTCTGTCAACAAGGCTAAATACCAGCAGTACCTCGACGACTTTGAAAATCTCGTTCGAACCCTGAAAGTATTCCGAAAGACTGGGGGGATTAACGCCGCCCCTCAAAATACGAGTCTTTTCCAAAACACCCAGATCCCCACGAGTGTCAGCAACGACACCATTTTTCCTGGCACAAACATGAACGTGCAAGGGGGCTCTGATCAAGTGGTAACCAAGAAGCCGAAGAAAAATGACGACATCCTATGGATTGGTGGCGGAGCAGCAGCACTTCTCTTGCTTGCTCTCATGCGACGCAAAAAGCAGTAAGGGTGCAAATCGCCAGCAGCCCGCTATAATCCGAATTTTCGAGCGATCTTCGGAGTCGGCTTCGGCCCAAGAGCAAAGACACTCCGCTTATCTTGGCAGAAAAGCTGGTTGGCGACTCGCTGAATGTCCTGAGCAGTGACTCGTTCAACCTCTTTGCAGACTTCCTTCACTGACACGTATCTCCCCAAGAAGATTTCATTCTTGGCAATACTCGACATTCGGGACTCGACACAATCCGACGACAGCAGAATAGTCCCTTTGAGGTTATCTTGAATCATCCGTAAGTCACTCCGAGATAAGCCCTTCTTTTTAACTTTCTGAATACACTCCTCGACTAAGCTTAAGCACAAAGGAACCTGTTCGAGCTGAGTGGCAGCATAGATAGAGAACACTCCCGAATCCACAAATGGTGAGAGACTCGAGTAAACTGTATAAGCTAGACCATTTTTCTCGCGGATCTCCTGAAAGAGCGATGAACTCATCCCTCCGCCAAGATAGACATTGAGCAAAAATATGGCGAATCGATCGGGCGAGGCAAACTGCGGACCTTCGACCCCCCAAATTAAGTGAACTTGCTCGGTAGGCCGATTGACCCACCATGAACCGGGCTGAACTCGAGGAGCAGCACTCTGGCGAACTGGGGCCAGAGCAGAAGTCGGTCCTCGTCCTGGCCACTTAGCGTGAGTTAAGACCTTAAGCTTCCTCTTCACAGTCTCATGAGAAATGTCGCCCGCCACAGAGATAATCAGCTGTTCAGGGCGATAGTGGCTGCGAAAAAAGTCAATCAAGTCCTCTCTCCGCATTTGTTTGACGCTTCGCTCGGTACCTAGGATTGGCTTGCCGAGACCATGAGAGCCATAAACTTTTTCAAAGTAAATATCGTAGGCGAGCTCTTCAGGGGACTCTTCGACCATTGATATTTCCTGGAGAATGACCCTCCGTTCTCGCTCGAACTCGTCCGGCTTGAATGTTGAGTTCAATAAAATATCGATTAAAATGTCTAATCCCAGTTGGTAGTCTTGATCGAGGAGTAGAAGATGAAAACAAGTGTGCTCGCGAGCAGTAAACGCGTTAAACTCTCCGCCGACTTGATCAATCTCTTTTGCAATCTGTAGGGCCGACCGAGTCTTGGTCCCCTTAAAAAGCATATGTTCCAAAAAGTGGGAAACTCCAGCCGACTTTGAAGTCTCGTGTCGGGTGCCCGTCTTGACCCAAACACCGAGGGACAGACTCCTAAACCCCGTCAATCGTTCTGTAACCAGGGTGAGCCCATTCTCAAAAACGGTTTTCTGGAAATTTTTAGCTTTCTCTTTCATAAAAACACGATACCTGGATTCTGCCTGACGGTAAACTGGTCCTTAAGAGTCGAGTCTAAAATTGCCCCCGCCTCGACAGGAGAAATTTGACTCCCAGATCAAGTTGTGGAAAATTCTCAGAGTCCGGCCTATTCACCCAAAAAGGAAGCCACCATGAAAACTAAAATTTTTAGATCAGCCCTCCTTCTGTTCGCAAGCTGGACTTTTGCGGCCGCTGAGCCTGCTCGCGCTCTCTCATCCTTCGATTACCTAGTCGAACCCTATATTGGTTATGGAGTCTTGGGGGCAACCAGCATTGGCAGCGGGACTTACTTTGGATCAACCAGCTCTTACAGCAGCTTTGGCGGGCTCTCTTTGGGTGGCCGTGCCGGGATTGAAGTCTTGGATTTTCTTTTTTTAGCTTTAGATGGGAATTATTCACCGTCGCTTTTCGTAAAGCAAACAGACGCCGGAAATGCACTCAACATTCTAGCCTCTGCACCCGTAATGGCTAACGGTGCCTCAAACACAAAACTAGGACTAGTCGCAGGGGTACGACTCCCTTTGATCGGGCTTCGAGCTTGGCTAGGATATAATCCGTGGGACTGGCTGCAAGGGACTTCTTCAACCACTCTCAACGGGTATTCAATCAAAGTAGGTGCGGGTCTCCCGGTCCTTTTCGTTTTTAATCTAACTGCCGAATGGATCACGAGTTCTTACTCTACCTTTACGGCCCCCGGAGGTTCAGCCACGTCTAACCCCGGAGGAGCCATCAGCAACTCTCAGCTCCTCTTGTCCCTAAGCGCTCCCTTGACATTCTAGAGGTCCTTGGACTGATAAAAACATTAATAAAAATGAAATAATGAAAACGATCAAGTCACCTGCAATTTTTACTAACTTTCTCGTTTTAGGCCTATTTCTCGGCTTGTCAACTGTGTCTCACGCGGCTCGCGTCAGTTTCGAGATTGAGCCCAGCATCGGAACTGCAGGCTGGGGACATATCAAAGTTGCTAACGGTACGGTCAATCCATCGCAACCCATCAGCTCTCAAAATATACCCGTGGACGTTTTTGATTTCTCTCAAAGCATCGGCCTAGGGGGGCGTTCGACCGTCTTTTGGGATGATACTTACTATCTAGGACTCGATTTTGTCACTTTTCCAAAAATCTCAGCCTCAAATCCTTCAGACCTTTCGTGGAACAACACCCAACTCGGAATGACTCTCGGTGCTCAGCTAACAGCAGCTCCTATGCGGTTTTGGATCGGCTATAATTTTTTAAACTCCATTTCGCCCAACCCTTACCTTCGCAGCCTAGGAATCACAGATTCTGTAGGCCTTGCCGGTTCAGCATTTAAGATGGGCACTGGTTTGCAACTGATCGCTCCCTTTTGGCTCAACTTCGAAATGGTCTACGGCGTTTTTTCTAACTATTCATCCCCAGAGACTCAACCCATTCCAAGTCAGGTCTCAATTTCCTATAACTACTTTTTTCTCTCCCTCAGCGCACCCATTCGCTGGATTTCGTTCTGAACCACGAATGAGTCTGAAATCCAGTCACCACTCCTAAAGCTCCCCTTGAGTATCCGTTACATCGCAAAAACCAAAAGCTTGATCAAAACCAATGCCCTCCCCATAACAAATCTAAAAACTCCTGCCAGGGATAAACCGTAAATCCATCGAGCTTTCTCATTTTTGGATCTTGTGAAACCACAATGTAACTTTGAATCAACTCTTCTTCTCGAAGAGCCTTTAACCCATTTAAATGCTTTTCTTGAACCGCTGTGGTCGCTTTGATCTCAATCGCGAGAAGGTCTTGAACGATCAGATCTACCTCTTGATGATGAACGCTCCGCCAATAAAATAACTCGAGATCTTTTCGCAAATAAGAAATATAGGCCCGCACTTCAAGAGCAATGAATTGCTCAAATGCCTTTCCAAAGAGTTCGCTCCCAGGTAAGAGATCGCGTCGACGCGCCAGGTAGTTGGTCACACCCAGGTCGAAGAGATAAAATTTTGATCGCGAGATGGCTTTCCGTTTTTTCGTCTTCCAGAATGACTGGAGCCTAAACCCAATGAGGGTATCTTCTAAAATTTCGATATAATTACCGACAGTTTTTGCCTTCACTTGTGAATCGCTAGCAATTCCTTCGAGCGACAACTCTTCACCAGACTGAAGAGCGGTAACCTCTAGAAATCTAGAAAATTGATCCAATTTTCTAACCAAAGATTCAGCCAATACCTCCTCTTTGAGGTAAACGCCTACATAGGCTCTTAAGTCCTCAAGAAAATACTTTGATTGGTAGATCTTGGGTATTCCTCCTCGATTGAGGTAACGAGTTAGGTCAAAGTCATTGATTTCGCGATAGGTCAGAGGATAGAGGTGAGCCTGCCAGACCCTTCCTCCAAGGAGATTCGACTCACTTTGACGTTTCAATTTCCGAGCACTACTCCCCGTGAGAATGAATTTGAGTTTTTGGTTTTCGATCAGCCGCTGGACTGAATCGAGCAATCCAGGCAGTTTTTGAATTTCATCCAAAACCACGACTTGCCCTGATAGAGCATGAGCAAGCTCTTCTTCTAGTAAAGTCGGCCGTTCCAAAAGGCGCAAAAAAGTGCCGGGCTCGAGAAGGTCATAGTAGAAGGCTGCCTTCATTCCGCGGACAAGCGTCGACTTGCCAGTACCTCGCGGACCAAACAAGAAAAAACTGTTCTTTTCGATCAGACTTTGCGGATCAAACACTCGGGTGTACATATCCCTTATTAGAACTCATGTTTCCTAATAAATCTATAAATAGAATTAGAGTTTCTATAAAATAAGCGCAACCGAGCTCCGTCCCCACGTTTTTCCCCACGTTTTTCTTTTACTTAAAGTTCTGAACTGCTGACTGAATTGTCTGGCTGAGACTGAGTCTGAAATGTCGTCATCACTCCGAAATGATCAGATAAATAATAAGAATGACATTCATCCGTCAGGAAGGGCTGATCAAAAATAAGCACGGCCGAGCTCCGCCCCCAAGTTTACGCTCTCGAACCAGCCATAACCGACTTCATGCGAGGCTTCGGGCTCGAGTCTGGCCGGCATGCCTGGCGGCTCCGCTTCGCCAGGACAGCTCGGACCAGCCTAGAGACCGAAGCTAAAACCAAACCAGGGGCCCAGGGTAAAAGGGTAAGAGGGCCGAGAGTTACAGGTCCTCGACAAGGCGGGCGCCGATAAAAGCGTAGCGGCTCTCGCCGAGACCGTCGCCCCGAACGAACGACTGGGCGTTATCATCGCCGGCGTTGAAGGAACCGCCCCGAACCACACCCTCCGCACTTCGGACCCAAACATTACCTATCGCGTGAACCAGACCAAAAGAGTTCCGAGAATCATCGAGGGTACGACCTGGTAAAGGCTCCCGCACGCCGTGAGCTTGATTGCCTGAGTTTGAATGGACCCAAGCGCGGTTACGGACTTCGTTTCCGTCATTTCCAAAATGATATCTCGTAGTCGTAATCGCCCCCTGAGCGCGACCGCGAATCGAGTACTCCACTTCGCTTTCAGTCGGGAGCCTGAAATGGCGACCCGTTCTCGTATTGAGCGCAGCAATAAAAGCCTGATCTTCAGCTACCGTCGTATTGGTCAAAGGGAGATCTGGGTTGGCTTGCCATCGGGCTCGAAGTGCATCTCTCTCTCCCTGGTCAGTCGGGTAGTTGCTTCGACTCAGATCGGGGTAGTACCCCATCACGGCGTGATAAAGGCCAATGGTGATCGGAGTGTCGCTGATCTTGAAGGATCGCAGCGGCGCGCGGATGGAAGTCTGCACTCCCGCTTGCTGCAGATGCGTCACATCGGCTTGCGTCACTTCAGGAAGCGTGAGCAGATGGACACCGGCAAGGATGCCTTCGCCTGGAGCTGCAACAATCCGAGCTACAGGGGCCAAGATTTGATTCAACTGCGCGGCAAGGGCGGGGCCTGGTGCCGGGCCCGCTGCTGGATGGCACGCACCTGCGGCACCTGCAGTCCATTCTTCAGCATCAAAGAGCATTTCCATGAAATCGGCTCCCAAATGAGCCTCCAAGGTCGCGGCCTGGATCGCAGGATGGATTTCACGCACTCTTGCAATGAGGCGTTCGCGGTATGCTTGCGTGGCAGTTGGGTCGGATGCGATTCTACGGCGCTCAGATACAGAGATCGTATGAGCTAAAGCCCGGTGGCCCTCCAAAATCGCATCGGTCATGATTTGCGGCGATGGCGCACGATCTTCCCTCAACGGAGGGGATAGTTGGACGTCAGGGTGTAATTGGTCCAAGTGCTCTAAAAGTCGCTTAAACTTACCCACTTCACAACTGGGGTGATCTGCTTGATGGGTCTGGCGCCACTCGATAGCACCACCCGCTAAGCAATCATTATGCGCCCTCTGAATATTAGCGAGGGACTCGAGTAGGCCCCACTTTCGATCCTCTCGTTCCAGACGAGTGGAGAAAATACTCTTATCCTGCACGGCAGCCCACGCGAGGGAAAGAACCTGGCGGTTATTTAAACCAGAACCGATGGAGTCTTGGACCTTGGGTTGATCAAAATACCGAAACGCAGCGTCTTTTTTTAGATCAGCACTGGCGCCCTTACCGTCGACTTTAAGGTGGTGGAGTTGCGAAAAAGCCTCGCGATAATTCTGTTCTGCCTGAGGCACAGCACCCGGATACCGGCGTTCTAGACGGTTGATCGACTCCAAATAACGAACCGTCGTATCTCGGTTCATGATCGTTTCAGCTTCATGCCAATTATTATTGCCCTGCACCTGTCTCATGACTTGGGTTCTCGCCTGATTTCGCTGCTCAGCAGCCGCTCTCCATTCTGCTAGCTGCTCGGCAGAGGGTGGATTTGCAAACGCCGGCGCGATTTGCGCTGTCAGTGAAATCAAAACTAAACTGATTTTAATAAACTTTTTCATACCCAAATTCCCTTCATCGCGCACAAAGGCGCGCCTTACATCTACTGAAGAGAGCAAGAACAGCGCCAACTTGCTGCAGTGCGTGAGTGCTTTGATTACAGGGAGTTAAACACGACTGTGTCGGATGTAACCTGAATGAGGAGTTTGCGAATGTTGAAAAGTTTGACAGTTATAAACTAATAAAATTTAGTCACTCCCAAGCCTGCCCTCTATCTCTAGACTCAGGTGCGCGGGTTTGACACAGAAGTATATTTCAGAGTATACTCACAGATATATATCTGGAGGGCTCATGGGCAAACCTTTAATGATTCAAGTGGATGATGAGCAAAAAATTGAAAAACTTAAAGAGAAACTTCACGCCAAGACCAAGATCGAAGTGGTGCGGGCCGGCCTAAGGCTACTTGAGAGAGAATTGGATCGAATAGAAAAAGCGGAGCGATGGAAGATGGCTGCGGCACACGTAGCGGCCTCAAGTAAAGAAATCAATCAAGAGTTTCAAAAGTACTCAAGGCTGAAAAGAACATGATTTTTCCCAAGCGATGGCACGTTCAAATCGTGGATTTAGAGCCACGCATAGGAACTAAACCAGGGAAACAACGGCCCTGTGTGGTGATTCAGCCAAATGAGTTTTGTGAGGGCGGGCTAGGTAGTGTAGTAGTGCTCCCGATTACGACTCGAATTGTGCAGGAGGATGTACATCCTCTACGCGTAAGACTTGAAAAGGGACTCTGTGGGTTAGAAAAAGACAGCGATGTGATGATTGATCAAATTTTGGCTTGGGATCGGGAGTTATTTAAAAAAGACCTAGGGCTTTTACCCGACGTAAAAATTGATGAAATCAAACGGGCCTTAGGTGAGTTTCTGGATCTCTAGTTGGCATCAAAACCATCTGAAGGCAGCCCTTCGCTGGATATCACTCT
The DNA here is from genome assembly GCA_947380295.1 of Bdellovibrionales bacterium. Taxonomy (GTDB): domain Bacteria; phylum Bdellovibrionota; class UBA1018; order UBA1018; family UBA1018; genus CAINWE01. The sequence continues at coordinate 315,013 of CANCQK010000001.1, read as the reverse complement.
AACTGAGTCTGAAATGTCGTCATCACTCCGAAATGATCGGATAAATAATAAGACTGACCTTCATCCGTCACGAAGGGCTGATCAAAAACCATTTTTGAATCCACTATAGAAATTTTCGTTTGGTCCCGATTCACCATCACGTAATCACAGAAAATCTTTGGCTCCGCCTTTTCCGACTTTTGGAGTGCGTAATCATTTCGATCTCCATCATAGGTGAAATGATCAGAAAAACTCGGGTTCATTTCGTGAAATGTATCCACCCACCCCGACTCTCGAGAATCAGTCCCACCGATGAAAAATGAGTAAAGAGGCATCTGTTCTTTGGGTGAAAACCCTCCTAATTCCCGGTCCCAGGCTTGGGGGTGTAAATTCAAGTCACCCAGTATGACTTGAACATCACTCGTTCGCGTGTCTTGAACAAACTGAGCCATTTCTCGCCCTTGATGGTCATTGCTCTCAACGTGTTCTGAAATCCAGTCATTCGCATCGTGATCAAAGTAAATTGCACCTAAATGGGTATTATAAAAATCGACCCAACCCAACTCAGGAAGATTCACCTGAACGTGTTGCACTCCTTTTGCCGCAAAGTATTCATCTTTTCGAGTATACCTCGAATAGACAAAAATTTTGTCATCGTTGCGGATTTCATACTTTGAAACAATTAAGAGTCCGTTTCCAATCAAGCCCCGCCCCAACTTGTAATACCAAGATGAGCCTGTACCCACTCGAGCCGAGTAGGGGTACCCTAGAGCAGACATTTCTCGAATGAGAAAATCTTGATCGTCTTTCGTCCAAGCCTCCTGCAAGGCAATTACGTCCGCTCCGGATGCAGCAAATTCTGCCGGCATTTTATTTCTTCTTAAATCTAAATCTTGCGAAACACCCAGAATCGATGGCAATAACCATGCATTAAAAGTCATCGCCTTAAAGGTTGCAGCCAAAACACTTTGACCAAGCAACGAGGTCAAAACTCCGAAAAAACTAGCAAAAAAAATCATTTTCTTCACAGATGACACCTCATACCTACCTCAATTGAACGCCCCACTGGAAAGCAACTATTTTGTAATTGTCGCGCCGCACTAAACCAAGAAAAAAGAAACAGCTCGTGCATTATTTCAGATTCAGCCGACAGAGGCAGATGCATTAAATCTAAAGAATTATTAGAAAAATCCGAATGGACAGAGGGGGAACCTGTGAAAATTAGTCCATTTGCCTTCACTTTTTTGACTACACTCGTCGGATGCTCTCTCAACGGCGGAGTAACCAACTCTCTAGGTCAACCTTCAATCAGCTCGATCAATATTTCAAATCAGACTCTGACCATTACAGGCGATCAACTGGATAGCATTAAACAAATTACGATATCTGGACCCCAGGTCAAATCTGATTTCGCAATTCTATCCAACACCACCCATCGAGTGGTTGCCACTGCAGTGTCGGCGACTCAACTCGCACTCAACACGGCGTATTCTCTTTTCATCTCGAATGCGAATGCCGCCTCGACCCAAGCGACTCTGACTTTTACGTTAAGCAATGGCATTGTAACTGGTGAAAAATTAGCATCCGACATTTCAATTGAAACCACGGGTGACATCAAAACCACGGGTGACCTCAGCGCAGCCTCACTTTCTGCAAGCACGACCACATCAGGCACGACCACCTACGGATCCATTACCGGAAAAAATCTGGTCTTAAATCAGAACTTAGTGAGTGTAGGAGAACCAGATTCCATCACGCTCAATGATGCAACCAACTCAGGCATGGCGCTCAATTTCAGGAACACCGCTGGGGGCTCATCCTATAGCGTCGCAAAAATTGCCGCGTTCCCAGAAACCTCGACGGGGTATCGAGGTAGCAACTTGACTTTCTCAGTTTCAAAAGCCGTAACAAGCCCGACGGGAACAGCAACCCCGACGCTAAGCACCGCACTCATTCTGAACCCTGATACTTCTGTGTATATCCCCGGCCAGGTCGTCTTAGGAAGCATCAGCGCCTCCCCATCTCCAGGTGTTGCAATTGAAATTAGGGGTTCAACAAGCGCTTCCAGCTCTAGCCCCACCAAGCTTCGACTGAGAAATGTCAACAATTACTGGGATCTGAGTGTGAGCGATACCAACCAACTCAATTTTTGGAATGGCACAGTGACTGCCTCTCTCTCGGCAGGCGGAGTAATATCCACCTCCGACCAAAGACTGAAGAAAGATTTTGAAGTGATCGAAGGAGCCCTTTCAAAGGTTCGGCAAATTCGGGGGCTTTTCTATCGATTTAAAAAGGAACCTACGGACTCACCTCGCCACGCGGGGGTGATTGCCCAAGAGGTTCAAAAAGTATTGCCCGAAGCGGTTGAGAAAAACGGCGATTACCTCGGCGTAAAATACTCAGAACTGATCCCATTGATGATTGAAGCATTGAAAGAACTCGACGGTCAGGTCGAAACTCTCAAAAAGAAGCATACTGAGGTTGAAACTGAGCTCACCGCACTCCGGAAAGAGAACTCACACCTCCGCGAGTCCGCTCAAAAAAGATAGCCTAGGCTTCCTATCATGGCAATTTGCTCCACGGCTGCCTGGTTTTTGGTGGTAAATGCAAGGTGAGAGTAATCAAAACTCAAGACCCAACCATTCTGTCGCTTAGGCCACAGATAATACAAAGAAACCCCACCACTCAAATCACTCTGAGAGATTTGTACACCCGTCACGGGTGCCCAGCGAGCAACCATCGATGTCCACCAGTTGCTACCTAAGCCAAACATCAGGCGAGGCCCAACCCCCGCTCGATAGACCATATTATAACCAAAACTTTGATCAGCCACTTGAAGCATAGAGCCGGCTCCATCCAACTCAAAACTCAGCCGCACCGGGAATGAAGGAAAAGGCGTATAAGCGATCCCCAATCGCCCCCCAAACCACTGAGTGCTAGCGGAGGGACGGGTCGACATCCAAGTCATAAAGCTAGCATAAGCGTCCACTAGGATTTCAATCTGATCCGTCACTTGAAAGCGCCCATTTAAACCTCCCACACTGAGAACGCTATTATACTGGCTCACCAAGGTCTGAGCATAAAAGAGGGCTCCCCCACCGACTCGAAGTGAAACCCAAACTTTTTTTCCATTTTTAGACTTCTTTTTCGACTTACTTTCCGCTTCTCTGTCTACTTCAATCGCGCTTTGTTTCAAGCCTTTCGCCCCTAACCTCGACTCGACGACTGGGGGCTGTTGGACATCCTGAGGCACTTCTCCCCAGGGAGCGGGAGGTGAGGATTGCTGAATCCCCCCAGAGGTAGGCCCAGGTGAAACTGACACCTCAGCAGCCAAGGCAATCTGAGCACTCAAGAGTCCAATCACGGCAAACAGAACACCCCAGCCCGAATCCCACACCCTTGCCCCCACTCAACACTCCCCTCTACTCACCCAATTCATTTCTTTTTTCGCTTTGTTCGCTTTTTGAGCGACCGCTCAACCAGAGACAGAGTCTTTTTCAGTCGAGCAACGTGGATAATCCCAGTTCCCGGGATCGTCAGGGGAGCCGTCGTCACTCCGATCACAATCCCGGTGCAAGTGGATCGAATCTGAGTCACGGTCTTGCCAAAAGGGTTAAGAATTGAGCCAATCAGATCGCCGTTATAGAGCAGATCTCCGGGCTTGACGGCAAGATCCAAAATGCCCCCTTTTTCCGCCCTAATCCATTCGCTGCCCTTCACAATAACTTGAAATGGGGGACGCTTGGATTCGTCTTCTGGATGCCACATTCCCATCTCAGTCAAAACCTGAAGAACGCCGCGTAGGCCGGCCATAGAGATTTTTTGAGAAAACCTTCCCGTCTCCCCTGCCTCGAACAAAATCGTTGGAACTCCGGCCTCGGTAGCCTCGCGCCTCAATGAACCCTTGACCCCTGCCTGATCCACCAACACTGTGGCGCCAAAAGTTCGAGCCAGTCTGCGGACCTTGGGATGCCCCATATCACCGCGAACGTGAGGGAGATTGAGCCTTCCACTCGCAGCAGTGTGAAGATCAATTCCGAAATCACATTTCTGAACAATTTCAGTAAATATCTTATGAGCTACCCGTTCAGCGTTGTTCCCATCTTTTTTTCCGGGGAAAAATCGATTTAAATCTCGATGATACTGGAGGTAACGCGTTTGAGCCAAGAAACCGGGAATGTTGACCACCGGCACAGCGATCAAGGTCCCCGAAAGTCGTTCATGCTCGACATCAAAAATCAGTCGCCTGACAATATCTGCACCATTGATCTCATCCCCATGCACTGCAGCCATGACAAACGCAGTAGGCCCAGGCCTTACCCCCCGAATCACGGTCACTGGAATCTGAATGGCCGCCGACAGAAACGATTCGGCCACTTTCAGATAAATCTCCCGAGTTTCCCCAGACGCCACCCGAATCCCACTGAACGAGAAAATCGTGCTACTTGAGTCCATGTATCAAATAGTATAGAAAATTTGAGCACACTATGAAGCAAAAACCTCCAAGTTCGCAAAAAGCACCTCGAAAAAGCACCAGCAAGAAACAGAAAGACTCAACTAACGAGGGCCGCATCTCTCCTCCAGCAAAAGTTCTTTCTCCAGAGGTTTTACCCGCGTTATCCACAACAAGGAGCCAACCGGCACAACCCGAATGGACCACTGAGGACGAAGCCCTGTCTGATTCCGAGAGTCCATCCCAAGAAGTCGCCGAGGACCTAGACGAACCCTCCGACTCTGAGATTGCCTCGAGCCTCCCAGCCACCCTCGAAAATCCAGATCTTGAGACGCTCCCAGCCTTGGCGCCCAGCACGGCGAGTGACCCTCTCAAGCGCTACCTCGACGAGATGAAGAACTACAGACTCCTAGACCCTGAGGAGGAACGCAACCTCGCCATCCGCCTCCGGGATCACGGGGACTTATCAGCAGCAAAAGCCCTGGTCACAGCGAACCTCAGACTTGTTGTTAAAATTGCCTTTGAATATCGAAACTTCTACTCAAACGTCCTGGACCTCATCCAAGAAGGGAACGTTGGGTTGATGAAGGCAGTCTCCAAATATGATCCCAACCAGGGTGCTCGACTCGGCTATTATGCATCGTGGTGGATTAGGTCTTATATTCTTAAATACCTGCTGGACAATTTCCGCCTCGTCAAAGTTGGAACCACACAGGCCCAGAAAAAGCTTTTCTACCATTTGATGCGCGAAAAAGAGAAACTAGAAGCCCAAGGCCTGATTGCTGCCCCCAAGCTTCTAGCCGAGAAACTCAATGTCCGAGAAAAAGACGTCGTAGAAATGGAGCAACGCCTCTCAGGCCGAGGTGCAGAGACCTCACTCGAGGCCCCCGTCTTCGCGGATGACGAAAGACAAACCACCCACAAAGACCTCCTCGTCGACAGCAAGGAAAGCGCAGATGAGGCACTGGGACGCCAAGAGTTGATCCAAATTCTAAAAAACAAACTCCCTGAATTCCAAAAGATCCTCAATGATAAAGAGAGCCGCATCTTAAATGACAGACTGTTAGCAGAGGAGCCGAAAACCCTTCAGGAAGTAGCAGACAACTACGGGCTCACCCGAGAGCGCGCTCGGCAAATCGAAGCCAAGGTGATTGAGAAGCTCCGGGAGTTTCTGAAACCGGTTTTATCGCTTTAAGTGGCGGTGTCGAGCTTTGACGTGATCGTTGCGATAACGACTAGATTCGAATTTTCAGAAAAATAGGACGACTGCGCTCGACTTCAGCGAGGTAACCCACTTTTTTACAAGATACCGCTGGATATCACAGATATCTAGCGGTATCTTTCTTTTTAATGAAGATACCGCCAACTATCGCAGATATTAGGACCAAAAGTCGAGATCTTGTTGCCCGAGAGCCGGAAATTGAGCTGCTTGCAGAAGTAGAGCAGAGCCCGAAAGCCGAGTTCGTGGCTGTTTACGGAAGACGCCGTATTGGGAAGACCTTTTTGATTCGGGAATGCTTCAAAAATAGGCCCTTTTATTTTGAATTTGTCGGTGCCGAAAAATCAAATACCGCTCAACAGATTAAGAACTTTGTACGAGAGCTCACCAGAACCTTCGCTATTCAGTCCCAGCCAAAAATTGAGAACTGGAGTGACGCCTTCTTTTGGCTCACCGACCTGATCGAGTCATTGAGCGAGAACGAACGCCAAAAAAACTCAAACTCAACAAAAAAGGTGATTTTCTTTGATGAGCTACCTTGGCTTGCATCTCGAAAATCGGGATTTCTCGAGGCTCTGAGTTACTTTTGGAATTCTTTTGCTCAAAAAAGAACCGATCTTGTACTGGTTGCCTGCGGATCAGCGGCGAGTTGGATGATCAAGCACATTCTTGAAAACAAAGGGGGATTGCACAATCGCGTCACTCGGCGAATTCAACTCCTGCCTTTTAACTTGAAGGAAACACAGCAATACCTATTAGCTCGGGGAATACGTCTAGGCACCGAACAGATTGCAGAAGTTTATATGGCAACGGGGGGAGTTGCCTTCTATTTAGACCAGATGAGATCCGGTGAATCAGCGGCTCAATTTATTAATGACAATTTCTTTGTCCTCGGAGGAGTGCTCCGCGACGAGTTCGACTCATTATTTAGGTCCCTTTTTGAACATCACCATACCCATGTCGACATTGTGCGATCCTTAGCCAGGCATCCTTTTGGACTCTCTTCTGAAGAAATTGCCAAAAAAATAAAAATCAGCTCAGGAGGGGGTCTTTCGGGTGTTTTGAGTGAGTTAGAACGGTCGGGTTTTCTTCAGTTTTCTCCGAAACTCGGAAACAAAAAGCGCCAAGGAGTTTATCGCCTGATCGACGAGTATTCTCTGTTTTATCTCACCTGGGTGGAACCCATCGGGCGCACGGGCTCTGACCCGAATTATTGGCAACGACAGGTCGGGCAATCCCGTTATCATACATGGCTCGGCCAAGCATTTGAAAATCTTTGCTTTAAACACTCAGAACAAATCAAGCTCGCCCTCGGAATTTCTGGCATATTTACTCACATTTCGGGCTTTCGAAACAAAAATGTCCAAATTGACATGATTATTGATCGCAATGACAAAGCCATGAATCTTTGCGAAATGAAATACACGGCTCATCAACCCTTCGAGATGACAGCAGCTGAGGCAAGAAAAATTCAGACCAGAAAGACTGAACTTCTTGCAAGCCTCAAGAGAAAAAAGCAAATCTTTGTCACTCTCGTGACATCACTCCCAGCTCAGCGGAATCAGCACTATCTCGGTGTCATCGATATTGAAGTCGAGCTCAAGGCTCTTTTTAGCTAGTCCCTCTCACGAATCAAAGCGTAATTTTATCAAGATCACCATCAATTTTGGGTGAAAAATGATGGCGTGCTAGACAAGATCGCTCTAGGCGAGCCGTTGAAGTTTAGAATTTGCGCCTCATTGAGACCCTGAGACCCACCCCGGGAGAAAGTCCTTTACACCGCCCCCCCTACCATGCTAGTTCCTGACCGAAATAAATAGGAAAGAAACCTTCATTTTAATCATTTAGGTAAAAATCATGGCAGGAAAAACAGCTGTTAAAGAAAAGAAATCTCAAATCATCAAGAAGCACGCGCTCGGCACGACCGACACCGGCTCTCCCGAAGTGCAAGTTGCCCTTCTCACCTCCCATATCAACGAACTGAATGAACACTTCAAAGTAAACCCTAAGGACCACCACTCCCGTCGCGGCCTCCTCAAGATGGTCGGCCAAAGACGACGACTCCTTACTTATCTGAAAAGCTCCGATCAGAAGCGCTACGCTCAGCTCATTCAATCTCTTGAATTGAGAAAGTAAAAGCGCCTTCCGGCTTCATTCAGCAGTATTCATCGATTGCACAAAGTACCTCACTAGGAGGGGAATATGATTCATCGTGTATCTTGTGAGATGGGCGGCAAGACGCTGTCCGTTGAAACGGGCAAGTTAGCTAAACAAGCCGACGGTTCAGTATTGGTCAGCTATGGCGACACCCGCGTGTTAGTCACCGTTTGTTCCAGTAAAGAACCCCGCAAGGGAGCGGATTTTTTCCCTCTTACCGTAGAGTTTGCTGAAAAATTCTACGCAGCAGGCAAAATCCCCGGCAGTTTCCACAAGCGCGAAGGACGCCCCACTCAGGAAGCCACCCTTTCGGCTCGAATGATCGACCGCCCGATTCGTCCTCTTTTCCCAGAGGGGTACTTTTACGACACTCAGGTCGTCGCAACCGTCCTTTCAGTCGATCCTGACGCAGATGTCGATGTAGCAGCCGCTGTCGGAACTTCCGCAGCTTTGCATATTTCCGACATCCCTTTCAACGGCCCCACTGCAGCTTGCAGAATGGGTCGGATCGATGGTCAGTACGTTGTGAATCCAACTTGGACCCAAATTGAAGCGGGTCTAACTGACATGGAAATCTTGATTGCCGGCACCAAAAACGCCATTATGATGGTCGAGGGCGGCGCACGAGAAATCCCTGAAGAAGAAGTCCTCGAAGCGATTATTCGTGGTCATAACGAAATCAAAAAAGTAGTCGAAATCGTCGAAGAACTCCGCAAACTCTGCGGCAAGCCTAAGCGCGAATTCACTCCTCACTCCCTTGAGGCCAGCGTCAAATCCAAAGTTGATGCGCAGGCAAAAGATGCTCTTCAAAAAGCTCTAAAAACCAAGGATAAGCACACCCGTTACGAACTCGTTGCCGCATCTAAGAAAGCGACTCTCGAAGCTTTGGTTCCAGCCTCGCTCCGCGAGTCTGACGCTAAGGCTGCCGAAGCCGCAGAAAGCGATGCTAAATCTGCTTTTGATCTGCTTCAGTACAACTTGATGCGCGAAATGATCCTCACTGAGAAAGTCAGAATTGATGGTCGCGATACCAAAACAATCCGACCGATCTCAGTCGAAGCAGGCTTGCTTCCACGAACTCACGGAAGCTCCCTTTTCACTCGCGGCGAAACCCAAGTGCTCGCTACAGTGACCCTGGGAACTTCAGACGACGAACAAATCGTCGATACGATGTTCCAGAATTCAATGAGAAAGTTCATGCTCCATTACAACTTCCCACCTTACAGCGTAGGTGAAACTGGAAGAATGGGTGGACAGAGCCGGCGCGAAATCGGCCACGGAGCTCTCGCTGAGCGCGCCATCAAAGCAATGATGCCCGCTTACGACAAGTTTCCGTACACGGTTCGCCTGGTTTGCGAAACACTCGAAAGTAATGGCTCTTCCTCAATGGGTTCTGTTTGCAGCTCCTCCATGGCACTCATGGACGCAGGGGTTCCATTCAGCAAGCCAGTCGCAGGGATTGCAATGGGCTTGATCAAGGAAGGCAACCGCGTTGCCATCCTGTCTGACATCCTCGGAGATGAAGACCACCTCGGCGATATGGATTTCAAAGTCGCAGGGACCCGTGACGGCATTACCGGCATTCAAATGGACATCAAAATCGAAGGTGTTGATGAATCCATTATGAAAACCGCTTTAGCTCAAGCGAGAGAAGGCCGAATTCACATCTTGAATGAGATGAGTCATGCAATCGAATCGCCTCGCGTTGATATGTCCAAATTTGCCCCACGCATCACCACCATGTCTGTCCCCGTGGACAAGATTCGTGAAGTGATCGGATCAGGCGGAAAAGTCATCAAGGAAATCATCGCTCAGACCGGTTGCAAAATCGACATCAACGATGATGGTAAAATCAATATTGCCTCCAACGATGGCGTAGCAGCGCAAAAGGCAATCGACATCATTAAGAGCATTGTAGCCGAAGTTGAAGTGGGCAAGATCTACAAAGGCCTTGTGAAAAAGGTTGTGGATTTTGGCGCCTTCATCGGCATCCTCCCGAGTCAGGACGGATTGCTGCACATCTCTGAAATCGCTCATGAACGCGTCAACAACGTTCTCGACTTCATGAAAGAAGGCGATGAAGTTGAAGTGAAGGTCATCGAAGTCGATAAGGCTGGTAAGATTCGCCTCTCCAGGAAGGTTCTCCTCCCTGCACCTGAAGGCGGAGCTGCACCACGCTCAGGCGGCGAGAGCCAGGGTGATCGCTCACCTCGACCTCGCAGCGGAGATCGTCCCCACTCAGGTGGTGGCGGGCGCGGACACCGTTCATAATAAGGTCCAACTGAGTAAAAACCCTACATAAGAGGGAATCAGACTCGTTTTGCTACCTACGGGTAAGTGAACGTAAGGGTTAAAACTCAGATTTGGGAATAAATCCCAAGCGAGACCCGGTTCTAAATCAAAATTCGGATGCGTCCAGTCGGAGAAACCTTGCTGATAGAGGTGACTCCACTGGACCTCCGTAAGTAGATTTAAACCCAGCGAAGGCGCCAGCTGGTAAAACACGTTTGGCCCCAAATAAAGTTCCAGATCACTTCCAACTCCCATCGGGTTCAAAAAATTATAGCGAATCGAACTCGACAATCCCACCGCCAGGCGACTTTCAGGAATTGAATAAGTCAGTGCCTGAACGCTTTGAACACCTAGATTCATCCCAGAAACCATCGAAGACTTTGAAAATGGCAAATGAAGACGGCCATCCCAATAAAGATTCCACCCATCTGCATTGAATACAGACGAGTCTGCCAGTCGAAAAAATGGGTCGTGAAACTGCGTCAAAAACTGATCCGTACCTCTCACGCTCCAGTTAGCATTTCCCGAGAACGTGAGAGTCTCGCCCAGTCGATACCCTGCGCCTAAAAAATTCCTCAAATGGAAATACTCTCGCTGGCCCAACGCTCCCCCTTGAAACGATGGGCCAGTGACCATTGCTAAGTAATTCACCGAGATATTTTTAAAAACCTGACCAGAGTCGTATCCGGTCGATTGAACCTGCTCAAAGGTGCCCAGGTACCCGGGCCTTAGAAAATCATACTGATAAAAGTCCTGCTCCATCAAACCAGACTCAATTTCTGCGGCACTCAGGCTTTCCACACAGCAAGCCATCACGCTGGGCCAAGCCAACAAACACCCGAGCCAGATCAAACCCCACCTGATCCACCCCGGACCTCCTCTAGACTTTCGTTGACTTGCACCCACCATGAGCCCCCCGCTGTGAACAGAGAGGCAATTGACGTGCCACTAGGGACGCATCGGATTGAGAGGATTCCCTTGACGCTCTGCTCAACCTCAGCTACCCCGAAAGGAGATGCATAAAGCAAAACGAGGAATCTTCGTGAGTTTTGAGGGCACTGAGGGATCTGGAAAGTCCACTCTCATTCGCCACCTCAGCCAAAGTCTTGAAAAAATGGGAAGGAGGGTGCTAGCCACTCGAGAGCCCGGGGGAAATCCTGTTTCAGAGAGAATTCGGGACACCGTCCTCAACTTTTCTATGAATGCGTGGACCGAGCTCCTCCTCTACGAAGCAGCTCGATCGGAGAATCTAGCGCAGCTCGTGGTTCCTGCTCTCAGTGAGGGGAAGATTGTCCTTTGTGACCGTTTTACAGACTCCAGCCTGGCCTACCAAGGCTACGCTCGAGGGTTACCCTGGAAAAAGGTGCAAACCCTGAATGATCTGGCAACTCAAGGACTCCAACCGGAGTTAACTGTATTTCTGGATATCGACCCTGAGACAGGGCTCAGACGAGCCCAAGATGGGAATCGATTTGAAGCTGAGGGAGTTGAATTCCAAGTCAAAGTCCGGAGAGGCTTTCTCAAGGCCCGTCGAGAAAACCCGAAAAAATGGCTTACGGTGAAAATTCAAGGCCAAACCCCTGAGCAGTTGACCGAAATTGTGCTACAAGAGCTAGTTCGGAGATTCCGGATAGGAAAAAAGACGAAGTGACTCAAGGCCCAAAAGACCGTAATCATGAGCATCACCCACACGCGTTTCCGGAGGCAATTATCCTCCATCACGGAAGGTCGCTTTTTTCCGCCATGATCCGATGGAAGCAAAACCACCGCATCCCACCAGTTCTTTTGCTCACCGGTCAACTCGGCATCGGAAAAAAAGCAATGGCCCGCAAAATCGCTCAATGGCTTCTTTGCGACACTCCACTCACCGGCGATCATCCCTCTGCTTGTCAGTCCTGCCCGTCCTGCCAAAGTTTTTTAGCTAGGCAACACACCGCCTACACCGAAATCAATCCTGACGAGGACTCTGAATCCCTCAAAATTGAACAATTTCGAGAACTCAAATCCACTGTAGGTTTTGGCACCTACCAACATCACATCCGGGTTATCCTCATGGCCCAAGCAGAACGAATGACTCCTCAGGCAGCCAACTCGATGCTCAAGCTCCTCGAGGAAACTCCGAGTGGTTGGCAGTTTCTACTCACTACTCATGACTCGACCCTTTTACTCCCCACTTTAGTTTCTCGCTGCCAAACGGTGAAACTAAAGCCTCTACCAGGGAGTAAAATCCAAGAGCTCTTGATCGAACGAGGGCTTGATTCCGTCCGGGCTCAAGTTTGTGCGGAGCTCTCTCAAGGAAGCTGGGACCGTGCTCTCCGCCTAGGGCAGGACGAGTTTTGGGAAAAACGAAAAGAGGTCATCAAATTTTTAGAGGCTCCACATCTTCAACTGAACACACTCCTTGACTGGGCAACTCAAAAACCTTCCCACTTTGAAACACTGGTGGATCTCCTCGAACAACTCACAGTCGATCTTTTGAACTGGTCCTCTCACTTTCCTCTGCAAACTCCCGAAAACTACCCATGGAAAGCAAGGGATGCGGGACGAGAGCTATCCGCTCACGCTCGGAGCCAAATTCAAAGACAAGGTAGCCCTGCGATGGCACGTCAGTTCTGGCTAGACCGGGCTGAACGATTGGCCCAGAGTCGGCACGAAGCCCACCTTCCCGTTAATCGCAAGGCGCTCGCACAGGATGTGCTTTTCCCTTGGATGGGAGTCCGAATTTGAGACCTCAAAAATGATCTCCGTCAAAAATGTTGGTAAATCATTTCACGGTCGTTGGATTTTTAGAAACCTCTCGTTGGAAGTTGGCAGAGGGCACTCTGTAGTTCTGATCGGTCCTTCAGGCGGCGGAAAAAGCACTTTACTTAAAATTATCGCGGGTCTGATCGTTCCGGACGAGGGCAGAGTTCAGATTTTAAGCAAGAACGTAGGAATGCTTTTTCAGAAGAATGCTCTATTTGATTCGCTTACCGTAGAAGAAAATCTCCTATTTCCCCTCAAGGAGATCAAAAAGCTAATAGGCACAAAGGCCCAAGAAAAAGCGGCTCGCTTTCTAAAGCAGGTCGGACTCAACGGTTGTGAAAAACAATTCCCTGATGAAATTTCAGGTGGGATGCAAAAGCGTCTCGGAATCGCGCGCGCCCTCATTGTTGAACCCGAGGTCATTCTTTACGACGAACCGACTGCAGGACTCGATCCGATCACCTCAAAAACCATCGCTGAATTGATACGCACGCTGATGGTGGAATCCCAAAGTACGCTTCTCACAGTCACCAATGATATGCAGCGCGCCTACCAAATTGGTGATGAGATTTATCTCCTGGCCCAGGGCCAAATGACACCGGGAGGAAACCCCGACCAAGTTCAAGCCACAAAACTCCCCGAACTGCGTCAGTTCATTTATGGATTAAAATCAGGACCGCTGACCGGAGGCTTGGTATGAGCATTCGCTTTGAACAGGTATCAAAGTCGTTTGGCACCAAGCACGTCCTGAAGCAGGTGAGCTTTAAAGTGGAGCGGGGAGAAATTCTGTTTATCCTCGGTCGAAGCGGAATGGGCAAATCCGTAACTTTGAAGCACATCATCGGACTCCTCAAGCCTGATTCAGGAGGAGTTTTCATCGATGGTCAAAACGTCAGTCAACTGGACGACATCCAGCTAGCAAAGGTCAGGCAAAAGTGCGGAATGGTTTTCCAGCACCCAGCTCTACTCGACTCACTCACTGTATTTGAGAATATTGCTTTTGGCCTTAGGACGGCTCAATACATTCAACTCATAGGACACCCCCTTTCAGAAGACGACATCCGTCGCCGAGTCTGTGAAAAGTTGGCGGATGTGAATTTAAAAACTGAAATTCTAGACTGCTTACCTTCGGATCTTTCTTATGGAATGCAAAAGCGCGTTTCCCTGGCGCGGACTCTCGCGCCTGAGCCGGAATACCTCCTATTTGATGAGCCCACCACAGGACTAGATCCAATCACGACCAACGCCATCAATGACCTCATTCATGATCTTTCGAGAAAACTTCAAGTGACCAGTCTTGTCGTTTCTCATGACATGGCTTGCGCATTAAAAATCGCAGATCGAGTTCTCGTCTTGGATCAGGGGAAAATCCTGGCTCACGCAGATCGATCCACTCTTAAACTTTCTGAAGAACCATTGATTCAAGACTTTCTAGCCGAAACTCTTGCACTGATCCCTCCAGCAGAACTTGACGTAGCCTCGATCGGAGCCACTGCGCCATGATTCAATTTTTTCAGGACTTGGGAGCTACCAGTCTCTTTTTTGTTCGCGTGGTCCGAACTTTTTTTGCCACTCAGGGGAACTTTCAGCCGATCTTGGGACAAGTGGCTTTTGTTTCTCTCAGGTCATTGTCCACAGTCTTATTTGCCGGCCTATTTGTGGGCGCCATCTTAGTTCTTCAGCTCGACCTCATCCTCGCTAAATATGACGCTGAACTCTTTCTTGGAGGGCTCAACACATCCACCGTCATCCGCGAAGTAGGTCCTTTAATTATTTCTTTTCTTTTGGCAGGAAAAATTGGTGCTTTCACGGCAGCAGAGTTAGGCACAATGCGGGTAACCGAGCAAATTGACGCAATCGAGTGTTTAGGCACTAACCCGATCCAATACCTGGTAGTACCCAGGCTTTTCGGAATCATGATTTCCAGTCTCATCCTCCTATTCATAGGCTTACTCGTCAGTATCGGAGGAGCAATGGCGGTGGCTTGGTTTGCTTGCGGAATCACAATCCCAGAATTCACCTCGAGCATTCCAAAGTTCGTATCGATCGGCACTTTCGTAGCTGCTCTTTTCAAGGCATTGGTCTACGGCACCATCGTTGCAACCGTCTCCTGTCATCGCGGCTTTATTGCAACAGGCGGAGCACGAGGTGTCGGACACGCCGTAACCCAGGCATCCATTTTCACCAACCTCTATATTTTATTCGCCAATTTTGGACTCTCTCACATGCTCACCCTCATTGATACGCTCACAGAGGGACTCATGGGAGGTTCCCCGTGACTGAAGTTCGTATGTGGCTCAGTATTGTGCGATTATTTTTTCAAACTATTTTCAACTTTTTTCAACCTAGTGCTTGGCGTCGCGCAGAAATTATTCATGCGATCGTACAAAGTGGGATTAAAAGCATCCCGATCGTCTGCCTATCGACGGCCTTTGCAGGCGTGGTTGTCACCCAACAGATCGCCTGGCACATGGATCTCTCTCTCCATGATGTCTCCATGATTCCTGGATTCACAGGGCAATTCATTTTTAGAGAACTGGGAATTGCAATCCCTGCTCTTCTCCTGGTGTCCAAAGTAGGTGCATCGATCACGGCTGAAGTCGGCACGATGAAAGTCACTGAGCAAATCGACGCCCTTAAACTCCTTCGGATTGACCCGATTGAATACCTGGTTTTTCCTCGATTTATTGCAGGAATTGTTTCTGGAGCTTGTCTTACCCTCTTGGCAGTGGCAGTCACCTTGAGCTGCTCTGCCCTAGTTGGGATTTTAGGCTACAACTTTGGAGCTCTTGAGTTTTTAAATGGAATGAAGCATTTTATCGGCGTGGCTGACGTGGTCTGCGCCCTGGTTAAGGGCGTAACTTTCGGCTCTTTAATCCCTATCGTTTCATGCGCCTATGGATTTCATTGCAAGGGAGGCGCCCAGGGCGTTGGCACTGCAACAACTCAAGCAGTCGTTTCGGCCACGGTAGCGATCATTATTTTAGATTTTTTAATTACGTATTTTTTTACGTGGTTTTTATGAACGAGAAAGGGATGAACACTATGAAACTCTCCAATGAAGCCAAGGTCGGGGGCCTCATCTTCTGCTCGGGCCTTTTGGCGTTACTCTTTGCCTGGATCGTTGGGGTGCAAAGTCCCTTTCAACGCTCTGTGTCCTTTTATGTGACCTACCATTTTGCAGGTGGAATTGAAGTAGGGTCTCCCGTTCGGGTATCCGGCATCAAAGTAGGAAAAGTTGAAAAAATTGAGTTTTTCGCACCTGTTGATCTGAAATCCATTGCCCTCCAAGAGCCCGGCAGCGTCGAATTTGAAAATGGTAAAGCCGTAGTGCCCTTGAAGGTGAAAATCTCAGTGCGGAAAGATGCAGCCAAAGGCGTCCGAGCAGACAGCCGATTTTACATCAATATGGCCGGAATCATTGGTGAACGTTACATTGAAATCACCCCAGGCCGCCTAAAATCAGCCCAAATCCAAGTAGGAGATGTGGTCGCAGGAGTTGACCCTCCTCGAGTCGACCAGCTGATTTCTCAAAGCTTTGATCTGGCTGGAAAAATCAAGGATATGATTGATGAAAACAAGGGTGACATCACAAAGTCCATCGAGCTTCTTTATAAATTAAGCAGTAACCTAAACCAGACCCTATCTTGGGTCGATAAAAGCGCCATATTTAAGTCAGACTTATCCAAACTTATTGAAAACCTGATTGCCATCACCTCGGACGTGCGTAAGGTTTCTGACAAGGTCCACTCGCCAGAGGGTGAGAAAACCCTTAGGCTCCTTTACCAGCTCTTGTGGCGTTTAGAGCCCATTGATTCTGGAACCATTAAAAGCTTTTTCCAAAAGGAGGGGGTCAAGGTACAATTCTTTTAATATGAGCGAATCTAGAATTGACCTATCCATCATTATTCTCACTACGCCAGGCGACCTTTCCTGGACAAAGCTAGTCGGAGACTTTTCGCTGCTTTCTACGGGTTCGGAGATCATTCTGGTCGGCTCTAAGCCCCAGTCGGACCTCGTAGAAAGCTCAGCGAAAAAGTCAGACACTGCCAATAGAACCTTTTGGATATTCGCCCCTGAGAACCGAGCGACGCAACTCAACCTGGCTTTGCAAAAGTGTAAAAATCGATGGATTTGGATTCTCAGTCCAGAGTGCCGGGTATCCCCCCGAGCACTCGTGGCGCTCGAAGAGTCGGTTCAGAAGCACCCGGACGCAATTCATTACTTTGATCTCGATCTGCCCGCTGAAGCTCCACCGATTGCTCGACTCAACTCACTAGCAGCCTGGCTCAGATCTCGCCTTCTGGGACTTCCTTTTGGCAACCAAGGCATTTGTACTTCGCGAGAAACCCTTGAGAAAACAGGGGCTTTTGATCCAAACCTCAGCGCCAACGAAGATGTACAGTTTATTTACCAAGCCAAACTGAAACGGATTGAAATTCGTCCGATCGCGCTCCCTCTTCAAGTCAGCAACAAAAAATACAGCCATGAGGGTTGGCTTAACGTAACGAGTCAGGAATTTCGCGAGTCTTGGAAAAAAACGTTTCCCAGTTATTTGTCTTACCTCAAGAAGCGCTGGCTTGATTGAAAAGCAGAGGCTCAATTTTTGCTTAGAAACTTCCCTGTAAGACTGCGTCCATGCGCACCGAATTGTTTTATTGCGAGATCATGTACTCAAAGGGAATCCTCAGATGGAAAAAACTACTGCCGAAATCATGTCGAAAAAACTCATCACTGTAAGACTCCTCGACTCGGTTCGAAAAGCTTATCAGATCATGAAAGAGCGACAGATTCGCCACCTTCCTGTCACCGATGAAACAGGAGAATTGATCGGGATTCTGAGTGATCGCGACTTACAACGAGCAATGACCCCAAAGGCAGACCTCTCTCGTGAGTATGATGATCAGGTTGAGTTTGATGAGAACTTTCTCGTGAAAGATTTTATGACCTGGCCAGCACTTTTCGTCTCAAGAGAGCTGCCAGTTGCCGAAGTAGCTCAACGCATGTTGAGCGAGAAGGTCTCTGCCTTTCTCGTCATCGATCACGGTCGAATGGCTTCGGGAATCGTTACGACTGATGACTTACTGAAGCTACTCATTCAACTTCTTCAAGCAGATCCTCAGCGGCTGAAACTCTCAATCGACTCGATCATTCATGAATTTGGGATCAATTCAGGGCATTGGGCTTAATCCGAGGCTCACAGGAGCTGCGCTTGAAACAAGTCGATCTCTTGCTCAGATAGCTCAAAATTGAAAATTTCGAGATCTTCTCGCATGTGCAATTCGGAGTGAGTTCCAGTGAGTGGGACAATCCCAATCTGTGTGAGAAAACGGAAAAAAACCTGAGCGACTGTTCTAGCGTGTGCCTTTGCAATCTGTTGAGTCACGCTGCTACCAAGAATGTGAGGGTTTGCCGTTAGCGTCCAAAAGCTTTGGTATTCAATTCCTCGATGTTTACACCAGAACCGCAGCTCCGCGTCGTATTCAGTATTGCTGTAAAATCGATTTTGAACGACAGCAGGCTTGATCGCTGAACTTTCATAGAGCGCCTTCAGCACTTCTAAATCATAGCAATTGCTGATGCCCAGCATTTTTGCACCGCCCTGAGCGTAAATAGCCTCCATCGCCTTCCAAACTTCCATCATCTGACTCCATTGACTCAAAGGCGAATGTAATACAAGAGAGTCAACGTAATCAGTACGCAAATTCTTTTGAGATGAAGCGAACGACTGAGCCACCTGAACTGAAAATGGGGCAGTTGGATCGTAGGGAATGCGAGCAGGATCTTGTCCGGAGATAGGGGTAAATTTCGTTTGAATAAAAAGCCTGTCCCGCATCACACCCTGTGACTGGAGTTCTTTTAGCGCCTCCCCCACGCCAGGCTCATAGTAGTGCTTAGGTTGCCCAGCCGTGTCAATTCCGCGGAATCCCGCAGTAATAGCTCGAACGACCAGATCACAAGTCTTCTCTTGTTTCCATGCAGTTCCGTAGATGAGGCGAGGCAACTTTGAAATCACGGATTTGTACCGGGTATTACTGCCTGAGACCATGCACTGCGACGTCGAAGTTCCTCTTCTAAGCGCATTTTCTCAGCTTGAGCATGAACTTCACTAAGACCTCGTTCTTCTGCCCACACTCGAGATAACCGATCCGCCCAAGGGAGGCCATGATCCTGACGAGAACCGTAAAGTGCCGTTCTGCGAAGATAAAAATCTTCCAAATGCATCACCAGCTGGGTCCGGATAGAAAACCGCAGCTGCGCTTCCAGCAATGGAAATCCCTCTGGATCTAAGGGTAGCTCAGAAGATGATTTACGAGCAGTTTCCTTATGAATTTTTACAATCTCCTCTGCGTCTGCTCCATAGAGTCGAATCAATTCAGCTGGAAGTTTGGATTTTTGAGCAGCTAACTCCGTCTCCAGCCGATCAAAAATTGCAGGAGTCGCATTCGGATTCACTGGCGTTCGGGTTTCAGATCGAGAAATGTGGGCGGGTAGGACAACCTGAGAATTCATTTTAGAATCCTCTCCCCACTGTTTTAACGTAAAATCAACGATCTCCTCCGCCATACTTCGGTGAGTCGTATATTTCCCACCGGCAACAATCACGGTGCCACCAGGACCGCGATCAATATGATGTTCACGACTGACTTTTTGGAGACTGGTGCCACCTGAGTCCGCCGGCCCATCCGTAGTTTTTTGCACTGTAGACCCCACCAAAGGCCTAACTCCAACATAAGCACTGATGATGTCCGCCGGAGTCAGTTTTAAACTCGGGAAATATTTATTGAGCAACTCCAAAAGGTATCGCACATCTTCGGACGAGATCTCAGCCTTCTCAGGTTCAGCGGGCGTTGGACCATCGGTAGTTCCAACAATCACGGCACCACTGCCGAAGTCAGGGCGAGGAATCACAAATGAAATACGCCCATCCTCAGGATGACTCATCACCATGGCACCCGGCAATGGGATTCTCTTGAGATCAAAAATGAGATGAACCCCCTTGCTCGGATTCAACCATCGGCTCCAATTTTTGGAGAGGGAAACCCCAATTTGATCCGTCCATGGGCCGACACAAATCACCGTGCGGGCCGCTTGAATGGTAAACTCACCCTCTTGGCCTTTACTCTCCAGATCCCGGACTCGAAAACCGCTGATCAACTGACCTTTCCAAAGTGGCTGAATCGCCTCCACGTAATTGGCGATAGCAGCCCCTCCGCCAGATGCAGCTCGTAGAATTTCTACCGCCAGCAAATCA
This sequence comes from Bdellovibrionales bacterium, assembly GCA_947380295.1. Lineage (GTDB taxonomy): Bacteria > Bdellovibrionota > UBA1018 > UBA1018 > UBA1018 > CAINWE01. Next base: position 294,913 of record CANCQK010000001.1, on the reverse strand, counting down.
TCCCACATGGAAGCATCAAAATACCGGAAGCCACCCTTGAGGCCCTCTTCTTTAAGAAATGGAATTTCCTGGAGAATTTTCTTTTTTGAAAGACTTCGGTGAAATCCAGGAGTCCTAAACAAGGCTAAAAGATCGTAGAGCCAAAGCCCCAAACCTAAAATCCCCCGTCCCTTGGATTCGCCAGCGTAGACAGGGAGGTAGAATGGAAGCGGTCTAACGAGAGCTGGCACTGTTTTCAGCAAAAGGGCACGCTCAGCTAAAGCTTCGAAAACCAGGCCAAATTCGAAATTTTCAAGGTACCGAAGTCCGCCATGAATCAACTTAGAACTTCTCGAAGAGGTTCCAAAGGCAAAATCATTTTTCTCGACGAGTGCAACCTTGAGTCCGCGCGACACGGCATCGCGAGCCACAGCTGCGCCGGTGATCCCCCCACCCACGACCAATAGGTCAAAGGTTTCGTTCTGAAATCGCTCAATAGTTTTCTCGCGAGTGCGAAAAGAGAATTCCCCTTCCATAATGCCCCTCCCCTCTCTTTTTTGAAAGCAAAGCATACGCAATCCATTCCCTTAAGGGAGTGGCGAGTATGCCCTTACCCATGCTAACTCAGCTTGCTTTGACGTTACTCTGCTTGAGCTTTTCTCGTGACTGAAATCCCCAGCTCTGCCAACTGTTCAGGAGTCACGTCGGATGGGGTTTCCGACATGAGACAATGGCCTTTTTGAGTTTTTGGAAACGCCATCACATCCCGGATCGGACCCACTCCACAAAGAAGAGCAGCTAACCGGTCCACTCCGAAAGCAATACCACCGTGAGGAGGAGTACCATACTGGAGTGCCTCTAGGAAAAAGCCGAACTTTTCTTTCGCCTCTTCTGGAGTCAGACCCAAAATCTTGAACATCGCAGCTTGGACGTCGGGGCGATAGATTCGAAGGCTCCCTCCACCAATTTCCACACCGTTGAGAACCATATCGTAAGCCGAGGCTTCAATTTGATCCAAGTTTCTTCCAGCTACAAAATCTTCAAAGAACTCGGGACGAGGAGAAGTAAACGGATGATGGCAGGCGTAATATCGCCCCTCTTTATCATCAAACTCAAGAAGTGGAAAATTCACAACCCAGAGGAAAGCAGGTTTGCCCTCTCCGTGCTTGGGAATCATTCCGAGTTTTGCGCCCAACTGGAGTCGAATCGCACCGAGAGCATCAAAAACCACTTTGTTTTTGTCGGCCACGATCAGCACTAAATCGCCCGCCTTAAGCTGAAGCGTTTCGGCGAGGGATTTCTTTTCAGAATCGGAGAAAAACTTTGCGGCCGGAGACTGCAATTCCCCACTCGCTTGGACTTTAATCCAGAGTAAACCTTTGGCTCCAAAGGTTGCAGCGTGAGCCTGCAGATCATCTAGGTCTTTTCTTGAAAATTTCTCAGCCTGCCCGTGCGCTACTATCCCTCGAATCGAGCCCTTACGTCCGTGAACGTTGGGTGTGAGTGCATTCCGGAATACTTGAAACTCACTTTTTGAAAAAATCTCCGAAAGGTCATTAAGCTCAAGTCCAAACCGAACATCGGGCTTATCGCTGCCAAAGCGATTCATTGCTTCAGAATAAGGCATTCTAGGGAAAGGCAGGTTCACCTCTTGACCCAGTACTTCTTTCCAAAGTTTAGAAATCATTGACTCAAGAATTGGAAAAAAGGCTTCCTCATCCAGAAATGAAGTCTCAATATCTACTTGAGAAAACTCAGGTTGGCGATCAGATCTCAGATCCTCATCGCGGAAACAACGAGCAATCTGATAATAGCGGTCCATACCGCTAATCATCAGGAGCTGCTTCAGAGTCTGAGGCGACTGAGGCAGGGCATAAAAGGTCCCTGGATTCAGACGGCTTGGGACAATAAAATCGCGGGCACCTTCAGGAGTCGACTTATAAAGGATGGGAGTTTCCACTTCGACAAACTGATTTTGATCGAGGTGATTTCGAATGATTGATAACATTCGATGACGAATGAGCAAATTTTTCTGAAGGACGGGTCGACGTAAATCCAAGTAGCGATACTTGAGCCTGACTGATTCGGCCACATCGAGTTCTTCTTCGATAGGGAATGGAGGAGTTTTTGCTTCGGAAAGAATTTCGAGATCTGTGCAAACCACTTCGATCTCTCCCGTCGGCATTTTTGAATTGGTCATACCGGGAGGGCGCTGCCGAACTTGTCCTTTGACCCAGATCACATATTCAGAGCGAATTCGGCCCGCTAAATCATGAGCAACATCTCCACCCGCTAGGGCAGGGTCAAAAACAATTTGAGTCAGCCCGTAGCGATCTCTCAGATCGACGAAGATCAGCCCGCCATGGTCTCTTCGTTTGGCTACCCACCCACAAAGAGTAATCGTTTGTCCAAGGTGAGCGAGATTTAACTGCCCGCACGTATGAGATCGAACTGTCCTTTTTTTGCTCATCTTTCGCTCATAACACCGCGAAACTCTAAACTCAATCCCTAAGCAGCCCCCTGCCGCGCTGATCCAGCCTGGACAATCACTTCCTCGAGTTGGTCGAGAGTGTAAGGTTTTCCCAAGAACCAAGCCCCCGGCAGGTGACTGGCACGGATAGCACCCTGCTGTGCTGCAGAAAAGACTACCGTCGGTGGCACGCGACCAAAACGCATGAGGATATTTTGATAAACTTCCTCCCCCGTCGTTCCTGGCAGAGTCAGATCTAATAGCATCACATCAGGCCAAGTGCGTGATAGATACTCCAGTACCTGATCTCCTGACTCTACCAAGTCGGATTGATAATTAAAGGAAGCTAGAACCATTCCAAGTGTTTCACGAATGGAAGCATCATCTTCTACGACTAAAATCCTCATGCAAGCTCCGGTGTATGCGTTGTTTATTCATAGCTGGGTAAATCAGATCGACATCGGGCAGCCGTTTTTGCATATTTAGCGCCAGAATTCCAACTTATTTGCCAATTCATGAGGCCAAAATGAGAAAAAGCATCAAACCGACCGAAAATCAGTCAAAAACCTTCAGAATAGAAGCCGACGCACTCGGCCCAGTAAAAATTCCTATCAAGGCTCTCTACGGATCTCAAACTCAACGCGCTCTCGATAATTATCAAATTTCAGGCAGAACCGCTCACCCAGCCCTCGTCCGAGCCTATGTGAGGATTAAATCCGCAGCTGCCGCTGCGAACCGATCCTGCAAAGTCATTACCTCGAATCAAGCAGACCTCATTCAAAAGTCCGCTCTTGAAATCTTAGAAATGGATGAAAAGGAGTGGGCCCACCTGTTTCCAATAGACCCTTACCAGGCGGGTGCAGGTACGAGCCAGAACATGGCCGTCAACGAAGTCATTGCGAATCTTGCAAATCGCAAGGCAGGGCAACCCTTGGGAGAATATGCACCCATCCATCCCAATGATCACGTCAACCGTTCTCAGTCGACAAATGATTCCTTTCCTACTGCAATGCGACTTGCACTCCTTGAATGTTCACAACCCCTAGCAAAGGAGCTCCAAGAGCTTTCTAGATCGTTTGCAAGAAAGGCGAAGGCTTGGCAACTCGTTCCCAAATCAGCTCGAACTCACCTTCAGGACGCAGTACCCATGATGTTGGGCCAAGAATTTTTGGCCTACAGCACCACACTAACAAAATGTGCTCAGTGGGTCGAAACTGCAAGAGACCCTCTGAGAGAGCTTGGAATCGGAGGTAGTGCCGCAGGGACGGGAATCACTGTGCCAAAGGGTTACAGTCGAAAAATCTGTCGAGAATTAGAGACCCTCTGCGGCGAAAAGTTGCGAATCGCTCCCAACCTCTGTGAAGCGATGCAATCCCAAGCACCCATCACCTACTATTCATCTGCATTGAGACTCGCAGCATTAGAACTCACCCGAATCTGTAACGATCTGCGTCTACTCGCCTCAGGTCCGCTCACTGGGCTCTCTGAAATTTTTCTTCCGGCTGTCCAACCGGGTAGCAGCATCATGCCTGGCAAAGTCAACCCATCGATCCTCGAGATGGCTAATCAAACCTGGTACTCGGTTCTAGGTTACGATCAAACCATTGCCTGGACTGCTCAAGCCGGACAACTCGAGCTGAACGTGATGATGCCGATGATGGCGTACTCGATGCTCGAAGCAACCCAGGTTGCGACTCGCTCTTTGCACACACTGAGAACTCGCTGCATTGATGGTTTAGAACCCAATTTACCGCGACTTCGAAGTTATTTTGAAAATACGCCTCAAATCGCAACGGCGCTCAGTCCAAAACTAGGATACCAGCAGACAGCGGCCCTCGTGAAAGAAGCACTCAAACTTGGAATTTCAGTAGTCGAACTAGTCAGAAAAAAGAAACTTCTCAGTGAAAAGGAGTTGCGCTCACTGCTCAATGCTCGAACTCTGACGGGTTTTAAGGCGGTCGATTTCCCCTAAGATCGTTTGTTCGTGAGCCTCAAAAGAATCGGCATCCTCTTCATATTCTAACTCCGGATGAGCTTCGGGCTTGCACCCAAGAGGGCCAGGACCAGATCCAATTCGAATATGAAAGTGATTCGAGTGCCCAGGCATGTGACGAACAAAACGATGCAAGGTATTCCACTCTGGGTCCGAGTGAGCGAAGTGACGACTCAACTTAGCAATATGCTCTTTACCCAGAAAAACAACTTTCACACAAGCCATTGGGTTCTTGAGAATTTTTTTCAAAAACCACCAATTCTTCTCTACATCGAATTTACGATGAAAAACCAGTGGGGAGGACTGTCCAGGATGCAGAGTTAGAAATCCGACGTCAGCGTCCTGTCCGGTCGTATGAGAGGCGTGCCTCCGTGACCCTGTCCGTCCAAAAAGGCATCCACCCCGCGGACCAGCGATATCCCCAAGAACTATATAATTCTTAGAATAATCTTCGCCCGAATAAGTTTTTGAAACTTCACGACCTAGCCACTCCAAAAGCCCTGCCATCGCATCCGTGCCGAAGTAGGTACACCGACTTGGAAGCTGAACATAGAGCCGATTGTGAACACTAGGAATTACGGGACGTCCACTCGCCAAAAAGCCATTATTAACAGTGCAATAGGCTTGCTCAGATTTGCGAGCAATTTGATCGTTCAAAAACGAAAGCACATCCCCCAACTTTCCGGAGGAAGCCGACTCAACGTAGTCCCTTTGCTCTTGGGTCATTTCTTGGCAAAATCCACGAGAAACCCGCTCTTGCGAACAAGCGCTAAATTTTTTCCGCCTGCCGTGCAAGGGCATAGCACCGCAGCACTGTTGATGATTATGAAAAAAATCGGGGTTCCAGACAGAGCAAAACTGATGAGAGGGCTCACTCGACGATGCCTTAATCGGATCAGAGACTGGGTCGCAGGCAGAAAACTGAGGCTGGTACGACTCAACTGGAGTTGAAGCAAGCCCCTCTTGATGCGAAAAAGTCAGAAACTGAATCAACAGCAAGGACCCTGTTCCGAGCCGGCCAAAAAAGCGAAGTTTTAAATGAGATCTCACTTAAAAACCTTAAATAAAATTCAGGCCCGAGTCAAGATTCTGTTGAATTAATCTCAAGCATTCTTCGAGGTTTTCTAACTCCTTAGACCAGTACTGATGAGAGCCAAAATCTGGAAAAACCCTCGGAAATACCGGATCATCCCAACGTTTTGCAATCCAAGCTGTATAATTAATAATCCGCAGAGCCCTCAGGGGTTCAATCAACCTCAAACTCGCTCGGTCAAAGGTCCGAAACTCCTCATAACCTTCCAAAAAAACATCTCTCTGACAAAAGGATTCAGGATCCCGACCGGGCACAAGCAGCCATAGGTCCTGCACAGGGGGCGCATTCACCATATCGTCAAAATCGAGGAAAAACGGGCCTGCGGGATTCCACAATAAATTGCCTAAATGGCAATCGCCATGAACCCGCTGATAGGCGGCTTGACTAAACCAGGACTCAACCCGCTCACAAATGGATTGCACCACTGACTGGTAGCGGCTCTCGAACTCCAGAGAAATGAATCGGCCCTTCAAAAGAAAATCAAGATTAGTCCGCCCATAAAGATCCGGCGTCAGATCAAGCCGATGTTCTGCAACTCGAGTCGAACCTACGGCGTGAATCCGCGCCAAAAGCCGACCTACACGCCTCAGCTGATCATCTGTCATCTCATCCGGCGCACGCCCCCCCACCTTAGGAAAAATGGCGTAATAAATCTCGGCATCCGGGATTTGATGCAACGTTCTACCATCAGAAAAGGTCAATGGGGCGATTGCTGGAATTTCCTGATCATTGAGATCCTTTAGGAATTGATGCTCTTCTAAAATCTGAGCCTCAGTCCATCGACCTGGCCGATAAAATTTCACAATTCGGCGATCCAGCTTCAAAAAAGAAGCAGAACTTTGCCCATCCCGGGATTGTCCTTCCAGCTCTTCAGGGAAAGCCTCCGATTCCAACTCTACGTCATAAACGCGGTTTTCAAAGCTGTTCAGAGTGATACATCGCCCGGTACACATTAACCCCGAGGATTCCACAGCAGCCAAAACCCGCTCGGGCGTCAAATCAAAGAAAAATCCTTTACTCCGCTCGTTTTGATTCACTTCTACTCCGTCTATTCAGACCCGTTCTCCGAAGAACTGCTGAGTTTTAACTTTTTGAGGATTTGATCGACCGGCGTATCCAGACTCTTTTCTCGATTACAAGACTTACACGACGGAACGACATTTCCAGGCTGGCTCCTCCCCCCTCGCGCCAGAGGTACCACATGATCCAAGGTCAACTGAGAGGGTGAGAACTTTTTCTGACAGTAATAGCAAATCCCAGCGTTGACCTGACTCAGCCACCACTGCGACTTTCTTAACTTTCGTGCTTTTTCTCGCTCACGCTTGATTCGCTGAGGATCTACGTCAGCTTCATTCAGATCGTAAAAAGAATCTTTTTTGGTCATCGTCTATACTTTTTGCTGCCCATTTAAAGTAAGGAATGGGCTCAAACTCTGTTTGGGTCCAAATCACTTCCCAAAACCTGGGTCCACCTTACCGACAAAAAACTTAATTGTTTTAATTACTTAACCTAAGTTTTTAATGTTAGCACGCCGACCTTCTTGAATGCCAGGGGTTTTTGGCCGACAGCCGATGATCACTCCACTCCAAAATTGACTCAAACGTCGGCAAAAGCTATAACCAAGACACTTAAAATGATTCATATTACCAACGTTTCCAAGCAGTACGGTTCACGAATTCTATTTAAAGATGCCAGTTTTCAGGTTCGCCCTGGGGATAAGATCGGCCTCGTCGGAGCAAACGGAGCTGGAAAATCTACCATTTTCCGCCTCATTATCCGCGAAGAGGGCATCGATTCAGGCGATATCAATATTGCCGATAGAATCATCATCGGTTACTTCTCCCAAAATGTCGGAGAAATGCACGGACGCTCTGCTCTAGAAGAAGTTAAAGCCGGAGCAGGCCGAATCTCCGACCTCGCAGAAAAAGTGGCTCAAATGGAGCAAAAACTCCAAGACACAGCCGAAAATCCTATCTCTGACGACGAGATGTCTGACTTACTTGAAAAATACGGCGACGCTCAGCTCGAATTTGAACAACGAGGAGGCTACGATCTCGACTCACGAGCCAAAGCGATCCTAACAGGTCTAGGCATCGGCCCGGACGATTATGATCGCCCAGTCGAAAGCTTCAGCGGGGGCTGGAAAATGAGAATCGCCCTAGCCCGCATCCTCGCACTCAATCCAGACGTCCTCCTGATGGACGAACCGACTAACCATCTCGATCTCGAATCCATTGTTTGGCTCGAAGAATGGCTTGTGGCTTTTAAAGGTGCTCTCGTAATGACCAGCCACGATCGTGACTTCATGAACCGAATTGTCTCCCGCATTGTTGAGGTCGCCAACAAGACGATCACCAGCTACACTGGCGACTACGAATTTTACCTCCGCGAGCGCGATATCCGAAAAGATCAGCTCCTCGCAGCTCATCAAAAGCAGCAAGACATGCTAGCTAAAGAAGAAGAATTCATCGCTCGATTTGCTGCACGTGCATCGCACGCCGCTCAGGTTCAGTCCCGGGTCAAAAAACTAGATAAAATTGATCGCATCGAAATTCCCCCTGAAGAAAAAACCATGCAGTTTGACTTTCCAACTCCCCCCCGCAGCGGAAATGACGTCGTCAAACTTGATAGCGTGGGAAAAACCTTTCATCTCGAAAATGGAAAGTCCAAATCGGTATTCCAAGGAGTCAGCGGCGTCGTCAGAAGAATGGACAAAATTGCGGTCGTTGGAGTCAACGGCGCAGGTAAATCAACTTTACTTAAAGCCATTCATGGCGATGTCGAACCCACCTCTGGGCACGTCACCATCGGTGCAAACGTTAAAATTGGTTACTTCAGCCAACACTCACTTGAAGTCCTCAATTCTGAAAAAACGATTTTTGATGAAGTTCACGATCGTATCCCAGACGCGACCATCGGGCTTGTAAGAAACCTTCTCGGCGCCTTTAACTTTAGCGGTGATGACGTCCACAAGAAAATCTCTGTGCTTTCTGGTGGAGAAAAAAGTCGGGTCGTACTTGCCTGCATCCTAGCTACCCCAGTGAACCTGCTCATCCTGGACGAGCCCACCAATCATTTGGACATCAAGTCGCGTGAAGTCCTTTTGAAGGCAATTCAGAACTTTGATGGTACTGTTCTGATCGTAAGCCATGACCGACACTTCTTACGATCCGTCGCAAACCAGGTCTTTGAAGTAGATCATGGGCAGATGCGCATTTACCCAGGAAATTACGAATATTATATCTCTAAGAAACAGGCCTGAGCTCCCTCACCATTTTCTGAAAGACTCCCCAGTTTTTCCCATAAATGGCATCTTTCGCCCATGAGTCCAGGGCGGAGACTGAGGTAAATCCCATTCCAATCAGGTTAGAGCAAATTCGTTTGCCGAGCTGACTCGAGCCAAGAGACTGAAATCTCGGGGAAAGATCCAGATCAAAATTCAGGACCTCAACCGACGATTTTTGGGTTTGAATGCTCCACCGCGCCCAGCCGTTACTGATGAAAAAGAGCTGAATCGGAGTTTCAAGAATACTCGGTTGTTCGTCCAGATCTTCCAAAAAAACGCGCGTTGGATCCAATGTTGGCTCGGTGCAAACGCGACAGCCTGAATCAATACAGACAATCCCATCCAAATCCAGGGGATCAAGCCTAAGTCGTTGAGCGGGCATAAGGGGATACACTGCACATGACGCTCGCACGGCCTGTACCAACGACAAGTCACCGGAGGTCTCGGAGCACAATCCAATCGCCTGAGTTTCGAAACGTCCAAACACGGGAGATTCACGCTTTGGGAAATTCTTGACCTTGGCCGTTAAAATTTTCAATGGAATCACTGTGTCGTTCAGCCTCAAATCAGGATTGATTTCGGACTGAAATCGATCCAAACAATGCCAGGCGCTCCACGGATTTGCGAATGACTCGCGAATCAATTGACCTACTCGTTGGGCTGAGCGAACCGAGTTTCCACATTGAGGCTCCGTTAAATAAGCAGCCATCATTGAACCTACCGACGCAGCCCAAATCTCGTCGAAAAGCTGACTTATGGGTCGACCCAGTTTTTCCTCTAGGGCTTCGAGCACCCTCACTGTCGTCACCCCAGTAGCACCCCCGCCTGGCAAAATAAGAATCCGTTTTTTAGAATGCGACTTTGACATGAATCCTCCCGCTCTTCGCTCGTTGCGTGATGCAGCCAGCACCGGACCTGCTACCGAGCCAGCCGGCTCTGCGCTAGGGAATGCGGCTTGCACACTTAGAATTTATATCAAGCGAAACACAAACGATTTGAAAAAAAACGACCCTCAAGGGTCATTTTTATGGAGGTCAAATGTCAAGCGCTGACGAACGAGAAAAGGAAACCCACGCTCCTCAAACTGAACCCCACGGTACAACGCCCCCTAAACCGCTCGAGGCGAAAGCAACCCCAAGCCCAACACCCACCCCTCCAGTTACGGAGATTAACGCCGCTGTACCCACAGAGACCCCTCCGCGTCCTGTCGAGCGCAGGGCGGGCGCGCGAGGAACAGCTGCTATGGATCCCCAAACACGAAAGGAAGTCGCTCGAAAGGGAGGTCTAGCCGTATCCAGAAACAAACAGCATATGGCAGAAATTGGTAGGAAGGGCGGACAGAGCGTGTCCAAAAATCGCGAGCATATGGCTGTAATCGGTCGTAAAGGTGGTGCAGCCTCAAGGGGTCACCGCTAGACCTCGAGGGTCATCCCCTCATAGCCGAAAAGCCACTCGACCGAAGAAAGAGGGGCGCCCCGCTCCGTCTCTGCCCGCTTTAGTTGTTGAGTGTAGTACTCTCGAGCCTGATTTTCGGCTGCGGCAATTTTTTCACTGGAGGAAGCCGGGTCGTGATGCACGAAAACGACCCGCCGAATCCCCTCTCTCATGGCAATTTCCAGCCCAAGGGAGGCAGTTGCGTGGCCCCAGTTCACTTTTTCAAGACTCTCCATAATCGTGTATTGCGCGTCAAAGATCATCGTATCAACGCCCTGATAGAGTGGTAAATCAAGTCCCAAATCGTCCCGTGAAACGCGTTTGCACTCAGTATCTACGCAATAGGCAAGAGCTCTACCACCCTTTTCAAATTTGTAACCCCAACACGGATCAGGATGATCCAACTCATAAGGTGTCACCCGAAGATCTCCAAACTCAACCGGGCGCCGGGGCTCGAGCTGATGATAAAAAAGCTGGGCCCCTAAGTTCCCCAGCTCAACAGGAAAGAAGGGCTTCCTAAATAGGGTCTGAAAAACAACTTGAAGCTCCGGCTGTACTGAGTAGAGATGAATCTGATTACCAGGAATAAAAAGAGGAGCAAAAAAAGGAAGCCCCATCAAATGGTCCCAATGGAAGTGAGTAAACAACAAATCAACTCTTCCCTGGCCCTTCCCGCACGGCCCCTTCATGAGTTCATATCCAAGCAGGCGAATTCCACTGCCACCATCTACAATAATGCGCTGCTGATCTGAAAAAACCTCAAAACAAGGCGTATTACCACCATATCCGAGTGACCTGTGTCTTGGTAAGGAGTTAAGAAATAGGTCAATATTCCTGGAATTCCCGAGGCTCGAATCTAAAGCGCACCAAGACTGATAATCAGAGAGCACTTTTTTCATTTGATTTTGCAATGCCTCTGGAGTCAATGGAGCGGGCAACGAACCTCGAACCCCCCAGAGCTTTGCTTTTATTCGACTTGTAGATTTATTATCCGCTTGACTCATCTAAGATCGCCTGTTTTTTATTTCATTTTTACATTCATCAAAGCTCATTACAAATATTAAATACACTATTTTTAAAAATAAAAAAATTTTACTATTTCCCCTTGTGCAAAATTTAAAGACGCGCTAGTAGAGGCCCTTATGAAACGTGGACGCCCAAAAGGTCGCTCTCGCGACAATCGTTCGTTTGGCCCGCTCGGAGATTTGATTCGCAACCATCGTCTGGCCAAAGGTCTCGGCCTTCTAGACGTTGCCAAGGCGTGTCAATGCTCTGTGCAATTCGTATCAAACATTGAGCACGGTCGTGCTCCTTTGCCCTGGGAGAAAGTGGACCAGTTGGCAAGCATTCTCAAAATCCCGGTCGATGACTTGCAGGTCGCAAACCTTGCAATCCGCTCAGATTTTAAGAGCTTCGTCAATACCACTCGGGGCAAAAAGACCGCGAAGCCTTTAGTGTTGGCAAAAATGGCAGGTACAGCTTCCGCCGTTGCTTTTGCAGCTAAAGACGGTCAGCTTCAAGAGGTCATTCAAAAGTATCAAGCTGCCTCTCCTGCCTCTCGGAAAAAATTAGTCCGTGCGGCATTACAGCTCCTCGAACAAAAGGTATAGATCTCATCTCCGCTCGGTCCTCAGGGGTCGAGTGGAGATGTCGCTCACTCTGAACCGTGAGCCTTTCGCTCTAGCGTAATAAAACTATACGCTAAGGGATCCAGTCGCTCTTCGCGATTCAACTCGACCCACTCATTCCAATCGAACACCGGAAAAAAAGCATCTCCCTCAACAGTTGCATTCACCAGCGTTAAATAGAGCTTTTGAATCAAAGGCAATGCGAGACGATAGATTTCACCACCGCCCACAATAAAAACCTCTTGCTCTTGCGCTCTACCAACTTCGAGAGCCTGCTCTAGAGATGGAACAACTGTGACTCCCTCAATTTGAAGCCCCTTTTGACGCGAGATCACTATGTTCTGCCTCCCCGGCAAAACCTTCCCAATCGACTCAAATGTCTTACGCCCCATGATGATGGGATGCCCCATGGTCAGTGACTTGAAACGTTTCAAATCCTCAGATAATCGCCATGGAAGACCACCTTCGCGTCCAATCACCCAATTTGTCGACATTGCCACAATTCCCGAGATCATACTTTAGTACCTCCTCTGGCCTTCGGAACCCGAACTATTGCACTTCATCAATCTAGTTCACACCGCAATCGGCGCAGCAATATGTGAATGAGGATCATATCCAACGATTTCAAAATCCTCGAATTTGTAATCAAAAATAGAATCAGGTTTACGCTTGATCACAAGCTTTGGGAGCGGCCGGGGATCCCGAGTCAATTGCAACTTGGCCTGTTCAATGTGGTTTTTATAGAGGTGTAAGTCACCCACGGAGAGGATCACTTCTCCCAAGTCAAACCCACACTGCTGCGCCACCATATGAGTCAAAAAAGCAACGCTAGCCGTGTTGTATGGATTTCCTAAAAATAAATCATTGGAGCGAATATAAAGCAGGCACGACAGTTTATTGTTCGCTACATAAAACTGATAAAGTAAATGACACGGGGGCAGAGCCATTTTTCCTGCAGCGGCATTTTCCCAAGGCTTTTTAGTTTCGTCGGGGAGATACGCTACGTTCCACCCATGAAAGAGGTGCCGGCGACTATCAGGCCGAGTTTTAAGACCCTGCATCAGCTCCGCAATCTGATCGATATGAGCACCTTTTCCATCCGGCCAATGGCGCCACTGGTAGCCATAAACTGGACCTAGCTCACCCTCCGGCGTAGCCCACTCATCCCAAATCTTGACCCCATTTTCTTTCAGGTACTTAATGTTGGTCTCGCCCTTCAAAAACCACAGAAGTTCGTGAAGGATGGAGCGGATATGAAGTTTTTTAGTGGTCAGCAAAGGGAATCCCTGCGCCAAATCATAGCGCACCTGCCGACCAAATACCGAGAGTGTGCCTGTTCCGGTGCGATCCGTCTTTTCGGTACCGTTTTTTAAAACATCTTCAAGTAAGTCATGATATTGCTTCATTTTTTCCAACTCCTTGGGCTAATTCAATGCGCCCAGTCCAAAAAACACGCTTCATCTTTAACACAAATTACGCAACAGACCGAACAACAACGTGTATACTAAATCTATGACCGGACCACATTTAGTCATCGTTGGAGGCGGATTTGCTGGGTTGACGGTTGCAAGACAACTACAGCACGCACCCCTTAAAATCACGCTCATTGACCGCAGCAATCACCACCTCTTTCAGCCCCTACTTTATCAGGTGGCGACTGCCGGTCTTTCTCCCGCAAACATTGCAACCCCGATTCGCGCCATTCTCAGCGGGCAAAAAAATGTCGAGATCATGATGACTGAGGTCACAGGCGTAGACACCAAAAACCACCTAGTTCTTACCCAAGATCGCGCCATCCAGTACACTCAACTCGTTTTAGCCACCGGCTCGACCTATCACTTTTTTGGCCATGACCATTGGGAGCCCTACACTCGGGGCCTCAAAACTCTAGTTGATGCAACGGCGATCCGTCGTAAGATTCTGCTTTCATTCGAAAAAGCTGAGGTCGAGACGAACCCTGCACGAAAAAAATTCCTTCTCACGTTTGTCCTCGTCGGAGGTGGCCCAACCGGCGTCGAAATGGCTGGATCCATCGCAGAACTCGCTCACCAAGCACTCAAATCTGACTTTCACCACATTGACCCCAAAATGATCCGTATCGTACTCATCGAGGCCGGAGACCGAATCCTTGCAACCTTCCCGGAAAGCCTCGCCCTTCGCGCTACGCAGAGGCTTCAATCCATGGGCGTCGAAATCCAAACTCGTACCCGAGTGCAGGACATTAACGCCGAAGGAGTTCGCTGGGACGACACGCGCATTGATGCGAACACCGTAATTTGGACCGCAGGCGTGGTCGCCTCCCCCGCAGGAAAGTGGTTAGGGGCCCAACTGGACCAGCTAGGTCGTGTTCGAGTCAATCCAGACCTGACGCTGCCCGGGCATCCCGAAATTTTTGTAATCGGAGACACTGCCTGCGTCCATCAAGACGAAAAACCGCTCCCTGGCGTCGCCCCAGTCGCTATGCAGCAAGGCACTTATGTTGCCAAAGTGATTCTTAGACGACTCCGCGGTAAACTCAAGCCCCGACCCTTCAGGTACCGCAACAAAGGAAATCTAGCTACCGTAGGCCGATCCTTTGCAATTGCAGACCTTGGCAGCTTTCGAATCGCTGGAGCTTTTGCCTGGCTCACCTGGCTAGTCGTTCATATTTATTATCTCATTGGATTTAAAAATCGACTTCTCGTTCTCATCGAATGGGCTTGGGCCTATTTCACCTTCCAACGAGGAGCACGACTAATCCCTGAAGTGGAGAACTCCAAAAACACCGATTGACTATTTTATGTCCAAAATCATTCAGTCATTCACGAAAGTATTAAAAGCATCCCCCCGAGTTCTGGAAGATGCCTATCGGCGAATTCAACGGGCCCAACTTTTAATGGTCGCTTCAAGTCTTGCCTACACGACGATCCTTTCCATCATCCCCGTGCTGGCGGTCAGCTTTGCGATTTTCCAAACCTTTGGAGGAATGGAGAAACTCTATGAAGGAATTGAACCCTTAGTTCTCTCCTACCTTGCGGCGGGAACCAGTGCGGAGGTCATCCAAACACTCCAAAACTTTATCCACAATACCCACTCCGGCGTTGTGGGAATCAGTGGGTTGGTTGGGTTGATTTTCACAAGCATGAGTATGCTCTTCAGCGCAGAAAAGGCGATCAACCAAGCCTGGGAGATTCAGGTCACTCGCAGATTTTTTCAGCGATTTTCTGCTTACTGGCTTTTTATTTCACTCGGGCCTATTGCCCTTTCGATTGGCGTCGGGATGTCCACATCACTTAATTTTCCGTTTTGGAAACTCTTTCCAACCGGAACTGGGAGTTTTTTAATTGAGGCCACCTTCTTCTTTTGCATTTATCAGTGGGTTCCGCAAACCCGCGTTCTATGGCCCTGCTCGCTCGCGTCAGCTACAATTACGGCTGGGTTCTGGAATCTAGCCCGCTCTGCATACACCTACTACGCCGGCAACGTCGTGGCTTACCATAAAATCTACGGCAGCCTAGCGGCTGTTCCGATTATCTTACTTTGGATTTATATTCTCTGGGTAATCACGCTATCAGGCGCTGCCCTCACCGTGGCTTTGCAAAAACGAGTGCGCTGAAGCCAAGAACTCAGCCTGAGTGCATGGCACAGTCCCGAAATGGGAAACCACCACCGATGCTCCAATATTTGCCAAAACCGCCGAATCAAATGGATCAAATTGCAACGCATGAGCCAAGGCTAACATCGAGATCACCGTATCCCCGGCGCCAGAAACATCAGCCACCTCCCGCGCCAGCGCGGGAAAGTGCTTCACCTGACCTGATTGAGAATTTAAAACGGTAATTCCTTTTTCAGCGCGAGTAACAAAAACAGATCGAGCCTCAGTTAACTCGTAAATCCGACGAACGGCTTTTTCCGCAGTTTCATCACAAACAACTTGAATCCCGGTTGCCTCGTAAGCCTCATTCGTATTCGGCGTGATGCTTGCGCACCCTTTGTAAACTCGATAGTCCGAACACTTAGGATCCACGAAACAATCCACATTGTGTTTTTTAGCCAACGAAAAAATTTCATTCAGAGATTCTGGAGTGAGCATCCCCTTGCCATAATCAGAAAGAACTAAGGATTTTGACCTTTCCATCTGACGCTCAAGTTGAGGCATTAACTGTTCGTGGAGTTCCTTAGGGAAACGGTACTTTGCTGGAGGATCCCAATCGATGCGAGCAATCTGCTGCTTTCTAGCAACCAATCTTGCCTTAATGGTAGTCCTCACCTCAGTATTTCGGAACGGCGTGACTCGAATATTTTGGCGATCAAAAAGCTTTAAAAGCTGATCTGAACCTTCATCAAAACCCAGAAATGGAAAGCAGTCCGCCGAAGCTCCCAGTGACGCGAGATTCGAAACTACGTTACCCGCTCCGCCCAAGCGAAAAAGTTCTTCACTCACCGCCACAACTGGAATCGGCGCCTCAGGACTAATACGCCGCACATCGCCAATAATATAGCGATCGAGCATATAATCACCGATCACCATGATCCTGGTTTTGGAGAGGTTAGCATTGAATTTTTCCTGGACTCGCTTGAGGAGACTCATCGTTTCCACCGTCTTTCATCATATCAATAGGATTAATGAGTATTTCATATACGGCTTAAAAAAATTAGACAAGAACAAGTCAATGAGGAAGGACTATACAGAACTCGGGGAACCGGGTAATCTCCAAGCCCTATGACAAACTACAAGTCCATTTGGCAAAATACATTCAATGAAGCCCAGCAAGCTCTGCAATCCTTCATGGATTCTCCCGTCACTTACCAACAGCTTGAAAAAATCTCAGAAGAAATTGTCACCACCTACCGAAGAGGCGGGACCGTATTTAGTTGTGGCAATGGAGGCTCACACTGCGACGCAATGCACTTCGCCGAAGAACTCACCGGTCGTTATCGCAAAGACCGCGCACCCCTGGGAGCACTCGCACTGGGGGACCCCAGTCACGTCACCTGCGTCAGCAACGACTATGGTTTTGAGCACATCTTCGCCCGTCAACTCAAAGGATTAGCACGACCAAACGATCTCCTTCTGGTCATCTCCACAAGCGGCAATTCAAAGAACCAGATTCGAGCAGTCGAAACTGCTAAAACGATCCCAATCAAAACCATTGCGCTACTTGGTAAAACAGGTGGAGCCCTGCGCGAAATCAGCGACTACTCTGTCATCGCTCCCGGCGCAAACAGCGATCGAATTCAGGAAATTCATATTAAGATCGTGCATACGCTAGTGGAAATTGTCGAGAGAACTATGTTTCCTGAGAATTACGCCTAATTGATTTTGAATTGGTAGATAAGAATGGAGTTTTAATTGGTCGGGGCAGCAGGATTCGAACCTGCGACCCTCTGGTCCCAAACCAGATGCGCTAGCCAGGCTGCGCTATGCCCCGATCAATTGAGCCGTGAACTTAAACCAACTTAGCGCCGTAAGTCAACCGATCAATTCAGGGGTAAAGCTTTTTTTACTTGGGATCGACCTAACTGTTGAGGATTCGCCCAATTCTCGGTAGTGTAGAGCGCATGTCACAGTTCAAGTTCAATCGAGAATTCTACCTCCAAATCGCTCAATCTGAAGGCATCTCTGCTGCATTAACCCGTCTGCAAACCGATGCCATGAAATGGGAATATCAGACCTTTGAAGGTCCTGGGGGTTTCCAACCCAAAACTTGGGATGCCCTAGCCGAGGTCCGTGAGTTTGCTCGAGAACTCTGGGACATGGACTTAGAGCTGGAAAACCAAGCTGAAGCAGCTGCTCGTAAGTAAGCCGCCCTCAGCACCAAACCTACTTATAATCGGACTACCTGAAACCGAGCGGAATCCGCTTCGTCCCAATCACATTGGTTCGCTCAAGCTTTCTAGCCACCATGACCAGCTTGATTTGTCCTGCCTCAATCATGGAAGGATTAGGGGTCGATTGAGCCAGAATTTCCTTAATTTGGTGCCCAACAGGGAGCAAAACTTTAGAGAGAAATCGATCTCTAATTTCGGGGGGTGCTACGTGAATCGCATACCCCACGGAGGCGGGCGGTGTACCAGCCAGAACCTCGGCCAACTCGAGATCAGGCAATTTAACAATATCATCGAAGGTCAGCACGAACGAGAGGGCGTTTTTCGTATACTCGGGATCCTCCTCCATGCCCATATCAATCATTTTCTGACGCCGCACTAAAGGAGTCGACTCCCAAAGCTCAACGAGTTGCCTCAAACCTTCCGGATTTTTTTTAAATCGTGTGAATGCGCCCATATGAAAAGCATAAGCACGCCCCCTTCAGATGTCATCTGATTATTTTAAATTAAAATTATTCACTAAATAAACCCTAGTAAACAAATGTATCTGGAAACTGAAGATCAATGACCATCTGCGTTGAGTCAGTCACGCGAAAGGCCCGACGGAGACCTTTCTTAAAAGCCTTTTTGAGCTTAGGTTCATGATGAGCTTGAGCGTAATTTTCCTGATAAATTGCGAGGGCTTTTGATCGCTCACCCAATAGATCGAGCGTCCGAGCTAGGTAAAGGTCACGAACCAAACGAACATGATGAGAAAGTTTCAAATCCAGTGTTTTTTCCAAATCTCTACGACTCAATTCAAATCTACCCAATTTAAAGGCAACTATTCCGGCCTGAATCCAAAGGTGAGCATCCTGCGGAAATGCCTCGGCTGCCTTTTGTAGATGCTCCCAAGTTTTTTCCTGATAATCATCCAGGTGATTATCTAGGTGAAAGCTCTGATAGGCGCCCCGATAATGCCGAATGGCTTCGACCAGACCAGGGGATTTTGGACGATACCCTGGAAGAACCGGAGTCAAAGCTTCTAACTCCTCAACGGATTGATTCCAAAAATTTTCAGTCTGAATTTGAACAAAATCCCCTAATCCCACGGGCGATTCTTTCCGATCACTCATCCAAAAAACTTGTTTCTCAGGCTCAAAAATTGCCGACTTAATCGTAGTCATCACGCTCAACGTATTTCCAAAAACCCGCTCCTCTCCTGAGTAAAAGTCGACATGATCGCCCAAAACTTTCGCTAAGTGGTGCGGTTCCAACTGGCCTCGATGAGGCTCGATCAGTTGCCGCATGCGACAAAACCGAGCCTTTAGATCCTCGCAATAAGACCCTGACAAGAGCGCCTCATCTTTACGCAACTCATCCGAGTGAAAGTAATTGGTGTGAGTCAATAATCCATCCTCAACTCGATGAACACGGACACGATCGGGGGTCATTTGAACCACCGCTGCGTCATTCTCTTGGGCACTCGAAATCACAAACGACCAATTTGCAAAAGGCGGCCTGCGTTTAACCCAATCAATTGCTTGGCCCAGAGTTTTACAGTTTCGAACCACCTCATCACCTACAACAACGACTGGATTCCCCCTGATCGTCACATTTTTACCGAAGTGAGCATGAGTAAAAAGCGTCAACCCTTCTCGATTCATGGCGGTCAGCCCCCCTGTCTGAACACCAGCTGACGTCAGAGCAACATAAGGAATTTCGCCAGGACCTGTGGGATCATTAAAAACGACAGTAGGTTGAGCCTCCCAAGGCCCAACAATTAAGTAATCAAAATTTCTGCAGGCTAAAAATTTCCCGTTCTTTGTCCAATTCGGGAAAGCAACAGCACTCGAGCAACCAGGCACCCCGCCCGGAATCCACTCGGGGAGCACATGCTTCATTAAGGAAGAGCGAGCCAATAGCATCATCGCGTCAGCTTGAATGACACACTCACGCACATCGGCATAGGACACCCCAAGCTCGTTTGCAATCGCTAAGATCGCTTCTCGAATTTCAGAATCCAATCTGCGCTCAATCAAAGGAACGAGAATTTTCTTATAAAACCCAACCGCAAGCGCCTGAGCTAAAGGCTTCTGCAAGGGCCCCGGCCCCCTTCGAATCATCCACTCATTTTTTTTAGCCAACATTGGCATTGGACCGCGAGGAATCGCCTCTTTCAAGAGCACCGCATGAGCCTTGGCGCGCTCTGCCGTGCTCCCCCGAACCCGGATGAAATGAATTCCACGAAATTTTCTCAAATCTTGATGCGAATTGGGCGACATAGGAGCGTTAAACTAAGCGAGCTAAACTAAAAATGCCACGAATTTCAGGTAACTTCTTTATGAATCATTGCAGGATCTTTTTCTTTCACAATACAAACCGTTCCAGCAATTAAATCGTGCATGGCGCGCTTTTCCGGATGAAACGCAGCCATCACAAACCCTCCCCCAAATGGCAGATATGAAACCATATAACCCAAACACCGCCCCCAAGACTGACCCAACGAAATGGGTTGAGCAGTGCTAAAGGAAACGACATAGATACGAAAGAGGCGCTTACCGACAGTAGTACCGTAATTTGCAGTCCCAATGACAAAATAAGCCAAAGCTAATACCACGCGAAAGAAAACCACCAAAACTTGAATCCAAACCGCATCAAATTTCAATTCCTGACCCAGTGTCCATCGGAACCAAAAACTCGCCCCCAGAATCACCAGAATCAAAACCACTGCCGTCGTTTCAATCACAAAACTATCGACCAAGTGAGCGCCCAATCGAGCCCAAAAGCTTGGCTTTTTGATCTCTTGGTACGAAACCAGGTCGTGCCCCTCGATTCTTTCACTCATTGAGCCCATACCCATCTCAGCATTCGTCATATCCAATTAGTCTTCAGCTTGACGAGTCATCTTGTCAAATTGAATCTTACCCGAGCGGCATGCGGCTTGCTCTTTAGCAGTCAAGTGGAGGGCACGCCATGTTCCCAACGAATCAGACTCAAATCAAAAATTCGACTCTTCTCATTTTGGCTGCCCTTTTTTCACGGCAGGCAGTTGCAGGCCTACCCGAAAAGGCCTACATAGCGCAATTAAAGGCCGCGAATCTCTGGGTCTCCAAAAAGAAAGCTGAATCTGCGCCAAGGGATCAAGCCTTATCCTCTCAACTTCT
This sequence comes from Bdellovibrionales bacterium, assembly GCA_947380295.1. Taxonomy (GTDB): domain Bacteria; phylum Bdellovibrionota; class UBA1018; order UBA1018; family UBA1018; genus CAINWE01. Next base: position 274,076 of record CANCQK010000001.1, on the reverse strand, counting down.
AACTCGACTTTACGGTCGCTATTATGAAGTCGGAGACACATGGACAGTCGCTGCATGGCAACTGGAGCATGGAATGATGCGAATGACTGGAGACTTAAATCGCACTCAGAGCCAAGTGGGGCGCGGAGGAATTTTTAAATATTTAGTGACCGATGTCAAAACAGGAAGTCAGCCCCAAGTCGTCATACAGATCACTCAGGTCGAAGCGTGGGGAATAAAACCTGTCGATCCCAATGTTCAATTTTTAGAGTTAAAAATGAACGACTCTCTGCTCCAGAGTGAAAAAACTTATCGTGTAGGTACAGGGCCTAATTCACAGCTCCGCGTTGCATCCGCCAATGGCATTCACACGGAAATTTCGGCACTTGAGCTTTACCCTCTAGACGCCCCTGAGGTTTCATTTTCCAATCAAGTCCCAACAAAAGCACCTGTCCTACCTAAAGGCGTTGAGGCATTCGCGACCCAAACAGGCTTGCAACTCAATTTCGCCAATTCTTTCCAATTCCAACAAGATGACTTTTTTGGACGCCCAGTCAGCGTCATCTGGGAATCGGGCAAGCCCTGGCCTAGCTACCTAAAAACTCAAAATGGCATCGCCCTACTCTTAGATGGGAGTAATTTATGAGCACTCGACTTAAACACTGGCTCAAACCCAGCGCTGCGTTCATGAGCCTCACTTTGGCCTCTTGCGGTGGCTCTTCGGAGAGCCCCCTCCTCAGTGATAATCCTAACCGGCCTGGGGTTTCAGAGACCTCTGGCGGACATGGACCCGATCGCCCTTTTCAAGCCTCTGACCTCAGGGGTGAAAAAAACTTTGCTCATCTCATCAACACCTTTGCTGAAGGTAAAACGGAACCGACTCCGTGGGCAGGCTATTGGTGGCCCTATACCCGAAATGGAATTGCTGCGGGCGGAATGGACGGAGCCAGCCCAGCAGGAAAATACGACGCAGCCCGAGGGCACACCACTCACGCGCAGGAATGGGAAGTCAAAAACCACGGCGCGGGCGTGCCCAAAGTGCAACAATGGTGGGGACACTGCAATGGTTGGTGCGCAGCATCCGCTCTATTCAAAGAACCCAATCAAGCGGCCCACGTGAATGGCGTTAATTTTGGAATTGGAGACATTAAGGCCCTTCTTACTGAAGCAGGAATGTCAGTCAATGCTGATTTCTTCGGAGACCGCATCGATGTTGATGACCCCAACTCTCCTAAATATTGGGATACGATCCCGGATCAGTACTTTTTAGTTTTAACCAATTACATCGGAAAACTAAAAAGAGCCGTCTTGATTGATCGATACACAGGCTCACAAGTCTGGAATCAACCCTTAGCGGGGTATCGGTTCGACTACCCCAAACCCTCAGACTATCTCGGCAGTTCTCCAGATGCGCCTAACGTCTACAAAATCCAGCTTACCTCGAAAATTTGGTGGCTAGACGACGGGGTCGCGCCCGACGTCCAAACTCATGCATTTAATTTCGAAGAAGACGATCCTACAGGCGTTGTCCAATCCCGGATTCTCAAAATGGAGGTGTGGCTGGATGGACCCGTTCAGTTCGGCGCTGACGGAAAAATCACTTCCAGCGGAGACGTGATCGTGACCAAGAAAAATGACTCCTACATCGGCGGAACATGGATGATGGGAGAAGGATACCTCGTCGACGCTTGGCCCGATTACATGTGGGTTCCTTACAATCTCACCAAACCATTTGACCCAGAAGAGGATTACGTCAACCCCTACATCGAATCTGAGTGGCTCCAGGCGCACCTGCTCACACCCAACGGTGCTGATGACCCTACCGTGGCTCCTGGGCGAGTTGAAGCGGCCCCTTACCCTATGCCATCAGGCTATCCATGGGGTTACCCATGGGGATATTCCCCTGGACTCCCGTTCTATCCGAGTGGGCAACCTAGTTTTCCCGATCCTCGCACTCGGTTTCCAGCCAGTTCAAATATGCCTTCAAACTCGGGCACTTGGCCAGCTGGGACGCCACACAATCCGCGCTAAAACGGCTCTTATTCAGCTTTAACAGCCCTGGCATGCGCGCGAATTATTAAACTTTTAATGAGCAAAAAAGGAAAAATTGTGATATTTAACGCGCGTGCTAAATTCGATAAAAAATGCATTTTTTATTAGCCTAGTATTAACGGCTGTCGCTAGCTCGAATGCCCACGCCACGACCACTCTCGCTGCCTCAGACACCTCCCTGAGACTAGCACCTCCAACGACCCCTGTTTCAACGACTCAGATCACTGAGGATGAATCCCTCAAGAAACTTAAAAAGTCCTTTGGTGTCACTTACTTTTCCTTCTTTTACGGCCCGGGACTTCACCCAGACTCGCTATTTTACAGCCCGAATCAATTTGGAAAAAATGAAAAATTTGGACTGTATTTTAAAAATAACCTCTCACTTCGCTTCAAGTTCTCAGAGAACTTGGCCGTAGACCTTCAAACTCGATTTAACCTATTTTTAACGAATCACTCTGACGACCCTCGATTTCAAATCGCCACTTGGGAAGCTCCTCGAATCGGGATCTCAGGAAAGCTCGCCGGAGGCAAAGACTGGGCAATCACAGGCGCGTTCAACACGGATTTTCCCTACTTTCTTCCTTCACCCTTCAGCGGCTTTGAAGTGCAACAGCGTAAAGTCATTTTCAACCCAGGGTTTTTCGCTAATTTCAACTGGGAACCGAGTGGAAGCAGATGGTCAGTTTTTAGCGTTCTCTCGCCTCGGATGTTTATTTACGCAGATCGAGATGCAGTGGAACCTAATTTCCTCAAAAATTACGACCCTCAAAACAAACCCGAGTTTATCCTCTCCCTGCAACCCACGGTCAATTACCGACTCACAGACCTGGTCAGCCTCTCTCTCGGAACGACGATTGACTACCGTAAACACGTATTATCCAGTTGGAATCCCTTTCAAGCGAGCCTAGCCTCAAATGGAAACGATCCAGCCTGGCGCCTTGCTCCATTAAACCTCTACTTTGGTGCCACTTTCAAGGTCTCTCCGATGTTGACAATTTTTCCGTTCATTGCAACTTATCCAATTGCTGAACAGCGAATTGACACATCCGCAGCTCCGGGAACTCCTCCTGCATCCTTGCTCTCAACAACTTCAATTGGGATGTGGGTCCGAGGCACTATTCTTTAGTCGCCTGCTCGTCAAAAAGACCATTCAAGTTCTGAGCGATTGACACCAAGATTTCACCCTTGTATAAACAAGCCATGTTTGGAATTTCCGGTGAACATCTTTTAATCTTAGGTATCGTTCTACTTATTTTTGGACCTCGCCGTCTTCCCGAGCTGGGAAACACCATGGGCAAAGCGATTCGCAACTTCAAAGACGCGATCTCAGGCGTGGAAGAAGCCAAGTACCGAAAATTAGAAGACAATCAAAACGCAGCACCCCAAGCTGCAGTCAATCAAGCTCCACAGGCCCATCAGATTCCCAGCGAACTTAAACAGCCTCAAACTTAAGATCATTGGCGTTTGCAAAACAGCCTAATCTCGTCTAAATCCATAGACGTTCGACTATGTTAACGTTCAAACGCATTCTTATTTTATGGACGGGTTTAATCGGGCTAGGTCCAACAACTAGCTCAGCCTTTCCCCATGCCGCCGATGCCAATCAAGCGTTTCAGCAAATCCAATACTCTCTTCAATCCCGCGCTGAACTTGAAACAGGCCCTTTCTTAAGGCTGGCACATCATTTTAAAACCATCCAAAGGACCTGTGATCCCACAATTTCCCCAATAGACTACGCATACCTCACCCAAGAACTGAACAGGAGTTTATCTTCAGCCAGCCGCATTTGGCTCGAGGCCGAAAGCAACCCTGAAATCTCTGAAGCTGATATTCGAAACTCCGATTTGCTCATCTTAGAGGCTTCCCAGACGGTGTTCAGAGGTGTTCCATCCAGAATCACCCATCTCATCCCTGAGTTTCAAGACTTTCTCCAACTCGACCTGAGAACTAAAAGTAACTTTCGCACACAATGCCTCTCCAACACCGCAACACCCCTGATCACCGTCCTGATGGGTGGAGCGATTGCCGCCCTGATGCCTTCAGTAGGCTCCGTTCTCGGCGGCTGTCTTTCAGGCTTTGGACTTCTCTGCTGTTTATTTAATTCACCCAGAGAAACCTTTAACCCTGCTTTACCCACCCTCGACGGAGCGATGTCCACTGAAGAAGCGGAGAGCCTCATTCCGTGCCCAACTGGCCCTGCCTCAGTCTGCTGGCCTTCACGCTCAGAAATGCTGGTCCGAAAAAATGCGGCGGACCAACTCAACTCAAAACTGGGCGAAATTGCCGTAAAGAATGTCGTTGAGCCTAATTTTCTGATGCTTATTTTAGCCAACTATTATGACGAAACCAGGCTCAGAACCGGAGCAGAAGCACAAAGGGACTCGCGACGCGCGATAAACACGGGTGCTTCCAGAACCGAAGAAGCGCTCAGGCCATCTGCAACGGAAGACCCCGGTACCGCCGCCCCCTTTTTAGAACTCGGATTAGAGGGCTCTACTGAGGAACTACCCGAGCCCGAGAGAACAGCTCCATCAAGCGAAAGATTGTATGACGAGACTTGCCCAATCTGCCTAGGCCCAAGCAAGGAATCACTCCAGGTAACCCATTGCGGACATCACTTTCACGGCGCTTGCTTAGGGAAGTGGATGAAAAACAAGCTCCAGGCCCCCTGCCCCATCTGCCGCAGACTGATTTATTAATTTGGATATTTGAGATAATAAATATCAGGCAAATTACGACTGTACTCTTCTAGATCCAGACCGTAGCCCACCAGAAACTGATCTTCGATAGGCCGGCCGATGTACTTCACAGGTACATCGACCACTCGTTTGGAGGCTTTATCTAAAAGGGTCACGATCTCAACTGAGATTGGACCGGCAGACTTGAGTCTTTCATAGAGGAACTTCAAAGTCCGGCCACTATCAATAATTTCTTCAACGATCAGGACATGTTTATTGCGAACATCGGCCTGAATATCTTTTAATATCGTCACGGTTCCGCTTGATGTGCGAGCTTTGCCATAACTCGAGAGCCTGACAAACTCGATTTCAGTAGGAACTTTGATATGCCGGAGTAAATCCGCCATAAAAAGCACGGCGCCCTTAAGAACGCCCACCAGGACCAACTCTTGACCCTCGTAATCTCGATTGATCTGACCTGCAAGCGTTTGGACCGCAGCATCGATTTCATGTCGACTGAGGTATTTAGTAAAATTCTTTTCGTCCAGCATAAGAATCCTTTGGGGCTTACTTTTTAAGTGTTTGATTTTGCCGATTTTACGGCAAATTTGCAACACTTTACTGTAGGAATCCAATACACAGGGTCACTACCAGCGCTTCATCAGCTGCGTGAGAACTTCTTGAACCGGTACACTCGAATAAGTCAACTGATAGACCCCCTCGGTAATTGGCATGGATATACCTCGTTCAGAAGCAAACTTCCAGACGTGCTGCGTTGTTACCACTCCTTCAGCAGTACTTCCGAGGTCCTCGATGATTCTCTCGAGCTTCTCTCCGCGAGCCAATCGAAACCCCACTCTATAGTTACGACTTTTAGGACTTCCACACGTAGCTAACAGGTCCCCTATGCCGGCCAGCCCCAGAAAAGTCTGGACCTGTGCCCCCATTGCGGTCCCAAAGCGAACCATCTCACTCAGTCCAAGCGTAATCAGCATCGCACGAGAATTCCATCCTAAACCCAGGCCATCTAAAGCTCCGGCGGCTATAGCCAAGATATTTTTCAAAGTCCCAGCCCACTCAACTCCCACTAAATCGGAGTGAGTCGAAACCAAAAACTGAGGACCACGAAGGAGAATCTCCCCCGCTCGGCAGACCTCTGCAAAGTCTGACGCAATCACTGTCGCAGCTGGCTCTCCTAACGCAATTTCATGAGCTAGGTTGGGACCACTCACGACACCCACACGACGAGTCGGAAGCTCTTCAGCAAGGATTTCAGAGATTCGCTTCATACTCCCCCCCTCAATCCCTTTCGTCGCATGAAGAACCACCTCGTCACCTCTCATCAGGGGAGCAAGATCTCTGGCGCGCTGACGACAGGCACTCGAGGGAAGAACCCAAAAAATAGCCTGAACTCCGCCCTTTAAAGCATCTTCCATAGAACTTGTCGCAACGACCTTTTGATCCAGTTGAACCTGCGGCATGTACCTCGATTGAGTGCGAGTCGAATTGAACTGCCTAACCTGGTCCTCGTCGCGAAGCCAGATCCGAACCGAGCGACAGTTCTTAGAAAGGAGGTGCGCCAACACCGTGCCCCAACTTCCACCGCCGACCACCGCTACAGTCGAGTTATACCAAAAATCCTTGGGAGTCATTTTGTCCAAACTGTTTTTTTCCTCCGCTAAATTCAGCCAAACGAGAGAGTCCGTACCCAGTTAATCGATTCCTATAATAATAGAGGAGATTCATATCTTCAGTCCAAATCGTTCGTTCAGAGACTCGAAGTACCTGAGCATCATGAGACAATCCGAGCTGACGAATTCCATCTCTGACCCAAACTCTCGCATTAGGTGCATGAAGCAGTTCATCGGAAAGATAAAGCTGGCCTTGTTGAGCTAGGACCACTAAACGCTCCCGATATCGCTCAGCCTCTTCTAAGAAATCAACCCAAAGAACCGTTCGCTGAGGGAGTGAGAGCCGCAAAAAGCGAAAGAGATCAAAGTCTGGATAACGGGCTCGCAGCATCTCAAAATAGGAAAAAGCCACTAGATGCGACGTTAATACGGTATTTTCTTTATGAAACCGGTCCGCAAGTCGCTCGCCAAGCTCACGCGTGTACTCTTGGTCCCGTTGGGGATCCATCCTTAACTCACCGCCACTCGTCAGCCAACGCGCTGGATCGATGGTCAAACCCTGAGGTCCTATTGAATGACCTTCATCATCGACAAAGTTTCCAAAAATATCTAACGCTCGTCCCACACGAACTGTCACGCTCGACTGAGAGGCAAACAGCTTCCAAAAAAAACTCAAAACTTTTCGAATTTGCCAGGACTCATCTCGAGCTCGAATAAACTGATGCTTACCCGCTTCTGCAAGGTAAGTATCGATCAAAGATCTGGCCTCCAACACGTAGTGGTAGCTCACCACCATCGGAACCACGAAAACCTTGGACTTAGGTCTTCCCTCGATCATCGCCTCAACCTGAGCCTCAAGGCCAGTGCCCAAAAGCCCAAGTTTAATGTGACTCTCGATCGCACCACTTCGAGAGCGACCTCCTCCTGGAAAGAAGATCGAATGAATTCCTTCTTTCAAGATCTGAGAGCTGTAGTTCTTAAGCGTTTGTTTGTAGATCGCATTATTTTTGTTCCGATCGACGGTATAAGCGCCCAGGCGACTCATAAAGAAACTCAAAAAAGGATTTGAGAAGAGATTCAACCCCGCACCATACGCAAATGGCGGAAGTGACATAAGATAAATGACATATCCTACAAGAAGACTATCCAAGTTACTCTGATGCGTAGGAACTAAGAGAATAGTGCCCTTTTCAGCTAGTTTTTGGAGAGACTTGACTTCGCCCAGAATCCGAATGCGCGACCGCAACGATTCAGTCATTCCCCAAGGTAAAAAACGCCTCACACTCGCCGCATTCAGCATCCAGCTAAAACCCCAAGGGACTGCATGGGTGGCAAATTCATAAATTTTAGAATCAAAAAAGCCGCCAATTTCCTCGGCGTAATGCCCAATCACTCGCTGAAGGAGGTCTTTGCGCCCCACTTCGGCGGCAGGCTGTAAAAGTCCTCTCTGAATTTGTCCCCAGAGCTTTTGATCACCTTGAACACGAGCGCGTGTGAACGGATTCCATCGATCACGGCTCATCCGCAGACGCTCCGCATAGAGCGCCTCACCCAAGAGCACATCTAATGGCGCACCCTCCAGATTCTGAAGAGTTCGATCCGAGACCTGTTGCAAAATCTGAGGCCGAATGGACTGAAACCGTGTCAGAGGACCAGGCACACTGCGGACACGCCTAAACTGAAAAGCTCCAGGAGAGCTGGGCGTCACCGGGCTCGAGTTTTTCTGATCTTCTTCCCCCATAGTCTGCTCAAGATAATCATTTTGTGGCTTGAGTGAAAGAGAATGTTTCGGAGGGGGTCCTAAATTGGGATTCCCAGTTCCAAAATACTCCTAAGCGCTCTTCTTACTTGAGTGCTTTTAACCTCGCTAAAACCTTTTCCATCTCCGTTTTCTTAGACAAGATTTCAGCTTGACGCGCCTTTTCCTTTTCAACCAAGGCTGCTGGAGCGCGGCTTAAAAATGTTTCTTGAGAAAGCTTATTCCCGACAAACTCAAGATCGGCATTCAGTTTTTCGACTTCCTTCTCAACTCGCTTCACTTCTTCGTCAGCGTTAACCAGCCCTTTAAGCTGAATTCTAAACTCCAGCGGAGGGTTGGAAATCCGGATCATCGACTCCCCTCCTTCTTCAGGAGTGCCTGGAGCCACTGCGATCAACTTGCCGATCCGTGTCATGAAGCGGATCTGAGCCAAATGCATTTTCAAAAATGCATCTGCAGGAGCGGAGCCTGCACAGTATTTCACGTCAATTTCGACTTTAGGAGAGATACTATTCTCACCTCTGAAGTTCCGGAATGCCTCAACAATCAATTGGATTGCCGATACCATTCGTTCTGCTTCATCATTGATCAGATCTTCTTGAGCTACCGGAAATGGCTGGAGCATTAGTGTAGTGAGATCTGGGAGCCCCAGTTGTTTACGAGTTGGGTGCGAGGAGAGCGATTTCCAGGGGAGTGACTGCCATAGCTCCTCGGTCACAAAAGGCATGAAAGGATGCATCAACTGCATCAGCTCGCCCAAGACGTATCGAAGAACATAAATGGTTTGAACTCTGCGTTCTCCACCTTCGCGCAAGAACAATTTAGAAAACTCAATGTACCAATCGCAGAACTCTTGCCAAGTGAACTGATACAGGGCCTGCGCAGCCACGTTCAACTCAAATTTTTCAAGCCCTGACTCAACCGTCTGAATGGTCCTTTGAAGTCGAGAAAGAATCCATTGATGTTGCGCAGGCAGTTCCCTTCGATTCTCGAAAATCCAGTTTTTCAATCCTCCTACAGGCTCTGCCACAGGCCCACCCTGAGCTTCTTCGAGCTGTAAGTGGAAGAACTTAGTCGCATTCCAAAACTTATTACAAAACGCCCGATAGCCCTCTACTCGGTCGACGGAGAGTTTAATGTCGCGACCCTGCCCAGCCATCACTGCCAAGGTAAAACGCAGCGGATCGGCGCCATGCTGATTGATCAGGGTCAGGGGATCAATCACATTGCCCTTGGACTTGGACATTTTTTCGCCCTTTTCATCGCGGACCATCGCGTGAAGGTAAATCTTGTTAAAAGGGACATCTCCCATGAAGTGGATGCCCATCATCATCATCCGAGCAACCCAGAAGAAAATGATGTCAAATCCGGTTTCAAGAATTGAGGTCGGATAAAAGGTCTTCAGTGCCTGAGTTGAGTTGGGCCAACCGAGGGTTGAAAACGGCCAAAGAGCTGAACTAAACCAAGTGTCTAAAACATCTTCGTCTTGTTTCAGTTGCGACCCAGGAGCCTGACAGTGATCGCACTTCTCAGGGGCTGTTTTTGCAACAGTCACTCCCTCGCAGCTACTGCAGTACCAGGCTGGGATTTGATGTCCCCACCAAAGTTGGCGAGAAATACACCAATCGCGAATATTGTTCATCCACTCAAAGTAGGTTTTCTCCCAAGTCTTTGGCGAAAACTCAACTTGACCCGTCTGAACGGCAGCAATTGCAGGCTCTGCGAGAGGTGCAATTTTTACAAACCACTGTTTTGAGATGATTGGCTCAGCCACGGCATCACACCGCTGGCAAAGGCCGACTTTATGGGCGTGATCTTCAACCCGGAGCAGAAAATCCTGTTCTTGAAGCTTTTGAACAAGGGCCTCTCGGGCCTCAATGAACTTAAGTCCGGCAAATTCGCCACCTTCAGCCGTAATGCGTCCATCTTTGCCCATGACGGAAACGACTGGCAGATCGTGGCGTTTTCCAAGTTCGTAATCATTGAAGTCGTGAGCCGGAGTAATTTTGAGGGCGCCACTGCCGAACTCTCGATCGACATAGGTGTCCGTAATAATGGGAAGGTACCGTCCCACCAGGGGGAGAACCACTTTTTTGCCATGGAGGTGCAAATAGCGTTCATCCTCAGGATGAACAGCCACCGCTGTATCACCTAAGAGCGTCTCTGGACGAGTGGTCGCAATCACCAGGCGAGCCGGGGTTTGGTCGGCATTGAGCACAGGATTTCCCTGCTCATCAACGACAGGATAAGCAATGTGCCAGAAGTGGCCTTTGCGATCCGTAGGCACGACCTCAAGGTCGGAGAGAGCCGTCTGGCACCGTGGGCACCAGTTAATAATTCGCTCACCTCGATAAATCAGACCTTCTTGATACAACCGAACAAAGACTTCTCGAACGGCTGCTGAGAGTCCCTCGTCCATCGTAAATCGCTCACGGCTCCAGTCCAGGGATGAGCCCATCTTCTTGAGCTGATTCTTAATTTGAGAACCCTGCTCGTCTTTCCATTTCCAAACACGCTCAATAAACTTCTCGCGCCCCAGGTCATGGCGAGACATCGGTCTACCCGCGGCATTTTTGCCTTCTTTGGCGACTGCCTTTTCAACCTGAGTCTGAGTTGCGATCCCTGCGTGATCCGTTCCAGGCAGCCACAGGGTATTGTCCCCGTGCATTCTTTTCCAGCGGATCAAGATATCTTGAATCGTATTGGTGAGGGCGTGCCCCATATGGAGCACCCCCGTCACATTTGGGGGCGGAATTACAATGCAAAATGATTCCTGGCCGGGGGCCGATTGATCCGAAGCCTCAAAACACCGGTTTTTTTCCCAGAATTCATAAATCGACGTTTCGAAAGTTTGCGGTTCAAAAGACTTACCTAGCTCGTGCGGAACCATTTTTACAGCCCTTCAGTTTTAGTGGAGATGTTCGTGCCCGTGTCCGTCTGGACCATGAGCATGACCGTGTTCTAGTTCATCTGTCGTTGCATCTCGAATATTGAGCACTTCGACTTCAAAGTGAAGCTTTTGACCAGCCAAGGGATGATTCCCATCGACGTGGACTTGATCCCCTTCGATCGCGCAAACGGTAAACACCACTTCGTCGCCATCTGGGGTTTCGGTCTCAAATTGAATGCCCACTTCAAGCTCAACCCCTTTAGGGAACTGAGAACGATTAGCAATCACTTTAAGACTTGGGTCGATTTCGCCGTAACCTTCTGCAGCAGAAACCTCAACTTTTTTCTGATCTCCGACTTTTAGACCTGCCAGAGCACTTTCGAGACCAGGAACAACCTGGTCAAAGCCATGAAGGTAAACAAACGGATCATCTTTTTCGGCCTGATCGAGGACCTCTCCCTCTTCACTCTTCAGGGTGAATGCAAGGTCAACTACTTTATTTTCCCGGATCATTTGTACTGCTGCCATGATTTCCTTTCAAACGACGGAACACAGCATCGCCGGCCGTCGGTACTCCCAACTTCAGAGTGGGGGCAAAAAATTTAAATTCGGCGTTCGAACCTACCAATATGCAGCCCAAAATTCGACTGAAAAAGAACAGAAACCGTGCTTTCTGCCGTTTGGCAAAAAAAGTTGCCCCGGGCGCTGAATTTGCTAATCAAAACTGATGGGATTACTCGGGGGATTCGTGCTTATAGATTTATCTTGGTATTCAGCGTTTCGACTGATTTTCATTGGCTGTCTTTGGGTTCTACTCGGATCTGGACTTTCCAGCTCGAGCTGGGCAAAAGAGTCCACCTCAGATCGAAATCTTAAGCAGCTTTTTCGCATCGACACGGATCTCCCTAAAAAATTCAAAAAAGGTCCCCATACGTTTGTCGTTTTCGTCAATGGAGCCGCCGACCACTATGTTCCGCCCTCTTTTTCAGAGATCAAGCAGAAGTGGGGCAAGGCTGACGCCAAAGACGTAGCCGAAATCAAGACCTCCGAGCTCTCCTGCGAGGGCTGCAACTTGCTTCTGCTCCACATTCAACGAGGCGGGTCGCGCTGGTACACGCCTCAACACGCCTTTGCGACCTATCTGCGCGGATATAGTGCAGGGAAAAAGATTTTCTCCAGACACGTGAGTCTCATTAACGCAGCGGACCCTAAGACTCTTTCCCTTCTTTTAAGCGCCGCTCAGGCTCTTTTTCCAGCAACAGATATTCATCTCATTTATCGAGGGCACGGATTCTCCCCGAGCTACGACCCCAAGGCGACCCCTCAAGAAATTGCTCCTTTTGACTACAACCACAAGGACTCACCTTTTGGGATCAAGGAATGGATCGAGGGCATCCAAGGAGCCAAGCTGACGCAACCCCTGGGAAGCATCACTTTTGCCGCTTGTTCGATGGCTTACCTCGAGGTCGCAGAGAAGATTGCACCTCACGCAAAGTACATGCTCGCACCGCAAATCGATGTCATCGAGACTTTAAAGTTCGGATTCGACTATGACTTTTTTCGCCTCATCCCATTCACTCCCGCGTCCGATCGCGCCATCCCCCAGACTTTAGCCAGAATCTTGATGGAACGATTTCAAACTCGCCCACCGAGCTTAGACACTAAAACCGAGGAGCCCATCTCGCTCATTGACCTCAGCAAAATCCCAAGCCTAAAAGCTCGACTGAACACCCTAATTGATGCGACCCTCTTAAAGCCCAACGCAGGCCTGGAACAGATCGGACAAAAGACACTCTGGCAGGACCTTTTAAAAAAGACCCACGTCTCGGTTGCTCTCTCTGAACGGCATATCAAGACCCTGATCCAACTTGGAAAACCCGAAAAAGAGGCCCTAGCGTACGCCGAAAAATTTCAAACGCCCGTGCGCAATCCAAATGAAATCGATTTAGTAAGCTTCTTGAACTGGCTCAAAGCGTATGCCTTCGAATCCAAAGAGAACCAAACACTCACCGAGGCAGAAAACCGACTCAGAGATGAAATCTCAGCTCTTGCCACAGAGTTTCGCTCCACCAGCGTGGTCGAAGTCTTTAACCCCTCTCCCTATGCAAAGCATTATGGACTGAGCTTAGATGCAGCCCTTATTCGAAAAGGCCTGGAGGAACTCAGAAAGTTCTAGGGCAAGCCTCCTCACCGCTAAAAACTACCAACCCGTGAATACGCTCGCTAGAAATTCAATCGGCAGAAAAGCTAGATCCGCAACGGCCGTCAAAATGAGAACCATAGAGTCGATAAAAGTTCCATCAAACGCGACTGCATGATCGGTAATCACAAACAAGTAATTCTCCGATGTACCCAAACTCTGGATTGCCTGCTGGTGCGCCTCGATCACTTTCTCCCGATCTTCATACCCATCAATGACCTGCTTACGAGTGTCAAAGTAGGCTTGAGCAGCGCCCCGGCTCTTTTCGTAAGCACTTTGAGCCTGGACTACTTCAGCCGATGATGACGCCTTTACCTGCTTTGCATTGAAATGGATTTTCAGATGGGAGTAAACCCACTGTTCGGTTTTGCTCAAACTCCCCTTCAAATCCACCTTGATCCGATCCAAGCTCCAGGCATCTTGCTGGTGATACTTTCCTTCACCCGCATATTTATCAGCTTGATCCGCCAATTGCTCGGCAATGGCCCGCTTCTGCTGTCCCTGAAGAATCATTTGCCTAATGGTCTCAGGCGCAGCAAACGCGGGACAAGGCAGAGCCAGAAGAGCCGCAATCATAAGAAATCCAAACGAACTGAGCTTCATTTCGTGTTCTCCGATTAGAAATTGGATCAATTAAAAAGTTAATAATCATCCAACCCAGGGTCTAGTACGTTAAGAATACTGTGTCAATTTAATTACTTAACTTCGCCGTTTTGGCAAAAACCTGAGTCACTCAATTCACAGGCTCGATTCTACCAAGTGAGCTCTATCCTACCATCCACCAGCTATTCGTAGATGCATCTAAACCGGGATTGGCCATAATCCCAGTCGTCGGTCAAATCAGTCACGATTCCCGTCATGGAATCCATCACATAGACTCGACCATCGCGTTCAAAGCCATCCTCATAGAATTCTGGGGTATACCCCCAGAGAGATTCCGAATGCAGGTCCGGCAGTCGGTAAGGATCAAGACCGCTGAAATCACCCCTTTCTGGGTCTGTAGCGCCGAGTGCCCTTGCCAAAGCCCAAAGCTCATGATGAGTAGGTAGCCGTCCCCCTGCATCACGACACCTCTCGCGTGCGAAGCGCAAGTCACCTTCTGCGGTGAAAAGTGGGCCCCAAAAAATCCATCCATCTCGTTGCCAATTGAGCGTTTGAAATACATCGTCTTCCCCGTTTCCATGCATGTAGGAAACGTAAGGAACCTGTCTGACATAAAAACGGCCTCGTTCCACATGAAACAGCTCATCTTGGGCAGCGATGGTAGGCCGCGGTTCCGACGGCAGATCTAAAGTTCGCAGAGCCGTTCCACCGAGTTGAGTGATCTCACTCTCAAGAGCTTCAAAGCCCTGCTCGTCGCCTGTATTGAGTCGATGGATGGCCTCGTTTTGAAGAATCTCGATTTTCTGCTCGGGGTTCAGATCGGAAGACTCGAGTTCGCCGATCCATAGCTCTAATTTCACTCCGGCCGGAAATGGCACCATCTTTTTTTCGACAAGAAGTGGCTTGAGCTGATCGATCGCAGCAGCTCTCACCGCAGGATGTACTTTCAACCGAAATACTTCCATGAGATTTTTTCGGACGAGAAGATAGTGATAACGATCTAAGTAGCCGGGTCGGTACTCCCAAAAAGTACCGCTATGAACATCTCGAACATGCGAATGCGCTTCTTCCTGGCTCGATTGCTTGACTAAACACAAATAGCAGAAGGTTTGCCGGCATGAATAATGCGAACATTGAGCTGCATTGCATCCCTCAATTCGGTCCAGCGGATTTCCGCATCCCTCCACCGGACAGCTCAACACGAACGCATCTTGAATTCTCTGCTTTAAATTGCTGACTTCCACCTCAAATTGGGCCGGATCCATTGGCGCAGAAGCCAGTGCGATCCGTTCCTTAAAAGCTTTTCTGTCACGTTGATGTAAAGCACGATAGACTTTTGAGAGGGAAAATCGTTCATCACAGGCGCGACCATCAGAAGCCCGTCCTCCGCATCGCAATCCGAGATCCAAAACCTCCTCAAGACAGTCGATGGAACCTAACTGATGAACTAAACAAGAACGATCGATGACATGATCGTGTTTACAGCAGAGGACACTTCGCTTTTTGATCGCTTGATCAGTGACCGAGCTAAAACAAGACACACATTCTTTTCCAGCCTGAGCATCTTGCCCTGACGTAACTCCGAAAAGTGCGAGAAAAAAGATCACTACAAGGCGCCTCAGCGAGGCCGTCAGAACTTGTTTCTTAAAATCAATGAACACGCCGAATTCTCCTTGGTTTTCAATTGCTCTCCACCGGTACAACTTCACAAACTGGCTTTTCAACTCAGCTTGAAGTCAGACTGGGTTCAAGCGTGGGTTGAAACGAAAGGATTAAGATAACGCTGCTTTTTTGCACAACACAACTATAAAAGCAATGCGGATTAGCCCAGATTAATTGACGAGGGCTGTTTTTTTGACCAAATTTCAACCTTTTTAATGAATTAAAAAAAGACGAGAGACTTTCTGGCATGGTAGGATCTCTAGCAACTTTATGAAATTCCCAAAAGCTCTACAGAGTCAGAGACATCTGAAATCAGTCGACCCTATCCTTGCCAAAATCATTGAGCAGGTGGGCCCCGTCCGAATTGAAATCGACCCTGAGGAAACTGTTTTTGAGTCCCTAGCGACTTCGATTATCTACCAGCAACTCCATGGCAAGGCCGCGGCTGCCATTCTCGGCCGATTCAAGGCCCTTTTTGAAGGCACGCCATTTCCCAAGCCCGAACAAGTTCTCCAAACTCCGGAAGAGACTTTGCGAGGCACTGGTTTATCTCGAACCAAGATCTTGTCGATGAAAGACCTCTCGGAGAAAACGCTCAGCGGGCAACTGCCCTCTAGGACTCAGGCTGAAAAACTCAGTGATGAAGAACTCCAGAATGCCCTCACTCAAGTTCGTGGAATTGGCCCGTGGACGGCACAAATGCTGATGATTTTTACCCTGGGCAGACCTGACGTTTTACCGACTGGCGACTTCGGAGTGCGCCGGGGCTACGCAGCCGTTTACAAGAATAAAAAAATGCCCACCCCCAAGCAACTTGAGACAGCTGCTAAGATCTGGCACCCCTTTCGCTCGGCCGCAAGCTGGTATCTTTGGCAGGCTCTGGAGCTAGAGCAGTTTAAGGGGATTAAGATTGAAAAATAAGGTTTCCTCTTCTTATTTTTCTGAGTGTTTCACAGCCGGCTGAGCTCCTGACTCAAGCGAGTGAACCACCTTTTCAAGGAACTCTTTGCGCTGAAGGAGCGTGGCCTCTAAATCGCTTGGATCGGCATACGGTTGTTCCCAGGGTTGCTCTGGATCAGCCTTTACTATGCGAATCGGGTAATGCCGGGTGAAGCTGGGATCACTTTTCTTCTTTTCTTGAACAAACTCACTCAGACTATTACGAAGAGCCTCGCGTTTTTCAGCCGAAACAAAGTAGCCTCCGAATGTCCGATCTAAATTCGCGATTGATTCCTCAACTGAGGAAGCGATCGAGGATCCTCGAAAGCCAGATCCCATTCTGTCACCCTGAGTATATGAATATTGGCCACCATCATTGCGGTAACCGAATAAAAAAGGCGAACCATATCTCAGGGCCCCCTGAACACTCTGATTCACGCGTCCTTCGATCTCGGACTCTGTCGGAGGAGGGCTTTGCTCTCTAGCCCGCTTTGCACTAGTTTCTTTATTCAAACCCGTAGCACTCAAAACCGAGCCATTATCGATTTGTAAGGCGCGAGCAAGATAAACTCTACTGAAAAAGTGAACGACCTCTACATCTTTACTGAACTCAGGATGTTTACGTTTAAAATAGTCCTCAAATTCAAAGAGCGAACGGATCTGAGTTCGTGCGGCCTCAATGAATGAAGGAGGATTCAAAAGCATGGACGGTACGTGAAAGCTAGCATCATGCATATAGACGAGCTGTTCACCGTCTAGGTGCAGTGTCCCTACAGGGAATTCATTATCATCGGCGAATTTTTTCAAATAACTTTTCGGCGTCACAGTCCCAGGCAGTGCATCGTAAAACCGAGTTGAGATGGGGCCTTGTGGATCGCCCCACGCATGATCTCCGCTGCCGCTAGACGCCTGCGCTGCATTCAACGCATGGATCGCATCATTTAGTTTCCTCTCAGCACCTTGAATTTCTTTGAAATCTGGCATCGTGACGTATTGCTTCCCCGCCTCCAAGCGCGAATATCCAAAGTAGCGGCTTAAAGTGGGACCCAGTATAAATGCCCCATACTCCGGACTTCCTTGAACATCAGGAACGTCATCCATGTTCTCCCAATGTACTGACTCTGTTCGTTTGCTAACTTGCAAGATGCGCCCTCCATGATTCCCGTCAGTCGTCCCCGTTACCAGAACTGTTCTTGCCCCCGGCCTCTGATCCAATTCATGATCGGGGATCCTTGCGAGAATTTTTTCGATCGACTCTGCTTCTTCGGTGAAATGCTCGACGACGCTTGTGACTGTAGGGAGTGAGCAACCGCTTTCTGATGCCGTTTGATGGTGAGCAAGAATTGCCCGACTTTTGACTTTGCATTCATCGACCCTGGACTGAACGGAATCGAGAACTGACTTCAGACTTTTCATTTCTGGATAACCGTAGAAAACATCTCCCTTTGTTCTTCTGCCATCTTCATCATCACTGCGTACTGCCTCACTCAAATTATCCCGCGTCACCTTACAATAGCAACGATCTGGAAAGACCCAAGTAAGAAACTTCTCGCCTGATCCCGGGTCATCAGTACATATTTTCTTTAGTTGAGTAGTATATTCACAAAGAACCTTTTCATCTGTTTCAAAAAGTGGATTGAAGCGCCTCTTGGTTGCTTCGCAACGGCAGAGCCCTCCGTCGATTTTCAGCCCTTCACCTTGACAGGCTTCCTCCAGCGTCTGAGGATCAGCCGCAAATGCAGGTGCACTCAGCGCGAATAAAGAGATCATCAGAAACGAACCCCTCAGAAAAAAAGAAGAAAGTCTCGAAGATCGACTGAATTTGTTAAAGTTTGCAACTCTCATAAAAACTGCTCCTACCGGCCTTCAGAGCAAGGCATATGCCATTCAGCCTATGAGACTGGGGTTTGTTATTCGGTATAAAAACCAGTGATTTAAAGCTACTGTAGAAAAAGAGTATTTTAAACCCCAGTTAAAAAAGTCTAATAAGTAGTCACCTGAGCAAAAGTTAGTCACTCTCTAGTGTGTGGTGAGGAGACGTAGGTAACAGTCGAGTACTGTAAATAGGCTTCAGGATTGAGAATTAGGCCTCCTTGGGAGCGCGCCAGAGAACTTCTTCCCTGCAATTTGGGAGGAAGGCGCGGTCGATATTCCCCATACCTTCAGAAGCAAAGATCACCACTTGCCGGGGCTTATGATTTTCTCAGGTCCACAAAACTCATCCATTCTTTGAGGACGCATTCGATGCGCCAGTGGGCCCACGGGAGCATCCGACTCACATCACAGAACAGCCGCGAGATGGACTGCCCCCTTCTCGCTCAGCTCCGGACCCCTGATCATGGACCTCCGAAGGCTCTTGACCGGGAAACCAAGGCGAGAGTCCGCGTCGTAAAGCATACTCCATTCTTCCTTCTAAAGGGGTCCGATCGCGAAGTCCTCGACCAAAATTAAAATCTTTTCTGCATCGTGGATTTCCACAGGTCAAGTTCGGGCACTCACCTCCCTCAGCACGGGAGGTCTTCTCAATCATCATCCCGCAATGGGGACAGGGCCGGTACTTGCCATCGTAAAAATGATCCTCAATCGCATGAACATCTCCCAAGACACCAGCACAGAGAGGACACTGTCCTCCTTTGGGATGGCGCTCGGACAAACTTTTAAGATAGCCTCGGAAGAACTCCCCAGCCTGGGGACCCTTCCTTCCCTGAAATCCCCACGCGCGCAGCTGGTCGATAGTGATTGGAGCTTCTGCTCCACGCCGAATCAGCTTGACATAAAGCTCTGAGCTATCTTGAATCCCCTTACACCTGCCTCTCGCGCGAAAGTGTGCAGCGCTCACGCCTTCCTTTCCGCAGTCTAGGCAACCCGAAAAAGAGCAAATTTTGCAGTCAAAGGTTTTAGTCTCGCCCAAGCCAAATGTCTTTCCGCCGACACAACCCTCTCGATGACAAAATTGAAAATGTGAATATCGCTTCAGGATCTCCTGTCTCACTTCTAGCTCTCGAAGTTCATCCACGAGTTCGGGTTTGCATCCAGCGCGTTCAAAAAAAGCCGGACTCATGGGGTGAGCTGATGTACAACTGAGGCAACGGAGCTGAGCCTGCTTTTCTCGCGTCACCTCGCGAAGTCCGCGCTCAGCACAAGCATGACAAACCCAGGCAGCCGGATGGTTTGAGCAGGGTGACGACACCGCGCGAGACTCGTCCAAGCAGATTAAACAAGTGCCCTCGACTTCGGGGTTCAAAGAATGATCCAGAGACGTAAGTCCAAAATCTCTCTCCATTTTTTTGACCATCTGCTGCTTTTTAGCCTCGAAAAAAGCCTGATTAAGCTCCTTTTGATTCCCAATGAGTTTGGCATCCATGAGCGGTTTCCACCATTCATTGAGCTGCTCCAAAAATTCGAAAACGGCCTGAGGGGATTCCAATTGGCGGCATTTCGCTTTGAGCAGTTCCAGCACAGGCTGAGAATTCTTCCCATCTTCAGGTAAATCGGTAAGCGAGAGTCGATCTAGAAATAATTTCCTTAACCTTTGGGCAGGGACTCGCTCCCGAATCTCCTGGTATTCAGCTTTTCCCAAGGTCGCCTTGCGTTCTAAGTCTTGTTTCAATTCAAGCAGAGATTTTAAGTTGATCTCCGGGCCTTCAAAAAAGCGCGGATACAGAACCCGATAAAAAATCTCGAATCCCGCATGACGCAAATCCATTTGTAGCAGCTGCTCATCATTGATCCAGACGGAAGTATCTTCGACTTGAAGCGTTGGCATCACCCAATCATAAGTTGCGCCCTGGGGAGACCAAGACTCTCCCTGTAGAATTTTAACGAGCCGCATCCGGAACTGAAGTAGGAGACGGGTTTTCTCTTCAGAAGGCGCGCGAAACCGCTTCGCAAACACAAATCGAAGAGACTCATAGGCCTCTGGATGAGAAAAATCCTCAGTACTTTTAAGAAACTTGAGCGCCAAGATGAAGTTAGCCAAATCAGCGTGCCCGAATGACTCAGCCAGAGAAAAAGGAATCTCGCCAGAACGGAGGGGCTGGTGCAAGCGATCCGAATCCAACTGACCCGCAGCGATGAGCTTTTTCAACAAATCCAGGCTACCCGCTTCAATGGCCGGACGGAGATCTGCCCCAGCAGCCATGATGACTTGTGCCGCATCCACTTGATGATTTTTTAGTGCGAGCGAGAGCGGGGATCGACCCTGAGAGTCTTGGATGCGCGGATGGGCAATGCGAACTCCTCGCTGAACAAGAGATTCAAGGATTTCCTGGTTCCCCGATTGAGCAGCTTCAAGAATTAAACTCACAACTTGACCGCGGTAGTGAGTCGAAAAGTCATCTTGCTGGATGATTTGGATGACCTGTGCCGTTTCACCGGATCGAAGAAGTTGCACTAGATCGTTGGCATTTGAAACCGAGGGGATCAACCCACCCATGAGGATGAGCCCCATCATAAGTCGCAGCATTTTTTTGATCATCACCTAGCTCCTAAATCATCGCCGAGCCCCCCACAGGATGAAGCCGCTCTCTCGGGCTCAAAAAGCTCTGATAGCCATTCAGGTGACACCTCGCCACCGGATGACAGCAGGCGCACCGCCGCTCCAACCTCGCTAGAAGTGCGTCCAGCCGCCGAGAGTCGGTCTCGAATTTCATCTGCCAGTTGGGCGATCTTCTCTTGGCGAGCGCCTTGGCGTTGAATTTCCTGATAGACAGCGACTCGAACCGCTTCAGCTTCGCCCGCAGCAAGCCTATGCTTAAAGCTCTCTGACGACAAATAGGTTTCTTGAAGCTGCTGAACCGTACCAGAACAGAAAAGCTCTGGGCCCTCGGGCGAATACTGAAACCAAGAAAGAAGGGTCGCTGCGTTCCCCTGCCCAAACTGGATCACAGGGCTGGGAATGCCTGAATCGCGCAATCGCTCCAGCACCTTGCCCGACTGAAGAGCACCTTGCCAGGCGAGGTCCATGCAAATTTGATCCTCAAATTGAGCCGGGTCCTGACTTCTGATTCTGGAACTGTAATTGTAGGTATTTCGGTAAAAAGCATCTAAAAAGTCCGTCAGCGTCCCTCGATGAATCGTTCCCTCACAAAGCTTGATCAAGTCGCCAAACATCCGATCACGATCGAGTTCTTTCCGCTGACTTAATTCTTTCCTTGCTGCATCCAATCTCGCAGAACTTGAGCTGTGACCTTCGAGAAGAAGTGCATGCACTCGAGCTAGGTGGCCGAACTTGAACTCGTCGCCCTGAGCCCGCCTAAATTTCGCGAGCTGCGCCTGAGCTTTCTCAACCTTGAGCTCGCCAAAATAGTCCCAGGCTTGCTCTTTGATCAATGCTAGCTCCACTGTGTCGCATACCGGTTCCAGGCTTCCTTCCAAGCCAAAATCACGGCAAACCTGATCCCCCTGATCTCGAATAAACGACCTCATCTCAGCGTGGGTCAAATAGTTTGAAGTGGGCACCCAGGAACCGAGTCGATACCGGAGATAGTGCTCTACCGATTGCTGATCAGCTTTGCCTGCGCTCTCTGCCAAAACCCGCTCCCTCAGGCTCTGCTTTTCTATCCATGCCTGGAGCGGGTACTTTGCTTTTCTATCTTGAGTCGCTTTGAACCCATAAACACGATTGATCTCGCGATCACTGATGACATCAGCCCGTCCTGAGTTGATTGTGAGTCCAAGCAAGGCTACGATCGTGAAAAGTTTAACCGCAAATACTTTCATTTGGGCTGAGCTAGCACGAGACCAGGGGAACTGGCAATTATTTCTATCCGATTTTGAACCCGGCGGACTCCGCGTCTTTTTTAAAAGTTTGAACCGTTTCTAAACTCATTTGAGTCAGATCTTGCCCAAACATAGACATCTTTTTAATCAGATCAAACGGAACTGTGATGATATCGCAGCCAACTTCTTCAGCTTGCTTGATATTGAAAACCTCACGCGTACTTGCCCAGAGTAATTCAAGGTGCGAACCGGTCGATCGGCACATTTCCAGCGAGGCCCGCATCATCGGCATCGGATCGCGCCCCGTGTCCGCGATTCGCCCTGCAAAAACAGAAACCACCGAAGGAGCACCATTTTTCAAAGCTTGGCAAGTCTCCCAAACTTGTTTCAGCGTAAAAAGCGCCGTCACATTGAGCTTTACCTTTTGATTGGCCAAATCTTGAATCAGCTCCACGGACGACTGGCCCTTTGAATTGGTAATCGGGATCTTTACATAGACGTTCTTACCCCAGCTATTGATCTCCAAAGCCTGCCGTCGCATTTCAGGAAACTCATCCGCAAAAACCTCGAGGGAAATCGGCTTATCCGTGATCTGGCTCAAAATATCCTTACAAAACCCTACATAGTCTGTAACCCCAGCTTTTCTCATCAAAGACGGATTGGTCGTCAAACCCTCGACTTTAGGATTCTTGGACATTTCCAACATGGATGCTCGGTCTGCACCGTCTGAATAGATTTTTAGCTTGTTGGACATAACTGGGTCTCCTCTGGTTTTGGCGCGTAGTTACGGACCTCGATACTCTCTCCTCATTTTCAAAGTTGATCAACTTAAAAACTGGGCCCGACGACCGACCGGAAAGGTTTACAACCCACACAAGGATTTTTTGGTCGAATGAGGACTAGTTCAGGACCTTTTAGTCAAATCTTTGCCTTTAAACCGGAGCGACTCGTCACCTGAGACCGCGCATAACCCACAATCGGATGTGTCTATTATTTGCTGAGATTAAAATCTCACCGACAAAAAAGCCGTTGATCAGGTCGAACTTCCTGAGATAGCCTGACCCCATGCCTCAAATAGTATTTTTTGGGTTTTTCCTTTTCCTCTTGAGCTCAGACCGCGCGTCGGTCCACCTCGGCGCGGGAAACTTGAAATACGCCTATTTTTTCCTCCCTCTCCTATGGACTTGGCACCCCAAGGCAATGCTCCAAATAGCAATCAGTGTTACAAAAAAGACTCCGCCAATCCTATTGATAGGGATTGTGCCCCTTATTTTGTCAGTCGCTTTTTCTTTTAACCGATTTCAATCCCTGGTCTGGTGCGGTTGGCTGATCTTTAACCTTTTTACCCTCATTTCTGTGTTCAGTTTTTTGAAGGTAAACCAGTTCACTTCGAGTCGGATTCGGGATTCGGCATTGATTGGCCTATTCCTCATTGCTGCAGTCGGATTGTTTCAATACGTTTGCATTTACTTCTTTGACTTCTTAATCCTTTCACCTCAGCACCACAGGGGATTTTACAGAATCAATGGACTTGCTTGGGAGCCCAGTTTTTTCAACATTTTCTCATTCCTCCTACTTCCTCTAGTCCTAGCCTTCTCGGAGTGGCGCAAATGGGAACGATCTATCCTTTTTGGCTTAACTTATGCCCTTTTTAATTCTACTTCCAAAGCTGGATGGCTCCTATTTATCGCGTTGGGAGCAATCCTTTTCATCTACAGGCGGGATATTTTCTTAAAAAAATTCCTCAAATTTCTCGTTCCGATTTCACTCATGTTCGCAATTTTGCCTACGCCTCCTTCAGGCTCCTCAAATCTCCCTGGCTTTAAAAAGCTTGCACTCTTCGCTAAAGACGCCGAACTCACAGGGAATTCACCCAGTAGCGAGAGACTATCTGGCAAGGAGAGGCTGGACAATGTTCTAACTGGAATTAAGGTATTCAAAAAATATCCACTCCTAGGAGTCGGACCCCGAGGCTATGGAAAGTACACGGCTGTCCAATTCGGAGCGGACTTCCCTGGCAATTCGACTCCTGTAAACATGAACATTTGGGTTGAGCTGCTAAATGAAAACGGACTTATTTTCGTTACATTCCTATGTATCTTACTTGTATTTTATCTGCGATCGACTGTCTTAATCTCCAAAAATGCTATCCTAAGCGGTGCATGGGTCTCGCTCATTCTCTACTACGGAATCAGCGGTCAATTTTCTCAGAACATTTTGCTCACGCTCGTTTTTGCTGTTTGGGGTATATACCTATATGCACAGGAGCTTGAAACTACTCGATGAAAATCTCAGTCATTACAACCACTTTCAATTCAGCTGTCCACATTGATAGAAATCTCAAAAGCGTCAATGAACAAAAGCATAGAGATATTGAGCAGATTTTTATCGATAATCTCAGTACGGATGGAACACTTGATCTCATTAAGTCCCAATCCAGGCGAGAACACAGAATCATCTCCGAGAAAGATCGTGGAATTAGCGACGCCTTCAATAAAGGAATTCTTGCAGCTAACGGAGACGTCATCGCCATCTTAAACAGTGACGACGCCTTTTACTCCCCGGAGTCTTTAACGCGAGTTCATGATGCGTTCACGCAAGACCCGACTCTTGAATTCGTATTCGGAGACATGCTTTTTATTGATCCGGACTACGGAACAAATATCCGCAGACCTCTCCTCTGTTCGATCACAGAAGCAATGCCCTACAATCATCCAGCTTTTTTTGTGAGGAAATCCTTCTATGAAAAGCTGGGACTATTTGATGAAGCCTACCGTTACGCCATGGACTTTGAACTGATTGCTCGAATGTATCAAAGCCCGACTGAGGTCCGACTTAATGGGGCTCAAATCCATGGAGAGCCCCTCGCAATTATGTACGCGGGCGGTGCATCCTGGAAGCACGAGCTTGGAGCCCTGAATGAAGTTGAACGAGCACTCAAGAGCCTGAAACTTTGGAACAAGGATGCCAACCGCGCACTAAAAAACAGGAAATTTCGAGTACAGATGAAATCATTACTAGGACCATTGCAGATTCATTTTTTAGTGCGACTCTGGCGGGCATGGAAGTGGAAAAAGAACCAACCAGCTCCCCAAAATAAGACACCTGCATTATGAAGAAATCACTTGTCATCGACGCACGGACAATCGGTAAAACTGGACATGGGATATCGAAATACACCGAGGGACTCATCCACTCATTGGGCGAAGCCAATTCGTTCACTCAATTCATCCTAAAAACCCTGCAAATTAGCTCTATCCAAGACTTAGTACTCACGTGCATCATTCACCGAGATTGTCCACTCGACTCACCAGCACGTCGATTTCAAACCATCGAGGAAAACACGTCCTGCTATCACCCCTTGTCATGGCTTAGAATACCTCGCCTCTTAAGACACTTAAAAGCAGATCTTTTCTTTAACCCAACCTTTGCGAGTTATCCTTACCTGGGAGTTGACTATGTTCAGACCGTTCACGATCTGAACCACCTGCATTACGGCAATTTCTTTCAGAAAATTTATTACAAACTCCTTTTAAAAAAGTCGATCAAAGGCGCAAAAAAACTGCTGACCGTCTCCAACTTTGTCAAATCAGAACTTGAGAATTGGGTAAAACTGCCCCCCAATCAGATTCAGGTGATTTATAATTTAATCCCCCCTCCCATCCACCTTTCTACCAATGACTGCAAATCGGAGCTCGAAAAATTTGGACTCCAGTTCAGGCAATTTTTTCTATGCATCTCCAACTCAAAACCCCATAAAAATATCGTTTTCCTGGCACGGTGCTACCAAGCTTATCGTAAGCAAACTCAGTCGGCTCCTTTGCCTCTCGCCGTTTCCGTTCGACTCGAGGATATTCCACTACCGTATAGAGAAGGAATCATCTCTCTCACCCAGCTCTCCGACAATGCAATCACAGCACTCTACCAGTCTACAGCGGGATTCTTCTTCCCTTCGCTTTATGAGGGTTTTGGACGCCCCCCCATTGAAGCAGCGCTTGCCGGCGCTCGGGTTTGTGCAAGCGACATCCCTCCCCATCGGGAAGGTGGCGAACATTGTGGAGTCAACATTGAATTTCTGCCCCCCCAGGATGAACCCAGCTGGACGACGGCCTTCCTATCAGCATCTGAATTGAGGACAAATTGAAAAAGGTAATTTCTTTCGCTCTTTGGGGTAAAAACCCCAAATACACTGTTGGCGCAATCGCCAATGCTCAACTTGCCAAAAGCCTCTATCCAGGCTGGATAACAAGGTTCTATTGCGCTCTCGATGTACCAAAAGAGATTATTTCAGCCCTTGAAAATCATTCAGCTGAGATCATACAGATGAGCAGACCGCCTGATGCTCGGGGGATGTTTTGGAGATTCGAAGTTTTTTCTGACCCCGACGTAGAAAGGGCCATCATGCGCGATACTGACTCAAGACTTTCTGAACGAGAGGCCTCGGCAGTTCGCGAATGGGTTAAAAGCGGCAAAGAGGGGCATATCATGAGAGATCACCCCTACCATTCTCGCCTGATGATGGGCGGAATGTGGGGGGCTCAAAGCACCCATTTGCGTGACATATCTACGGCCATTTCTCAATTTAACCCGGCCGATGCCTATGACCAGGATCAACAATTTCTCGCTGAGTTCATCTACCCACGCCTTTCAAAGCACGGCATCCTAGTGCACGACAGTTTTTTTCAATATGAAACAGAGAGCCGCCCCTTTCCAACGGAAAGGAACAATTATGAATTCATTGGTGAAGTTATTGATGAGGTCAATCACCGAGGCGAAGAATGGCGAAAAATTGCAGACATTGAACAAAATTGGCTTGCGAGAGTCATTTTTAATATGAAAAGACTTCTGAAGAAGACACAATTTTGGCTGGGCAAAAGACACCTGTAGATACTCCTATAAAAATCAGTCTTTCAATGATTTTGCTTGCCGGCTATTTTCACATCGGTATTCATAAGACTAAGGGAACAAAGGAACATCATGACCGCACGCAAGCGATTTTTAGAGATTTTCAACGTCATCGGCAGACGAGGTCTTTTTTGGTTCACCGTTAGTAGCACCGCAGGAATTTTATTGGCGATAGTTGAATTAGGTGTATCGGTAGCAATCGCCCTGACTGTAAAAATTTTAGGCATTACTAGCCAAGATATTTCATTGCCCTTCGAATTGGGAAATTGGCAACCGAACACAATTACCTTAATTTCTATACTCATCGGTTTGGCTGCAACCCGCGCAACAGTTCAGTTTCTCATTCAACAAGGTTCTAATTTTGCGTACGAAATCATTGGACTTAGATTAAGACTCGTTTTGGTTTCAGCTCACCTAAGGCCAGGCAAGACAAATGGCTCGCTTACTTCATTCAATACGTATTCGAACGAGATTTTTCAAAGGGCAGCAGAATTTTTCCGAAGTTTAAGCGCTAGCGTACCTATTGCCGTTCAATCCATTACAATGTTTGCGGTGCTACTTAAAAAAGACATAAAACTCACTTCATTTGGTTTCTGCGGCATTCTTTTTGTAGCAATTGTCATTCAAGTCACCTCAAAAAGAATGACCAAGCTTAGCCTAAAACTTCCAGAGCTGTGGACCAATTGGAATCGAATTCTTGTTCGGACTTTACGAAACTTGTTCTTAATTCGCTCTTTAAGACTTGAACAATACGAACAGCAAAAATTGAAGGGAAATTTATTCGCTCGGTCTGCACTCATGGTGCGGATCGGACTAGCTGGAAGCCTTACATCGGCACTACCTTCACTTTTTGGAACGGTGCTCATTGCATGCATGATCTTGATTCACAAATCGCATCCTCAACTTTCAGGACTAGAGTTCCTTGGATTTTTGTATATTTTTTTGAGATTCGTTCAATCGCTATCAGCACTTTCAAACTACTATGGCGCGTTAGCGCAAAGTTTTCCGCACTTCCTCAATTCGACCGAATATTTTTCGTCATTCACTCAGGACGAAATTAGAGAATCATTGAAAGATATCAATAAACTCGGATTTACTGGCAGTAATTTTTTGAAAATTGAGGGTGAAATTTCGAAAGCTCCCGCAAAAACGACTGTAGTTCCATGGGGTTCCGCGAAACTACCAGAGATCAGACTCAAGGGCGTAAGCTATGAGTACATCAACGGAACCCCAGTAGTTTCACAAATCAATTTTTCAGTTGCCCCAGGCGATGCCTTGGCTGTCATCGGCCAAAGTGGCACTGGTAAGTCAACCCTGCTTTCCATCATTTTAGGGGTCATCGAGCCTACGTCAGGTGAAGTCACAATTAATCAACTTGCTCCCAATGATTACTTTTCTGCCAATCCATTTAGTGTAGGATATGTCGGCCCAGAACCCTTCCTCATGGAAGGAACAGTTCTTGAAAATATTAGCTTCGGAAACCCGCATCAACTCTCCGAAATGGATATCCGAGAAGCTTTACGAGCCGCACACCTACTCGATTGGTGTGATCAGCCTACTGTCGGCTTAAACTATAACATCAGCGAAAATGGTGAAGGACTTTCTACAGGACAAAAGCAAAGACTCTCACTTGCAAGGGCACTCCTACTTAAACCGCGCCTTCTCGTTTTAGATGAAATCTCCGCAAATTTGGATACTCAAACAGAACAAGAGATTGCTCAGACCATTCAACAACTCAAGGGAAAGACTACAATAATTATCGTCTCTCACCGAGAGGGCCTGGTAAAACATATCGAAAACCGATACAGTCTGGACCGCAGACTCAATTAAATGCTTCCATGAACCGAAAACTTAAAATTCTTCACACCGTTGAGTACTATCACCCCTCCCTGGGAGGCGCCCAAGAGGTCGTTAAACGCATTTCCGAACAACTTGTTCAGCGAGGTCACGAAGTGACCGTTGCTACGTCTTATTTGCCAGAACGGTGTACCCTCAAGGAAGCAGGCGTCGAAATTAAGCCGTTTAAAATTACTGGTAATCTCGTTAATGGGATGGAAGGAGAAGTCGCAAATTACCAAGACTTTCTTCGCAAAGGTAATTTTGATATTATGATGAACTATGCAGCGCAACAATGGACATTCGACGCTGCACTTGATGTTTTGAACGAAGTTAAGTCAAAGAAAGTCCTTGTGCCGTGTGGATTCTCAGGTCTTTTCAAATCTAACTATAGAAATTACTTTGAAAGACTCCCTTCCTATCTGACAAAGTACGACCAACTCATTTTCCTTTCTAATAACTATCGAGATATTGATTTTGCAAAGCAACATGGAATCTCGAATTTTTCCGTCATACCAAATGGCTGTGCGGAGTCTGAGTTTGCAGATCCGCTTTCAGATGAAAGCGCACTAGAACTGAGGTCGCGCCTGGGCATTCCTGCTCATGATCGAATCATTATACTCGTAGGATCTCACACAGGCGTAAAAGGCCATCGGGAAGCAATCGACATTTACCAAAAGGCAAACCTGGCAAAATCGACATTAGTTATTGTTGGCAATACATTTTCACGAAAATGCGCATCTTTATGCCAAATCAAGGCGACTTCGAGTTCGCTTTTCCGTACCATTGGCTTAAGAAAGAATTCTGTATTAAGTTTGTCTTTAGATCGTAAACAGACTGTAGATCTTTACAAAATGGCCGATTTATTCCTTTTCCCGTCAAATATTGAATGTTCACCTATTGTTTTGTTCGAGGCAATGGCATCGGGAACTCCATTTTTAGCGACCGATGTTGGCAATTCAAGAGAATTAGTAGAATGGAGCCAGGCTGGAGTTATTTTGCCCACTCAGTTTTCAGCTGATGGGTACTCCTACGCTCAAATCAAGGAGAGCGCAGCGATCCTTGCCGATCTTTGGTACGATCTCCCTCTGCTCAGCTCTCTTGCCCAAAGCGGAAGGATTGCTTGGAAACAACGGTTTACTTGGGAAAAGATCGCCCAGGATTATGAAACCCTCTACTTAAGGCTAATGGAATCAAAGAAGATATGAAAACAAAGTACCGGATTTCCGTTATTATCCCCACTTGGAACCGGGGAAAATTACTTGAGCAAGCAGTACAATCAGCATTGAACCAGACATTCCAACCGCTTGAAGTCATTGTTTGTGATGATGGATCAACGGATGACTCGATTGAAGCACTTGAGACGAATTTTGCTGAGCAGATTTTACAGAAGAAACTCCGAATACTGCGATGTGGTAGAAATAGACTTCCTGCTATTGTCAGAAATATTGGAATCAAAAACTCTCGTGGAAACTGGATTGCTTTCCTCGATAGCGACGACTATTGGTTACCGGAAAAGCTTGAGAAGCAAGTGAATTTCTTGGAGAACAATACGGGCATCAAAGCGATTTGCACTAATGCTTTCAGGATTAATACCAATGGTACCGTTCTTGGAAACTATTTCAACCTTTCTGCGAATCGTACATTCAGCTGGCATCACTTCCGTTTTCATAATCCAGCGATTTGTAGCTCCATGATGCTGTCTTCAGAACTCAGAGCCCTTGATGCTAAGTTTCCGGAGAGTTCAAGTTTTAAGGCAATAGAAGACTACGCGCTTTGGCTCATGATCGCCTCGGAAACAAAAGTAGCCTTCTTGGCAGAGCCTCTTTTAGCGTACTTAGACCATCCACAAACCTCTATTCGCAAGGATGACGACAAACGAGAATTTGATGTGAGTGAAAAAATCTATGAACTTTTTATCGGGCAGCAAGCAGGATTGAATTGCTATAAGTGGAGCATCTACAATTGGCTCTGCAAGTCGAGTCGGCACGTCAAAAAATCATTCACTCGTATCGCACGGAGGCAAATGTGATTATCTCTAAACTTTGTGGCGGCCTAGGTAACCAGATGTTCCAGTACGCAGCCGGTCGAGCACTTTCCACCCAAAGCGACATGCCTTTGGGCCTGGATGTGGCTTATTATTCTTCACAATCTGTTTCCGATACTCCCAGGAGCTTCGAGCTAGATCTTTTAAAGATTAGAGCGCAAGTGATCAAAAATCCTCAATTCACATGTGTATCGCCAAATCATTTTTTGAATCGCGCAGTTCGACAAATCTATTTCGCTCGATTTAAGAATTTCTTCGAGAAAAGAGCCTTTAGCTACGATCCTCTATTTTTTGAAGCAGCCAAGTGTCCAGTCATATTGACCGGATACTGGCAATCCTATCGTTATCTACAACCGATTGCTCAGGCGCTCACCGAAGAATTCAAGCCCAAAAGCGCACCCTCGCTCGCCAATCAGAACTTGTTCGATGAATTAGCCAGGGAGGACTACGTCTCTATCCATGTCAGGCGAAGTGATTATATTACCAACTCCCATGCAGCAAAATTCCACGGAGTTTGTAGCCTAGATTACTACCGCCATGCAGCCAAAATCATAGCCACAAAACAGAAAATCCAGAAGGCCTTAGTTTTTTCTGATGATCCCGAATGGTGTCAGACCAATCTCCGCTTGCCATGGGACACCCAGTTTATTCAACACAACCAGGGAAAAGATGCGCTCTGGGATCTGCAGTTGATGAGCAAGTGTAAGGCACACATCATTGCCAACAGTAGCTTTAGTTGGTGGGGAGCATGGCTTGCCCAAGAGGGCACGAGGACCGTTGTTGCCCCAAATCAATGGACCGTGGCGGCACACTCGGATTATGCAGACCTACTTCCGCCAGATTGGATTAGGATTTGATCAGACATTACAAATGTAACATCAGGCCTTTTTTAATCCGTTTGAGCAATTCTTTTACTGAGATCCAAGCTAAGGCCAACTTTACCCGAGCGCTAAACTGAGCTGTATCAAGCAGACCTTGCTCTCTCACAAACTTGCGAACTCGGAGACTAAATAAATCCCGATAATAATGATCGGTTAGTTGACGGTTCAGAGCCCTCCGAACAGTCGTTCGTAATGAGGGGTTTTCATTCAAGCCCCAAGTCATCTCACCTAAATAGCGATCAACTGATAAAAACTCGGTCCCTTTGAGTTCACCTAACTTGAAATTAGCCAGTTTCAGATGAACTTCAAACGAAGCCGGACTCAATGAAACTCCTAATTTTTGAAGATAACGGAGTCTTACCCGATTCGCGATCTCCCGCTGCAAGACTCCGCTTAGACTGCCTGTCTGAGATTTGTGAATTCGGTAGTCAAGCAGCACCTCTGGAATGTTTGAATAATTCAGGATGCTCGCCGCTCGGGTCCAGAGTTCAAAATCCTCTGCTCGGTCAAATTCAGAATCATAGACGAGGGGGAGACCACTGATTGAACTAGCCCGCATCATAACGGTGGGATGACCTAATGCTGAATTAAACAGAAGCCCCGCCTTGATATCTTCATCTCGTATCGGATTTTCCATAACATGTGAAATCACCGCACCAAAGAGCCGATACCAGCTACCCACCACATCAACCTCAGGATGCTCATCAAGAAACTGAACTTGTTTGGCAAAGCGTTCAGGCCTAGACAAATCATCGGCATCCATTCGAGCCAAATATTTGCCGCTTGCTGAAGAAATAGCTCGATTTAAAGAATTGGAAATGCGGCTATTTTTAAGATTATGGAGAACTTTGAGTCTCGGGTCAGTATTTCTGTTTAAGATAGCAAGCGAACCATCTGTTGAAGCATCATCCACAGCGATAATTTCAAAATCAGTCAAAGTCTGTGAGTAGAGACTGTCCAGAGCCTGTTGAAGATACTTCTCGGCATTGTAGACTGGCAACAGCACTGAGACTCTAGTCATAGACTCCTTAATGTGCTTGAAAGGCTCAACTGCAACTATTCAAAATACTTTTTAACCCTGAATCCAGATTTTTCAAGTAACTGCTCACCCTTAAAATCGTTCAGCTCCGAGGCCACCATCTCTTTGACCAGCGAACTTAGACGCTGCTTAGGCTCCCAGCCTAATTTTTGACGGGCCCGAGACGGGTCTCCGATGAGCAAGTCCACTTCTGTGGGCCGAAAGTATTTAGCATCAACGGAAACGAACTCTCGTCCAGATTGGGTGCAAAATCCGACCTCATCGACTCCGGTTCCACGAAACTCTAACTGAATTCCTGCCTCTTGAAATGCCATTTTACAGAAATCGCGCACAGTGGTTGTCTCACCTGTTGCAATGACAAAATCCTCTGGCTTTTCTTGCTGAAGCATGAGCCACATCGCTTCCACGTAGTCCTTGGCATGACCCCAGTCGCGCTTTGCATCCAGGTTTCCAAGATACAGTCGCTGCTGAAGCCCGAGTGAAATCCGAGCCGCTGCGCGGGTAATCTTGCGAGTGACAAACGTCTCACCTCGAATCGGGGACTCGTGATTGAAAAGAATCCCGTTGCAGGCGTACATACCGTAGGCCTCTCGATAATTCACTGTAATCCAGTAACCATAAAGTTTCGCAACAGCATAAGGCGAACGAGGATAAAAAGGTGTACTTTCAGACTGAGGAACCTGTTGAACAAGCCCGTAAAGTTCTGAGGTAGATGCTTGATAGATCCGAGTCTTATGAGTCAGGTTCAATAACCGAACTGCCTCTAGGATTCGCAATGTACCTAAACCGTCAACATTTGCGGTATACTCAGGAGTATCAAAACTCACACGAACATGGGACATTGCGCCTAGGTTGTATATCTCGTCAGGCTGAACTTCTTGTATAATTCGAATGATATTTGTCGAGTCCGTAAGATCACCGTAATGCAACCTAAAGCGGACGTTCTTTTCATGGGGATCCTGATAAAGGTGATCAATTCGATCAGTATTAATAAGAGATGACCGTCTCTTAATCCCGTGGACTTCATAACCCTTTGCTAACAATAATTCAGAAAGATAGGCTCCGTCTTGGCCAGTAACCCCTGTAATTAAAGCTTTTTTCATAGAACTGAAAGCTAGCACAATCCCGACACCATTTCAAAGTCTCCTTTCCGCAGAAAAGCAATCAACGAGAAGTCCCAATGCATGAACTCTCCTCAGATTTCCATCTGATAGATCAGTCAATAGCCCGTTGCAAAAGTTTTTCGTTCAGATAATACCTTCAGATGATGAACCCTAGCTTTACTGAAGATCAAGAAAGCACCGGCACCCAAAAATGCGGAAAAGTTGGTTTTTGGAGAAGACTACTTCAACCAGTGGCACTATCGGAGACTTATCGACCCGACATCGACGGACTTCGAGCCATTGCCGTCCTAGCGGTGGTTGGATACCATTTGTTCCCTCGCTGGATTCGCGGCGGGTTCAGCGGCGTTGATATTTTTTTCGTAATCTCAGGCTATTTAATTAGTAAAAATATTTTAGGTGATCTTCAGCGAGATCAATTCACTTTTTCAAAATTTTATTCCCGCAGGGTAAGACGAATCTTTCCAGTCCTTATCGTTGTGCTACTATTTGTGCTCATTGCAGGTTGGTTCATTTTGATGCCAATGGATTATCGACTATTGGGCAAGCACATCGCGGGAGGAGCAGCATTTACCTCTAACTTCATTCTGTCCAATGAAGCGGGATATTTTGATACTAGTTCAGATTCAAAGGCATTGCTTCATCTATGGTCACTGGCCGTGGAGGAACAGTTTTATCTCTGCTGGCCGCTCTTTCTGTTTTTACTTTTTAGAAAGAAGCTAAACCAGTTCAAGTTTTGTACATCCGTCGTATTTTTCTCTGCTATTTTCAGCTTTTTGGAGTTACGGCATAGCTCAAAAATCGCCTTTTACTGGCCTTTATCTCGCATTTGGGAACTCGGAGTGGGTTCACTGCTTGCGCTGCCGAATATCCAGCAACGAAGCCAGAACATACCCAGGCTTTTGCGTGAAATGCTCTCCTTGATCGGAATCAGTTTAATCCTGTCTGGGGTCGCTTTACTTGGTCCAACATCTAAAATTCTAGAATTGAATATGCTTGTCCCAGTTATTGGTACGGCACTCATAATAGCCTCTGGTCCAAGAGCTTGGATTAATCGTAATCTGCTAGCAGCCTATCCGACGGTCTGGATAGGCTTGATCAGTTACCCACTCTATCTCTGGCACTGGCCACTCTTCGTTTTCTTCTCGCAGCTGTCAGAAGTCTCGCATTGGCACCATTTGCATAAAGGAACAATCCTTGCGGCAAGCTTCCTATTGGCTTGGCTAAGTTATCAACTCATTGAAAAGCCCATTCGAAGCCGTTCTCACGAGGGGCTTAGCACTTTGATTTTGACCACACTGCTGGCAGGACTGGGAGTGTTTGGATGGATTGCATACCGTTCGGATGGTTTTGCAAATTCATATCCAGAGACCATTCGTAACTTTGCCAGGCCAATTGAATTCAAGTTCGAGTCACTAGCTCGCTTCGGTTCCTGCCATTACGACTCAAACTCTGGGGGAAACATCCAGGTAGGTGAACCTCAGTGCGTTGATCACTTACGACCTCTAATTCTCATTTGGGGTGATTCGTACGCTGCGAGCTTGTACCCTGGACTCCATCACTTACAGCAGTCACGAAAAGATTCGCTACATTTTGGAATTAGCCAGGCCACTTCCTGCGGAACTCCGCCACTCCTTAATATTGAATGGAGCAATGGGTGTGCTGAATCCACCAGAATGAATCGATGGAATAACGACGTTTTAAACCTTATTTCTGCAAAAAAGCCGGAAATAGTCCTGATGCACGCCTTCTGGAGCGAATATGGAGAGAAGACCTGGCTACTTCAAAAACTCCGTAAAACTATTCCAGAAATAATACGTCTATCTAAATCAAGTCGAATTGTTATTCTGGGACCAGTCCCCCAGTGGGGTGGTTGGCGTGATGGCCTGCCGAAAACCGTTTTTAAATATTTGCGAAGCAATGGAGACTCGACTGTCTTGCCTCTATACATTGACGACGGACTAAATAAAGAAATAGAAACATTTGACCAATTCTTAGCCAAGGAAGTTCCAAAATTGGGCGCTACCTATATTTCCGCCTACCAAACCCTTTGTAATGCCGGTCGGTGCGTTGCTAGAATTGGACGCCTGCCCGAAGAATTAAGTGCGATCGACCAAGGTCATCTTTCTGAAGCTGGATCTAAATTTCTTTTTGAGCGAATATCAACCTCGCTTTTGAAGTTCCCAGTAAGATAGACATTTGCCAAAGCAACGATCACCGGGGCAATTCAGATGACAGCAAAAATAGAAACTAAACGGCTAAGCAGTTCAGTCTTGAAGGGGCAACTCCATTTACGAAGTGCTTACGCTGTAGAGCTTGTTTAGTGTGCAACTCTAAACCTGCTACGCAGAGCTTCAACTGGTTTTCCAATGTAAGCATTCAAAGCTATAGAAAAGCATATCGAAAGAGCTACGACGGTAAGACTTATAACGATATTATTTTCAATCCCCAGTTTTCCCATAAAAAAACCGGTCACATAAATGACGAGCATATGACATATGTATATGGGATAACTTAAATCGCCAACCCACTTATCCCAATCCCTCTTAGATTGGAATAAAAATGCTAAAGGCATCTGGAATAAAAAAATAGTAAATAGCGCAACAGTTTTTATTAGTTCATTTACAGGAATAAGCCAAAACACGAGCGTTATAAGAATGAGCAAGTAGGTTGAAAATGTTGAATATTTTTCAACTCTTTCTTTTGAAAAAATTTTTATGTAAAAAGGCAAAATAACTTGATGTGAAATAGCACCGAGTAAAAACAACGACAATTCAGTTGGAAAAAACCTATAGGTCCAGGGGTCTTGGCGACCGAGCCCAATATAAATTAAATATATTCGCAATACTATGGACAGAGCTAGCAAGTTCAGCACTATTCTTTTTTTAGGCAGAATAAATGGTGCTATTAAATAAAAGCTTAGCTCAACACCTAAAGTCCAAGCTTGTGGCACAAGAAGCCCTTTGTACAGAACAATGTCGCTTTTGAAGAAGTCTTTTAAAAAAACGAGTTGATTATGTTCAACTCCAGAAAACATGACCCAGTCCTGTAGAAATATGAAAATATTAGAAAACCCAAGTAAAGCATTGGCTACCAATGGTGCATTCCAATAGACGTTAAAGAACTCTACTTTTTTACCTAATCCAAAAGCAGCAATTGAGTATGTAATTAGCGTTGAACTAGCTACCACAAAGTAAATAGGATAAAGCCTCAAATATCTGTTGATATAAAAACTTTTTATGCTTGAATACGTTTTTCTCTCAACAATCACATAAGAAATAAGAAAACCAGATATCATATAAAAAAGTTGAACTGCATTTCGCCCGCCAACAAACAAATTTCCATATGAATGAGCAAACACAACAGCTAAAGCAAATAAAGTCCTTAAGGTGCCCATTTAGAATTCCCTAGATTTTGGTATATGTATTGCGTTTTCGTTCATTTTTATCTTGTTTTCTCATTGTGTCGTGTCCGGATCAATCCCTTAACTCAAGACACCGCGAGAGTATTTAAAGTAGAAGGCTGTTTCATTGCCCTCGCAGCTAACCAAAAATATGCAATACTCAATACGATGAGCGCTGGGGTTTTTGGCACGTGATTCAGAGTAACTCTGGGCGCAAACAAATAGCCGAGAGAAACACCGACTACAACACCCCAAGACTGACGTTCCGCAGACTTGAGAAACTCATGACAGTGACACGACGAACACAGCATTATAAACGGTATAATTTGTACAACAAGCCTATAGTCGTGGCTCAAATTAGGCACCAAAGACATCAAAGTGAATGAGTAACCTACGAGACCTAGAAAAAAAACCTGAATATTGGGAATTATCCTCTTTGCATTAGAATTCCAATACCCGAGCGCTGTCAAATACAAAACACCCAATAAGTAAAGGACCACAATAGCTTGCGATAAGGGCAAAAAATTTGGGGTTATCCAATTAAAACGACTTGAGTTCAAAAAATGAAAAAATGAAAAAATCGAATGATTCCCCTCCCATAAATAAGGTTGATTTTTGACTAATACAATCCCGGCCACTGTATAATTGAAACCATTTACCCCAACAACAAACAAAGCCAAAACGTTAAATAACCCATAATAAGCAACAGCCTTCCATTTCCGACCCGCAAGAAACAAAAAACTAAACATGATTGGATAAACTTTTATTTGGGTAGCCAGCATTAAAAGTAAAGCCGACAACCCGTAACGATCGCGTAAGTAATAGCGTATCGAAAGCGCCATCAGAAACCCGATAATAATATCAAGATTTCCTCTTTCGAGACAAAAGAGCACCGGATAGGTTTGAAACAAAAAAACACAAACAAGAAATATCCATGTCAAATTAGCTTTTAAGGACCGACTTCGATCTTGGATAAATAAGACTGAAACAGTTAAAAATAGACTAACAATAGATAGAACGACAGCTATCCGATACCCCAAAAAAGGACTCAATAAAGTAAAAGGCCAGAAAAGGATCGCAGAAAAAATAGGATAAACATTCGTCTGAGCACTAAAAAAATTGGTCGGATTTTTAAATAGACTTTGCGACCACTCATGAACAGCTCTGAAGTCAATTCCAATAGGATTTATAATAGGTACACTGACACCATCAGTAAAAGTTAGACCTCGAAAGTGATATAAAAAAGTCAAATAAGTTGTGGTCAGTAGAAATGAGCCACATAGAATCTCGGACAAACTAAGCCCCCTAAATAGGTGACTTTTGGACAACTTGAACATTCGATACCTCTTAGATTTTGAGAGCTCCCCAGAAGTCGGACACTTTTCAGAATATTTTTTTAGAGCATTCCTATTACTTTGTCTAGTTCAGCCTAAAATGGACTCTATACTGAGGTTTTTCCGGGACTCGCTAGTCTAAGCACCTGACCCCTTAAATACCACTCATAAGTCAATTTCAACCCCTCTCTGAGCGAAGTGTTATGGTGCCAACCTAGCTGATGAATTCGAGATGAATCCATCAATTTGCGAGGCGTCCCATCCGGTTTGGATGAATCAAAAGCTATTCTACCCTGGTAACCCACGACCTCAGCAAGCTGATGCACCAATGCATGAATGGATATTTCCTCGCCAGACCCTAAATTGATAAACAGAGGCTCCTCGTAGTTTTGGAGTAGAAAAAAACACCCGTCCGCTAGATCATCCACAAACATGAACTCCCGCAAAGGTGTTCCAGTTCCCCAAGCGATAAACTCAGGAGAGGAGGCCAACTTGGCCTCATGAAGCCTTCGCATCAGCCCGGGAATCACATGGGAGTTCTCCAAATGAAAATTATCACCATACCCGTATAAATTAGGTGGCATCGCTGAGATGAATCGTTTGCCGTATTGGCGGTTGTAGTATTCGGTGAGCTTGAGGCCAGCAATTTTGGCGATGGCATAGGCCTCGTTGGTCGGCTCTAGCGCCCCAGTTAAAATGCTAGACTCACGGATCGGCTGTTCCGCGTGCTTAGGAAAAATGCAGGAACTCCCCAAAAAAAGCAGTTTTTCGGTGCCCGATTCAGCCGCGGCGCGGATCACGTTGGATGCGATCATCAGATTGTCGTAGAGAAATCCAGTCGGGTCGTTTCGGTTGGCAATGATCCCGCCCACTTTGGCAGCTGCAACAAAAACGTAGTCGGGTTTTTCGCTCTGAAAAAAACTTTCCACCTCAGCCTGTCGGGTGAGATTGAGCTCAGAGGAAGTTCGAGTAATGACATTTTCAAAACCCTTGTTTTTCAGGAGACGAACCATGGCCGAACCCACCATACCTCGATGGCCAGCCACATAAATTTTTGCGCGCGGATCAATTGGTTTCATGATTTTAGCTTTATCTCATTTTTGAGCTTTTTTCATGTTTTGCCTAGACGACGTCAGGACGGGTGGTCTAAAATTGAGATTGATCCAATCAGAGCATTTTTAACGCAGGGGACTACGAATGAAACTCAACCAAGTACTGACTGAAACCGTCGAACAGTTTATTTCCACCGCTAAAGACACTTCCACCGAGTGGATGAAGTTTGCTATCGAAAATCCGCTGACACAGGAAGTGATGTCCCGCTACCCAGATTCACTCAAAAAGGGGACTGAGTTCGTAGATCAGCAAACCAAACAATTCAAAACCCTTCTCAAAATGACTGGAATGCCTGGGTTTTCAGAGAAAAAACAGAAGCCAGCAGGCAGCACTGAAACCGAGTCCAGCTCAAACTAGGATCCAAAAGCACTTGAATTCTCCCCTTTTCAATCTGATTCCGTTTTCACTTGCGGAACACCCAGATCTTCAGATTTCAGTTCAGGCACAGGTGAATCAGCAGCGCCTCCTGTTACGCTACCAGATTCAAGGCCCTGACGTTTCATCAGTCCTATTTCCAACGCAACCGCCGGGGCTAGACTCACCGAAGAGAAAAGATCTCTTATGGCAACACACCTGCTTTGAGGCGTTCCTCGCACTTCCGGACGCATCGACCTACTGGGAGCTCAATTTGGCACCCAGCGGGGATTGGAATTTTTACCGTTTTAGCGATTATCGGCAGGGCCAAATTCAAGAGGGAAAAATACAGGCGGTTCACGTGAGCAGGCCAGAACCTAAAACTACAGACTCGTACCTGATTGAAGCTGAATTAGACTTGGCGCACCTGCCCAATATGACCCATGACGCAGCCCAAAACCTACTTTTAGGCCTGACGGTAATCGTAGAAATGCGCGACACCAGTAAATCGTACTGGGCCCTTGCTCATTGTGGGGAAAAGCCAGATTTTCATCTCCGGGAGAGTTTTAAAGTGATTGAATGGAGCCGATGATCCGGATTGAACGGACGACCTACGCTTTACGAAAGCGTTGCTCTACCAACTGAGCTACATCGGCGCACGGGGGACTAATTGGGTATACTCAAACCGTGGGGAGAGCGCAAGTCTCAGTCAAAAATACTCGCTCGGTTTCGTTGCCCAGTCGAAATTCACCCACCAGGCTCAGTCCAAATCGTTGGGCAATTCGACTCCCGTCATCCGAAACCGTTATGGCGGCTAGTCCTCCCGGATCTTGAGAAGCCAATTCCTGGGCGTAGTTTTTCATGAGCATTTTGGAGAAGGGTGTCTTTTTGAAAGACGGCGCCACGCTGTAGTTAAATAGATAAACCAGTGGGTGCACTCCCTGAGACTCAGGAACAGGGACAACCATCCGAGTTTTGAGGGATTCTGGTCGATTTTGAAAGGTCTCAAAAGTGGTTCGAGACATTGGGTACCACCCGGTGTAACCCACAGGCCAATACTCTCCCGCGATTTTAGCCCAGGCCAGGGTGAATCCCTGCGGAAAAGAGGCAACTAAATAGGCAAGCCGATGAAACTCAACTTGGTCTGAAGCCACTGAATAAGATGCCAAGTCTGCAAAAAATAAAGCCAAAACCCATCTTCTCCAAACAGGGTCAGCATAGCATCTTAAGTGAGATGAACAGTCAGGCACACTAGGGATTTTCTGCAAGACCAACGTTTCCCACTCCACAGACTCAACTTGTAGGTGACGAACCCGCCGAAGCCCTCGACTCACCCAGGCTTCTGCGTCGGACCCAGTGCCGCCCCCCCAGTCGGGGACCTGATTTAAAATGGAGTTCATGGAATCACCTTCGCCATCCAGTCTTCGAGGTCGTCTCTCACTTCGCCACCCCCTGAAAGAGGGTGAGGTTGAAAACCCGCCAAAACCCGCGCACATTCGAAAACATTTTTCGCTAGAGCTGCAGGATCATATCCCCCTTCGAGATTGAAGATCACCTTCCCCTGAGAGAACTCTTCAGCCCAAGCTTTCACCAGTAGAGTCATTTGACCGTATCCAGTCGTACTCAAACTCATCGACCCGAGTGGGTCTGAAATATGGGCATCAAACCCTGCGGAAACCAAAATGAGTTCGGGTCGAAAGGCAGAGACTCGCGGAGCCACCCATTTTCTAAGTACCGCAAGATAATCTGCGTCCCCACACGAATGCGGCAGCGGGATATTGAAGGTAAAGCCTAAACCTTTGGCTTCGCCTCGTTCTTGGGCCATCCCCGTATCCTTAGGAAACAAGCTCTCCTGATGGAGGTCGACGAATAAAACTCGATCTTCGCCGTAAAAGGACTCCTGAGTTCCATTGCCGTGGTGAACGTCCCAATCCAGGATTAAAATTCGCTGCACGCCTCGACACAGGGCGTGATGAGCCATCAGTGCCAAGGTATTGAAAATACAAAAACCCATGCCGTGGCTAGGTCTGGCATGGTGTCCTGGCGGACGAGCCATCAAAAACCCATTTTTCGCGGGCCCGTCTAAAACCTGATCCACCAGCTCAAGCCCCAGGCCAGCGGCAAGCCGAGCCGCCCGCACCGAACCCTCCGAAAGAGGAGTCTCATGATCGATCTCTCCCTGCTTGCCCTCCATTGCAAAAACTCGATCAATATAGTCTGCCGTATGCACTCTCATGAGCTCATCCCGAGTCGCCAGCCGCTCACCAGAAAGGTCGAGAGCACAGCCCAGATCTGAGGATTGTTTGAAAATCTTTAGAATCTCATTCAGCCGAGTTTGATTTTCTGAGTGCTCGCCTCGTCCATGCTTCAAAAAATCTAGGTGGGATCGAAACAAAGAGAGTTGCGGCTTCTGATCAGGGTTTCGGGGAATCAAACTCATGGAGAAACCATCGCTTTTTCCGATAAAATTTGCAATTGGTGTTGAGAAATTTTACACTCCGCGCCTAAAGGATGTTTCGCATGAAAAACACGTACAAAGGAAGAATCGTCGAGTCGGGTCAGGACCACCCCAGCAAAAAGCACGGCCCCTGGATTGAGCTTTTCTCAGAGTCGGTTTCCCAAATCTTCACACTCCCCCCTTCCATTGAACCTCAGGCTCTCAGTCAAGGCCAGCTCGTCACCATCCGAACCGACGATCAGGACCAAGTCATTTCCGTGCAGCCCATCGGGAAAAAGACTCAGTCTTGGGACCCCCTTTCAGACACGCTCCGTTGGAGACGCTCCGTCGGCAAAAAGTCTCGCATGATCAAACTGCGCCAGAGACAAGAGATCCTCACTGCGGTTCGAAACTTTCTTTATGACATGGACTATCTCGAAGTCGAAACACCCCTCCTCGTGAAAGGCACATGCCCGGATAGTCATATTGAGTCCATCCCCACCGGCTCAACCTCTACTGACAGCGCAGGATACCTCGTCACCTCGACCGAGTATCAGATCAAGCGCCTCATGGTGGGTGGCTTTGAAAAAGTGTTCACACTGACCAAAAATTTTAGAGCCCATGATCGAGGCCGCTACCACGCCTCTGAATTCACTATGATCGAATGGGCTCGAGCCTATGGCAATCTGGATGAGATCGAAAAGGACGCGGAAGGCTTTATTAAGAAAGCGTTCGTTGCCCTCTACCCCCGCAACAACTACCTTGAATACCAAGGCGAGCGAATCGATATCATGCAATCCACCTGGGAGCGAATCACCGTTCGTGATGCATTTGAAAAATACCTTGGAGTCACAGGACTCAAGGACTTCTCACTGGAAACCCTCCTTCAATCCTCGAAGAACGCCAACATCCAAGTTCCTGAGAACTTCCTCACGGATCAACACCTCGTGCTCTCGTTTTTGCTCGATCAACTCCAGCCCCACCTCGGGCGCACAACCCCAACATTTCTGCAGGAATGGCCCGCATTCATGGTCTCCTCAGGCGAGCTGAGCTTGACTGATCCGACTGTCTCTGAGCGCAGTGAACTTTATATTTGTGGGATCGAAATTGCAGACGGATTTCCGTTTTTGACGGACGCAGAGCAGCAGCGAAATCTCTTCCAGCGCGAGCGCGACCGCCGCAAGAACTCCGGTCAACGCGACGTGACACTCGATCATCGTTATATCCAGGCCCTTGAACAAGGAATCCCCCCTGGGGCAGGAATGGCACTAGGAATTGACCGCCTCGTGATGGTGCTCACCCAGTCTGAAACGATCTCTGAAGTTCAAGCCTTTGACTGGGACGAGACCTAGGAGCCTGACCAAATACCGCTAGCCAATCCAACGCCAATATGGTTCTTTATTGGCCCGGAGGGCATTCACTATGATTCTCGTCACAGGCGGAGCCGGTTACATTGGGTCGCATACGCTCCATCAGCTCGTCAAAAAGGGAGAAAAAGTCATCGCCCTCGATAATCTTTATTCGGGTTTTCGATGGGCGGT
Organism: Bdellovibrionales bacterium; assembly: GCA_947380295.1. Classification (GTDB taxonomy): domain Bacteria; phylum Bdellovibrionota; class UBA1018; order UBA1018; family UBA1018; genus CAINWE01. Next base: position 229,951 of record CANCQK010000001.1, on the reverse strand, counting down.
TCCTCAGGGCGTCGAACTCGTCGTGGGCAATATGGGCGATCAGGAACTCACTGAGCAGCTCATTTGCGAAAAGCAAATCGACTCGGTGATCCATTTTGCAGCTCATCTGGAAGTCGAAGAATCCACTCGCGATCCCCTCAAATACTACCGAAACAACGTAGTAAACACGATCAACCTGATCGAGGTTTGTCAGCGAGTTGGGGTAAAGCACTTTATTTTCTCATCCACTTGTGCGGCCTACGGAACTCCCAAGCAGACCCAAGTGGACGAAGACGTTCCCTCGAATCCAGAGAGTCCGTATGGACGAAGCAAACTTCTTACCGAACAAATCCTAGCCGAAATGGAGCGAGCTGCTCACCTCACTGGAAAGCATTCGATGACTCACGTCATTTTGCGCTACTTCAACGTCGCGGGTGCCAAGGTAGGCGGGGGATTAGGCCAAGCCACGCCTCGCGCTACTCAACTCATCAAGGTTGCCGCAGAAGCCGCTCGAGGCAAAAGATCGCTTTTAAAGGTATTCGGGACAGATTACCCAACCCCCGATGGGACTTGTATCCGCGACTACATCCACGTCGATGACTTGGCAAGCGCCCACCTCCTAGCACTAGACTACCTTCGTCAGGGGGGTTCTTCTGATCTTTTCAACTGCGGTTACGGTAAAGGGTACTCAGTCAAGGAAGTCCTCCAGTGTATGAAAAAAGTCAGCGGCGTTGACTTCAAAGTCGAAGAAACTTCGCGACGCCCCGGCGATACGATTGCCATCTACGCCAACTCTGCAAAAATCAGATCCAAACTCGGATGGGTCCCGCTTTACGACAATCTGGAGCTGATCTGCCGCACTAGCTATGAATGGGAGAAAGAAATGGAGAAGGTTCATTCATGAAAAAGACCGTATTAGTCACAGGAGGATTTGGTTTTTTAGGCTCCCACCTCGTTGAGCATTTCCTAAAAGAGGGCTTCGCAGTCGTCGCCGTCGATAACTTTTGCACGGGTTCCCGCTCCAACTTGGAGCATTTCAAAGCAGAAATCAGTCAAGGCAGGCTCAAAGCGATTGAGGCAGACGTGAGCCAAACGTGGGACTCCTGGGTGGGCGTCCTTGAGAGCCTACCTCCTTTGAGTTTTGTTTTTCACTTTGCCTCTCCTGCCTCGCCCCCGCACTACCAAAGACTGGGGTTGGAAACCCTTGCCGTAAACTCAATCGGCCTGGGTCATGCCCTCAAAACTGCAGATCGCTTTGGAGCACGAGTGATTTTCGCATCGACGAGTGAAGTTTATGGCGATCCATCCGTCAACCCGCAACCTGAAACCTACTGGGGAAACGTCAACAGCTTTGGAGTCCGCTCGTGCTACGACGAGGCTAAGCGATTTGGCGAAGCCTTGATCTACACTCATAATCAAAAGCATCAAACCCAGCATGGACTCGTTCGAATTTTCAATACCTATGGACCTCGAATGAACCCGGCCGATGGTAGAGTCATCATCAATCTCCTCCTCCAAGCTGAGAAGCATGAGCCGATGACTCTCTACGGTTCTGGCGACCAAACTCGCAGTTTCTGCTACGTGGATGATCTCATCTCAGGGATCGTGAAATACGCTCGGTCCAACCTTACGCGCCCCATCAACTTAGGAAATGATCACGAATTTACCATCAGCCAATTGGCCGAAACGCTTCAGACCATTTACACTGACAGAAAGCTGGAAATCAAACACCTCCCGCTTCCACAAGATGATCCAAAGCAAAGAAAACCAGATTTAACTCTCGCCAAACGCTTACTCAGTCCATGGACACCCCAGATTCAGCTCCGGGAGGGCCTAATCAAAATGCGCGCTTGCCTCTAAAAAGCGAATCGCATACCCTCACCGGAAAGCATTCAATTGAAGAATCGAGGGAACACGTGAAAATTTCCGTTTTTGGTACCGGATATGTTGGATTAGTCACAGGAACCTGTTTCGCCGAAATGGGCAATGACGTCATCTGCGCTGATATCGATACTCGAAAAATTGAAAAGCTAAAACAGGGAGTCTCTCCAATCTATGAGCCTGGATTGGAAGAACTGATCGAATCCAACGCAAAGGCCAAGCGCCTTCAATTTACTACGGACCTCCAGCATGCGGTCGACGCATCGGAACTCCTTTTTATTGCCGTTGGCACTCCCTCGGATGAGGACGGATCGGCAGACCTCCGCTATGTCCTGGAAGTCGCAAAAACCATCGGCCAAGCGATGACCGGCCCCAAGGTGATCATCAATAAGTCCACCGTCCCGCTCGGCACCTTTGCGAAAGTCAAACAGGTCATTTCAGAGCAACTGTCTGCACGAAACTTAAAGCTCGAATTTGATGTCGTATCTAATCCTGAGTTTCTCAAGGAAGGTACCGCAGTCGAAGACTGCCTCAGGCCAAGTCGAGTCGTAGTTGGAGTGGACACCCCTCGTGCTCGAGAAGCGATGACAAGCCTCTATGAAGCTTTTGTTCGAAACGGTCATCCCATTCTGTACATGGACCCCATGTCATCAGAGATGACTAAGTATGCGGCCAATGCCATGCTGGCCACTAAAATTTCTTTTATGAACGAACTGTCCCGGGTCTGTGAAAAAACAGGAGCAGACATTGAAGCCGTGAGACAGGGAATTGGCTCTGACCCACGCATCGGATTTCAATTTATTTACCCAGGCTTGGGATACGGTGGCTCGTGTTTTCCAAAGGATGTGAAGGCCCTCATTAAAACAGGAGACCTTCTGGCAGAGCCTCTGAGCATTTTAAAAGCGGTCGAGTCCGTCAATCAAACCCAGAGAAGCCGCTTTTTACATCAAATCACAAAGGCCTTAGGCGATCAGCTCAGCTCTAAGCGGATTGCCATCTGGGGCCTTGCTTTTAAACCAGGCACCGACGATATCCGAGAAGCTCCGGCCCTCTATCTCATCAAGCAGCTTCTGAAACGAGGAGTCGAGGTCATTGCTCACGACCCCGTGGCCACAGAAACTGCCCGAGCAGAACTGAGTGATACCCAAGGCAAGATTCAATTTGTAGAAAGTAACTACGATGCAGTGGATGGCGCCGATGCTCTTTGCGTTTGCACTGAATGGAAACCTTACCGCGAGCCCGATTTTCAACGGATCAAAAAGCTCATGAGATCACCCCTCATTTTTGATGGGAGAAACCTCTACAATCACCGCTCGCTGAGAGACCTGGGGTTTCAGCACTATTCTATCGGTCGAATGCTATCCCAAGAGTGATTTGAGCTGATCTTTCTGGTCTTGGGCAGCGAGCTCAGTATAGCCTCCAATGAGTTGGTCCCCGTTAAAAATCTGGGGCATCGTCCTCATTCCTGAGCGCTGATAGAGAGCATCCCACTGAGCATCGTCTTCTTCCTGCACTAGGACTTCCGTGTAGGAAACCCCGCGTTGAGTCAGAAGCTGTTTAGCTCGCAGGCAATAGGGGCAATAGTTCATAGTATAAACGATGACTTTCTCAGTTGGACTCATAGCTCGATCCTCAATCCAGTTGTCTCTTGTAAATAGGAGGTTAAAAACGACAAAACCTCAATATTTTGACCCTTATCATCCATCCAGGCCTGCCGGGTCGAGTCAAAATTAAAATGGTATGCGGTTCCGCGAGCGGCCAAAGCCAACCAAAGCTGCTGTACCGAGGGTTGTGAACTTAAAATGCAACGAGAGCCATCTGCCAAGGTAATCGTGAGCGACCCCAAGGACTGCTCGCACTCTGCAACGTCAGGATCCACATCGGTAAATGCTTTCTCAATACGACTCAAAACGGTTTGAATTCTCTTTCGGTATTCAGCTTCCATAAACACTTGACCTCTTCAGAATTATTTTGGATACCATACCTCCATGTCCGAAACAAATCTATGCGCCTGTGGTTCTGGTATTCAACTTGAAAATTGCTGTCTTCCCCTGATCAAGGGAAACGGGACTGCTCAAACTGCCGAGCAACTCCTCCGCTCTCGATATACAGCGTTCACCCGGGGAGATGTCGACTACATTCTGTCTACTCATCACTCGAAAACGCTCGCTGAAGTGAAACGAGACGAGATTGACGACTGGTCTAAAAACTCAAAATGGCTCGGCTTGAAGATTTTTCAAGCTGAGGCAGGACAAAAAGACGACACCCAGGGCACGATTATCTTCGGCGCCTACTATTCCCAGGACGGAAAAAAAGAAGAACACCTGGAAAAGAGCTTTTTCGAAAAGGAAAATGGCCAGTGGAAATTTCTGGATGCACAGGGCGTCCAAACGGGTACCTACCGTCGCCCAGAGCCTAAAACGGGCCGCAACGACCCTTGCAGCTGTGGGAGTGGTAAGAAATTCAAAAAGTGCTGCGGAGCTTAACCGTCCTCGCACAAAACAGACCAAAGGAGCGAAAATGCTGCTTGTTACGGGTGGAGCGGGATTTATTGGAAGCAACTTTGTATTGGATTGGCTGGAGAACTCCAGTGAACCCATTGTTAATCTCGATCAGCTCACCTATGCAGGCAACCTAGAAAACCTTGCCTCGCTCCGGAACGACTCAAGACACATTTTTATCCAAGGGGACCTGGGAAATCGAGAGCTGGTCAGCCAACTTTTGAGCCAATACCGACCTCGTGCAATTCTACACTTTGCGGCAGAAAGTCATGTGGATCGGTCCATTCATGGTCCTGAAGATTTCATTCAAACCAACATTGTCGGCACGTTCCGATTATTAGAGTCAGCCTGCGCGTTTTGGCGCTCTCTTGGGCAGGAAGAACGGTCTCAGTTCCGATTTTTGCACGTCAGCACGGATGAGGTCTTCGGCACGCTTTCCAAAACTGATCCACCCTTCACTGAAACCACTGCCTACCAGCCTAACAGCCCCTATAGCGCGAGCAAGGCAGCCAGCGATCATCTCGTCCGGGCCTGGCACCACACGTTCGGTCTGCCAGTGCTCACGACCAACTGTAGCAATAATTACGGCCCATTTCATTTCCCTGAAAAGCTCATCCCCTTGATGATTGTCAATGCTCTCGCCGGCAAACCACTCCCGATCTACGGCGATGGCCAGCAAATCAGAGACTGGCTCTTCGTAAATGATCACTGCACCGCCATCCGTCGCGTTCTTGAAAGTGGGCAACCTGGCGAAACCTATAATATTGGCGGATGGAACGAAAAAGCCAATCTAGAAATTGTGCGGACCATCTGTTCTCTTTTAGATCAGTTCAAGCCCAAGAGTGATGGTACCAGCTACTCCGCACAAATTACCCATGTTGCCGACCGACCAGGGCACGACCGACGGTATGCCATGGATGCAAGTAAGATTGAACGAGACCTCGGGTGGAAACCGAAAGAAACTTTTGAGACAGGAATACGAAAGACTGTACACTGGTATCTAGATCATCCCGATTGGGTCAAAAATGTCCAAAGCGGTGCTTATCGCGAGTGGATCAACCAACACTACGAGGCTCAATCATGAAGCGCAAAGGCATTATTTTAGCAGGAGGTTCTGGAACCCGCCTACACCCAGCGACGCTGGCCATTTCGAAGCAATTGCTTCCAGTTTACGATAAACCGATGATCTACTACCCTCTCAGCACTCTCATGCTCGCGGGGATTCGTGATATTTTGATCATCTCAACCCCTTTGGACACTCCCCGTTTCGAACAACTTTTGGGCGATGGTAGTCAATGGGGAATTTCCCTCAGTTATGCGGTTCAAGCGGAACCCAACGGCCTTGCCCAGGCGTTCGTGATTGGTGAAAAATTTTTAGGAAACTCCCCGAGTGCACTCGTTCTTGGGGATAATATTTTTTATGGTCATAACTTCAAGGCAATTCTTGCGAATGCTCATAATGACGGCGCAAATGCCTGTGTCTTTGCCTATCCAGTGAAAGACCCAGAGCGATACGGCGTCGTCGAATTTGATAAGAATGGCAAAGCGGTGTCCCTCGAAGAAAAACCGACACATCCAAAGTCCCGCTACGCCGTCACAGGCCTTTACTTTTATGACAGTGATGTCGTCCAATTCGCTAAAGAGATCAAGCCATCTAGCCGCGGCGAATACGAAATCACAGATGTTAATCGCCATTACCTCCACGCTGGAAAACTTCAAGTACAAATCCTCAGCAGGGGTTTTGCTTGGCTCGATACCGGGACCCACGAATCCATGCTCGAAGCTTCCCACTTTATTGCAACCATCGAACACCGTCAGGGGTTCAAAATTTCGTGCCCCGAGGAAATCGCGTGGCGGCAACGTTGGATTACTGACGAGAAACTCGCCCAGCTGGCTGCACCCCTTGCAAAATCGGGTTACGGCCAGTACCTCCGGTCGCTCCTCAACTTTTCTGGACTTAGCTCAGGCTGGTAGGCGCACCACCGCAATCTCGTCTAAAATATAAAGGCTACACGCCGGAGGTCTTTACTCTGAATTTTCTCACGAAAAATGTTGGAAATGCTCATCTGGGTCGTCAATTCAAACGCGCCATCAGGAAACCCGGCTACATCAATATAAATTGCACTAAAACCTAACGCTTTGACTTTTTCTATATTCAGCAAAGGCTCGCTCAGACTACGAATCTGATCAAGCTCAGGACGCCCCTTAAAAACACCGTAGGAAAATTTCAACTCCTTCGTAAATACGATGCCCCTGAGATGCTCATAGTCTGACATCCCATAAATCGGACCAATTTCAGGAAATGGTGCGAATGGGAGCTGAAGCACGCTCGCCCCACGAGGCAACTTAGATTCGACCGCGGCAAAAAAATCCTGATCACTTGTGAAACTGGATAAACCAGCAAGCGATGAAAATCTACCCTGACTTGGGGCCAACTCAAGAAGCGCAAAAGCCAAGAGGAGACTGAGACAGACGCGGGTGCGCCAGCTTCTTCCCCTCCTTAAAAATTCCTCAAGATGAAGACCGATAAAAAGATAAGTGAGACAAATGATCCAAACACTAATCCGGTTCAGAGATCTAAATCTACTGAATCCAAACTTAGCAACAATACTTCCAAAGCCCCCAATCGTGGTGAAGAGTACCATTCCAATCACCATCAAGCCTAAAAAATAGGTCACCTGAGACTTATTCTGCCCCCCTCTCAAAAACTTCACCATCAGTACAGTGAGACCCCCAAAACCGAAAAGTCCCATCGTCTCCTTGAATCCTTCAACAATCTCTGTGCCGCTCGTGTATCGACTACTCGCCCACCCCAAGGGCCGAATGAAAGAATCGTTAGGAGGAAGAAATAAGTTAATCAACTTAAGTGCATACCTTTCAACATCCCCAGAATGTCGACTCGATAGTCCCGTATTGCCGCCAAATTTAAACCAAAAAAGCCAAGTCGGTAATAGGTGAATGATCAGAAACGCCAGTAAACAGACCAACGGAAACCCACAAACTTGAATCAGTCTCTCGGATGAGTTTTTGCCTCGCTCAAACCAGCAGATAAAAATAAGAAACAACGAGAAAATCAGAAAGTAACTTTGATAGAATCCGCAGCCCGCAAAGAAAAACAAAAAAAGCACATCCTGCCAGCTAAAAACAGGGCGACTTTTGTCGCTTGCGCGCTTCCAGAGTTGAATTAAGTATCCACATGCAAGCGGAACATTAAAATAAAGAGCATAGTAAATGTGATCATGTCGTGTGAAATGAAATGGAAGTAGAGCAAAGAGTAAAGACAAAAAAACACTCAAAAATCGGCTAACAGAATTCCAACGAAGCAGCCAGTACATTGTTAATGCGCAGAGTGGGAACGACAGAAGATAAGTAAAGTCCAAAACCCACATCGGATCCTTCGAAAATCGGGATACGAGCCAAAACAAAAAGTGAAAGACCCCATCAGTAGAGGGGAAGTCAGCCAGATTAAACCCAAACGGTGCTGCTAAACGAGAACTTTTGATCCCAAAGAAAGGTAACCAGTCCCCGTCAATCATCGATTGAATGAAAGCCACCGTAAAAAGCCCGTCACCAGACAAGGTAAGAGGATATCGAAGGCGCTCAATCCAATTTAAATCAAAGCCAAAGCACCAGATCAAGGCACACAGTGCGCTCAACCCAATCAAAACACTCACACTAATCGCCTTTTTCCAAAGTCCATCACGATTAAGCACTGACTCTCCCATTTCTGCGCCAGAAGACCAAAACTGTTTTCACAAGATGATTAAGCACAAACATTATGTAGCCTTTTACATTATGTCAACTGAACCTGCCCGCTTAGACGCACGCCAGACAAGTAGTTCTTGACAAAACCCCGGTCGGAGCAAGATAACTTTTCTAAGAAGCATACATTTCTAACTCTAGGTAAATCGAAATAAAGACTATGAATCAGGTTCGAACCGTTCATACAGAACAAGACTTTAAACTGCTCAAACGTGGGTCAACTGAGCTCCTTTTGGCTCTTTATAAAAAGGCCAATGCGGGTCACATTGGATCCTCTTTGTCCTGCCTTGACATTCTCCTCTACCTCTACAGCAAAGAGATCGATTCAAGCCGAGGAGACCAGCTCGTGCTCTCCAAAGGTCATGCTGCTGGGGCCCTCTATGTCACTTTGTCTCAATTTGGCCTACTGAACGAAGATCTGGACACCTTTTACAAAGATGGCACCAAGTTGGCTGCCCACCCCCCTTGCAGCGGAAAAATACCAGCCATTCCGTTTGGCACAGGCAGCTTAGGGCATGGGCTTTCCTTAGCCACAGGAATGGCATTTGCCCAGCGATTTGGCTCGTCGTCTCAACCAACGCTTGGCGAAAAAAAGATTTTCTGCGTCCTCTCGGACGGGGAATGTAATGAGGGGTCAACTTGGGAAGCAGCCCTTTTTGCCGGACACCATCGCCTTCAAAATTTAGTAGTCATCGTCGATGCGAACGGTCTCCAAGGTCTCGGGTCAACACATGATATTTTGGACCTCGAACCTTTTGAAGATAAGTGGAAGTCTTTTAATTTTGAAACCTGTGTGATTCAAGACGGAAATGATTTTCAACAAATTGCTGACGCATTCCTACAGATTCAAGAACGCTCCAGCAACAAGCCCATCTGTTTAATTGCCCGCACGTGTAAAGGCGCGGGGGTATCGTTTATGGAAAATCAATTCCAGTGGCACTACCTTCCCATGAACGATCAGCAATACGAAGCAGCTCTCAAAGAAATCCGAGGGCGCGATGCGTAAAGAATTTTCTCAGTGGCTAGAACAAAAAGTCTCAGAAAATCCTCAGATCGTTTTCTTAACGGGCGACCTGGGCTTCCAAGCCTTTGAGGGTGTGGCAAAAGCCGCAGGAAAGCGGTTCGTCAATGTCGGCGTGAGTGAACAAAACATGATTGGACTTGCAGCTGGACTTGCATCGCAAGGCCTTCTTCCGATCTGCTATAGTATCGCGCCGTTTGCTGTTTTTAGACCACTAGAGCAGATTCGCCTGGATGTTTGCATTCACAACATGAATGTCAAAATTATCGGTAATGGAGGCGGGTACGGGTACGGGGTGATGGGTGCAACCCATCACGCACTTGAGGATCTTGCTTGTTTATCGAGCCTGCCGAATATGAAGTGTTTCGTTCCTCTCTGCAACGAAGATCTCTTTTCAAATGCTGAATCCATGATGTCTTACGCTGGGCCCTCGTACCTAAGACTGGGAGCAGGAGCCTGGCCACCTACGATTCCAGCTCCCACTCCGAGTGGATTTAGAAAAATTTTATCAGGAGGCGAAGCCGTCGTACTTGGCCTGGGTCCTGTGATTCAAAATGTTTTAAAGGCAGAACTCGAACGTCGCTCACAAGAAGGCGTACCTCACTCATCTGTCTACGGAGTTTCAGAGTTACCTTTAGCTCAGCTCACCTCAGAGTTTGTGGATGAAGTCAAAAGAACTGGCCGCCTCCTGATTGTTGAAGAGCACGTTCAAAGAGGTGGACTTGCCGAGCACCTTGCACTGTTGCTCATGAAAAATGGAGTTCATGCTAAGACTCGCAATCTATGTGCTCAGGGGTATCCCAATGGCCTCTACGGAAGTCAATCCTACCACCAAAAGCTCAGTCACCTCGACAGCGCTTCAATCCATACCACCCTTTCGGAACTTTTCTTGTGAGTGACTCTATGAAGTCTTCGATTATTTTTTCTGATACTTGGACACCCCACGAAGAGTCCCTAGCACGCTCCCTTGAGGGTCCCATTTTCGTAGTCGGAGCTTCTGGATTCATCGGAGCAAAGCTTTTTTACAGCCTTTCGGCACGAAGAGATGATGTTTTTGCCGTTTCGCGATCCCCTCAAAAGAGCTGGCGACTCGCTTATGCCGATCCATCCAAGCTCATTTCCTTGGATGTGACAGACGAAACAGCGGTCAAAAACGTAATTTCGAAACTTCGCCCGAGGACAGTTTTCAATCTCTCTGCCTTCGGTGCTTACGAACGACAAAAGACAGCTCAGACGATCCACCAGGTCAACTATTTAGGGAGTCTTAATCTCATTTTAGCACTCATGGAAACTGGGTGTCATTCTTATGTTCAAACAGGCAGTTCATCTGAATACGGTTTAAATTGCACAGCCCCAAAGGAGACGGATCAGCTCATTCCCAACAGTGACTACGCTGTCTCTAAGGCGGCTGCCTCCCATCTGATTCAATATTACGGTAAGTTTCATCAATTCCCTTGCGTCAATCTTAGGCTTTATTCCATTTATGGTCCATGGGAAGAGCGAGATCGACTCGTTCCAAACCTCATCTCAAAGGGACTACAAGGACACTACCCTCCCTTTGCCGACCGATCGATCTCAAGGGACTTCGTCTATGTCGACGACTGCACCCATGCGATCGTCAAGTCGGCACTCACTGTCTGCCAGAATCCAGAAGACCGAGGAATTTCAATTAACATTGCAACAGGGAAAAAAACATCTCTCGAACAGATTGCATATTTATCGAAAGAACTTTTTCAACTCCCTACCGACCCAAATTTTGGTGAAATGACCAACCGTAAATGGGACCTTAGTAATTGGTATGGAAACCCCTCGCTTGCGTTCGAAAAACTCCAGTGGAAAGCACGCACGCCTCTTGAAACTGGACTTAAGTACACCATTGAATGGGAGAGGAGCGCAGCAGAAAAGGTTCAGTTCGCGGTTGCACAAAAGCCTGCTAAAAAAATCTCAGCGATCATTGCTTGCTATCGGGATCACCAGGCCATCCCAATCATGTACGAGCGACTTAGCACAGTCTTTCAGAAGACCGGAGTGAACTACGAAATCATCTTCGTGAACGACTGTAGCCCTACCTCTGACGAAAAAGTTATCTGGGATATTGCCCAAAAGGACTCTCACGTCATCGGTATTTCTCATTCCAGAAATTTTGGCTCCCAATCCGCTTTCTTCAGTGGAATGGAGGTATCCTCGGGCGATGGGATCGTTTTACTCGATGGTGACCTCCAAGATCCGCCAGAACTCATCGAAGAATTTTACAAAAAGTGGATCGCCGGCGCAGACATTGTTTATGGAAAAAGAGTCAGGCGCCAAGCGGATCTGCATATGCAGATTCTTTATAAGCTCTTTTATCGAGTCTTTAAACATCTGGCTGATTTCGAAATTCCAGTTGATGCAGGGGACTTCTCACTCATTGACCGCAAAGTAGTCAACCACCTGCTCAAATTTCCAGAGAAAGATATCTTCCTGAGGGGTCTGCGAGCTTGGGTGGGTTTCAAACAAGAAGGCGTGCCTTACCACCGGCCAGAACGAATGTTCGGCCGAACCACAAATAATTTCTGGAAAAATATCTGGTGGGCTAAAAAAGGGATTTTTTCATACAGCACTAAGCCACTCGATTATATTCAGAGATTCGGAGTGCTTATTTTTCTAGTCAGTTGTTTGCTCAGTGTCTTCTATGCGGTTGCCTACTTTATTCAACCTCCACAAAATGCCCGAGGAGCAACTACGATTATTCTACTGACTCTCGTATTAGGCGGAGCACAACTCATCAGTCTCAGTATATTAGGAGACTACATCGGTAAAATCCTAGACGAAGTCAAAAACCGACCCCGTTTCATTCGAAGTCACTTATTCGCAGCGGGAGAAGTGTACACGGGAGAGCAAGGCATTCAGACCTACATCACCCGCAGTAGCGCAAAAAAATAGGGAGCAAGGCAATGGCAAGCATTCAAGATGATCGAGGATACAATCAGGGCTTTAAACCCTCACCGGCACTCAAAGTTCGAACCGAGCGCAGGTGCCAATATATCCTCGACAAATCAAACCTCAAAGAAGGTGGCCGAGTGCTTGAGATCGGCTGCGGAACCGGTGAAATCTCCGCACTATTAGCCTCCAAAGGGAATGTTGAAGTCGTGGGAACAGACATCTGTAAACCTTTTATAGAAGAAGCGCGAAAGCAGTTTAAGCACCCAAAACTATCCTACGACGTTTTTGATTTTAACTCGACGAATGAGAGTGAGTTCTCAAGGATCGGAAAATTTGACTCGATTGTTGGGAACGGAATACTGCACCACCTCTACTACAATCTAGATGCATCGCTCCAACGCTTTAAGCAATTATGTAAACCGAATGGCCGAATTGTATTTCTTGAGCCCAACCTTCTGAATCCTTACTGTTTTTTGATTTTCTCGTTCGCTCCCTTAAGAAAGCGAGCAAAATTAGAGCCCGACGAAATGGCATTTACTCGTAGATTTATTGCCAAAAAACTGAAAGATAATGGATTTTCTGATGTTGTCGTGGAGTATCGAGACTTCCTGCTTCCGAATACACCGACCTCGCTCATCAACGCGGTAATTGCAACCGGTGATTGTCTAGAAAAGCTTCCTGGGCCCGACCGATTTGCACAATCTCTTTTTATATCTGCAACAGTCTCTTAAGAGCAAAGCTACCCACCCACTCGCACTCATGAAATCTATGACTAAAGACAAAGAAGAGGCTTTCGGCATTCAAAATGATCTGATCCAAGTAGCGGGACTATTCGCATGGATTGTCCTATGGGGCAAAGCCACGAGCTCACTGGAAGTCAAACAGAGAGATCATATGATCTACCTCAGCCTACTTTCCATTCCTCCTCTATTGTTTTTTTTAAAATCCAAAATCCCATCACTCTTACGTGTAAAACGACCGACACTACACTCAGCTGTTTCTATAGTGTCGAGCCTCATTTTACTGAAGTTAGCGCTCCGACTTGGTTCATGGCAAAGCTACTTAGTTTCTCTGCTTTTTGCTTCGATCCAGCTCGCACTTTTGCCAAAAGTTCAATTCAGCACCAAGAATCGGATTTACGGACTGATTTTTCTTTCTTCGATGTGGCTATTCGCTGCAAGACTTGCATTCTGGCTCGAACTTGATTCGAGTAAATTCCCGCTGAGTCTCGGCAGCTTATTGATCTCGATACCACTCTTACTCATTCTCACACAAACTCTGCGAATGGAAATTGGGTTAAGCAATCATCCCATTTCCAAAAGTCGCCTCGTCCATGGGGTCCTCTGGTCTACTTTGATCGTGTCATTACTAGCCCTTATGAAAGAAATTCCAGGGGGCGAAAGCCCTGCCCATCACTGGAGTTTTTACACAGGCCCAGCTGAGCTCATCCGGGCAGGGGGCTGGCTGCTCTATGACGTTCCAAGCCAGTACGGACTACTGAACATCACTCTGCTGGCCCTGTTGCCATGGGGCGACAGCTACTTAAACCTTCATCTTCTCCTCATTATTTTTTACCTGATTGCAGCTAGTCTATTTTATTTAGTGTGGGGGAACGTATTTAAGTCTACTTTGGGTAGAATTATTGGTGTTCCTTCTACTTTGGCATTAGTTTATTTTTGCCCAGGATGGCTTCAGGATTTAACCGGACCCATGGCCTACCCTAGTGTTGGGCCGTTTCGTTTCATTTTTGCCGAACTCCTAGTCGCAGTAATCTTTTTTTCTACAAAGGGAAAAGATAACGACTCGAAGCAGAAACCATGGATCATCTTAGGTCACGCCGTCTGGTTGATCGGCGTACTCTGGTCCGCAGAGAGTGCTGTTTACTGCACTATCACATGGTTCCCCGCCTACTTTTTATTGTCCTGGAACTCAAAGAAAATTCTTACCCTATCTCGATTCACCAAAATTTTTGCTCCCCCATTTCTAGCATTTCTCACAGTGCTCCTTGGAATTTCGGTTTTTTATCAGATCTCACTTGGGCATTGGCCAGACTGGTCAGGCTTTTTTGAATATGCGCTCGCCTACAGCAAAGGTTTTGGAGCCCACCCTTCTAGCAGCAAAGGAACAATTTGGTTTGTTGGACTCGAATTCATCGCACTCGCAACATTCCTAGTAAAAGCATTCATTGAAAATGAGTCCAAATCGCGCAAGGCTATTGCAACTGCTTCCCTCTGTTTATTCTGGTCGACCCTCAGTTACTACGCGACACGAACTCATGACAATAATGCCCTCAATTTATTACCCATTCACTTCTTTTGTCTCCTCATCAATGTAGCTGCTCTTGATCAGCCTTTTCAAATTAAGAACAGCCTCAGATGGGCATCCTTTGTCCCTGCCTTACTCATCCCTCTTTTTCTAGTCTTGAATAAACCGAAAGTTTTGAACAAGGTCTTACAGGAAAAAATTTCTTACTTCTTCAACTTAAAGGGTGAGCTCCGTTCAGTTAGAAATCCTGAACTTCCCAAGGAGGCAGAAGAACTCCTGCGTATCGCGAGCGTCAAATCGACGGACCCAATCGCATACCTAGGCCACCATCTTCTTATTTTACCTTCTCAGGACCCACGAGTTTCACGCCTGTGGTTGCCGCTTGCCCCATTCGTTCAATTTAAAATCCTCTCCCCGAAACGACAAGCAGTCTACTTTAAACGCTGGCACGATCATCTCAGATTTCAGGGGGGATTTTTACTCTATTCAAATGTAGAATTCCCGAACCATCAAGTGAACAATCTTTTAACACAAAATGGTTATCAACCGGAGCGCACATGGAAGAATGGAGACTGGTTTTTGATCAGGTACCAAGCCCATTAACACATTTCCTTAGCGCCGACTACTCGATCGCCGAGTCACTACGGAAGCCCAAAAATTGCCAAAGTGGCAGATTTTTGTATCCCAATTTTCAGGAAAAAGTTCACGTAAGACTCGATCGCCGAAAGGAACATAACCATAAAAGTGGGAATAATCAGGCCGATAAGGCCCACTGTATTGAGTAAACTCCTGCATACCATCGTGTCGTGAGTCATCTACGTAACTACTGAGAATAATAGCATCAGTCGTTTGAGCAAACCTCCAAGCTCTTTCTGCAAGATCTTGATAATCCAAGACTCGGGTGACGTCATAGTTTGGATGCCTAACAGCCAAGTCAACCAAAACATCGGGAAGAAAGGTTTGCCAAATCTTGGGGTTTTCACTCCGAACTTTGGATTGAATTTCTTGATCAATGCAATCTACCCACGCGTCGTAGACAGGCCATCGATAGCTCGGAGGCATTTGCTTGAGCTGGACTATTGAAGCACTCACCGCGCCTAGAGCAAACAGCCCAGAAAAAAAGATCAGAAAGCTAGGGAGCCTTGATTTTTCTAGCGTTTTTTCGTGAAGTGCGGCAATCGTAACTACGAGCCAGGGCCAAAACACAAAATGGCAAAGCCCCACATACCAAGCCTCTGGCTTCGAATACCATTGATAGAAACTTGACCAAAAAACAAGACCTGCACCGAGTTCGAACGAAAGTAAAAACAAGGACTTCGGCCTCGCCCAGGGTGGATCACCCTGCATCTTGGTTTTAACTGCCTCATAGAGAATACGACCAGTCATGACAAAGATCATGACCCACATTGCAACTCTCGAAATTCGAAAAAACTTTGGTAGATTAACCGGACTTCCCATCTCGATAAAAAGCGCAGAAAAAAGTCCGTCTTCAAATCCCCAATTAGGAATTGCAAGTCGCCCGAACTGAGCGCCAATTTGCTCCAAAAAAAGCTTAAAGTTTACAAGGCAATAGATCAGCCACGGAGACAGAAACAACACCGTCCGCAGACCAACCCCCACAAGGCGCTGAAACCAGACCTGAAGAAAGCGTTCGCCCGGGCTGGGCATCAGCATCATCGCAACTCCAGGCACTAAAGCGATCGCATCAAAGTGGAAGTAAGCGGCAAGGGCTAGACTTCCAGAGACTATCCAGAGAGTCTTACTCGAGAGTGGCTCCGAATTGACGTGAGTTTTCCAGAGTTCCTTGAGGATATAAAGCCAAATTAACCCCACCCATGCCTCAGGCCTTACGGCTAAGGTGACCCAGCGCAAAGTAGGATCCCATAAGGCAGCTAGGCAAATGATGAGCGCAAAGTAGGGCCTTGCGCGAAATAACGGCAATTGAATCAACCATGTCCAAAGCATCCATGCCCAGCTCATCAAAGCAAACAAACAGATGAGTTTAAGAGTCACGGTGGGACTAAAAATATGCATGAGACCCAGGGAGGAAATTCCCCCGAGAACTATCGTCAGTCCAGGCATCGTGCCAAAATTGACCTGATCTAAACTCGGAACAAAAGCAGCGTAATTGCCCATTCTCCACACCGGTGGCCATTGAATTAAGTCACGCCAAGGAAGGTAGAACGGGGGAGCATCCGGCCATGGCACGGGAACAAAACCCAGGGGAGAAAACAGAAAAACTACCCCGCTTAAAAGTACAATCAATGCGAAAAGAATTGACCAGCACCGTATCCTCTTTGAATCGCTCGGCGATAAAATCATAGGACCTCAGAGTAGAGCAACTTTGGCAACTTTTATAGCTCTTTCCAAAATCTAACAGTCTCTTTAAAATCATGGGCCGTTCTTTTTTCTCGGCATCTCACCTGCATCACTATTTGGATTAACCTCATTTACGAACCCACCGGCAGGGAGATGCAGATGAAATTCAAAAGCCTCCTAATCTGGCCTCTTGCTTTAATTTCTTTGGGCGCTGCAAATCACTCCACTCCAGCACCGACTCATGGCGTTGAAGTTCTGAGTCAGGTTTCACATGAGCTGAATCAGATCGCCAAGCATGCGACTCCCGCTGTTGTCAGCATTACTTCTGTCCATAGTCCACTCATGCCCGCAGCCCCACTAGGCAATCCAGGAGGAGTCCCACCCGAATTTGCAGAGCAATTCGCTCTAGGATTAGGATCAGGCGTTATCATTCGCTCCGATGGACTGATCCTCACGAACCTTCATGTGGTTCAGAATGCCGATAAAATCACGATTGTTTTTGATGACAATCGTAAGGCTGCGGCCCATCTTCGAGGAGGTGACTCAAAAACGGATCTCGCCGTTCTCCAACTGGACCATCCACCCCAAAACCCGCTTCCCACTTTAAGCTTCGGTAACTCGGCCCAGCTCAACGTGGGCGATTGGATCATTGCAGTCGGGAGTCCATTTGGACTGAACCACACAGTCACTTCGGGCATTATTAGCGCAGTGGGACGTGGGCAATTAGGGATGCTTGATATCGAAGATTTCATTCAAACCGATGCCCCAATTAACCCTGGCAACTCGGGTGGCCCTCTCCTGAACTCTCACGGTGAAATTATCGGAATTAATACTGCGATTTTTTCCCAAACGGGTGGATTTACAGGTGTGGGTTTGGCGATTCCATCCCAAATCGCAAGACAAGTGTTTGATGGAATCGTGCAGCATGGCCATGTAGTTCGGGGGTGGATCGGCGTCATTGCCCAAGATCTAGACTCACAGCTTGCTGAGTATTTCAAAGCTCCAAGTCCCGACGGAGCTTTAATCAGTCAGGTTCAAAACCGAGGGCCCGCCTCGAAAGCCAAACTCAGAAGCGGCGATGTAGTTACCCACTTTGGCAATCAAGCGGTTCACTCTGCGAATCAACTGAAATCACTCGTTGCAAACGCGCCTGTTTCAAAAGAAATTCGAGTTTCCATCTGCCGAAATGGCAAGACATTCCAAGTCCCCATTTATGTCCAAGAGCAAGTCGAAGCCAAAAGTGATCTCAGCAATCAAAAAGCCGGGCAAGCCGCTCATGTCGCTCAGCGTCCAGCAACACACGGAAATCTGGGGATCGCAGTGCAAGATTTGACGCCTGAGCTGGCCAAACTTCTCAAAGCCTCGCCCTACACAGGAGCTATCGTCGCAGAGGTTCAGCCCGGAAGTCCTGCTTTTGATGTGGGACTCTCCGTTGGGGATGTCATCGTCAGCGCGAATCAAAGCGAAGTCCACAATGCCAAAGAACTATCCGAATTATTTGACCAAATGAAGAAAGACGAAATTGCAGTATTGTATGTTCAGAAAAGCCCAGATGAAAAAGTCTTCGTCCCAATGAAGCGGGTCAAATAATTTGAATTCTACTTCTGCGTTATTCTCGATTATACGGTCACCTTGACAGCCGCTTGCCATTCAAGTACCTCAATAAAGGGGGGATGGGAACTCACGGTGAACGCCACGGAGACTTCCCGTCTAATTACTTTTGAGCTACACAAAATGGATCACTTTCATTCGAACGTGTTGCGTTATTTTCGTCATTTTTACGACCGCCTGCCGTCACGTTCCCCGAGGAGAATTTGAGGGAAATTTACAATCCGACTCGCCCACTGAACGCCGGGTTCAACCCGTGCGGATTAGAATCGAGCGCACTTCGCCTCACCTCAAGACGATCTCCATTAAGGACTCTAATCAAATCCTCATCAGTCTCATTGAGGTTTCAAAAGTAGATATTTGGACCTACTCCCTTAAAGTTCCTCAAATCCAAGCACAGCCCTTTTTGTTAAAAAAACGAGCCAGTCGCGACAGACTCAGTCAAGAGGCTTGCTTCAATCACGAGGGATCATGGGCCATTCTATTCTGCTTCACAGATGATCGCTTCTATTTTGAGGCTCAGTCTGAATCCAGTCAAACTAGGCACAGTATCTACGGAAGCCTTGCAGTCCAAGACCCATCTCCGCTCGAAGCTCCCATTGCCATTTCCCTCGATGACGCGATCGCGCGTGCTATGGCCTTTAACTTTGACTCGAGGGAAAACTTTGAAAAGGCTCTGCAAGCGAGGCATCAAGCGACTGCCGCCTACCTCAACTTACTCCCCCACCTTAATGTCAACATTCTTTGGTACACCTCAGTGAGCTTTACCTCGATTCCATTATTGATGCTGAATGTAGCTCCTTTTTTGCTCCCCACCTCGTGGCTCAATGCGAGGCAGTCATCACTCGAGGCTAAAGTCCAACAAAAGGCTTTGACCATTTTCAAAGCCGATCTAATTGCCACACTCGAGAGTCTGTTTTATGAGTACAATCGCTCTGAGCGAATACTTCAAAAATGCCAAAGCTTCTTAAAAATCACACAAGAGATGCGGTTCAATTTAAGACCTGAAAAAGTCGACACAAAGGGACTCAACCAGATCGTCAAATCAATCCAAGACACCCAAGAAGAAGTCAGTTGGGCACGTGAAAAAACTCGCTATGCACTCTCGCTTGCTCTGGGATTTTTGAACCCTGAGGCGATCCAATCCATCACCATTTCTAACCCAACTTTCCCAGAGTCAGCGCTCGAACTCGATGGTAAACTTCTAGGGCAAGAAGCAGTCCGAAGATCAATTGAACTTTCACAATTGAACTTAACCATCATGGCCCAGAAAACGCGCAAGCCCTGGCTTTACCTGAACTGGATGGATCCGGCGGGCGACTCCCGTTCTGCTCTCGGATTGGCTCTTTTCTCACAGGCAAAAATAATCAAAGGAGAACTCGAGGAACTTAAAATCAAAAAAGAGGAAGTCCAAGCGACCTTATTTAATCGCGCCTACGAAACAACTCTGAATCTCAATCATTCTGCCCAACTTTATTTTAATACCCAGGCTAGAGAAAAACTTGCCAAAAAACAATTTCGCAGTTCCCTCAACTCACTAAGGGCGCCTATCCTCATCCCTTTAAGTCCGCAATTTATTGCTACTCGGACTCAATTCAGAACCCGCCCGAGCGATGAATCCATCAGGCACCACCTCCAAGAGTGGATTGCCGCCAGCCTTGAGGCTGAAGACCACCTCAGAAACTTTCGTCTTGAGCAAGCAAAAGTGAATCGACTCTCCCTCGCCGGGCCGTACGCCTCATTTTTGTTTTAACCGATTTCAGGATTTTGAATGTCCTGCGTGAGAACTAGTCTGAGTTTCAGGCCTTGCATTCCAAAGCACAGCCATCAAGATCATACCCACCAGAGAGAATCCGACCATACTCGGCCCCCACGATCCCCATCCAAAGCGATCGAGTAAATAACCCATCCCTAGACCTACGAAGGAACCGCCGATGTATTGCATTCCATCAAAGAGCCCCGCAGCGGTTGCGGCAGCTTTTTTACCGCCAAAGTCCATTGAGGCGGTGCCCGATAGCATGGAGTGCACCATGCTAATCGCAAAAGAATTCACGACAAAGGCTGCAGCCACCCAGCTGACGTCGCTGGTTCCCCAAATCACGACTAAACACAAAACCTGGGTCAAATAACCTAAAAATGCGACGGGGGTTCTGCGACCACCAAAAGCAAAGTCAGAAATCGATCCGGCAAAAATAGCGCCGAAAATCCCTGCAATGACGACTGCCATGGCATTTTTTTGAAAGATCGGAGAGTCCAGAGGCAAGCGCTGGACCTCAATCATGTATCGAGGAAACCATTGTTCAAATCCCTGTCTCACAAACCCTGTGCAAAACTCCGCGCTAGCAATAGTGAGAGTAATAGGATTCATGAAAATCTTTTTAAGAATATAGCGAACTGTCACATGATCCGGATCACCTCTCGAAGCATCAGCAACATCAAGAGTAGGGAGACCACAATCCTCAGGACTATTTTGTACGGTAAGATAGGTGGCAACCGACAAAACCAAGATCAAGATCGACGGAACAAAGAACAACCACTGCCAAGGCAAAGCCATCGCAAGCAACGGCCCTACAAAGAAAATCAAAGCCCGGCCCATCTGAATCATAGAGCCGAAAATTGCAGAAAACACGCCTCGCTCGCGAATGTGAAACCAGGCTGAATTCACTTTAATCAACGATACCGCACCGAATGACTGAAAATACGAGTTCAGCATCCAGATCGAGGCAAAGTAAACAATGAGCGCACTCCCTTGCCCCAAAAAGCCCAGATAGGCACCCAGACCAAAGAGAAGATTAAAAAACACTGTGCCTAATGATCCCACAAGGATCGCTTTACGACCCCCAATTCGATCTGCAAGTGGCCCATTTACAATTGCAAAAAGTCCGTAAGCCAGAAGTGCAGGGCTAATAATCGCGCCAATTTGAGTTTTATCCCAACCGTAGACTTGGGAAAGGATCGGATTGGCTAAGGAGAGATTGTACCTTCCCATGTACATCGCCGAATAGGTGGTACCCAGAACCATCCAGTTCAGGGCGCGGCGTTTTCTAAACTTCAAGTGATTCGGAAAAGTACCTTTTGAGGCAAATCCAGAAAGGGGAACTTCGACTGTCTCTGAGCCTAAGCAAGGGTTCATGGATTCTTAGGGATTTAACATGGGATCTTCCAAGTTTCCAAGCTGGATTGTCAGAATCGAGAGATTGAGGCAAACTCATCCCTAGATGGGAATAATTTCAACCTGACTACCCTTCACGCGAAGCGCGCGCTTGCCTTGAACCATTGCAATAAGTTCATCCCCAATCAGAGCCGTTGCTTCTGAACTCAAAATTCCTTTTTTAATCAGATCTTCACTGGATTGAATCTCGTTACGCAAAAGTGGCAAGAGCTGATGAACCGAGAGTAAATGTTTTGCTGCAATTTGGTGTTTTTCAGCAAGCACGCTCACGTAACACCGAATGAGGTCAAATGCCAAAGTCTCATCGGCGGTAGGAGCTAAAACTCGCGCTGCCTTCGGAGGTGCAAGGTCGGTTCGCTCAGAGGCTAACCGAATCGCTTCAAGAATGGCTTCGCCGCTATTCTTCAGTTCGCCTTTATTCAGACCTCGAAAAGCACCCAGGTGCTCCAAGTCCTTCGGCCTCACATGAGCAAGATCAAGCAGTACATGATCGTCTGCCACCCACCGTCGCGGCAGATTGAGTTTTCGAACACGCTCTTCTCGCCATTTCACCAAATTGACCAAAGCAGGGTAGCCTTTTTTGTCGAGGCGACCTCCGCGAGCCAACTTCTGCGCAATTCCTTCGACATCCATCTGATAAAGCTTAGAGTCTTCCCATTTTGCAGAGACTTCAAAGCCCCAAGCTTTGCGTCCGAGCTCATCGAGCTTCTCCATAAGCTTTAGCCCTAAGGCAACGAGATGATCCACATCAGCGCGGGCGTATTCGATGAGTTGTTGAGGAAGTGGTCGCACTGACCAATTGGTACGAGCGTGCCCTTTAGAAAGAGTAATATCAAAGACCGACTTGAGAAGTTTTCCAAGTCCAATCGCTTCGCCATACCCACAAAGAGATGCTGCAACGGCAGTATCCAAACTGGGTGAGGCAACTACACCAAAACTCGTGTAGAGACACTCCTGATCGCCTTGAGCAGCGTGGACAATTTTCAGAATTTTTTGATCGGTAAAAATGTCGAGCAAAGGCTGAATCCCGGAATCGTAGGCATCCGGATGAGATGCAGGATGGTTCCGTTTAAAAGCCCGTGCATCCACCAACCAAGATTCGGTCGTAGTGGCCACTTGAATGATTTCCACGATTGGGAAAAAAGTCGATTCCCGAATGAACTCAGTGTCAAAAGCAATGACCTCCTGAGTCTTTAGGATCTGAGCTAATTGAGTGATTTCTTCAGCGGTTGAAATAAGATGCGTTATTGAATTCATTTGTCTGGATGGGGTTTATCATGACACGCCCGCCGATTCCAACGCCTGATTTACGACGAGGCTCTACCCCCTCATTTTTCCATCTCACCGCTGAATTCTTAAGGAGCTTAGGTTTTAACTCCTATTATCCGATCTAAACAGTAGGATAAAAGGAGCAATCGCTGAAAATGAAAACCCACACTATAGCCCTGATCGTCACCCATTCAGGGTTCGACATCCTGCAGGACGAATACGAGATCGAATGTCTCGAAAACGCACTGCGTCGAGGAGAACGGGACCCGCTCCAAGAAATCATCCATCGCCGCACTCTTTTAGATCAAAAAGAAAGCCTCCAGGCTGACTACATCGAGGAACTCCTCAGCCGTCCCTTCGTCCGGCCCAGTCTCCAGCAACAGGGAGTCCTTTGGTTTAAATCAAAGATGAAGCTCGACGTACATCGCGAAGCCGAAAACGAGGCTGCCAAAGTCATCGCAGATTATGCTTACCAAATTTACCAAACCAACCCTGCTCGCACCGATTTTTTACTCGCAGGTCCCAGGAGCCAAGTGCGCATTCGAATATTTTCGCTCGCCGCCGCATAAATAAATTGGATCAATTTAAAACTAATCTAAGCATCTGAAAAGACGAGACTTCCCTACTTATTAAATATTTTTAAGTTGGAAAATTCAACCAAAACCACTATCCTTCCGCCTCTTCTACTAAGAGGTATTTATGAAGGTCCTAAACTCACTGATTTTGCGTACCCATTTTTTCGGCGCAATTCTCATTGGAACATTCTTTTCATTACCAGCACAAGCGCATTGGCCCGCCCTTGGCATCCTGGATCCAGGGCACAGCGCAGTTCAATCCTGCGAGGGACATTTCTGTTTCACAAATCCGCATGACGCATTTAACCATTACTGCAAAATTATTACTCAACCCGAAACGCCAAAGGAGGACCTGCTCCAGGCGCGCTACCTCTTGGCTAAACTCATTTACGCAGGCGCCGTGGGACAAAAAAATAATCTGCTCGCGGCGGCCCTTCTGGAGCAGTCTGCTGCACAAGGCCACGGCCCATCCCTCTACAGCCTGGCCACTCTGCACTTTAAGGGTGAGAGCGGATCTCAGAACTGGGAAGAAGCTCGTCGCCTCTTTGGGTTAGCGAGTCAGGCAGGGCACGTCCTTGGAATGACTCACTATGCTCGGATGCTTTACCACGGCCAGGGCGGCGCCCCAGATTTGGTCTTGGCTCGTGAAAACTTTAAAACTGCCGCCTATCAGGGGAATGCAGAGGCTCAAAACGCCTACGGACTGATGCTTTTCTTTGGCGAAGGTGGAGCCAAGGATCCTTTTGTAGGTCGACTCCTCATTAAGGAAGCAGCAGAACAAGGATTTGAGGACGCACGCCAGAACCTCGAAACCTTGAAAAAAAGCACACAGCCAAACTGCTCTGAACTGTCAACGAGTTCGACTAGCTGACGACGCCGATCAGCACTAGCAATTTTGTCCAGTTTAGGGCAGAATCCGGCCTCCATGAGTACTGATTTAGTCGATTCATCCAGCCAAAACCGCGGGCCGATCTTTCATGAGGTCTCCCGCAGACGTACGTTTGCTATCATTTCGCATCCGGACGCCGGTAAAACCACTCTCACTGAAAAACTCCTCTTGTACGGCGGAGCCATTCATCTAGCAGGCGCCGTTCGCGCCAAGGCCAATCAGCGACACACCACCTCCGACTGGATGGAAATCGAAAAGCAACGCGGAATCTCCGTGAGCTCCAGCGTCCTCCAATTTGAATACCAAGGAGCGCAGATTAACCTGCTCGACACTCCTGGCCACAAAGATTTTTCCGAAGACACCTATCGCACCCTCACCGCCGCCGACGCTGCCGTCATGCTCATTGACGCCGCAAAGGGCGTTGAAGCTCAGACCCGCAAACTCTTTGAAGTTTGTCGGATGCGACAGATTCCAATTTTTACTTTTATCAATAAGCTCGACCGCCCGAGTCGCGAGCCCCTGGACTTGATCGACGAACTCGAAAAGGTCCTAGGCATTCGTTCATGCCCCATGAGCTGGCCCATTGGATTGGGTGATCGGTTCCGTGGTGTCTATGACCGAAAAGACCATGAGGTTTTGTTTTTTCAGACCGAAGGCGAAGCGAACGTAAAAGGTCGCCTTGCGCCCAAAAAGGTTGCAGGAGTAGATGACCCCGAGTTCATCAAGATGTTGGGTGGACCCAAAGGAGATTTGGACGACGCCAAAGAACTCCACGATCAACTCAAAGCCGAGCTCGAGCTACTAGAATACGCCGGCGATGCGTTTGATCTCAAGAAAGTGTTAGCAGGACAGCTCACCCCCGTGTTCTTTGGCAGCGCAATGAATAACTTCGGAGTCCAGCGATTCTTGGAGCGATTCATTGAAATCGCACCACCGCCACTGGCCCGTAAAACAGAAGACGGAGAAGTCGCTCCGACTTCAGATAAATTCTCAGGGTTTATTTTTAAAATCCAAGCCAACATGGACCCCTCTCATCGGGATCGAGTGGCCTTCATGAGAGTTTGCTCTGGCAAATTCACCCGCAACATGTCGGTGAAACACGCTCGCCTCAATAAAGAAATTAAGCTCTCTAAGCCATTGAACTTCTTTGCTCAAGAACGCGTCATCATCGACGAAGCGTGGCCGGGTGATATCGTAGGATTGCTCGACACGAGCGGTGAACTCCGAATCGGAGACACCCTTTGCGAAGGAAAGCGGTTTGAGTACACCGGCGTTCCTAGATTCTCACCTGAATACTTTGCAAGCATCACGATCAAAGATCCGATGAAACGTAAGCAGCTCAAAAAAGGCCTCGACCAACTCTCCGAAGAAGGCGTCGTCCAGGTCTACAAACAACGCGGATTTGGTGACAAAGACCCGATCTTAGGTGCGGTAGGCGGTCTCCAGTTTGAAGTACTCGAACACCGACTGAAAGCCGAGTACAACGTCGACGTAAGAATGGAACGACTCCCCTACATCCATGCACGATGGGTTCAGGGCACCGGTCTGGACGCAGATTATTTCGAACGTCGAGAAGACAGTCGATGCCTAGAAGACCGTGACGGTCAACCCGTGATCCTGTTTAAATCCGATTGGGGTTTGCGCTTTGCTGAAGAGAACTACAAGAACTTGCAGTTCCTCAAGTCTGCCCCGCAGATTCGCGGCATCGATTAACGGAGAGTCGACATGACCTGGACTGCGGCAGACCTGAAGAAGACACCCATTTCTGAGAGAATACAGCAGTTACCTCACTTTTTGATCCCTCTCATTCAAGCTGCAATCCAGGAACTAAACCCAGAGAGGATCTGGCTTTTCGGTTCTCGAGCACGGGGTGATGCACGAACCACCTCAGACTTCGATCTCGCGTTCAAAATTCACCCCACTCGAAGACAACAAGAGTGGACCACCTTCTACACCGCCCAAACTGAAACTCCACCTTCGCTTCACAAATACGATTTGATTGACTATGATCTTGCTGGGGAAGAGCTGAAACAAAAAATCGTCGAAGAAGGAGTTCTCCTTTATGAGCAAACAGCCTGAATCACGTACAAGCATCACCATTAAAAATTTTGATCTTGCAGTCAAGACACTTAAACGTTTTTTATCCACTCCGATAGTCGACGACCGAGACCGCGCGGGAATTATTCAGGCATTTGAGTTCTGCTACGAGCTCGCTTGGCAAAGTCTAAAAAAAATTGCCGAAGAGCAGGGATTAGAAGCACCCACCCCTCTCCAAGCGTTTCAGGCTGGTTTTCAAATGGGCTTAATTCAGGAGAACGAGAACACCTTGTGGCTCGAAATGAAAAAAACCCGAAATTTGACCTCTCATACTTATCGAGAAGAACTCTCCATCCAGGTTCTCTCTGACATCGTAAACACCTACGCTCCAGCCTTTGATGCACTAGCCGATAAAATGCGCAGCAAAACTCAAGGCAAGAAAAGTAAAGACTGATTCCACGATCGCTCGACCTAGCCAGAATCCCTTAATGCTTCGCCCTACTTGTTACTTGGGATCTTTTCTTCCCTTCATTTCAACCACCTCTTTTTTCGTTAGTCTTCCATTATCCATTTTTAGTCTGTATCTCGCCCCGAATTCTTGTTCATTCTCAGCATGAAAATTCTGTGTTCGACTCTTCGCTGGACTGACGACCCTATTCATAAATCGTGAATTTGGAAACTGAGACCTAGATCCTTGCATTCTTTGTACATACTCTGCTTTAGAACGGAGTTCCTTCGTAATGCCAGACATTCTTTCTCGATGAAGTTCCGACGGGCCTCCAAAGGCACTTCCTGCTGCAAAAAAGATCAGCAGACTTCCGATTGTAAGCTTTAACTTTTTCATGATATGCCTCTTTCTTTAAATTATATTATGGTATGATTTATTTATTCAAAATGTGTCATCTGCGAACCACATTGATCGCGCGTTGCCTCATAAAAAATGACACTCTAGATGGGTGTTGGAATTTTGAGGTAGGTCCTCGTTGACCCATGCAAACCAGACACATATCCAGTGACATAGTTTCATCATGAACCGCTTTTTGGCGTTGCCTACGCGATGAACAAGGGAGAGTGAATAGCGGTAGTTTTGGGAGAATTGAGTTTGGTTTTCTCTGCAAATCACTTCATTGGATTTGGTATTTTTTTAAAACTTCCAAGGGAATGATATCTAGTGTCCTGGCATGAGTTGCCTCTAAATCGATGGGCGGTGCTTGACCTGCTCTTTCGGCTTCTAGCCAACGCCCAGCACAGAGACACCATTTTTGACCCGCCTTTAAACCTTGAAAACCCAACTCTGGCACCGGCGTGATCAAGTCATTTCCCTGAGATCGAGAGTAATCAAGAAAATCTTGGGTCAATGTGGCACATACGGTATGCACCCCACGATCTTTTGAGTCGGTTTCACAGCTCCCCGTCCTAAAAAAACCAGTCACAGGGTCCCTTCCGCAGATCTTCAAGTCGTTCCCTAACACATTGAGTTGTTTCCGTTTCGATGGATCTTGAGTCATTTTTAGGTTTCCTCCTAAGCCTATACAAGAGAGCGAACTTCTACGGTGAAAAGATCCCCCGCAACTTCTGGCACCGTCTTTTTCCGAAGCCCGAGCACAATTCGCGATTACACTCATGGCGATCATGATTCCCAGAAGTACGAAAGTTTTCATCTAACCCAGTCTGTCGGTAAGCACCAGGGAGATCAACCTCGCGTTCAAAATTCAACCCAAACGAACTAAGGACTGAATCCACGATCGCTCAACCTCACCGCTCTGGTACCAAATCGTACCTGTAAGCGGCCGTTTAGCCAGCACGTCCTGAATAAAGAGGCGATCTCCAGGCCAAAGATTGAGCCGGAGCACATCGCTCATACTCACCCAATGAAGGCTTCCCTCCGCACATTGAGCTTGGATCTGCTGAGCCTCGGCATCAGAACACTCTGCTGTAAAAAGAAAGACCATCCAGTCTTCACTTTTTTGAGGTTTGAAATTGGGAAAATGAATCACACCCTGAGAGTAAAATCGCTCTTCAGGCAAATTAAGCCCCGACTCCTCGAAAATTTCCCGCTGGGCAGCAAGAAGCGCAGACTCATCGGCCTCGAGTTTACCACCTAGCCCGTTCCATTTACCCGAATGAAAATCTGCCTTCCCAGTCGGATCAGTATTGCGATGAATCATGAGCACCCGATCACCTTGAGTCAGATAAACGAGCACTGCAGGGATCACTTTTCTCCCCCCCGTTTCAAACGCGTTGGGGGATTTACTCATAAAACGCGTTGATGAGGTCCTGATAACGGGATTCGATCACGTTGCGTTTCATTTTCAGGGTCGGGGTCATCTCGCCACGGTCAATCGAAAACTCTTTCGAAAGCACCGCAAACTTCTTGATCTGCTCGTAGCCTGCGAGTTTGTGATTCAGCTGATCAATGTAACTCTGAACTTCTTTCACGACTGACGGATGGGTCACCACTGGACCCTCCAAGGCACCCTTCACTTTTGCCAGCTCGGCCATCTTTCCCTCGGTCAAGGTAATGAGGGCCGAAATGAACTTTTTCCCATCACCCACCAGACAAACTTGGCTAATCAGGGGAGCAGCTTTGAGTTCTTCCTCAATATGAAGCGGAGCTACAATTTTACCCCCTGAGGTCTTCATAATTTCCTTTTTGCGACCCCGGATCCGCATTGCTCCTTGTGCGGTTTTCTCGGCCAAGTCCCCCGTATGGAGCCATCCCTCGGAGTCAACAGTAGCTGCCGTAGCCTCTGGATTTTTAAAGTAGCCCTTAAAAACGTGACGCCCGCGAGTCAGAATCTCTCCGTCTTCTGCGATTTTAACTTCCATCCCCTTCGGAGCGACGCCGACAGTACCCGCCTGATCCTTGCCTCGCTCGGTCATCAAGATAATCCCAGTGGACTCGGTTTGACCAAACACTTCATTAATCTCACATCCCAAAGTGTGAAACCACTTGGACACGTGAATAGGAAGAATGGCTGCTCCAGAAGCCAGAGCATTTGCCTTCTTAAGTCCCAGCGCAGTTCTTACTTTAGATAAGACCAATCGCTCTGCCAGAAGCCATTGAGCCTGATCCGCATAACTGAGAGATCTGCCCGCATACTGAGCCTTTGATTTTTTGGCACCCATCGAAAATGCCCAGTGAGCAAGCACCCTTCGCAAAGGAGGAGCCTCAGACACTTTGTGACTCACACCCTCCATCATTTTTTCCCAGAGGCGAGGGACACAGAGCAAGAGAGTTGGCTCGGCCAGCGGAAGCTCAAGCGCAACTTTTTCAAACTGCGAAGCAAAGTTGACCGTGTATCGCAGGCAAATCCCGCCTCCAAGATTCTGAATTTTCTCCGCAATGTGACAAAGGGGGAGAAACGAAAAAAGAGCCCCATCCCCCACCTCTAACCCCCAATGAGCCATCCCGTGCTCAATGGTGTAAACCAGGTTATCGTGCGAGAGAAGCGCCCCCTTAGGGTTACCCGTAGTGCCTGAGGTGTAAATCATAAATGCGGGAGCATGAGGGTCGAGTGCGTCCAGGTAGTTTTTCAACGTCTTTGCACCCGCCTGGGAGGCCAGTTTTTTACCGGTTGCAAGAGCTGTTTCATAAGAGACAGCATTC
The DNA here is from genome assembly GCA_947380295.1 of Bdellovibrionales bacterium. GTDB lineage: Bacteria > Bdellovibrionota > UBA1018 > UBA1018 > UBA1018 > CAINWE01. The sequence continues at coordinate 200,141 of CANCQK010000001.1, read as the reverse complement.
GAAGCAACCGACGTATCTCCGTCAAAAACAATCACGGTATCTACTCGCTTAGGAAGGCCGGATTCACAGAGATCCCCAGTCAACTTGCCAAAGTAGGTCTTGTTTTGTACTGCAAAGAACCGGCTCTCGGTGTGATCGAGAACGTAGTGAATGTCTTTTTGAGTCGAATTCGGGTAGATGCCTGCCGATTTAGCCCCCAAGAGTAAAACCGCCAAATCCATATGCACCCACTCGGGGCAATTATAAGAGAGAATGGTCCCAATATCATCGCGGTTCATCCCCTTCGACTCTAAGAAAAGGGCCAACCAATAGACACGGTCACAGTACTCCTTCGCTGTGATCGGCACCCATTGATCCCCCCGACGGAACCGCTGAGCAATTGCTTTCGGTTCGGACTCGGCCCAAGCGGCTAAATGGTGCAGTAAAGTGCTCATGTCTATCCCTCCCAGATCGTTATCGTCAAACTCTCAAAATCTCATTAGTCTCAACATGTTACCAAAGATTTAATATGACCCAAGGCATAAGTTAGCTCAAGAGGTGATTCGAACTTTTTCTGCAAGCACTTCGATTTGCTCTCTGCTTTAATTTATGTTAGCTTGCGTGCCCTATGGGAAAAAGATTAAGCGTAAAGCATAAAAAACGTCGTCACGATCAACACACTGCCTACTTAGCAGGCACCGCTCCAGCTGACCACAAAGTGGCTGTTGAGCGCAGCAAGAAAGCGAAGAAGAAAAAAGCCTACGTAATGACCTAACTTTTGGGCAGGCTCCTGAAAAGGAGCCTCCTCAATTGATACCATTCCGGCGGATACGGGGTTTCTCGAGGCAAAACAAAAATAGCCTCGAGTTGGTCTAGAGTTTTTGGACTCAAATTTGGTTGATTTAGAATCTGCTTCACTAAGCTTTTCTGATCAGCTTCGTCAGTCATCGACTGAGCAAATACCACAAGGAACTCGATTTCCTTTGTGGAGAGTTTTGGATTTTTCGCCAATTCCTTAACAAGCAAAATCCCCTCTCGTCCCAGAACAGAGCGTGATTGAAGCTGATCACTATCTCTCTCGGAGATGGTTGGCATCCGTTCAGCTAAAAATGCTACTACCTGACCATACATTTGAGAATGTTGGGCCATCCTAAATCTCAGACTTAGGCTTTCAGAAAGCGGTAGTCGAAGCGCAGCTTCTGCCATCTTACGTTGAATTTCTGCCGATAACTTCTGATTTTCAGCAAATTTCTGGACCAACTGAATCAGAAATTCACCACCAAACCGATACGAAACCTCATTCCAGATTTTAGACTGCAGCATTTCTGACCGAGCGTTACCAGCTAAAGCAATAAGAACCTCCGCTTGTTCCGAGTAAGAGAGCCCAGTTTCTAAAGAAAGATTAAAGAGGCCATCCTGATTTTCGTCAGTTACGGTGCGACTTTTTGCCAAAGCAACGAGGAGACGAGCTAAGTAGGGCAAATGAGCCTCTCGAGGCAGCGCGAGAACCTGAGGTACAATCACACCAAAAATTTCCTGCTGCACTTCTGGGGCTACTGGAGATTTCTCAACCCAAGCAATGACTCTTCCCACACGACTCGGAAAAAACTGTAAAGATTCAAGTTGAGCAAAGCGCCTCATCTGGAACTCAGCTGGCTGACTGGGATGGCGAATCAACCTCTCCCTTAAGTCATCCAACCAATAACCTCCCCAGTGATGCAGCGCCCCACTCAAAGCCACTTCCCGTTCGAGCAATTCCCAGAGCTTTACCCAGACTCTTGAGTGCAGCGAGGGATTTAACGAAAGAGCGAGCAAAATCCGATCTCGATTCACTGCCCCCTCCGAATTAGCCAAGTCAAAGACCTGATTTTGACCTTCGGGACTGAGCGCCTGACCTTGAGCTACCCTGAGCACCGGAGAGATCAACCTCCACGGACCTCGAAAATCTTGAATAGCAATCGCAATCTTTCTGCTTTCAACCCGAGAACGGAGAGATCGAAAAACCAAATCGGATTTACCGGCAGCCGCCACTCGCCCAGCCAAAGAATCGAAAAGCGCATCTAATTGATCTAGAAACTTAATCTGCTCATAGACAGATCCTCCGCTGACAAAGGAAGAGCGCATCAAGACAAAAAGTGCGTGGTGAGCCTGATAACTGTATGAATCTTTTAAAAGCCCCCCCCACTCACGATTCACTAGCGAAGCTGATGAATAATCAGAAACCGGCAGGAATTGCTGAATTTCACGAATCAAATCGATAGGAAGCTCTTCGAGCATCGACGCCTGAGTGCGCATCATAGCCTGGGACTCGAGTGAACCCAGAGACAGAAATAAACTCACCCACACAAAACTCATCCACACACTTTTGCGTCGCATCGAACCCCCGGCGTTTTTTTCTACAAGCAACCCAAATATTGGTCAAGCAATTCGTTCGACATCGCCCTTGACTTGAGGCAATCTCACCAAAATTGGAGGAACAGTCATGTCGTCACAGATCAAAATCTCAGCTCATCTCCTTTCACATCCTTGGTATCAAAAGTGGGAGTGCGGCGAACTCAGCGTAGAAGCACTCCGCACCTATTCCAGTCAATATTATTGGCAAGTTTCAAACTTCCCCCGGTATTTGAGCCGACTCCACTCACAGATGGATGAACTCAAAGACCGCCAAGTTATTTTAGGGAACCTGCTCGATGAAGAAAATCAAACTGCTCCACACCCTGAGCTCTGGCTCGACTTTGCAGAATCTCTAGGAGTCGATCGAAACTCAGTAAAGAACGGCACACCCTCTGCTGAAGTAAACGAACTCATTGCTGAATTTCGAGCCCTCGCAAATTCAAGCAAGGAAGAAGCTTTGGGAGCAATTCTAGCCTATGAATCTCAGGTCCCTGAAGTCGCAAAGTTCAAAAGCAAGGCGCTCAAACAACACTACCTCAGTGGCAAAGATGCCGAGAAGGGCACCCAATTTTTTGATGTGCATGCAAAAGCAGACGTCTGGCACACCCATGAACTAGATGCCATCGTCGCTGGCCTCTCCGGCGAACAAAAAGAACGCGCTCAAATAGCTGCCGATCGAGCCTGCTCGGCGCTCTGGCGTTTCCTTGACACACTCCCCAATTAAAGTCTAAAAATTCGGGGTGGAGGTATTATGAAGAAAATTCTCCATCCCGAACGTTTTAAACTCGCCTCTCACTTGCCTCCTAATGTCATCCGACTCGGCTGGGTATCCCTCCTTGCTGACATCTCAAGTGAGATGCTCTATCCTGTGATTCCAATTTTTCTGACGACCGTCATCGGAGCCCCCGTCAGCGTTCTAGGCTTAATCGAAGGAATTGCTGAGTCGATCGCGAGCCTCCTAAAAACTTATTCTGGTCGTCTTTCAGATCAGAAAGGACGACGAAAACCCTTCATCTTAGCAGGCTATAGTCTGTCCGCTTTCGCCAAACCACTCATAGGTCTAGCTAGTGGCTGGTGGCTCGTTCTCTTTGCTCGAAGTCTAGATCGCATTGGAAAGGGCCTCAGAACTAGCCCAAGAGATGCCCTCTTAGCGGATTCCGTGCGACCCGAACTCAGAGGGATGGCCTTTGGTTGGCATCGAGGCATGGACACTCTGGGAGCCATTCTGGGCCCCCTCATTTCGCTAGGGCTCATCTCAATTTTTACAGGTCATTTACGATGGATCTTTTTTATAGCTTGGCTCCCAGGATTTCTCGGGGCCTTACTCGTTCTTCGCCTACAAGAAACACTGAGAAAGCCACCTCAACCCTCACCTGATTTCGAATCACCCAAGAGCCTCCCTCACGCTGCACTCCCTCCGAGATTCCGGCGCTACTTGTTTGCGTGGGGACTGTTTTCCATCACGAACTCAAGTGATCTATTTATCCTCTTACGCGCTCATCAATTGGGATTTTCGACTTCAAAAACAATCCTACTTTATACTTTTTATAATATTACCTACGCTATCGCTAGCCCGCTCCTCGGCCAACTTTCAGACAGGATCGGACGAAAAGCAGTCCTGGTCTCTGGACTTCTGATTTTTGCTCTCGTTTACTCCGGCCTAGCAATCGTAACCCAGAGTTGGCAACTTTGGCCTCTCTTCGGAATCTACGGGCTCTATATTGCTGCAACTGATGGCGTAGGTAAGGCATACGCTGTCGACCTCGTCGCTCCAGAGTTTCGAGGTACCGCAATTGGACTCCTAGGTACAACCACAGGTCTAGCAACTTTGGTCGCTAGCTCGGTTGCAGGTCTACTCTGGACTTATTCAGGATCTCCATCGACTTTTTTCTACGGAGCAGCTGGAGCCGCGCTCAGCGCAGCAATTTTAGGACTCAGCGGTCGCAGCGAACTACCCTCAAAAATCTAAGCGGCTGGCTGTTTGAAAAATGCCTCTGGCGCTTTAATCATGAACGCCGCCTCGAGGACGTCTTCAACAGTCTCGACCCAAAGGTAGGTGAGTTGATTTCGAACTTCCTCGGGAACTTGCATCAAATCAGGCTCATTCCGTTTGGGCAGGATCACTTTTTTAACCCCGCTCCGATGGGCAGCGAGAATCTTTTCTTTAATTCCACCGACCGGGAGTACAACACCCCTCAAAGTAATTTCTCCCGTCATGGCTAGTGTAGGAGAAATCGCTTTATTTAAAACCATCGACGCTAAGGCGACAAATAGGGTTACCCCAGCAGAAGGACCATCTTTTGGGATCGACCCGGCGGGCACATGAATATGAATATCGTGATTACTAAAATCAAAGTGAATTGGAAGAATAATGGAGAGCGTCGACCGAGTCAGACTCAGCGCAAGCTGAGCAGACTCTTTCATCACTTCTCCCAACTGCCCCGTCAAGATTAAGTGTCCTTTCCCAGAAGGCACTGCCGTAACCTCAACAAAAAGTAGCTCTCCGCCCATGGGAGTCCATGCCAACCCAGTTGCAACTCCAGGCTTCATGGTCCTTGCCGTAAGCTCTGAAAAGAATCTCTCAGGCCCCAAGATTTCATGCAAAAAATCAGAGGTCACCTCAAACTGAGGAGTAGTCTCTTCATGCTCCTCCAATTTTAACACGACTCTCTCTGCCACCGCTCTTAAAAGCGAAGCGATTTTGCGCTGAAGCTCGCGAACACCCGCTTCGCGGGTATACTGAGTGATGAGCGCCTGAAAAACTGCATCAGAAACTTGAACCTGATCCGCATTCAATCCGTGGTCTTTGAGAAGCTTGGGAAGAAGATAGCGTTTTGCGATCTGAACTTTTTCATAGGAAGTATAACTATGAACTTCAATAACCTCCATCCGATCTCTGAGCGGTGCCGGTATGGTGTCCACCACATTGGCGGTCGTGACGAAAAAAACATCTGAAAGATCAAACGGCACATCAATGTAGTGATCCGTAAAGGCTTTATTTTGTTCAGGATCAAGGACCTCTAACATCGCCGAGGATGGATCTCCGTGATAGTCTGAACGCAATTTGTCAATTTCATCCAACATCATCAGCGGATTGCGTGTTCCAGCGCGTTTGATACTTTGAATGATCCGTCCGGGAAGAGCTCCGACATAAGTCCGTCGATGTCCCCGAATTTCGGCTTCATCTCTCACCCCTCCTAACGAAGTTCTGATAAATTTTCGACCGAGCGCCCGGGCAATTGACTGACCGAGGGAGGTCTTACCGACGCCAGGAGGACCCACCAAACAAAGGATCGGGCCGTGGATGTCATTTTTCAATTTCGCAACGGCTAGGAATTGAAGAATTCGCCGCTTCACCTCTTCAAGGCCATAGTGATCCTGGTCCAAAATCAACCGCGCTTTTTTCAAATCGATCGGACTCTCCGTCTTTTTACTCCAAGGTAATGCAGCCATCCACTCGAGGTAAGTCCTCACTACATGAAACTCAGCCGAAGCCACCGGCAAGCTTCGCAGTCGCTTCATTTCCTCCTGGACTTGCTGCTGAGCTTCGGGAGGAAGTTGAGCCTCTCGGATCTTTTTCTCAAGCTCCTCGGCTGCATCCTCACCTGGCTCCTCTCCCAGTTCGGAACGAATTGTTTTAAGCTGTTCTCTCAAAATGGCTTCACGCTGGGCTTTGTTGAGGCGATCGGTCATTTTTTCTCGAATGTCTTGTTGGATACTCAGAATCTCACGCTCTTTCTGCATCGCATTCAGCAGAACTTCAATCCGAGACTCCACCAGAACGTTTTCTAAAAGCTCCTGCTTTTGAGAAAGCGAAAGATTCAGGTATGCCGCGCAGACATTGGTCAGATAGGCCGAGTCCTCAATTCGATCGATCAATTTGATGAGCGACTCGGTAGTTCCAGGAAGCAACTGAACCACCTCCCGAGCTACCTCTTTGAGATTGTAAAAGAGCGCCTCATTTCGAGTGGTATCCGGCGAGTGCACATCAGAAACGCTCTCCCCACGTGCAATTAAGTAGTCATCAGGATCAAGGCGCAAATCAAATAGGCGCTCCCTCGCAATTCCTGTCACCACAATTTGCCGTCCGCCAGTATCACTGAGGGTAGAAGTTTCAATCCGACAAACTGTGCCCACCTCATACAAGTCACCTAGGCCCGGGTCTTCGGAGGTCAAAACCCGCTGCGCCACCACCAAAATCAGCTCAGAGGTAGCTAGAGCATGGTCAATGGCCTTAATACTGCGCCCCCTTCCCACAATCAAAGGCATTGAAACCCCTGGAAAAAGCACAGCATTCCGAACGGGAAGAACCGGTAAAATCGACGGAAAATGTTCCATTTGTGATCTGATTAGCAATCCCCAAGCCGAAAGCCACGAGCAACTGCTCCACTTGTGGCAGCGAAATACCCCACGTCCTGCATTGGTATTCAATTTTGGTACGGCTTATGTTATCCGTATGCCCTATGAATCCTATTCAACTCAAAGCTCGCCTAGAAACCCTGGGCCCTGCTACCCAAGTCGAAATTGTCGATCTCACTGGCACCGAAGACCACTATCAAGCTCAAATCGTTTCTCCTGCTTTTGAAGGAAAAATGATGATCGAGCAGCACAGAATGGTTTTTAAACTCGTGCAAGCAGAAGTTGACTCCGGCGAGGTTCATGCTCTGACGTTAAAAACTTACACCCCTGAACAATACATTAAAGCTAAATCCAAACACTAATCCCTAGCGAAAAGAGGAAATTATGAACACAACGAATCCACTCGTTTCTAAAGTAGAAGAAATTTCTAAATCCGCTTCAGCGGTCATTTTCATGAAGGGCACTCCGCAATTCCCTCAGTGCGGGTTTTCCGCGCGAGCTTGCCAAGTGCTAAGAGCTGCTGGCGTGCAAGACCTAGTTGGCGTTGACGTTTTGTCCGACGACCCACTTTGGGATGCTTTGGAACAGTACACCCAATGGCCGACCGTGCCTCAGATTTTCATTCACGGTAAATTCATCGGTGGATGCGACATTGTTTCTGAAATGTTCGAGCGCGGTGAACTCCAAGAAGCACTCAACGCAGTGAAGAACTAATTCTATTAAGAGAGGGCATTGAGGTCGAACTCCTTGCTCTCTCTCTCTCTCCTTGCCTGCTCAGCTCCCCTGATCTCAGAACCGGTTGACTCTAGAACTATTCAAGTTAGACTGAACACCTGGGGTGGAGCAGATGAATCAAGATCAAAAGAAACTAGTCAAAGCCGGATTAATTCTCCTCATTCTGTTCGTGATCGAAAATATCGCGTTCTATCGGATGACCCCTCGAAAGATCAAAACCCCTCACACACCCTTAAAAGTCACACAAAAACAAGTCACCCATCCAAAGCCCTCGACCACTCCCTACCCCTCTGCATCACCGTCTACTCTGATATCCCCCGATCCTTTTGCGGGCCTCGCTGCCAATGGAACATTAGAAGGCCCCACCCCCTCACCCAGTCCCCAACCCCCCGAAGAAGTTGAAGACGATCCAGATTTAGATTTTTTGATCTCCTTCATTTTTCACCTCCTCGGTATCCTGCCCTTCTTTTTGGCTCTATTTTTTGGATATCGATGGTTACTGCGCAGAAAAGCAAGCTCACAAGAAGCGACAGAAACCTCTTCATCCGATTCTGAAAGCAGTGCCGAACCAACCAGGTCATCTTCGCCTCAGGGAGCCCCAAGAATAACCAAGACTGATCCAAAGGCACTCCCTACGACGGTCTATGTTCAGAAAGAATCAAAACCTGTAAACCAAGTGGATGCTATCTTGATTGATGAGGATCCTCAGATCCTAGCTGCTTGGCTGGCAGCAGCTCAGGCAAAGGGTAAAAACCTACTCACATTTCACTCCGTAACTGAATTCATGAAGAGCGCTCCTGAACTTTCTACACAAACCGATATTTTCTTGGATATGAAACTCGGAAGCGGGATGCTGGGCGGCTCTCGGTCAAAAAGAATTTTTGATGCCGGATTTAAACGAATCTTTTTAACCAATTCTGAGCCCATGACCCAGAGTATTCCATCCTGGGTTTCGATGATTGTCTCAAAAAATCCTCCTTGGGCTTGAGCTCAATTGCGAACCCCCGAGGTTCGTTGAAATTATTAATTTACTTCAGCTCCGGAACAGTTCTTTTTTTGCAAAAAAATCGATCACTATGCTAGTCCAGACTTCAAAGTGGGTGGACAGCAAGCTCTATGCAAAAGAAACACTCAAACCTCCTCTTTTATTCGGTAATTCTTTTTATAATCTGCCTTCAAAGGTCGATTTTTGCTCAAGAAGCTCTCAAAACGCTGCCAACTGAAACAAGAACCGCAACTCCCGCTCCCGAAGCAAAATCGCCCGAGCCCTTCTCATTTGCTGACTTCACTTGGCTCAACGGCAATAGTCGCCAAAAAAATCCTGTTTTTGATTCAGCCTATTTTACCGGTGAGTTTTCATTCGACTCCAATTATGTCTACAATTTCATCCGCCCAAGTGACCACACGCTAATAGGCTCCGGTAACTCAGGCCGAACTGGCGAGATCCAAGTCCAACAGTTGGGGGTCGGAGGCGATTTCCACTTCCAAAACATCCGGGGTCGTATTTTCACCCAGTTTGGAATGTATTCCTCAATGACTCCTCGAAGCGACCCGAGTACAGGACGAGGCCAATGGGGCCTTGCAGATGCTTATCGATACCTCTCAGAAGCCTACGCAGGATATCACTGGGATGTTTGGAATGGGATTAATTTGGACGTCGGCCTATTTATGTCCTATATCGGACTTTGCAGCTACTACAATTATGAGAACTGGATTTACCAGATGTCCTATATTTCGGCCAACACACCTTGGTTTTTTAGCGGTATCCGGCTCCAAATCTATCCAAACGATCGCTTAAAGACCGAGATTTGGATCACCAATGGTTGGCAATCCTATGGGAGTTTTAACGAAACGCCAGGCATTGGCTTTCAACTTTTGTGGCGCCCAACAGGGTCGTTGTCTCTCGTTTCCAATTATTACTTTGGCAAGGACACACTCGGAAATTCTGCGAGATCAAGATTTCACACAGACCATAGCGTTCAGTACAAATACCTAGACCAGCCTGCGAACTTAATTAGCAAAGCGGCATTCTCATTCACCCTCGATGCAGGCTGTGAAAACGGAGGTGGCGTGTCTTGCTTTGCAGACGCCACAGGACCAGCGCAGTATGTTCTCGGAGTCATGGCCTACAATCGCTTTTGGATCAGCAAGGACCGGTTCGCGATTACCTTGGGAGCCGGTGCTTTGACGAACCCGGGACGCTACCTCGTGATTTTGCCTCCCATCAACGGAGCCACAGCCTTGAGCAGCACCCCCTATTTCACTACCAATCCAGGCGATCTTTTTAAGGCATGGGATAGCTCGTTTACTTTTGACTACATGCCCAGTGAGAACTTAACTTTTAGGATAGAATTCATCCACCGCGAGACCAATGTTCCTTATTTCGCAGGATCAAACGGGATCACCCCTCCTGGCGGAAATCAAGGCACCCCTGGATCTTTTGTCTCCGGCTGGCAGCCCGACTTAGCCAAATCTGAGAACCGAATCAACTCAGCCTTATTGATTCGCCTCTAGTATGAATAAGAAAAACTCCGAGCAATTCCTATTAAAATATTTAACTTCTCACGATAGCCCAATGATTTCCTTTGAAACTCGAAACCCGCTCTTAATCGCTCCATTGATGGTACCCAGATAGGCTCCGAGACTGCCTGCGTCTCCAGCGAAATACAGAACATTTTCGATCGGCTTAGAAAACTTTTCGACTGCTGACTTTCCTTCTACCCGAATGTAGGGATAGACCCCACGAGAGTAAGGATCTGAATTCCAATTGTACACAAAAGTTTGCTCTAAATCGGCTTTAATTTGAATCTCGGACAATCCAAAAAGCCTTGAAAGCGATTTCACTCCAAGCTCTTCGAGCATCTCCTTTGAAGAAGAAATGGATAGCCTTGGATCAGGACCGCCGTGCCAGCCTATGATTTGATTCTCTCCGCGTTTCCACCAAACCCGAAACAAGGCATCGGGCGATGGATCAAGAAGCATTCCAAAGTCGGCTAGACGAGGATCAATGATCCAGGGAGCTTTTTTAAAAATAAAACTCATTCTGAAAGCAGTCCCCATCTTGAATAAACGTAAATTTTGCTGAAAGTCTTGGGGCAGTTCGGGGTGAAATTCAATATACCCTTCTTGACCTGAACTAGACTGAAGGACACCGATTGGAACTGTGATCACCAGTTTCTTCGCTCGAATTGATGGAACCTTTGAACTTTTAAAGCGAACCTCAACACCCAGATTGGACCAATGAACTTCACTCACGCAGTGATTCAATAAAATGGGCTGAGCAAATTCACGTTCGATCCGCCGTAAAAACTCTCCTTGGCCTCCTCGAAAAAATCGAGCGCCCTCGACCGCATCCACTTCTTGAGATTCTCTTTCAATCTCTCGAAGCGCTTCAACACTGATCTCAGTCGCGTCCGCAGCATGGTAACCCTGAATATACCCGGTCACCCACTCTTTTAAATCAGGATCTTCTAACTCGATTTGGTCAAGCCAGTCTTGAAATGATAAGTCCTGACTTACTGGCGCCGATAGTCGCTCCAGAACTTCCGACACTTTCACAAAATAAGAAGGAGATGAGGTCAATTTTCCATTTTCAAAAATTAGAAAATCTCCGCCTCGTTCTTCGAGATCTTCGATGGGATTCAGCCACATCTGTGTTTCTTCAGGTAGTCCGTGCACGAGTTCGGCACCGAGTTCTATCGGGTCACCTCCAAGCGGATTAGGTTGCGTCAAAATTCGCCCACCTAAGCGTTCGCGGGCTTCGACGACCTCCACTCGCAGTCCAGCCTTTTTAAGTAAGCACGCAGTCGTCAGCCCGGAAACTCCAGCACCAATGACAAGTACATCCACATGAGGAGTCATTAATCTCGCCTCCGTACAACGCCGACTTTAGGGCAATACTGCCGCACAGGGCATTCATCACAAAGTGCTTTACGTGCTGTGCAAATTTTTCTGCCGTGAGCGATTAGAAGGTGGGCATACTCAGTCCAGTTTTCTTTAGGCACAATCTTAACGAGTTCGTGTTCGACTTTGACGGGATCTGATGATTTGGTAAATCCCATCCTCCGACTCAACCGACCCACGTGGGTATCCACGACTAGGCTTGGGATTCCAAAACCCACACCCAGAACCACGTTGGCTGTTTTACGCCCAACGCCACGAAGGTGAATGAGGTCTTCCATCCGATCCGGGACGTTGCCCCCGTGTCGCTCGACCAAAAGTTTTGAAGTTTCAAAAAGAGCCTTGGCCTTGTTATTAAAGAAGTTAATAGAACGAATCAGATGCCGAATGCCTTCCAGATCTCCCTTGGCCATCGACTCGGCATCTGGGTAAATGCGAAAAAGCTCTGGCGTCACAAGATTCACACGGTCATCGGTGCATTGGGCAGAGAGCATCACGGCAATCAAGAGCTGAAATGGAGTTTCATAGTGAAGGCTACACTCAGCCTCGGGATATTCCCGCCAAAGAATCTTGAGAATCTCCTGCATTCGTCGTTTGTTCGCAGCTCCTAGTGTCGACGCAGCCATTTTTCAACCTCTTGAACTGACTTCGAATTAATCACTTGATCGACAGGCAAAAGAGCCTTGCGAGCCATTGCAATCCCATACCGAGTATCCTCAAGTCCGGCCAGATCATGTGCGTCAGGATTGATCGAAGTGAGTGTGTGGTATTTTCTCATGACGGGCCCCCATCGCCAATCCACATCCAGCCGATTGGGATTTGAATTCAACTCAACTGCAACATCGCACTGGGCAGCCTCTTTTAAAATCGCTTCAAGATCAACGTCGTAGCCCTTGCGTCCCAAAAGCAATCGACCCGTCGGGTGCCCCAAGAATCGCGTCGCAGGATGGCGAACGGCATTTAAAATCCGCTCAGTCATTGCCTCTCGACCTAGATTAAATCGAGAGTGAACCGAAGCCACCACAAAATCGAACCGCTTCAAGACTTTAGCCGGGTAATCCAGCGCACCATCCGCCAAGATGTCGCTTTCGATACCCCAAAAGATCTTGATCTTCGGGTGTCGCTCCTGAACTTCTTGAACTTCGGCGTATTGAGCTTCCAGGTCATCCTCTTTCAGACCCTGAGCGTAGTAGGCTGACTGGCTGTGATCTGAAATCCCAATATACTCCATTCCTAATTCCTCGGCACGAGTCACCATTTCCTCTAATGTGGCAGCACCGTCGGACCTGACCGTATGATTATGAAAGCATCCCCTCAAACCATCCCAGGGTAACAAGTGCTTCAGCCCGCCTCCTTGTGCTAGATGAACCTCCTCACCCGTTTCTCGGGTTTCTGCCGGAATCCACTCGAGCCCCAATTTTGAGTAAAACTGGTCTTCTTTTTCCAGTCCAAGAAATTGAGAACGAACCGGTGAACCAATGGCTTTCCAGTGCGCATCCGTTGCGGTGGTTTTAGCGAGCTCAAAAACAAAATCGTCCGCATCCACCCAGTCGAGATGAATTGGGCAGCGGGCTTTTTGTTGTTCAATAAAACGGGCGTGGAATTTTTCGAGCTGATTTCTGAGATTAGCCCCCACCTGAGATTCCGGCAATGGGCCTACGACAAAGTCGAGGCTTTGCAAAACCTCATTTCGGCGTCGAAGCGGTCCGGTCTCACTGATTTGTAAATCTGGAAATTGGTCCCGCACTTGCTGGTAAAACGCCTCCGCCTCATCCCAAACGTCTGAGAGTTTATAAAAGCCTTCATAAGCAGATTGAAGCGCAATTGCTTCGAGAATTTTTTTCTGGGCCTTTTCGCCAAAGCCTTTGATCCGTAAAAGTCGATTCTCCTTACAGGCATACTCGAGCTCTCCGATCGTACTCACACCAAGCTCATCAATGAGATGTCTGGCTTTTTTCGGACCCAGGCCAGGAATACGGGTCAGCTCAATCAGAGCAGGTGAGATCGACGCCTTCAGTTCTTCAAGCTCAGAACACTTTCCGTGCAAAAGGTACTCGATCAGAATTTGTTCGATTCCCTTTCCGACTCCTGGAATTTCTTGAAGCGTCCCTTGCTGGGCGCGCTCCATAAGATCCTCTCGCCCCGAGAGTGCCTTGGCCGCCTTTTCGTAGGCTCGAATCCGGAACTGATTCTCACCCCGGAGCTCAAGGAGGTTTTGAATTTCAAAAAGGAGATCACTCGCTGAAACAGGACTTTCATTCATAGTTCAAGCGTTTTCCCACATTGGCCCGAAAGTCGCAATTCTCACTGACGAGAACAGGAAGGTTGAATCCAGAGCGCCAAAGGAGTATAGATCCCCCATGAGTCAAAAAATTAAAGTTGCTATTAATGGTTTTGGTCGAATTGGTCGTAAAATTGCGCGCTTAGCCCTTGAGCGGGACACGATCGAGATCGTTGCGATCAATGACCTTTCAAATCCTGAGCAAATGGCCCATTTGATGAAGTATGATTCTGTGCATGGTACCCTCAAAGAGGACGTCCGACTCGAAGGGAAAACCTTAATTGTGGGCTCCCGCAAAATTCAACTCAGCGCTGAAAAAGACCCGACTGTTCTCCCATGGGGAAATCTCGGAGCATCCTTCGTTCATGAGTGCACCGGCGTTTTCACTGACAAAGACAAAGCAGCCTTGCACATGAAAGCAGGCGCTAAAAAAGTCGTCATTTCTGCACCTTCGAAAGATCCAGACATCACCCTTTGCATGGGCGTCAACGAAAGCTCTTACATCCCTTCTGAGCACCACATCGTTTCGAATGCTTCCTGCACCACGAACTGCCTTGCTCCCCTGGTCAAAGTCCTCGATGACCGATTTGGCTTGGTCCGTGGCACGATGTTGACTGTGCATAGCTACACCAATGACCAACAATTGCTCGACCTCTCGCACAAAGATCCTCGCCGCGCTCGCGCTGCAGCTTTGTCCATGATCCCAACGACCACCGGCGCTGCAAAAGCAGTGGGTCTGGTCATGCCTCACCTCAAGGGCAAGATTGACGGCTTAGCGGTCCGCGTACCTACCCCAAACGTTTCACTCGTGGACTTCACGGGCGAACTCAAGAAGGCAACCACCAAGGATGAAATCAACCAGGCTTTCCGAGCTGCTGCTGAAGGTCCAATGAAGGGCGTTTTGAACTTTTCAACCGCTCCTCTAGTCTCCATCGATTTCAACGGAAGCACCGCGAGCTCGACCGTAGACGCCGACTTGACTCACGTCGTAGAAGGAAACATGATCAAGGTCATCTCCTGGTATGATAACGAATCTGGCTTCTCAGCCCGTATGCTCGACCTCACCGAGTTTATGGTGAAAAAAGGCTAAAGCTTCGGCCTCACATTAAAAAACTGACCCCGAGAGAACTCAAGGAGTATCGAAATGAGCACCGGATTAGTGGGCTCGCCCATGATCAAAACGATCCATGACTTTAAACTTGCCGGCAAAGTGGTTTTTCTCCGCCTGGACCTGAACGTTCCGTTGAGCGAACCAGACGCTGAAGGACACCGAAAAATCGAAGACGATAGCCGAATTCAGGAAGCGCTTCCTACCATTCGCTATGCGGTCGAACAGGGCGCGAAACTCGTTCTGGCCTCACATTTGGGCCGACCCGACGGAAAGCGGAAACCTGAGTATAGCCTCCTCCCGGTGGCTAACCACCTAGCCGAACTTCTCCAGCAAGAAGTCACTCTCGCTGAAGAGTGTGTCGGTGATGGAATCGAGCTCATGGTTCAGAGCATGAAAAATGGTCAGATTCTCCTTTTGGAGAATCTCCGTTTTTATCCAGGCGAAGAAGCGAACGACCCTGAGTTCTCTCGGAAGCTTGCTAAACTGGCTCAGATCTATATCAACGATGCTTTCGGAACAGCGCACCGAAAGCACGCGTCTACCTATGGTGTTCCATCTCTCATCCTCGAGAGAGGCCTGGGCTTATTGATGGCCAAGGAACTGAAATTCCTGGAGCCGCTTCTTCACCAACCTAAGAAGCCGTTCTACGCTTTGTTGGGTGGATCTAAAGTCTCAGACAAGATCAAAACGATTGAAACTTTGGTCAGAAAAGTCGATGGCCTCCTGATCGGCGGAGCAATGGCTCACGCCTTCTGGGCAGTCCAGGGAGACGCCATTCCAGCGGACGCAAAACACCCCAAACCAGAAGATATCGAAGCGGCTCGGTCCATTCTTCGAGACGCCAGAAGACGGGAAATTCCTGTTTATGTCCCGCTCGACACCAATAAAGGATTCGACATCGGCCCTAAAACCATTGAAAAATTCGGAGAAGTTCTCGCCAACGCGGGAACGATTTTCTGGAATGGTCCATTGGGCTGGTTTGAAAAGCCCGAATACGCTCAGGGAACTTTTGGAGTCGCTCGGGCGATTGCCGAAACTACAGCAATCAAGGTCGTCGGAGGCGGCGACACCGTTTCTGCAATCAAGAAATCTGGCTTTGCAGATCGTTTTGACCACCTCTCTACCGGTGGCGGAGCCGTGCTCGAATATTTAGAGGGCAACGGGCTCCCGGGCATCGACATTCTCAAGCTCAATCAACGCGAGCTGACCCTGATCCATAGTGCATTGAGAGAGGAATAGGCTCCACCTGTGAATTCACATCGAGGTTTACTCATCGCTGGTAATTGGAAAATGAATCACGGCCCTAGTGAGACGGAGCGGTTTTTTTCAGAACTCGCTCGTCTTGCTTCGACCGCGCTCAGCCCCGAGGAAAAGGCTCCTTTAGAAGGGGGCTCGACCCAAGTAGCACTTTTCCCCCCAGCGGTGAGCCTCGACTCAGCTCTTCAGCGCCGAAATCAGGTGCCTTTTAGAGTTGAAATCGGAGCTCAAAACGTCCACTGGGAATCTCAAGGAGCATTCACCGGTGAAGTCTCAGGCAGCATGATTCGTCACCTCGGTGCAGACTGGGCGCTCGTTGGACACTCAGAGCGAAGACAGTATTTCGGCGAAACCAACGCCACGGCCCTCAAGCGAACCGAAAGCCTCCTCAAGCAAGAGTTTCACGTCGTGGCTTGCATTGGAGAAAATTTAGAAGAGCGAAAGGGAAATCGGACTCAGGAAGTCATTGCTGAGCAATTCCTGAACTCGATCCCCAACGAAGCCGCGCCTCAAGCGAGTTCCAAGCGATTAGTCATCGCTTATGAGCCAGTCTGGGCGATCGGCACCGGTCTGACTGCAACGCCTGAGGAAATTGAAGCGAGTCACCATTTTCTCCGCGAACTCATTGAAAAACGCTGGGGATTAGAAACGGCAAAGAACACTCTCCTACTTTACGGCGGAAGTGTCACTCCACAGAATTTAGCTGCGATCCTCGCCTGCCCCAATGTGGATGGCGCATTGGTCGGCGGAGCTAGCGTCAAGCCTGAGAGCTTCTTCGCACTCTTGCAGGTTGCAGCCAGAACTGTGTCCACTCCTAGCTGACTCTTCAGAAACTTCATTTTTGAATAGGATGAATATTGCCCCTCGAATCATTCCGTGATATCTCGCCCTTAACAATTTTGAATTGCGAACCTCTTTAGAAAATTCTAGGGGAGATCGGTACTGATGGGACAGTGTGTGTTTCCAGCAAAGCCCGGAGACTTTAGCTCAAAGCAACGAGCGAAGCTAAAACCGTGGCGTGTATTTTTTCAAACGCTTCTAGTTTTAGGCTCGATCCTCTGGGATCATCCAGCAAATGCAGGCCCCCACTATGTAGAGCTTCCGGCCTATACGTCGCGAATCTCAGAATTTCTATCCCAACATGCTCCTCCGCTTGCACGCGAAGTCATCTTAAAAATCGGACCTCAAAACTCAAAAACTCCCTTCCTTCTCGATCGCCCCACTCTCTGTCGAATAGAATATTTCAAAAACCTGCTCTGCTCCGTATTCCACGAAAGCTACCAATCCATTGTCACTTTATCTGAGGAAACCGTTACTGAATCCGAGTTTCTTCACCTAGTTGACCTGGCCTACTTAGATCGTTTCGAAGTACGGGAGGATCTAGCCTCCAGATCAAAGGATTTTGAAGGACTATTAAAGCTGGCCCGATCTCCATTTTTTCAAAGGTTTCGCCCCGTCCTTAATTTGAATTCGTTGGAATTAGCTCTTCAGCTCAAGCTAGAAGAGCCCACTAGAATCACGACTGAAGATCGTCCAGAAAATCGATTCATCCTAAATATTCGAAATAAAATTTTAGACTGGGTTCAAGAGGAGGAGTTTTTACCTCAGTTTTCAGATTTTCGTTTTCTATCGCTATTACTCATTGAAAATTTCAACTCGGATATTCTACTCAAATCAAAAAAAGAAGAGCGAGAGTATCTCAAATCGATCAAGCAGTCCCTACTCGCTCAGCTGACTACTCTCGGAGCGAATGAAAATCTTACAACTCAAGAATATATCGATCTGAATAAAGAAATTCGAGACCAATGTAACGATGACGGACTTCGAATCCTCATCGAACGAAAAATTCAATCACTTCCTCGAGGTAGACTCTCTTTGAGACTCCTCGATACGGACGACGACGAAGATTAACGCTCTATCTTACGGTGAGTACCCGAACTCCGCCCACCTTGCGAGTGACCTCGAGCGTTGTTCCGTACTGCCCCCGTCGAACGACAAAATCCATCTCCCAGTCTCGTCCTCGAAGGTTTTTTACTTCAAGGTAGTTCATCTTTTTAGTCAGCAGTGGCGAGTTAAAAACGAGGTACGAAAGGTCAACATCCGTCGAAAGCCCAAGCATGGCTTTGAGCATCAGAAAAACTGAGCCTGCAGCCCATGCTTGAGGCTTACACGCAACCTCGTAGGGAATCGGCGGCTCATCCCCTCGCCTTCGAAATCCGCAGAAAAGCTCCGGGAGGCGATAATCGTCACTGGCCTCCAATACTCCGATCAATCCAAGCGTGAGCGACTCCAGAGCTGCAAGGTGCCCGTAGGATCGAAACCCTTCTAGGATCATCGAATTGTCATGAGGCCAGACCGAGCCATTATGATAACTCAGCGGATTATAGGAGACTTCATTGCTATCGAGGGTCCGAACCCCATAGCCGCTGAACATGGAGTCGGACATCAAGTGTCGAGTCACAGCCCGCGCCTGTTCGGGGGTACAGATCTGAGACCAGAGGCAGTGCCCCATATTGGAACTCTTCACGGCGCAAGCCTTAGAGGCGCCATCAAGCGCGAGATAAAAATATTGTCCGGCGCTGTCCCAAAACTTTTCAGTAAATCGAGAACGCAACTCGAGAGCTTCTTTTCTGAATCTCACAGCGAGATCATCTTTCCCTAAAAATCGAGCAAGCGAGGCCATCCCCATCCGAGCTCGAAAGGCATAACCTTGTACTTCGCAAAGTCGAATCGGAGCTTGAGCCAAGACCCCGTTCGCATGCATGATTGAGTCATGCGAATCCTTCCACCCCTGGTTCACTAGCCCACTAGGTGCTTGCTTGGCATACTCTAGAAAACCATCTCCGTCTGAGTCGCCCCACTTCTCAATCCAAGCCATTGCTCTCAGTGCCTCTGGCCACCATTTTTTGAGCTGCTCTTTATCGAGTGTCCAACGAATATACTCATGCAAGAGAATCAAAAAAAGAGGAGTGGAGTCTACTGAGCCGTAATACGGAATGAAGGGCACTTCACGAGTGTTGCACATCTCGCCTCGACGCTTTTCATGAAAAATCTTTCCAGGCTGTTCATCAGTGAATGGATCAACCTTGCTTCCCAAAAGTTGGATTGCATACTCGATGACCCCCTTTGCAACGTGAGGGTACCAGGGCAAGAGTTGATAAGCTGTGATCATCCCATCCCGCCCGAACGGTGCACTAAACCAAGGAATTCCAGCATAGGGATAAAAAAGCTGTCCCTCCTCCTGAGTGAGGAGCATAGAAATGTCCGTCTGAGCATTAGCAATCGATCGATTAATCATCGCATTGTCTGATTCGAAACGAACCAAATCAAACGATGATTTCGATTTTGAATCCCGAAGAAGCTGCATTTTCTCTGCGATCGAAAGTTTTTCGTATTTTTGACCAACAAACTCTCCGTTCGTAAGGGTTTCAAACGAGATAATCGTTTTAAGTAAAACAGTGCCTTTTGGAGGAATCTCGACTCGCGTAAAATACCCAACCAATGAGGGAGAAACTCGAATTTTCTCAGCCCGAAAAAGACGGTGGACAAACGTCTTACGCGTGATCGCGTCGAGACCCTCGTACTGCAAAACTGAAATCTGGTGATCACCCAGGTCTCGCTCTTCGGTAGGCAACATCCGGCCCCGACGAGGGCGCGCAAACCCACGAACTTCGAAAACATCGTCGAACTTGCCACCGGCCCACTGCTCGATTTGGAGAGTGTGGGTCTCACTATCAAAATTTTTAATCTCGACTGTCTCGTAAAGTACATCCCGGTACAAAGTCAAAATCCGTCGAATGAGAAACGTATCTCGAGGAATCCGACCCGGCCCCCCCAGCTTCTGAAAATCCCGATTAGTCATCGAAAAAACAACTGTACTCCCCCCGAATCTCAGCTCTCGAGACAGTCCAACAGGAGACATCCCATTAAAAGCCATCTCCCAAATTCCAAGGTAACGAGTGTCGTTAAAATAAACCCCTAGTTCTGAACCGCCCGAGTAAAGGCGTGGAGACTCGCCCAAAGGATCCAATACAGCAAAAGATCGATCATCTTTTAAGCTGATCTTAGAGATCCCGCTCAGCAGAGCGCTCGACGGGATGTATGAAATTCCGTCGATGACTATAGGAGTCGTGCCTTTTTCTGGCGACATGTCGGTAGACATGGAGATATTCCTCCGCCATGCGTTGAATTGAAAATCGAGCCTCAACCCACTCCCGACATCCCCTGCGACTGATATTGGGAATTTTTTTGACTAGCTTGGCCAAAACCGAAATTTTCGAGTGAGCATATCCTGTGATCCCATTTTCTAAAATTTCCGGCACTGATCCACAGGGCCGCGCCAATACAGGGGTGCCGCAGGCAAGAGCTTCAGTCATCACTAATCCAAACGGCTCAGGCCAATCGATTGGAAAAAGTAAGGCCATCGCGTTGCCCAAAAAGTCAGACTTTTCGCGCTCTGAAATCTCCCCGATGAATTCGACTGATTTGCCATCCAAGTGCGGCTTAATTTGATCTTCAAAGTACTGCTCATTTTGCCGTCCCTCGATCTTGGCCGCAATCTTCAGTGGAATCCCCGCTCGATGAGCTATTTCGATCGCCCAATGGGGACACTTCTCAGGACTGATCCTCCCTAAGAATGCAAGATACTCCCCTGGCTGCTCTTTAAATTTGAGTCCCTGTAAATTCAGCCCGTTATAAACGGTTCCTACCCAGTTCAGCTGCGGCATGGGCAACCTTTGCGCATCACTGATCGAGACATAGTTCCCATGTGGATAAGAAAGAAAAGCCTGTTGAACTTCGTGAATGTCCATCCGCCCGTGGAGGGTCGTTAAAACAGGAGTTTGAGCTAATTGATGCAGCGGAAGCATCCAATAGTCATTGTGGTTATGAATCACATCAAACTCACTTGCCTGCTCGGCGACCTGAGCCAGCATTCGCAAGTGATACGCGTTAGGCTCGAGTGCTGGAGGCTTTCTCAATCTAAGAGCCTGCTCGGTAACTGGCACGAGTTGACCTCGCGCATGCGAGTCTCCCGACGCAAACAGCACGACTTCAACGCCGAGATCTGTCAAACCCTCGCAAAGATTGGCTACGACACGCTCCGTGCCTCCATA
Source organism: Bdellovibrionales bacterium (assembly GCA_947380295.1). Classification (GTDB taxonomy): domain Bacteria; phylum Bdellovibrionota; class UBA1018; order UBA1018; family UBA1018; genus CAINWE01. The sequence continues at coordinate 179,011 of CANCQK010000001.1, read as the reverse complement.
AAGAAGAGGTGGAACACTTTCATACAATGGCGCTAACATCGCTACTCGCATCATCTCAAAAGGAAGATGCGAATTTGAAGCCAGAAGTGGCTAACCCTCAGAAATTAACTTTACTCCTGCCACTGCCTTCCCAGCTCTAGCGTCTTTGCACGGAATGAATTCATAAATTCAAGATATCGAGATTGATCATACCCCTCACCAGGAATGGGTCTGCGCTCTCCACGTTCACCGATGCGCTGAATGTCATCATAGGTCCGCAGAGCACCCCGATCAAGACTCGCCGTGACTTCTTGATAAGCCTCATGATCAGCGCGCTTCGCAATCTGATGGGCATTCAATAGAGAAAAAATCATACAGTTATACGAGTCTCTCTGCTGCCCAGTGGGAATCAACTCCGTTACGAGCGACCCTGTTCCTCCAAAAGCTGGCTCAAGCCATCGAGCGATTTGACGCTGTTGTTCAGGTTTGAAAAAGCTGCTCTCACCCATGGGATCCAAAGTGGTTACTTTCCTATGGGCTTGATCCAAAACCAAAGTCACCCAATGAGCACCACTCCCTACCACAACCGTTGCGAGAGACTTTCCTTGTTGCAGCTGACTACCTGCTTCACGTGCAATCGTTTTGAACGACTCCTCATTGAGGAGACCCTCTCCTATCTTAGCGGCGTAGACCGCCGGACTCATCCATGCTTGCTGACTGAGATTCCGCTGGAACAGATCGTAGTGAAGTTGCCCTTCTTCGGCCCTCAACCACCCCTTCGGACTCGCACTTCCGGGGCTGAGGTCCGACCCAGTGAAAAGTGAAACTGCACTATTCTGGAGAATTCCCCTCCGTTCCCATGCCTTGGGCAGTCCCGCTTCAGCATGAATCCGGAACAAGACTTGTTGCGCCCTGACTGGCAATGGCCTGATCCGTTCAGTCAGAGCACTCAGACTCATTTCAGAAAATTTGTCCAAAAATCTCCCAAATGCGGCATTTGGCGAAACATCAGTCATTCGCGCAATCGCACTCAACCGAGCCAGAGGATCGATACTTGCTGATTGTTGGATCACCTCATCCAGCCGCTCAATCTGAGCCGATCGATCCTGAGATCTCAAAACAAACTGATTGAGAGCAATAGGATCCCTTGCAATCTGATTGAGCTTTCGACCCACTTGAACCTGAAGGTCTGCAGAGCGTCCAAACAAGGGGTTTTGAGCCTCATATCGATCGCGCAGCTCTTGTTGACGTCTCCTCACTTCAGGATTCTCAGAGTTGACGGGAGGCGCCTGTTTGAGTAGCTCATTCACTCGGGGACGAAGCTCTGCCACCTCACGCTTCAAACTTTCCAACTCAGCCAATGCTGGGTGCTCGACTCTGGTGCCTGTTCGAGGTGGATTGTGAATCGAGCCCAAGCTCAGATCAGCTTGCCCGCCCACAACATCACTCTTCAACTCACTATTCCGAGTGCAAGACACTCCATTTGTACCTCCAGTTGCAGCACACCTGAGGACCTTTTGAGCGTCGGCCAAGCTATTCTGGGCAGTACTGCTCAACACACCCGGATATGACTTCAAACAAGTGTCACCCCTCGATCCTCCAACCTGAGAAGGCCCCACAGCGAGTTGAACCGCAATTTTGCTATCCTCCAAGGCCTGCCCGGCTTGAGTATTTCTGCGAGTCCATTTGTCAACTTGATCCAGCATGACTGCAAGCTCTTGATATTTCCTTTTTATGTCCTCCTCGAGCCCAGAAACCAGCAACACACTCTGAAAGATATCCGCTTCAATTTCGGCTGCCCTGGAACTCAAGGCTCCTAGGTCCTGTTCAGATTTCCCTCCAAGACCTTGGCCTCCCCTACTCCGCCGTTCGCGCGCCACAGCAAGATCCTGGTTCACAGCATCCAGCGTAGCTTGAGATTGATTGAGACGGGCGGTCTCCTTTGAAAGGCGTTTCTCCAGAAGCCTCTGTTGGCCTTCGAGTTTCGAAACTTGGCTCCCGTAGTGCTTGATCTTCTCTCGACTGTGTGTCAGTTGATCCCCGGGGGGCTTACGTAGATAGCCGCCCTCCGAAAAGACTGAGGCTGGCATCCACAGGATTCCCACTGATGAAATCCAAAGCCATCGAGAAAACCGATTTCCGTATCTCCACATGTAAAGTTTCCCTAATTCTTCCAGTAGCGAATTTTACAAGTCTGAACGATTTCACTCTCTTGATTAGACAAAAGTCGCTGAACATTAAGGAAGCGTTTTGTCATGCGCCCAAGATCGCGCTCATCGACCGAAACGGATTCAAACTCTTTCCGTAAATCCTCAGCCAACCAGGCAAAGATTCGATCCTGCAAAACAGGGTCAATCGCTCTGAGGACCGAAGAAATCTCACGTCCTCGTTTAAACAAATGAGAATCTGGATCTCTCTCCACTGCAAAAATCCCTTTAAAATGAGTTCCTTCAAACTCCTCACACGCAAAATCACCCTTACGGAAAGCCATTCCGTGGTCAGTTGCAATCACTCGATGGCCATCTCTCCAGTAACTCCAACTTCTCGCGTTACGATCACTGTTCCCCGAAACATAGTCAAGAAAGGTCATTTTGATAAAACTATAAGTGTCTTTTCCTTCTCCTGAATGAAGAGGTCGCTGAAAAGAGTATTGGACCGATCCTAACTCAGCTCCATTCTCGGGACGGCGAGCAACGGATCGAGTCACCGTCTCAGGATCAATATTCAACTCGGATCGCGGAACGGATCGCAGCACCGTCACAGGAACGATATTCAACGCAAAGGCTCGGTCAAACTTGTAGGCCGCCACCTCGCAGCTAGCGCAAGAATAAACACGAAGCCCCGCAAACTTATCTCCACCTGTGGGTGTAAATATCGCACTAATCCCGCCAGGAAACTTCAGTACTGCCCTAGGTACAGCACGCCCTAAGTCAGTGGACACTCCGTCATAAGGAGTCCTTTTCAGAATCTCCTCAATTTCTTTTTCAAGAATGTCATGCCCCTGTTTGTTTCCTGCCTCGCTGGAAGCCCAAAGGGCCTCTTGAAGAAATCCAGACTGGATTAAATCGAAGACTTCACGATCAAATCTAACACCATGATACAGCGTGTCAGCAAAAGCTGAACAGCTCCAACCCGGAAGCCCAGCCGCGACCATGCACAAAATCCCAAGTTTTAAAAAATTATAGTGTTTCACTTTATTCCATTCTATTACGAATTGAGAGAACCGTGAATCAAATAAATAAAGAGCCCGTGAAAACAAAAAAAGCCCTGAGAAGTTAATCTCAGAGCTTTTTTAAACTGACAGACTCTCACTGATTCACTTCTGCTCTTTTGAGCAGACTCTTAGTTCTTCGCAGCCTCAGCAGCTGGAGAGGCGACCACACTAGGAGAAGCGGAGGGACTTGGAGAAGCCCCAACTGCACCACCCGATACGGGACCCGAATTTTGGGTAGCAGGAACTGCTACGCCTTCAAATAAACTCTTTCGCGATTCTCCACCCAAAGCAGTGAGTAACAAAGAGGTTACAAAAAAGACGGCAGCAGCGCCCGACGTGAATCGTGTTAAGAAAGTTGCTCCTCCCGAACTACCAAAAACGGTCTGGCTCGATCCACCCAGTGAGGTGCTGATCTCAGCTCCCTTACCCGACTGGATCAGAATCACCAGAACCAAAAGAACGCATGTGATGACATGGATGACAGTTACGAGAGTTTGCATTCTTACTTTCCTTCTTTAGCCTTCTTCTCCTGATGTTTCTTGATCATATCTTCCTGAACGTTCCGAGGAACTGGAGAATACTTCAAGAATTCCATGGTGAACTCGCCCTTACCTTGAGTAGCAGAACGAAGGTCCGTAGAGTAACCAAACATTTCACTGAGCGGAACTTCGGCTTCGATGATCGCATAGCCTTCGTTCGTCATGCTGTTGGAAATCATCCCACGGCGCTGATTAATTTGACCCATGACCGAACCCTGGAACTCTTCTGGAGCCTGGGTTTCGAGCTTCATGATTGGCTCAAGAATGGTTGCACCTGCCTTCTCATAAGCTTCTCGGAAAGCCATGAGAGATGCAGTTTTGAACGCCTGCTCCGAGGAGTCGACGTCATGGTAAGCACCATCGTTGATCACCGCTCTCACACCCACGATTGGGAATCCAATCAAGCGGCCTTCTTTGACGGCTTCTTGAAAACCCTTATCGCAAGCAGGGATAAATTCACGAGGAATCGATCCGCCAGTGATATCGTCAACAAATTCGTAGTTGACTGCAGCATCGGATGGCAGCGGCTCAATAAACCCAACAACTTTACCGAACTGGCCTGAGCCGCCGGTTTGTTTTTTATGGGTGTAGTTGAAGTCACCGCGCTTAGTGATGGTTTCGCGGAAAGCAACCTGAGGCTTACCGACGACGACTTCACAAGCGTATTCGCGCTTGATTCGCTCGCAATAAATTTCCAAGTGAAGTTCGCCCATCCCGCTAATGATGGTTTGAGCAGACTCTTCGTCTCGGTGCACGCGGAATGTAGGATCTTCCTTGGTGAACTTATTCAAAGCCTTAGAGAAGTTGTTCTGTCCGCCCTTATCCTTAGGGGCAATTGCCAAGGAAATCACGGCATTAGGAATGAACATAGAGGTCATCGTGTACTTGATCGTCCCATCCGTGAATGTATCACCGGAGGCGCAATCCACACCGAACATGGCGACGATATCGCCGGCCTGTGCTTCTTCAATGTCGGTCATCTCGTCCGCATGCATCTGCACCAAACGAGGAACTTTAACCTTCTTGTCGTTAGCAGAATTAAAGATCACGTCACCCTTTTTCACGGTGCCTTGATAAATTCGCATGTAAGTGAGCTGACCGTAACGACCTTCGTCCAATTTGAACGCCAAGCCAACAAATGGGAGACTTGAGTCGGATTTGAGGACGAGCTTTGCTTCGCCATTGTTTTGGTCGAGAGCGATATTTTCCTTCTCGCCTGGGCTTGGAAGGTAATAAGTCACTGCATCCAAAAGCAACTGAACGCCTTTGTTCTTGTAAGCGGAACCAGTCATGACCGGGGTGAAGTTCAAGCTCAAAGTTGCCTTGCGGATTGCGAGTCTCAGCTCGTCTACGGTAGGAGCTTGGCCTTCGAGGTATTTGTTACCAACCACTTCGTCGAATTCACCGACAGCAGCGATCAGCTCTTCACGGTACTTCACGCACTCGTCTTGAATATCAGCTGGAATTGCTTCTTCTCGGATTTTTTCGCCATTGTCGCCGTCAAAATAAAAGGCCTTCATGGTGACCAGGTCAACCATACCCTTAAATTGGTCTTCAGCGCCGATCGGATAAGTAATCAAATGAGCATTGTGTGACAACTTCTCACGAAGCATCGTCACACCGCGGAATGGATTAGCACCCGCACGGTCCATCTTATTGATGAAACAGATGCGAGGAACTTTGTAACGTTTCATTTGTCGGTCGACGGTGATCGACTGGGATTGAACGCCTGCCACAGAGCAGAGCACCAAAACGGCGCCGTCCAAAACACGCAAGGAGCGCTCAACTTCAATAGTGAAGTCGACGTGACCGGGAGTGTCAATCAAGTTAACGTTGTAGTCCTTCCACTCACAATAAGTAGCAGCGGACTGAATGGTGATTCCCTTTTCACGCTCGAGGTCCATAAAGTCCATCGTCGCGCCAACGCCCGACTTGCCTTTAACTTCCTCAATCTTATGAATTCTTTTGGTATAGAAAAGGATGCGCTCTGATAGGGTAGTTTTACCCGAGTCAATATGCGCAGAAATCCCGATATTACGAACTTTATCTGTTGAAATGCGACCCATGAAACCTATTCTCCTTACTAAAACGTGTGTGGGAGTTTAGCCAAAAATGATCGATTTAATCAAGTGATTTCTTTAAAAACGGCGGAAATTAATCTATACTCTTGCCCCAGGAGAACATCATGGCAAAGCGGTTTTTTTGGGTCGACCTCGAAATGACAGGCCTCGACGACGTTGCGGACTCAATTCTTGAGGTTGCAGTGGTCGTTACAGATCTCAATTTTAACACCCTCGACGAATACCAGACTGTCGTCTACCAACCCCAGAGCGTTCTCGACCGAATGAACGAGTGGTGCAAGAAAACCCATGGAGAAAGCGGACTTACCGCGGCCGTTCCAGGCGGCAAGCCACTTGCCCAAGTCGAGGCTGAACTCATCGCTCTAGCCCGCCGACACTTCGACTTAAAAGACCGAATTGTTCTGGCTGGCAACTCCGTTGGAAACGACCGTCGATTTATCGACCGATACATGCCCGAATTCGCCAAACTCCTTCACTATCGACTTATTGACGTCAGCTCGTTTAAGGAAATCTTCAGAGAGAAGTATGGGCTCGGCTTTGAAAAGAAGAATGCCCACCGAGCTGTAGACGACATTCATGAGTCCATCCGAGAGTTGGGCCATTACCTCTCCTTCGTTACTCCCCCTTTACCGACCGAGCAGAAAAAACCATGACCACGATCCCTCGCCCCACCTTTGAAAGGATCTACTTAGACCTAGCCGTTTCGCTGGCCCAACGCTCGACCTGCCATCGCCTTCAAGTTGGAACAGTAATCACCAGCACGGATTTCCGCAAGGTCTTGGCCGTGGGTTACAATGGAAATGCCACAGGACTCCATAACGGCTGCGATCGACACGAACCTGGAAATTGCGGATGTCTCCACTCAGAGGAAAATGCAGTCATTAACTGCGACGCACCCCGATTCATCGAGAAAATTGTTTTCGTTACGCACCTCCCCTGCGTGCAATGCGCGAAAAGACTCATTAATCTGGGAAATGTAAAAAAAATCTACTACGCTCAAGATTATCGAATTCGAGATTCAATCGAGATCTTAAAAAGAGTTGGCATTGAGGTTGAAATCCTACCCAATTAATCGCAAGATCTGAGGGACGGGGGATTTCATCGTGAATCAACAGAATCAACCATTCCACTCTTCTTTCCTGTATTTTTCTTTTCTTGTAGGGTCTGCGGTAGGTTGGGCAGCTTGCTCCAGCAGCGCCAAAGATCAAAACACGACTACCAAGACATCCAAGAGTGGCCTCGAAACTAGCACTCCCTCACCCACACGACTCACTCGCGAACAAGCAGTAGCTCGATCAAAGATGATCTCCCAAGTGACCTACGCACTTGACGTCGATCTGACCGGAAGCTCGGAGGAATTCCAGGCCAAAGCAATCCTTCAGTTTAACCTGAAGGCAAAAGCTAGAGAACTTGATCACTCTCTCCTCGTTGATTTTGAGGGGGGCAAAATTTCTTCGATTCTCGTCAATGAAGTTTCCCTCAGCGACATGAAAAGCTCAGAGCGCTTTGATGGACATCACCTTTTTTTCAGGTCGTCTGAGCTTCGACCCACGGGAAATAAGATCGAAATCTCATATTCTCATCCTTACAGTCATGACGGGCGCGGGCTCCATCGATTTCAAGACCCCGTTGACGGCAACTCCTACCTTTACAGTCATTTTGAGCCTTACGATGCTCATCGAATGTTTCCCTGCTTTGATCAACCCGACCTCAAGGCCACCTACGAACTTCACGTAACCGCTCCCTCGGGTTGGCAAGTCATTTCCAATACCCTCCCTAACTCGGTGAGCGACCAAGGACAGGCCCAGTCCTGGATATTCCCAAAGTCACAAACGTTTAGCACTTACCTCTTTGCCCTCCATGCAGGCCCCTACGCAGTCTGGAAAGGACAAGCCGACACGATCCCACTCCGACTTTTTGCACGGAAATCCTTAGCAAACTACGTGGATTACCAAGAATGGCTTAAAATCACTGAGCAAGGGCTCGACTATTTTGGCACTCAGTTTGCCTATCCTTACCCCTTTAAAAAGTACGACCAAGTCCTAGTTCCAGACTTCAACGCAGGAGCCATGGAGAACGTAGGTGCCGTGACGTTTTCTGAAGGCTTTGTGTTTCGATCCAAAGTGACTCAAGATCAAAAGCGCAGACGAGCCGACACAATTCTCCACGAGATGGCTCATATGTGGTTTGGAGACTTGGTCACCATGAAATGGTGGAACGGACTTTGGCTCAACGAGAGTTTCGCTACATTTATGGCAGCCAAAGCGGTCGATCAAGCCACTGATTTCAAGGGAACGTGGCAAGACTTCTTTTCAGGCAATAAACAATGGGCTTATTGGGAAGACCAATTGGTCACTACACACCCGATTGAAAACCCTGTGATCGACACGGACGTCGCTGAATCTATTTTTGATGGAATTACTTATGGGAAGGGCGCTTCCGTGCTCAAGCAGCTCCAAGCGTATATCGGTGAAGATGAATTCAGGGAAGGCGTTCAACGTTACTTTCAAAAACACGCTTTTAAAAACACCACACTCAGCGATTTTTTCAAGAAACTCGCTGAGGCATCCGGAGCCGATCTCGGGGCCTGGGAAAAAGCCTGGCTTCAAACCTCCGGAGTGAATACCCTTAAAGTCGACTGGCAGTGCGAAGTAGATCCAGAGACTGAAAAATCAATCCTCAGCAAGTTCGACCTGATCCAGACCTCGACGAATCAAGAGCTTCGGCCTCACCGGACAAAAATCGAGGTTTATGAGAGCAAAAAAAACCGAGGACGATCTCAAGAGGTCCTCACGGCCAAAACCCCCCCCTCTGAAATCACCTATGCAGGCGCTAAAACATCGGTGCACGAACTCGTCAAAAAACCTTGTCCGTCCTTCGTTTTTCCCAACCATGACGACTATGATTACGTCAAAGTGGAACTGGACCCATTGAGCCTTCAAAAAGCTCTCTCAGCGATGGGCTCAATTCAAGACTCTCTCACTCGGCAGATGCTTTGGCACACGCTCTGGGAGATGGTTCTCGACGGAAAACTCAAAGCACAGAGTTATGCTGAAGCGGTTTTAAAATTTGCGAGCCAGGAAAAGGACACCTTGATCCTCTCCAAAATCCTTCAGCACCTCGCTCAATCGTCGCTCCAAACTTCATCAGTCGTTCGGTTCTTAGATGGAGATCTCCGAGCTGAGTACCAAAGAAAAATCGAAACATTTACCGAAACTCAGCTCATGAGAGCCTCCGCCGGAACAGACCTCCAACTCATCTGGTATCGCGCATTTTTAAATGCTGCTCACTCTGAGAAAGCGATCACAGCTCTCCGCAGGCTGCTCGAAGGCCGGTCGAAACTCAGAGCTTTTAAAATCGATCAAGAGCGACGCTGGGAGATCATCCAAACCCTCGCGAGCAGAAAGGCTCCCGAGGTCGAAAAATTAATTGCGGCGGAACTCAAGAATGACCCCACCGATTTTGGGCAAAAATTTGCAATCGCCGCGGAAACCTCGATCCCAGAAGGTTCTGTAAAAAAGAAATGGGAGAATCTTTTTATCGAGGATCACTCCACCTTGCCCATCTCTAAACTGAGAGTTGCAATGAGAAATTTCCATCTTCTTAACCAAGAAACGCTTTCAGAGGGCAGCGTCGATTACTTTTTTGAGAACTTGCCAAAACTGGCCCGAAGAAACCTCACCACAAGTGACGAACTCGTGAAAAATTTCGCTCACTCCATGTTTCCCGCGCTTTGTGAGCCCAAGATGATTGAAAGAACGACCCTATTACTCGACTCACACCCTGAGCTTTCTGCCGAAGTGGTGAAGAGCCTGAAAATTCATCGACAAGAGGAAGAACGCTGCATTCGGGCTCGCTCTCTTGCTAAAAAACCAAACTAATCTAGCAACATGACTAATTGCCCAACCAGGTTCCACCCAAGCCAGGAATCGGGGTTGCACTCGGGGGCTGAGCACAAAGACCCTCAACGACCTGGGCCAACTGTGGATTGGACTGATAGACCCTCATCGTGAGGCTCAGGCCCTCCATAGAAAACCAGCAGGTACCGACCCGTTGAGCAACTGCACAAGCACTCCCCGAAGATGCCTGAGTAGCAATCCCGAGATCAGCCAGGTAAGGGTTATTATTGACCCGTGCACAAAGCTGGGTGAGCCCGTTCGCCGAGACCCCTTCAAAATCTAGACAGATCCCAGAGGACTCTGCATCGCAGCTCCCCTCCGAAAAAACCACTGCATCACGCTCAATGGAGGCCGCGACCAGGCTACTGCGGGACTCCGTAGACTGACTGCCGCAGGCAGAAATTGAGAACAAAACGAATGAGAGAGCGTAAGCCCTCCATTGATGATTTTTCATTGGTCCCCCATATTTCATAGAATAAGGGCAAGACCACTGAGTTCAAAATTATTTTTTAAATAGATTCTATTTTATATCAATCGCTTCAGAGAGCACTCGTCCCTCAGATGAACTTGGCGCAATTACGCCTGCCAAAAATGTGACGGTCGGAGCGATATCAATGACTTCAGCTTGAGACGCATAGATCCCCGAGTGAACCTGAGACCCAGCGATGAGAATGGGCACCGTTTGATCGTAAGAATAGCCCGTCACATGAGTAGTCGCTTTTGGATTTCCTAATAGAGGAGTTACGAACGGCCTAGGAATCACGACGAGATCACCGCTCCGCCCCGGAAAGTAGCTGTGCAGGATCTGTCGTTCGAATTTGCCGGGAGGGAGCCGACCTGAAATAGCGTCAGAAGAGGTAAAAACATGAGCCACTCCCGGAATCGCTTTCAGAAAGCTTTTCCCAACGGCTTCCATCTTTCCCAAGTCCAATCCCTTACTGCGAATTTCTGGCTGATTCAAATAAAAATGAAAACCCATCTCTGCAACGACCCAAGACCCAGTGCTCGGCTTGCCAAACTGAGACTCCAAAAGCTTGTTGAGTTGATCCTGAGCTTGACGCGTATCAATTTTTTCATAAGGCAGCCGAATTAATTTTGACCATTCTTCGTTTGGGGCTGCACCATGATCTCCGGTCAGGACAATCAGTGTATTTTTAAGCCCGCCTGGCGTGGTTGACTGAACTGCATTTAAGATCCGAGAAAGAGTGCGATCATCGGAAATCGTCATCTCTTCCATTTCAGCACTGTTCGGACCGTATTTATGCCCAGCAGCGTCATGACTCGAAAGGCTAACCGCAAAAAGGTCGGGATCTTTCCCCCCCCCGAGCTGGAACGCTGAAAGCGCTGCCTCAACAGCTTCAGCAGTCATTTCGTTTCCGATCGGGGAAGCAATCGAGTCCTTATATTTTGACTTCTCTCCCAGCTTCTCAACCAGTTTTCCAGAGGCCCTCGTTTTCTCGTTGAGCCGCTCAACCCATGATGGGAGTTTTTTAGTGGGGAGATAATACTCACTACTCGTCCAAACTCCTGCCTTTCGATTCAGCCAAAGCGCAAGATCAGCAGTGTGCCCCCCCAATAAAATTGCAGCCCTATCCTTGATGGACAGACTGAGTACCTTCGAATGCGGATAAGAGAGCTTGAGCTGATCTCCAATCGTGGAGCCGATGAGATTTCGAGGAGACCGTCCCTCACTGAGGGCCTCTACTTTTCCGCCCAAAAGTGGAAACTGGGGGTCTTCCGTACAATAAATCTCTTTTTGAGTATCCTGATTCAACCATTCATTAGCGACAATCCCCGATTGATAGGGATAGGAGCCTGTTGAGATCGTCATATGTCCGACGGCAGTGACCGAGTTTATGACGTCATACTTGGCCTGGGGAAAATAAGCTCCGTGAGTCATCAAGTAACGAAATCCACCCAACTTACCGTCTTTTTGAATCGGAGGGAGGAACTGAGACTCAAACCGGGTCAGATAATCAGCTCTGAACTGATCAATCACAACGAGAACAATGAGTTTTGGTCGATGGAACGCAGCGAAACTAGTGGAACTAAGAGTAAAGAAGCCGAGAAGAAAAGCGAGGAAGACTATTCTTTTTCTCATCATCTCTCAATTTATCTAATTTTTAAGCGAAATAATCAAGCCTGGAAAAATTGCCGATCTCCCGAACTCGAATCAGCGAAGCTCCATCACCACGGGACAATGGTCCGACCCCAAAACTTGAGGCTGGTGAATCACCGATTTCAGTCGGTCTTTAAAATCCTGATTAACCACGAAATAGTCCAACCGCCATCCGATATTCTTCTGACGCACTCCAGGCCGATAACTCCACCAAGTGTAATTGTCCGGATGAGGATTAAATCGCCTAAACCCGTCTACATATCCACGGGACAGAAAGCTCTCCATCCAAGCGCGCTCCTCAGGCAAGTAACCCGCATTATTCTCATTCGTTTTTGGATTTTTAAGATCAATGGTTTTGTGTGCAATATTAAAATCACCGCAGATCACCACATTTTTTTGCTTGGATCTTAAGCCTTCTAAATAAGCAAAAATACTTTCGCAAAACTTAAGCTTATACCCCAATCGAGTATGCTCTCTTTGGCTGTTCGGGAAATAAGTATTAACCAGGAAGAAGTCCGAAAACTCTGCCGTTATGACTCGCCCCTCAGAGTCAAATTCAGGCAAATCAATCCCCATTTTGATTTGAAGGGGCTCTTTTTTAGCATAAATCGCGACCCCGCTGTACCCGGCTTTTTCAGCCGAATGCCAATACGAGTGGTAACCATGCGGATGCAAAAGCTCTTCTCCCAATTGATCAGGTGAGGCCTTTGACTCTTGAATACAGACCACATCTGCTCCCATTCCCTCCATCCAGGGAATGAAATCTTTTCGAGCAGCAGCCCGGATCCCATTTACATTCCAACTCGCAACTTTCATCACTCACCTCACCTAATATCTGAACCTTCAACTTCTTCTTTACAAAGCGGACAAAACTGACTTTTTCTAAACCATCTTTGCACACACTTTTCATGAAAGTAATGACCACAATGAATCATTTGCACGAGTGGAGTCGGCTGATTTTGTTCAGAAGTTTCTGTAGAAAAATCTTCATGGCAAACTAAACAATAGTCACAAAGGTAAACTCTACTAGTCCCTGTTTCTGAATGGTCATTTAAAACTCGATTCAACTCCACAATCGTGTCGTGAGAGTTCAGTGCTTGCATCACCCGTCTCACGGACTTACAAAACTCTAAATTCTTTTCGCTGGACTCTGGCTTTTCAGCACACTCTAAAAGAAGGCTCGCTGCTTCTTGATTTCTTTTTTGGACACGCCTCATTTCTAACTGAATCGGCGCATGACCGCCTACCCGAACGTCAAACCCCCTGAGCGTCTCAAATTCAAAAACCACCCCTCCGCCAAAAACCAGAGCGTGCCCAAACACTCGAGCATCTTCTTCCACATTGGCTCCCTTGAGAACTCGGGCATGTTCAAAGATACGGGCGCCAGCTTCCACATGCGCATCTTTCACTACAGCAGAATCACAAACGGCAGCACTCGGATCGAGGTAAAAATCCTGGTTCTTTTGAAACCAATAACGAGTCCAGCTCACCTGCGCAGTTTCTGCCACAAATCCTCCCGGTGTTCCGTCAGGATTATAAATACAGTGTCCTTCTTGCCCATGACAGGGCTTTCGATCATCAAAATGATCGAGACAATGATCGGAAGCCCAGACCATCTCATGACCCAAAAATAAACTCGCGGCGCAGGCCAACTTCAACCCAATCGAATTCAAACTCAAACTCCTCAGTCAAATTTCTAAATTCGCTCTGGTTTAACACTTCCTAATTGCCTGACAAAATTATATTGCTAGCCCCTATGCGAAAAATTGCCATTCAACGGTGGGTAGCAGCCCTGAGCATCTGCCTTGTCCTCACGCCGAACCTGAAGACTTTTGCAAATGACCTGGAATCGCTCTCGCACCGGGATCAACTCCAAGAAGTTTACCGATCCCTTCAAATCCTGGATTCGCTCTCAACTGAGGACTCCTACCTCATGGAGACTGCGCTCTCTCGAGTTGACTACGAGACGTCAAAAACCCAGGAAATCATTGAGATCCTTTATCGTTTGGTGCACATAGCTCCCGAGTCCCTCAATCTAGAGTCGAATCTTCGGCAGATCCTAAAAAATAACCAACTTAAGGCAGCCCTTCTACTGAAACGTCAAGACCTCATCCTCCAGGCGCATCCCTTAAAGGACAAAGGCCATTGGAGAGGTCAAAAGATAGTCGCTCAGATTTTCCTCTTCTTGGCCTTCTTGCATGACCCGAGATCTCCTTTTTACATCGGCTCTTTATCGACAAGCCAGGATCACTTGTCGGTCATTTACGCAATAACCTGTTCGATTTTTACAATTGAGTTCTTCGAAATCTGTTGGAAATCTAGCAAAATAAAAACACTCAATCGCATGGATCAGCAGCTCGAATTCGAAATTGATCAACTTGAAGGCGAAGTTTCTGAAAAGGTGAAAGCACTCCAGGAAAAGACAAAAATTCCATTTTTCAGGGAAATCACGGAAGAACTTGGAAAAAACCTTCAGCCTGATGTGAGCGAGGAGAACTCTCCGTCTCAAATTCTGTGAAGCTCAAAACCTCGATGCAGACATTCAACAGCCTGCTTCATCTGATCCGCTGCAATCAGGCACGAAATTTTAATTTCTGAAGTGGTGATTAGCTTAATACTAATCCCTGCATCCGCGAGAAGCTGAAACATCTTAGAAGCTACACCCGGATGATGTTGCATCCCGACGCCGACCACACTGACCTTGGCGAGATCGCCCTCTTCAGCGATTCTCATGGAAGGGAGCGATTGTTCTTTGAGATCTTCAAGCACTTCACGTGCTTTGAGATGATCGACTCGACCCACAGTAAAACTGATGGTCAGCATTCCGCTAGCTGGAATATCCTGAATAATTACGTCCACGACAATTGAGGCCCGAGAAAGTGCACCAAAAATCTTCGCGGCAACCCCAGGCCCCTCAGTCAAGTTTTGCAAGGTCATTTTCACCTGGGCCCCATCGGCAGCAACGCCTGAAACGACCACCTGCTCCATTTGCTCACCTAAAAGATCTTGAGAAACCACTCGCGTACCCTCCACTGAACTAAAACTTGAACGCACATGCAAAGGCAGCCGATATTTGGCCGCCAACTCGACTGAACGGATTTGTAGCACTTTGGCTCCTAAGCTCGCCAACTCCATCATCTCTTCGTAAGAAATTCGGTCGAGCTTTTTGGCATCCGAGCAAAGTCGAGGATCGGTGGTATAAACTCCATCGACGTCGGTGTAAATTTCACAATCATCTGCCTTTAGAGCCGCGGCAATAGCCACTGCACTCGTATCTGAACCGCCCCGACCCAAAGTCGTAATATTACTCTCGGGGTCAACCCCTTGAAAACCCGCGATCACGGGAATCACTCGATTTGAGATCAGACTTTTCAATCGAGTCGTATCAATGCCCTGAATTCGAGCCTTAGAGAAGATGCTGTCTGTAAAAATTCCAACCTGATAGCCCAGCAACCCCTTTGCTGCGATCTCACCTTTTTTGAGCCATCCCCGTTTTTCAGCTTCGGTATTAATCGCAAGAGTTACCAAACCCACTGCGATCTGTTCACCACTAGAAATCAATAAGTCATATTCTTGAGAAAAGGGAATCGGGCGGATCTGCATGGCCAGCTCAACCAAGCGATTCGTTTCGCCGGACATGGCCGACACCACTAGAACGACATCATCCCCTCGAGCTTGGGAATCCAGTGCCAATCGGGCAACATGCTGAATTCTCTCGATTGATCCTACTGAGGTACCGCCAAACTTTTGAACCACGAGTGCCATAGTTTGAACTCCGCCTGGCGATCAACCTAATCTTTTTTAGTGAAAATGCAACCAAAACCAATGTTCACTTCCCCCTTGCTTTCCAAATCTCTACAAGCTTATAAAACTCCAAAGAAATCGAGGAGAACTATGGCCATTCTATCTGGAAAACCTTTCGAAGGTAAAAAAGCTCTGATCTTAGGTGTTGCTAACGAACGCAGTCTTGCCTGGTCGATCGCCCAACATCTTCACGAAGGCGGAGCTCAACTTGCATTCACCTACCTAGGTGACGCTCTTGAGAGACGGGTGCGGCCCTTAGCCGAATCAGTTCAAGCTGAAATCATCGCTCCTTGTAACGTAGCTGATGATCAGCAACTCGATGCCTTGTTCCAGCAAGTGAAAGATCGCTGGGGTCATCTTGACTACTTGATTCACTCGGTTGCTTTTGCAAATAAAGAGGACCTCGAGGGTCGCTTTGTAAATACCTCTCGTGAAGGATTCAAAATGGCTATGGACATCAGTGCTTACAGTCTCGTAGCTACCGCGAAACGCGCAGAGCCTTTAATGGAAGGTCGCAATGGCTCAATCGTCACCCTCTCCTACTACGGCGCTGAGAAAGTTGTCCCTAACTATAACGTCATGGGCGTCGCAAAAGCCGCCCTCGAGGCCTCAGTCAGGTACTTGGCTTACGACCTAGGAACCAAGAAAATCCGCGTCAATGCCATCTCTGCAGGCCCAGTTAAGACCCTGGCGGCGGCGGGGATTCGAGATTTCAGGACGATGCTAGCTGCAGCTGAGCAAAAAACCCCCCTCCATGAGACGATTTCAGCCGAGGATGTCGGCGCTTTGGCGGCATTTCTGTGCTCCCCTCTTGGAAAGCACATGACTGGATGTACTCTTTATGTCGATAGCGGTGCCCACATCATGGGCGCCTAAGAGGCTAAGAGCTCAAAAAAAGCCCATCAAGACGATAGGATCGCCGGGGAGAGAATTTTTTAATTTTTCTCTTGCCACGGACTTCGAATCGCTATATAACGTTTTCACAATTTGACGTTTTCCACGGGTGCCCCACTTCCCCCCCCCCACACACACTGAATGAGGTTCCCGTGGCTGTAAAGGACCCAGAGGCTCTGCCTTTGGGTCCTTTATTGTTTTTGGGGTTCTAACTTTCCTTACCGCTTCAATAAACCTTTAAACCACCCAACTTTTTCGGCTGTCGACTGATCCACTTGCGGAACCTGACTATTCTCTCGCAGCAACTGAACGATGGACTCATCGGAACGATTTAGCTTCTGAGAGGATGAGGTTAAAAGCTGATACACTTTTTCCGTTTTGATCTCCAGCTTCAGGAGTTCAGCCCCCTCTTGCAGGACCAGTTCATCTTGACCAGCTAAACTATACAATTCGAGACAAAGAAGCCGAATCTCTGGTTTCCGACGGAGATCCTGAGGAATCTTTGGCAAGAATTCCATCCCTTCGAGATAATACCCAAGCTGAACAAAATAACGAAGGACATCGGCCTGAAGCGTGCCACACTCTGATGAAATTTTTGCAGCGTCCTTCAAAACCTTAAGACTAGCCAGGGCATCCGGTTTTTTGAAAAGGAACTTCGCACAGATGAGCATCCCAGCGACGACCACTCGACAGAGCATTGGATCTCTTTTCTCAATATCCTTAAAAATTTTATAGTAATCTAAAATATCTGGGTACTTTCCACAGTGAACTGAAAGTCTCACCAAACCTGGGATTCGCTTCAAACTCACGGGGTAATCAGCATGAAATCGGGTAGCGGCTTTATATGCCTCATCCCATTCTAGGCGTTGAATCCGTGTGTCCAACATCCCAATTAAACATCGATAGTCCTTTGGATCTAATCTCAAACCCTCCTCAAAGCACCGAATCGTTTCGGAAATCTCGTTTTTTGTCCTATGGATCAGACCTAGGTAATAAAATGCAAGTGTCGGCTTTGGGTGCTTTGATTTAGACTCCTCGAAGATTGGAACTGCTTTTTCGAACTGATTTGAATTAAAAAAAACTTTAGCCTCTTCAAGGAGTCGCCAATAGGGCGAAGGACTCATCTTATTTTCAAGAGCCTGATCAACAGCTTGTTTAAAATTATCAAATGTCAGTGGCCTCAACAGTACGGCATCCACATTGGCTTCAGCCATCATCCCTATCGAAGCATTACTGGGGCCTGATGTCACCACAATCGTGGCAATTTCACTTCGGTTTTTAAAGTTCTTCTCCTGATATTCGATTAAATCCAGTCCACTTTTTTCGCCGAAATCCATCTCAACTATGAAAATATGAGTTGGACTAGATGAGACCTCTTTTTTTGCCTCTTCAAAATTTTCCGTAGCGATCACTTGATTCGGTAGAGCACCTATTTTCAAAAAAAGCTTTCTCAGCTCTCTGCCACTGCTAGCAGGAGTCACAGAAATCACAATTCTTGCAGATTTCAAGAACTCGGCAAGATTTTGTTCTTCAGCTTTCTTCATAAATCAATTCCAGCTAGAACTACTTTCTAGTCCTCTTCATTAGCAGATTGAGATTAAATTGCTTTTCAGAAAGGAACTTCAAAAGAGCTTTCCAATCTTTAATTGAAAACTCTTTAAATCGAACTTTTACATGCTGAACTCCTTTTTTTGCCCCTGCTGCATCGGTATCAACCTCAGCAATTACACCGAGCACATGAATCTTGCTCTCAAGCTTTTCTGCAGACTTCTTCGAAGCCTTTCTAGCCTGAATATCAAGAACTAAAGAATGCCCAATCGAACAAGAACGAATGGGCGCTTCGATCCAAATACCATCCTCAAAAACTTCAGTTAATCGAAGTACTCCCTCATCAAACGGCATCCTCGATGTAGAGTTTTTACCTTGAATCGACAACTGAATACTTCTGAGATCGTCAATTTTAAAAAAGGGATTTTTCTCAGCTTCGTTCCTGTCAGCAGCCATGAAAAAATTCCTCCGCCATCAAGCAGCCAGTTTAGCTCGGTAAGCCTCAGCTTTAAGACCGTACTTTCTAAGCAATCTTAAAAAATTACTCCGATCCAATCGAGCTGCGCGAGCCGCTGCGGAAACGTTTCCGCTATGGTGGTTCAAGAGTTGAGAAAGATAATCGACCTCAAAACTCTCAATCCATTTTTTCTTCATCAATGTATAGCTAGCCAAGGTCGTGGCAACAGTTGTCGGCAAATCAATCGACTCCTCAAGATCAGACGACATACGTGGGTTCTTGAGGTAGATGACTTGCGACGTTTCGGAGGGAGTCGACTCTGTCGATTCCGCTCTCGGCTCCCGGTAATCAGGACTCCGATCCCGTCGAATCGAGATCACAGGAGCAACTTCTAAATATTTATGAATTGCATGTTCAGCTGCACCCCTCAACTCAGCCAAAGCGAAAGGCTTCTCAAAATAATCAGTCACTCCCAATCGAAGCGCCTTCACCAGCTCATCTTTGCTTGCATCTTGACTGAGTAGGATAAATTGAGTTTTTGGGTTTCTTTGTTTCCATTCTTGAATGAGTGAAAAAGCGTCTCTACCAGGCAACCAGACATTCAACACAATCAACGCCCATTCGTTTCGACGGGTCAGCATTTCAGCAGCACCTTCGGCTGATGAACTCAAGTGGAGTTCCACTTGCCCGTTGAGCTGAAGAGCAGTCTTCAATTGTTCTCGAGTGCTTTGTTCAGGTTCAATTACCAACACATGAATAGGTTCCATCGTTTGTTCCTCATTCCTAACATCGGCAGGGTTTTATGAATACTTGATTAAATTGTACGATTAAAGAGTGTCTTTTTCAACCTAGTGCGTCATTTTTTTAAGCCTATAAAATAAACATTTTTAATTTAAATCGAGACCTTATTCTTCATACCCTTGTTTTCATTTTGTAATTCTGGCAAATTCAAAATTGAATCGATTGAGGGGGATCAATCTAAATGGCTTTTAATATCGTCACCAAGAATACAGTTCGAGATCGTTTCAAAAGTGCTCTTCGCCCTGAAATTTGGAAAGATGTTGAAGATAAAGACTGGAACAACTGGGTTTGGCAGCAGCAAAAGCGCATCAAAACCATGGAGCAACTTGAAAAAGTCATTCAAGTCTCACCCGAGGAACGCGAAGCATTTGCTCAGTCCCACGATATGTTCAATATGGGGATCACTCCTTATTATGCCTCATTAATGGACCCCAATGATCCTCACTGCCCCGTTCGACTCCAATCTGTGCCGACGAAGGGTGAGCTTCTAATTCTTCCGAGCGACCTCGAAGACCCTCTCGCCGAGGAACGAGACATGCCGGTACCTGGTATTACCCATAGGTATCCCGATCGCGTCCTCTTTTACACCACACACAACTGCCCAGTGTATTGCCGGCACTGCACTCGTAAGAGAAAAGTCTCTGATCCATCCTCATCTGCAGCGAACAAGCAACTCGAAGACGGCCTCGCTTATATCGAAGCCCATAAGGAGGTCCGAGACGTGGTAATCTCCGGAGGCGACCCACTCTCCAACTCGGACGATCGCCTGGAGTACATCCTTTCAAGACTGAGAGCAATGGACCACATTGAGATATTCAGAATTGGAACTCGCAATCTAGTCACTCTTCCTCAGCGCATCACCCAAAATTTTGCCGACATGCTGAGAAAATACCATCCAGTTTTTGTTCATACTCATTTTAACCACCCAAAAGAGTGCACCCAGGAAGCTTTTGACGCCTGCGCCCGATTAGCAGACGCCGGCTGCATCCTGCACAATCAGATGGTCTTGCTCAAGGGAATCAATGATGATCCAAAAATCGTCAAGGAACTCAATCATAAACTCTTAATGATGCGAGTCCGGCCTTATTACATTTACCAATGTGACCTCTCGCAGGGCATCAGTCACTTCCGAACCCCAGTGGAGACTGGCCTCAATATTATTGAACACTTGAGGGGTTGGACCAGCGGGATGGCAGTGCCTCATTTTGTCATTGATGCCCCAGGCGGCGGCGGAAAAATCCCCTTATTGCCTCAGTACGTAGTCAAGCACGAGGGCAAGAAGTGGGTGCTCCGAAACTTCAGAAAGCAAACCTTTGAGTACATTGAACCCTAGACACTTGGGATGGGCTCTCAGTTGCACGCTGTTAGGCTGTGGGACCATTCCAGAGGCAAGGTATGAGTCGTTTGAATTTCCTAATAAAAACGCCTTTATTACGGCGGTGAAGCGCCCTTTTCAGCCTCTCGGATGGGTAAAAGCAAAGGTTAACTTCCAATCTTTCGATCCTAACCGTGAAGAGTCTGCGCTTTGTAAAAATTACTACAACAAGGCAGTGCGGCAGCTCGTTCAAGCGGCGCTCAGCAAGGGTGCCGATGCCGTGGTCGACGTAAAATCGGTCGTATTTCTCGAAGATGGCCGCCAAGAGACTTATCCCACGGCCGAGTGCTCAGACGATGGGTTTGAAGGACAAATCCTGCTTCAGGGCGTTGCTGTAAAGTGGAAAAAAGAACAAAAACCCCAGGATACCCATAATGCCCATGATGCCCATGGTTTGGAAAATTCCTCCATCATTCAAACAGGCCTGTCAACGCCTGACCCCGTCAGCGCAGCTCGGTAAGAAAACTGAACTTCTGGGTGACTGAGAAGAAACTCAGCGATCCCTTCGTTTCTCAGCAAACAAGCAGGACAACGTCTGCAGCCCTCTTTGGGTTGGCCCTCATAGCAAGTGATTGTTTCTTCGAGGAGAAACTCGAGAACTCCGAGGGCATGGGCCCGCTCTAAAGTCTGTCGCTTGGTCATGAAAACCAGAGGGGTGCGAATTTCGAAATTCGCATCATCCAAATCCATTCGAAGAATTTGCTGCATCTGATCCATATAAAGGCGCGAGCAATCTCGGTATCCTGAATTAGCCGACTCAACTTCGATGACCCCCATATAAATCACCCTCGCCCCGAGGGAGTGTCCGTGAATCGCCGCAAGTCGGGCCATTAGGCCATTTCGTCCCAAAACAAGACTATTAGGCGGCTGACCAGGCTGAGATTCAATTGGCAGCGAGTGCCGCGTAAGTGAATTCTCCGTAATTTGGTTCAAGCAGCTCAAATCTAACTCTGTGTGATCCACTTGCCACTGTTCGCAGATCAAGCGTGCTTGGAGAATCTCGTTGGAATGTCTCTGCTGATAAGAAAACGTCAGACTGAGTACTTGCTCCCTTCCGAATTCCTGAATGGATTCAGCTAAACAGATACTCGAATCCATCCCCCCCGAATGAACTACGATGGCCTTCTTAATTAGTTTTTGCATTGATCACACCCTGACTGAACACTTCGATGTTGCCGCACTTGCATCGCCCATTTGATTCGTCCGTGCTTTAAAAACCACTGAGACAGAGGCTCTGCGAGGTGTCCTCGATAAAAACGGCGCAAAAGCCAAAAGAGATTCAAGGCAACAATCGAAAGGGCTATCCACTCTTGCGTCATTTCTGATTCCTCAGCCCCACCCCAAGTACATGGCTAATTGATAAGTCACAAAAGACCCGAGGTAAGCCAACGTAGTCATGTAAATCAGCATCACAGCAGGCCATCTCCATGAATTAGTTTCCCGGCGGGTTACCGCTAAGGTTGAGAGACACTGGCAAGCCAGAATATACCAAACTAGGAGGCTGAGAGCCGTGGCTAAACTCCAATCCCGAGCCAAGCGATCCCCCAAAAGTTCCGTTGCTCCCTCTTTTTGATCACCCACGGCATACACCGTAGCGAGTGAGCCAACCATCACTTCTCGGGCGGCAAAACTAGGAATCAAAGCGACTGCAATTTTCCAATTGAATCCAATCGGCTTCACCAGAGGCTCAAGTCCCTGACCAATTTTCCCAGCATAACTGTAAGAAATAGCTGGCTCCACGGCCCCTTGCGGGGGCCTTGGATAAGAAGACAAGAACCAAAGAAGAATTGAAATAGATAAGATCACCGTACCTGCTCGAGCCACAAAAAGTCGGGCACGCTCAAAAAGCCCAAGAGCGATACTCTTGGCATCAGGCCACTTGTAGGTCGGCAACTCCATCAAAAGCATGGGCTTGGGTCCCTTAAAAACAGTCGACCGCAAAAGCATCGCAACTCCAAGAGCAGCAAAAATACCGGCCAAATAAAGGCCAAACATGACTAATCCCTGAAGTCGAAACGGTCCGATCACTTCACGATTGGGAATGAAGGCTGCAATCAGCATCGAGTAGACTGGCAGTCTCGCCGAACATGTCATGAGCGGCGCAACAAGAATCGTCGTGAGACGATCCCGGCGATTTTCAATGGTCCGAGTCGCCATAATTCCTGGTACTGCACAAGCGAACGAAGACAGAAGAGGGATGAAGGCGCGGCCATGCAATCCAACTTTGCCCATCCATTTGTCCATCAAGAAAGCTGCGCGAGGCATATATCCGCAATCTTCTAAAAATAGGATAAACAAAAACAATAAACTAATCTGTGGCAAAAAAACAATCACCGAGCCCACTCCCGAGATCACGCCATCTGTGAGGAGACTTTTCAGAGGTCCAGGTGCCATCAATTGATCCACCAACTGGCCGAGACCTTGCACTTGGGACTCGATCCATTCCTTAGGAATCTCAGCCCAATTAAAAATAGTCTGGAACATGAGACCAAACACGCAAAACAAAATCAGACTTCCCCAAACCGGATGAAGCACGATGCGATCCAGTCGATCCGTCCAAACGGTGGGGGATGATTTTTTGCGGGTCGCCAAGTTAAGAATCCGATCAACTTCCGAAAATCGGTTTCGGATTTCATCTGGAGTGGATTGAAAAATTGCTACTGGAATTGCTAGCGCTTCATCGTCGAGTTTCTTTTCGACAGCAAGAAGCAAAGCAGAAACCCCTTGCTGCTTTGGCGCCACTGTCGGAACAATTGGAACCCCAAGCTCTTGCGAGAGCACTTCCAAATCAAGATCCAAACCGCGCTGCTCGGCGATGTCCATCATATTGAGAGCCAAAACGATCGGCCGACCTAACTTTCTCAGTTCAAGCACCAATCCGAGATTTCTCTCGAGCTGAGTCGCGTCGGCTACGGCAATCAATAGGTCAGGAGATTTCTCAACCCGCTCATCCACCCCAAACAACACATCTCGAGTGATGATTTCGTCCGGCGTTTTTGCGTCGAGACTATAGGTCCCGGGCAAATCAACAATCCTCAGCTCCACTCCAGACGGAGTACGAACTCGCCCCTCTTTTCTCTCTACCGTAACGCCAGGATAATTGCCGACTTTTGCCCGTCCGCCTGTGATCGCATTAAACAAAGCAGTTTTACCGCAATTGGGGTTCCCTGCGAGTGCTATGGTTTTTAAAACAGGAGCTTTTGCTCGGACCTGGGATGATCCTTTTTGTGCGCTTACTTTTTGCAGACTTTGGGTCTCATTCATACTGTACTACCTCAACCGCATTGGCTTCCTGTCGCCGCAATGCCAAAAGAGTTCCCCTGACTCTCACTGCCACGGGATCACCTCCAAATGGTGCTTGGTGAACCACTTCTGCAACAGAGCCCTCTAAGAATCCTAAGGCCATCAATCGCTGCACCCAATCAGGCGAGTCCGCATCGGAACCGACGCGAACAATTCTTCCTTTTTGACCTACCTCGAGCTGTCCTAGCCGTGTAGTCTTCACAACAACTCCTCGACGTGCTCCATGCCTTCTTGAAGCAATCGATTGATATGGCGATCATCTAAAGCGTAATGAGAGATCCGACCCTCGCGGCGAACCTTAACTAATTGCAGCTGCCTTAAAGTTCGAAGGTGGTGACTCACAGCCGGCTGACTCATTCCCAAAACCTGGGCTAACTCCCCGACTTTGTACTCTTTTTGAGCCAGATGCCAAACGATGCGAACCCGACTAGAATCTCCCAAAGCCTGAAAAGTCTGAGCCAGGAGCAAAAATTTTTGCTGCTCGTACTCAGGGCCCTCGCTCGATGGATAGACGGTGGACTTAGGTTGAGATGGGACTGGAAGAAGCATAAACGGATGCTTATATGTTTACACACTGAGTGTCAAGCCAAACCAACGACTTAACCTCCGCCTTGTGGCTTGTAATGACGCAATTCACAAAGGTACCCTCAGCAGGTGAAAACCCTGCCCTGGCAGCAAGTAAAGCAAGGACTCATCTATTTTTTCCTGAACCTCGCTACACCCGCCACATTCTACTGGGCCTTTCACGAATGGGGACCCAAGCCAGCGATCGGCTTTGCTGTTGTCGTGTCTTTGCTTCAAGCCCTGAGCCATCTGATTTTTAAAGTGCGACCTTCGCCTATTTTCATCTTTGCCTCAGGATTTACGGTCCTGTTTGGTGGGATCGACCTCTGGCTCAAAACTCCTCAGGTTTATCGCTTTGAGCCCTTTGCTCAAAACTTCGGGATAGCCAGTTTCACTCTATTCGCCACTTGGGCTAGACTCCCATTGGCCTACGAGCTCGTCAAAGCACTGCCCAAAGCAATTCAGCCCAAACTAAAAGCCCCAGATGACCCAAGGCTTCGGCGATTGACCTGGATTTGGATCTTCTATCTTTATGTGAAATCAGGCTTTTATCTTTACCTGGCCTATCGAGTCGATCTCGGAGATCTGATTCTTTTCCGAACAATCTTAGGAGGAGGGAGCCTCGGACTCATGCTCCTTGCCCTGCCATTCCAACTCCGAAATCAGCAAAAATTTGATAAAAACTAGTGAATTAATGGGTAAAAAACAGAATCAAAAAGGGAAAATCGAATTTCAAGATCCCCCTGCTCATCGCTGCGAATCGACTGAATCGAAACACCGGAAACCGTGTTCCCTAGTCGAGAGATTTCAACTAATACGCTTGAATCAATGAGTCCAGGCCTCGTAGCTCCAACTCGAGCATAAACGATTTGCTGAGTCGTTTCTTCGGCGATGATCTGCACCAGCGCCTGAGGATAGTCAGATAATTCTCGTTTGAGTTTCTTTACCAATGCCTTGGCCTTCCGCTCAAAAACAATCAAGTACGGCTGAATCTCGGCCCACGGCAGAAATGGAGGATCCAAAATCGTGAGTTGATCCGATGAGAGGGTGAGTTTAATTTCGGATTGAATCTCGGCGTCCAATTGAGAAAGCCGTCTCAGAAACTTCGCCCCAAATTCTGGATACAGAGCGATTCGGGTTGCTTGAGGAACTTTCAGCCAAGATTGAACATATTGTTCGTCCAGGGGGGTTTTCTCTGATTTCACGACTTCCAGCATAAATACCTCTCCAGCTTCGGCACCAGTGTCACTATTGACCTGCCTCCTTCTTTTTAATATACATGATCTATTTAGTCAAGTATCTCACTCTAAAAAATCCCTACTCCCCCGAGCCAGCGCCTCTTGGCGCGCCTGCTACCTTGAATTTACTCGGAAAATCCCGTACAACGGGTCACCTATGAGCGCTCATTCAAATATTTCAGTTTCAGATTCTCTCTATCGAATTCGGCACAGCTTGGCCCACATCATGGCAGAAGCCGTATTGGAGTTGAGGCCTGGTACCAAACTCGGGTTTGGTCCTCCGATCGATGATGGATTTTATTATGATTTTATTCTCCCTTCACCGATCACTGAAGAAGACTTCCCTGAAATTGAAAAGAAAATGCGCCGCCTCATTCAGGAGAACCACGTATTCGCTCGCGAAGAGCTCCCCAAAGAGCAAGCCCTCGCAAGACTGAATGAAATGGGAGAGCCGTACAAACGAGAATATGCCGAGGAGCTTTTCGAAAAGAAAGACCTTCAAAACCTCACTTTTTACCGAACTGGTCCTTTTCTCGATATGTGCGAAGGACCACACGTTGAAAGCAGCCGAAACTTACCCCAGCAAGGGTTCAAGCTCCGCAGCTTGGCAGGCGCTTACTGGCGGGGTGACTCTAAGAATGCCATGATGACTCGAATCTATGCCTGGGCATTTGAAACCAAGGCAGAGCTCGATGCCCAACTCAAAGCTTACAAAGAAGCCCAAGAGCGAGATCACAAAAAACTCGGCAAGGAGCTCGATATTTTCTTCATCGACGACTCCATCGGAAAAGGACTACCCCTCTGGCTCCCCAATGGCACTGTGATCCGCGACGAACTCGAAAAGATGATGAAGGAGCTTGAATTCAAAGCAGGATTCCAGCGCGTAGCCACCCCACACCTTGCTAAAACAGACCTCTATTATCAAACAGGACACCTTCCTTATTATGCTGCTCACATGTATCCATTCATGGAAATCAAAGAGCGACACACGACCGGAAGCCCTGAGGACAGCACCGAGACCAAAGAGACCTACTGTCTTAAGCCGATGAATTGCCCTCACCATCACAAAATTTTTGCCGCACGAATGAGAAGCTATCGAGAGCTTCCTCTTCGTCTCGCAGAATATGGACAAGTCTACCGGTTTGAAGACTCAGGCGCCCTTTCTGGATTACTCCGCGTCCGTGGCATGTGCATGAACGATGCACATATTTACTGCACCGCAGATCAGATCAAAAAAGAATTTCTTTCCGTCATGCAAATGCACAAGGAAGTTTATGATATTTTAAATATCACTGACTATTCGATGCGCTTTTCGACCTGGGATCCAGAAGACCCAAAGGGCAAAGAAAAATACGTCAACAACCCTGAGGCCTGGGAGTGGACCCAAAAAGTGGTTTACGAAGCCATGTTAGACAGTGGCCTTCCGTTCAAAGAAGGAAAAGGCGAAGCCGCTTTCTACGGACCTAAGATCGACTTCCAATTCAAAACCGTCACGGGCCGGGAAGAAACAGCGAGCACAAACCAGCTCGATTTCGCAGTCCCCGAACGCCTCGATCTTAAATACATCGGCGCTGACAACCAAGAGCATCGACCCTACATCATTCATAGAGCTCCACTAGGAACCCATGAACGCTTCATCGCTTTCTTGATTGAACATTACGGTGGCGCCTTCCCAACGTGGCTCGCCCCTGTTCAAACTCGTGTGATTACCGTGAGTGACAAGTTCAACGAGTACGGTGAAAAAGTGGTCGCCTCCTTGCGATCAAAAATGATTCGAGCTGAAATCGAACTCTCACCAGATACCCTGGGCAAGAAGATCCGAAATGCTTCGAAACAAAAAATCCCGAACCTCTTGATCATCGGAGAGCGGGAACAAGCGGACGGAACCGTGACTCTGAGAAAATTCGGACAGGAAGCACAGGTCTCCATGACCCTTGCTGCGTTTGAAGAATGGATCTCGGATCAGATCAAAAATCGCGAAGGTCGTAGTCGCTCGTAGCGAAAATCGACCACTGAAAATAAAAAAGCCTGCCTCGTTTTCGCGATGCAGGCTTTTTTTATGGCGGAAAGAGAGGGATTCGAACCCTCGTATGGTGTTACCCATAACACGCTTTCCAAGCGTGCGCCTTCAGCCACTCGGCCATCTTTCCATTAATTGATAGGCGGAACAATACGATCTAGCTTGTCTGCTGTCAATAGTTTATCGAAAGCAGATCGACAGCGAAATTAAGCAATTTGATTTGCGTAGGATGAACGCCCCGTAAAGGTGGCTCGATCCTCCCCACTTTCGGGGATCAACCGCTTAGCTTCAGCCTCGACAGCAGCCTTCAGGATATCCGTGACGCAAAAAGCGGCTTGCTTCTTAATTTCTTCTTGGACGATCTGGGCAACCAGATGAGTCAGGAAGGTCTCCTTCAGGTTGGCCACGACCTGGACGGCAATATCCTCAGCCTGGCGCTTCATGGAGTTGATCAGGACTTCAGAGGCGAGCTGGTCTACTCGAGCTCGAAGGGGCTCACTCTCGCGGGGGCTACTTTGGATCAAATCTGCTGGGGCGGGCACAGGGGCGGCAGCCTGAATCGACGCAACCTCCTCGTGCTGAGCGCTGGCTGGACTTACTGCAGCTTCAAGTTCGGTCCTATTTGTCCCCTGATCCGAGTTCTGGTGCAGAGCCACTTGCTCCAACATTCCTTGAGTCAGCCCATCCGAAATGAATTGAACGGCTGCCGACCAGGCGACTTGAAGCTCGTGGGTCCAGTTATCAGAATAAAAGTAACGAAGAGACCCTAAGAACGCTTGCCCTACCCAATCAAGATGCTCAGGCTTTGCCCCTCGCGCAACACTCGCCTTGCCCATCTCCCTAAGATAGCTCCCTACTCGTTCGGAGTCTTGAATATTTTCAATCACAAAAGCTAACGCTACCGGCAGGTTCTCTTTTTGTTTCGAAAACTGTTCGACTGAAAAAAGTGATCTAAGCTCAGGATGAGCCGAGAAAAGCTCTCCATAAAAATGGTCAACAAAATCGTCTGCGATTGGGAGAATCGGCTGAAAAGAGCGTTTTAGTAGGGATTGACTCATCGACATAATCAGCATCCTTGTGAAAAAATCAGATCCTGCGTCTTTGCTGGACCTAGATATAATATCGGGATTCAATTTATAAAATTGAATTATTCTCTTTCTATTTTTAATTATTTTTTTTAGAATTAAAGAATCTGAAAATTTTAATAACCTTAATCCTAAATACTACGGGAAATTCGTTGTAAATGAGTGAGCTATTGTCTCAAGAGTCTTATCAAGAGTTCTACGCTGAAAGCGAAGAAATCATGGGACGGGTCTCGCAATACCTAACCGAGCTCGACGGCAAAAAACAAAACCCAAACCTAATTGACTCTTTCTACCGCGATATCCACACAGTTAAAGGGACGGCGCAACTCTTTAACTTCTCTGAAATTGCACAAATTGCCCATGCAATGGAGGCTTCTCTTGAGCCTGTGCGTCGAGGTAATCTCGTCCTTAGCTCAGATTGGATCGATAGCCTATTTGCGTGCTTAGATCTCATTGTTCGCCTGATCAAAGCAGCAAAGGAACCCAGTCAAAATCCGCCGGTTGAAATCGTTCTCATTCACTTCACTGTCAGTCGACTGATCGAATCAGTCGTGCGTTACTTTCATGCAGACGTCCTAGTCGCTAAAGACACGTTCATGACCATCGAAAGACAAGAACGAACGAGTGAAGACTTAGGTCGGCTTGATCAAATGTTTCAATCGATCTCGAAGAACCACCAACAGAATGCCCCTCTGCATCATCCTTACCTTGAAGAACCTCAAACTGACCCAGCCATTCCAACAGAAGTGCCTATGTCCAATCCAACTCAGCCACTTCCTATCTATGCAGAAGCAAACCTCACTGGCGCCTCAGGTAAAGATGACGCCAATCCACCTGGACAGGATTCCAACTCCTCAATCCGTGTACAAGTTTCATTACTGGATCGCCTCATGAACCTCGTTGGTGAGATGGTCCTTGTCCGAAATCAAGTCCTTCAGTATTCACACGAGCATGAAGACTTCACACTGCTCAATCTGAGTCAAAAATTAGATCTAGTGACCAGCGAACTGCAAGAGGAAGTCATGAAGACGCGAATGCAGCCCATTGGGAGCATTCTCTCCAAATTTACCCGATTCGTCCGCGAACTGGCGAGGGATCTAGAAAAACAGATCGAAATCTCAATTGAAGGCGCAGAAACCGAACTCGACAAAACTCTCATCGAGGCCATCAAAGACCCCATCACGCACATTATCCGCAATGCATGCGACCACGGCATTGAAAACCCAGCTGAACGGAGACAGAGAGGAAAGCCCCCCCTGGGTAAGATCCGTGTACGGTCCCAACAAGAAAGCGGCCAGGTCGTCATCGAAGTATCGGACGACGGTAAAGGTCTTGATTCAAAGAAACTCTTGAGCAAGGCCATCGAGAAAAAGCTAATTACTCCAGAGAAGGGCCCCACCCTCACCGAACGAGAGATTTATCAACTCGTTTTTCTGCCAGGGTTCTCAACCGCTGAGCACGTGAGCGAGGTCTCAGGCCGGGGCGTTGGGATGGACGTAGTCAAAACCAATATCGAAAAAATCGGTGGGACGGTGGATTTAAAAAGTGAACCCAGCCGCGGGACCACCATCCGGCTTAAAATTCCCCTCACACTGGCAATTGTGCCGGCACTCATCGTTAGCTATCAAGAAAGTCGCTTTGCCATTCCTCAAGTAAAACTCCTTGAGCTGGTTCGCGTGGACTCAGCCGAAGGCCAATACAAGCTGGAGTTCCTGCAGGGCAAGCCGGTATTCCGACTCCGGGGCAACTTACTCCCTTTGGTCTCTCTTGATGAAGTATTAAAGGAGGAACAGGGCTGCAATCTCCAAGAGAAATTAAAAAATCAAATTGAAAATGGAATTAACATCGTAGTCCTGGCTACGGATTCAGGGCCTTTCGGCTTGATTGTCGACGAGATCTTAGACACCGCAGATATCGTGGTAAAGCCCCTGGCTAAATTCTTTAAAAAACTTTTAATCTACTCAGGGGCAACGATCATGGGCGATGGCAGCGTCTCACTGATCTTCGACGTCCTAGGAATTGCGACCAAAGCTAATCTCGCTTTGAATCGCACTAGAAATCAAGACACCACGCAACTTGCCTCTCATCTTCGAGCGCGTGCAGCTCTGGAGTCGCAAGAAATGCTCTCATTTGGTCTCAAATCAGGAGGCCACTTCTCGATTCCCCTTTGTCTAGTGCAACGCCTCGAGGAATTCTCGCAATCTGACATTGAGACTTCGGGCAATTACCGAATCGTCCAATATCGCAATGCAGTACTCCCCCTCATTTCTCTGAACAAGATGCTAGGATTTGACCCAAGTACAAATGAAGGAAACGTTGCAGCAACCTCCGAGTCTCAAAAATTCCCCGTAATTGTAGTTCAGAAGTGTAATCGACTGTTCGGAATCGAAGTGAACCAGATTATCGACATTCTCATGGCCGATCATGAAATCGAAGACCCAATTCACGATAAGCCAGGAATCTTGGGAAATATGATCATTGGCAAAGAAGTCTCGACGGTAATCGACGTTCTGGGCTTGATTGACTTGATCACAGGATCAAACAGCACAAGCCCTAAAAAGGAAGGTTCGACCTCCGGCTCCCTCAGTCAAAAAAACACAGAGTCTAAGCCACTGCGAATCCTATTTGCTGAAGATACCGGTTTTTTTGTTAAACAAGTAAAAAAGATTTTATTGGCTCAAGGATATGTAGTGACGCATGCAGTGGACGGTGAGGAAGCCTTCAGAATTCTAGAATCATCTCAGCCAGGTGAATTTGACCTGGTGCTCACCGATATTGAAATGCCAAGAATGACTGGATTTCAACTGGCAGCCAAAATCAAGTCAATCAAGGAATTCGCTCAAATTCCACTCATTGCTTTGACTACCAGAGTACGAGAAGCTGACATCGAAAAAGGAAAACAAGTCGGCTTTAGTCGTTATTTAGAAAAGCTCAAAAGCGATCAGCTCATAGAAGCCATCCAGGAGGTGTCTCATGAACGAACCTCGACCCACTAATGAACGTGAATCTCCAGCTCAAGACCGTAACCGAGAAGCAGTCCAATTCTCGACTTTCACGGTTGCGGGCCGACTCTACGGAATTGATGTGCGATCGGTTCAAGAAGTGACTAAGTCATTACCCATCACCAACGTCCCCCTTGCGCCGATCTATATCCATGGTCTCATCAACCTCAGAGGTCAGATTGCTACCGCGGTGAGTCTAAAAGATTTATTTGAACTTAAGGAGCCAGCGCCTCCCGAGTTTATGAATGTCGTCTGCCGTCTGGATGGATTTCTCATCTCTCTTTTAGTTGACCAAATAGGCGATGTAATCGAACTCAGCAGTGATGCATTCGAGCCGACACCTGATACGGTTTCATCTCAAGTCGCAAAGTTTATGGATGGAATTTATAAAACTCCAGGTAATCTAATAAGCATTATCGATGTAAGGCGAGTTCTTGAAGTTCTAAATGACTAGTAATTAGGAATAATAAGCAAGGAGCACTCTATGCAAGAAACTCATGAAAATGGAACTGATAACGGCACAATTGGTTCAAGAAGAACTGGCATCTCAGTAGCAGAGGAGAACTCATTTTCATCAATTGAAGAAATTAAGTGCCTGCTGGACAACGCTCCTACCAACATCATGTATTGTGACATCTTGAATGATTTCAAAGTAAAGTACCTAAACAAGAAAAGCGTAGAAACACTTCATAAGCTCAGCAAACACTTACCTACTTCGGCAGATAAAATGCTAGGTGTCAGCATCGATATTTTTCATAAAAAACCAGAGCACCAGAGACGCCTGCTCTCCAACGATCAAAATCTCCCACACCACGCGATCATTGAACTAGGGCCAGAAAAACTCGATCTTTTGGTCTCAGCTGTCTATGATGCAAAAGGTAAATATGTTGGGGCCATGCTCACTTGGGAAATCATCACCCAGAAACTAGAAGCAGAACGAAATCTCGCTCGAATCCAATCCATGATGGAAAATACCCCCGTCAACTCAATGCTGGCCGACCTAGACTTTAACCTCGTCTACTTAAACAAAAAGAGCCGCGAGACGCTCAGCAAGCTCGAAAAGCATCTCCCTAAGCCAGTAGACCAGCTACTCGGACAGTCAATTGATATTTTCCACAAAAATCCTCAGCATCAGCGCAAACTACTCTCAAATGAACGAAATTTGCCCCACCGCGCCAAAATCCACCTGGGCGACCAAATGCTCGATCTCTACGTGACTGCCACCTATGATCAAAACAAGAATTACATGGGTCCGATGTTGACCTGGGAAATCATAACCGAGAAAATGGGCCTTGCAAAAGCCCTCGACGAAACAGCCAACGAACTAGCCACGGCAGCTGACGAATTGTCTTCTACTGCAACTCAACTCTCGAAAAATTCCGAACAAACTGCCTCTCAGTCAATCCAAGCCGCAGCGAATACGGAGGAAGTCTCCAAAGGGGTTCAGACAGTTGCAACCAATACAGAAGAAATGGTTGCCTCGATCAAGGAAATTGCTCGAAACTCATCCGAAGGCGCAAACCTATCCCGTGACACGCTGTCCAAGGCTCAAGAAACTAACAAAACCATTACCCAACTCGGAACGAGCAGCCAAGAGATCGGTAATGTGATCAAGGTGATCAGTTCGATCGCTCAGCAGACGAATCTCCTTGCTCTCAATGCAACCATTGAAGCTGCCCGAGCCGGTGACGCAGGGAAAGGGTTTGCCGTCGTTGCCAATGAGGTTAAGGAACTTGCTAAGCAAACTGCAAAGGCAACCGAAGACATCACCAGTCGAATCGGAGCTATCCAGCGGGACTCTCAGGGGGCTGTGGATGCGATTGGTGGGATTGCAACCGTCATCGAAAAGCTCAACAGCATCTCAATGGCAATCGCCGCGTCCATTGAGGAGCAAACAGCCACCACGAACGAGGTCGCTCGAGTGGTCAAAGTATCCAATCAAGGAGTTGATGGAATCGCAGAAGTGGTTAAGTCAGTTTCGGCAGCTGCAAAACAAAGTTCGGCCGGAGCATCTCAGACCATGGAAGCAGCAAAAAGCTTGGCAATCCTGGCAGATCGACTGCGACAACTCGTCAAGAGCATTAACGTGTGATGAAAGTCTTAATTGTCGATGACTCCGTAGTTTTCAGGACTCAGATCTCGGCTGCGTTAAGTGGAATTCCACAAATCGAGGTCGCCGGATCAGCTCCGAACGGTAGTATTGCGCTCCAAAAGCTCAAACAACTCTCGGTTGATCTGGTGACTCTCGATATGGAAATGCCGGACATGGACGGAATCGAAGTCCTCAAAGCGATTCGTGAAAAATCTTTTAACGTCCGTGTCATTGTATTTTCATCTCAAACTACCAAAGGGGCTGAACGGGCTTTAAAAGCGCTTGAAGCAGGGGCGGACGATGTCGTTGCAAAACCATCCTCAGATGACTCTCAACCTAACAAATCCCCTCAAGAGAGGATCAGAGAAGTTCTGGTTCCTAAGATCCTTCAGTTCGTAAAAGGCAGCGAAATGCCACCCCTGGTCCAGACTCACTTCTCTGAGAAATTCACCCTCGACAGTCAGAGTCCAAACCCTGAGGGCTTTCAAAAAAGCCCCCTTCTTGGATTTTATCCATCAGCCATTGTCATTGCATCATCAACCGGTGGCCCAACCGCACTGGAGCTGATTTTCTCTCAATTCCCCGCGAATCTCAGAACTCCCATCCTCATCGCTCAGCACATGCCTCCTGTATTTACAAAGATCTTGGCAAAACGACTGTCGGATCTTTCAAAAAGAGAATGCGACGAAGCAAAGCATGGGGAGATCATTACACCAGGCAAGATCTACGTTGCGCCCGGAGATCACCACCTTCAAATCGTTAGAAAAGATGGATACCCAACCCTCGAACTCCATCAAGGGCCTCAACGGAATTCGGTCCGACCTGCGGCAGACTACCTCTTCGAATCTGCTGCTACGATTTTCGGAAGTCAATGCCTTGGAATGGTTCTCACTGGCATGGGGCAGGATGGCCTCTGCGGTGCTCTTGCAGTCAAGCGCGCAGGGGGACGAATCGTGATTCAAGATGAAAAATCCTGCGTTGTTTTTGGAATGCCGGGCGCAGTATTTAAGGCAAACTGCTACGACGAAATTAGAGATCTAGAACAGATCACTGCACTCCTAAAAGAATTATCGGTCCATTAGACGGGGGAGAAATTCTTATGACGAATTTTGGGCAATTTCTAGTTGAAAAAAAAATGATCGCAAGTGATGTCCTACTCGACTGTTTAATTGAGCAATTAAAGACTATTCCACCTACTTGTCAGCTCGTTAAAGACAAAAAGCTGATGGGCACAGATCAGATCCTTCATGTTCTTGAAAAACAAGCCAGCGCTGAAATCGGATTCAAAGAGGCCTGCTTAGCTTTAGGCTTTTGGAATCCAGAGCTTGAGTCCAATATTAAAAAAGAGCTCATCTCAGTCCGGTCTCCGCTTGGAAATATCCTTTTAAGAAGAAACCTAATCAGTCTCACAGAATTAACAAAAGCTTTGGACGAATTTCTGTCAGATGATCAAAACTTATTAAATAAAATATAAACTTGAAGTTAATCGAGGAATTGAGAAAATTAAACTCAACGATCAGCGGAATTAAGATTGAACGAGCTGATAAGAAAGTGAAGCAAAAGATCCATGGCCCTTGACCAAGAAAAACTTAAATTTTTTGCCAAATTCATCGAAAACGAGCTCGGGATTGTCTACTCAGACTCCAATTTTTTTCAATTAGAGCATCGACTGACTGACATCACCAACCAACTTGGATTAAAAAGTCTAGATGAGCTTTGGCTCAAGGCGACCTACGGCATTGACGCTCAATTCAAAGCACTCTTGCTCGACCTTGCGACCAATAACGAGACCAGTTTCTTTAGAGACGCATCCCTTTTCAATGGCCTGGTGAAGGTCATGGTGCCTGAGATTGCTGCAAAAAACCCTAGCCTCCGCGAGCTTAGAATTTGGAGCGCCGCGTGCAGTAGTGGACAGGAACCCTACTCCCTAGCGATTGCCCTTGAAGAAGCTCGACTTGATAATCCAAGTCTTCCAGACTACAGAATTACTGCAACTGACTTTTCAGATCGCATCTTAAGTCGAACAAAAGAAAGAACCTATTCCCAGCTTGAGCTAGATCGCGGACTTTCGCTCACTCTCAAGAAAAAATATTTTGATCCAGGTCCAACATCGGACACTTGGGTTCTCAATAGTAGAATCTCGCCGACAAAATTTGAATTCAAAAAGCTCAACCTTCTAAATCCATGGGATTTTGGCCAAAATTTTCACATCATTTTCTGCAGAAATGTCCTAATTTATCAAAATGTTCCGAATAAGACACTCGTAGTTGGAAAAATTCTAAAGTTTTTAGAAAAAGATGGCTTCCTGGCATTAGGGGCAGCCGAGAGCTTACTCGGGATTTCGGATCGTTTTCAGCAGGTTCACTTTGAGAATGCCGTCTTTTATAAAAAAAAATCTGATACTTAGGCGGCAATCCAGATTCCAGGATCAAGTACTGTTACCGTCTTTCCCCCTAGAATTAAGTTTCCCTTAATCCCTTGCTGAGGCGAAATGGGTTCTTCTACTTTTCCCACTGATGTCGCGATATCGATGATTTGCTTAATCCTGAAACCCACCAGGCGACGTCCATGCCCCATGACTACCACCTGGGTCCTAGCATCCACAGCTCTTTTCTGGCTCGACTCTGTCTGATCTAGAAGCGACGTGAGATTCAAAATGGGTAAAACGTGTTCTCTATAAGGAATCACATCAAAACCCCCAGAACGCTGGATTCGATGAGAATCAAACTCCTCAATCCGAAACACATCCTGACGTGGGATGGCGTAAACTCCTGGGATATCAAGCTCAACCAAAAGCCACTCTCCTTTTTCTTGAATGAATTCAGCAGCCTGAGAGGCAGCCTCCTTATCTTGAACCCGGGTCACATCAGTTTTTACATGGGCGAGTCGAGCAATCCCCTCGACGCTTAAGAGCAGTCCTACGGTGCCATCAGACAAAAAGGTAGCCCCAGAATAAGCCCCAATGCATTTCAGGGTTGGAGCAAGATCCTTCACCACTGCGTCTTCAAAGTCCCTAATTTCATCCACAATG
The DNA here is from genome assembly GCA_947380295.1 of Bdellovibrionales bacterium. Classification (GTDB taxonomy): domain Bacteria; phylum Bdellovibrionota; class UBA1018; order UBA1018; family UBA1018; genus CAINWE01. The sequence goes on along the minus strand of CANCQK010000001.1, from coordinate 141,966 downwards.
AGTCCAAAACTTTTACCACCTTCAGTGCTCACTACGACGACAGTGAATTTGCTCAAAGCCTGTTGAGACTTCATTGGAAAGAGAATTAACGCCAAAGAGACCAGAGGAATGGTCTCACCATCTCCAGACCTCAATACTGAGCCCCCTTCGAAGTCCACCACAAGCCGTTTTCGAGCCTCCGCATCAATTGTCATGAGCCGGAGAATTTGGTCTTGAGCCACTCCAAACTCTTGCCCTCCTGAGAGAACAAATAGACAATTCTTGATGTGAACCGATTTGGGAACAGGCAATTCTAAGAAAAAACTACTCCCCTTAAATTTTTGAGTTTCAATTCGAATACGTCCGCCAATTCCTTCAACGCTATCCTTAACTGCACTCATCCCAACGCCACGTCCTGAGATTTCAGTGGTTTGGGCGGCCGTGCTAAATCCCGACTCAAAAATAAACTCTTGAATTTCTCGATCGCTGAGCTGAGCGACTTGAGCCTCTGTTTTCAGCCCCTTGCTCACCAATTTTTTTCGAATGACCTCGGTATCGATCCCTTTACCATCGTCTCGCACCTCGACAACGACCTGTTCATTTTTCAAAATTGCTCGAACGATAATTGACCCTTTTTCGGGCTTATTCGCCCGGACCCGCTCTTCGGACGTTTCGACGCCATGATCAATACTGTTTCGGATCAAATGACTGAGCGAGGCGTTGAGCACCTCGGAGATCGAACTATCCACGCGAAGATCATCTCCCTCAAGCTTGAGGGTGCAGGACTTTTTAGTCCTTGCTGTCACATCTCTCACTAAACGAGGAAGTGCTTTAAAAATACTTTTTAAGGAAACCTTCCTCACCTCGGTAATTTTAGCCTGCACTGCGGCATTAACTTTATTCAGCTCCTCCAGGAGTTCACTTAGACGCAAAACATCTTTATCTGCACTATAGTGTTTTTCGAGCGAAGCCACTGTTTTATTGACCATGTTTCGAACTACAGTCATCTCTCCTGAAGCGCGAAGAAATTGATCTAAAAGTGCAATATCGATTTTAATCGAGTTTTCCTTGCTTGGAATATCACGGGCGACGCCCTCTTCGTCTGAAGGAGGAGACGAAACAGCTCCTCCAGCAGCAGCAACGCCACTAGTAGAACTATCAGAACCGTCAGAGCTAGGAGCAGATCGCACTTCCCCCTGATTTACTGCCAACGCCTCTGGAGAAAAAGCCCGACAGAGTTCTTCAAGGGAATATTGCTGATGCTTTTGAGTATCAAACTCCCCTAAGAGCTTCTTCGCAGTGTCTACTACCTTAAGAACTGCAGAAATAACAGGACCCGACACCTTGATTGTGCCTGATTGTACTTGTTTTAAAACATCTTCAAATCGATGGAAAAATTGGTGTAGTGTTTTAGGCTCGAAAAAAGAACTGGCGCCCTTGATCGTATGCACCATTCCAAAAAGATTATTTAGAATCTCTTTGCTGCCAGGACTTCTCTCCAGCTGGAGGGTGAGCGCCTCAATTTGCTCAATGATCCCTTTGGTTTCCTCAATAAATCCCCTGAGTAACTCGAAGTCCTCAAGGAGGCTCTCCAGTCGGCGTGGGATGGATTGCTCAAAAAGCTCGGCGACTGCCTCCGCTCCAAAGCCTTTTTCGAGCAGTCCAGCCCCTTGAATCGAGGCAAGCTGAGCTTTGAGCTCCAAACTATAAGTCTCGGTAATCACTCCGAACGGGATCGACTGAGCACTCACCCCTAGTTCAGAACGAAATTCAACTGCACCTGTCTCTCCTACGGTCGGAGCACAGAAAATAATCAACGCTCGCGAGAGGTTTTTTTTGAGGTGAGAAATCGCCTCCTCTTTTGAGTCGGCTCCCAGCAACTCGACCTGCCAGTCTGAAAACACGAAATCAATATGAACCAGGGTGTCTGGATCCAGTCCACAAGTCAAGATGAGCGGCTTGAGCTTGCCTCCCGGGCCCATCTTTTCGGCTATCTTACTCGTTACTTCCTTCGTAAGTGCGGACCAACCCATTGTATTTTCTACCCCCTACCGAGATGTCGGTAGAAACTAGGCAAAACTTGACCTTTTGTGATTCTTCAGCGATTTTGTCCCCTCTTAATTTTTCAGCGCCTTAGTCGCCCCCTGGTTAATTAGGGCGACCGAATCGGTGAAAAATCACAGTTTTTTTTAATTCATTTGATTTTAATGTCAATTTTAAGCACAAGTTGACCAGAATCAACTAGCGCATCTTTGGTGTGTTACTGATCATCTGAGTGAGCTCTTCGAACCTAGGGTCAGAAATCGTAAGCTTCCCTGTGGGCTCTCTCCGGAACAATTTCTCCAACAAGTCCGGATAGAAGCTTGCATCACTAATATAAAATGCTTTTTGAATTTCGAAAAAATCAGATAGACTCAGCCCGGTGCTCCTTGCACTTTCTTCAATTATTTTTTTCGCGCCTTCGACCGTCCTCTTTCCCTGGAGCATTTCTCCAATGGCATCATGTTGGGTCAGCGCATTTGCAAATTGAATTTCTCGTTCGCTCAGCCCAGCAATTGCTAAAAAATTCTTTAGTACGGGCGGCGTATTGAGGTGCTGAGGACCTAAAGGCTTTCCTATGTCATGGAAAAGAATCGTGAGTTCCATAAGTTTTTTAAGTGATTGTTTATAGCCGCTATTTTTTAGACTCAATTCTATTCTACTTAATGAATTAAAACTCTGTTGCGTTTGAAACGTATCCAAAACCTGGAGCGAGTGACTTTCAATCGTCCCGGAACTAGAATTTTTCGAGTCGAATAAAATTTTTAATTGCGAGCTATTTTCTTTCAGTTCACTCATTCGCTCGGGCAAGGATTTCGAATTATTTAGAAGAGCATCCCGCATTCGCTGGTTTCGTTCACTTACTTTTTTCGTGATCGTAGTGTATTCTGGAGAATCTTTCCTAAGTCCGTTAAGAGTCTTGAAGCATGACTCAGCATCAGTAAATTTCCCATTTTCAGGTAAAATTTGAGCATTGAGTGGGTTGGAGTAGTCGACGAGCTGAAACCCTCGGATTCCAGCAGCATTCCTTGAAGGTAGGCAGACTAAATGAAGATCTGCTCGGGCATTTCTCACATAATCGGCACAATTGGATATGTCTTCGTTATTCGAAGAAAATACTTTCCCCATCATCGGGAGATTCCCCCCTTGAGACGTATAGATTGCAACAATCTCAGATCCTGGATCTACTTGACAGACTAGGTTTTTTTCATTAGCCAATTTCAACGCTTCATTACAGGATTTTACTCCGTCGTGGCTTCGGCTTTGGGACCCAAGGATTCGACCTAAATTTGGATTTTCGATTTCGAAACTTTTGTCTCCATGCTGATTTTCACCACGAAAAACGCACCTCAGAGGACTGGAACTGCAACTGGAATCACTCAACGGTGGTTGAATTTCAATTTCGGGCATGTCTTCAACAACTTCGTAACATTTGCCATCATGGCCGCGCCCTGGATGAGTGGGAAAGTGATCCCGGCACAGTTGGGAGTCCACAGTTTCTCCACCGTTACAGGTTGAGCATTTGCCACCGAACGTCCAGTGAACCCTCTTAGGCGGCACCAGTGCAGAGATCACCTGAGCCATTGATTGGATTTGCATTGTCTCGACTGAGAGCGGCGGCGCTTTGCATGATAGTGCCTGAGCAGTTGAGGAAGAAGGGATCCAACACTGCGCTTTCAAAGCGTTTCGAACAAGATTCTTAAAGTAGTTTGATCCGATTCGAGCCGAAAGGAAAAGAAGTCTGTCGAGATCTAAATTTTTCCCAGTGAACTCCCGGATTTTTGTTGTTTTCGGAGAGCGGTCTAAATAAGCCCAGGCAGGGGAAAATGCCATGGGTGAGCTATTGTACCGGATCAGTCCTTCAAAATTTTCGCATTCTTTGACAAGATTCTGATAGTGCAGCCGTGATGTTTTGTTGCGGAATTTATTTTCATCGGCCAAATCGAGGAAGTACGTTCCTTCCGAAACCTCAGCCTCCATGAGCGCTGGATCTTCTTCATGTGCATACTTTGCGGCGAGATCGATCGACCCCGAATCTGCCAGATAGAGTCCCTTACCTGCAACCATTTCGCTAAAATTCACATGCTCAACATCAAATGGGAGGGGTTTTCCTATTCTCTCTCGTTCATATCGACCTTCACCCCAACGATAGAGAACCATTTTACTTTTAAGTGGTGTGGCTAATTCCTTGAGCTCTTTCAGTTGTTCCGGCGTGCATTCTGCTCGTGCGAACGGGTTGGGAGTGAAAAACAGGAAAAGTAGTAGCCCGATCACTTTTTGTTTTTTCGGCATTTTCAGCTGCATAAAAACTCTCTGTTTAACTGCACGAAGCTTTCATTCTTATCGGCAAATTCAAAAATATAATTACTATTCTTTGATTCTTTGTTTTTACCCAGCGATTCTGTCCTAAGTTAATTACCCAGCGATTCTGTCCTAGCCTCCTTCGACTCCAATTACCTTTGATTTTAACCATAATTTGGTAATTTTTACCTTGTATTTTAGCCAATTACTGGAGATAATCATAGGCAATATGCGTCGACAAATTGAAAACGAGCTCGTTCGCTGGAAAGACCAACCGAATCGACTCCCCCTTCTCCTAAGGGGTGCAAGGCAAGTGGGAAAGAGTTATTTAGTTGATAAGTTTGGTCAGACCTATTTCCAGTCGCTGACAACCATCAACTTTGAATTTCAACCTGAACTCAAGGGTTGCTTCGAATCGCTTGATCCTAACAAGATCGTGCCAGCCTTAGAACTACTCACCAATACGACTATAGCCCCCGGGGAAACGCTCCTTTTTTTGGATGAGATCCAAGAGTGCCCAGAGGCCATTCTAGCTCTGCGGTATTTCAAGGAGAGAATGCCCAATCTCCACATCATTGGAGCGGGGTCGCTCTTAGAGTTTGCGCTTCACGACCAGAAATTTTCTTTCCCAGTTGGACGGGTGCAATTCATCTTTCTCAAGCCGCTGTCATTCACCGAGTTTCTTGATGCGCTGGGCGAAACAAAACTCCTTCAGGCACTGAGTCAGGTGAGCCTCACCGAGCCTTTTCTAGCTCCCGTCCATGAACACCTCATCTCACTTTTTCGTCGCTACTTACTGGTGGGCGGAATGCCCGCTGCCGTCAATGCGTACCTCCTACAGAATCAGTCGTTCGTAGCCGCGCAAAGAGTGCACCAAGCTCTTTTGCAAGCTTATCAGAGTGACTTCGGAAAATACGCCACTAAGGTCCAATACAAACATCTCCAGCGGTTTTTCGAGAAGGCTCCCGGTGTAGTCGGTTCACATTTTAAATTTGTTGGGATTGATCCCGACGTCCGCTCTCGCGATCTCAAAGTTGCCCTGCAGCAACTCAACTGGGCAGGATTGGTGCACTCAGTTTGCCAAACCAAATCATCAGGAATTCCGCTCTCCGCGCAATCAGACGATACCAAATTCAAGCTCTTGTTCTTAGATGTTGGCCTCATGCAAACCGCAGGCAAGATCGATGCGAAAAGCATCTGGGAGGACGATATCCTGCAAATCCGATCCGGAGCCCTCGCCGAGCAAGCGGTAGGACAAGAGTTGATCGCATCTCAAGACCCATACGAAACCCCGCACCTCTACTTTTGGAAAAGAGATCAAAAAAATAGCACTGCCGAGGTAGACTACCTCATTCAAAATGGTCCTGACATTGTGCCGATTGAAGTGAAGGCGGGCAAAACAGGACACCTCAAATCGCTCGCACGTTTTATGGAGGAAAAGCACCCGCCTTTAGGACTTAAAATCTCAGCGGCCCCACTGGGTCTCGAAAAATCACTCTTGTCTCTACCACTTTACCTGATTGAGCAGATTCCCCGTCTCATCCAAGAAACCAAGAAAATCAAATCGGCACCTCCGATTAAGACCTAGCAAGGCACCATAAGGTGGGATTGGATCTGCTCCCTAACCCCAACCTCGCATGAGGTCTAGGGCTCTTCTCTGCGAGTTAGCGCTTGCCGCCCTTTTGCATTTGCTGGAGCATGTCCATTGCAGCACGAAGCTGAGCGTCCATCTGCTGTCCGCCGGGTCGGCCTTGGCCTTGACCTTTCATGGGTCCGCGGTTCATCCCGCCGAGCATTTGCTGCATCCGGGCCATGGCTTCGTTCATATTATTTGCGCCAGGGAAAGCCATCTTCATCATCTGCTCGCTTGCTTGCTTGAGCTTCCAAAAGACGACTACGTTGATCGCGGTTAAAACGATGACCAAAATCCAACTGAGAATGATCCAAAATGACATGGCCGCAACTTACCTTAGGAGCTTTTGGAATGCCACCGAATTTACCAGGTCCGAATTCACGATCGACGCTCCAAAGTTCGGTTCACGGATCGGCCTCGGTCGGTGATTTTTTAAGCCTTGATTTTGCACTACTCCACACCCTTCATATGACTTTTGCTGAAATTGACTCACGAACTGTTGCTTCCCTGCCTGACCAGGAAAGACCCCGAGAGCGCTGCCTGGAAGTGGGCCCGTCTGCGCTCAGCTTGCGCGAGTGTATCGCCTTGGTTTTGGGCTCGGGCCCGCCTGGGACGGGCTGTCTCGGATTGGCCCAGAATATCCTCAATCGGCCGGGTGCCGGGCTCGATCCGATCGAGGAGGAACGGGCTTTTTTCATGAACATGGAGTCCTGTGGACGCTCGCACCTTGCAGAAATTCCCGGACTCGGCCCGGCAGGTCAAGCCAAACTCCTTGCCGCTCTTGAAATGGGTCGGCGCTACGCCCTCTTTAGAAGTGCTTACGGCCGAATGAGCAAAGTCGAGGAATCCAAAGATCAGCCCCCCTCCCTGGTCCAGCTTTCACTCCAAGCCCTCAAAAAAGTGAGCGAAAGAGCCCGAAATGAACCTCATGAATGGTTTGGCTTTGTGCCAGTCTATCGCGCGGGGGAAATCGGCCAGCTTTGCCTGGTCGAGCGAGGAAGCAGAACCCACGTAAATCTAGACCCTGTCGAAATCTTTGCCCGCCTTCTATCCCTCCGACCTCAGGGGCTTTTTCTAGTTCACAATCATCCGTCAGGCAACTCACACCCCTCGCCTCAAGATCGGGAATTGACCGCGCGAATTCAAGAGGTTGCCACGACATTCGGCATTCAACTCCTCGGACACTGGATTGTAAGTCCCTATGAGGAATCGTGGATCTCGACTCAACCGCATCAGCCATGAAACCAGTGCAGAATCCACAGATCTATGATATAAATGCCAACCTATGATCGAATCCTGCGAAAAATGCCTCTTGCCCCTAGAGCGATGTATCTGCTCTCACATTAAGTCCATTGACACACGGTTGCGAGTTTTGATCCTCCAGCACCCTCAGGAACCAGGGCATGAGCTCGGCACGGCGCAAATTACTCAGCTTTCTCTCCCTAATGCTAAGATCCGCACAGGACTCTCTTGGGCTAACTTGAAGGCTGCACTCGGGGACTCGACGGCTCAGCCTGCACGTTGGGCAGTGCTCTATTTGGGAAGCGGCGTAAAGAGCGAAACACCTTACCGAAGTGACGCGACGCTTCAATTTGTGTCTCGCAAAGGATCACCCGTCTCAGCCCCTCCGATGCACGAAATCGACGGTCTCGTTGTCCTCGATGGAACCTGGAGCCAGGCAAAAAGTCTGTGGTGGAGAAATGCTTGGTTACTTAAGCTCAAAAGGGCAATTCTTAATCCAAAGGAAAAATCGCTCTACGGTAAACTCCGAAAAGAACCTCGTAGGGAGTGTTTGTCGACGGTAGAATCAGTCGCTGAAGCACTCATTGCTCTTGGAGAACCCCAGCAAGTCAGTGAGCACCTCAAAGAAATCTTTAAAGTGCTCCTAGCGGCGAACACAAAGAAGCATCCAGCAAAAAAAGCAGAAGACGCGCCCCAATCCTAGAGTTGGTTTTCCGGCCACGTTGGCGGTAAGCTCTGCTCGCCTGGGGAAATTTGGGATCGATTCATACAGACCCCACAAGTACTCGTGGGCACCATCTCCCCTAAAAGATGCCGGCCATTATCGTCGTAGAAGGGTGTAATAGCCCAGGTCGTCAAAAGGTCAACTAACTCGCGATCGTTGCCAGGCAAATGAGGGAGCGGTAACCCGATTGTTAACCGAGTTCTGAACAAAAATGCCTTAATTCCCATAAACTCCTCATCGGCCACGGGAATGCGCGAACTATAGCAGGAAAGCGAGCCCTTCTCATTAGTTTGATAGACGATTTCACGCGGCACAGGGAGAACGGACATGGACTGCGTGACACAAGCAGGCACTTCGTCAGAATCATCTAACTTGAAATACGGCATAATATCGCGAACCAGCTCAAAGTGAAACTCCTTCACAGATTGCAATTTGCTAAGGTCTGCCAAGCACGAACGGATCAAAGCGAAATCAACTGACTTAAAAAGGAACTTCATGGGTTCACAATCCAAGGTGGCGCTGACTTTCGCAGTTCTGAGATATCCCTCTTCTAGAGTAGACTGCGCCTGTGGGTCAGCTCCGGATATGGTAGGCCTCCTGAAGTGAAGATTTTCCCAGAAAATTCCTTGAACTGAGCGATCTAACTGCAGCGCTGAGCTAGAACATCCCCCGATCAACAGCAATAAAACGAACAACATCATTACAATTCGCATTTTTTTATCCATTTCAACTTTGAGTCTAATTCCATTGTAAACCAGGCATATAGATTGCACAACACGACGCCCATCAGCGTGGCCAATTTTTGCCCCGTTTAATTTGCTCTTTTCTGCCTGAAGGAGGACTCTCAATGCGTAGTTCGCTTATTGCAATCTCTGCATTCTATCTCGGCATCACTCTCGTGGGTTGTAACAACAATAATTCTAATCAGGATTTATCAGGAGGAGATCTTCCCTCTGCGAACAGAGGCGGCTCAGGAACAGAGTCAACGGGTTGGTCTCTCAAACTTTCTTCCAAATGCGCAAATTCCGTTAGTGTGGCAGATTGTATCGGGTACTATGGATTTTCCGTAGACCAGCAGGGGCACTATCAAGTAGGCCCTGGACCAGCCGGCGAGGTGCGATCTGGGAACTTAAAGGCTGAGGATCTCCAATCGCTCAGCGCTCTCCTTAAAAACACAGTGAACGATGGCGGAGCAGGCGGAGGCAGTCTTTCCCTCCTCGGATCAGAAGAGCATGTCAGTATGGAGGCCGCAGCCACATCAGAAGACCTAGTAACAATTAGTAATAGTTCAGCAGAGCCTCAAAAGCTGATTCGAACATCCGGACTAGATCTGTACTTTACTCTTAAATCTCCCGATGAAGCCAAGGCACTTTATGCGGGAATCAGAAAGTTAGCTGAAGTTTACTATGCGCCGATGCCCTTTCCTGACGCCTGCGAAGACGGAATCAACTCCCTGCAGAACTTAACTGCTAACTTAACCAGCTGCAAACAGGATAGTGATTGTGGATATTTTGACAACACTCTCAAGCTAGTTGCTCCCGATGCTCAAGCATTTTTAGAAGTCGACAACTGTGCACGAGTTCTGCCAGTTTCTGTCGCAAATATCGAGGCAATGAAAACCAACAAGACCAAGTTTGAAGAGTCTTGGAGTCAGGTGATTCAAGCTTGCGGTGAAAAACTCAGGAGAACTGACTGCACGGAACGAACAGGATTCAGCCTGAACAAAGTCGCTGCATCCTGCCAGCAAGGGGTTTGTAAAGCTCCTAGCTCACTGGCCGTGACCGCATTTACCCCAGGGGCCTCTCAATAACTCAAAAAAACAGACTCAAACTGCAAAGCCAGGATTGGGGCCTCCTAATCCTGGCTTTTTTTATGGCATTTCGGTTGCACATTCGATCGGATCAGGGGGGCTTGAAATGAATTCAACTCACAGACAAGATTTTTTCCATGTTCTGGGCAATCTCTTTCTTTTAACCGGAATTTGCATGACTCAGTCAGGTTGTATTCAAGAGGGAAATAATCTAACTTCACTAGCACCCCCTCCCTCAGTTTCTGAACCGACTGATCCACCAGATACAGCCGCTGAGGGATGGAGTCAGGTCATCCTCCTTGCAAATTACGCGAAAACAACATTGGGTACGATGGCACATTTTAATACATCTCGAAATGCCTGCGGTAAAGACGCCTACGGAGCCATTCAATCGAGTGAATTTTGGAATGAAATGGTTCAAAATATTAACGATTCAATCATAAGTCCCCTCCGAACAGAGGCACTTTGCTTTCCAAACCCGCAAGAACTCGATGCCAATGGCTACTACAAAAAATCCATGGATGGCACGGTTGAAATCAAATTGGCAGATGGCAGCAAGCACCCGATCTATGAGACCAGAGGAACGGATGTTTGTACATTTATCCAAGACCTAGCAATCGCTAAATCACTTCTTAATCACCTGAACAGATTGGTGATCTTAGCGGATAAAGAAGACTGCCCAAATGGATGGGGTTCGACTCTCGAGAGTAATCACGGACGATTCTGAGTGACTCTCTCTTAGAGTAGTCACTCAGTCATTCAAGGCCATGGATGGCCTTTATTCCAATCCGTATCTTCGCCGTTTACGCCAGAGTGTACTGAGATTAATCCCTAAAATACCCGCAGCCTCTTCCAATGTCGTTGCAGTGGAAAGCACGTGACGGATGTGTTGTTTCTCTATATCCTCTAAACTGATATCACCTGGTGTCACTGCAGCCAGAGGGGTCTGCGTAGCAAAGCCCGGCTGGGTATGCTCCAAAACGCGATCAGGCAGATCCTCTAAGGTTACCTGATCTCCCGTGCAGAGGATTGCAGCACGCTCTAGAGCATTTTTTAGCTCACGAATATTACCTGGCCAACCGTAACCCTGTATAGCCTGCCGTGCTCCCTCACTGATCGACCGAGGTTTGCGACCTGTCGAAGCGAACGAACGAGCCAAAAGCTGGTCTGCAAGAGTCAGAATGTCTTCGGGTCTTTGCCTCAAGGAAGGCATGTGCAGATCAATGACATTGAGGCGAAAATAAAGGTCTTCGCGAAAACGGCCTTCCTTGACCTCTTTTTCTAAGTCTTTATTGGTTGCAGCAATAATCCTAACATCGACTCGAATCGTCTTGGTATCTCCGACTCGTTCAAATTCTCGCTCCTGGAGAAATCTCAGCAACTTGGTCTGAAGACTCGGAGAAATTTCACCGATTTCATCCAAGAACACTGTGCCAGTATCGGCCACTTGGAGACGACCCATTTTATCTTTCACAGCACCGGTGAAAGATCCTCGAACGTGACCAAAAAGTTCACTCTCAAGCAGGTTTTCGGACAAGGTTGCGCAGTTAACCACTGCAAAAGGCCCCTTGCAGCGAGGGCTTACGTCGTGCATGAGCTTGGCCAAAAGTGTCTTTCCAGTACCGCTCTCCCCAGTAATTAAGATGGTGGAGTCGGTCACGGCTACTTTCTTTGCGGTATCTAGCACTTTTTGCATGCGTGCATTTTGCGTCACGATCGCTGAAGGCTCCGAAAGCGCATCGACTTGGTCTCTGAGCTTGGTATTTTCCTCTCTCAGCTTTCGATAATCCTCAATCTTCTCGATCAGGTGTTCCAACTGTTCGGGAGTAAAGGGCTTGACGAGATAATCATAAGCCCCGTTCTTCATAGCAGAGACCGCCGTATCAATGGTCCCGTATGCTGTCATCATGACCACCGTTGCAGTCGGAAAGTACTCACGAGCCTTACCTAAAAGATCGAGACCACTCATTCCGTCCATTCTAAGATCGGTCAAAATAATGTCCGGAACAGCTTTTCTCATCAAAGTGATCGCCATCTCGCCACTCTCAGCCAGCTCGACCTGATGCCCTAGGTTTTTAAGGACAGCGTCGATGGTAGTGAGAATGCTTTTTTCATCATCAACAACCAGAATACGTGCCACAAGCGCTCCTTTCAAAAAAGAATTCTCTCGTCCAGCCTAGTTCATCAGCCGATGGGCTAAATGAGGTGTCTGACCTTGAAGACTCTCAGTTCTCAATCCTACTGATGCAACTCTTTGATCCAGAGGCAAACGGAAACCAAACTCCGCTCCTGCTCCTGGCTGACTTGTCACCCAAATCTCCCCTTGGTGGGCATTCACAATCTCTTTAGCAATGGCAAGCCCTGCCCCAGCAACTCCAGAGCGCGCCACCCGAAGATCGTAATAGGGATTAAATTTCTCAAAAATTCTCTCTTGCCGATGAAGTTCAATGCCAGGCCCCGTATCCTTGACTCGAACCTCTGCCCAATGAGACGAGGCTACTAAAGAAACTCCAACTTTCCCCCCCCGCGGAGTATGCCGTAAGGCATTGGTCAACAGGTTCGATAATGCCCATGCAATCTTCGTAGCATCCATGGTCAGCAATACTTTTTTACTCGCCTCAGGACTCTCGGATGAGACCGAGATCGAATGGGTCAACTCAATCTCTTTTTCCTGGGCTTGCATGCGGAAGGACTGTACAGCATGACTCAGGAGCTTTCCAAGGTCAATTTTCTGAAGTTCAAGCCTCTGGGCTAATATATCAAAACGAGAAACCGTCATGAGATCATCAATGAGTGCCCTGAGTCGATCAATGTCCTCAGCGCAAGTTGCAATCAAGTTTCGGTGGATCAGATTTGGAAACTGATCCCTAGTTTTTTTCAAAAGATGAATGGCCATGGTCAGACTCGTCACAGGCGTTTTCACCTCATGAGACAAGGTCCCCAGAAAGTGAATCTTAGCCTCTTGACTCTCTTTAAGTAAGGTAATGTCTTGAGCGAGTACGAGGACATCAGGCTCAAGATCATCCGAAGAAATCTCATCCACACTCCGAGGATCGAGTTGGAGTGGTTGGGATTGTATCAAATAATAGCGAATTCGATCCGTCCCTCTCAATACAAACTCAGCAGGAAAGCAGCTACTCAGCGCCTGAATCAGGGCCTCAACGCCGGGGGTCAATTTTTGATTACCTTCGGGCCCAAAGTCAAAACCTGCGACGGGGACACCGACGGGCAAATCCAAAATTTTTTCGGCAATTGAATTTGCGTAAACGACTTCTCGATTTCTTAAAAGTAGAATCCCATCTGAAATGGAGGCGGCAATTAAATCGGCTCTTTTCTTTTCCACTAACAATTTTCGATACTGAACAATCTCAGTCTGCCTTTTTTGATCCTCTTCTTTTTTCTGAAAACTCAATGAGGCAACAAAAACACACGAAGCCAGCGCTGCAATCTGGACGATCAAGGCCTGACTTCGTAGGGCATAAAGTAGGAGTACAACTACAAAACTCTGCATCAAAGCCAGCAGAAGTCGAGATCGAGTCATACTGCTGCAACCTTTGAAAAACGTTCCGAAAAATCCAATTCGTTTACCCCCTCAAGGTGGGGCAACTAATAACCTATGAATCGCCGGAATTGCAAAGCTTAAACGTGGAAATCTCTTATTTCGCAGGGCCGCTGCAAAATGCACGAAACAAGGCAAAAAATGCCATTTAACACTGAACCTACCTAGCCGCCGCGCCCGAAAAACGACTTCTGGCTGCCTGCTTCTCCTCAAAGGCTTGACAGTTGGCACAGAGTCTAGCCGCAGGTAAGACGACCAAGCGCCGCGCGGGGATCTCTTCTCCACAGTCTTCGCAGGTGCCAAAACTTCCCGAGGACATCTTTGCCAAAGCTCTTTCTATAGCTAACTGCTCTCGACGCTCAACCTCTCTGAGAGAGGCATCTCGACCCAATTGCTCAAGACTCTGAGCAATATCGATGATTTCAGCATGTGCAGAAGTGAGGTCCTCTGACTGTTCAAGATCTCGAACGGTGTGTCTCTCAATCTGTCTCCACTTACTGAGAAGAGAGTCGCGTATCTGCTCCAAAATTTTTCCGTCCATAGGACCTCCTAAAGACTGCGAAACTCTGCGAATTTCATTCCATATTTGTCTACAATTGGAATTTACACTCTAGCGCGCGTCGAAAAATCTAAGCTTCCAAGCAGGAAGCAGCCTATCTATTGCGAAGCAGGAACGCTGTCCAAGAACTCAAGTGCATCCATCATTTTTTTTCGCGTTTCTTCAGCTAACTTCTCCACCTGATCAATTCCTAGCCCTCGCGTTGAGATCGGAGGCAGAACTCGTACTTGCAGGACTCCACTGATCAATTTCCGCTCACGCCAACTCACCAATCGACTCAAAGGAGAGGAAAGCATGGGAACGATAGGAACTTGAGCTTGGATAGCTGTGTGAAAAGCTCCCTTTTTAAAAGGCAATAGCCCGCTTCCTTTTCGATTCCTAGTACCTTCTGGAAAAATCCAAATTGAGACTCGTTTTTTTTGAATCGCTTGCGACACTTGAGATAATCCGGCGACTGCTTGATTGGTCTTTTTTCGATCGATTAAAACGTTTCCTGCCAAAACGTAGATCCAACCAAAAATAGGAATCCAGCCTACTTCTTTTTTTCCAATGACCACTGTATTTCGGGGGTAAAACTCACCAAAAGTAATTAGATCGAAGCTACTTTGATGATTAACAACAAACACCGCCGGCTTCTGAGATTCGATGTAATGGGCACCCTCGATTTGGACCTGAATTCTGAGGATCTTCAAAACCCCCCATGACAGCATTCGACCGTAGTCGCGATTCAGATCTCGAGGACGCCAGAATGCAAACGGCACAAAGAGCATCACAAACGACGAAAACAAAAACCATAAGATAATAAAAGATAACTTAATGTAAAACACTGATCACTCACATTTTGACTTTGCCCAGGCCTGAACGTAGCGACTTGTAATTGGCCGTTTCAATTTTTTAGCCATAAGGAGACTCAATCGCGCCAGGGAATCCAAGTCAATCCCAGTTTTAATTCTCATCCCGTTCAACATATAGATGAGGTCTTCGGTTGCTAAATTGCCGGCCGCTCCAGGTGCAAAAGGACAACCCCCTAGCCCACCAAAGGAGCTATCGATCACCCGAACTCCAAGATCCAAAGCTCTCAAGGAGTTGGCAAGGGCCGTGCCCCGTGTATCATGGAAGTGAACAGCAATTCGACCTACTCCCCACTCTCGAAGGGCGGGACGAAGTACGGCCTCAACTCCACGCGGATCTGCCACTCCAATGGTATCTCCAATGGAGATCTGATCCACAGGAAGCTTGGCCAATGCCTCAATTACTTTCAGAGCTTTTTTGGATGAGACTCTTCCTTCAATAGGACACCCAAACGCAGTCGACACGTATCCCCTAAATCGAACTCGACCGTCCGAGCTTTCCTCGGCCATCTGTTTAACTGCCTGAAACTCCCGAAGGGACTCTGCAATAGACATCCCAATATTCTTCTCAGCAAATCCGTTGGTGGCTGCAGTAAATAATGCAAAGTTTCGAGAGCCAACGGCAAGTGCCCGATGGAGACCCACTCGATTCGGAACCAAACTCCAAAGGCGCGCTGGACCCCAATTGGACCGTTTGGATCGAATCAAAGCAAAAAGTCGGCCTGAATCCGCCATCTGCGGGACACGATCAGGGCGAACAAAGGCTCCAAGCTCCAAATCTCTGATTCCACAAGCCACTAACTCTTTTGCGAAGTGAATTTTATCTGCCGTTGAAAGAATTCGCGGTTCATTTTGGAGTCCGTCCCTTAGGCCGACTTCAAAAACTTCAACTCGAGTGCTCATCCTTCTTACCCCCTAAGAGCCAAGCAGGCCTCCTCTTTTCCAAGAATGCTCGTACGCCCTCTTGCCCTTCTACTGATACTCTCAAATCAGAAAGGGTTTTGGAAATATAACTGAGGTAATCCTTGAGTCGGCTTCTTCGTTCAGGCCAGGAAAGGTCTAAAATCAGCTGCTTCGCTACCTTAAGCGCGTTTGGACTACACTGGAGAATTTGGCTCAAAAGCCCGTCTAAATAAGCTTGTGCCTCCGCTTGACCAGGCACGACCTCATGAACTAAGCCAATTTCACGCGCCTGGGAGGCACTAAATCGCTCAGCACTCAGAAAATACCTTCGCGCCTGAGAAGGACCAATTTTAGCAATGACAAAAGGGCCAATACACGCTGGTACTATTCCCAAGCGAACCTCACTCAAGCTAAAAACAGTCTCAGACGTGGCAATCAGGAAGTCGCAAACACTCACCAACCCGACACCTCCTCCGATAGCTGCACCATGAATCAGTCCAATCAACGGTTTTTGGCATTCGTTCATCGAGGCAAAGAGAGCGGAAAGTCGTTGCGTATCTTCTAAATTTTCCTGATAGCTGAAATCTACAGCCTTTTTCATCCAGTTCAGGTCTCCACCCGCGCAAAATGCGGGCCCTTCTCCTCGAAGCACAATCACTCGCACTTCACTTCCTAAAGCTTCGTTCACAAAAACTTGGGTGAGTTCAGAAATCATTTCATCATTGAATGCATTTCTGATGTCTGGACGATTCAAATGAATCGAGAGAACACCTCGGTCATCTTGTTGAATTTTAAGCGTACGATAGGTCATAGCCTCTCCTATTCAGTTAAAATCGCTACCTCTATGACATAAAGCATATCATTTTATTTGACAACCGACTTAATTTGCAGCAAACAGTGGGATCTCATTTCTAATTACGACTATTGATCAAACCCTGAGACCCACACTCTACGAGTAGTCTATGGTATTGATGAGAATTTGTGGGTTTCAAACCTTGAGTAAGGAGGAATACTCAAAATGAAGAGCTTTAACACACGAGAGATCTCGCACAGAACTTGTCACATCATTCGCGACGAGAGACTTTCACGCGATTTGACTCAGATTGAGATGGCCAGTGAACTTGGAATTTCTCAATCTGCTCTTTCAAAAATCGAGAACTTGGCCATGATGCCCACCTTGATCCCATGGTTGAAATTCTGCTCCACCTTCGGTCTCCCAGCTAATTTACCTTTGGACGAAAAACTCTACAAGGGTTGGGCAAAAGACCTAGAAAAGAAGACCTCTAAACCCTTGAAAAACAAGGGTATCAAGCATCACTTGAATAGCTAGTACAAAAGTAGCTCATTCACTTTACGGCTGAGTTGCCCCTTGCGGGCAACCAGCCCGTTTCAAATCTTGACTCAATCTGATCAATGCCATTACAAGTAAAATAATATGCAAAAGATCAAGTCCCAGGTCAAAACTCATTCCGAAGAATTCAAATCCAACTCTGCAAGAAACCTACAGCTCGCCAAGGAGTTAGAGACTCACACCCTACATGCTCAAGAAGGGGGCGGAAAAGAGGCCAGACTTCGGCACGAAAAGCGCGGAAAGCTTTTCGTCAGGGACCGAATCCAGAAACTCATTGACCCGGGAACTACTTTTTTAGAGCTCTCACCCCTCGCAGCCTATGGAATGTATGAAAATGCAGCTCCGTCTGGTGGCATTTTAACAGGAATTGGGGTAGTCCACGGACGAGAAGTCATGATTGTTGCGAATGACGCGACTGTAAAAGGTGGAACTTATTTTCCGATCACTGTAAAAAAACACCTTCGAGCGCAGGAAATTGCACGAGAGAATCATCTTCCCTGTGTCTACTTAGTGGACTCTGGAGGCGCTTTCTTACCACTCCAAGCCGAAGTATTCCCTGATCGTGAACACTTCGGTAGAATTTTTTACAATCAAGCACAGATGTCTAGCCTCGGAATTCCGCAAGTCGCGGTGGTTATGGGATCTTGTACAGCAGGCGGAGCTTATGTTCCAGCCATGTCAGACGAGACGATTATCGTAAGGAGTCAAGGGACTATCTTCTTAGGCGGTCCTCCTCTGGTTAAGGCGGCCACAGGTGAAATCGTCACTGCTGAAGATCTAGGGGGCGCTGAGGTGCATACTCAAACCTCAGGAGTTGCTGATCACCTTGCTGAGAATGACGAACACGCCCTTGAGATAGCCCGAGATATTCTATCTCACCTCAATCGCCCTCATCCCACCTGGGTTGATCGAAGCCCAATTGTGGAACCGCTCTACGACCCGATGGAGTTGGCGGGCATTATTCCCTCTGAGCTAAAAAAGCTTTTTGACATCCGCGAGGTCATTGCTCGAGTCGTTGACGGTTCGCGTTTTCATGAGTTTAAGCCCCTTTACGGGAGTACATTAGTTTGTGGATTTGCTCATTTATGGGGCTATCCAGTGGGAATTCTAGGCAATAACGGTGTGCTCTTCAGCGAAAGCGCATTAAAGGCGGCACACTTCATTGAGCTCTGTGCACAGAGGAAAACGCCTCTCATTTTCTTACAAAACATCACAGGCTTTATGGTGGGCAGAAAATATGAGTCCGGCGGCATCGCGAAGGACGGCGCAAAAATGGTCACCGCCGTCTCAAACGCAAACGTCCCCAAATTCACCGTCATCGTTGGCGGAAGCTTTGGTGCCGGAAACTATGGGATGTGTGGAAGAGCCTTTCAGCCTCGGTTTCTTTGGACATGGCCAAATAGTCGAATCTCAGTCATGGGCGGCGAACAAGCCGCTGGCGTTCTTTCACAGGTCAAAATGGAGCAATTGGAAGCGCAAGGCAAGAAGCTCTCAGCGGAGGAAATCGAGAAAATCAAGGCCCCCATTCGAGATCAATACGATCGCGAAGGAAGCCCATACACCAGTACGGCTCGACTCTGGGACGATGGCATCATCGCCCCGTGGAAAACGCGCGAAGTCTTAGCAATGGGTCTTTCTGCAGCCTACAACGCACCGATCTCCAAAACACAGTTCGGTGTATTTAGAATGTAATTTACTATTTACGTCTTAGATCCCAGCCAAAAAAGAGAGACACCACAGCGCCAGTGGCAGCGACCATGAGAGTGGAGAGGGCATTGATTTCGGGAGTTACTCCAAACTTGATCATAGAATAGATTTTCAGAGGAAGAGTGTCAGTGCCTGCCCCAGCCGTGAAATAAGTAATGAGAAAATCGTCGAATGAAATTGTAAAGGCCATCAAGGCCCCTGAGATCATACCAGGGGCAATCAGCGGTAAGGTTACTCGCCAGAATGTCTGCCAGGGAGAGGCCCCCAGATCTCGTGCCGCTTCAAGAAGAGATGAATCAAAGCCATCTAATCTAGCCTTCACTGTCATGAGAACATAGGAAGTACTAAACGTAATGTGGGCCAAAATCATGGACACTAAGCCCAAAGTTAGATTGAGTAAAACAAACCAAATCAGAAGAGAAAGCCCGAGTACAATCTCCGGCATCAAAAGCGGAAGATAGGTGAATGCAGAAAATGCCTTTTTGCCTGGAAAGTTTCCCCAGCTCAAGACCAGGGCAGCGCTCGTACCGAGAACGGTTGAGCCGAGAGTACTCCAAAATCCAACGACAAGACTGACTTGAAATGCCTCTAAAATCGCCGAATCAGAAAAAAGCTTTCGATACCAGTCCAAAGTAAGTCCTGCACTACTCCCACTCACGCTCCACCAGGAAGTAGGAAGAAAAGAACCCCAAATCAGAACCACTAATGGCGCATAAAGCAGAAAAAAACCCGCTCCGGCGACTAAACCGATCACCCAGGGAAGCCGAAGTCGAGACCGAGCATCACGATCCATAGGAGATGAGCTCCCGTTTCTCGCCTTTTTCGAAATAAAAATAGACGCTCATGCTCAAAACAACGGTCAAAATCAAAATCAGGGAAAGAGCTGAACCGAAAGGCCAATCGCGAGTTTTAAGAAATTGCTCGGTCATGAGATTTCCGATTAACAAAGTCCTCGCACCTCCGAGCAAATCAGGAATCACAAACTCTCCTAGTGCAGGAGTAAAAACCAAGACTATGCCAGTCACTATACCGCGCTGAGTCAGGGGCAAGAGAACTTTGAGAGCAACTCTCCAAGGAGAAGCTCCCAGATCCCTAGCTGCCTCTAAAAGCATAAAATCAAATTTCTCCAGAGAAACGAATAGGGGCAAAACCATAAACGGGAGATAATTCATCACCATTCCTACCCCAACGATCCAGAAACTAGGATCCCAATGGGCGAAAAGGACCTTGGTCGCGTATGCTCTCACTACAAAATTAGTCCAGAACGGCACGACCACCAAAGCTAGAAGAATTGGCCTCATCCGGATTGAAGCGGTGGCCATGACATAAGCCAGCGGGTATCCTAAAAGCAGGCAGCCAGCAGTCGTCCCAGCGGCTAAAACCAAGCTATTAAAAAGGACCTTCAGATAAATCCACTCAGCAGCGCGTTGATAACTCTCCGTACTCCAGCGATAAACAATCCCCCCGTAGGGACCTTTCGTCGCAAGACTATAGATCATGACGATTATCATTGGAATAAATAAAAATCCTAAATACCAAAAAAAAGCAGGTAGCGCAAACCAGCCGGAAACCCTCTGTAATTGAGGCAAGCGCTTCGATGTTAACTCAGATTCAAGCGCCATGAGTCTCCATCAAAATCCCATCTTCAGGGAGCCAGGAAATAAAAACCCGATCACCTGGGACAAATATTTTTTTAATCGTCGCGGCCGTATTTGGCTGGTCGACAATATAGGTTTGAACCCCTTCCTTTGATCCGACCAAAAATCGGGTAGTTGGCCCCTGATAAAGAACTTCCTTGAGCATGCCCTCTAGGAAATTGGATTCGGCACTCGGTTGAGTCTTGAGTACCCTCAACTTCTCCGGCCGCACCATAATCCTAGCAAATGCGCGGGACGAAAGTTGCGGTAACCTACGGATCCCGCCCTTCGGAGATCTCACAAGAAGGGCCCGTTTCGATGCGCCAGAACTGAGAATCACCTCTTCATCCCGAATATCCTGCACGCACCCTTCGAAAAAGTTCATTGAACCAATGAACTCAGCGACAAACTGACTTCGAGGTGACTCGTAGATCTCCTGCGGCGTTCCAATTTGCTCAATCACCCCGGCGTTCATGACCGCAATCCGATCCGATAAAGTGAGGGCCTCCTCTTGATCATGAGTGACAAAAATGAAGGTATGCCCGAGACGTCGTTGTAACGACAAAAGCTCTACCTGCATCTGGCGCCTCAACCTAAGATCCAGAGCTGACAGAGGCTCATCGAGTAACAGAACCCTAGGTCGATTGATCAGGGCCCTAGCGAGAGCGACACGCTGCTGTTGGCCGCCCGAAAGAGTTGAGATATTGCGCTTAGAAAACCCATCCATCTGCATCAGCGCAAGGATCTCAGATACACGCTGGGAAAGTTCTAGAGGAGGGACCCGCTTCATTCGTAGCCCGAAAGCGACATTTTCCCAAACATTGAGATGAGGAAAAAGGGCATACTTTTGAAAAACAGTATTGAATTGTCGACGATGAGGAGGCAGTAAGTCAATTCTACCCCCATCCTGCCAGATCTCCCCCTCGCTCAGGGACTCAAATCCGGCTAGAAGACGAAGCAGAGTCGTCTTGCCGCAGCCACTCGGCCCAAGCAGTGAAAAAAACTCACCCTCTCGAACGGAGAGACTTATTTTTTGAAGCACCCAATGATCATCGTAACGTTTGCCGAGACCTTTCACTTCTAGCATCTTGAAGCACTAGGCTAAAAGGGTCCCGGCAAAAAATCAAAGGATTTTATATCGTTCGAGAAAATGTCTCTTTTGGTCTGGAAAGCAGAGCAAAATTACTTCTTAGAACCAGACTTACCTGAATCCGCACTTGCCCCTTTTGATTCGGCAGGCTTCGAAGAAGAACCACCATCTACACTTGAACTTTTAGAGCCATCCGAGACTGTTTCACAACTCGCGTCATCAGACTGCCCGGTCTTCTTTTCTGCTCCGTGTGCAAAAACAGAGGTAGACCCTAAGCAACTCAAAATAACGAATAGAAAACCAAGATTCTTAATTAATTTTTTCATAATAAACCTTTCATACATATGATATATTTAACTATTTTAAAACGCAAGAGTCACGCCGGCTGGCTTAATAATATCTAGAAGCCCTTGAAATGAGGCTGTTACTTGGGCTGCAATCTTACGACCTGCGGGGCTATTTACTTCTTTAATTTCTCCACTGTTGTTATAACTGACTGTAAGTGTCCCTAAAGAAGGGTCTGAGATTTCCACAGGCTTTGAACTCTCGTTGTACTTAAAGTTGATCTGTTCCTTATCTTGGTCGATTAAGGTTTTAATTCTACCTGCTCCATCGTAGATTAACTTAACTCCTTTACCTTCTGAATTCTTCGCGAAGACTAAATTCCCTTTAGAATCATATTGAAACTCAGACCAAGAAACTTGCTTTTTATTTTTCTTTGGATACTTAGCGACACGACTCACTTTATTTACCGCAGGCTCATATTTGAGTTCAGTTACTTCATAGGGGGTCGACTTTTTAGTCACATGCCCCTTAACGTCATACTCAAACATCGTCTCCTCACTTCCCTGCTTAATCATCAAGGGAAGACCGCAGCACTCATTATAGGTAGTCTCCACTCGATCTCCGTCAAGATCGGTAATGAGCTTGTAAGTCCACTCCTCACCGGTAGCCTTCAGCTTAATGAAATACTGATACTTGCTGCGGGAATAGATCTCATTTCCCTTCTTTACCAAAACACTGACTGAGAGTGGACCACGACCGCCAGAGGCTACGCTGTATTCATAGTCAGTAACGGTGCCGTCTCGATCCTTGACACTCCGGACATTTTCCTGCTTATCAATACCGTAATAACCAACGCCCATAGTCGTCTTATCAGCATAGGTAATTTCAGTCATATTATGACGACCTTGCCCATCATAGGTAAATGAATAGCCATTTCCGTCAACGTCTCGAGTTTGAATGAGTTCATCCTTCGAATTGTAGCTGTAACTTGCTATTCTACCGTTTTCCCCTTCAACTTTAGAGACCAATGATCGGCCATTATACTCGAAGAACATTTTCCGATTTAAATTATCCACTAATTTCTTGAGATGCCCATCTGCTCCGTATTCAAAACTCAAGAAATTACCATTTTTATCGGATATCCGAACAACGTGTCCCAGATTATCAAACTTTTCGATCCTACCTGAGTCGGCCAAAGTTCGAACATATCCATCGGCAGTTTTCGTAATGTATTGATAGCTGAACCGATTCGACTGCAATTGGGTCCCAACCGCAAGCTGCCGTCCTTGAATCTTACCCTGAGTTCTGAACATATCCCATTGCTGGTTGCGAAAAGCGGCATCAGCTTTTAATTTATTTTTGTACTGTAAAACCTGAGCCGCGGACCCTAAAGCTCCATCTTTTTGAGCAACATTCGCCAAACTCTCAACAGCTTTATCCAATTCGGCTGCACTAAAGACTGACGGGTTAAATCGATTTTCAGCGCCGCCGCCGTTCTCATAAACAACCACACTCCCATCGGCAGAAACACTCAGATGTACTTCGAATTCATTACCCCATCCCCACCCAAACATCCCCTTGTAGCCACTCTTAGAATTATAAACCCGCTCCAGCTTGGTCTCGAATCCACCCGTATAGACAATATCGTTAAAGGCGACGAAAAAATTGCCATTTTTCAAACTTACATTAGCAAATAAGTCTTGTATATTAACTAAACCAAATACAATCGCAAAAAAAAATCTGCCGTATGTTAGAAGCTTCATGATTTCCCTACCCCTAGATCTAATTAAACATCGATCTTTACAATTTTCATGATTACAAAGAATCCAATTATTTCCAATATAATTATAGCCATGATCGCAATCCAGCCCGGAAAAGTCGTATAAAGAGGACGCATCATATCTGGATCAGATGCAGTTAAATACGCCGCCATTGCCGGCGGGATCGCCATAACCATCACCCCCTGATAAAAACCCATTGCTGTAAGAGCTGCTATTTTACTCTCAACTTTAATTCTCTCGCGAATTGTAATTACAATTGTGTCAAATGTCTCCGCTAAGTTCCCGCCAGTTTCTTTGAGGATGTTAATCGATGTTACGAACATCTCAACATCATCCAGCGGAATTCGCCTTGCAAGATTAGAAAACGCTTCCTCTAAAGATACACCGAGTTTGTTCTCGCTTAAAACTAAACTGAACTCTTGCTTAATTGGATCGGGCATTTCCTGAGTTACTAGACCCATTGCTTGAGCAACAGAAAGACCCGACTTTAAACCGTTTGACATGAGACTTAATGCATCTACCATCTGTAAGACAAACCGATTCAGACGTCGTTCAAAGAGGTGATTTACAATAGGCTTAGGCAACTTCCACCCAATAGCCGCAACTACACCCCCCAAAAAGAGCCCCAACATAAAGTTTGGCAGACAAATCAGGAAAACAATCGATCCAAGACCAAAACTTAAAATAAAAAGCCCGATTAATATTCGGTCGGATGGAATCTCAATGAACATCAAGTTAAATTTCTCGACAATATAGTCCCGCGTGCCCAACGACTGAAAGCGGAGCCAATCGAAAAATCGACTACTATAGTGGTAAGCTAATAAAAAACAAGATACAGCAAAAAGAAGTAGACCAAGCCATTTTATCATATCTATGGACTTCCTTTTTCTTATTTAGCAGCGAAGAGGCCACGTGAAATCTTCATACCTTTTGCTTCCATTTCTTCAACAAATTTAGGAATAAAACCTGTAGGGACAAAACGGCCTATAATCTTTCTCTTCTTATCTAAACCTTCTTGCTTATATACGAAAATATCCTGGAGACTCACCACCTCGCCCTGCATCCCGACTACCTCGGTGATGTAAGTTACTTTTCTTGACCCATCCGAAAGACGTGATTGTTGAATAATCAGACCCACTGCTGATGCGATATTCTCTCGAATCGCCTTGAGTGATATGCCTAAGCCGGACATCATCACTAAGGTCTCAAGCCGAGCAAGACACTCCCGAGGATTGTTCGCATGAAGAGTTGTCAAGGAACCCGAGTGTCCCGTATTCATTGCCTGGAGCATATCCAGGGCCTCTCCACCTCGACACTCTCCGACCACGATTCGATCAGGTCGCATACGGAGACAACACTTAATCAGATCGCGAATACTAACTTCGCCTTCACCCTCTATGTTTTTTGGCCGAGTCTCGAGGCGAACTACATGATCTTGAGCCAGTTGAAGTTCCGCCGAGTCCTCCACCGTAATGATCCGCTCAGTCGATGGAATGAAATTAGAAAGTACGTTGAGCAGGGTTGTCTTACCTGAACCTGTACCACCGGAGACCACAATATTTAACTTTGCCTCAACACATGCTCTGAGAAAATCCGCGATCTCCTCAGTCATAGATCCAAACTGAACCAGATCCTTGTATTCGATTCGCTTTTTTGGAAACTTACGAATTGTAATGGTCGGCCCCCTCAGAGCCAATGGAGGAATAATCACGTGCACTCGTGAACCATCCTGCAAGCGGGCGTCTACATAAGGGACCTTCTCATCGACGCGACGCCCCAATGGAGTCACGATCCGTTCGACCACGTTCATCATCTGATTTTCACTTGAAAAATTCACTTTCGAAAGCTGAGGCTTACCTCCCTTTTCGATGTAGATCTGATCCCGGGCATTTACCATAATTTCTGTGACTGAATCATCAGCAAGCAGATCCTCCAAGGGCCCTAACCCCAGAGCTTCGTCTAGAACCTCCTTAAGCATCTGAGCCTTAAGCTCACGTGCACTCAAAAGAGACTCAGTGTCCTCTTTGGAAAGAACATCTAAAACTGCTTTTTGAGTTCTCTCTCGCAAAACTGCACGCTGTTTGGAGTCATTGGTGTCAGTATTCATTTTCTTTAGATCCATCTGTTCCACTAAGGCCTTGTGAATTCTCAACTTCATTGCAGTCCAAGGATCCATTACTCCGGCGGCACTACGCCCGAAAACTCCCCCGTTGTCTTTGGGGGTATCTCCACTGGGTGCTTGGATTGCAGCTTGAATTTTGCTAGCAACACCTGATGGTTTTTTCAGACGAGCTAGATTATCAAGGAGAGCGGTCTGTTGCATCTTCCTCACAAGATCGTGGTAGGCCCGAGCAATCGGCGTCCCGGCTCCCGCTATACATAGAGGAGTGGCTTTTGCCAGAGAGCCCTCACACGTAGCCACATCTTCAGGAATTGCAGCATAGACCGTACGTCCCAAGTTTTTCTGAATCATCTGAGGATTAATAATATTATTTATGGAGTATCGGTTAATCACGATCTGAACCATCTCAGGAGGAAACAGTAGTTCCTGAATTTTACCCAAAATTCTCTTCGTCTGATTGATGACGATCACGTCAGCCGTAGTTACTACAAAAATCGCAGTTGCAAACTCAAATGCTTTCAGAGCCGAAGCATCTGCTCCATTTCCGCAATCTACGACGATGTAGTTAAAAACCTGAGTTACTGCTTTGAAAAACCGACCCAGACCCTCTAAATCCATGTCACGAGCAATCACTGCATCGCGAGGAGCCGCTATGTAGCTATAACCCACCGGGGTATTAACCATAAAAGGAGCAAGTGTCTTTGGATCGACAGGGCCAGGAGGCATCTTTGATACATCAATAATATTTTTCGCTGGATTCTGTCCAAGGATAATATTTTGATCTCCCAGACTGGTTAGGTCTAGGTCAACAATAAGAGGCCGCTGCTTAAACTCTTGGAGGTGGGCAATTGCCATATTGGCTGCAAACACGCTCTTGCCAACGCCTCCCTTTCCTCCAACTACAGCGATAATATGTCCTGCCATAGGCTTTTACCTTTTTCTAGTTTACTTTAACTCTGAAGTTTCGTTTTAGGTCATCAGTGCCATCCGAGGCATTTTCAATAATTTGAGGCGTCACAAAGATCACGAAATTTGACTTATTTTTTCGATAGTTTTTTGAGCGAAGAAGACTGAATACGGGAATAGTTGTAGCAGAGCCTCCAGATCCAGAACTAAAAGATCCGGGCATCGGATCGTCTTTGTTAAAGTCCGTCCCAACATCATGGGCAGTCACCCCAGCAATGGCTGCACTCTCATTGGACTTAATATAAACTTTAGTGGACACCTTATGAACTGCAGTCACAGGAGGAGAGCCGGCGGCTGGGGGTCGACCTACGACGTCCGTCTGATCAATTTCCAGATCCATCTGAATGTCTTCACTCTGTCCTAAGATCAAAGGCGTAACTGCGACCGCCAAACCAACATCCTTACTCTGGCTTGAAGCCGTTCCATTGGCACCCATGACTGTAAAAGGGTATTGCGTCTGCTCATTGAGTTTAGCTGGTTGACCGCTCCGTACTATGACCGTACCTGTCTTCAGAACCCGACCATACCCTGCCTGCTGCATGCTGTTCAGCTGGGGAAGCAAACTCGAGAGGGTCCCACTAAACGAAGCACCGCCAGATGAGGCGCTCGTTGCACCCGCAGCATTCTGCCCTAAAGCGATCGAAGGATCCGTCGTAAAACCAGGCTGCCACTTAAATCCAAAGACCTTGTTGTAGTCTTTTCTAAGCTCGACAAAGTGAAATGAAACTCGTACCAGCTTCTCTAGCTTGCGAGGAGGCGCTGGATTGACCATAATAAAATTTTGAATCAGGGAACGTTGTGCCATTCTCTGAGCAGTGACGTCTTTATCAAGAAGGCTTGATGGCTTAATCTCAGGTACGTACAGGGCCGCAATCTGAGCCGCACGCTGAGCTTGAGCTATGTTATCCGTAGAGCCCTCAAGAAAGATCATCCCGTTCACAACGCGTGTCTTTACATTAGGGGCAAACCCAGAGATGTCGACCTGAATTCGATTCGCCAGAAACTGCATTGCTAAGGGAGAGAGCGTGGTCAAATTTAAAACAAAATCAGCGTAGGACTTATCCGAGATCACTGTATAAAGCCGCCCGTAATCAGCAGGCACTAAAACTTCGCCCTCGACTACAATTTTAGGGCCAACAACACGAATATTGAGCCCCTCAATATCCCTGAGAAGATCAGAGATCTCACTCCTAATCCGGTCCAAATTGCTTCCCGTCACCCGCACGACAAAAATGACCCCGATATTTCCTTCCATATCTCGAATTGTAACGGTGGTCTCCCCTGACTTAAGAGGCTTCAATATCACTTGTTTTCGATTGCCTATCTTTGCAAGCGTTGCAGTGACCACTTGAGGATTACCATACGAGATTCCATTAGGAGTCATATTGGCATCAAAATCAAGATCAATGGCTTTATCTTCGCCAGTAGTTAAGAGCAGCCGGCGTCGATCCGCGGTTGCCTCGGATTGATCGTAGGTCAATCTCGAACGCTTAAACTTTTTATTCAAGCCCTGATCAGCTTTCAACCCCTGACTGGGCGTTACCGTCGCTTGGCTCGAATCAGGGCCTATCGAAGTCATGGAACGTGTTAACTCCGCGGAGAAAGCCGAATTTTGAAAGCCAACCCCAAACTCGATGAGCACCAGAAATAAGATAGATAGAAGAACAGAATCTGCCTGCTTCACCGCCTACCACCTTGATTCTTTGCTTTAGCAATCGTTTCGGCTCCGACAATGTCCGTCAAGCTCGCCATGGGTAGACTCACTCGCTCCAGGTCATCATTATTTCTTAGAGCAATAGACAACGCATTTTCGCCATTGTTGACTAGGACTGCAAGCGTCTGAACTTGAACCGGATCAACTTCAACCGTGAGCGTAGAATAAGCATAATCATCTGCTAAGGAACGAACCCGTTCTCGACTTCCTCCTGTAGGATCGACTTCTACACTTCTTGCAATATTATTGGTAATATAGTGCCCAGTCGCCAAAACTACCACATCTTGCAGGACGGTCTTTGCGACTTTACTCTCTTTTCCTCCTCCAACATCAATCACTGCAATCAAGTCAATTCGATCACCAGGTTTAATCAGTCTGGAAACACCTGAAGTATCATTGACAGGGATTGAAAAGGCTCGCTTACCAGGGGTCACCTGAGTCGCTAAACCCGTACGACTACCAGGCTCAGTGATTTTGTTATAAGTAATCTGTTCTCCCTTTTTAATGGGAACAACAGAAATACTACCGGCGAGACTTTTAATTGCCTTCGTCCCTTCCTTACTTTCATCATTTTTTTCTAAAGACACAGCAGACGGCTCGAGATACTTTTTAGGGATCAGCTTAAACTCAAGCATACTCTCATTGATGGTTTCCATTTCCGAAATGTCCTTCTTAGCCTCTAAAACCAGCACTTCAGTCCCATTTCTTTTTCTAGCTTCATCTTCAATACTAGAAACATAACTATTCATAAAAAAAACGGCGATTAACGCAAATGCTATCGACAAAGTGACTGTTCTATTATTCATACCTGACCCCATCTACCCACTGTTCATTCTTCTTGGCTGCAATTCAACGAATGTAATTCATTTTGCTCCCACAATAACTGGCAAGTTCCCTTGGATCCATAACACTACTCAAGACAGAGCTCCCCAGAACAGGATTAACTGATTTTGGTCCAGATCCACTTCCGATTCCGATCTGGATATTTTGTGTGCATAGCGTCACTGAATTCCTAATCCTAACGTTAGATCGAGAAAGAACAGGCTCTTTTCCTGGATCATCAGGCTGACCCCGAGGCCTCCTAGCAACATTTTGAATCGTTGCTTCCGGTATATAATTAGAGCCCTGACCTGAATTGTCGAGATTTCCAGACACTCCCACCAGCATCTGGTTCATACTATATTCAGCCATTTTGACTTGCTTTTCGATATCTGGATAAAACGGACTATTGAAGGTCAAAAACAGTGCCTGAGCTCTCGCATACTTTTGATCAACGATTGAGACTTGAATAGCTGTATTGATCTTGATCATGAGAATAATGAGACCAATCATCACGGGGAGCATAAGGATCAGTTCGATGATACTCTGCCCTAATTCCTCATTCATAATCTGGCTAAGACTACTTCTAGCAACCATTATCAACTCTCCAGTTGCCTGGCTGCATAATCACTGCACATTCAGCATCCGATGGTTCTCTGCCTAGCCAGCTCTCCGAGGTGAGAGTCAGACTATTGAGAGCGGGACTTGATCCTGCTCTGGGAAGAACACCTAAGGGTAATGGGATGATCTTACTGGAAAACCGGTACTCCACTCCCATCATCCATAAAGTCGTGTCAGCCGAAGGCTCATAAAGACTTCCTGGGCCGAGAGTCAGGCCAGGAAAGTCTGCACTCGCTCCGCCTATCCCTTTGGCAATTGACGGGAATTTATCAGTTCTAGTTTGGAAGGCTGAAGTTTTCAGCATATATCCCAACACAAAGCGGGCTCTGGAATCTTGATCTCCCTGCGATGGTCCAGCGGAGAGGTACGCTCGGGCTGCCATAAAAGTTGCATATTGAACATAATTACCAAAAGCGAAGGCAAATCCGAGCTGAATGATAAAAAAAGTAAATCCAAGAAATAGAGTCAAAGTCAGGACAAACTCAAGGGTGGATTGTCCCTGTTCAGCGTTATTGAGATCTCGAAAAAATAAATATTCTGAAATTGCCACCAGATTCTACCCTCGGATGCATCGAAGGCCCCCCATTATTAGGTCCTTTGGCCTTTGCATGGCCATACTGATAAGCTGCTGCGAAAGGACCAGATAAAGTATCAATGAATTTTCTACTGAGATTCCTCTGACCTAAGAGCCCCGTTATCATTAAGAAAATTGAAAAAATGACAGCCAAAAGCAGAATGTATTCCGTAGCAGCTTGACCTGTTTCACCTGCTAATTGAAAATTTACTTTTTTAAAAAATGGGGCATTAGCCCAGCTTCCAGATGCCATCAACTACTTAACGTCTCTTTCAGGCAAAAACCTGAGCTAAAACAACCCTGAAATTTAGTTACTCCAGACACCGAGAGGAGCCCTGCCAGTCTTGAGGTCCTTCTCTAATTGGGCCCCGACTCGGAGGACCAGCCGGTCAATCGTCCCGATCAGCTGTTTATTAATTTGGGATGCCGAGAAAATTACAAAAGAGAGTATGAGCATGTACTCCACTGTTCCCTGCCCTCGCTCTCCAAGAAAAGTCGAGTTCGATCCCCGACAACTCTCCATAGACCTAGTTACCCGAAGAGGTTTGGCTAATGGTCGAGTCAATAGTTCCGCCTATGGTGCCCATAGCTTCTGTCAACTTAGGGACAAGGGTACCTTTAAGTTTAACTATAATCATGACCACGATAGCAAGCATCAAGATGTACTCAGTCATCGACTGTCCACCTTGATCTCTTAAAAGTCTTTTAAAAGACGTTTTCATAAAAATCTCTCCCTTTTCCATCTCCCTCCTAATCGGGAATAAAAACAAAAAACATTAGGACCATTTTTATTATACCTATTCATAATAAAAATTACCAACTACAATATAACCAATAATATCGCAGCATTATCAGTGTTCATTTTGGAAACATCACCAATAAAACTAAAGACTTCGTGAGCAGATTGTTGTTTTATTAATCTTTTTTGTTTAATTTTAAGAATTTCATCTAAGCCGGGTTGACCATTTGGCAATCTAAGACCATCCGTGTGTAAAATCAGCCAATCTCCAGGACTAACCTTGCATTCCACCATCTCTGGTTCTAAATCCTCGACCATTCCCAGAGCCATGAGAGGAACCTGAGAATTCCCCATCCACGTTAAACTCTCTGAGAAACCTCCAGGATTCAAAAGGCGCTCGTAGGTCCTTGGGGTAATCAGAGGTGAGTAGTTATCACCTCGCAATAACCAGGCATGACAAGATCCCACACTCGCTAGGGTAAGAAGGCCCTCATCAAGATACGCAGAGACTAGGGACGAACCGCCCCTTTCATTTATATTTTTTTTCCTATTTTCTGCAAAAATTCGTTGATTTGCATAGATGAGAGCATTGAATAAGATATTTCCTGCCAGGGACAGATAACTTCTTAAAACGAAGGGTAGTGTCGCATCTGGATCCCTCGATCCCCGTGATAGATAAGTATCGACCAATTCACCGGCGAACTCAGAAGCATGAACTCCAGGGATCGGGCCACCAAACCCATCAGCAACTGAGAAGATCCCTCTTTCTGCATGAAATCGAAACGAATCTTCCTGGATGGGACGCATTCCTTGGAGCTTTAGACCTGCGCAGTACGGAATTCTCATTTTGGTTTCTGCCCTTCTGTAGGAGGCTGGTCGATTTTTGGCTGGCCAGGGATGGTCGTCAGCGGTTTGGACACGATTTCACTTCCACCGACCGACGATGGATTACGGGCGGATGGCTCACCCCCTGACGATGAATCTGGTATACTCGAACTTGCTCGAAGCGAAGCGAATTTGGCCAGTTTTCGTGTAGATCTTTCATGATAGATATCATCAAACGGAGCTATTTCCTGACACTTTTTAAAGAGACTTTCCGCACTCTCAAAGTCACTATAGCTCTCCGCAATTACCGCCTCTGTGTAGGTAATCTTGGCTCGATCATGAAGTATGCCCCTAACACGATTCATTCCTTCAAAGCCTGCCCGAAACCTAGGATCGATCCGAGTAGTGTCATTAAACAAATGAAATGCTTTTGCAAAATCACCTGCAGTTTCGGCTGATTTGGCTTCTGCAAAGATTGGATCACGAAGCCTTTGAATCAATTTATGAATCTCTTGAATCTTGCTCTTAGCTTGATGAATGATCTTTTGGTCGCTGACACCAATTTCTTGAATTTTACCTAAGGTACGGATTGATGCCCAATATTTTTTATCGTTCAGCTCCGCGATTCCCTGTCGATAGACTCGCAAGCCCTCGGCATTGATTTCTTTTTTGACTTGTTCGAGCTGGATTTTTACCTTTCTTTGCTCCTCAAGATCATCCAAGTCTTTGTGCCAACCTGCTACAGATCCATTATCTGGATCAATTGCCAGAATCTGGGTGAAAAGTTCGCGTGCCTCGTCGTACTGCTTTGAGTCCATTTTCCTTCTAGTCTCATCAACGAGGTTGGAAATTCGAATTTTCAACTGTTGCTCTTCTTCTTTCTTTCTCTTTTCTTCTTCGATAGCCTGTAACTTTCGTTTTCCCTCTTTCGCGTAGCGTTCAATTTCTCTGGAGTCTTTGTAATCCGAGACCAGATTGAATATTTTCTCTATTTCAAAGAGTGCCTTATCGAAGTCTCGATTTTTGTAGTAATCAAATGCAATATTGTGCTGAGACTCGATAAAGTTCCTTTGCTCGAGAGGCAGCTTCTCAAAGCCTAGGTCAACAGGAACACCAGAAGGCTTCACTTTAGCTACAGTAGCCTGGGGAGCAGGTGATTTTTTTTGAAGTTTTTCGTCTGAATCATCCATGAACCACCAAAGAAATAGCCCCGCTGCGATCAATACCATGAACTGCGTCCGACGAGGCAGACCTCGAAATCTCTGCTCTAGCGTCACTTTTTTTGACGACTGAGCATTGAGACCAACCACACTTCCCAAATCTACAACATTCTCAGGACTTCCTGGAGAAACTGATCCCTGCTGAACATTCCCAGGTGATGGCTCTGGAGAATTGAGCTGAAAAATTTGATCCGGCTGAAATTCACCTGATATCTGGGGAACTTCCTCCTGCTCCTCACTCGGGATCTGAGGGAAATTTGACTCCTGCGACTCATATTCATAATTAATAATCTTGAATTGAAATACCGAGTCACCTACTTGAATCTGATCGCCACTCGTAAGTTCTGCATCTTTAATTGTCTTTCCATTGAGAAATGTTCCATTCGAGGAGTCCAAGTCCTGAATCGAGTAATGAATTCCAGATCTTCGAATGACCGTATTTTTTCGGGAGGCCTTCTTATCCGACAGGACAACCTCACAATTGAGAGATCGACCAATCGAGATCTCATCTTTCTCAATTCTCAGTTCTTCGTGGTTCGCATCACCCGGCTTAAATACCAGAATTGCCGTCACCTGCCCTGAAGGAACAAATTTAGTACGCTCGTCCGACACGCTATCAAAAGAGGAGGCAGCAACCTCGATTCCTCCCTGATCAAGCTCGGGACTGAGATTACCATTCGACCCCACCTCTAGCTCTGAAGACCCTTCAAGTTCAGGGTCACTCTCAACTGAATCCTTCGTATCTACAATGCCCGAACCCTCGAATGCGACACCCTGAACCTGAGTCTCAGCTATGAAAGGTCCTTCGACCGGTTCAATCCTAGAGTGTTGATGTGGTATCTCAGCAGGAGATGTTGCACCTACACCCTCGAAGATCACTTCAAGAAAATACGGCCCGAGTTGAACTCGATCACCTGCCGTTAAAATGGCGTGCTCGCAGTCAGCTCCATTGAGTTTCAACGGCGCAAACGGGCTCTTTTTCTCCAACTCAATGGCATCCCCTGATTTTCTTATCAAGGCGTGCCGACGAGAAATTGAACGATCAGGAAGCCTAATCTGACATTCGGCGTCCCTCCCTACCCAAATCTCCCCCGTCAGCGGAAACCGCCGAGGTGAATCATGATCACTGGTGAGGATCAGCAGAGCGTCGCGCTTCACGGCCCCGAGCCTCCTTCAGACTTGAGCTGTTGAACAATTTTTTGATATTGCTCCTTCGATTCAATGTAGGCAGGGTTAGCTTGATCTTTATAGAGAAGCCGCATCACCCGATCGAATCGAGAACGGGCATCTCTCAACTTACCTGCTTCCATGGCTTTTTTTGCAAATGAAAGCTGCACTTTAACTTCATCCCGGACAGACGTGGAACACTTTTCTAAGTAAAGTGCGGCCATAGAGTGGTTGGGGCTAATTTGAAGGACAGTCTCGAATTGAGTCCGAGCACGGTTATAATTACCTGAAAAATACTCTCGCATGCCCTCTCGAAACAGAATCTCCGAGGATTTATTTGGAGATGTAGAAGGGAGATAGGCAGCAAGATTATTAGAGCCATTTAATGAAGATTCCGAAGTTTTTGCGAGGCCCGTGACATTACCTGGACGACGTGTCGGCGTGGAATCATCTGTGAAGAACATGAAGTAGGCTGCACCGGCAAAGGCTAAGTAGAGAATCAGTTTTCGATTTCCGCCAGATCCCTCCGATGAACTCAGTCCAGGTGTAAGATTCGGCACTGACTCGCCTCTCACTATTTTTGCTCGAAGACTAAGGAATTGCTGCTGTAACTTATTCTGAGTTTGCTCCGCCACGACCTGCGCCTGAGACTTTGGAGGAGCCATCAAGATAGACGTCCCCTCTTCTGCAGAGTTAAACTCCAACGTGCTCTCGCCTACCGAAAAAACATCTCCCGACTTTAAAACAATCACTCTCTGGAGTGTACCTTGATAAAAAATTCCATTTGAACTTCCCTGATCCTCTAATATCCAACCTTGACTATCTAAACGAAGTACAGCATGTACCCGTGAGGCCCGTAGGTCTGCGATCACAATATCATTTTCCTCACCTCGACCAATTGATGCTGTAGTTCCAGTCACCACGTAGATAGCACCTGAGTCAGGCCCTTGAACTACCTTCAACCTCGCATGTTCTGCAGGCTGTCTGGCGACTAGAGTGTGCTTGAATCGAATCGCATTAGACATTCAATCTATTCTTTCCTCTCGAGAACCATTAAATAGAATCGAGGACTCTGCCCTGAGGAACCAAATGCCGATGCCAAAACCTTGTAGGGAACCCCTGAGAACTCGTACTCGTCTGAAACACCCTCCGATCCAGTAACTGCACGATCGAGGAGTTCATTCGTAAAAAGGCCTAAAGATTGATCTCTCGCAACACTTGTTATGGACTGACCTAATGCCGATTCGAGTCGAATTCCGCTCAATTCCTCAAAAATTGAGTTCAGATGGATGATCTGTCTGTCAGCACTGAATCCTACCACCCCCACTTTTCCCAAAGTTCCCAACATTTTTACCGGACCTTCGAAATCTTCAGGTAGAGCTGCCCTCTCTCCGCTACCGATTCCAATCGAACTCACACTAGACCCAAGCTCTGAACGGTTTGGTATTCGCTGAATAGCTGAATTAATGATTTCCCAGAGTGAATTCAGCTCTTCAAGCTGATATTCATGTGTCACCTGAGGCAGTTCACCTTTTAGAGCTCGATCTAAGTCCTCATTAAGAACTAAAAAAGGTCGTAGTGTAACTTTGTAAAGTATTGTAAAAATAATTAAACCAAAAATACTAACAATAATGAATGCCTGGAAGTAGATGACACCTACTTCACCAGCACCTAAAATAGAGAGAGTAGAGTCGACGGAAACCAGCGCCATAGCCGTCACCACATTCTTGCCCATGGCTGGATTTAAGACTTTTACAGGCTCTATCGCAATCACTACACCCGATTCGTCCTCAAATGTAAGGCCAGTTTCCCTTCCCAACCTAAACTGATCCCTAGCCTTAATGGCAGAACTGGCTTCTGGACCACTAGTCAAATACTGATTGAGTCGTGAGTTAGGCGCAATAATTCGGCTGTCCAAGTCAATTAAGACGGCTAATCGAACCCCATCTGCATGCAAAGAATTCCCTACATCAGTCTTAGTCTCGGCACCAGCAGCAAAATAAGTCGCATTTTGCTCTGCAATTTGGCGTGCCATAAAACTACCGCGAGATTTTACTTCACTTACAATTCCAACACGATTTGCATCGAGCAGCGGAGAAACACTCAGGATAACGCTACCGATACAGAAAATTAGAAAAAATATAAGACAAACATTACGCCACTCACTCTTCATCACGAAGCCATAAAATACCGGCATAAACGTATGATTAAAAAACCAAATCAGCTTTTGTTTTAGATCTCTAGGCGGGCCATCAGGCGAGGCTTGATGAATTCCAAGTTGGCCCATACTTTCAGGTGTCGATTGAGGCAGATTCGACGAAATCAATGGCATCGCTGGCCTGGTCACTTTCACTTCAACTAGCTGAAGGACGTATTCACCCACGCTCACGCGATCCCCCGGCTTAATGGTCTTTGATTTGACCAACTGACCATTCACGAAGGTCCCATTAAAGCTGCCATCGTCCGTCACTGTCACATCATTCTGATGGACGTTGATATGGCAATGCCTCTTTGAAACTCTTTCAGATGGAAGTAAGATCGAGTTGTCTTCCTGCCTACCGAGACTTGAAATACCCTCAGAGAGCTGGTAGCTAGACCCAGTATTGGGTCCTGATATGACAACTAACTTAAACATAAGATATCTCCCACTTCAACCGAGCAGCTTTTCAACATGCCGCTGGGCAGCTCAAGAGTATCGTCTGCTTTCGAATCACCCACAGGAAAAACTCGCCAAGGGTAGAGATTATGGTGAATTGAAGTCACCTGAAATCGATTCGTTTCAAGTCGTTTTAAGAAGGCAACGTCAATTGCAACCCTCATAAACCACATATGAATACTATTACAAGGCTTAAGCAGCAAACCCTCGCCTCGCGATATCTGTCGCCTACCTATCAGACCTACTGCTCGACTCATAAAGCTCTCAGCGATAACGCAGGTGTCAGCAACAAAAACTTCGTTTCTTAGATTTCTTATAGCGCCTATGCGGGGCAATCTATTTCCCATACATCACCCCCAAAACGAATGGCGCCCCAATCAGGATGAATACTGCTGGAATTATGAATAAAATAATCGGCAAAGTAATTGAGGAAGCAGCTCTTGCGCCTGCTTTTTCAGCAGCGAGCATTCGTTGTATTCTAATTTGTTCAGACTGTTGTTTTAAAATTTTTCCAATCGAGGCTCCCATCTGGTCTGCTGAGATGAGAATAGCGACAAATGAATTAATTTCAGTCATTGAAATTCTTGACGCCATCTCTCGCAGGGCTTCTTGCCTAGATGAACCGACTTTAATTTCCTTCAGGAGTTGTCCAAATTCTTCCACTAGGGGGCTAGGTCTTGCTTTCTCGACAACTTTTCCAATGGCTCCAACGAAATCAAGACCGGCCTCGGTTGAGAGCGCCAGTAGGTCAACAATAAATGGCATGGCACGGAGGATCTTTTTTTGACGGGTCGTGATCTTTGAGCTGAGAAGAAAGTTTGGCAGAAACCAACCCAGGACTCCAGATCCAAGAATGGCAGGTAGGGGAAGATCGATCAAGGAGGCTGTCTGCATGAAGCCAAGGAAAATTGGCAGAAAAATAATAAAAATAAGCTTATATGCAATGAACTCGTCGGGGGTAAATTCATTTTTAACTCCTCCAGCTATGAGGAGGCGCCTCCAGTGCTTTCGCCTCGTTTCCCAAAGAGGTTTTCCACGCACGATCGGCACGATATACTGCGAGTAGAATGGCCGAAGCAATTGAACGAATGGAAAACTTGCTTGACGTCCTCGGAAATCCTCAAGGTTTTCCTGAGCGTTGCGGCTCTCCTGCTCGGTGAGAAGCGCCTGTACAAGCAGAAATATGGATAAACCTAGTAACCCATAGGCCGCGTACATGACTAACTGGCTTCGATCAAAAAGTTCCATCAGGATTCTGAGACCTCAGCTAACTCATCGGAATTCTCAGGAATTTTTTGAATGAAAAGCAGCATTTTTGCCACTCAGCGTTAATGCATTGAGTTACGCGTTCGAAAAGTGGCCTTTCTTGGTGAAATACGGTAGCATGGTTTCTCTTAAAGAAGAGAATAAAAGTGGTGGACAAAAATGGGAACACACAAAGAAGCAATTGAAATCGCAGGAGAATTATTAATCACCGGCATGAATGGCTTTGAAGTCTCAAATGAGACTGCGGCTTTTCTGACGCAGTCCAGGATCGGTGGAGTTCTACTTTTTGCGCATAACTTCGAAAACCCAGCCCAGGTAGCAGAACTTAGCAACCAGATTCAGGAGTCTCGCGGGCAGCTCCCTCTTTGGGTCAGCGTGGACCACGAAGGCGGTAAGGTACAACGCTTCAAAAAGGGGTTTACTCGAATCCCCGAGACTGCCGCAATCGGGGCAACTCAATCTCCTCAACTTGCCTTTGAGATCTCAACCCTGATTGCTCGTGAATTGAAATCGGTAGGAATTAATTTAAACTTCTGCCCTGTCGCTGATGTTAACACCAATCCCAAAAACCCAGTGATTGGAGGCCGCTCCTTTGGAAATGACCCAGAGGCGGTCGCAAAGATGGTGAGTGCGATGATCCGGGGGCATCTCACCCAAGGTGTACAGCCCTGTCTCAAACATTTTCCAGGACACGGGGATACGAGCACTGACTCCCATTTTGCCCTCCCCAGGGTTGATACCCCTCTTGAAGTTTTAAAATTAAGAGAGTTCGTTCCCTTCATGAAGGGTTTTAGATCAAAGTGCTCAATGGTGATGAGCGCCCATATCCTCAACTCGCAGCTCGATAAAGATTGGCCTGCGACACTTTCTGAGCGAATTCTTTCGGAAATTCTGCGCAAAGATCTAGGGTACCAAGGAGTGATCATCAGTGATGACATGGAAATGAAAGCCATGACTGATCACTTCGGCGCAACGCAAGCACCCGTCCGAGCTCTTCAAGCTGGCTGCGATATGCTCATCTATCGCACGGAAGCCGCCTGCCGAATCGCCCACGAAGCTATCACTAGAGCCATCGAAGACGGAAAACTCGAGCCTTCTATTATTTTTGAGTCTGCAGAACGCATTCGAGGATTAAAAAAGAAGGCATTTCCTAAGTACCAGCCCGTAGTCATCGCACAAGTAGGAAGGCACCTCAATTTGCCTGAATACCAGGCAACCATTGA
Source organism: Bdellovibrionales bacterium (assembly GCA_947380295.1). Classification (GTDB taxonomy): domain Bacteria; phylum Bdellovibrionota; class UBA1018; order UBA1018; family UBA1018; genus CAINWE01. The sequence goes on along the minus strand of CANCQK010000001.1, from coordinate 102,602 downwards.
CAAAATAGAGGCCAAAGTTTAGTTAGATTTTTTTCGACATTGATCCGAGGAGAATCTCTCAAAAAAGTTAATAGCCAGCATAGTTGCGATAGAGCCCGAACACGTCTCTTAAGGTGTCCGAAATTTCACCCAAAGTAGCACCCGACTTGACTGCAATCAGAATGAGAGCCTGTAGGTTGGCGTCTCCCTTTGCTCCATTGGATAGAGCATGAAGTGCATCTTGAGTTGCAGCTTGTGATCTCTTAGCACGATAGGATCGCAGTCGCTCGACGGCGGACTTTTCGAGCTCAGGAGAAACTTTAAGGATTTCGAGCGGAACTGAACCACTCGCGTCTGTATCCTTAAAGCAATTCACGCCGACGACTTTGATTTCACCTGTATCGATCTTCTTTTGATCAGAATAGGCCGCATTAGAGATTTCGTTCTGAATATATCCAGATTCAATACAGGCGATGGTTCCACCTCGGCGCTCAATTTCATCGAGATATTGAAATGTGCGTCTTTCAAGTTCATCAGTCAGAGATTCAATGAACCAGCTACCGCCCAGAGGATCGACCGTTTGTGTGACATTGCTTTCATAGGCAATCACTTGTTGGGTCCTTAATGCCAGTCGAGCCGAGGTTTCAGTAGGCAAGGCGAGAGCCTCATCCATGGAATTGGTATGAAGCGACTGTGCCCCCCCCAGAACTGCAGCAAGAGCCTGCAGGGTCACTCTCGCCACATTGTTCTGCGGCTGCTGTGCGGTCAGCGTTGAGCCCGCAGTCTGCGAGTGGAATCTTAGCATCCAGGATCTAGGATTTTTTGAACCGAACTTCTCTTTCATGATCTTGGCCCAAATCCGGCGAGCGGCGCGAAATTTGGCGATTTCTTCGAAAAAGTCATTATGAACGTTGAAAAAGAACGAGAGCTGCCCAGCGAATTCATCTACCGAAAGACCCCGCTTTACAGCCGCCTCCGTATAGGCAATCGCATTAGCAAACGTAAATGCGAGCTCTTGAACAGCGTGAGATCCCGCTTCTCGAATATGATATCCAGAAATACTGATCGGATTCCACTTGGGGGCATGCTCAGCACACCATGCGAACATATCCGTGGTCAGTCTCAGGGTCCCCTCCGCAGGATAAATATAATTTCCTCGAGCTACGTACTCCTTTAAAACATCGTTTTGGACAGTGCCGCGAATTTCCTGAACCGGCACTCCTTGCTCTTCAGCGACGGCGACATAGAGTGCAAGTAGGATACTGGCTGTGGCGTTAATCGTCATCGAGGTAGATACTTGGGCGAGGTTGATTCCCCGAAATAAGACTCGCATATCATCAAGATGTGAAATCGAGACGCCGACCTTCCCTACCTCGCCTCTTGCCCGAGGATGATCCGGGTCAAAGCCCAGTTGAGTGGGCAAGTCAAATGCAACTGAAAGTCCCGTAGTCCCTTGTGAAAGGAGATAGTGATAGCGTCGGTTCGATTCCTCAGCCGTTCCAAACCCTGCATATTGTCGCATGGTCCACAACCGGCCTCGGTACATGTCTTTTTGAACGCCTCGAGTATAGGGAAATTGACCGGGTTCCCCTAATTGGGACGAGCTGGAGTGAACATCAGCGGGCCCGTAGATTTCTTGAACCGGTATTCCTGAACGAGTAAAAAATTCCGGATTTTCCACTGAATTTCGACGCGAAGTCTTTTCTGTGGAGGGAGCTCCTTTTTCTTTTTTCATAAAAACCCAATCTAAAGATCAGCCCTCTGCAAGGAGGGGATCAATCCGCAAGAGTTCAGCCCCAGTTTCGACGGCCTGCCCTTCAATGACATGAACTTGTGAAACTCGACCCGGTCCCGGTGCTCGAATTTCGTTTTCCATTTTCATGGCTTCCATCACCATTAACGGTTGATCTTTTTCAACCACCTGATCCGGTTTGACCATAACTCGGATCATTTTGCCCGGCATTTGAGCTTTAACTCGAGTCGTCTTGGCTTGGGTCGGCCGTGAGCTAGACTGAGCACTAGATTCACCGACGGAAACTGTCACGCCAGTCCACTCCGACTGGAAGTTACGCTGAACCACCGAGTAGATCTTTTGGCCTGAGTCATCAGTTTCAGATTTGAGATCAAAACCAAAAATTCCCGTATCAGTTTGCAGCCAGAGGCCCTGACTGTCGAGGCGCCAACACACTTCAACTTCGCCACGACCCTGGATTTCTACCACTGCCTTTCCTTCAGGGCCGCGCGGTAGAGTTTTCCAATTCAATTTCCAATTGCCGACCTGCGATTTTAGGTGACTCACTCTCGCACTCCTTCTCTTCTAGCCGTCAACGCCCAAGGACTTGCAAATCGAACTCCATGAGAGGAGTCATTTTTTGATGATCGATCCTGGGGCGATGAGTCTCGAAGGAATTGAGCCAAACAAACTCCAACCGCAGCCTCCCAAGTGAGGGAGTCAGCGGCGCTTGGGTTTGAAGCAACAGAGCTGTTTTGAGTCAGTTCCGGATGCCGAGCGATCAGGTCTGTCGTGGTATTCCCACCGCGAACAGTACCGTTGCGGACGAGCCTTTTGAGAAAGCTGAGATTGGTCCTCAAAGACCCATGAGCTGTTCCATCAGCGCGACGAGGGGGCTGAACTCGGGTTTCGTCTAAGGCGACACGCAAGCGATCGATCGCCTGCTCTCGCGTTCCACCCCAAACTGAAATTTTTGCAATCATCGGATCATAGTGCAGACTCACCTCGCCGGCATCAGTAAAAGCCGAGTCAGCTCGAACAAAGGCACCTTGAGGCATTTGAATGGCTCCAAGTGGGCCTGGAGCCGGAAGAAAGTTGTGCGGATCTTCGGCATAGAGTCTGACTTCGATTGCATTTCCGCGTCGCTCTGGGGTCTTAGGAAGTGCAAACTTTCCAGCAGCAAGGAGAAGTTGCCACTCCACAAGGTCTACACCCGTCACCCATTCAGTTACCGGATGTTCAACTTGAAGCCGAGTGTTCATTTCGAGGAAGTAAAAATTACCCTGCCCGTCCACGATAAATTCAAAGGTACCGGCGCTAGCATACTTGACCGACTTGGCGACTCGGACGGCAGCCTCGTACATCGCCTCACGGGTCTTTTGAAATTTCTCAAGGATAGGTGCAGGCGATTCTTCCCAGACTTTTTGGTGCCTGCGTTGAATTGAGCACTCGCGCTCGCCTAGGTGGATGGCATCGCCCTTGCCGTCGCCAAAAACCTGAATTTCAACATGGTGGGGCTCCAAAATCAGCTTCTCAACGTACATGGAGCCGTCCCCGAAAGCTCCTAGTGCTTCGCGAGATGCCCCCTCAAAAGCCGAGAGCATTTCAACCTCTGAATCGACTCGACGCATCCCCTTACCTCCACCACCAGCAGTGGCCTTCAGCAGGATAGGATAGCCGATTTCCCTCGCAAAGTGCTTCGCCTCCTCAGCATTTTTGACTGCACCAGCGCTCCCTGGAACCCGGGGAACGTTAAGACGATCGACAGTTGCTCGGGCTTGGATCTTATCCCCCATGAGTCTCATGCTCTCTGCAGAGGGACCCACGAAGATGAGACCAGCCTTTTCACAAGCCTCGACAAAATGAGGTCTCTCACTGAGAAATCCATAGCCAGGGTGAACGTACTTAGCTCCACTCTTTCGAGCTACCTCAATCACTCGCTCGACGTTCAGGTAGCTCTCCTTGGGAGAAGCTGGTCCTACACAGTAGGATTGATCACAATACCTGAGGTGTTCGGCAAATTGATCGACCTCCGAATAGATGCCCACCACGGGGAATCCCAAAGCGCGACAGGTTCTAGCGACCCTAGTGGCGATTTCTCCGCGATTTGCAATCAAAACAGGTGCATGTTTCATAGGGGAATATTTCCATGTTTTCGCGACGGCCCGCGCTCTCGTTTTCCAGACAAAACTTTTAGACTTTGAATTAGGACACGACGAGTATCCTCAGGGAGAATCACGCCATCAATATAACCTAACTCAGCAGCCTTGTAAGGGTTGGCAAATTTATCTCGATACAGCTGAGCAAGCCTATTTCGCTCCTCATGAACTCGGCCGCTCTTTTCGGCCTGCTGGATCTCCTGCCGATAGAGAATATTAATTGCGCCCTCCGGACCCATCACCGCGATTTCGGCGGTTGGGTAGGCAAAGTTGAAATCAGACCGAATATGCTTAGACGACATTACGTCATAGGCCCCGCCATAGGCCTTCCGTGTAATGACAGCCAATTTTGGGACGGTTGCTTCGGCGTAAGCATAAAGTAATTTAGCACCGTGCTTGATAATGCCACCGTATTCCTGAGCAGTTCCAGGCAAAAATCCGGGGACATCTACGAAGGTTACGAGGGGAATATTGAAGCTGTCGCAAAAACGAACAAAACGAGCTGCCTTCAGGGATGCAGCAATATCGAGACAGCCCGCCAGATGAGCGGGTTGATTGCCCACAACTCCCACGGTCTGGCCAGCAAGCCTTGTAAAGCCTACTACGATGTTTTGTGCATAATGACTTTGAACTTCCATGATGTTCCCGTCATCGAAAACATCTGCCATGAGGAGGCGAATATCGTAAGGTTTGTTCGGGCTGTCTGGTAGAAGCTGGGCAATCGCCTTACAGTCTCGGTCAGCAGGGTCGAGGGTAGAGCCCGTCAAAAGAGGAGTTTGATCCAAATTATTTGAAGGAAGCAACTCGACCAATTTACGAACTGCCTCTAAGCAGGCCTGCTCAGAAGGATGAACAAAGTGACAAACCCCACTTTTTTCGGCGTGGGTAGATGCCCCACCCAAAGCCTCTTTACTCACGTCTTCGTGGGTCACGGTTTTAATCACATCCGGACCCGTAACAAACATATAAGACGAGTCCTCGACCATAAAAATATAATCGGTAATAGCAGGACTATAGACCGCTCCTCCCGCACAAGGACCCAAAATCACGCTAATCTGAGGAATGACGCCGCTACACTGGACATTCCGCCAGAAAATCTCCGCATAACCCCCGAGACTTTCGACTCCCTCTTGAATACGAGCGCCTCCAGAATCATTCAAGCCGATGATCGGCGCCCCGACTTTGAGAGCCATATCCATCACTTTGCAAATTTTTGCAGCGTGAGCTCCTGAAAGACTTCCGCCAAACACGGTGAAATCCTGCGAGAAGAGAAAGATTGTCCTTCCCGCGATCGTTCCGTATCCGGTGACTACGCCATCTCCCAGAATTTTTTGACTTTCCATGCCAAAGTCAGTGCAACGATGGGTCACAAAGGGGTCGAGCTCGATGAATGAGCCGGGATCAAGCAACAATTCAAGTCGCTCCCGAGCCGAGCGTTTACCTGCAGCGTGCTGTTTAGCCAGCCTCTCAGGTCCCCCGCCTTCTTCTGCTTTTCTTTTTCGTTTTTCGAGTTCTTGTAGTTTTTGAGAATAGGTCATAGCCGAACCCTTTTAGGATTCAGAAAATCATGGGGCCATCCTAGGGTCAAGGATGAAAATTAATACCTTCTGCTCCACTGGAGTGATGCGGACGCAGAGCCTCGAGTGGTGTCGGTGCTTTCAACACCGGCTTGGAGGCTCCAGTTACTCCCAAGCCTTTGCTGAAACTCAATGACAGCAGACTCCTTCGCATTAGTCCCTAGACTGAGAGATGATCCTTCGCCTAGCTTTAATTTTGCAGAGATCACCCCTCGTCTTGGGTCATAGGCCAGACTTTGAATCGGCGTAGAGGCTAAGGCATAAATGGATGCCAAGCCTAATGCTTGATCGGCAATTGCAGATTGCGCGTTGCCGACCGACGAACTCTCTAAAGAAGTGAGTTCGTCCAGGGGACGACCGAAAAGCAAGACAGAAACAATCTGACTCTCAGGAAGAGCAGGTTCACTCAGCAGATGGACTTGAGGCCGATCCAGGGATGCTCCCAGCTGAATCGTAATTTTATAATCGGCATAAGTGGTCTGCATCGAGCCAAAGACCAAACTAGAAATCAGTGGGTCGCGAAAGGTAATTTGAAATGACTCAATTTGGGCCTTGCGACGAAAGATCTCGACCGGAAAGTTTGCCATTCGGACCATTCCAGAAAGGGGCATGGAATCAGAAAGAACAATCTCAAATAGAACTGGAATCTTGCGAGTCGTCAAATTACTCAAGATCCATCCGGGATGACCTATTGGGGTCCTGATTGAGATGCGGTAATGAAACCTTGAGTTTTGAGAGGGACTCTGAGGTGGCCAAGACGAATAAAAACGCAGGTCTGGTACCAGCTTTGGGGGCCTCGCCCAATCGAGCCGAGGAAGCTCAAGCTGAACCTCAGTTAAGACTGCGTCGATTCCTAGACGCCACTCTGCATTTTTTAACAAGTCGGTCACTACCAAATACCCTCCTCCTTTCAGCTTCAAGAACTGAGTCGAAGAATGGAGATGTGTCCTGATGCGAAAGGGAAACCTCCCAGTTTTCCAGTCAGCCTCTCCTTCAAGTGCCAGAAATACTCGCCCACGAAGGACCTGAAATGGAGCTGGTATGGCCCACGGTCCATTTCGGAAGTTCTCCACGACCCTCTGAAACTCTGGCATTTCGAAGTGTAACCCACTGAAACTCGTCAATTTCCACAAAGCCACTGACTCACCGACGATTCCTCGGCTCAAGTGAATAGTGACTTGGCCGCCACCTTCGATCAGTGAACTCCGGATAGGATCCAAAACTAGCCGAGCATCGCCCGAAAGATCTGTATGGAATCGAGGTAAAAAGTCTGAAGATAAGAGCTTAAGATCAAGAGTTCCAAAAAAATTCCTGGGGATTTTTCGATAATCATCATGAGGAACTGCAGGAACGGTGATCTCCACCGGACAAACAATTTTTAACGAGCCTGAAGTCTTAATATGCCAAAGCTCACGGGTCGTGTTGCGACGGAGTTGGTATTGACAACTCTTGGCAGCCAATTGAGGAATTCCTGGAATCAGATGATTCACTTGGAATTTGAGCCCGCCTGTCCAACGATGCCGATCCAGTAAACCATCAATTTGGGCGGAAATTTTACCTGGACGAAATCTGACTCGTCCAATTATTTTTTTATTCTGGTAGTTCAGCTCGAGGTGATAGTTCAGCTTCGGATGAACCAGTGAAAGCGTTTCAAGCTGAATCTTTCCACGATAACTTAGAACAGAATGATCAAAGAATTGAGCATCGCCTCGAAGGACGGCAGTCCATTTACGAATTTCTGCACCTTCCACTTGAGCAACTCCACGAATTTTCCTCGGCTCCTGCCCTGCTTCCCACCTGAAATTTTGGACAACGAGAGGCGTAATCTCAGTGACTCGAGGTTTGAGTCTTGAAAAGTCGACCCCCACTCGAGCCTTCACCAGATCAGCGCACCCAGAAAACTGTGATTGGGGAAGATTGATACAAAAATTGCGAAAATTAAAGCGAACTGCCTTATGAAGGATGCCAACAGAATCAAACTCGAGCTCCAGTGATTTCCAATTGAGTTGAATTTCTCTTTGATTCAGAAAGCGAGCCAGCCATGAGAGTGTGGTTGAATTCAGAACGAGTTGAGGCCACTGAAAAATAACCCCTGCAGCAAGAATCAGGAGTAATCCGAACACACAAAAACTTTTTAGAATTTGACAGAAATTCATCGAATGAGGCATTCAGCTCTGCAAATTCGATTCTAGGCCTAAGACTGTCTCTAAAACTCCTCACCCAAGCCAAAGTAAAATTGCAGGTGCATCGGGCTGGAACCGGCAAATCCATGAGCAGCAGTAGCTCTCACTGCTCCGATGGGCGACGCCCATCGGAGCCCTAGACCAGGCGACCAGTAAAATGGCGAGTCGAGCGTCAAACTCCGTGTCCCCAACAATCCAAAATCGAGAAAGAGGAACGGATCAAGCCCATAAGGAATAACGCTGCTCAGGCGTGCCTCGATCCCAAGCGTAGCCGAACTCAACCCACCACCTCGCAGGGACTCTGAAAGCTCAAGCCGTCCGAAACCTCTCAAATCCCGCGACCCGCCTAAGTACTGGAAAAAGTCAGCCGGAAGACCAGGCTCCCCTAATTTTGGGCGTGCCACTAACACAGACGAGGCATTTCCACGAAGGCCAATGACCCAAAGAGGCGGATCGAAATCTCTATGATTCCACAGCCATTCTCCTTTGATCCGAATGCGTTGGGCAGTGACCTGAGAGAGCAAAAAGCGATGGCTGAGATCCAGCACGCCTTCGAGTTGATAACCCGACTGAGGTCGCTCGCTGAACAACTCAAAGTCATGACTTTTGAGTCCAACTCGCCCCTCGAGTGAAAGAAGCTGAAGCTCACTTGCCCCTAATCCTCGCAGTGTTTTAGAAAGATTAAGAGTAGGCCCCACGAAGTAGGACCAGCTTCTGTCAACAGAGTCCTGAGTGATTGACCATCCGATTTGAGTGTTCGTCTCCAAATTTTCAAATTGCAGTTCGTTGCGATGAGTAAAACTCACCTGAGGGGCCAAAAAGGCTCGAACTTGAGCAGGGTCATAATAGTAATTCATTGAAGCAACGACAGTTTGCCGGCGTGCAGAACCAAAAGCGGACAAATCTAAGAATGATCCGAGCTTACCTAACCGAGCGTTTCGCCAAGAAAAGGAGCCAAGAATCACTCCCTCCGTGTTGAGCCCGATGCGGCTAATCATGAGACGAGGCGCACCAGGGATCACAGTTTGCTCCAAAATGTCAGAACACTGCGAGGAGAAACGAGCACTTTCAACAATGCCACTGGCTGCAACCCGACTCTCTGTCAAAGAAAGAAGATCTCCATTAAAAGGCTCGCCCACTTGAAATGCATCAAATCGCCTCAAAATAGCGTTACTCACTCCCGGGATGGGCTCCTGCTGAATTCTACGAATGACGCTCGGATTTCCTTTATTCACGCGAAGAATCACTTCCCCAAGTTGCGTGTTGGCCTCGGCTCGGACCAGAGGACACGGATAGCCCTTCGCCTTCAAATTCTCCCGTACCCATCTTTCCAAATCGTTCAGCAGATCAGGCGTTAAAGGTTGCCCCAAAATATCCCTTTTACGATGGATGTTGACTTGTTCACTTCCGTCCTCGAGTGTCACCCTGCGGACAAAGGTTTTAGAACCGAGATCAACTTCGAGATACCCAAAGGCCTTGCTCCGCTCAAATCGAGGGTGATGATAACCGCGCTCTTCAAGAAAGATACGCAGGTGGTAGATCGCCTGAGACACCGGGATTGCAGCCCAAGGCCGATCTCCCGAGCTTAGGTTCTTTAGATCAGTTGACTGAGAATCTCCACAGACAAGTCGTTTCTCGATCGGAGTCAAGCTCGGCTCGATCGGGGCGAAAAGCCTGATCTGAGGACAGAGGTAAAGTGCAGATTGAGTGAGACCCTCTGAGAACCGAATCGCATCAGATGAGGGCTCGTCTGAAAGTCCCAAATTCAACGGTGCACCAAGCCATAGAAGAATCAGCAGCGACCGACGCCCGAAGAACATGGACAGCAGAACTATGCAAAGACTGTGAAAGATTCACTCAAAAAATAAGCCTAAAACCGAGTTAACTAGGCGGCCTCACCACTCCGCGGAATCTTTCGCTTATCGAGTCGGTATTTTTCGACTTTCATGATGAGACCAGCTCGTGAAATTCCCAATTCTTTAGCTAGTCTACTTTTGTTCCAATTGGTTCTTCGAAGTCCCTCTTTGATCATGGACTTTTCCAATTCCTCAAGCGAGTCTTTAAGTTTACCTGCTACTCGCGCACCTTGCATTTTTAAGGTTTCACCATGGTCCCGAATTCTCGCAGAAAGGATCTCCATCGAGATGTTTTTATCCTCACCTGTCAGAACAATGAGTCTCTCGATTTCATTTTCAAGTTCTCGGATATTGCCCGGCCATGGGTAGTCAAAAATTCGCTCCATGGCGCGCTTAGCAAATGTCTTGACCGCAAGGTTCTTTTCCTTACATCCCCGATTGACAAAGTGGTCAATCAAAATTGGAATATCTTCCTTACGATCACGTAATGGAGGAACTACAAGATTGATAACATTGATTCGATAATAAAGATCCTCTCGGAACTGCATATCATCAATCATCTCTTTAAGATCTTTATTAGTCGCAGCGACTACTCTTACATCCACCTTGCGCTGCTCGGTGCTCCCGACAGGCGTCAACGTGCCCTGCTGCAATACACGAAGTAATTTGACCTGCATCGAAAGAGGCATGTCTCCGATTTCATCCAAAAACAAGGTACCCTTGTCAGCAACTTCAAAAAGGCCTTTTTTATCCTTAATTGCACCAGTAAAAGAGCCTTTGACATGTCCGAAAAGCTCACTATCCAGAAGGTTTTCATTAAAAGCTGAACAGTTCACCGTAACAAACTGGGAGTCTTTTCTTGGGGAATTGTAATGAATTGCCTTAGCGATGAGTTCCTTACCTGTTCCGTTCTCACCTTGAATCAAAACGGTGGACTCGGAACTTCGGATTTTATCCAAAAGCCCATAGAGGTCCTGCATGGGTTTAGACTTACCAATCATTGAGTCGTAGCTATAGCGAACGCCAAGTTCGTTATTCAGCGCGCTAATTCGCTCCTCGCGCCGAGAAATCTCAGTATGAAAGGTCACAACTTCTTGGGCAACTAAGTCAACCAACTCGAGAAAATATCTTCTTTCTTGCTCATCTAGAACCTTGAGCTGACTCAAGGACTCCATATAGCCGCTCTCGTCCAAGCCAAATGCTCCGAGGGTTTGCTTGGCTTGAGTAATCATTGCAGGTGTCAACTGATCTTCTAAATAACAGTAAGCAACCACGCTTCCCAAATACTCACGATCTACTGTAATTCTAGAAACGATAAATCGCTCAATACCAGCAGGACCGGGGATAGAATGATGATCTAACTCACTCTTAAGTGCTTTCTCATTTGCATCGGCTAAAGTTTTCATAAAAATAAGCCGCCCTCGCTCTTTAGCCAAAAGTGCAGAAGAGAGGGGATTTCTTAATTCGCTATCTAACCGACTTGGATCAAAGTTCTTAATCTGGCCGCGCTCATCAATAAAAAATATATCAGTAGTAAACCACTGAGCCAGGATCTCGCCTAGTTTACGAATTACGTGAATATGTTTCAGTTCATCCCAATTAATCATGCCCAAGCTCCAGTAGAGGTTAAAGAGAAAGACTCTGAGGATCCTGCATCCTTCTGAGCTCTCTTGAAGCGTATCGGCAGTATCGTTCAAATTTTTAATTTTTTTGATCAGTTTTTATACAGATCATCTGAGTAGTGACTAATTAGGTTGAGATAACCAGATAATTACTTGCGCTTTTCCCTCTGGGATCTTCTTTCTTGACTTGACGCGATACCAGGTAAAATTCTCTGAACCAGGAACAGACTTGGATTTCTCGGGAAGAATAGGCGCAAGCTTTTGCAAGGCAGACTTAATATCTGGCACTTGGGATTCTTGCAGGATCATCTTAAATTCAATCCCGCCAGGCACCTGCATTCCCGAAAGTCCCGGTGTTTTATCAGACACTTTCAAACTTAAAAGGGTATGAATAATCTGCTGACGCAGTTCGTCAGGACTCACCGTCTTTAAGGTGAAGCGCCAAAGCTGAGACTTTCCTCCAACACTGCTATAATCCTCAGAAGCCTCGTTTTCCCCTGAGATTTCGTCCTCGTCAGTCACCCCTACCAATGCAACACCCGATGGAGCCGTAGAAGGTGCCTGAGGTGCATCACCCAAAGAAGGGATATTGCTTTGCGCAAATTCTTTAGAGCTCTCAACGGAAGAGAAACTGTCCCTACTCTCACCCAGCTTATTTTCAAATGCGCGCTCATACCAGTTTCTAAGTTTGGGCGCAGAGGAAATCCCACTCAAAACGAGAGCAATCACGGCCACTGTTTCCAGACTAGTCCGAAGGTACCAAGGAAGCTTTTCCCATTGAGAGAGTGAAAACTGAGAGGCTGTAACCTGGGGCAGCGTTGCAGATAAAGGCGCCTTTTTCAACCCTTCCGGAACCTTAGCCTTGGGCTGACTGTGAATCAGGGACACTACTTGTTGGTAACGCTCAAAGCTGGCATTACACGAAGCACACTTCTTAAGATGCTCAAAACTAGGCCGATGAAGATCCGCCGAAGGCTCACCGAGACTGGCTACATCCAAGAGATCAGAAAGGTAACGACGCCACTGGAAGCAATTTAAATTTTCGTCCACATCCACTCCTCAAGCGCTTTCAACGCCTGACCTCTTTGAAGTTTCAGAGTATCTATTGGAGTTCCTAATGCCGCTGAAATTTCATCCGTGGGTAACCGATGTTTTTCTTTAAGAAGGAGTAAAAGCTGTAGTTCAGGCCTCAAACGTCGAAAATAAAAATCCAACTTCTGGGTTTGATTCTGATTCTCCGCATGAGAGTCGATCTCAAATTGACGCTTAGGCTCCACCACTTCGCCTCGACGTCGCACTAAGGCAAGAAGTTGCTGACTAGCGAGCTTAAGAACCCAACTTCTCTCGTAGGCCTCATAACTACTCCGGTTCAATTCAAGTCGAATTTTCTTAATTATGGAACGAAATGCAAGTTGTGCGAGCGCAGAATTGCCTAGCATAGACTCACAAAGATCAAAAATAAGATCCCCATATTTCTCTACTAGTTTTGCAATTTTTTGATTTTTTCTCGCAGTCAAATCAAAGGTCCTATCCTATCAACATAGCGTTTGGCTCAACCCGTCTAGTCATCCAGATCATCTATCGAACTACCAGGCCGCCGTTTTTCTAACTTGAGGTAAATTTTCCACCGCTCTGGGGTTTTTGAAATCCCTAGCTGCAAGCTTGCCGTGGGGAGCCACATTGGCTGCTTAGGCTTACGGATCAGATGAAGCCCTGCTTGAACTGGTGTATGCCCACCCTTCCTCTGATTACAAGGCTTACAAGCGGTCACTATATTTTCCCAACTTTTTTTCCCGCCCTGCACAATGGGAATCACGTGATCCAATGTCAGCTGATTCCTCCCAAATGCCTTACCGCAATATTGACAGGTGCATTGATCGCGCAAAAAAATGTTCAGCCTGGAGAACCGGACGATCTCCTTCTTGCGGGTCAGCGGGACATAATGAAGGAGTCGGAGCACTGCAGGAACCTTCATCGTGAATCGAACTGTCCGTACTTCCTTATCAGATTCCTCGACAACCTCAACTTTACCTTGAAAAAGGAGTTGAAGTGCCCGCTGCCAGGTAACAATATGAAGTGGCTCAAACGAAGCGTTGAGCACGAGTGCATGGCTCATCATTTTATTATAAATACTATTCGAAACAGCTTGCAACCTCTTCTCCGCCGGGGCTAGATAAAACCCGTTAAAAGAAAAATATTTTATGAAGCTCCCAGTCAAGGTAAACTAAAATGATTTCAACATTTAGAGCACAAGGCACCTCATTTTTGCAAATCACCACCCTCGCCATATTGCTCCTTTCGGCCTGCACACGGGAACAGAAACCAAGACTAGAGGGCGTGAGCAAGGACCTGAAAGCAACCGACACAGTAAGCATTCCCCCTCCCAAGGCTCAAGCCAACTCAACGCAGCAAACTTTACGCACCGCTCCAGCTTTTTCACTCAGCGATCACTCAGGAAATCCTTACTCACTGCAAAAATTCAAAGGAAAATGGATCGTTCTTCACTTCTGGGCTGCTTGGTGTCCTCCCTGCCAATCCGAAATTTCCGAATGGATTGAATTCGGTTCTAGATTTAACGAAAAGCCGATTCAATTTATTGCAGTCAGTCTTGATCCGAACTGGGAAGCGATCGAAAAACTATTGCCCAATTCAAAAATTCCGAAGGGGATTATTTCCCTAATTGACCCATCCGCTAAGACTTCTGACGCCTACGGTTCATTTCAGTTTCCGGAAACTTACCTCATCAATCCAGATCAAAAAATTATTACAAAATGGGTGGGTCCTCAGACCTGGTCTGACCCGCAGGTCGTTGGTTTTTTCTCTAAACTCCTTCAAATCTAACAGGATCCAGCAGAACCTCTAATCCAGGTCCTGCTGAAGTTTCTGAAGTTCATCGGTCTTTAAACCGCGAGAAGGGCTAAATGTCACTGAGTGCTCTGCCAGAGGCTGTGACCCTGTACCAGGCGCTGGGACAATGACTTTCTCATTCCCGAGATAACCCGAACTAGGATCGGCGGGTCCCGTGCGGGTGGGTACCAGATTTAGGCTCTTTGGATCATTTTGAGGACCATTTGTCCCATTTTTCCCAGACCTAATTGAATGAGTACTACCCAAATTTCCGGAAGCTAATTTCGACTTAGCCCGACTATAACCTGAATTTGTATAATCCACATTTTCTCCCCTCGCTTGATCGTAAATCCAACGACTAATGGACCTCTGATTTGGAGCTACTTGCGCCTCAAACTCTTGGATGAACTCTTTGCGAATCACCGCCCCGCTCATTGGGGGAGCCGCCTGTCCCTGAAAACGCTGAGCTAGCCGTAACCTCAGTTTATTCCAAAGTTTTTGAGCCGCTTGAAGACGAGCAGCATCATGTTGAACACCGGACGTAGGTCCTGACTTTGCCCGTCCTCTAGAGGTCTCAATCAGGGATCCAGCCATTACCACACTCTGGTAATTTTTAAACTCGGCCGGGGTGGGAGCCAAAACATCAAACATTTTCCTTTCCCAGTCCTGATTCGCAGTATCCTCCAGTCGATAAATTTCCTTTGCTTTGGCAAAAGCTGCAAGCTGGGCCGCAGTCGCAAAGGCTGGATTTTGCTCTCTCTTCTTACCTTCACCCGACTCTGACGGAACTCCAAAGACGACTCCATCAGCTGCACTCACGCAAGCCCCGTCAGGAGCAATGCTTGAGCATTGGAGCTTGACTCGAGAGTCATTGTTTTCTCCAATACTGGAGTGTGCCTTCATCTTCCAAAACTCCATCAAAACAGCGTACTGCCTGATGCACTGATCTAAATCCTCTTCTGTATCGCTATCAATAAGGCCCGGAGGGGGCATTGGACCACAAAATCCGTTCGTCAGTTTAAACTTTTCCCTAAGAATACTACTCCGATTGGCCACCTGAGAATCTACGGGACTTTGCAAAAACGCTATTTTTTGCTCTATATAATCAATCTGGAGAGTCAGATTCTGGTTAGCCTTGCCATGAAATAGACTCTGGCCACCCTCTTTAAAATTTGGATCACCATAAATCTTAGCTCTTTGATCATCCTTGGGAAGAAAACTAACACCCGAGGAAACAGGCACTTGTTCCTGGGCATAGACAAAAAGTGGAACCTTAAAAAACAAAAGTCCCCCAAAAACAACGAATTTGGTCAGCACCCTAAAAGCCCGCATACCTGCATAACCTCAAGTCTAATTTTACATATCTATTTCATTTTTTGTTGCACTATTTAGTGTGTCAAATTTCCAACACACCAGCGAACTAAACACCGTAAATTTAATAGATTTAAAATAAATTAACGTTGTCAAAATGAGCTCGCAGTACAGATAATTAAAGATACGAACTTCAAACTGAGGGCCAAATGAAAACAAAATTTATACTCATGACAATTTTCATCGCCAGCCCCATGCTTGTGCAAACTGGAAGTGCAGCCGCAAAAAAGAAACCCCAGTTGCCACAACCTCCCGCGAATGCACGAGTCATTACAGCAAGTGAATTCCAAAACGAGATCAAAGCTGGGCGCCTGATTCCCATCTCTATTCCCACTGCTCGAATCGCACTTTCAGAAAATAGAGACATATCCCCCAATTTAGCCAGCTTGCGAGATGAGATTGCAGCGCGCCTACCAGAGACAAACGGACTACTTCAATTGACATCGCCCAATGAAATTGATGCTAACGTACAACTGCCCTCGGGATCCCTCCTTCCTGTCAGGCTCTTGGGAGCTGAGTTTGCGGCAAGAACCTTAGCCCGAAACCTCCAGATGCGGTCCTCGCCCTTCAATGAAAGCTTGATGAACCTACAGCTCACCCAGCTCACCCAGCTCACCCAGCTCGCTCCATACCCGCCAGCGCTTCTATCGGATCGGAGCGGACCACCCCAACCTCAATCCTGCTCACAAGAGATCGGATCAAAGCACGGCCTCGACCTAGGAAAACAAGGGGCATCCACACCGTCTCCCTCAGGCATCCTGAGCCAACTTAACTGGCCTCTAAAGCCCTACCTAACCTGTGTCAAGGATCAGGGGAAGCGAGGCTCCTGCACTGCCTTTGCAACCGCCTCGGTTCTTGAGTCTGCTGTTGCGGCACGGGATCACATTTGGATCAACATCTCCGAGCAATCCCTTTACAATCAAAGTAAGATGCTGTGGTCAAGTGACTACGTTCCAGCTCTACCTACAGTTGCCAACAGCCAGACGGATGGATACGTCACGAGTGACATGCTCAACAATGCCAAACTCTATTCCTACCTGTTTCCGCTCGAATCAGACTGGGAATACAATGGGTCTCTCCAAACTAAATTAACGATATCGAGAGACGACCCCTCTAAGCAAATCATGAGTCGTGTTTGTGATGGCTACTCTGGGGTCTGCTCAAATACAATCCACCAAGGTGAACTCGTCTGTTCACTGTTCGATGCACAGTTTAGATGTGGCTACGCCACTGCAGTGCGCTCCGCAAGCCGAGGCGTTCGTGTAAAAGACTACGTCGAACTCTGGAATTTATCAGATCCGAAAGGATCACTTCAGATCCTTTCAGCCTATCTCAGCGCTGGTCAGCCTCTCATTGCAAGTATGGCTGTGACCAATCGATTTCTAGCAATAAAAAATGGCTTTGCAGACGTTCCAGAAGCGAACCCCGATCCAAACAACGCTGACCAAATCATTGGCTATCACGCCGTCGCCCTCGTGGGTTACGTTTCTCGGACCGATCTCCTCGCTAAACTCCCTAATGCTCCCGTAAACCCCACAAAAGAAAGTGCAACTGGTGATCATCCGCTAACAGGCTACTTTATCGTGAAAAACCAATGGGGCACCAAATGGGGCGATGCAGGGTACGTGTATTTACCAGGAGAGTATCTAGCTACAAATCTCCTGGCCGTTCAGGCAATTGCAGACTTTGAGAATCTCGGGCTCATCAATAACTAATCGAGGCCCCAAAAATGCAAAAGGCCCGAGAGGTAGAACCTCTCGGGCCTTTTGCTAATACCATTTGAAGAACAGATTAACTGCTGCTTCCGCCGGACTTGTTGCTTCCGCCTGCGGCAGGAGATTTTCTTCCCGCTGCACTCTTGGTCTTTGCGCCTGCAACGTGCCCCGCACCCTTCACCTTGGACTTAGGATTGAAGAGACGACGAAACCGATTGAAAGGATCTTGAGCAGCGACTTCCTTTTTATCGGCTCCCTCTGCACTTGCATCCTCTGAACCGGCTGCCTTGACTTTACGCTTGCGGTCGATCACAGGATGATCAACTAGTTCGATCACAGCCATTTCAGCTGCATCGCCCCAGCGACGATCCGACATTTTCAACACGCGAGTATAACCGCCAGCGCGGTTCTTATAGCGGTCGGCTAACGTCGAGAAAAGCTTTAAAACTACGCCATTATCTCGAGTACGATCGAAGGCCAAACGACGGGAGGCCGGAGACCCGGACTTCCCTAAGGTGATCAAACGATCCACGACTCGCCTGACTTCTTTTGCCTTCTGAACGGTGGTAACCACCTGTTCCTTATCGATCACCGAGTTAGCCATGTTTCTAAACATCGCTGCGCGGTGAGAAGTATTTCTCCCAAACTTACGACCATCTACGTTGTGTCTCATAACAACTCCTAATACAACCTGAGCCCAACAAAACCTGGGGCCAAAGCCTTACGATTTACTCTTCGATTTCATCACTCACTTCATCAAAATCGCCTTCGGCGCCTTCGCTGAGATCTGAACTATCTTCAGACTCAGTTTCAGCAGCCTTAGACGGCTGACTTGGTGGGACGAAACCATCCAACTTCATACCCAAGCTGAGACCCATTTCACCCAAAATGTCCTTGATTTCATTCAAAGACTTTCTGCCGAAATTCTTGGTCTTCAACATTTCAGACTCAGACTTCTGCACCAACTCGTGGATGTACTTGATATTTGCGTTCTGAAGGCAATTTGCCGACCGGACAGAAAGTTCAAGCTCCTCGACAGAGCGATACAGGTTCGGATTAAACTGAGAGCTGCCTTCTTCGCTAGCCTGAGCAACCGGCTCTGGCTCTTCCTCAAAATTGAGGAATACAGAAAGCTGATCTTTCAGAATCTTCGAACCCAGGGATACAGCATCTTCAGGATTGACAGAACCATCGGTCCACACCTCAAGTGTGAGCTTGTCAAAGTCCGTTCGCTGTCCAACACGGCTCTGAGTGACCGTATAGTTCACTCGGCGAATTGGAGAGAAGAAGCTATCCACAGGAATCCAACCTAAAGGCATATCTTCAGACTTATTGCCTTCAGCAGCGCGGTAGCCACGGCCCCGAGAAATTTGAATCTCAGCGCGAAGACTCCCACCGTTGCCGACGGTAGCAACCAACTGATCACCGTTCAAAACTTCAACCTGATCCGAAACAACGATATCAGATGCTAGAATTTGACCTGCTCCGCTCTTGTCGATAACGACAGTAGCGTCCTCGGTACCATGCAAACGAAATCTCACTTCTTTCAAGTTCAAGATAATCTCGGCAACGTCTTCCTTCACATCAGGAATCGATGTGAATTCATGAACGACGCCTTCGATCTTAACAGCGGTAACCGCTGCACCTTGCAAGGAAGACAACAAAACCCTTCGAAGCGAATTGCCCAAAGTCAATCCGAAGCCTCTTTCGAGTGGCTTTGCAATGAATTTGCCATAAGAAGCGCTCAGTGTTTCTTTGTCAACATCGAGGCCCTTTGGTTTAATGAGATCTCGCCAATTTTTTTCTAACATTTGATTCTCCTGTCATCCCCTCGTTGCATCCAGAGGCGATGCAACCATGCGGGGAGTGTTCAAGTTCTTACTTGGAATACAACTCAACTACCAGACGTTCTTGCATCGGCATAGTAACATCATCTCTCGCTGGCAAATCGCGAACACGAGACTTCATAGCGGTAGAGTCTAATTCCAACCACTGTGGGATCTCGCGACGCTTTGCAGCTTCTAATGCACCGCCGATTCGAGCAACACTCTTGCTCTTTTCACGAACTTCCACAATATCACCCTTTCCTACGAGGAAAGAGGGGACGTCCACACGACGGCCATTTACGGAGAAATGACCATGGCGAACCAAGTGGCGAGCTTCGTTACGAGAGTTAGCGAACCCTGAACGGTAAGCGACGTTATCAAGCCGTCTCTCGAGCATCGAGAGCAAGTTTGAACCGGTCACACCCTTCATGCGCTCAGCCTTTTCGAAAAGATTTCTGAACTGACCTTCGAGAAGACCATAAATTCTCTTGATCTTCTGCTTCTCACGAAGCTGCAAACCGTATTCAGAGAATTTGATACGACCTTGTCCATGCTGTCCCGGCGGATAGCCACGACGCTCAAACGCACACTTGTCAGTGTTACAACGATCACCCTTCAGAAAAAGCTTCTGATTTTCACGACGGCAAAGCCGGCAAACTGAACCAATACAACGAGCCATAAAACTACACTCTCCTTCGCTTCGGTGGGCGGCAGCCGTTATGAGGAATTGGGGTGACATCTTCGATGAAATTCACCCGCAAACCTACGGATGCCAATGCACGCAAGGCAGACTCGCGTCCGGCGCCTGGCCCGCTCACAAACACCTGAACATTTCGCATTCCATTTTCAACTGCTTTACGGCCTGCATCTTCTGCAGCAACCTGAGCAGCAAATGGGGTATTCTTTCGGGATCCCCGAAAGCCCTTACCGCCGGCACTAGACCAGCAAATTGCGTTACCCATCGCATCGGTAATCGTCACGATGGTATTGTTGAAAGAGGACAAGATATAAACGTTTCCGTTGGAAATGTTTTTCTTTCCCTTTTTCACTTTCTTGACTACGCCCTCAGCAGCAGCTGGAGCGGCAGCGTCTTTCTTTGCTTCAACTTTTTCAGCTTTTTGATCCGTCATATTCACCTACTACTTCATCGCCTTAACAGACTTCTTACCTGCAATAGCAACTGCAGGGCCCTTACGAGTGCGGGCATTCGAATGAGTGCGCTGGCCATGAACTGGCAGGCCTCTTCTGTGTCTCACTCCACGATAGCAACCGAGGTCAACCAGTCGCTTGATATTGAGACTGACTTCTCGTCGAAGATCGCCTTCCACTTGTCGTGTTCGGTCGATAATTTCACGTACTTTTGCCACTTCAGCTTCCGTCAACGCATCCGACTTTTTGCTCAAGTCAATATTGGCTTCTGCCAAGATCTTTCGCGCTGCCGGCTTGCCAATACCAAAAATGTAGGTCAAAGCCACTTCCATCCGCTTATTGCGTGGGAGATCAACTCCCGCGATACGAGCCACGTTGCTACCTTCCTTTCAATACACTAACTAAATTTAACCCTGTCTTTGCTTGTGGCGCGGATTCTCACAAATCACGCGGACCACGCCCTTTCGACGGATCACCTTACACTTGTCACAAACTTTTTTTACAGACGCACGGACTTTCATAAAATCTCCACCTACCTCTAACCTATTTTACACGGTACGTAATACGACCCCGAGTGAGATCATAAGGAGACATTTCAACCGTGACTTTGTCTCCTGGAAGAATCTTGATGTAATTCATCCTCATTTTCCCCGAGATGTGAGCTAGAATCTTGTGCCCATTCGGCAGCTCAACCCTAAACATCGCATTTGGAAGAGGCTCAAGGACCGTACCTTCTACCTGGATCGCATCGTCTTTCGCCATAGTGTCGAACTACCTTTTTGCTCACCTTTCATTTGGGTGTCTCGAGCTCTTTGTCACCCTTTTGTGGACAGCTTACCCATCCTCAAAATACCGTTAAAATTTCGGGCCCTGTCTGAGTAATCGCCACCGTATGTTCAAAATGAGCAGAAAGCGATCGATCCACCGTCACTGCAGTCCAACCATCTGAGAGAACCCTCACAGCTGGACTACCGACGTTGATCATTGGCTCAATCGCTAAAACCATTCCTACCTTCAGCGCAAGGCCTTTTCCCTTAGATCCGTAGTTTGGAACCTGCGGATCTTCGTGTAGAGCCTTTCCGATACCATGACCAACGAACTCCCTTACCACGCCATACCCGTGCTGTTCAACAAAATTCTGCACAGCGTACCCAATATCGAAGACTCGATTGCCTTCCCGGCACTGCTCGATCCCTCGATAAAGACTTTCCCGTGTGACCTCAATGAGCTTTTTAGCTTCTTCGGAAACCTTTCCAACAGGAACTGTCCGCGCCGAATCACCAAACCAGCCATCAATGCTCACGCCGAAGTCCAGTCCCACGATGTCTCCCTCGTTGAGAACTTTTTTTCGACTCGGGATCCCGTGAACTACCTCATCGTTGACAGAAATGCAAACGCAAGCTGGAAATCCATGATATCCCTTGAATGCCGGGACCACTTTGAGATCCTTACAACGACTCTCAGCATACCGATCTAAGTCCCAAGTCGTAATGCCAGGCTTAACCATTTGGCACATTTCATCGAGAATCTGGGCCACAGCAGCACCAGCTTTGCGCATGGAATTAATTTCACGATCGGATTTAATTGAAACCATTTAAAACTCTACTCTCAACTCAGATTCTCACCCAGGGCCGCAGCTACTGCAGCTGGACTCAACCTGGCATCGAGGCTGGCTAATTTGTTCTGCTTACGATAGAACCCCACTAAGGGTTCGGTCTGCTGATGATACACCGCCAGACGCTTTTCGATCACCTCTGGATAATCATCGGTCCGTTGAATAAGCTTCCCCTGGCACTGATCACAAATTCCGTCCTGATGAGGCTTAGAATGGGCGACATGGTACATTGAGTTGCACTTTTCGCAGGTTCGGCGACCCGACAGCCGCTCCACCAAAGCTTGATCAGAGATCTCAAAAAGAACAGCACAATCCAATCGGCGTCCAAGCCTCGATAGCATCGCCTCCAGGGATTCCGCCTGAAGAACGTTTCGAGGAAAACCGTCCAGAATGAACCCTCTACTGCAATCTGCCTCTTGAATCCGTTCCTCAATCAAATTAATTACGACCCCGTCAGGAACCAGAGCGCCTTGATCTATGTAAAACTTAGCTTTCAGCCCAACCTCAGTGCCCTTAGAAATTGCCGACCGAAACATATCTCCGGTTGAAAGCTGAGGCCAGCCGCGCAATGCGCTTAGCTTCTTCGCTTGAGTTCCTTTTCCCGAGCCTGGGGGACCCAACAATACCAAAATCATGAGTAGGCCGCCCGACCCTTCACCCGAGTGTGCTTCATAAAGCCTTCGTAATTACGACTCAAGAGGAAGGTCTCGATCTGAGCGACGGTGTCAAGAGCTACGCCTACCAGAATCAAAACGCTGGTCCCGCCGAAATAAAATGGCACTTTAAAAAGTTCAGTGAACAAAGACGGCAACACGCAGATTAGGGAGATATAAACAGCTCCACCCAGCGTGAGACGGGAAAGGACGTAGTCAATATATTGAGCAGTAGGCTGTCCCGGACGAATACCAGGAATGAACCCACCGTATTTCTTCAGGTTGTCTGCAACGTCATCTGTTTTAAATGTTACGGCGGTGTAGAAGAAAGAGAAAAAGAAGATCAACCCAACGAAAAGAACATTATAAAGCATTTCGGATGGACGGAGAAGCGAGGTCAACTTCTCAAGAGCCTTGGACTGCAACACTGCACCGATCGTCGCCGGAAACATAATTAATGAAGATGCAAAAATAGGAGGAATAACTCCCGCTGTGTTTACCTTCAGCGGAAGGTTGGTGTTTTGCCCACCATAGATTTTTCTTCCAACCACTCGCTTTGCGTACTGAATAGGAATTCTTCGTGCACCCCGTTCTACAAAAATAATAGAGAAAAAGGTTGCAACGATCACTAACCCTACCAGGAGAATTTTCAAAAGACTCAACTCACCCGACCGATACATACTCAGAGTGGAACCGATTCCCTGCGGTACGCGAGCTGCGATCCCGGCATAGATCAACAGTGAAATACCGTTACCAATGCCTCGTTCAGAGATCTGCTCACCTACCCACATCAAGAATACGGTACCAGCCGTCAAGGTCACGGTGGTCATTAATCGAAATGCCATTCCTCCGTGAAGCACTACAGCTGGATTTTTGTAACTCTCAAGACCAGTTGCAATTCCGTAAGCCTGAACCAGACAGAGCAGCACAGTCCCGTACCGGGTATACTGAGTAATCTTTTTCCGACCCTGATCTCCCTCCTTTTGAAGATCGTGAAGATAAGGCCACACGACCGTCAAAAGTTGGAAAATGATCGAACTGCTGATGTAGGGCATAACGCCTAGAGCGAAAATACTAAAGCGCTCAAGGGCACCACCCGTGAAAAGATTCCAGTAGCCAAGAGAGGTGTTTTTTAAACTCAGGAAAACCTGCTGAAGCGCTGCGGAGTCAACCCCCGGAGTAGGGACATGAATCCCAATCCGGTAAACCGCGAGCATGATTAGCGAGAACAGAATTCGTTTTCTTAATTCCGGAATCTTTACCAACCCATCAGCACCCGACATATGCACCCTCTATAGCTGTATTATGATGATTCAGACCTCTCTCGAGATCCAAATCAACTATGACTTAAGACCGGCAGCTTTGGCATTCTTCGGTGAAGCTTTCCCTGGAATCGGGAGCAACTCGACCTGACCGCCTGCTTTGACGATCTTCTCTTGGGCAGCTGCACTAATCTTATGAGCCTTTACGTGATAGGCTTTTGTTAGTTCGCCGTTACCCAAAATAGCCAATCGGTCAAAACGACCTTTGATTTCGCGGGCTGCACCCAGCGACTCCAAAGAAATCTCTTTGAAACTAGCAGAATCCAAACGCTCTAAATCGCTCAAATTCAAAACTGCAATTGCGCGACGCCCTGGATTCTTAAAGCCCCTCTTAGGAACCCGTCGATAAAGAGGCATCTGGCCCCCTTCGAAACCTGGTCTAACGCTGCCACCGGAGCGAGCCAATTGACCCTTGTCCCCTTTACCAGCTGTCTGACCATGCCCGGACCCAGCGCCACGGCCGAGTCGCTTTCTCTTATGGGTTGCTCCTAAGTGAGCCTTAATCGTATTCAACTTCAACATAACTTCACCGTCTCCAGATAGAAAGGGCTAAAAAAACCCAAATTCCTCTACTTTTTACCGAGTCTCGCTTACGATTTCCACCAAGTGCAAGACCTTTTTGATCATACCACGCACTGAAGGGGTATTCTCGAGGGTCTTAACCTGTTCGCGCTGTTTCAATCCAAGACCGTTAATCGTTGCACGATGGTCAGGATTGCACGCAATGGTTCCCTTTTTCAAACGAACGGTAATCGTACTCTTTTTTGCTGTGGCAGCCATACTTTAATACTCCTTTAAATCAAGTTCCGATCAGCACGGAGCCTTACAGGATTTCTCCGACAGTCTTTCCACGGGCCTTAGCAATAGCGCCAAAGCTTCGCAAGCTTCGGAGACCTTCGAGGGTCGCTCGAACCACGTTATGTGGATTGTCTCGGCGGATCGACTTAGTCAAAATGTTCTGTACACCAGCCACTTCCAAAATTGCACGGACTGACGAGCTTGCGATGATCCCAGTTCCTTCTGGAGCTGGCTTCATCAACACTTGACTCGCACCAAAGTGTCCAGTGACTTCATGAGGAATGGTGTTGCCTTCGAGAGGAATCTTCATCAGGTTCTTCTTGGCCTGTTTTCCGGCCTTCTTGATCGCCTCGGGCACTTCGCCAGCCTTACCTAGACCAACGCCCACTTGACCCTTCTTATCACCAACGACTACAATTGCCGCGAAGCTGAACCGACGTCCGCCCTTCACGACTTTTGCACATCGATTGATGTGAATAACCTTATCTTCGAATTCAGAATCTTCCTGCTGCCGCAAACCTTGTTGACCGACTGCCATATTTTCTCCTTGTCCGGACTTAATCCGACTAGAACTTTAATCCACCTTCACGAGCTGCCTCGGCTAACGCCTTGATCTGCCCGTGATACAGGTATCCGCTTCGGTCAAAAACGATGTGCTCAATATTCTTAGCCAAAGCTCGCTTTGCGACCAGATTACCTAGGCTCTTCGCACCCTCGATATTTCCGCGAACTTTGCCCTTCAGTTCTTCTTCTAAGCTAGACACAGACACAAGCGTGTGACCTTGGACGTCATCCACCAACTGAACGGAAATATTTCTATTCGAACGGAACACAGAAAGTCTCGGCCTTTCGATAGTTCCTTCCATTCGGGAGCGAATTCGCAGTTTACGCTTGAACCGCACCACTTGCTTTTGACTCGTCCTCTGACGTATTTTAGTAGCCATTTTATAAACCCTCGCTTACTTAGCGCCAGCAGCTTTACCCTGCTTACGAATAATATGTTCGTCGGTGTACTTGACCCCTTTGCCTTGATAAGGCTCAGGTTCTTTGAACGACCGAATCTTTGCGGCCACCATGCCTACAAGCATTTTGTCCGCACCACTCACGACTACGTGAGTGTTGCCTTCCACTTTACCGGTAATGCCAGCAGGGAGTTCATAATCAATAGGATGAGAATAACCCAAAGTGAGTGACAAAACAGAGCCCTTAATAGCAGCACGGTATCCGACGCCGACAATGTCCAACTCTTTGCTGAAACCTGTGTGGGCACCATGAACCATGTTGTGAATCAAGGTACGAGTCAACCCGTGGAGAGCAGCTGCATTGCTTGCAGCAGCTAGATCGCTACTTACAACAATGGAACCGTCCTCAACCTTAACAACAACTCCTCTAGGAAGACGATGAGAAAGCTTGCCCTTGGGGCCCTCAACCTTCAATAAATCTTCTTTGATGTCAACTTTAACGCCAGACAAAATCTTAACTGGTACTTTTCCTACTCGAGACATAGATCACCAAACCTCACAGAGAATTTCGCCACCAATTTTCTGAGCGCGGGCCTTATGACCAGTGGTCACACCCTTAGACGTAGAAACGATAGCTACACCAGCGCCGCCCAATGGACGAGGCATTTCCTCATAGCCACTGTACCTTCTCAGGCCTGGTCGGCTAATGCGGCGGATACCTTGAATCACGCTACTCCCCTCATCAGTGTACTTGAGGTACACCTTGATCACGGGCCGGCCTTCTTCTCTCATCAGCCGGAAATTTTTGATATAACCTTCTTCTTTCAACACTCGAACGACGTTGGCTTTCAAGCGGGAAGCTGGAACCTCCAACTTTTCATGCCGTTCCTTCGTCGCGTTACGAATTCTGGTCAACAAATCTGCAATTGGGTCAGTCATACTCATAAATTATCAATCCTCTCGCCGACTACCAGCTCGACTTGGTCACACCAGGCAAATGCCCTTTGAGTGCGAGTCCTCTGAAACAAAGACGACACATATTAAACTTCCTCATGTACGCCCGAGGACGTCCACAGAGGGGGCACCGGTTCCTGACTCGGGTGCTAAATTTCAGCTTTTTGCCAATTTTTTCGAGTTTACACTTTTTAGACAAGATCGCGCTCCTTCTTTACTTGCGGAAAGGCATTCCCAGCTCTGCCAATAACGCACGAGCATGCTCGTTAGACTTCGCACTGGTGGTAATGGTCACGGTCATACCCCGGATCTTATCCACCTTATCGTAGTTGATTTCAGGGAAAATAATCTGCTCACGAATACCTAGTGAGTAGTTTCCTCTTCCATCAAAACCTTTGCTTCCCACGCCCTTGAAATCCCGGACACGTGGCAATGCAACATTCACCAATCGATCCAAAAACTCGTACATACGAGCTCTACGGAGAGTGACCATCACGCCGACAGGATTTCCTGCGCGAACTTTGAAGGCCGCAATCGCTTTTTTAGCACGGGTGAGCACAGGCTTTTGACCGGTGATCGCCAGGATCTCTTCGAAAGTTCCGTCCAAAACCTTAGGGTTCCCGACAGCGTCCTTCACTGCACAGTTCACAACGATCTTTGTCAATCGAGGAACCTGCATAGAGTTCTTGTACTGAAATTCCTTCATCAGAGCAGGAACAACCTTCTTCTGATAAACATCTTTTAGTCGAGGCGACTTGCTAGGCGATGTTTTCGTCTCGCCAGGAGCGGCAATCTTCACACTGGAAGCAGCCGCGTCTTCTTTCGCCTTCTTAGCCTTAGCGCGAGCTGCATCTGCAGCCACCTTCTTGGCTTCTGTTCTCGCCTTGGCCGCTTCCTTCTCAGGATCGACTCCGCCTTCGGCTTTTTTTGTCTCGTTATTATCGTTAGCTGCTACCACAATTACCTCCTGATCTGAATCACGCTACGTCTAGATTTTCGCCACAGCGCTTACAGACTCTGACTTTTTTCTGTGCCGACTGGCCCTTATCGCTTGCAATCGACTTGTAACCATGTCGAACTCCCTTGCTGCACTTCGGGCAGAGGATCAACACGTTTGAGTACTGGAGAGGAAGAACCTTCTCCACGATCCCACCCGCTTGAGACGCCGTTGGACGAGTGTGTCTCTTAGCTTGGTTCAAGTTTTCAACGGTCACACGACCGTCACGAGCATCTACCTTCAGAACTTTCCCTGTTTTGCCCTTTTCACGACCTGCAATCACCTGCACCATGTCGTTTTTACGGAGCGAAAACTTTTTCTTCTCAACATTCATCATAAATCCTCACAACACTTCTGGGGCCAGGGAGATGATCTTGGTAAAGGCCCTTGCACGCAACTCACGCGCAACCGGTCCAAAGATACGAGTCCCGATCGGTTCGTTTTGAGCGTTAATCAAAACAGCTGAGTTTTTGTCAAAACGGACATAGGTCCCGTCCTGACGATTCACTTCCTTTTTGGTCCGTACAATTACGGCCTTAAGGATTTCACCCTTTTTGACTTTAGCGTTGGGAGCAGCATCTTTAACGGTGACCACGATCACGTCGCCTAAGGAAGCGTACCTTCTACGGGTACCACCCAAGACTTTAATACACATGACCGACTTCGCCCCGGAATTATCTGCTACGTCCAATCGAGTCCGCATCTGAATCATAAACTTCTCCTAAGTCCAAAAACTAAACGTTCGCCTCTGGCGCCTGTCCTGCACGTCGAACAATCGACTGCAACACCCAGCGCTTTTCCTTACTCAAGGGACGGGACTCGATCAACGTGACTCGGTCTCCGACCTTGGCATCGTTTTTCTCATCGTGAGCCTTGTACCGGCGGGAGCGCTCGATATACTTTTTGTACAACGAGTGTCTCACCTGGCGATCCACCTTGACAACGATGGTCTTCTGCATTTTGTCGCTGACCACCGTGCCCACTACAGCCCTGCGGCGCTGAAGCGCGTTTCGCGACTTTTCTGCAACTGCCTGAACGGCTTTACCTGCATTCTTATCAACTGTCATAATCTATTCCCTCGCGCCTTGGATCAGCTCTTCGCCGAACTGGCTTGTCCTTCAAGCATCTTCATCCGAGCTAAGCTCTTCCGCAGACGCCAAATTGAAGCAGTGTCAGTCAACTGCCCAGTCGCCTTTTTCATCCGGACATCGAAAAGCTGCCGCTCGGTTTCCCGGGCTTTGCTGGCAAGCTCTTCCTTTGTCAAATTCTTCAGCTCTTTAAATTGTTTCGTACTCACAACTACTCCTTATCGGCCCGCACTGGTTGCTTTAGCAGCAGCAGCAGCCTTCTTTTCTGCCTTTGCCTTACGGGTGGCTTCCAGCTCAGCTTTTGCCAAAGCCTCGGTCGCCTTGCTAATCGGCTTGCAGTGAAGTGGCAATTTATTATTCGCCAAACGAAGCGCCTCGAAAGCTTCACTCTTCGGGATGCCATCCATCTCGAAGATCACTCGGCCGGGCTTAATTACTGCCGCCCACTCTTCCACGTTACCCTTACCAGAACCCATTCGGGTTTCAGCAGCCTTCTTAGTGATCGGCTTATCTGGAAACACTCGAATCCAGATTTTGCCACCACGCTTAACATAACGGGTCATCGCAACACGGGAAGCTTCAATCTGCTTTGAGGTAATTCTACCACACTCAGTAGCCTGCAACCCGAACTCACCAAAGTGAAGGGTCCCGCCACGGTCTGCTTTCCCGCGCATCTTACCCTTTGCCACCTTACGCCATTTGACTCTTTTAGGTGCTAACATATTCTAAACCTTATGCCCCTTGTGCAGCTGCTTTGGCTTCCAGCGCAGCTTGTTTCTTCAGGGTTTGAGCTTCGCCATGGTAAACCCAAGCCTTAACCCCGATCACGCCGTAGGTAGTTCTTGCTTCAGCGGTACCGTAATCAATATTTGCGCGAAGAGTATGCAAAGGAACGCTGTCCTCACTGTACCACTCAGTTCGTGCGATTTCAGCTCCGCCAAGTCGACCAGAAACGCGAATTTTAATGCCCTTGATGCCCTGTTTGAAGGCAGCAGTCATGCACTTTTTCATTGCACGTCTGAATGCAACACGCTTTTCAAGCTGCGACGCTACGTTCTCAGCAATCAAAGTCGCATTGGCTTCTGGCTTTTTCACTTCAATGATGTTCAAGAAAATCTCGTTACGAGACATTTTCTGCACATCGTTTTTCAGTGATTCAACGCCAGCACCCTTCTTACCGATAACGATACCTGGGCGAGCCGTGTGAACATTAATCTTCACTTTATTTGCAGCGCGCTCGATCTCAATCTTCGCAATCCCTGCACCCGCCAACTTTGACTTCAAATGCCGACGCAATTTGATGTCTTCGTGGAGAAGTCGGCTGTAATCTTTCTTTGCGAACCAACGACTTTCCCAAGTTTGGGTAATCCCTAAGCGAAATCCTACTGGATTAACTTTTTGACCCATAGTCTCCTCATTACCGCTCTGCGAGCGTAACGCTCACGTGACTGGTTTTCTTATTGATACGAAAAGCTGAACCCTTGGCTCGTGGTCGGAACCGCTTCAAGGTAGTTCCTTGACCGACGAGAATTGTCTTCACAAAAAGCGTGTCAACATCCACGGTGCCCTTTTGGTCTGCATTAGCCACTGCGCTCTTCAGCAAAGTGTACAAAGCATGGGCAGTTCGCTTTCTTGGCGAAAACTGAAGGTAGGTAAGAGCTTCGTTAATACTCTTTCCTCGGACTTCGTCCGCTAAGAGCCCCATCTTGCGAGGCGTAATTCGCACAAAACTTAATTTAGCATTCACTTGCATGACTCACTCCTCACTTAGCTGGGGCAGCCTTAGGCGCTGACGATGCAGCTTCTGCTCCGGCCTTCTTCTCAGACGGGGTATGTCCGTGGAAGGTTCGGGTAGCTGCAAACTCACCCAACTTGTGCCCGACCATGTTCTCAGTGACATAGACAGGGACAAACTTCTTTCCGTTATGGACTGCGAAGGTCAAACCAACGAAATCAGGCAACACCGTCGAGCGACGAGACCAGGTCTTAATTACCTTACGATCCTGGGTCTGGCGCGACGTCTGCACCTTTTTCAAAAGATGATCATCACAAAAAGGGCCTTTTTTAATTGAACGGGCCACGATTCACTCTCCTTACCGTCTATGTTTCACGATAAAAGCGTCGGTGCGCTTATTGTTACGAGTTTTATAACCTTTAGTAGGTACGCCCCACGGTGTACGTGGATGTCCACCACCAGAAGATTTACCTTCACCACCCCCGTGAGGATGGTCAATTGGGTTCATTGAGACACCTCGATTGGTGGGTCTCACACCGAGCCATCGATTTCTCCCTGCCTTACCGATCGTGATATTTTCATGTTCGGTATTGGAGAGCTGACCGATCGAAGCGCGGCAACGGGAGTGAAGCAAGCGAATTTCGCCACTTGGCATTTTCACTTGGCAGTATTCACCCTCTTTTGCCATGAGCTGAGCAAATCCACCTGCGGACCGACTCAACTTACCGCCCTGACCAGGCACGATTTCAATGTTGTGAATCAACGTTCCAACAGGGATAGACGAAAGCGAAAGGTTGTTCCCAGGCTTAATATCAGCCTGATCACTAGCAAGTACCCGATCCCCCACCTTCAAATTCAGTGGAGCAAGGATGTATCTCTTTTCGCCGTCTGCATAGTTTAACAATGCAATGTAAGCAGTTCTGTTCGGATCGTACTCAACCGACGCGACAGAAGCAGGAATATCCCGCTTGTCGCGACGGAAATCAATCAATCGGTACTTTCTCTTATGACCGCCGCCGATGTGGCGCACAGTCATCTTACCCAACTGGTTTCTTCCACCAGTCTTATTCAAAGCCACAACTAATTTGCGAGGCTTTCTGGGTTGTTCCTTCTTCGGTGTTAGAATCGAGAAGTCTGCAACGTTTTTATAGCGCAGGGATGGTGTAATCGGTTTAAAGGATTTAATCGCCATAGATCAACTCACTTGGTTTGGAAGAAATCAATCTTCTGTCCTTCGGCGAGGGTGACCAAAGCCTTCTTCCAATTGGCTTTTTTGGTCTCGAAGCTGCCTACGCGCTTCGCCTTACCGTGCATCACCATCGTCCGTACATCTCGAACCTGGACATTGAATAGGTTCTGAACGGCTGCTCTAATTTCTTGCTTATTAGCCTTCATTGCGACTTCAAAAGCATACTTTCCGCCGATTTCGGCAAGAGCAGTGCTTTTTTCGCTAATGATAGGTCTCCGAATTACTTCATAAAGGGTACGCATGGATTACCTCAACTTAACTCGATGGCGCGAGGCGGCTTTCAACAGCCTGTACCGCGCGTTTCGTTATAACGACCCAGTCGTTTCGGATAACATCATAAACATTGAGGCCTTCAGTACGAAGAACCTTGACCTTAGGCAAGTTTCTTCCTGAAAGTTCCAAGTTTCGATTGAGATCATCAACGATCAAGACTTGTTCAACTTGCAGCTTGTTCTTCAAAAGAGCGTCCAAGATCTGGGTCTTAGCTGAATCTAATTTGAATTCATCCACAACCAAAAGCCTGCTCGCCTTTAAACGATCGGAGAGAGCGGAACGCAATGCGCCTCGAACCATCTCCTTCGGTGTTGCCTGCTCATAGGAACGTGGCTGAGGTCCAAAGCTCTGTCCACCACCTGGCTGAAGAGGAGAACGGATGGAGCCCTGTCGAGCATTTCCTGTTCCCTTTTGCTTGAACGGCTTTCTACCGCCACCGCGAACTTCGCTTTTTGTCTTGGTTTTAGCAGTTCCTTGGCGTCGTCCTGCCAATTGTGCCTTCAAAACCTGGTGCACGAGCGGAACATTCACGTCCACTGCAAACACGTCATCACGAAGTTCGATCGTTCCGATTTTTTGCTTTTCTTGATTTAATAATTCTAAGGTCGGCATATTTTACCCTGCGTTCTTCACGGTGCGACAAATCGTCACAATTCCGCTCTTAGGTCCCGGAACACTTCCGTGCACCAAAAGCAACTGATTTTCCAAGTCGATGCGAATCACTTTCACATTCTGAACTGTCACTCGCTCGTTGCCCATTTGACCGGCCATTTTTTTATTCTTGAAGCATTTCGCTGGATCGGCGCGGTTACCAATGGAGCCCAAACTTCTGTGAGAGAGCGAAGCCCCGTGAGTCTTATAACCCCCGGACATGTGGAATCGCTTCATACCACCCTGAAAGCCCTTACCTTTGCTGATAGCAGTCAAATCTACGCAGTCGCCCTCTTTAACAAACTCGGGAGACAAGATCTTCCCTACAGCTAAGCCACCAAGCGCTTCGCCTTCTGGAATTCTGAACTCCTGGTAATGATAAAACCCTGAAGCGCCCACAACCTTAGCGTGGCCCTGCTCAGGCAAAGAGGAGGAATTTGCTTTCTTCTCGAGAAAGCCAATTTGAACAGCTTGATAACCGTTCTTTTCTTTTGTTTTAACTTGAGTGATGACAGCTGGTCTCAAGTCAATCACAGTAACAGCGACAGCGTCGCCCTTTTCTGTGTAAACTTGGGTCATGCCAGCCTTAACTCCTAGAATACCACCAAGACCCTGGGTCAAGGCAATTCGCTCTAGAGAGGCCAAATCTTTCGATGCACTTGCGGCTACTGCTGCTTGTGCTCCTGGCTGTTGTTCCATAATTTTACTCCAAGACGCTTTTCGTCTTTCGTATTTTCGCTTTTCACGATTCCATCATCACAGCATCACCGGGAAGCCGCCTAAATCAGGCCGCCGGATGCTTTCATGTGATAGTCGCCGAGTCCTCCGACTTTCTTCTTGGGAATGCCACTAGGACAATGCAAAAAGAAGTATCGGACCACTCCAGTGATCTCATTCGCGCTTCATGCGCAAGCTCTGAGGCTTCAAAGACCCGAAATTTAGTCCTACGATTAGGATTTAATTTCTACGTCAACACCTGCAGAAAGATCTAGCTTCATCAAAGAATCAACTGTTTGTTGAGTTGGCTCCAGGATATCTAACAACCGTTTGTGAGTTCGAACTTCGAACTGCTCGCGGGATTTCTTGTCTACATGAGGAGAGCGCAAAACGCAATATTTATTAATCACAGTTGGCAAAGGAATTGGACCACGAACAGTAGCTCCAGTTCTTTTAGCTGTATTTACGATTTCCCAGACCGACTGGTCGAGAACGCGATGATCAAATGCTTTCAATTTAATTCGGATTTTGTGTTCCATGATATCTCCACATCTTGGGTTTGTGTTCAGTAGTTCCCTTACCTGGGATGTGTGCCGAGGTAAGCAATCTGGTCTGAACTCGTCTAAAGGGCGTGACAGTAAAATAGGTGACGTTCGAATTCAAGTTAAAACTTGCTCGTCGCGCCACAATTTAGACTCCCCAGCAGGAAAAACAAGCTTAAATAACTGATTTTGAAACTTATTTCGGTTCAGTATAAAAAAAAGACCCTAAGCAATGACTCAGAGTCTTTTTTGATCTTTTATCAAAAATAAGCCTTTTATCACTCTGACTGTTCTGGCGGTGCCTGATTTGCGCCGGCAGCCGTACCAGACTGTTGCTTTTTACGAGGCGCAGCCTTGCCGGCCTCAGCTTCAGCTGAAGCACTTGCTGCAGGCATAGGCTCGACTGAGCCCGCCATTCCAGCTGCCTCAGAGGTACCTACTTGCTGCGGAGTTGACGACGGTTTCACCGCTGGAGCACTCCGCTCCGCTTCCGCGTTAGCCGCGACCCCTGGTGCGCCACCCGCACTCGAGGTTTCGGCACTACCTGTATCAGCGACTACCCACGAGGCCAGAGACAGAACCGAAAACAACACAAAACCGATCATTTTAATGGTTTTCATTAAGGAGTTCCTTTCGCAAGAGGGCGAATGTTTTAGTTTCTCCTCCCGGAATGCAACCTATGAACCAGCCGAGTGTGTCACCTCCCAAGGTAGGAAATGAGCCCCAAACCCACAGAAATGCGTGATGCACCCCGCAAGAAGCAGAATCATAAATTTAAATGATAATTCCGGCTTTTACTTTAATTTCGTGCTCAATTTGGGGTGGCACGGGCTCATAGTGAGCAAATTCCATGGAATAGGTAGCACGCCCCTGAGAAGAAGAGCGAAGCGCGGTCGAATACCCAAACATGGTTGCCAGCGGGACCTCAGCCTTAATCACCTGAAGGCCGTGCCGAACAGTCATGTTAATAATCTTCCCTCTTCTGCTATTGAGGTCACCGATGACGCCACCCATGTAGTCCTCGGGGCAAATAATCTCACAAGACATAATGGGCTCAAGAATCTGAGGCTTGGCAGCCAAAGATGCATCCCTAAATGCCATCGAGGCGGCAATCTTAAAAGCAACCTCGGAGGAATCAACATCATGAAAAGAACCGTCCAAAAGGGTGGCCTTAATATCCGTTGCAGGATAGCCAACTAACACCCCTCCCAGCATCGACTCGTAAAGACCTTTCTCAACTGCGGGAATAAATTCTTTCGGTATCGCTCCCGCTCGAACTGAATTCACAAAGGCAAAGCCTGACCCCTTACCAAGAGGTTCCAGGCGAATCACACAATGTCCATACTGACCCTTGCCACCGGACTGACGAATGAACTTGCCTTCGCCTTGTGCAGCCTGCGAAATAGTTTCTTTATAAGAAACCTGAGGCTGCCCCACATTGCCTTCCACCTTAAA
The DNA here is from genome assembly GCA_947380295.1 of Bdellovibrionales bacterium. Taxonomy (GTDB): domain Bacteria; phylum Bdellovibrionota; class UBA1018; order UBA1018; family UBA1018; genus CAINWE01. The sequence goes on along the minus strand of CANCQK010000001.1, from coordinate 67,575 downwards.
CTCTCGCCGCATTCGATCAACGATGATTTCAAGATGCAGTTCGCCCATTCCACTAATCAAAGTCTGCCCAGTGTCCTCATTGGACACGACACGAAAGGAAGGGTCTTCCATGGCTAGCTTTTGGAGAGCATTCGCCAATTTTTCTTCATCTGCCTTGGTTTTTGGCTCGATTGCAACCGAGATCACAGGCTCTGGAAACTCCATCTTTTCAAGCAAGATGGGCTGAGCCTCGTTACACAGGGTATCTCCAGTGGTAGTAAACCGAAGCCCCACTGCAGCAGCAATGTCGCCTGCCCTGACCTCAGATATGTCTTCTCGCTTATTCGCGTGCATCTGCAGGAGTCGCCCCAGACGCTCACGCTTTCCTTTTGCAGGATTGTAAACCATTACGCCTGACTGAATTTGACCTGAATAAACTCGAAAGTAGGTCAACTGACCCACAAAGGGATCATTCATAATTTTAAAAGCTAAGGCCGAAAACGGCTCATCAGGATCACATTTTCGAGAGAGCACAAGAGTCTCATCCTCAAGATCTTTGCCTTCCACTGGGGGCTTATCCAACGGTGAAGGTAAGTAATCCACGATGGCGTCGAGCATAGGCTGAACGCCCTTATTCTTGAAGCTCGCGCCGCACACAATGGGCACCAGCTTCATTGCCAAGCACCCTTTACGAAGCGCACTTCGAATCTCTGCCGTGCCAATCGGTTGACCGCCCAAATACAAATCAGCAAGAGCCTCATCACATTCGGCAGCAGCCTCAATCATTTTTTCTCGGTAACCCTGAGACTCTTCGCGCAGATCTTCGGGAATTTCTACTGTTTCAAACTTCGACCCAAGATCCTCGGAGTGCCAGAGGAGAGCTTTCATCTCAATGAGGTCAATAACACCCTGGAAGGTATCTTCACTCCCCCATGGAATCTGAATCGCCACAGGATTAGCCTTCAGGCGCTCTCTCACCTGATTCAAAACCTCGAAGAAGTCCGCACCTACGCGGTCCATTTTATTAACAAAGGCAATTCTTGGGACGTGATATCGATCGGCCTGACGCCAGACCGTCTCAGACTGAGGCTCAACGCCTCCTACAGCGCAGAAAACAGCAACCGCACCATCGAGGACGCGCAAAGAGCGCTCTACCTCGATGGTGAAGTCAACGTGACCTGGTGTATCGATGATATTGATGCGATGATCTTTCCAAAAGGAAGTCGTCGCAGCAGAAGTAATCGTAATACCACGCTCCTGCTCTTGCGGCATCCAATCCATCACCGTAGTTCCTTCGTGAACTTCCCCTAGCTTGTGGGTCTTACCGGTGTAGTATAGGATTCGCTCGGTAGTCGTGGTTTTACCAGCATCAATGTGAGCCATGATGCCGATATTACGAGTTTTTTTAAGCTGATCTATCACCATCTATAGTGAGCAAATGCCTTATTGGCTTCCGCCATTTTGTGAACATCTTCACGCTTTTTCATTGCGCCGCCGCGGCCATTAGCTGCCTCGATCATTTCAGCAGCCAAACGCTCTGCCATGGAATGCTCTGGACGACCACGAGCCGACTCAATCAACCAACGAGAAGCCAAGGACTGACGTCGGGCTGGCTTTACTTCAATAGGGACCTGATAGGTTGCGCCGCCAACACGTCGAGATTTAACTTCGAGGAGAGGCTTCACATTTTCCAAAGCTTTCTTGAAAAGCTTCAGGCCATCTTCGCCGGTACGATTCTGCATGACATCGACGCAGCCATAGAAAATGGATTCTGCAGTGGATTTTTTGCCTTCCTGAAGCAAGCTGCTAACAAACTTAGCGACGACAACGTCGTTAAACTTAGGATCAGGGAGGATTTCGCGCTTTCTAACAAATTTCTTACGGCCCATTTGTATCTTTCCTTATTCTACTCAAATAGATTCTTAATTACTTGCCCGCTGGAGCTGCGCCGGCTGCAACCTTTTTGGCGCCGTACTTAGAACGACTCTGCTTACGATTTGCAACACCTTGGGCGTCCAAGGTTCCGCGAACGGTGTGGTAACGAACCCCTGGAAGGTCCTTCACACGGCCTCCGCGAATCAACACGATGGAGTGCTCTTGAAGGTTGTGGCCAATCCCTGGAATGTAGGAGGTCACTTCGTACCCATTGGTCAATCGAACACGGCATACCTTCCGGAGAGCCGAATTTGGCTTCTTAGGAGTGGTGGTATAAACGCGGGTACAAACGCCGCGGCGTTGTGGGCAGCTCTCTAGAGCAGGAGACTTGGTCTTCCAAAGCTTATTTGTGCGGCCCTTTCGAATGAGCTGATTAATGGTGGGCATGAACTACTTTTCCTTTCCTGTCGGTCTTATTTAACCGATCTCAAACAATCTACAAACCATGCCTTAAGCATTGGCCATGTTGAGGCTTCAAAACTTTTTATTTGCATCCCCGGGCACAGCCTTAATCGGCCTTACATGGAGAACTGCACCGCCTTTGTTAAACGATGACGGCCCAAGAGTCAACCCTTGAGGTGCAAAGGAGTGCGAAAATAGTCGTTTTAAGGGATAGGGTCAAGGGTAATCTTTGCGGCGGACCCTGTCGCCGAAGCTAGATTCGGTTATTTTAGGACCCTCGAATCTCAAATACGGAAACTAAAGGGAACCAATCTTGCCGATTTAGAAATTTTTTTGATTTCAATCACCGAGTTTTTTTCACCCAGGGCGCCGATATGCCCTGGGCACAACATTTTGAATTTCAAGACCATGAAAACTAACCCCTAGGTGAGGTCAGATTTGAAACCGCTACTAGACTCAGTGTTTCACAGCACCAGGAGTTTCAGTTCGAGGTTCTTCGTGCGCCAACTCTTTAGGAGAAACTGCCCCGATCGGTAGTTCTGCAGCTTTTGGCGCAAGGAATTCTGTCGGATTTTCCAACTGGAGCGCAAGACGTAAAACTTCATCGGCGTGCTCAACAGGAACAATTTCCATGCCTGACTTAATTTCAATCGGCACCTTTTTCAAATCAGGCACATTCCCCTTAGGAATGAGCACGATCTTGATGTTTCCGATTTTGGCAGCAAGAAGCTTCTCTTTGAGGCCTCCGATGGGTAGAACTCGACCGCGCAGGGTAATTTCCCCAGTCATGGCGACTTCCTTTTTCACAGGCACCTTAACTAGAGCACTGGTGATTGCGGTGGCCATGGTAATTCCAGCAGAAGGGCCGTCTTTCGGCACAGCTCCTTCGGGAACATGGAGATGAATATCGATCGCTTGATAAAAGTCTTTATCCAGCCCTAAAGCCGTCGCGCGCGAACGGACATAACTCATTGCGGTTGCTGCAGATTCCTGCATCACTTCGCCGAGTTTACCCGTGATTTTCACCTGCCCCTTGCCCGGCACCACACTCACTTCGATCTGAAGGAGATCTCCGCCGGCCTCGGTGTATGCAAGACCGTTGGTGAGACCAATTTCATTCTGCTCTTCAGCCTTACTCACGAGGTACTTCGGAGGTCCGAGCATTTCCTCGAGATCGGCTTCACTCACTCGAATGAGATTCTTCACAGCTTGAGCGGACCGTGCTTTAGACTGAACCATAGAAGAGGCTGCTTTTGCTGCGGCGGTCTTGGAACGCGACTTAAGGGTAGGCAGAGCCTGTGCCGAAGTCAGATCAACGCTAGCACCTAGGTGCTTATCATTACGTTTTTCAACAATCTGTTTCGCCACTTTTCGACAAATGGTAGCAACTAGCCGCTCCAGATTTCTAACACCCGCTTCACGCGTATAGCTGCGAATAATTCCGTGAATCGCATCCTCAGTGATTTCAATATCACCTTCAGTCAGACCATGAGCCTCCATCTGCTTAGAAACTAGGTACTTCTTAACAATGTTGAATTTTTCGACCTCGGTATAACCTGAGATCGAGATCACTTCCATACGATCCAGCAGTGGCTTAGGAATAGAATGAAGGGAGTTAGCAGTCAAAATGAACATCACCTTGGAGAGATCGTAATCAACTTCCAGGTAATGATCGCCAAATGCGACGTTCTGCTCCGGATCGAGTACTTCAAGAAGCGCAGAAGATGGATCTCCACGGAAATCCATGCTCATTTTATCGACTTCATCAAAAAGAAAAACCGGATTAGAGGAGCCTGCCTTCTTTAGAGACTGAATGACTTTACCAGGAAGTGCACCGACATAAGTTCTTCGATGTCCACGTATCTCAGCCTCATCTCGAACGCCGCCCAGCGAACAGCGGACAAATTTCTTATTCAAAGATTTAGCAATGGATTTTGCCAAGGAAGTCTTCCCTACGCCGGGAGGGCCAGCCAAACAAAGAATTTGCCCCTTGGAGTTCTCAGTTAAAACTCGAACTGCCAAATACTCGAGAATACGTTCTTTAACTTCCTCAAGCCCATAATGATCTTCCTCTAAGACCTCGTGAGCTACTTGAATATCGTTGCGATCTTGGGTGTACTCATTCCAAGGCAAGGTAATGAGCCAGTCAATGTAGTTGCGCACTACAGTTGCTTCGGCCGACATGGGTGACATCATTTTTAGCTTCTTAAGCTCTCGAGTCGCCTTGTCCTTCGCCTCTTTACTCATGGCCTTGGAACGAATCTGCTTTTCGATCGCCTGCAGCTCGGCCTTGAACTCGTCTTTTTCACCAAGTTCTTTTTGAATGGCCTGCATCTGTTCGTTTAGATAGTATTCTTTTTGCGAACGCTCCATCTGCTTTTTCACGCGAGAGCGAATTCGGCGCTCGACTTGGAGAATTTCAATTTCGCCCTGCATGAGCTGCAAAAGTTTTTCCAGCCGCTTGGTTGGATCTTGAACCTCGAGAATCTCCTGCTTGTCCTCAAGCTTGAGATTGAGATGAGCTACGATCAAATCTGCAAGTCGAGAAGGATCTTCAATCGTGTTGACGCTCATCAACATCTCAGGAGGAATTCGCTTATTCAGTTTGACATAGTTTTCAAAAGTGCCCTTCAGCGAACGCACCAAGGCCTCGAGCTCAACGGTGCTTTCCATCACGTCGGCCAACTCTTCGACCTCAGCTTCAATCATCCGATCACCCTCGTGATACTGGACAATCCGGGCTCGCCGCTTTCCTTCAATCAAGACCTTCACGGTGTTATCAGGCAGACGTAAAATCTGTAAAATTGTCCCTAACGTGCCGACCGTGAAAATATCCTGCTCGCCCGGACTCACGGTAGTCGCCTGTCTTTGAGCCACCAAGAAAAGCTCAACTTTTTTATTAACGCACTCTTCTAATGCGTTAATCGACTTTTCCCGCCCTACGAAGAGAGGAACCACCATGTGAGGGAATATAATCACATCCCTAAGAGGGAGAAGCGGGACCTTGAGTTTAGCCGATTTCTTGTCCTTATCGTTTTTAGAATGGCTCATGAGTTCCTCTCCCCAGTTTTGAATAAAAAATTAACAGACAGAACCAGTATCAGAGCAGAAAATCGCTCAACAATCAAAACGATTTATTGGTACTTCACCTCAAAGCCAGGATCAAGCACTCTCGGCACTTGTTGCCGCAGGTAAATTCTTGGAGGCTTCTGTACCATCTGCTAAAAGCATGACCGGACGCTCGCCCTTAAGAACCACGTTCTTAGTGACGATGCACTTCTTTACATTGTTTCGACCAGGAAGCTCGTACATTACTTCTAGCATAGATTGCTCAAGAATCGCCCGAAGCCCACGCGCCCCAGTATTACGTTTAATTGCTTCTTTTGCAATTGCTTCTAGAGCATCTGGCTCAAACTCCAAAATCACATCATCGTATTCAAAGAGTTTTGCGTACTGCTTAGTGAGCGCATTTTTTGGCCTAGTCAGAATCTCAACGAGCGTTTTCTCATCAAGCTCGTCAAGAGTTGCAATCACCGGCAATCGTCCAATAAACTCAGGAATCAGACCAAACTTAATCAAATCCTCTGGCTCGGTCTGAGCCATGAGCTTGGAAGCACTCTCTTCCGCTTTTGAAGTGATGTTCGCCTGAAGCCCGAGACTTCGCTTCCCTTTACGCATGCCCACGATCTTATCAACACCTACGAAAGCCCCACCTACTATAAACAAGATATTAGAGGTATCAACCTGCACAAACTCTTGCTGTGGATGCTTGCGACCACCTTTAGGCGGAACGTTAGCAATAGTTCCCTCAATGATTTTCAAAAGCGCTTGTTGCACGCCTTCACCGCTGACATCGCGAGTAATCGATGGATTTTCACTCTTTCTGGAGATCTTATCCACCTCATCGATATAGACGATCCCTTTTTGAGCTCGCTCGACGTTATTGTCGCAGTTTTGTAGGAGATTCAGAATAATGTTCTCAACATCCTCACCTACATAACCCGCTTCTGTCAACGTGGTTGCATCAGCCATTGCAAACGGCACGTTGAGCAATTTAGCCAAGGTTTGAGCAAGTAAAGTTTTTCCGGAGCCGGTAGGGCCGATCAGCAAAATATTACTTTTTTGAAGCTCAATCCCGTCCTTAGACTCTTTTCCTTTACGCTCGGTCTGATGCTGAATTCTTTTATAATGATTATAAACAGCAACAGATAAAATCCGCTTGGCCCGATCTTGTCCGATCACATACTGATCCAAAGTCGACTTGATGTCAGATGGCTTTGGAATAGACTGTGATGAACGAGAAGGAGTATCTTTCTGTCCTTCTTCAGCAATGATATCATTGCAAAGTTCGATACATTCATCGCAAATGTACACCGTAGGCCCCGCGATGAGCTTTTTTACTTCTCTTTGATTCTTGCCACAGAAGGAGCAGCAAAGATTACCAAAACCGTCGCCATATTTTTTTCCGTCCATAAACCTTCCTTACCTAAAGTCCCGGTCGTTTACAGGATTCCGCGCTTTTCAACAACCTTATCAATCAAGCCGTAGACGACCGCTTCCTTTGCTGATAAATAATTGTCCCGGTCCGTATCCTTTTTGACCTGTTCAATGTCTTTGCCGGCATGCTCCGCCATAATGGCATTTAGCCGGTCCTTTAAAAAAAGAATTTCACGAGCCTGGATCTCAATATCAGATGCCTGGCCCTTTGCTCCGCCCAGCGGCTGGTGAATCATAATTCGACTGTGCGGCAAGCTAAACCGCTTTCCATGCGCCCCAGCAGTGAGAAGCAAGGCACCCATACTAGCCGCCATCCCAATACAATACGTACAAACATCCGACTTAATAAATTGCATCACATCATAAATCCCTAGACCTGCGTAAACTGAACCACCGGGGGAATTAATATAGAGGTGAATGTCCTTATCAGGATCAGAACTTTCCAAAAAAAACATCTGCGCCACCAAGAGATTGGCCACGACGTCATTTACTTCGGTACCCAGGAAAATGATACGATCCAAGAGCAGACGAGAATAGATGTCATATTGACGCTCGCCTCGAGGAGTTTGCTCTACCACGATTGGATTGGGAATGTACCCTGTAGGAGTGGTTTGAATTGATCCCACATCAAACCCGACTAAATCAGGTTGAATCAAACTCGAAGGAACTCTGGACTGAGATGACCTAATTAACATGCGTAAAACCTCCCGATGAATGCCATTCTATAACCAGTATACATACATGAATCTCATGTTGCTCTGCGCCAAAACATTTTTTTTTGCAATTTTTGGCGATTCTTTGTTTCAAAAGTCACGATTTTTTGACGCCTGCCCGAAAAACCACTACCAGAGAGACCTCAGGCGCTCCCTGAAGAACCTAAGATAGCTTTTAATACTTTATGCTGGAGCTTCTAGCTTTGCAATGACGTATCCTTTAAGGCGGGCTACAGACAAGCAGACATCTGGTCTTTAAAGTTCCCAGGCCTGGTGAGGCGAATTTTGGTCTGCAACTGATTCGTGAATTTTCTCCAAATACTCAAGCATGGCGCTTCTGAGCTCCTCTAAAGTCAGAGCGTCATGACATTGCTCGCTCTGATCTAGAATGTCATTCAATTCTGTTCGGATGAGCAACTCAGGTAAACCGCTCAGCGACACGACCGTTTCAATTAGTTCCTGACCACAAAGTTCAGCTTTATCATCGGAGACTTCCATTTCTCCCACCCCCCCATTTGAGTTTCCATTTACACTATAGGAGTGACTTTTCTCGGACGGCAAGTTTATTTTCAATTGATGGGCCGTTTTTTTAAACCCCAACGATTTGAGAACTCAAAACAAAACCCGATGCAAATGATTTGCAACCCAGAAACGACTCACATATAAATACGCCATGTCAGCAAAAAATTTAACCTCTACACAAGCCTCTGGCAAATCCCCCGAAGAATCTGCAGTCATTATGACTGAAATAGTTCTTCCGTCTGACACTAATGCGTTAGGAACTATTTTTGGTGGAAAAGTAATGAGCTGGATCGATATTGCAGGCGCAATATCTGCGACTCGTCATGCGAGGCGCGCTGTAGTCACAGCGTCAATTGATGCGCTCCATTTTTTGGCCCCAATACGACTTGGACATTTTGTTCATATTAGAGCTACTGTAAACTACGTTTCTCGATCATCGATGGAAGTAGGAGTCAGAGTTGATTCAGAAAATCCAATCACTGGGGAATTTACTCACACTGCAACTGCATACACGACCTTTGTTGCTCTCGACGACCACGGGAGACCAACTCCCGTACCTCAGTTAAATCCCAAAAGCCCCAACGATAAAAGACGCTTTCTAGCAGCACAAAAGCGCAGAGAGTCTCGAGTTCAACTCGCAGAAGAAATTAAAAAAGCAGAAAAACTCGAACACGAGAGCGAGTAACGCAAAACAAGTGAACTCTAATTCGAGTTCTCATGAATCCAGCTCTGGGCGAATGCAGGCAATGCGTTAGGGTCTGAAAAAATCCACTCAACGCGACCTTGGTCTTGATGCTTCAATGATTTCGAACGTTCTTTAAGCACTTTCTCCAAGAGATCAGAACTCTCTAAACAATCGGCAATCGCTTGGGCAGAATTCACCACCGACCATCCTGGCAACGCCCGTTCAAACGCAGCATGAATCCAAGGGTAGTGAGTGCACCCAAGCAGAGCAACGCCTGGTGAGTATTGTTCAAAATAGGGCCTCACATATTCCGTGAGAGTTTGGTGCAAAATTGGGTGATCCACCCAACCCTCTTCAATCAACGGAACCAAAAGTGGGCAGGCCTGCTCGACAACAGGCACCTGTAAAATTCCCTCGGCGCCATAGGGATTGAGAATCTTGCGGAGTATCTTTCCATAGGCCTGGCTTAAAACTGTAGCTCGAGTCGCGAGAACCAAGATCGGACGAGGAGGCTCAGCAGACTTGAGCGGATGCGCTTGATCGAGATGACTTAACGCCCCTAAGGCAGCCTCAACTCCGGGGCTAACCACTCCAAAGACTGGAACTGGATGCATCACTTTCTCAATCGCCCCTAAAGCCCATGCACACGATGTATTGCATGCCACAACCAAGGCATCAATTTTCTCCTTCTTGAGTCGCGCTACACAATCAAGGGAAAGCTTTTCAATTTGAGCAGGACTTTTAGTCCCATAGGGAACGTGGGCGGTATCCCCGAGATACACGTAATCAAGAAAGTCAAACCGCTTTCTCAACTCGGACAGAACTGTAATGCCACCCACTCCGGAGTCAAAAACCCCGACTTTTATCTTTTTCATGATCTACTGGTCATAGCTCATAACCAGAAAATGCACTAGTCAGTGCAAATCGTGATTATGCGCTTAAAGCCAATTGGCCATTTTTGTCAAAGAGTCGGCGGTTGAGTAGTAAAAAGAAAATCAAAGCAAATGTCACAAATGAAGTCACGCTCAGAAAGAAGTAAGAGAACTTAATCCCCTTCTGATCCACCATATAGCCCACAAAAGGAGCCAGAACAGCAAAGAATCCTCGGATTGCCAAACTGACCACAGAGTTCGCAGTGGCACGAATACTTGACGGCAATTGGTCGTTAAAAATTCGATGAATAGTCACCCCTTGGAAACCGCGGCAAAACTGCAGCGCAAATCCAGCCGACACCGCGAAAAAGGCCCCTGGGTAGCACATTCCCAAAAACCCCAAAGCAGGTAGACATCCGGTAATAAAAATCAAACGCTTACTTCCGATACTCTCTTCTAATTTTGGAGCGATTCGAGCGGCAATAGCAATAGCGACATTGTAACCCGCCCAAAGATAACCAAAGTGCTTGATATCAACTCCGCTGTTGGACCAGTTCATTTGGTAGGTCCAGGTTCCAATGAAAGTTAAAAGATTAATGAAAACCAACAGTACGCCCACGCTCCACAAAGCATTGTTTTGGAGATAAGATAGAACACCCCTCAAACCGGCGCCGTGAGCTTTTTCAACCGGACAGTCCTTCTTGGCACGGGCGGGCTCTACCACAGAGATCGCAATCATCAATTGTACTAAGGCCACAACCAAACTGCCGTAGATGGTGTACTTCAACGAGTAAGCGGCAAGGAATCCACCCAAAACTGCTGATACAGCCTCACCAATTTGAAGGTATACCACTCGATTACTCAGGAGCTTATTTGAACCCTTCTCTAACTCACCATTCAACTGCTTCAACTCTTCGGATGTGTCATAGAGGATTGCGGTGTCTGTACCTGAGTCAAAGCAGAGAGAAAGAGCAAAAAGGACCTCAAACATCCAAAGATCTTGGTAGTCTTTTGCCAACATCAGAGAGATCACGGAAAAAATCCGGATCACAGCGGCGCAAATCATGGCCCATTTTCTTTTGAAACGGTCCGAGAAATACCCAGTGGGTACTTCGGAAATAAAGAAGGTCACAGCACTGATGGACTGCAAAGTCATGACCTGCTGATGAGTCAAACCCAGAGAGTTGAAGTAGGGAACAATAATGGGAAGAAACAAAATAAAGTATCTGAAAAAGCTGCTGATATAAATTTTGATCAAATTCAACTTCAAAACAGCACTTCGATTGCTCAAAACAGCGTTCATATTTCAGTCCTTGTTGGGGGCCTTTTTTTTCGGACGATTTTTTTGGCCGGACTGGTTTATACACCAGATTTAAGTATTCTGGAACAAGCGAATGGTCAAAACTCGCTAGAATAGCGCAATTTCCAAAAAAACCTTGGATCAACTATTTTAGATTACAAGCCTATGAGACCTCAACCTCCCCATCACTTTTTTTTGACAAAGCCTGAGCGATCTCGATACTACTCAACAAGTTCTGGGGGGAACCATGATCCAATTCAATGCGTTACGAGTATTCCTATATTCAATTTTGATCCACTCGGTCACTCTGATTGTCCTTGTCAACTGCGCAACTGCTCACCCCGATGACCCAAAAACCCATCTCGCAACCGAAATCATAGATATGGGTCGCACTCAAGAAACCATCCAGGGCGGCTTATTTTTGAAGCAATCCATCCAAGACTGCCTTAAGCCCGAAGTCCTCAGCAGGCTCATTGAGAACCTTGAAGTTCCCATGACCACCTGGAACTGGGACCTTCAAACACTCTCCACAAAAGAAGGAGTCACTGAATTCACCTATCGAATTCACCGAGCCGAGAATACAACTCCTCTCAGCATCGAGTCTGAACCTCAAAAAGAGGAAAGCACCCCCATCGACACGGGGCTCTGGAGCTACTGGTCCATGGTAAAGAACGCGGCAACCGCAGCAACCTCCGTAGCCTACGCGACAGCCGCGACCGCTGGAGCGCATGCACTGGACTACTTTGCAGAGCGCTCCCTGGTGGGGCAGCTCACCGTGGAGTCCTGGACTTGTCCTGAGCCTTTTTCACCCAATGGCTATCGACTCGGCGTAGACCTCATGAACTCAGATATCCTGATTCATCATTTCGTCCAAAAGGCCTGGCTTCTGATCTGCTTAAAAGACCAAGCTAAAAGTTCGCAAGCAGACGAATTAGCCATTGAGCTTCAAATGCTAGCCAGCCCCGGCGCTCTCTTCAGTCAAGTTGAGTTCGCACAGGCTCAAGACTTCGCCTCCCGGGTTTCAAGAGCATGGCTGGATGCACTGATTAACGCTGCCAACTTTCGACAGGTTCAACTCATTCGACAAAACTGCAGTAAATCAGGCATTGAGTAAGCGCACAGTCCAGTAGACATCTTAAAAATTTTGGCATAATCTTCCAAGGCTATGCTGCTTACTCAAATTCCTGCCCAATACCAGAAAAGACGCGAAAAATTGATGCAAAGCCACGCGGGAGCTGTATTTATTCTCCCCTCTGCGCCAGAGCTGATTCGAAATGGAGATGTGCACCACCCGTTTCGACAAGACAGTAGCTTCTATTACCTGAGCGGCTTTGACGAACCGGGGTCATTCCTCATTCTGGGCTCTGAAAACTCAGCTCCATCACGCAAATCAAAAATGACTCTATTCGTACAACCCAAAGACCCAGAAAAGGAAATGTGGGAGGGAGAGCGCTACGGGACAGAAGGAGCCTTAAGCGTATTTGGCGCAGATGCGGCTTTCGTGAACTCAGAACTTGAAGCAAGGCTCCCCGAACTCCTCAAAGGTGCTGAGCGGATTTTTTACCGTCTCGGTCACTCCGAGGAAATGGATCGCCGGATTTTAGCCATTCTTGAGGTGGTGCGGCGAAGACTTGGGCGCTCAGGACGAGGTCTAATTCCAATTGAGGACCCTCAAGTCGCAATCGGCGAAATGCGGCTCTATAAAGAACCCGAGGAACTCGACCTTCTGCGTAAGGCTTGCCAAATTACTGCTCATGCTCATCGCACAGCAATGCAGGAACTTCGCCCCGGTATGAATGAGAGCGAAATCGAAGCACTGGTCGATTACCAATTCCGTAAGAATGGGTGTCAGCGCCTCGGTTACGGAAGCATTGTGGCGGGCGGGAAAAATGCCGCATGTCTCCATTACCGATCAAATAATGAGACACTCAGATCCGGAGAGCTTCTGCTCATTGACGCAGGGGGTGAATATGGCTTTTATACCTCCGATATCACCCGCACATTTCCGATCGGCAAAACCTTCTCCAAAGCTCAATCACAGGCTTACGAATTAGTGCTTTCAGTTCAAAAAGCTGGAATTGCCATGACCAAACCCGGCACTAAGCTGCCCGAAATTCACAAGACTACATGCGAGTTGCTCGTCGACGGACTGCTCTCGCTCGGACTTCTCAAGGGAAACCGAGTCGAGCTCCTGAAGACATCAGCTTTCCGTCGATTCTACCCCCACAACACCAGCCACTGGCTAGGCCTCGACGTCCACGACGCAGGACTTTACACTCAAGAGGGTGAACCTAGGAAACTCGAACCTGGGATGACCTTCACGATCGAACCAGGCTTCTACGTTCAACCCGGCGACCGGGAAGCGCCTGAGGCCTTCCGAAATATCGGGATTCGAATTGAGGATGACATCCTAGTAACGACAACCGGGTGCGAAAACCTTACCCACGAGGCGCCCAAAGAAATTGCTGAGATCGAGAGCCTCCGATCCAAAGCATTTTAAACACTTTCTACTGAAACTGGCACTTAGAAACAAGCTGTGGTATCTACTCTCAACTTTACCCAGAAAGGAACTCCAGTCTTGTCTCAGTTGCCTATCCAATTGGGTCCGTTTCAGCTGAAACACCCGTTTATTTTGGCCCCGATGGCGGGGATTACCAACTCACCCTTTCGCCGCTTGATGCGTAGACTCAGCAGCTCGATGGTGATTTCAGAGTTGGTCTCAGCCAATGGGATCGAATACGCCGGAGCTAAGACTCTGGATTTATTACGATTTCATGAGGAAGAGAGAGTCCTTGGCTTACAAATCTTCGGAGAAGACACAGACCTCCTCTGCAAAGCCGCCCAATATGTTGAAAAACTAGGTGCCGACTTTGTCGACCTCAATCTGGGCTGCCCGGTGCCCAAAGTAGTTAAACGTGGCGCTGGCTCAGCGATGTGCAAAGACCCTATCTCGCTCGGCAAGACTCTGAGCGCTATGGTTAAATCGGTCAAAATTCCTGTGACCATTAAAATCCGCACTGGCTGGGACGCTCAAACCCGAAACGCACTCGACGTGGTCCGCGCGGCCACTGATGCGGGAGTCCACTGGGTTGCCATCCACGGCAGGACCCGCGCCCAAGGCTATAGCGGCGAGGCTGATTGGGATTTTATTGGCGATATCAAAAGCAAAAGCTCGATCCCCATTGTAGGGAACGGAGACATCACGACGGCTGAGGTTGCAGTTCACAAATACAAAACCTATGGCGTTGATGCGGTTTTGGTGGGTCGCGGAGCACTGAGAAACCCCTTTATCTTCAAGCAGGCAGAAGCTCTCTGGAATGGCCAACCCTTCGAACTTCCGCAGGCAAGCGATTACATCAATTTACTCCAAAGTCAGCAAAAGATGCTCCACGAGATCTACCCCCCTCGCTCGGCCATGATCCACGCCCGCAAATTCCTGGCTTGGTATTCGGCTGGATTTCCTGGATGCCATGAATTTAGAAGCCAGGTTTTCTCAATCCCGGAACCCGAAGCACTTTGGCAAGAGGCTACTCTGTTTTTTGAAAAGCGAACACGCGAACGCGACCTGAAATTCTTATCACAACCTTTTCTCATGGGAGGCCACGGTTAAAATGCTCAAAGGAATTGTTTTTGATCTAGACGGAACTTTAGTTGATTCTCTCGGCGTTACTTTTGATGGTTTTAACTACGCACTGGCTGCCATGAAAGTCCGCCCCCACACTCCCCATGAAATCATGGCTCATTTCGGCGCAGGAGAAGATCATATTTTCGCCAGGCTCGTCGGCTGGGATCGCACCCCCGAGGCCTATGGTTTATTCCAGCGCTTCATGGATGAAAACGTCGGTCGAGTTCCGCTGCACAACGGCGTTGCCGAGCTTTTAGAAAACATTCGTCGCGAAAAAATCCCAACCTCAATTTTTACTGGAAGAAGCTGGAACACGACAGAAACCATCCTTAAACATCACAACTTACTCAGCTCGTTCGTCACGGTCGTTGCACACGACCATTGTAAATCACCAAAGCCATCGCCCGATGGACTTCACCTTTGTGTCTCTCGAATGGAGTTGAGCCCCGAACAGGTTTTCCTTGTCGGCGACTCTCCAGCCGATATCATCGCCAGCCGGGCTGCCGGCTCACAGGGCGTAGCGGCCCTTTGGGACCTCCTCGCCAACCGTGAAGCCCTCGAACCACACCAGCCTCATCATTGGGCGTCACACCCTGCTGATGTTTGGAAAATCTGGGAACGCCTGAAACAAAACTAGGCCCAATCCCTTGTCCGCTGCGAGCGGGTGACAGCTTTGCTTGTTTTTTAAAGTGAAATAAGGTAATAAGTTTGCCCCATGCGCAAGCTTGAACTCCGATTCCCACTTTGGATCATGACACTCGTCATCACCTGTTTGGTGTCGATAGATGCCGTTGCTGACCCCATGGACACCTTGAGTTTTGCCCAATCCATTCTCGTTGCACGGAGAGACTTCAATGTGCACTTCATTCAGACTCTTTCGGACCCAAAAGTGAGCGTTCACGAAAAGCAAGAATTTATTGAAGGTTATTTAGGCTTCGCTCCAGATCCGAGGATTTCATTTCCAATGGTCATCCAGGGAATCGCGCCCTACGTGCGACTCTACGAAAGTCTTCTCAGTGTAACGATCAATGGCCATCGCTCTTATCCAGTTCTTTTTCCCTATTTGAATCAATTGGATAACATCCTCTACCTTGACAAGCCCCCTTCACTTCACGAGCAAACTATTGCGACTCTAGAGATGCTTTATCAAGAAATTTGGAAAAACTACCAGGATGAGCTTGCTGTCCGAAAGTCAGACCTAAAACAGGGCGTCGATCGTTCTCAGCATGAAATTGAGGAAAAAAGTGGCTACTCGGAAATTCCTTTTTTTAAGGAACTCCTTGAATTGTTAGCGCAAGATTGCAACCCCAACTGGAGCCAGACGGTCTCCTACTTTAGGCGTGAGACCTTCGCGAATCGAGACGAGCTCACTGACTACATTAAACGCGAGTTTCCTAGGAGCTGGAAGCGAGAAGAGATTCAGCAGGCAATTGGAATTGGTGAAGAGGAAGTAGGTAGGACTTGGTGGATTTTCAGAAACCAAATCTTAAACCTCATTGATCCAGTCCAAAAGAGGATGGAAGCACTTAAAGATTTAGTGCGCAAGACTAACACTCATGAAACCGAGACGGATCTATCTGAACCCATTTACAGTGACGTAGTAAGAATAAAATCCTTCATCGAGACGCACCTAGCCAAATGGAACTCTCTCATGAAGCTAAGCCAAGACCAAAAAGATGCACTCCATGATCGTGCGTCTTCACTCACCATGGATGATCGTGGCATTTTGAGCGCCTACATCAACACTGAGTTCACATTATTGATTTCAAACTTCTTAATACAATTGAACCAGTCTTTGGAAGAACTAGAAGAGCCTGCAGCAAGGGTTCGTAAATTCTGCCGAGCCAATAAGAAAAGATCTAAGAAGAAGCCCCTCGCCTTACCCGAAGCTCACTCCCCATCTACAGTTCACGAAGCCCCTCTTTCAGAAGTCGTCAATGCTCCCGCTAGCGGCTCAGCTGTTCCATTGCCTCCTACTGGTCCGGACACGGAACTCAAAAGAGAACTTGAGATCTTCGGACGCAAAACGCCTGAGAGTACCCTTTCCTTAAATTCTCGAGCCAAGCCGGCAACTCGCTTACAACAAACCCCACAGGAGGCGAGAATCTCTTGGCTCCAAACCATCTTCGGACACGCGAGTCGCGCCCGAGTTTTTGAAACCTTTTTCAATGATGAAATCAATCATCAATCCCTCAGCTTTGAGGATATTGAAAACCTAGTTAAATCAGTAGGAGGCAAAATCAACCAAAATGGAACCTCTCACTGCCGCGTGGTTGTTCCAGGTGGATTTTCTTTTGCTGTTCGGCCTCATGGTAAAAGTCACAGCCATAAACTCAGCAGGGCTCATCTGAAAAGTTTTAGACGCGCTTTTGAAATGGCTGATATCACTCCAAGCTCAATTTTGGTTCGCTAGAAAAGGAAGGCACTCAATGATTCATTTTTTTCGAATGCAGGCTGCTCAAGTGCTCTTGGCCTTTTCAGTGATTTTGCACATCTCACACTCTTCAATCGCCTTCGCTCAGCCGTGTGGAAAGTGTGCAAAAGCAAATGCAACTGCAAGCTGTGGTGGCTGTCAAGCCACTTACTACTGCAATCGTGAATGCCAGACTCAGGACTGGTCACACCATAAACCATTCTGCATCACCTGCAAGTCACTCACTCATGGTGTGAGTATCACAAAAAGCAAAATCACGGGGGCCGGCCGAGGACTCTTTGCAACTCGAGATTTTAAAATCGGAGAAACACTTGCCATTTATTACGGTGAAGCCGTCGAAAAAACTCTGCCAACCTTGATTCGCCTCGGTGCAAGTGCCTACTTTCAAACGATTCCTGAGAAGCCAACTTTGCTCTTCGACGGAACGGCTCAGCCACCCGCCCCACACTTGGGCGCCCAAATCGCCAATGATCCCTATATGAATCCCGAAAATTTCGGTGATCTTCTCAACGTGAATTGTACTCATTTGAGCGAGCAATACCGAAGTAAGCTTCGCACGATATTCCTAGGTTACTGGGATGCATTTTTGGAAGACCGACTCAGCTACCGAACAGGTGAAAACGTCAGGATTGAATATGATTCTTTTCTCAATCTGCTCGTATTTCGGGCCAAAAAGCCAATCTCAAAAGATCAGGAAATTTTACACCTCTACGAACCGGACTACTGGCTCATGATCCCTGCGCAGATTTGCTATCGAAAGGGAAGAGCTGACACGGCACTAGCCATCCAACGCGAAACGTCAATCGCAACTGAGGAGGCATTCAGAACCGCAACGCATCCCAAGAAAAGAGAATTCTACAAAGCGCTCATGGAAACCAGCCCGAACTACCTTTCACTGAAAAAGCTAGAAGCCCTCAGCTCTTATTCTAGTAGTATCCTTTTCAGAATTGCCGGGCTTTTCACAGTTCCCACTCACCTCATCCCATCTACAATGGTACTTTCTGACTTTTCCGAGGAAATTGAGAGCTCGCTTCTAGGCTTTCCTCACCTCAGTGAGCGACTCGAGGAGATCGAACAACTGCCTAACTCAGACTTTTATGATGATGCGAATTATGGCAAAATCCACCTTAAAAGTCGCCAGTTCATCTCGGACATCGCAGAGTACATGGAAACCCGTGGAGTCGGGTACATTCCAGCATTTATCACTCATCAAACCAGAAAACCCATTTACTGGCGCGATTTAGTAAACCTACTGCCTCCAGAACTGATCAGCCAGGCCACGCCTTCAAACTCGCATCAGTATGAAATAGAGCGATGACCTGGCAGAATCACTATCTGTAACTTCACAATCTCCCCGCAGCCATACCTCTGCAGTTTGGGCAGCGCGCGGGATGATGAGAGTAAGGCTCGCAAACGGGAAGTCCACAGGGTAGATTTGCTGCAGCAGCCTGAGGCTCATTACAAATGCGACAAAGTCCTTCCTCATTCGGTTCCGCTCCGTTTTGCTCAGCTACGGCCCTGATACATCTACTGCGCTCAACTCGGGTGTGCCTGTTCTGCTGGTCTCCGACTACGATACTCCCATCAGACAAGCACCGAATCACGTTACACTGACCTCCCTCAGGCATCACATAGACTTGGACTCCTTCACCCAATTTGCCATCGCAAGACGCATCCACTTTAGTAATACATAAGCCCATTTGCCAGCGATGACGCTGATGCAGACGATCAAAGACCACGGTACCATCTGCGAGGGAATCCACTACTAAGCCAGGGACGTTATTCAGCCCCTCATTTACGTAAATGAGGTCACCTTGCATCACCCCGTCCTGGCTGATTTCTGTACAAAGATTGGCTAGAGTTGGAATCGGTGGGTTTCCGTTGTTAGAAACCATCAAAAGCCCACCATCAAGAACTGCTTCAACTGTACGCCCAAAACGCTCCTGCCAGCAGTACACGGTATCTCCAGGCGCTATAGGATAGGCATCCGAAACCGTTAAAAAAAGGAATACCAATGCTATGAAACTAAGTTTTTTAAAACGCATCTTTATTTTCCATTCAAAAATAGGATGATATCCGGACTCGAATGACTTCAAGTCACTTCATAGTGGATATTTTTTACAATTTATTGATCCCTCGTCGAGAGACCTCTCAGACCAATCGAAATCTGCATGACTAGCTCGCACTAGCTACTAGAATTTTTCTAGAAAGTTTGCAAGTCCATTTTAGTTTACTTAAGAACGCCCCTGCGAACCTGATCTCGCTCAATGGCTTCGAAAAGTGCTCGGAAGTTACCCTCACCGAAGCCTTGGTTGCCGCGGCGCTGAATCAACTCGAACTACCTTTCACTGAAAAAGCTAGAGGCTCTCAGTCCCTATTCTAGAAGTATCCTTTTCAGAATTGCCGGGCTTTTCACAGTTCCCACTCACCTCATCCCATCTACAATGGTACTTTCTGACTTTTCCGAGGAAATTGAGAACGCGCTTCTAGGCTTTCCCCACCTCAGTGAGCGACTCGAGGAGATCGAACGACTGCCTAACTCAGACTTTTATGATGATGCGAATTATGGAAAAATCCACCTTAAAAGTCGCCAGATCATCTCGGACATCGGAGAGTACGCTGAAACGCACGGAATCAGCCATATTCCTGCATTTGTCACTCATCAAACCAGAAAACCCATTTACTGGCGCGATTTAGTAAACCTACTGCCTCCAGAACCAATCAGCCAGGCCACGCCTTCAAACTCGCATCAGCATGAAATAGAGCGATGACCTGGCAGAATCACTATCTGTAAATTCGCAATCTCCCCGCATTCATACCTCTGCAGTTCGGGCAGCGCGCGGGACGCTGAGAGCAAGGCCTGCAAACGGGAAGTCCACAGGGTAGATTTGCTGCAGCAGCCTGAGGCTCATTACAAATGCGACAAAGTCCTTCCTCATTCGGTTCCGCTCCGTTTTGCTCAGCTACGAGCCTGTTACATCTACTGCGCTCAACTCGGGTGTGCCTATGCTGCCGGTCTCCGACTAGGTCTCCGACTACGATACTCCCATCAGACAAGCACCGAATCACGTTACACTGAGCTCCCTCCGGCATCACATAGACTTGGACTCCTTCTCGCAATTTGCCATCGCAAGACGCAACCACTTTAGTACTACATAAGCCCATTTGCAAACGCTGACGCTGATGCAGACGATCAAAGACCACGGTACCATCTTTGAGGGAATCCACCACTAAACCCCAGTAGTTACTGAACCCCTCATTTACGTAAATGAGGTCACCTTGCATCACCCCGTCCTGGCTGATTTCTGTACAAAGATTGGCTAGAGCTGGAATCGGTGGGTTTCCGTTGGCAGAAACCATCAAAAGGCCATCATCAAGAACTGCTGTAACTGTACGCCCAAAACGCTCCTGCCAGCAGTACACGGTATCTCCAGGCGCTATAGGATAGGCATCCGAAACCGTCAAAAAAAGAAATACCAATGATGTGAAACTAAGTTTTTTTAAACGCATCTGCATTTTCCATTCAAAAATAGGATGATATCCGGACTCGAATGAATTCAAGTCAATTTAGAGTGGGATATTTTTTATACTTCATTGATCTCTCGTCGAGAGACCTATCAGACCAATCGAAATCTGCACGATTAGTTCGCACTACCTACTAGAATTTTTCAGCAGAGTTTGCAAGTCCATTTTAGTTTACTTCAGAACGCCCCTACGAACCTGATCTCGCTCAATGGCTTCAAAAAGTGCTCTGAAGTTACCCTCACCGAAGCCTTGGTTGCCACGGCGCTGAATAAACTCGAAGAAGAATGGCCCTAGAATTTCCTCTGAGAAGACCTGAAGCAGATAACCAGAATCTTCTCCATCAAGGAGGATTCCAAGCTTTTCTAACTCATGAAGATCTTCAGTTACTCCAGGCACGCGGGTTGGAACAGCCTCGTAATAAGAATGAGGAACAGTGAGAAATTTAAAATGATTGTTTCGCAGCAGGCTGAGTGTATTGGGAAGGCCTGTAGTCACCAGTGCCAAATGTTGGACGCCAGCACCCTTCATCCGATTCACGAACTCTTGAACCTGACTTTCGGGCTCAGTTGCTTCATTGATGGGAACTTTAATTTTACGACAGGGGGACTCAACCACGTCGGAAAGTAAACCTGTTCTTCCCGTTCTAATCTCAAAATGACGGGTGACTTGAAAGCCGAATACTTCTCTGTACCAACGCACCCATTCGCCCATCTCACCCATACCTACGTTGTTTGTGAGGTGATCGATGAATTGGATACCGAAAGGCGAAGGACTCTCAAGTCTCTGGGCAACTAGGTCTTGATCAAAAAGAGCAGGTTTCGAATTCGGCCCCTGGGGGTGGCGCTCAATAAAAGCATATCTCACGTCAGCGGGTGTCCAGATCTCAGCCCGAACCACTCTGCCCTCAGGTGATTCATAGACTTCAGGCTCAAGTGCCGGTTTGGCACCACGCTTCACGGACTCTAGAAAAGCCTGGGTGGCGTCCTTGACTTCGATTGCCAAAACACAGATCCCGTCTCCATGTTTTTCTAAAAATTGAAGCGCGTGAGTAGAAACTGAGCCCCCCGCCTGAGGTTGGGTGAGAAGAATCCTCACCTTCCCCTGGCAGTAGAGCTCACTTTGCGTTTTTTGTTGGAAAGAAGTTCTTTGCCCGACTCTTTCAAAACCCATCCGCCTGAGCACATTCGACATCATGCTCAGGCTCCCAACCACAAACTCGACGTGATCAAAGCCTTGATTGAGTATTTCCACTTTTAACCCCCCGGTTTTTAGTTCAATTCAATATTGGATCATTCCCAGTGTGATAAGCCATATCATGAACCGCAGCCTCAGTGGAATCTCTCATCGCAGTTTCAACTGAATGAGCGTTGAGCTTAGATTGCTTATCGTAATCTACGTAGGTGTAGCCATAAAGCACTTCCTCGTAGAAGTTCTGAAGGTCAACCCCTTCTCTCGGCTTGATTTGACCTTCTCGTACTCGAGAGTCAATTTGCTCTTTCACGCGCTTTTCGAGATCAGTGGAGCTATATTGAATCCAAGAAAGAACACCTGCAATGGTGTTACCCTTGATCACTTCTTCAATATAATATCCACCCGGCTCGGTCTCATCTAAGAAAACATGAACTTCATTTACCCGACCAAAAAGATTATGAAGATCGCCCATAATATCCTGGTACGCACCCATTAAGAAGAAACCCAGATAGTAAGGCTCCTGGCTCTTAAACTCATGGAGTGGCAAAGTATCCTTAATGTCCCGAAGGTCGATGAACTTATTCACCTTTCCATCCGAGTCACAGGTGATATCCACCAAGGTTGCTTCTCGGGACGGATGCTCATCATGTCGATGGATCGGCGCAATTGGGAACAAGTGCTGAATTGCCCAGTGATCCGGAATCGATTGAAACAGTGAGAAATTGCACAAGTATTGATCGGCCAGCTGCTTATTGAGAGCTTCAACCTCATCTGGGACGTACTTCAATCCAGCAGCATTTTTATGAATCACTTTGCAAATCTGCCAGAATAGAAATTCGACCTTAGCCTTGTCCTCGAGAGACAAAAAGCCCAGCTTAAACATACTAAGTGCTTCGTCTTTTCTTTGAACAGCGTCGTGAAAATGCTCCAAGAGATTCTTTGACGACAAGTGCTTTGAAAGATATCGCATTTCTTTCACAACTTCTTCTTCGTCAGGAGTTTCTTGCATTGCAATCGGAGTTGCACCGACCTCAATATTCCCGAAAACGTTCACCACCAAAACCGAATGGTGAGCGACCAAGGCTCGACCGCTTTCCGAAACAATGTTTGGCTCAGAGACTTCTTCCGCTTGGCAAATTTCCTGAATGGAGTAAACAACGTCACTCACATACTCTGCTAAGGAATAGTTGGTCGAACTATCAAAGCTCGTACGAGATCCATCGTAGTCGACGCCCAATCCACCGCCCACATCCAGATACTCTAGGTTGAGCCCCATTTTTTGAAGCTTTGCGTAAATTCGTGTGCCCTCTTTAACGGCATCTTTAATACTCTTAATGTTGGTTACCTGAGAGCCGATGTGAAAATGCAAGAGCTTGAAGCTATCTTGCAAACCTTCCTGGCGTAGAACATTCACAGCGTGAAGCAACTCTGGCGTGGTCAGGCCGAACTTAGCAAATTCGCCACCGCTCGACTCCCACTTGCCGCTCCCCTTGGAGTAAAGCTTGGAGCGAATCCCAATGAGCGGAGTTACGCCTAACTCTTTAGCCACAGAAATCACTTGGTAGAGTTCTGAAAGCTTTTCAACAACGATGATGACTTTTTTACCCAGCTTGAGTCCCATCAAAGCCGTCTTGATGAATGCGTAATCTTTATAGCCGTTACAGATCACGAGCGCCTGAGGAGGAGTATTCATCGCAACGACGACGGCGAGCTCACCCTTGGACCCTGCCTCAAGACCGAAGTCATAAGGACGCCCTGCATCGACGATCTCCTCGACGACCTCACGCATTTGATTCACTTTAATAGGATAGACACCCTGATATTTACCCTTGTAGCCGAACTCAGCGATCGACCTTCTGAACGCTTCATTCAGAGTAACGACGCGATGGCGGATAATATCTTGGAAACGAATTAAAACAGGTAAGCCGACATTCTGCGCACGAACTTCGTCAATGACGCTCTTAATGTCTACCCCTGGCCCCTCGCCACGCCGAGGATGAACGGTCATATTCCCGCTAGGATTGATACTGAAGTATTGGTCGCCCCAGTTTTCAATATTATACAACTTTAGTGAATCAGACACGCTCCATGTTTTCATTGTCACGGCTTTATCATCTCATGAGCTGCGTCGCAAAGATTAAATGAGTCAACCATTAAAAAAATACGCAAGACTGTAAGCCGGGTTCTGTCTTCACCCCTGAGCTCTTCGCTCAATCAAGGTGGAGGCGATCATTCCTCTCGAACTCACGTTGCCGTGAGCCTCTAGCGGCCTTACCCGGAGGTATTGGTCTAGCAAACCGAAACCTCCCTATTTGGCCTTGCTCCAGGTAGGGTTTGCCGTGCCACCCCTGTCACCAGGGGCGCGGTGGGCTCTTACCCCACCGTTTCGCCCTTACCGCGTCTAGAACAAGTCCTAAACACGGCGGTTTATTTTCTGTTGCACTTTCCGTCGCCGATCAGTCACCCAATCAACGCCTGGCCGTTAGCCAGTACCTTGCTTTTTGGAGCCCGGACTTTCCTCCCACAGAGTTACCCCTGTCAGCGATCGCCCGTCTTGCGTAATTTTTTAACAATGCTCTCCCCTCAGCCCGAAAGCCAAGATGAGAGCAAAAAACAAAACTAATGATTCACAGCAGGAGAGGACTCTGTTGCGCTCTCTTGTGTAGCTGCAGGAACAAAAAGAATTCGATTGCAGCTCGGGCACTGATGAAGAACATTCCCCTTCTGAAGCTCAATGTAGAGCTGCGGAGGAACCAGCATATTACAAGCCCGGCAACGACCACTCACGGCAGGAACGATTCCAACACCGCCACGAGCGTTGCGAATCCGATCGTACTGGGAAATCAAACGAGGCTCGACGCCAGGCAAAAATTGCGCCCGCTCTGAGACTAGCTGATTCAAGTCTACACCCAGAGCTTGGCTCTGACCGGAGACCGTCTGGGATTGGCGCCCGTGCTCAGACTCGATCTTTTCCATCTCACCCTTTAGGATTTCGAGTTCCTTTTGAGCGAGTTCTACATCAGATGCAGACTTCTTCTTCTGCTCTTCTAGACTTAGAGCAAGCTTCTTCAACTGATCAACTTCTTTGGAAGCTGCTTGGAATTCTTGGCTATTCTGGACTGACTCCAGTTTTGATCCCGAACGAGTCAATCGCTCCTGATTCAATTCAAAGGCAGCGGCGGTCTGCCGGCTCACCTTTTCGAGTTCTGCCACTTGGTTTTGCTTGGCGTCAAAAGCTGCCTTCACTTTTTTCAAAGCATCTTCAGCAGTTTTGAGGGACGTAGGCAGAACTTTTTGATCTTTTCGAATGGCATCGATTTTCAAATCTAGTTCTTGCAACTTTTCTAATTTCTTGAGCTGTTCGACTAACGGGAGCGGCTGATTCACTTCTTTCCTCCTGACCAAATCATCTGTGTCGGCGTTTGAACATCAATCACCCTCAGCTCAAACCCCAAAAGCCAGCTCTTCATGGTTTCTATAAAGAATCCTTCGCTGTCTCGGTGTCCAAGCTCCATCACTGCCATACCAAGACGCTGACCTTGGAGAGCGTTGTGATAACCTACCTCCCCCGTAATGTACAAATCGCACTTTACGTAAGCAGCAGATTCCACAAATGATGCACCCTTCCCTGCTGTAAATCCAATTCGAACTACTTGAGAAGGGGGCGGGTTTGTTATCCAAAACCCATTTACCTTAAATATGTTTTTAACATCTTTGGCTAGATCTGAAAAGGCCCTAGGCTGCCTAAATTCGCCCCAAAAGCCATATCCGGACCCCGGAACGAGCCTATTTTCGCCAGAGCTCACCCGCTGTTCGTCAACCGTATCAAAAAGCCTGCCCTTAGGTTCCAATCCTAACCGCTTGGACACCTGCTCTACGACCTCTAGAGCTGAACGATCAAAGTTTGTGTGGCAGGCAATGACCGCGATCCCTCGTCGCATCGCTTCGTAAGCCAAAGTCCCAGGTACCCACCTCGATATTCCTTGGTTTTTTGGAAAGAAGCAGGGGTGATGGTTAATAATTAGATGAATTCCATTTTCAGTGGCTAAGTCGATCGCCTCTTGAGTCAAGTCAACTGAAACCACTGCGCCTGACGTGCTCCACGCGGGATCTCCCACCAGGAGTCCAACATTGTCCCAATCCTCTGCTGTCGAAGAAGGGGCCCGCTCTTCGAGAAAGTTAAGAATATCTGCCACCAATTTCGCGTTTTTTGCAGTCATAGACATTCGGGTTAGTGAGCATCTCGCACTAAGTCAAGATTATTGTTCGTATTTTTGCCCAAGGATATTCTTTGATTTTGTTTTTTCTTCCTGACATGATTTCTCGGTGGGACCATCTCAATTCAAAAAAACCATCCAAATGAGTTTAGTTGTACTTCATTATAGCCTGCTGGCCGGGTGCGCTACCAGCGAGCTAGAATGGCAAGAAGCAGGAGTCAACTCACCTCAAATTGAGGTTGCAACTCCATCGCCCCAGCAAAACAACACTCCACCTACAGTAATAGTCGAGGACCTCCTGGCGGAAAAACCGCAACCAAAAAAAGAACTCAAAAAGGAGATTGCCAAGACAGAGCATCAAAACTCAACTCCAACGGCCCTGGGAGATCTCCCTCTCGAAGTGAATGATCACGTAAAAAAATGGATCACTTACTTCACACAAAAAGATCGTGCACGATTCCAAAAGTTTTTAAATCAGGGGAATCAATACCGCGAAGTCGTGGAAAACGTCCTAGAGCAAAACCAACTCCCAATTGAACTCTATTATCTCGCAATGATTGAAAGCGGATACAGCACCCGGGCCACCTCGCTGGCCAAGGCAGCAGGAGTTTGGCAATTTATTCCCGCCACTGGTAAAAGGTACGGACTCGAGGTCAATCCTTATACAGACGAGCGTCGTGATCCCATTCGCGCCACAGAGGCAGCGGCCAAATACTTAAGAGATCTATACAATATTTTTGGCTCCTGGTACCTCGCCGTTGCAGCCTACAACGCCGGAGAGTTCCGGATTATGAATGCCGTCATCAGAGGAAAGAGTCGAGACTTTTGGACTCTGGTCAAACACGGAGTGCTCCCAGCAGAAACAGCTGACTACATCCCAAAATTTTTAGCCGCTATCGAAATTGGTGAAAATCCAGCGTATTACAGCTTCGCCGAACCCGAGTCGGAAAAATATCCCAACCTTCATGCTATTGAAGTACCATCCCCTGCTCGCCTCACCGAGGTCGCCACCCTCATAAAACTCCCCGTTAGCGAGCTCAAAAGACTGAATCCTAACCTCAGAACTGACTTTACACCACCCAGAGTCCACCATTATGAGGTTTGGGTACCCGAAGAATATGCTCAGAACTTCGACGCCGGGAAAGTTCAACTCGCACAATTTAAACTTTCAAACCGGATTTACAAGAAATCGCGAATTGTGCGCTACCGCGTCAAACGCGGCGACCGCCTCACTCAAATCGCGAAACGATTCAACGTTACCCCACAGTCCATCAGTGCGAACAATTCGCTGCACAAACGCCCTATTCGTCCCGGCCAAATCTTAAAGATCCCTACTCGAGGAACCTAAGTTTTTCTTGAGTAATGAAATAGACTGGTAGGCCCAGGGGGACTCGAACCCACGACCAATCCGTTATGAGCGGACTGCTCTAACCAGCTGAGCTATGGGCCTCCAGATATTATGAGTCAATAAATGCTTTGAGAAGCTTGGCCCGCGATGGGTGCCTAAGCTTACGAAGCGCCTTTGCCTCAATCTGTCTAATACGTTCACGAGTCACGAAGAAATCCTGCCCAACCTCTTCTAAGGTGTGGTCAGACTTTTCACCAATCCCGAATCGCATTCGGAGAACCTTCTCCTCACGAGGAGTCAAAGTCGCAAGGACCTTACGAGTTTGTTCGGAGAGGTTAATATTCATCACTGCGTCGGCAGGATTGATGATCTTTTTGTCTTCGATAAAATCGCCTAAGTACGAATCTTCCTCTTCACCAATTGGGGTTTCGAGAGAGATCGGTTCCTTCGCGATTTTCAGAACTTTTCTAACTTTATCAACTGGAAGTTCCATCTTCACAGCGATTTCCTCAGGCGTAGGCTCGCGCCCTAATTGCTGCACCAAGAGGCGGGAAGTCCGAATCAGCTTATTGATCGTTTCGATCATATGAACAGGAATTCGGATCGTTCTCGCTTGGTCGGCAATAGCACGAGTAATCGCCTGACGAATCCACCACGTCGCATAAGTAGAGAATTTGTAACCACGGCGGTATTCGAACTTATCCACAGCTTTCATCAAACCGATGTTTCCTTCTTGGATCAGATCCAAGAACTGGAGACCGCGGTTCGTGTATTTCTTCGCAATCGAAACAACGAGACGAAGATTAGCCTCAACTAACTCACTTTTAGCCTGGTCCGCTTTTCTTTCGCCGATGGTGAGCGTGTCGTGAATTCTGCGCAACTCTTCAACCGAGATACAAGCCTCTTCCTCTAAACGATCAACTTTCTTGCAAGTTTCCTCATTCTGAGAAAGCAACTGGGTCAGCTTCGGAATCGTCACATCATACTTGCGACAAAGAGCAGGATGACTTTCAGCCCCTTGATTCAACTCTTCTCGCACTTGATCGACGTCAGCTTGATCTTTGAGACCAAGGAAAGCATAGACACGCTTACGCTCGTCGATTAAATCCTTACCTCGAGCCCAAAAACCCTTAATTTTACCTGAAAGCTGATTAATCGTCTTGCGATTAAAGGCGATATTCTCGAAAGCTGCTTCAACAGCCTTTTCACGCTTTTTAATCTCGTGCTGGATTTGATCCTTCTGCTTAGAAGTCCTCTTCCCTTCGGCAGGAAGTGCTTCCTCTAATTTTTCTTGTACGCTCACGAGAGCTTTGACTTTTGCAATCGCAGCAGTCACTCGTTCGAGATACTTTTTCTCGTCATCCAGTGAAACCTCTTCGTCCACACCACGAATCACATCTTTAACTTTGGTCCGGCCACTTTCAAGCCGTTCGCCGAGATCGACAATCGCCAGAGTCCCAAGCGTTGAGGCGAGCAAGGCACGAAGAATTTCAACTTCGCCTTCTTCAATGCGCTTTGCGATTTCGACTTCGCCTTCGCGAGTCAAAAGCGAAACGCTTCCCATTTTTTTGAGATACAACTTAACCGGATCAGCTCCTCGAGCCAGATCTGCGGCCACTGCGCCCTCTTCAGCACCCTCCTCGGCGCCTACTGCGCTACCAGGGCCAAGCGCACCTTCCTCAGACTCTTCTTCATCGTCTGAGTCTTTTGGACGCTTTGCGGAATCAATGACTTCGATTTCACTTTCGCTCAGAAGATTCATGACCTCATCAATGGCCTCTGGAGTTATCATCTCCGGTGGCATGAGCTCATTCACCTCTTCGTAGCTGAGGTATCCACGCTGGACACCCATGTCGAGAAGCTTTTTGATTTCTTTATTTCTACTTAAACTGTTTCCACTCTCAGATTTTTGAGAGGACAAGGTGGCGTCCTTATTCTTCGTCATAGAAGCTGTTAAATTCCTTCATTTTGCGCTGAACGTCAAGGTAATCTTTCATGAGTTTTGCCTGCAAGCCAGCGTCATTCTTAGCTTCTGACTGGTCGATCTGCCGTTTTATCTGTTGCGAAAATCGTGCCCACTTCTTGGCTAAGCTCTTAAAAACTACCTCTTTAAATTGCTCCAACTGAATTGATGCCCCTTCGGACACCATTACTCCTGTCATCACCGATCGAATTTGATCGTCAGATTCACTCCAATCTAAGTTTTTTAAGTCCGCCCCGTGTTTCCTTAACCACTCACTAGCGGGCGGATACTCTAACAGACTCGCCAGATCAAGTCCCGGAGGAAGACGATCTTGAGCCTCAAGAAAAATATTTAGGCAGGCTCCCCCTTGAGCCAATCCAGCAATCAAGACTCGATCTACCACCCCTAAACGCTGAGTTTTAGGGGGCAAAGCCGGACTGGAATTTATCGCAGTAATTTTCGGCCCAGGAGACCTAACTTGAAGAGAAGGAGGCGAAGCTCCCCCTCCACCAATCGCGCCTAAAATCAAAGCCCGCGAAACCTTCATTTCCTTTTGAATCCGCTCCAGGCGAAGCTCCCGACCCACAGGGTCGTTCAATCGCGATAACCATTTTCCAATTTTCTTTAAAGCCTGCGTTTGCGCCTCAGGATCTCTCGAAGCAGATTGGATCGCATCCTCAATCTCTGCATCTAAAATCGGTCGCGCATCCTGAATCAAAGTCGTCAATTGCTCATGCCCCCCCGGGCGCAACTGCCCGGTCTCCGGATCAAGCAGAATCTCATCCGGATCAAGCCCATCTGGCAACCTCACCCCTTGAAGCACCCAGCCTTGATCCAAACCCGTCTCCATAGCCTTGATCGTGGCTGCAATTCCAGCTGCATCACCATCAAAAACAACCACCAATCGACTCGCCAGCCGCTTAAATGCTTGCAAATGATCGGGTGTTAGAGCAGTTCCACAAGTTGCGACCACATTCTTAAATCCTGCTGCATAAAGGGTAAGTACGTCAAAATACCCCTCGACTAAGATCAATTCGTCTTTTTCTCTAATAAACTTTTGTGCTTGATAAAGTCCAAAGGCGAGCTTGCTCTTATGATACACTAGCGACTCGGGCGAATTTAAATACTTGGGCTGATCTTGTTCGGATAAAATTCTCCCACCAAATCCGGCGACTTTACCTCGAATATTCAGAATTGGAAAAATCACCCGATTCCGAAACACATCAAATGTCCCTTTGGCCGAGGTTCGAACCAAGCCGAGTTCGTTCGCTAGATCAATGGGCGCCTTTTTTTGAGCAAAGTAGGTCGCCAAATGATCCCAACCCTCAGGAGCTACACCCAAATAAAAGGCCTCCTGTACTTCAGCTCCAACACCACGAAGAGATAAGTAGTGACTGGCTTGAGGATTATTTTTTAGCGCGCTTCTGAAGTAGGAGGCTGAAAAGCGGTTGAGTCGGTGCGCCAGAGCCAGTTTCTCCTGAGCCTTCTGCTTTTGCTCAGAATTCGCCCCGCCCCCATCGGCAGAACCCCATCCCGACGGAAGTGGAATTCTAGCCCGCTCGGCAAGCTCTTCCAATGCTTCTTGAAAGCTCAGGGCAGAATTCTCCATCACAAAAGTGACGAGATCTCCGCCCTTTTTACATCCATAGCAATGATAGAGCTGTTTATTCTCGTTCACGCTAAACGACGGGGTGCGCTCTGAATGAAAAGGACAGAGCCCCACATAGTTGGCTCCGGTTTTTCGGAGAACAACATTTTCTCCAACCACCTCGACCAGATTGACCGCGTCTTTAACTCTGCGAACGAGGTCGCCTAGCTCTGCCCGATTTTTTCGCGGACCAATTGATTCACCCATTTGCCATCAGCCCGACCCTGTACTTTAGGGAGTAAAACTTTCATCACTGCGCCCAGATCTTTCGGTCCAGTCGCTTTTGCTTCTGCAATTGCCCAATCCACAAGCCTACGAACTTCAGCCTCGTCCATTTGAGCTGGAAGAAATGACTGAAGAAACTTAAGTTCGGCCTCTTCTTTGGCCACAAGATCTTCTCGGCCACCTTGCCTAAACTGATCAATCGAATCTTGGCGCTGCTTGGCTGAGGTCGTCACGATTTTAATGAAGCCCGCATCATCTAAGTCAATGCGATCGTCAATTTCCTTTTTACGGACCGCTGCGTGAAGATTTCGAGCAAAGGCCAAAGTCTCCTTATCGGCAGACTTCATCGCTGTTTTCATTTGTTCTGAGAGACGCTCTTTTAAGGTAGCCATAAGATCTTCCTTTTGTAACTCAAAAATAGAAAGGCCGAGACGAAGTCATTGAATCCGCCCCGGCCTTTTCATAATGAACTTAAAAACTAGACGCGAACCGGACGGCTGCCTTTTTTGACAAGCCTTTTCCTAGCGGCGACTGCTTTTTTCTTTCTCTTCACGGAAGGCTTTTCATAGGCTTCACGCTTACGAACTTCCGAAAGGATGCCGGCTTTTTCACACTGCTTTTTGAATTTCTTCAAAGCAGCTTCAAACGAATCTCCATCACGAATGGTAATACCTGGCATAATTCACCTCCCTCCGGTCTAAATTTTGAGA
Organism: Bdellovibrionales bacterium; assembly: GCA_947380295.1. Classification (GTDB taxonomy): domain Bacteria; phylum Bdellovibrionota; class UBA1018; order UBA1018; family UBA1018; genus CAINWE01. The sequence continues at coordinate 35,784 of CANCQK010000001.1, read as the reverse complement.
AATGAACCCCAAAGGGCCACCCCAAGCGGCTACTCTTAGCACGGGTTGGTGTTTGATCCAAGCGGGGAATTGAGGGCATATTCTAGACCGGTCGACTCAGTCCCAAAGCGCGACCACCATGCCACCGCCACCAGCGCCGGTAATTTTAACCGCGAGTGCTCCTTGTTTGAGCAGACTTTCTTCGAGTCGCTGTGCCTCTCCCGGAACGAGCTCCCAAGAGTAAAAGCATTCTCTCGCATTTCTCATGGCATCAGCGATCAAATGCAGCCCTTGAGTTCGCTTACCCGCATCAAAGGCAGCTAGCCCTTCGACGGCAGATTGAGAGGCTGATTCCATCCTGGAGTCCACGAGCGCAGCCACTTGAGGCAAATCATGACGAAATTTTTCAACTCTTTCAATGCATGTCCGCGTACTACTTCGCAACCCGGTATCATGAAAAGTAAATTTTGGCAGATGCTTAACGCTAATCGGACGAATCCCATGCGCCATTGTATAAGCAATGGGCTGACGCGCTGAAATGACCGCGACATCCATGCCGCTGCTTTTTCCGTGAAATCGATCCTCGAGTCGCGTAGCCAGCTCAATCGCCTTGTGATCGTCCAAACCCAGAAACGAAGAAACCCACTGAGTCAAAGCTACACAGAGCGCCGCTGAGGAACCCAATCCGGCGCCTACCGGAATGGTGCTTTCGATCTGAACTTTCCCTTGAGGTTGCTTGAGTGATAACCCTTGGCTCTTTACGTTTTCCCCCATGGATCCCAAAAGCTCATTTAATATGGCATTCGCCTCAGGAGGGCTCACTGACAAAACATCAGAGGAGGAATGAGGATCGAAAACGAGTGAAAGACCCAGTTCAGGATGAGGCAACGCAACTGCAGCCGCACCTTTCAAAACGGAATGTTCCCCAGCCAAAACCCACTTCCCAGGAACTCGAGTCTGAAACTTAACCCACTCCATTCGTGTTCCACTCCTCTATTTTTGCACCTAAACCTTGACCGTCTTCTAAAATTTGAAAGTCTCTAAACTGCTCTTTTAGTCGAGAAAGCCAGAGCTTTTGGTCGTTGCGATCGACCATCACATGAACATTGGGCCCTGCATCCAACGTCACAATCGGTGGCGACGCCTGACCCATCCACGAAGAAAAGTACTGGAGCGCCTCGACGGTCCCTGGCTCCCAATAGGTAAACGGCTCCGAGGCGGTGTGAAATAAACTATGCATTTCCCAAGTTTCCGTCCAAGCCAGTTGCGCCAATTTTCGAAGGTCAGAAGTTCTCATTGCGCTCAAGAGCTGGTTCGAACGCATGCGAACGCGCTCGACGCGTCTTTCCCAGAGGGGTGAAGTTTTAATTCTCAAATGAGCCTCAGAGGAGGAAACCTGTTTTGGCTGTGTACTGATCAGGATCACGAAATGAGCCATCTCGGGAAGTTGAATCCCCGATGGAATCCAAGAACTCTCCCCTTCCCAATAAACCCAAGGCCCCTCAAAAGACCGGCAAGAACTCCCTGATCCCCTCCTTGAAAGCTGGGCCAAAGCTCGTTTCAACTCGGGCTGTTCACCCCAAACTCGATTCCAACTGACCTCATCCAAAGCGAATGAGGCCGCAACCGCCAGAGTCACAGCTGCAAAGCTAGACGCGCTGGAAGCAATTCCAGATGATGCCGGAAACGTATTTGCAGTTCTCAGGTGCAAGCCAGCGCCGCGCCATGCTTCCTGATCCAAGACGATTCCGAATTTTTCATAGATCGCAGGAACGGCTTCGCGAACTCTCTCGACGTGCTTCAGCAGTTTTTCCCGACCCGATGACGACAAATCGGGCGACACCCACATGCGATCCGAAGGGAGATCGGTTGGGCGAAAACGCGGCGTCTCGGGAAGCCAATGATCCCCAGACTTCTCGATGCGTTCCACATCAGCTACCGTACACAGTGAATTTAAAGTCATCGAAAGGCTGGGATTGTCGGGCAAATTCTTCGAAGAATCGGATTTCCCCATATATTTGATCAATGCAATATTCGATGGTGCTCTGGCTACGATTCTCAACTTTCGCATTTAACTCCCGGCTCGAAGGCTAACCCTTCAGAAACTAATCTTAATCCTCGTCGATTCGCCAACTCGAGGAGACTGCCACGCTCACTGCCTTTCCGCATCAGAACAATCAAGGCATCTGATTGGAGGGCACCGGTCCCTTTAACCCCTAAAACGTTGGGATGTTCAGCCAAAGCCAAGCGATCGTCTGTCGTCGCTTTCACTTCGCAGCCCTCGCGATGGAGGACTACAGCATAGTCGCTCATCGTTTTTCCTAAATATTCTGCGTTATTTTCGCGAACCGCCTGAATTCCGCGCTGCAAAAGCACATTCAAATCATCCACCATTTGCTTACGAGAACGCGGGAATCCTTCCTCACTCAACTTTCTCAGGTGCTCATGCGTAGGCACCTTTCGACCTGGCTGATGAGTTGCCGAGAAAATCAAAAGGTTCGACCAATCAAACCGCTTTCCAAAATTTTCGCAGGTGAGATGGGTCGGGTCAAAGTAAACTACTCCGCCTTCCCACTGGGCCACCAAATCAGCTCCGCTCGGCAAAACTGGATCAGAACTCATCAGCTCTCGATAAAGCTTCCAAACCTCCTGCCAGCCCGCATCTGCGCGACAAGTAAGTTGATAAGCAAGAGCAAATTGAGCGGTCGAGGCTCCAAATCCACCAGCCCCCTGAAACGGATCTGTAAACTCAAAAGGCACCTCAGAAAAGCCCCGCCCACGAGCCCAGCTCAGAAACCTAAAGACAGGAGCACCCGCAGGCCACCCGGTGGCTGAACCACCGATTGGGCGGACTTGAAAACGAGGCCCTACTGCAGCCACCAATGCGGGGAGTCCCGCTAAAACGGCATACTCCCCTAAAATAAAGATCTTGCCCGGAACCGAGCAGGACTTAAATGACGGTTGGACTTTGGGCTGCAACTCGCACCGCCTCTAGAATTTCTCGTGCACGACTTAGGTTAATTGACTTCTCCACTAAAAGCACTTTAGCGAGCTGGTCGCGAACTTCAGCAACCTCATGGATTTCAGCGCCGGCAGCGATAGCCAAGTTCGCGGCGTGAAGTTGCATATGTCCCTTCACAATCCCCACGGTCGACAAAGCCTTGAGCGCACCCAGGTTTTGCACTAGACCCACAGCCGCACAAATTCGAGCCAACTCTTCAGCCTGAGTCACTTTTAACATCTTAAGTGCCACTCGGGCCATGGGATGAATCCGAGTCACACCCCCCGCTGTTCCCACTGCGAGAGGAACCTCAATCCGACCCACTAAATCAGGGCCTTCCATTTTCCAATCTGTAATAGGCTGATACTTTCCACTCCGAGCTGCATAGGCATGAATTCCAGCCTCGACAGCTCTCCAATCGTTACCGGTCGCAATTAAAATAGGATCAATGCCATTCAGCACACCTTTATTATGGGTCGAGGCTCGATAAGGGTCGGCTTTGGCAAAAAGTGTGGCCTCTTCAATCCCACGACCGAGCACGGGATCAACATCCCGCAGAACCACTTCCGCAACAGTCAACTTGGTATCTACCAGATTCGACAAAATACAGAGCCCCACTCTCTCTCGAGTGAGTTCTTCAATCCTGGGCTTAAGTGCTTCACAAACTTGATTAATTAAATTAGCGCCCATCGCATCGCAAGGGTCGCAAAGAATATGAATCACAAGCATCGTGCCATCTTCAGAAGGACGAGGCACTTCTCGAATCGCGATGTCGCGAACACCGCCCCCCCGATTGACCAAGCCAGGAACGCAGGCATTGGCTAGCCCCATTAAAAGCTCCCGCTTTTCGTGTAGAACTCGACGAGCAAAAGAAATATCTCGCACCTGAGGGAGCTGAACTTGACCGATAATCAAGTTCCCCTTTGAATAAGTCCGAATACTCCCTTCGCGACGAATCCACTTAGCCGTAGCGCTAGCAGCAGCAATAATCGAGGTTTCTTCAACAGCCATAGGAATCAAAAGGTCTCGACCATCAATGGTGAAGTTAGTTGCGACTCCCATCGGCATTGAAAAATAACCCAAAACATTTTCAATCAAATGCTCAGCAATATCAAAAGACATCGGACGATCACCCGAAAGGACTGCCAGATCCTGATCCGTGAGCTCACACAAGGATTGGACCCTGCGCAAACGCTCCGCACGAGAGAGACGATGAAACCCTTCCGTCAGCTGCCGTTGAATTTCCATATCAAACCCTAACTACCCTTCTCTATGAACGAACCCAGACTTCCTTTTGTCGAAGCTCCTTGCAGTTTAGCGATCCTGTGCAAAAAAGTGCTGTTTTTAATTCGTACTCTCGAGCGGCCATCCATAAATGGAGCTTCTCGCTGCCCTCCAAGGCAGCTTCGAGCGCGGGCTTGGCAAATCCCACCCGATGAGCCCCTAAGGCCAACAATTTAGCCGCATCAAGACCGGAGCGAACCCCGCCTGAAGCCCAAATTTCAGTGGTTTTTGGCAAAACTTTGGCTGCCGCTTGAACGGACTGAACAGTGGACTCACCCCAGTCCGCAAAAGTCGTGGCTGCCTCCGCGTAAATTGATCCAGAACTAGCCCGAGCCCCCTCGATTCGACCCCAGTGTGTTCCACCCAACCCGCTGATGTCCACCGCTCCGAGCTTCAAACTTGAAATCCGACGCAAAGTTGCCTCTGAAAATCCGCAACCAGTCTCCTTCAGCAAAACTGGCAGGCCCAGATCGTCGATGATTCGCTGAATGGCTGCAAAGCCTCCACGGAACTGTGGGGTTCCCTCAGGCTGAACCGCCTCTTGCAGAGAATTCAAGTGAATCACTAAAGCATTGGCTCGTAATCCTTCGACCACCCTACGAATTTCTGAGGTTTTGGCCCGGATCACCTGACTGATTCCTAAATTGGCAATTAAAATGAGATCTGGAACTTCGTCTCTGAGCTCTTTCCAAGCATCGAAACTCAAGCCGCCCTTCGCCTCTAAGTCTCTCCTCTGCGAGCCTACGCCCATCGCCCAGCCACGCTCCTGACAGGCAAGCGCCAAAGTTCGATTCAACTGAAAGGCTCGTTCGTGGCCGGCAGTCATCCCTGCGATATAAAAGGGTGTTTTTTGAGGTGACCCCAGACACAGCGACTGAATTGTCACCTCGTCAAAATCAAGATCCGGCAAGGCCTCATGCTGCAGATGAACTGAGCTCAGACCACTGAGCCCTAAAGCCTGGTTGGCCCGATCGAGCGAGTGTCGAATATGATCGAGTTTTCTCTCTTCGAATTGTTTTAGATCCATATTCCTGATTTTTAAGGTTTAACGTTTGTACAGAAGCCTATCACGAACCCAATATCCGAATCAACTTTAGGACAAAATTAGTCAATTTCACGAGGATCTGTTTTTGATTGAAGATTGCTGCTAAATTCACCTTATGGCCTTTAGACCCAAGACCATTCGACCTATGATTTTAGCGGCGCTCTCCATTTTAATTATTTTGGAGATTGTCGTCCTTACTCCGTCCCCCACAGAGGACCTCAAAGCCCAGTCGGGCTCGAGAGGATCGCAAACCTTGATCATTCAAGACCACGAACCTTCAGCCATCCCCAATCTCCCTAAACGGAAGGTTGCCGAATACGGGATCAACTCGTTCAAGTACGTCTCCACACAGAATAGCGTAAAGCAGTGGAAACTCGACGCGGCAACTGCATTCATGTACGACCCCGAAAAGCTAGTGCATGGCCGCACCATTACTGCCTATCTGTACGACCCAGACGAAAAAGTCACTGTAGTCACCGGAGCCGAAGCTAAATACTTCATGAACCAGAGGGATCTCGAAATCTACGGCAGCGTTCACACCCAGTTCGCAGACGGATTCGAGATTTGGAGCGAATACTTGCGCTATAAGCCTGGTGAACGACTAGCCACCGTACCAAGCACCTACTCTGTCCGCGGAGTAGGGCACCAAGACGGAGGTCAGCAGCTTGAATTTTCGAGTCTCGGCTTTCACTATGAAATGAGCACCGGAAAAGTACTTCTGCCAAAAAACGCTAAGGTCACGATGGTCAGGACTTCTCAGCCAGAAACCCAAGGGGTTCCGAATAAGACACTCATTGAGTCGGACCAATGCCTGATGCACCGCGATACACAAATTGCATTTTTCACCATGAACCCAAACCGAGCCCTAAGTACTCGCTTCGTCCAAATTACCCAGCCGACCCTGTATACGCGTGGCCGACGCGCTGAGCTCAACTATGGCGACTTCACCAACGTCCTCAAATACCTGGTCGCTCACGATGAAGTCTTGATTAAAGAATCAGGTTCGGACTCTGACTCCCTCCGGTATGCCACAGGGGGACTTGCTGAATTCGACACTCGCAATGATCGGGTGACTCTTTCTCAGTTTCCTCAAGTCTATCAAGATGAGGATACGGTGACTGGAGACCTTGTCATTTTTCATCGCAACACAGGCATAATCGAAATTGAGCAAAGTAATGGATTCAGCCACGGTCAAGATCATAAAACGAAATCTTCGACTGACTCGAACTAAGAAACTAAACAAGGATACTCTTCATGAAAAAAACACAAGGCGATCAATTTCAGTTAAAAGCGCAGAACATCAAAAAATCCTACCACAAACGACAGGTCGTCAAGGATGCGTCATTCACGGTCCACCAAGGTCAGGTCGTTGGACTCCTCGGACCCAACGGAGCCGGCAAGACCACCTCCTTTTATATGGTCGTTGGATTAATTACCCCAGACGCGGGAACAGTATTACTCAATGATCAAGATATCACTCGCTGGCCGATGCACCGACGAGCACAGAATGGGATCGGCTACCTTCCTCAAGAAGCCTCTGTCTTTAGAAAAATGACCGTCGAAGATAATATTCTCTGCGTCTTAGAGACCCTACCACTGGATGCCCGCCAGCGCCGCGAGAGACTCGACAGCTTGCTCGAGGAATTCAAAATTACTGATATTGCCCGTCAAAAAGCTTTCACCCTATCAGGCGGAGAAAGACGCCGTGTTGAGGTTGCTCGTGCGTTAGCTCTAAATCCGGTATTTCTTTTGCTAGATGAACCCTTTGCGGGTATTGATCCAATTGCAGTTGCGGACATTCAAAGAATGATCCAAGTTTTGAAGAAACGCGGTATTGGAGTCCTAATCACCGATCATAACGTTCGAGAAACATTAGAAATTTGTGATTTGGGATATTTGCTAAGTGATGGTAAAATAGTTGAGTCAGGGACTCCCGAGCAGATCGCTCAAAGCCGGACGGCGCGGGAGTCCTACCTCGGTGAGAACTTCCATTTCTAATGGAATGGAGCACTTACCGAAACACGGGAAGGTAAAAGAAGAGCCATGGCATTAGAGATTAAACAGAGCCTAAAATTGAGTCAGCAGTTGGTCATGACTCCTCAACTCCAACAGGCCATTAAGCTCCTCCAACTCAATCGAATGGAACTCCAAGAAGTAGTGACTCAGGAAATGATGGAGAACCCCATTCTGGAAGAACTCACAGAAACACCCGAAGGGGAAACCGGCCCCTCGCCCGAGGACAATGGACAGGGAGCTGACCCAGAAGCCGAGCAACTCAGAGATGAAGAGTCCTTTCTAAAACCCAAAGCTCAAGAAGAACAACTCGCACCCGCCAAAGATGACTTTAACTGGGAATCTTATGTCGAGGAATTCAACTCCACATCAAGCTCAGCACCCTCCATGAGAGAAATCAACGATGAGCTCCCCAGCTTTGAAAATGTACTGACCAAGACCACCTCACTCGAAGATCACCTGACCTGGCAGCTCTCCATGATCGCCATGAACCTTGAGGAGAAGAAACTGGGTGAGTTGATCATCGGTAATCTCTCTGACGATGGCTATTTCAATGCCAACCTTGAGGACTTAGCCAAAGAAACGGGAATAGAACTCGAAGACGCTGAGGAGGTCCTCAAAATCGTGCAAAATTTCGATCCCCTCGGTGTGGGATCTCGCAATTTGCAAGAGTGCCTCGCCATCCAGGCTAAATTTCTGGAGCCCAGGCAGCCCCTAGTCGAAAACATCATCGAAAAGCATTTGGGCGATCTAGAAAGAAAGAACTACTCGGCCATTGCAAAAGCCCTCTCTATCTCGTTCGACAAAGTGATCGAGGCTACCCGAGTCATTCTGGAATTTGAACCTAAGCCTGGCCGTTCTTTTAACACCGGCGACACGCAGTATATTACGCCCGACATCTATGTCTATAAAGTTGCTGAAGAGTTCATGATCGTTCTAAACGAAGATGGGATGCCTAAACTTAGGATCTCTCCCTACTACAAAAACATTCTAGCCTCTGCCCAAAAAGACCAAAACAAAGTCACCAAAGAATACGTTCAGGACAAACTCCGCTCGGCCGTTTGGCTAATCCGGTCGATCCATAATCGTCAAAAAACGATTTATAAAGTGACAGAAGCTATTGTAAAAAGGCAGCGCGATTTTTTCGAAAAAGGCGTACAGCAACTCAAACCTATGATTCTTAAGGATGTAGCCAGCGACATTGGCATGCATGAGTCCACAATCTCCCGCGTCACGACCAACAAGTTCGTGCATACCCCCGTAGGAATCTTTGAACTAAAATACTTTTTTAATTCAAGCATTAGCGCAGCCGATGGCAGTGACTCATTGGCCAGCGAAGCAGTGAAAGAAAAAATTCGCCAAATGATCCAAAAGGAAGACCCAAAAAGTCCCCTATCGGATCAAAGAATTGTAGAGCTCTTACGTGTAGAAAATATCGACATCGCTCGAAGGACTGTGGCAAAATATAGAGACATGCTTGGCATTTTGTCTTCAGGCAAACGCAAGAAGATCATCTAAACTTTGTTGAATCAGACCTTACGGAGCGGAGCGCTGATGAATATCCACGTCACTTTCAAAAACATGAACCCAAGTGATTCTCTACGAATCTTTATTGAGGAGCAATCCCAAGGCCTTGCCAAGTACTTTCATGGCAAGATCACCCTCAATTGGGTTTTATCGCACGAGAAACATCACCATATTGCTCACTGCCATCTAGTCGGTGACCATATGGATTACTATGGCGACGAAAGCACCCAAGACTTCAAAGCATCGATCGATGTGGTTTTCGACAAGCTCGAGAAGCAAGTTCGTAAACACAAAGAGATCGTGAAAGATCATCTTCACAAGAACCAAATCAAAGACCCAGTTTCCTAAATTAATAATTTAAAAATTGTTAAGATTATCGGGGGATTGGCCGAAGAGTCTTTTGACTATGAGCGCCAACACAAAAGTAAATACAGGCCAAAGCCCCCGTTTAATTCCCGCAACCCGAAGGACTTCGGGAGAAATCCGCAATCTATCCACTCAGCTCCTCAAAAAAGTGGGACTCACCCAAGAACCCGGTCCTGAGCAGAATGATGCCCATCGACTTTGGACGGCGCTCAGACACCTTCACTCTCAACTTATTGAAACGCAACAAGGTGCCTCACAAAATCGAGCCATATTAACCACCCTTCAAGCTCAGATGGCCCAGATCAACTCTGAAAACCAATTTCTCAAGCAGACCTCGTTGCGCAGGCAAGAAGACTTTCAGTCTCTGAAAAAAGTGGAAACGCTTCTCACCCAAAAAAGCGAGGAGAAGCTGAAGACCATTCAGGACTTAGAAGTGAAAAACTACAACCTCGAAAACTTTATCAAGCGGGCTCAGACCGCAATCCAAGAACGGTTCAATTGGCTGAAGGACTACCAGGAAAAACTCAAAAATTACGCCAACTCAATCAATCAAGAAAAAGCTAAACTCAAAAATCTGACCCAACAGATTGAGAGCAACCTCAAAAAAACTCAAGACTCCCATCCTTTTCATGCCCAACTCCAACAAATCATGGAAGAGATCCGTCTAACTTCATCTCAAATTCAAGCCCTTCCAGATCAATCTAAGAAACGAAGTTCGCTCGAAGTCAGACTTCAGAACTTAGAAGACCGAAAAGCCATTCTACTTTTTGCGCTCGAGATTTCATCTGAAACCCTCAGTCGGACTGCACAAAAAATCTCCCAGCTCGTCCAAAATACAAATCTAATCTCTATTCCTCCGGCGCCACCCCAAATTCAAAAATAGCCTCCCACTGAACCAAAATTGCCCAGCAAACCCCTGCAATCATTGCCCATTTACTTATCTTTTTTCTATGTAACCATATAGATTATGGAACAAGACCAGAATGAAAAGCGGCAGGAACCGGTTCGTCCCGCAAAAAACGCCTTCCATCAGGCAGATCAAGTCGTCGCCCAGATTAAAGTTGGAATGCAACAGAACCAAGTCAATTTGGAGACGCTACGAAATATACTCATCGCGATCCAAACTCGGGCGAGCGAGCTTGAACAAGCCCTCAAGCTCTCCACGGAGAAAAATCACTCTCTCGTCGAGCGATTCAGTCTCAGTCAAAAAGAACTTCAACGAACCGAACTTCGTATCCGTGAACTCGAAAATCTGACTGAAAACTACAAACGCAATCTCCAAGAATCTCGAATTGAGCACTCCAGAGTCGTCGATCAGAACAAAGCCGAAATCAGCAAAAATCAGATGATTAAGCAAACCTTCGAAAACTACGTCGACTATGCGGCTAAGTCCACGGCTGACAAAATTCGTGATTTTGAGGAAGAAACTAAAAACCTAAAACTACTCCTCAGTAAAAAAGATGAGCAGCTCAAAATGCTTGCCACTCAGGCCCAAGAGGGCAAACTTAAAATTCAAATCCTCACAAGAAAAGAGCAGGAACTAGAGAAAAAACTCCAACTCATCACTGTAGAAAATACGGAATCTCAAAGAAACCTTGAACACCGTCTGCGCGCTGCTGAGCAAAATGGCGCTGCAGAAAAGAACTTGTTACAACGGAGTTTTGAGCAAAGGCTCCAAGCCGCGGAGCAAAGCCTACTGAAAGAGCGAACGCTCAGAAAGGCACTCCAAGACCGAATCACACCCTTAGACCAAGAAATTGGAGAGCTCAGACAGCTCAACGAATCCCTCAAAAACACGTTAAAACTTGAGCAGGTCGTGCCTACGCCCCAGCCAGATGTGCAGACAACAGCACCGGCTGAACCCCCTCCCCTCAAAGACGAATCCACCTCCGGACATCGCATCGAGGAAACCAGCGACGGTGCCGTGCTGGTTTGGAATTAGAGATCATAGGTGCTCGACTTAGCCGCTAATTGCTGGGATACCTGACGGTCACGGCACAGCGAACAGACCTGTAATTCTCCCAAAAAATCAGGTCACCAGGTTTTCCATCCCCGTCGAAAACATAGGCGCTCATCCGATTGAATACCCCGCCTAGAGACTGCCTCCAAAAAAAGTAATCCCAGACCCCTCTCCATTGGCCTATGGATGAGGTCCAGTACTTTTGTCCTTTCATATCAGGAATCAGGTCTGGATTGTATCCTTGCCAATCATCGTGCCGTGAATCGCTCGCCCCCATAAGATCTGCAAGGATCAAGAATTCCTTCTTCGAAGGTAGGCGTGCATGTATTCCTCTACAGAATTCCTCTGCGTTATATTGCGACATCTCGTGAGGTACTTTTGCACTCATGATGACCGTACGTCCGCGCTTACAACTTCGCAGATCAGCGGGCACGTCAAACTCATAGGGAATTCCGAACCCAAGAAACTCAGGATTTAAAAACCCCTGAATGGGGTGACCCTCTTTTACTTCATGTAATCCGAGGTCTCTCGCCATTCCAGTTTCTGGAGCGCTTCGAGTGGCCTCTCCTAAATCGGAAAGATCCCCTGCATAGCTAGGGCCGGATGCCAGGAAAATTGCAATCAAAGAGTACAGTGTGAGTGAAAAGCGTCGGTTTTTCATGGAAACGAACCTAGCATGACAATTGTAATCACCACAACATTAAGATAAATATTCAGATCAGCTTACCCGCTGATACTGAAGGCACCTGTTTGCAACTAGGCGCGATCCGCGTTGCGCAACAGCCCTTAGGCATTTCTAACTCCCAATTAGAACTGATAGACGCTCAACTTTGCATCGTCAGTTCCGACAACAAACCAGTTCGGCACCATGGCAATGCGATGTGAAAAAAGATAGGCAGTGTCATCCTTGGGTAGGTCGAGGTCGTGGACTTTATTTCCGTTAAGATCGAAGATAAAAACTCGACTTTCGCGTTGAATGGGTTTTTCAGAGCGGTGCTCGACGCCAGCCCAAATCAAACCTGGCGAAAGATTAATTGAGCCCGAGTACCGAGAGCTAGAGGGTTCACCTTGCTTCCAAACTTCCTTCAATGACGAGAAAGAAGCACCGGCGATCCATTGACCTGTGGCACTATTGCCATAATAAAGTGCAATTTGCCCATCAGGAGAGGACTCGAGCTGCTCCACAGGAAAAGAAGGCGTCACGTGTCCGAGAGTTTGCCCCTGATCATCCAAAAACTCGACCTGCTGAGTTTTCCTGTCTGTTCGAACCAAAGCAGCCACGCGAAACCTAGAAATTGAAGATGGCGATGGCGTTGGAGATGAAGATGCCGGCGGGATCAAGTTAGACTGCTCTGATCCGGCTACGGCAAGATCTACAATTTCCCCATCTAATTTTCTGCGCCAGACGGGCTTCAATTCGGAGTCAAAGAGAACGACCTCGCCGCTATTGAGAGCAATCGCCAAGCTTTTTTGGTCGTCAGAAAACTTAAAGGCGACGATGTCCTTTTGAATGGGAAACCCTCCGACTTTTTTCCCGTCCCAATCCAGGACGTCAAACGCAACATCGGGTCCGGCGTCATCATCATGGTAGCAGATCACTCGTTTAGGCTCCTGAAGGACGTAGGGCTTACAGAGGCCTGTCGTATTCCAAATCCTTCGACCGCGGGCATCTATACCAATCAGCTCATCCAAGTAGGTCGAAAGTACGATCAGTTGACCGTCTGGCGAAATAGCGATGTCCTTAATCGGTGCATTCGCTTTTTGCTCCCAGAGGAGTTTTCCCTGAGTGCTCCAGAGGGATAACAAGGCGTGCTTTGCACTCCCCGGAATATCGGAATCAGCGAAGGTGGCGACCAAGATCTGTTTTCCACTCCGGGAAAGAGCCAGGTTGGAGATCGCCCCTTTCATCCGTTTAGTCCACTGGAGACTAGGGCCAGAGGTTGGTTTTTTTTCATTCTGAACTGCACTTGGCCGGCGTTTTGAGCGCGAACGACTGCGCCGAGCCTCAGCCTGGTCTGAGATCACGAGTGAAAAAATCAGAACAAATCCAAGAGACGCGTTTATTGCTTTTGACACCTTGATTGTAATGCTACTGTAAAAAAGAAAAAAACAAAGATAAACCTATGCGTATCGCCATCCTTTCTAGAAACCCGAAACTCCACAGCATCCGGCGGCTCAAGTACGAGGCCAGCCAACTTAACATGGAGTGTCAAGTCATCGACCCACTTGCCTGCCAACTCGTGATCCGAGGCAAAGAGAGTCAGGTCGTAGTTAAAAACCGCCCCCTCCCGACTTTCGATGCCATCCTCCCTCGAATTGGGGCCTCGATCACTGACTACGGTCTTTGTGTCGTAAGGCACTTTGAGATGCAAAAAGTCCTGATTATGAATGGCTCTCGGGCCATTGCAGAGTCGCGAGATAAAATGAGAAGCCTTCAGGTTCTCACCGAAGCCGGTCTTTTGGTCCCTGCTAGCGTCTTAACTCGGAATACCCAAAGCCTCCGGACTGCGGTCGAGGCAGTCCAAGGCCTACCAGCCGTTTTGAAAATCCTGCGCGGCACTCAAGGCGTGGGCGTTATGCTGGTTCACTCCCCTATTTCGCTCGGCTCGGTTTTAGACACGCTAAGAACCCTGGATCAAGATGTCATTATTCAACAATTCATTGTCGAGGGGGCTGGCCGCGATTACCGAGCTTTCGTCATTGGCGATCGGGTCGTAGCAGCCATGGTGCGCACTGCACCTCAAGGTGAATTTCGGTCCAATATCCACCGCGGAGGTACTGCTCAGGTCGTTAAACTATCGAAAAAATTTGAACAAACTGCTGTCCGAGCGGCAAAAATACTTGGACTTCAGATCGCTGGCGTGGACCTCATGGAAAGCCACGAGGGCCCCATGGTCATTGAAGTCAATAGTTCGCCTGGCTTTGAGGGAATTGAAAAGGCTACCGGGATCAACGTCGCTCAAGCGATCGTGAAACACATGAAGTCAGCAATCCGAAAACGCAAATAGCTTTTTCACTACCTCGCTCTGACCAATCGGGAATATCTTCGTTTAGCCTGGACTCGTTCTGACTTCGGAGCTTTCTTCTGGTACTCCTGAATCGAGTGGAATCCATAGATTTTTTTAAGAAGCATGACTTGAACTTGGCTCGCTAGCTCCTCGGCAATAGACTTCTCGAGAGAGAGCGGTATGATGATCTTCATCTTCCTAAGATAAGTGAAGTAATCTTGAATCACTTGACCAATAAAAGTCTTTCGGTCAACTTCGTTATCCTGGAAGTTCACCAAGTGTTGTTCGAATATCACAAATAAGGGATCTGAGTTTCCGGGTCTTGCCGATTTCATTTTGGGGCTATCCTCTTGATGAAATCTTTTCGGAAGTGAGGGATACGGTCTTGAGGACAAAAAATCCAAAATCAAAAAAAGCCGGGAGTTCAACTGAACTCCAATCTGTAGCTCGAGCAATTCGAGAGTCTCAATCGATCGTCATATCCACCCACCTCATGCCTGATGGTGACGGTCTGGGGGCTGCAACAGCTCTCTTCCACTATTTGAAGAAAGCCGGAAAAAAGTGTCGAGTTTTCAATCCTGACGCACTGCCGCATCGCTACCAGTTTCTCGACCCCTCCCAGAAGTTTCTTTTTTCAGCGGAGGACAAAAAAATACCTAGTCCCTTTGACCTCTGGATTATCCTCGACACTCACGACCCAAGGAGGCTAGGAGCCATCTGGGAACCTGTTGCAGCAAGAAGTCGGAAAATCCTATTTCTAGATCATCACCCCAGACCTACTGGAAAACTTGCTTTACCTTATCCACCCCATGCCACCGTCCTATCCAAAGTCACAGCAAGCAGCATCGGCGAGCTTCTCTATTCGCTTTTTAAGCGCCTCAATTTAGTCTCACTGGACTCTAAAATCGCCCTGGGACTCTACGTGTCTGTCATGACAGATACCAATAGCTTTCGCTACGCTCGCACCACTCCGGACGCTCATCGAATCGCTGGGGAGATGATTGAGCTCGGAATTAATCCTGAGGCGGTTTACCAACAAATTTACTCATCTAAGACGGTGGCGCACCTTCAGCTTTTGGGCGTCCTGCTTCAAAACGTCCAAATCTCCAAAAATGGGAAAATTGCATGGATTGAGATGAATCGAGAACTGCGATTAAAACACCAAGCCAGCGTGGATGAAACTCTTTCCTTTCTGAATCTCTTACTCTTGATCCACGAGGCCGAGGTCATCTGCTTTTTTCGAGAAGAGGATGACGGAAAAACTCGTGTTTCCATCCGTTCAAAAGGTCGAGTCATCATCAGTCAGCTCGCGATGGAACTAGGAGGAGGAGGCCACGATTTCGCAGCCGGACTCGCGCTTTCATCCTCTTTGAATCAGACCCGTAATTTGGTAGTATCCCGCCTTGAAAGCCTAATTGAAAACCAAGGAACCATTCGCAAATGATTGAATCGATCGAAATTACCAAATTTGGCGGCCCTGACGTGATGAAAAAAGTCGAGCTCCCCTCGCCCCCCCTGAGGTTAGATGGGGTGCGCATCCAAGTCACGGCATCAGGCGTTAACTTCGCTGACATTATGATGCGAATGGGACTATACCCTGAAGCACCCAAACCGCCCTTCGTCCCAGGCTATGAAATTTCAGGGCGGGTTTTAGAAGTTGGACCCGCTGTAAAATCAGTTCGGCCAGGAGATCGAGTTCTGGGTGGCTCACGTTTCGGCGGCTATACCACTCAAATCGTTCTTCCCGAATATCAGATCAGAAAGATTCCTGACCGAGTCTCCGACGTCGATGCGGCAGCAATCCCGGTTAATTTTTTGACCGCATGGATGGCACTTCACGAGATGGCTCGTGTCCGAAAGGGCGATCGCGTTTTTATTCAAGGCGCTGCTGGAGGAGTCGGCGTAGCCGCGACTCAAATTGCAGTCCAAGCCGGAGCAAAAGTCATAGGATCGGTTGGATCCTCATCGAAAATCGAAATTGTAAAATCGTTAGGTGCATCTGAAGTGGTCTTACAAAATGATTGGAATGAGCTTTCAGATGAAGAAGCAGGTGGATTTCAAATTATCTTAGACTCTTCCGGTGGAGAAAGCCTAAAAAGGAGTTTAAGGCGACTCTCCGCGAGTGGTCGAGTCGTAACCTTTGGTGCATCCAGTAGCGTTTCCGGACCCAAACGCTCTATTCCCACGCTCTTATCACTTCTCATGAGCACATCGATTCTGACCCCATTTAGGCTCATGATGGAAAATAAGGGCATTTTTGGACTCAATCTTCTTCAACTCTTGAAAGAGCCCACGAATGGAGAATACAATCCGCTTTATTCTGCTTTTGATGAGCTTATGAAACGGTTTGATGACGGCTCATTTCGAGTCATCGTAGGAAAAACATTCCCCCTTGCTCAAGCGAGCGCAGCTCACTCTTATCTCCAAAGCAGAGCCAACGTGGGAAAAGTTTTGCTCATTGCCCCAACAAAAACCAACGCAAGTTGATAGAAATTTGACATTCATAAAATTTCCGCTATAGGCTAAAGGTGTTAACATCCCTTATGCTTAAGAGGCTAATTCTATGATTCAAGTTTCTCATCTCACAAAACTTTACGGCCCACGCGCGGCGATCAGCGACCTGAGTTTTGAAGTAAAAAAGGGTGAAATCGTGGGCTTTCTTGGACCAAACGGAGCCGGCAAGAGCACCACGATGAAAATTCTGACCGGGTTTATGCCTGCTTCAGAGGGCTCTGCAAAGATTGCAGGCTACGACGTTTTTGAAAACCCAATTGAGGTCAAAAGGAATATCGGCTTCCTTCCCGAAAATCCGCCGGTCTACCCAGAAATGAAGGTCCAAGACTACCTTCAGTTTGCTGCAGAACTTCACCAAGTTCCCCGAGAAAAGGTAAGAGCTGCCGTGGACCAAGTCCTAGCTAAAACTTCACTTGGAGACGTAAGAAAACGTTTGATCGGTAACTTGTCAAAAGGCTATCGCCAACGAGTTGGCCTAGCTCAAGCTATGGTTCATAATCCTGCAGTTCTCATTCTAGACGAACCGACTGTTGGTCTTGACCCAAAGCAAATCATTGAAATCCGCGAGTTAATCAAGGGCCTTGGAGGCGAACACACCGTCATCTTGAGTTCTCACATCTTGCCTGAAGTAACAGCAACTTGTGAACGGATTATCGTGATCAACAAAGGACGCATTGTAGCAGAGGACACTTTAGATCAACTGACCGCTCGAATCAAACGAGGCCTAATCTACTCGATGCTGGTAAAAAACCCGGCACAAGAGGGGGTCAGCGCTATCCGAAATATTCCTGGCGTCCAAACCGTCACCCAAGTTGGGCCAAAGTTAGTTGTAGAAATTCAACCAGGATCTCCAGAGGTCCGCGACCAAATCGTAGAAACCGCAGTAAAACGGGAGATGGGAGTTCTGGAGTTCAGCACTGAGAAGGTCAGCCTTGAAGAAATCTTTTTACAACTCACCACGATTGAAACACCCAATGAAACTGCAGGAGTTGCCGTATGAACTTCAAAAACGCTTGGATCATTTCCAAAAAAGACTTTCGAACTTATTTTACGTCGCCAATCGCCTACATTGTGATTGCGGGGTTCATGCTGATCATGGGATGGATGTTTTTCTACACCCTGAGCCACTTCGAAATGCAGAGCATGCAGTACCAGCAGTACAACATGGGAAAAGGCCCCAGCATCACAGACGCAATCATTCGTCCGCTCTATGGAAATATGAATGTCATTTTCCTTTTTCTGGTCCCGTTTATAACGATGCGTCTTTTTGCTGAGGAGAAAAAACTCCACACGTTTGAACTCCTGATGACCTCACCAGTCACGCTGACTGAGATTGTTTTAGGCAAGTTCCTGTCCTCTTTGCTTCTCATCTCGATCATGCTCGGAATCACAATCGTTTACCCCATCATCCTATTCGTGGGTGGAAACCCTGATTTAGGACCAATCGTAACGAGTTATATCGGGACGCTGCTCCTAGCAAGTTGCTACCTGTCGCTCGGAATTTTTTTCTCTTCTCTGACCGAAAATCAAATTGTGGCCGGTTCACTGACGTTCGCCAGTGCCCTTTTCTTTTGGTTAGTGAATTGGGCTTCTCAAGCCAGTGGCCCCACCTGGGGCGAGGTTTTAAACTATCTCTCTCTCATTAGCCACTTTAACAATTTTAGCCAAGGACTCCTGAACTCAAGCGACGTGATCTACTACTTGTCGTTCATTGGTCTTGGACTTTTTCTGACTCACCGAGTTCTGGACTCCTATCGCTGGAGGTAATCTAAAATGAATCAAAATAACATGAGCACTCAAAATCCAACCTTATCATCTCATCGACCCTCAATTCCAGCTCGCCTGACCCCATGGCTTTGGGCCGGAACGGGACTGGTCACCCTAGCTCTCCTCTTTGCTCGGGTCACATTTCCAGAGCTGATCTGGCTCACCATTGTTCTCTGCGTTCTTCTCTTGGCAGGCCTGAGCTGCCTGATCGTTCAAAACCAAAGCTCATTGAAAAGCAGAACTACAGCTTACGGTGTGAACTCTTTAGTCACTATCATTCTTGTTTTTGGCATTGTGGGCGTAGCCAACTTTCTTGGATCTCGCTACCCACTAAAAAAAGATTTCACTCAAAATAAGCTCCATACGCTCTCGGACCAGACAGTCAAAGTGACTCGTTCCCTCATCTCCCCACTTAAAGTGACCTACTTTGGAAAAATTGCCGAGAAGGAGAAGGCCCGCCCTCTTCTGGATAATTACAAGGCACTGAACCCCAAGTTTGAAGTAGAATACGTCGACCCAGACCGAGAACCGAGCCGAGCCAAACTCGCCGGAATCAAGAAGTATGGAACAGTGCTCCTCTCTTTCGGAACCCGAGAAAGTAAGATTGAGGATCTCAGCGAAGAGAAGCTCACGAATGCCATGATCAAGATCCTGAAGGACAAGAGCCCAACACTCTGCGCTGTTACAGGTCACGGCGAGAAGAGCTTCGACTCAGGAGATGCCGAAGGCTACCAAGCCGCAAAAAAGGCGCTCTTAGAGCAAGCTTACCAAATCCGCGATGTGAACATCATTCAAGAAACCAAGATTCCAGACGCTTGTGATGCGGTTGCTGTCATCGGACCTACGAAAAGTTTCCTGGCCCCAGAGGCTGCGGCTCTCAAGGATTACTTGAACAACGGTGGGCGTGCGGTTTTCGCGATCGATGTGAATCTCAAGGGACCAGAGTACAGCCCGGAACTCGTTTCGATTCTGGAAAGCTGGTACACGAAGCCCCTCAATGCGTTGGTCGTCGATCCCCTTTCAAGAATGTTTGGAGTAGACGCATCCGTTGCGATCTTGGCCAACTTCAATCGCAGTCAGACGATCACTAAAGATTTTCAGGCGAACTGCGTTTTCCCATTCACCCGACCACTGGAGATCCTGCCCAACGTGCCGGCTGGACTCACTGTGCAATGGCTTGCTCAGACCACTGCGAAGAGCTGGGCGGCAACCGATTTTAAACAAATTGCGAAGGGTGAGATCCAATTTAATCCGGCTCAGGACAAACAAGGCCCACTGAATGCCGCGTTGACCATCGAAGGAAAACAAAAGGACTCAAAAGCGAGTCGCAACACTCGCCTAGTGGTCTTTGGAAGTTCTTTCTTTGCCACCAATCAAGTTTCACGTAATGCTGGAAATCTCGACTTTTTCCTCAACTCGGTTTCGTGGGCCATGGAAGACGAGAGCTTGATTTCCATCCGAGCCAAAGAAGAGACACCGGGTAAAGTTGAGCTTTCTCAGCGAGCTGCGAGCGCAATCGGGCTGCTGACCATTTTGGTCATACCTGCCTTAATTGCTGTTGCAGGAGTGAGCATTTGGGTTTATCGCCGAAAGCTCTAAGTCAATTTTAGCTTTAGCCAAGCTTTGAAAGGGTAGAGACATGAATCAAGTGAGTTGGACACGTCAACTTGGGCTTGCTGCGCTCCTTTTGGCACTGGGAACCTTTGCCTATTGGGCCGAATACAAACACAAACCTGAAAAGGAAGCCGCTGAGGAGCAGAGCAAGAAGCTATTTGTACTCGAAGGCATTTCGATCCAATCCATTCGACTTTCTCAAGGGACTCCAGTTCATCCCGATGTCGTTTTAAAGTGTCTGGATTTTAGCTCTAAACTTTGTAAGCCCGGTGACCAAGCTAAGTGGCAAATTACCGATCCAACCCAGCTGCGGGCAGACGACAGCAACGTGAACTCTCTGATTTCGACCCTCAATCGACTGACATCGAATGAGACGATCTCTCTCAAGGACGAAACTCCTGAAAAGAGAGCCGCTCTCCTTAAGGACTACGGCCTCGATTCTGAATCGCTCAAGGTCGCAAAGAGAATTGAAGTGACTACCGAGAAGGGCTCCACCACTTTGTTTCTAGGCGGCACACACCCGATCGGCGATAGTCTTTTTGCAGTTGAGGAGAAAGCCGCAGCAGGGCAACCCTCCCATGGCAAAGTCGATGATGCACAGGTTTATTTGGTTCCCAACTATTTCAAATCTAATCTCGAACATGATCTAGCTTACTGGCGAGATAAGAAGCTTCTCACTTTGGCTGCTCACGAAATCGATGCCTTTCAGATCGAAGGATCCAATGGGACTTTTTCGGGAGACCGAACCGGGCACCCGTGGACGCTTAAAACAAAAGGGCAGGAACTCCCGGGGGATTCTGACCAGATTAGCAGCTTACTCACTACCGCAGCTGGACTCACTGCTAAAGCCTTCGTTGCCGACCATAAGACGGACCCCCAGGCTCAAGCTGCCCTCAAGGGAGCCAGCCGTGTTCTCTCATTGACCCTGCATCAGGAAAAGGGAGCAGCAGCTGAAGCTCATTCACCTCTCACGATCGCTCTTTATCGGAAAAAAACTGGAAATGATCCAGTTCGAACCTATGCGACTGTTTCCAACGCAGATCCTCTTTACGAAGTTGAATCGAATGTCATTGATCGAATCAATAAGAGGCCTTTTGACTTGAGGCAATCCAGACTGCTCACCTCTGCTGAGCGATTCAACTCAAAAAAACTAGAGTTCTCAGGCAAACCCATGGGCTCGTCACCTCTTAGGTTAGCCCTCAAAGATGGAAAATGGACAACTGAAGGCGACTCCCAGGAACTCGACTCAAGCAAAGTTCAACTGCTTTTGGACCGCCTCTCAGCCTCAAAAGCAAAAGACTTTTTGACGGGCTCGAGCATTCCGCAGGGAGAAGCCGAAGGACTCACGCTCAAGGTTTCGGACGACAAAGAGGGTCATTCATTTATCCTCTGGAAAAAACCGGGTGCAGAGAATTTGTACGTGAAAGATCTCTCGACTCGCCGGGCCGAGGTCATCGTCATGGACTCGTCCGTAGCTGAAGCTTTACCCTGGACCCGCGACGCCTTTAAAAAAGCTGAGCCCAAACCTCAAGCGAGCGCAACCCCAGAAAAGTCAAAGCAATGAACCTGATCTCCGAGTATTTTCAAAAAATCAGATTCATCCTTTTCAATCCAACCCTCTTTTACCGTCAATTGCCTCGTACCGGAGGGCTGAGTGGGCCTCTCGCTTTTGCGCTCACGACCCACTGGGTAGGTGCCGCACTGAGTTATTTATGGCGCCTGACAACCCCATCAAGTCCCTTCGGATTCCAACGAATTTTTGAGGGCTGGAGAACCTATCCCACAATTGACCAGCCGGGTCGTAATGTCCCTTGGAATCAATTCGGATCACACCTGATGGACTACTTTTTCGGTGTGACTTCGGTCATCACGGATCCTTTTGTTACTTTGTTTTCTCTTTTATTTTCAGCCCTGTTTATTTTTATCGGCGCAAGGCTCCTCGTCCCCTCCGGTAAAGAGGGTACCCTCAGCGAGGTCACTTACGAATCCGCTATTCGAATCCTCTGCTACGGAACTGCACCCGCTCTTTTTGCTGCGGTCCCATTTTTTGGACACGGGATTGCCTGGTTTTACTCATGGTACGTCACCCTGATCGGCGTCAAAGAGGTTTACCGAGTGAGCACCGGAAATGCCATTGTGATTACTCTATTCCCAAATCTCCTACTTCTTGGGATACTCATGGTGGGGCTCATGATTTTATCTTTTTTCTTCTTTCAGTTTGTAGTTGCAGGCTAACACGACATTCATTCATCGAGACCCAAAGGAGTAGGTCTGAGACCCTATCGGTTTGCTCTACCTTTTTTTGGTTTCGTTTTGGGAGTTGCACTTTGGGCTAACTTCAAGCCTGCAGTGGAGCAATCCGAGCTGAAAGCCCATTTAGAAACGAATGAAAAAAATCATAACTCGAGAGGCTTGGCAGAAGTCAGTTTGAATTCGGCAATACATCCGGGATGCCAGCGAATCTATGAACGGGTATGCAAAAAGCCCATCATTGATCTGGATCCAACTGGAACTGTGCACTCCGACGATGAGAGTGAAAAAGAAGCTCATGAGATCTATCGAGAAATCGTTCGAAAAAACCCTGACTGGACCCCAGATCAAGTAGACGAGGCGTTTGTGAGTCGAGTCTTTACGCCTGAAAATCGAGCCAAAATTCATTCTGCATTTTATCTGGTTAAAAGAAAGCTGAATCATTGGATCGATCAACAGCCAGACACAGTTTTTAACTCCCAAGAAAAGTCAGTGATCAAGAGTAGAATCCGCAAAGTCGAACTCCAACTTCCTCCTCCTGCTCGACTCTACCAAGATGAGCCCGACCTCCTCACCAAAAGCGAGCTTTTGTATGAACGTAAGGTGACTGGGGAAACCTCACTCAGAGTCGGGGGAGCCTACCTTCTATTTGCTAAGTCCTGGTTCAATGTCGTATTCTCACTTGCACACGAATTAGGCCACGCCATTGATCCCTGCGAAATTCGAAGCGCTGGATTGTCTTTTCCTGCATATGACCGCCTCGTAGGCTGCTTCCTAGAACACCGTTTGATTGCAATGAGAAAAACCCGTTCTGAGTGCGGAGGCAATGATCAACTTTCCGAGACCTTTGCAGATTGGGTGGCGGTGCAGATCACAGCTGAAATACTCGCAAACTACTCAACTCGCTTAAATGGAAAGCAGATGATCCACGCCGCTCAAAACTCAGTTCGAGACCTCTGCGAGTCCGAACCTGGAAGCGAAGATCGGCCTGATATCGAATTTCACCCCTCTCCCCAGATTCGAATCGAGGAGATTTTTGGAAAAAACCCAAAGATCCGCAAACTTCTGGGATGTGAAACTCCAATTCAGCCCCAATCTTATTGCCAATTTGACCCCACGCTGCCCCTTTCCTCCGGAGGTATCTAATGTCGAACACAAGACTCATTAAAATCGCAATTCTACTCGCTCCTGCAGTTTTGCTCTCTTGTAGCAGTTCAAAGACCAGGAGCATTCCCCAGGATGGAGACCAGCAAGAGTCGTCTTCCAACTCCTCGCAAAGTAATCAAGAAAGTCTCCTAGAAATTGACTACTCACTCGATCGCGACCGATATCGCCTCTCCTTCAAAACCTTTGGCAACCGAACGACGATTGAGAGCTACCACGATGGTAAGTTGGTCGAAAAAACTGAAATTGACCGTGAGCGATTCTCCCCCTTTTTGAAAAAAGCCGTCCAATCCATGGACACTTTTCGTGGGGAGTTAAAAACCCACGCGCCCTGCCTCAATCCCTTCCTAGTCAAACTCCGAGTTGACGGTAAACTCGAGCAAGTTTCGGGTTGCAGATCAAATGATGCCGGATACCTGAGTAAATTAATAAGAGAAGGAGAGTTTCTCCTGTATTCCAAAAGGGACTGAATTTTGGTACAGGCTAGAGAATGGTTCATTTGTCTGGTTATCTCATCAAAGGTCATATTGAAGTGATTTGCGGCAGCATGTTCAGCGGAAAAACGGAAGAACTCCTCCGCCGAGTGAAGCGCGCACAGATTGCCCGACAAAAAGTGCAAGTATTTAAGCCACTCATTGATGACCGCTACAGTAAAGACCACGTCCAGAGCCATGATTCGAACCGCGTCTTATCATTTCCAATTCAAAAGCCATTCGAACTATTTGATCACTTAGACGACAATACTCGTGTCGTCGGAATTGACGAAGCCCAGTTCTTTGACGACTCAATCGTCGATGTTGCGCAAAAGCTTGCCAACCGAGGAATTCAAGTCATTGTTGCTGGTCTCGACCTCGATTATCGGGGCCGCCCTTTTGGGCCGATGCCCCTGCTCCTCGCCATTGCAGAGGATGTGACTAAGCTTTCAGCAATCTGCGTAGTTTGCGGAGCACCTGCGAGCCGAACTCAAAAAACCACGGGACCTGAGGTCGATGCAACCTCTCCTGTCGCTGTTGGAGCTAAAGAAATGTATGAGGCACGATGCCGGTTCTGCCACAGACCCGAGGTCGATGCAGCCTCACACTCCCAGGAGCTCTATCCAGCAGCAAAGGCGCCTCGTCGAGGACTCACCTTTCATACGGAGTCAAACAAACACACTGAGGGGGTGCTTTCATGAACCTCGAATTGAACCCTCCGGTCGATTCCCAATTTAGAGACCTGACGTATGAACTCTCCGAAATCAAGCACCACTATGGTCCGAATATCCATATCTTGTCGGACCCATTTTTACTTTCTCATCTAGGCCAGCTGTGCTCTGAAAGCACCACTCAGCCTGTGATTAATGAACTCATCACCACTCTGTACTCATCACTCCTAAAAGTAGTGGTCAATTCAGAGTTCCCGACGAAGTGGACTCAGCTCCGCACTCGCATGGCATCGCAGCACCCCGAAGCGGTGCTACAAATGCCCATGATTCGGCCCGAAACTCCCATCGTTTCGGTCAATCTAGCCCGTGCAGGAACGCTCCCCTCCCATGTCTGTTACAATGCCCTCAATTACTTTATGAATCCAAAGACAGTTCGTCAGGACCATATCTCAATTGGCCGTACGACGGACGACCAAGAAAAAGTCACTGGAAGCAAGGTCGCTGGTCATAAGATCGGCGGAACCGTGGATGATAGCATCGTTCTATTTCCGGACCCCATGGGCGCTACGGGCAGCACTCTTATTGAAGCTCTGGATCTGTATAAAACCTGTGGAAAAGCGCTTAAATACATCGCGATCCACTGTATCGTAACTCCAGAGTACTTGAAAAACATTCAGAAACATCATCCCGATCTCATCGTTTTCGCCATTCGACTGGACCGGGGTTTATCCACTCAAAAAATTCTGGATACTGAGCCAGGAAGTCACTGGGACCAAGAAAAAGGTCTCAATCATAAACACTATATCGTGCCGGGAGGCGGCGGTTTCGGGGAGATTTTAAACAATGCCTATGTCTGAAAATAATACAAACAAGCAGCCACAAGTCCTTATTCCAGAAGTTAAACTTCAGGCCCGTTTGGCCGAGATTGCACATGAAATCAACGAAGATTATCGTGGAAAAAATGTTACAGCGATTTGCATTTTGAAGGGAAGTTTCGTCTTCTTTTCAGATTTGATCCGCCATTTTGAATTCCCAATGACCTGTGAATTTCTCGGCGTTTCGAATTACAATAACAAGAACGTCTCCTCAGGCGAAGTCAAGATCACTCTCGACATTAATGAGCCCCTTGAAAATCGCCATGTCATCGTGTTCGAAGATATCGTTCATTCAGGACTCACCCTGAGCTACATCATGAACAACCTTCGCACAAGAAAGCCCGCATCTCTGAAAAGCTGCTCACTCCTTCTCAAGCCCGAAAGTTTGAAAACCCCAATCGAGATTGATTACCTGGGCTTCAAAATCGGAAAAGAATTTGCGGTAGGATACGGGATCGATTTAGCTGGAAAATTCCGAGAACTTCCGTACATTGGCTATATCGAGCATGAACATTAATCAAAAACTCATTATCGAAGCTCAAGCGCCCACCCGAATCGATTTAGCGGGTGGGACGATTGATATTTGGCCGCTTTACCTTTTTTTGAATCGTCCGACGACGATCAACTTGGGGATCAACCTCTTTGCAGAGGCCAGACTTGAGATCGTTCCTAATTCGCCTCAACCAGGCGTCTGTCTCCGGTCAGAAGACCAGAACACAGAGCTCAACTTGGACTGGAATGAACTCAATGAGCTTCGGCAAGTCCCGCCCCAGCTTGAACTTCACCTCAAGCTCGTCCGCTTTTTCAATCAAAAACGAAATCAGGCAGGATGGGGTTCCCCTGCATCCAAACTTTCTTTGAGCACCCGAGCCAAAAGTCCTGCAGGAGCAGGCCTGGGCGGGTCATCGACGCTCAGCATAGCAATGATCGGAGCACTGGCTTCTTGGGCTAACTCCCAAGACTCGACGATCCCAATCGATCCTCAGTACTCCGGCGAAGCATTTATCGAAATCGTCCGCGATGTTGAGACGACCGTAATTCAGGTCCCAGCAGGCTTACAAGATTATTATGGCGCCATGTTTGGTGGGCTTCAAAGCCTCAAGTGGGGTCCCGGAACGCATCAACGCGCCGAACTCCCCTCTGAGTTAATCTCTGAGCTCCAAAAGAGAACGCTGCTTTTTTACTCCGGACAATCCAGAAACTCAGGAATTAACAACTGGGCTCTTTTTAAAGGATTCATTGATCGACAAGGAGAGATCCGCTCTAGTTTTCAAGCGATCTCTGACGCAGCCGTCGCTCTTGAGAAGGCCCTTCGTGCGTCCGACTGGAATGCCGTGGGTGAAGCCATTGATCAGGAATGGCAAATTCGAAAAACTCTTGCATCCGGAATCACCACCTCAGCAATCGACCAGGCTTTTGAGGACGCAAAAAAGATTGCGCCTATTTCAGGGAAGGTCTGCGGAGCTGGAGGCGGAGGCTGTTTTTTTGTCTACCTGCCTGAGATTGACTCCTCAGATACTGGGAACCGTCTCAAAGCCCAGATTCTAGATATTTTCACTTCACATGGGATGAGACACCTACCTTTCGAAGGGGTCCCTCACGGACTCCGCGTTCAGGTCAGGCATGAGAGAATCTAGGCGCTACCTAGGACTCGATCTCTCGGGCGCGAAAAACCAAAAAACAGCATTAGCTGCATTGGAATTTTACCCCAAAGAGCAGAAAATCTTTTTGCTCGATATTTACGATCGAATCCTCCCTCACGAGGACCAAACTGCTGACGAAGGCCTTTTAGACCTCATCGAAGAACTTCAACCCGGCATTGCTCGAATCGGCGTTAATGTCCCCCTAGAATTGCCACCGTGCATTACTTGCACCAGAAAATCCTGCCCGCTCCCCGCTCATTGCACCGTACCTGCAGTCAAATGGATGCGAGACCTTCATCGAAGACTTTCTCACTCGGACTACCAGGAACGCAAAATCCTAGAGTTTACACCGTATACCCAACGACCGTTTGAACTTTGGGCGAGATACCTCGTTTTACCTGAGCTTCCACCTAATTCCACTTTTGAAGTGGATGAGACCCTCGGTGGAAATCGAGCTCCATTGACGGCAAGAATGAGTTTTCTCAAGCGACACCTTGAGAATCTCTCCTTACTTGAGGTCTGGCCCAAGCTCAGCATCGCACTGCTGGCCCGAGATTTAAACATGGACCCCTCACTCATCAGTCACTATAGAACGCTTGAAGAAGGAATTCACTGTCGAGAAGAACTCCTATCTCTCCTAGTCAAGGGTAAGGGAATTTTCATTTACGATCGAGATCTCCGAAAGCTGGCGCAAAATTTACCCGCCTTCGACGCATTCATTTGCGCCTTCACGGCTTTACTCTCAGATCAAAGACTTTGTGCAGAACCTCCCAAGGGATTCCCCATCAAATCAGGATGGGTCCACTACCCTGAAGCCTAGCCGCTTTACATTAGACAATGACCACTCGCTCTTTTATGATATTAAAATAGGCATAGGTAAAAACCATGAGCGAAGAAAAAATCAATACAAGTCCATCGCAGCTTGCCTCTTACTTAGACCTTTTCATGCGACTCCTGGACTCGGTATTTCTTTTAGATCGTGAAAATTATACGATCCTTGAAGCAAATGACGCATCAGAGAGACTCCTCAATCAAAAACCAGAGGAACTCCGCGGAAAATCCTTTCTGGATTTCATCGATTCTGAGCAAGTAGAAGAGGCCAATAAAAAATTTCGAATTGCCCGCCGAAAATACTACCCCCTTGAATTTGAGATCAAGCTCAGACCCTTGGCCCACAAGGAGCTCTACATCCACGTCAATGCCTGCTCTCTCAAGCTCAACGACGAATCTGAGGTCCTTCAGGTCATCGCAAAAGACATCACTCGAGAAAAGGAAGCTCAGAAGGTACTCGAGGCCTACATGGCAGAGCTTAAAAAACTCAATGAAAAGCTCGAGCTCCTATCTACCACTGACGAACTCACACAGCTGAACAATGTCCGTCGGTTTAGGGCTCGACTGAAGGAAGAATACGAGCGTTCTCGCCGATACCCCATTCGGTACGGCATCATCCTTTTCGATGTCGACAACTTCAAGCACTACAATGACACGCATGGTCACCCAGCTGGCGACGAGCTTCTTAGAATTCTGGGACGGCTTTTCAAAGAAAATGCCCGAACTACGGATTTTCCCGCGCGTTATGGAGGGGAGGAGTTTATCATTCTCTGTCCGGACGCCACCTGTGAAACTGCAAAACTCGTTGCTGAGCGCTACAGAAAGATCATCGAGAGCCACCCATTTCCCTTTGCTAACCAGCAACCTTTAGGAAAGGTCTCGGTAAGCATTGGAGTCGCAAGCTCACCTGAGGCTGGCTCAGACCCTGAGGCAATCATTAAAGCTGCAGACAATGCGCTTTATTACTCCAAGGAGCACGGGCGCAATCGAACGACCTCATTTCTAGAGATCCAAGCTCAGCCTTCCGCTCGCTCGTCTAAAACCTCATAACCGTCTTGCGCGCTCACTGAAGTGCGGGAGCAAGGACGGCTGGGTCTCCATCCAACTTTTCAGGGAGCTTCAGCTGGAGAATCTGAGAAAGGAATGGATAAATATGCACATTCCTGAAGGGCTTAACTTGATAGTGCTTTTTAATCCGAGGACCTGAAGCAAAAAAGATCGCCCGCATGGTCTTCGTAGTCTGAGGATCGTAGCCATGTGCGCCTGCCTCAAATTTGGCACCCTCATGCGACTTGGCTAGAGAATAAGGAGCTTCAGGCACGATGACAAGATCGCCTGCACGAGGGGTTTTAGCCAGGTGGTAATCAGCAGGTAGATCTTCACGCTGATAAACTCGGTAGTGCTTTTCAGCTTTTTTGAGGTCTCGATAGATCCGATTTTTTTCCTTGAGATCACTCGCATAAACCATCATCTGGGGACCATCTCCCACAAATTTGGACTCACCGAGTCGAGTCAGATCTTCAATGAAGATCCTTTTGTTCTGATCGAGTGCCTGCATCCCGTGATCGGACACGATGACTAAATGAACCGGCAAATTCAACGCCTGGAGGTTACGGTAAAAGTCTCCCAAGACCTGGTCCAGCTTGAAAATAGCATCTTTGACTTGGGTCGAATTCGGCCCAAAGTGATGCCCGGCCGTGTCGACGTGATGAAAATAAATGGAGATAAAATGAGGCCGGGTCTCTTCTGGAAATTTCAACCACTCAACCACCTGCTTAGTCTGAACTTCAGGCTCAGTGGTTTTGTTGAATTCATAGTAATAGGTAGGGCGGGTTCCACCAATCGGAGCCTCGCTTCCGGGCCAAAAATAAGCAGCTGTGAGCATCCCCTGTTTTTCTGCCTCAACCCAAAACGGGTTGCCACCGTACCAGGTCGAGTCTGCGACTTTAGCTCGATCAGAAAGGGAGTAAGACTCATTCCTCTGCGGATCATAAAATGAATTGGAAACGATGCCATGATTCTCGGCGTAAAGCCCTGTAATGATACTCAGATGATTGGTGAACGTTTTGGAGGGGTAGACTGGGATCAGATTTTCTGCTGAAGTCCCTTCGCCTCGAAACTGCTTTAAAAAAGGAGGAGAGTAAAGATCTACGTAATCTGAACGAAACCCATCCAAGGAAACCAAAATCACGTAGGGTTTTGTGTAGGTCGCGGTTAAATTGGCTTTTTCCTGAGGAGATTTCTTAACAGCCGACTGGCACCCCCCCAGCTGGACTACGACGATCCCAAAAAGAACTTGAATCAAACTCAGTTTTTTTGCCAATGGAATTCTCCCTTTTATCTTTCCCAACGATGCTGGAAGTTCAACGCCAACACCCGGTTCAAATTCGTATTCGCCGCATAACCCAGCAAGGTCTGATCGGTATAGGACATCATGATGGTTTGACTGTTTCCTAACATATAACTCAGATCAAAGCCCGTGTCACAACTGGAAATCACCCGAGGGAGCGCAAGGTATTCGGGAATTCCATTGTTCGTCGGGACCTGGTCAACACGGGGCTGAACTCGTAATCCGACGCGCCAATTACCACCCCCCGGACTCCAACCCAACCCAAATCCCGCGCTCCCACCCAATCCAGGGACAACGACTTGAGGATCATAGGCGGTAGCAAAGGTCCTTGGGAGAGAGTAATGAGCCTCGACGATGATAAACCCGTCGATGACGTTCCAGCGCTTTAAAAAGATGCTTCCGAGCGCCACGGAGTAAAATCCAAGACCCGTGACAGTGGCTTTAGAGTCACCACTGCCCAGCTCAAACTTGGATCGACCGGTCGGGAGAGTGACTACCGAAAAAAGGAATCCTTGAGGCTTCCAAGCTGAGTAATTCCAGGCAGGGAGATACTCATAACCAAGACTCAAACGGGTATCACCAAAACCGAGGTTATTTTCGGGGTTTCCAGTCGATCCTACAAATCGCCCCACCATCGCCGCACTGAGCCCCATTTGCAAGCGATCCGAGAGCAAGAGCGCTCCATCCACGCGATATTGATTAGTAAAGTCAGTCCTCCCAGACGGGCGAAATGCTGCCTTCTCGAAGACGTTCGCGACCGCATCAACAGCCGAAACCCCGAGTCCAATTTGAGCCTCATCATCAGTCAAAATTAAAAATGGAGCTGCTGCACTACGAGCACAGCAAGGGGCGCTCCAGGCCCTTTGTTCATTGTAGCCAAAAAAAACTACAAAGAAACTTAAGGCAAACTTAGTGAATAGTGATTTGATCTCGTACTTCATGAACTACTTTCGGATTTTTAGGGTCAAAAAGTTTCACACGAAACGTCCAAGGCCCTGATTCATCAAATCTCACCTCAGGCAAAAGATAATAGTGTCCACCGTCCTCATCTCGCATGAGCTCGTGAGGGGTAACTTCAAAGCAGTTATCGCAAATACCCCAAGGCCCTCGAACATCGACTCGAATTTCGCGCCTTACGTCTTCGCGCTCATCCTGGGTGGGGGCGACTGCTGAACCCACTCGACTTTCTGAAGGCCACAATCGGAGGGCAGCGGCTCGAGTTCCTGCGTTCGTAAGCACTGAAACCTGGGCAGACCATCCTGCTGAATACTGAGAAGGAGTTCGATTAGGACTTACTGAGTATTGGTCACTAGTCGAAAGGCTCGACAACGGTGAGCATCCCATCATCCCAAAAGCAAAAGAAATTAAAATAATCAAAAAAGAATTTAAATATTTTACGTTTTTCATTAATGCCACCTCTACTTCAATTCAAACAGCCACGAAGCCTGGTCCAATTCTTTCCCCTGACTCTTAAGCTTCACCTGAAACTTCCATTCACCCGACATGCTCAGAAAAATGTCCTGAACTTGAAATCTGATGGCTGAGTCATTTTTATCCAAAGCAGCAGTTGTGCGAGTCACTCGAGTCGGCTCAGTGCCATGTCCTCCCATAGAAGGCATAGTAGGCTTGACCGTCATTTCTAAATCTTGAGGGATCGCCTTGGTACGAGGCGCCTTTGGCTTTAACTCAATCGTCAGGGTCGCCGCGTCCTTCGGGGTAATCATTTCAACGACCTGCGGGGCCTTTTCCCAGTGAACGGTTCCGCAAATTTTTAGCTTTTTAAAATCTAAATCGCACTGCGAGGGATTGGCCCAAGCGGGGGATCCCATGGCAAAAAGGAAAAAACTCAAATTCCTGAACTTCGCTAACTTGAACATCCCGCGTCTCCTTTGAATGATCACCAGAATTTGGATCTTGCGATCTAGGGCCTTTGAATTTGGCAACCCACCACACGAACCGTCTTCTCCCGTGGCAGACGACCCTGAACAATCTCAGACAAGGCATCTCGCAAATAATGCTGGGTCGCTCGTTCGTAAATTTTGCTATTATCTACGCCACCCTGAAAAAGAATCTCTAATTTAGGCCCCACGATATAAGCATGCGGGGTTTTGAACGCTTCGAACTGATCTGCTAAAACTGTCCGAGGATCTTGGATTACCGGGAAGGCCAGTTTCGCTGCCGAGAAATAGGTCCTAGCCTCTTCTTGGGATTCATTAGCGTTGGAGTGAACTCCCACCATGCGAATCCCCTGCGCCCCAAACTCTCCAGCAATTTGATTCAGCACAGCCTGATGACTTGCGGAACAGGGGCAGCGGGTAGAAAGAAAAACGATCACAGTTGCTTTTTGACCTGAACTCAGGGCAATGGTCTCAGATTTTCCAGTCACTAAATCTAAACCAGAAATTTGATGAGGGATTTCGGCAGAAAATGCAGCTGAAGCGGCCACCCAAGCTAGGGGCACAATCCAGCCCAGCACCATGGAAATCAAATTCTTTCTAATTGCGTGGAACATAAACCTCAGGCCTCGCGGCCCGGGTTCTCTCAAAAATCACGCAGAGAGTCAATGCAAACCAGGCCTAGAGCCCCAAGCCAACTCCCAGCTTGTATTCATTGAGGGCCGGTGCACCCACAAGGCGGTTCACCGAAACAAAGACTCGCTCAATCGGCCCCAAGTATAGAAAAAGACCCGCTTGCGCTGCCAGTATCTGACTATTATAGACAACTAAGCTATTCCAGGATTGCCACCCCCACCCAGCCTCAACAAAAACAATCTTAGCTAAAGCAAGATGAGCCAACACTTGAGCATCAAACATCCAAAAGCGACTCGCAAGTGAGCCGTTCAGGGCAAATGCTCCGCCTAAGTTTCCCCGGAGTGACAAAAAGCTCAAAATGGGAATAGGAACCAGAGGACTCCAGACCGCGTGAACCGCCCTCACGGGAGTCGCGTCGGGGAGCTGAGTAAAAAACGCCCCCATCTGAAAATTAAACATCTGAACTCCTCGCTTTTCATCAGAATCCTTCCGAGCAACTCTCAGCGATTGAGGAGAGGGTTGCTCACCGGGAACTGAGGAGCCCTCCGGATTGGGCTTCTCCAACGACTTGGGGCTCACCCAATTCGAAAAATGGGTCGGCACAGGAGGCTGCTCACTCGGAACTGTATTGACCTTAGGCAAGCCCATGGGTAGCCCCACGGACGCTTGTGCCGCTCCGGATCCAATCGAGCCGGCGTGCCCAGCTGACTCTGAATTGAACTTCTCCATGAACTCTTTGACATCAAAACTCTGAGGACTCGAGACTCGGCCTGGGAGAGCTTCTACAAAGTGGCCTGTTTCAACAGGAACCCCTTTACCACTCAAAACGGTCAACTCGTCCCTTCCCACATCGACCACCCCCTCTAAGGTGTGAATCTGAGCAGGTCCATCCAGAGATTGGGCAAAAACGAATTCTGTGCCACGCACCCCTAAAGTTGCGGAACGAGTCCGAATCAAAAATTTGGGCTTAGCAGTAGGCGAGGTTGCCTTTTCAATCATTCCGCGAACACTGCCATAATTGAGGCGATTCCACTGAGTTTCCTCGACCTGACTTTCGACCTTAAACTCAGTTTTAGCACTCATCTGGACCTTGGATTGATCTGAGTAAATGAGAATGGCAGTGACTCCTTCGCCGGTTTGCAGGACGTCGCCCGCTTGCACTTCGGCTCCTTGCCGAATTTCACCCCTGCGTCCCTCGCGAATCCGTGTCACCGTTTCAGCCCCCTTGAGGGAATCCAAGCGAATCTCGCCCGCCCAGGAGAAGCTCTCTAAAATCAGGAGAGTGCAAAAAATCAAAAGACTTCGAGTCACAGAACCCACCTTAGTTCGATTTTTTTTACAAGATTGATTATGATGATCATCATGGCATCCAAATTAAAACAAAGCTACTCATCTTGGGTTGAAGTCAGCACCTCAGCGCTTCAGCAAAATGTCCAAGTTTTTAAAAGCATTTCAAAAAATGCCTTTCAAATCGGCGCTGTTCTCAAAGGCAACGCTTATGGGCATGGGCTCGCTCCGGTGTACTCAGCCGTAAGGTCTCAGGTAGACGCCATTTACTTAATTTCAGCCCAAGATGCCTTCCAAATCAGAGAATTGGAAAGGCAGAACTACTGGCACCCGGCACGGATCATCGTAATCGGCGCCATTTCACTTGCAGAGGCCCATCAGTGTAGCCAAGAGGAAGTCGAGGTCGTGATTGGCGGTTCAGAATGGAAGGACTATACCCAATCACTTAAGAAGAAAGCCTGCTCCCTCAAAGTTCACGTCCACCTCGATACAGGATTATCGCGTGAGGGTTTTAGATCCGAGAATCTCCTCAAAGATCTCGCCTTTCTGAAAGGGGCACAAAAAATCCTGCAAGTGGTCGGAATTATGTCCCACTTCGCGAATACCGAAGATGTCACGGAGCAATCCTATGCGCTGGAGCAGGTTACAGAGTTCAAAGCGATGAGTCTGCGGCTCAAAAAATTTCTTAAGCTCAAAGGTCCGATCGAAGAACATCTCAGCGCAAGTGCAGGGGCTATGATTCTCCCAGAGGCGCGTCTCAACATCGCACGCTTTGGAATCTCTCTTTACGGTCTCTGGCCGTCGATCGAGGCCCGAATTTCGGCAAAACTAGTACTCAAAACCCTACCGGAGCTCAAACCGGCGCTCACCTGGAAATGTAAAAGCCAAGTTGTAAAGTGGATCAAAAAGGGAAGTTATGTAGGTTATGGCTGCACCTACCGATGCAGCCAAGAAACTAGGATTGCAGTTTTTCCCGTGGGTTACTTCGATGGTTATCCTCGAATCGTCTCAGGCAAGGCCCATGTTTTGATTGGCAAAAAGCGCTGTCCGGTCATTGGGCGGGTGATGATGAACCACATCATCGTGGACGTCACCCAAGTCAAATCGAAGAAATCACAACTCGAAGCCATTCTCTTAGGATCAGACGGCAAAGAAAGTATCTCTGCAGAATCCCTGGCAAACTGGGCACAAACCATTCATTACGAGATCATCACTCGAATCGGGAGTCATTTGCCGCGAATCCTCACGAAATAACCCCCTCGCCGAATCAATCCAGCACATTGAGTCATTCGCCTTTTGCACCCGAACGCATTTACGGGTATTTATGCGGAATGAACAAGAAGGCAACCGGGACATCCGCAAGACTGAGCCACCTCGTGGAGGAAATGAAAAAAGCCAACCTCCGGGTGACTGATTCTAGAAAAGCGCTCTTAGAAGCCCTCATGGGCCGCCATGGCCCCTTTACAGTTGAGGAAATTCACTCCAAGTTCATCAAAAAATCCTGCGACTTAGCCACTATTTACCGTTCACTAGCTAGCCTTGAAAAGGCGGGAATGATTCGACGATGTGAATTTGGAGATGGAACCGCACGGTTTGAACTCTCCGAAAGTGAGAATCACCACCACCACCAC